>NZ_JAAGPR010000071.1 GCF_017104965.1 Paraburkholderia sp. Ac-20340
CATGAAAGAAAACAACCTGTTGCGTGCAGCACGAATGACCTCGCTCGTGGCGCTCGCAGCGGCATCGATTGCAGGCGCGCCGCTCGCGCACGCCGGCAGCATCCCGAACAAGACGCTCGTCTACTGCTCGGAAGGCAGCCCGGCCGGTTTCGATCCGGCGCAGTACACCACCGGCACCGACTTCACCGCGAACACGTTCACCGTCTACAACCGCCTCGTCGAGTTCGAGCGCGGCGGCACCAAGGTCGAGCCGGGCCTTGCGCAATCGTGGGATGTTTCCCCTGACGGCAAGACCTACACGTTCCACCTGCGCCATGGCGTGAAGTTCCAGACCACCTCGTTCTTCAAGCCCTCGCGCGAATTCAACGCCGACGACGTCGTGTTCTCGTTCCAGCGCATGCTCGACCCGAACCAGCCGTTCCGCAAGGCTTACCCGGTGTCGTTCCCGTACTTCACCGACATGGGCCTCGACAAGCTGATCGCCAAGGTCGAAAAAGTCGATCCCTACACCGTCAAGTTCACGCTGAACGAGCCGAACGCGCCGTTCATCCAGAACATGGCGATGGAATTCGCCTCGATCCTCTCGGCCGAATACGCCGATCAGCTGATGAAGGCCGGCAAGGCCGCCGACATCAACCAGAACCCGGTCGGCACCGGCCCGTTCATCTTCAAGAGCTACACCAAGGACGCGACGATCCGCTTCGACGGCAACCCGGATTACTGGAAGCCGGGCGCGGTCAAGCTCTCGAAGCTGATCTTCTCGATCACGCCGGACGCCAGCGTGCGCGTGCAGAAGCTCAAGCGCGACGAATGCCAGGTGATGAGCTATCCGCGTCCGGCCGACATCGCGCCGCTGAAGGCCGATGCCAACCTCGCGATGCCGTCGCAGCCGGGCTTCAACCTGGGCTACCTGTCGTACACCGTCACGCGCAAGCCGATGGACAAGCTCGAAGTGCGCCAGGCGCTCGACATGGCGATCAACAAGAAGGCGATCATCGAGTCGGTGTACCAGGGCGCAGGCCAGGCCGCGACCAACCCGATGCCGCCCACGCAATGGTCCTACGACAAGAACCTCACGGCCCAGCCGTATGACACGGCCAAGGCCAAGGCGCTGCTCGCCAGGGCCGGTTTCCCGAACGGCTTCGAGATCACGCTCTGGGCGATGCCGGTGCAGCGCGCCTACAACCCGAACGCGCGTCTGATGGCCGAAATGATCCAGGCCGACTGGGCCAAGATCGGCGTGAAGGCGAAGATCGTCACGTACGAGTGGGGCGAGTACATCAAGCGCGCGCACGCGGGCGAGGACGACACGATGCTGATCGGCTGGACCGGCGACAATGGCGACCCGGACAACTGGCTCGGCACGCTGCTCGGCTGCGACGCGGTCAACGGCAACAACTTCGGCAAGTGGTGCTACAAGCCCTTCGACGACCTGATCCAGAAGGCGCGTCAGACTTCGGACCAGGCGCAGCGCACCAAGCTCTACACGCAGGCGCAGCAGATCTTCGCGCAGCAGATGCCGTTCTCGCCGATCGCGCACTCGACGGTCTATCAGCCGGTCAGCAAGAAGGTCGTCGATATGCGCATCGAGCCGCTGGGCTACGCGCGTTTTGACGGCGTGAGCATGCAGTAACGATCATCGGGTAAGACTTTCCGCTTCGCCCGCATACCGGGCCAAACAGGCGGAAAATGGTCCGGCGACCGGGGTCACGAGCCCCTGTCGCCGGTTGCGTTTCAATTCAGGCTCATTGAAGTTTTAGGGGGGAACACGACATGTTCCGCTTCGTACTGCGCCGCATCGGCATGGTGATTCCGACTTTCATCGGCATCACGATCCTGGCGTTCGCACTCATTCACCTGATTCCGGGCGACCCCATCGAAGTGATGATGGGCGAGCGCGGCGTCGATCCGCAAATGCACGCCGACGCGATGCATCGCCTCGGGCTCGACGAGCCGCTGCCGATGCAGTATCTGCACTACGTCGGCCACGCGCTGCAGGGCAATCTGGGCACCTCGATCATCACCAACACGAGCGTGATGGGCGAGTTTCTCGCGCGCTTTCCGGCCACCGTCGAACTGTCGATCTGCGCGCTGATCTTCGCGCTCGCGGTCGGCCTGCCCGCGGGCGTGTTCGCGGCGCTGCGCCGCGGCACCGTGGTCGATCACGGCGTGATGGGCACGGCGCTCACCGGCTATTCCATGCCGATCTTCTGGTGGGGGCTGATCCTCATCATGGTGTTCTCGTCGAAACTGGGCTGGACGCCGGTTTCCGGGCGCATCGCGGTGGAATTCGACATTCCGCACGTGACGGGCTTCATGCTGATCGATTCGCTGCTGCCTGGCACCGATGAGGGTTCCTTCCGCTCCGCGTTGAGTCATCTGATCCTGCCCGCGATCGTGCTCGGCACGATTCCGCTCGCGGTGATCGCGCGCATGACGCGCTCGTCGATGCTCGAAGTGCTGCGCGAGGACTACATCCGCACGGCGCGCGCCAAGGGTCTCTCGCCGGTGCGCGTGATCGTCGTGCATGCGCTGCGCAATGCGCTGATTCCGGTGGTGACCGTGATCGGCCTGCAGGTCGGCACCCTGCTGGCTGGCGCGGTGCTCACCGAGACGCTGTTCTCGTGGCCCGGCATCGGCAAATGGCTGATCGACGCGATCAGCCGGCGCGATTATCCGGTGGTGCAGGGCGGCATTCTGATGATCGCGACGCTCGTGATCCTCGTGAACCTGTTCGTCGATCTGCTGTACGGCGTGCTCAATCCGCGCATTCGACATACGAGGTAATCACGCCATGACGATGCAAACCCCCCACATCATTCACAACAAGGAGGCGTGATGGCTGATATTCAGAACACCGCGCCCCGCGCGGTCACGCCGCCTTCGGGACGCGCGCTCGTGCTGCGCGAATTCTGGGCGAACTTCTCGCGCAACCGCGGCGCCGTGGGCGCCGGCCTGATCGTGCTGCTGCTGGTGATCGTCGCGGTCTTCGCGCCGGTGCTCGCGCCGCACAGCCCCATCGAGCAGTACCGCGATTACGTGAAAATTCCGCCCGCGTGGCTCGACGGCGGCAACTGGAAGTTCATCCTCGGCACCGACGAAGCGGGCCGCGACATCCTCTCGCGTCTGATGTTTGGCGCGCGCCTGTCGCTGTGGATCGGCTGCGTCTCGGTGGTGCTCGCGCTGATTCCGGGCGTCGTGCTCGGGCTCGTCGCCGCGTTCTTCGAGAAATGGGCCGATACGCCGATCATGCGTCTGATGGACGTGCTGCTCGCGCTGCCCTCGCTGCTGCTGGCTGTCGCCGTGGTGGCGATCATCGGCCCGGGTCTGACGAATACGATGTTCGCGATCGCGATCGTGGCGCTGCCGGGTTATGTGCGTCTGACGCGCGGCTCGGCGCTGGGCGAACTGCACAAGGAATACGTGACGGCCTCGCGTGTGGCCGGGGCGGGCACGCTGCGGCTGATGTTCTCGCAGGTGCTGCCCAACTGCACGGCGCCGCTGATCGTGCAGGCGACGCTGGGTTTCAGCTCGGCGATTCTCGATGCGGCCGCGCTCGGCTTCCTGGGGCTGGGCGTGCAACCGCCGGCGGCCGAGTGGGGCGCGATGCTCGCCTCGGCGCGCGACTATATCGACAGCGCCTGGTGGATCGTCACGATGCCGGGCCTGTCGATCCTGATTTCGGTGCTCGCGATCAACCTGCTCGGCGACGGGCTGCGCGACGCACTCGATCCCAAGCTGAAGCGGATGGCCTGAACATGACTCAAGAACTTCTCTCCATCCGCAATCTGTCGGTGAACTTCAACGGCCTGGCCGCCGTGGACCGCGTGAATCTCTCTGTCGCGCCGGGCGAAGTGCTGGGCATCGTCGGCGAATCGGGCTCGGGCAAGAGCGTGACGATGATGGCGCTGATGGGCCTGATCGACGCGCCCGGCAAGGTCACCGCCGACGCGGTCACCTTCGATGGCCGCGATCTGCTCAACGCCACGGGCAAGGAGCGCCGCCGCATCGTCGGCAAGGACATCGCCATGGTGTTCCAGGACGCGCTCACGAGCCTGAACCCGAGTTATACGGTCGGCTACCAGATCAAGGAAGTGCTGAAGCTGCACGAAGGGCTGCGCGGCGCGGCGTTGCATAAGCGCGCGCTGGAACTGCTCGACCAGGTCGGCATTCCCGACGCGAAAAACCGCATCGACAACTATCCGCACCAGATGTCGGGCGGCATGAACCAGCGCGTGATGATCGCGATGGCGGTGGCCTGCAACCCCAAACTGCTGATCGCCGACGAACCCACCACGGCGCTCGACGTGACGATCCAGGCGCAGATCATGGAACTGCTCGTGCGTCTGCAGAAAGAGCGCGGCATGGCGCTGGTGCTGATCTCGCACGATCTGGCCGTGGTCTCCGAGGTCGCGCAGCGCGTGGCGGTGATGTACGCGGGCGAGATCATCGAAACCAACCGCGTGCCGGATATCTTTGCGCGTGCGCATCATCCGTACACGGAAGCGCTGCTCGCGGCGATTCC
>NZ_JAAGPR010000072.1 GCF_017104965.1 Paraburkholderia sp. Ac-20340
CGCCCACTACCGAGACTGCCTTGCGCGTACTGTCGATATATTCGGTCTGACCAGGATACCCCTGCATGGCGTAATAGAGCACGCCAGTCGGCCCTTCAGGCAGCAACTGGTCCGCCAGCGCCCGAGCGCCCTCCTCGTGGCACGCCAGACCCAGAATGCAGCGGGAAACCGCTCCGCGCATTGCGCGAAAGTTGAACGCTTCCTTCGTGTCGTAGTGAGCGAGCGAAGGAGCCCATGACCCCTTGCCGGTGTAATTCCACCACGACCAGAGCATCGCGGTAGCCTTGTCGAGTTCGTCCTGCCATTTCTTGCGTGTGTTTTTATCGCTCTTCAGGAATGCTTGACGTGTCTGGTCGCTTCCATCGAGAAATGCACAACGCCGTGCCCTGGCGGCATTCGCCGCCGCCAGGGCTCTGCCATGCACCTCAAGCACAGCGCCGCCCGTCGCTCCCGTGCCTTTGACGGCACTACCTACCGGGTCGTTGTCGAACAGATTGTTGTAAGCCTTGGAGGCCGCCTGTTCCAGCACCGCATCGACAGCGGCTGAGGCCCACAACCCGCGCTGAGATTTAGCGTTGTAGTCGCCCCAGCCACTGAGCACCCGGCCAATGCCTTGATTCAATTCGCTCATGATGCCGACTGCGTCGTATAGCACCACCGCCAGACGTGCGCCGCCCGGGCCTTGTGCCATGCTCATTTCTGCAGTTGTAGGGAGCTGAGCGCCTTGCTGATATTCCGACCACGGAACGCTCTTGCCGTCCACGCCAACCGCATGCTGACTGGCGATATCCTCCAACCGAATCGTGTGTTGAACCGGCGGCGCTTTATCTGGATTAGCGCATTTCCGGAAAGCGGCAATCCAGGGGCTGAGATTAAGAGCCGTGCCCAGTTGAGTTCGAATCCCATTGGTATCGTTCTTGAACGCCTTGAGTTTATCGGGCGTTTGCATCGTATCCGCGAACCAGATGACTACCTGAGCCGGATCATGATCGTAGGCAGGAATATACGGGAAGCCCAGCGGCTTGCCGGCCAGTTCAATGGGCTTGAATTGCCGGTCCAGGGCAAGACGCTGGAATTGTGCCGGGCGTTGCAGGCCACCATTCGTGCCATCATCCGGGCTGCGATAGACAAAGCAGATGATCTGTTCGCGATTGTCTGGATCGTAAATGTACAGATAGCCGTCATCGTCTCGCAGGCCTCGCAACACATAACGCATGTTTTTCAGTACCGGAAAATCATGCGTCAGGTTTGCGTGCTCATAGGCAAAGCCGCTGCCATTGAAAGGCTGCACGGCATAGCGAAGAGGGAAAAACGGCACGACTTTCGTGCAATTGTGCGCGCCCTTTGCCGAACTGGCAGGCGTGCTGGCTGCCAACTCCTGAGCGGTTTTAGTGATGATCGTCATGCGTGACCTTCTTCCATTAAAGCATTCGCCTGCTGCAGGCGACGCCAGGCAGGAACTGCGCGGTCGTCCAGAATGATCGCCAGCGCGCTCCCGGGTGCAAATAGCTGCCTGTGATAGCGGAAATAGACGTCAAGAAATCCGTATATGTCTTCGTCGCAGGAAAAGCCGCGCGTTTGCGCATCGGCGGCATGCTTTCGAACGGCTTCAGCCAGGAGCTCGTCGCTCGCGTTTTCCAGGCCGGAAATTCCCGCAGCTCTCAGGCGGCGAACAAATCCAAGATTGCGATAGTCGATACCCTGGTCGTCAAGCGCTCCCAGGAGCTGGTCGGATACGTTCAAGCTATCTCTTGCTATCTGCCCATGCCCAGGCGAGGGATGATCAAGGCGATACCAGTCGCCTCGCCCTTCATTCCATTCGCACCAATACCATCGATCGATTGGCCCCATGAGCATCGCCGTCGTGTAGGAGTCACTTCCCACAGCGAAGCCGCGCATCGCACGCGGTTCGTGGAGTCTCAGCAAAGAAGTGGTTCCATCTGGCAACTGCGCGTGCCTTAACGCACGCAAGTGTTGCAATACCGCATCGAAAGGTTGTGCCGACAACAGCAGACCGCCCCAATGCTGGGCTGCCCAGGACGATATATAGGCGTCCAGCAGCGCCGAATCGGCATTCGACTCGACCAACATCGGCCCATCTTTAAACTCGCGCGCGTACTCCGTACCGCTGTAAATCCATTCGATCCAAGCCCGGTGATCTACCTTACGCACGATAGATTCAAGATCGCGATCCAGACCACCATCGAAAATCCATAGCAGCCGATGCGCAGTCTCGACTTCGCCGCGCAAAATGGTGGGCGTGCTGGCGATCATATTCATGCATGTCCCTTGCTTCGACCGCAGGGACAATCACTGAGCGGACATGTGCCGTCAGCACGCATCGCGCAGAGCGTATTGAATGGACGCCCCTGTTTAGCAACTCCGCTGATACTTAGCGCGTTGCCCGCTCCGCCAGATTGGGTCATTGGTCCCTTGAGACTGATTGCCATACCTTCGATGGTGATGCCACCGGCATCGATGGTGAGCGTGCCACCGGGTCCGCGAATCACGATCTCCTGGCTGGCCTTCAACTCGTAATGCTGCGTCTGGCGCTCGATGGACTGACCCGCTGTGAGCTTGTGATGCCCTTGCACGCTTGCCTCGACATGTCCACCCACATCGATGATGTGATTGGCCGTGGTCTGGTCCTTGCGATGATTCCCCACCTGCTCGACGCGATCCTTGCCTACATGGATCGTGTGATTGCGCTCGATGGAAAGAAGCGCGTCCTGGCCAACGGTGTGGGTCCGGTTGTGCCCGATGCGCACCTGTTCGTCATTGCCCACGCTTTCCGTTCGGTCATGACCGATGTCGATTGTTTCGTCATGCTCGACATTTTCCTTGCGATCATTGCCGACGAATGTCGTCTCATCGTGATTAACGTGAATGTTTTGATCTTTCTGCGCATGGACGTAGATTTCTTCCTGATCCTTTTCGTCCTCGAAGCGCAGTTCGTTGTAACCTTCCCCCTTGTGCGTCTGGCTCTTGATCGTCATGCGCGTCTTGTGACGCGGCAGCTCATAGGGCGGCAGGTTGGTCGCGTGGTACGTCCTGCCGATAATGATCGGTTGATCGCAGTCACCATCGAGGAAGGCCACGATGACTTCCTGTCCGATGCGCGGTATCGCCATGTGTCCCCACGTTGCACCGGCCCAGTTCTGCGCCACGCGTATCCAGCAGGAGCTGTTCGCGTCGTTGTTGCCGTAGCGATCCCAGGGGAATTGCACTTTGACGCGACCATATTCGTCGCAGTAGATTTCTTCGCCTTCGGGACCGGTAACGGTCGCGATCAACGGACCGTCGATACGGGGCTTGGGCAGGAGTTCGGGCTTCCACTCGATGTGATTAGGAATGATCTTTGCCGTATAGCTGTACTGCGTGCCGGTGTCAGCTTCCGCGGATTCTTCCGCCTGGCTCACGGCCTGCGTGCCGGTGTGCACCATGCTCACCACCCGCCAGCCGGTGTTCCAGTCCTCGCGGACGTGGCCTTCCAGATCGAACGCGAGGCCTGGTTGCAGGCGGGCATCGTCGCCCTCAATCGCGGCCAGTTGGGCTTCGTTACGTAGCGCGAGCAGGCGCGTCTCCGTAAATGGCCGCCCAGCCTCATCGCGCTTGTACCGCCCGGGGTAGTCGAAGCGTTCATAACCGCCGTCCTGGTGCTCAA
>NZ_JAAGPR010000073.1 GCF_017104965.1 Paraburkholderia sp. Ac-20340
TTGCTCTATCATACAGTCCCACTCACACATATCATGCTGTAATCACATCACTCTCAGCTCAGATCTCAACCTGCCATTTCCTATTACACTGCATACACTCTGTAATCTACGCTTTCACTCGTTCTACTCCTCTTATGATTTTCTCTTCTACCCTTTTCATTACTCTTTTTCCACATCTCTCTTCTATCTACTTCCATTTTGTTTTTATTTTTTTTTTTTTTTTTTTTTTTTTTCATGATC
>NZ_JAAGPR010000074.1 GCF_017104965.1 Paraburkholderia sp. Ac-20340
TAGCGCGGCAAGCGCCGCGAGCGCGCCGGGCGCATCGGCCGCCAGCGCCTCGCCCGCCTCCGACGCGCTCTCGAATGCGCTGCGCTCGAACGGCCTCGTGCTGCAGATCGCCGATGGCGCGGCGCACGGCGCGCGCGTGATCGGCCGCCAGTTGCTGCGCGCACGCGGCGCGCTGTTCAATGTGAGATCGGCGCGCGACTGGTGGAGCGTGCGGCTGGGCACGCCGCAAGGGCACGCAATCCTGATCGGCCTGCTGCGCGTGCTGCTGCTCACACTCGTGCCTGCGCTGGCGCTCGAAGCGCTGCTGCGGCGCCTGATCGCCCGGCCGCATCGCGCGATCGTCGAACACGCGGCCGCGCATCGCGACGAAGGCAGCAGCAGTGCCACGCCGACCGCCGCCGCAGCCGCACCGGCGCAGCCGCAAACGCCCGAAGCGAGCGGCACCGCCGCGATCAAAGCGGCGCAGAAAGATGCCGATCAAGACGCCCTGCGCAGCGCCGCCGGCATGGGCACGGACGATCCCGAAGCGGGCATCGATGCCAACGCCATCGCCGCGGAAAGCGCCGAAGTGCCTGCCGCAAGCGACAAGTCCTACGTGCAAAGCGCGGCCGCGCTCGCGCGCGAAGCGCTGCAGCGCAGCCGTGGCGCGCACCATTGGCGCCTGCTCAAACGCCTGCCGATGGCCTTTGTCATCACGCTGCTCGAACTCGTGCCCGTGATCGGCTTCGGGCTGTGTGCCGCCGGCGTGCTCTCGCTGTTCGGTCCCGAAGATGCCGCGCCGGCCGCCGCAGTCGGTCACGTGGTCGATGCCTGGGTGATCTGCCGCGTCATCATCGCGATCGGCAAGCTGTTGTTCGCGCCCGATTCCGACGACCTGCGTCTCACGCCGATGACCAGCGTCTGGGCCGAATTCTCGCAACGCTGGCTCACGCGCATCGTCGTGATTGGCGGCGTGGGCGGCGCGCTGGCGGGCGCCGTGCCGCTCGGCATGACCGAGGACGCGCACCTCGCGCTCGTGAAGCTCGTGATCCTGGTGGCGCACGTGGCGATCGCGATCATGATCCTGCAATGCCGCCATGCGGTGGCCGAGCGCATCCGCAATTCGGCGGCCTCGCGCGGCTCGTTCGCGTGGCTCGTGCACTGGTTCGCCGATATCTGGGCGATTGCCGCGATCTTCGTGGTGATGGCGCTGTGGTTCGTCTGGGCGCTCGACCTGCGCGGCGGCTATCAGGAACTGATTCGCGCGGGCGGCATCTCGCTGGGCGTGCTGCTGTGCGCGCGCATGCTGGCGATTGTCGTGCTGGGCGCGATCGGGCGCGTCTTCGATCCGAACGGCAAGGGCGAAAACCTGACCATCGCGCAACGCCGCGCGTATCGCTATTACCCGGCTGTGCGGCGCGTCGTGATGGCGGCGCTGTGGATCGTCATGCTCGACGTGTTGCTGCACGTCTGGGGACTGCATCCGGGCCGCTTCCTGGTGAGCGCGCCGATCGGCCATCTGCTGGGCTCCGCGCTGCTGACGATCGCCGTTGCCATCGTGGTCGCGATCGTGATCTGGGAAGCCGCGAATGGCGCGGCCGAGCGCCGCCTCAACGCGTGGACCGACGCCGGCGATTACGTGCGCGCCGCGCGACTGCGCACGCTGTTGCCGATGTTCCGCACCACGCTCTTTGTGGCGATTTTCGTGGTGGTGGGTCTGACTGCGCTTTCGCAGCTTGGCATCAACACCGCGCCCTTGATTGCCGGCGCGAGTATCTTCGGCGTGGCGCTGGGTTTTGGTTCGCAGAAGCTTGTGCAGGACTTCATCACCGGTATTTTTCTGCTCACTGAAAACGCGATGCAGGTGGGCGACTGGGTGACGGTCGCTGGTGTGTCGGGCACGGTGGAATTTCTCTCGATTCGCACGGTGCGTCTGCGTGGCGGCGATGGCTCGCTGTATACGGTGCCGTTCAGTTCGGTGACGACGGTGAACAACACGAATCGCGGCATCGGCAATGCGGCCGTCAAGGTGATGATCGCCAATGGCGCGGATCTCGAACGGGCTATCGCTACGCTGAAAGACATCGGTGCGGAAATTCGTGGCGAGGACGCGTTCAAGAACGGGATTCTTAGCGATTTCGCTTACTGGGGCGTGGACTCGGTCGATGGCGCGAGTGTCACGCTGGTGGGGCAGATTCAGTGTAAGGATTCGTCGCGGTGGGGCGTGCAGCGTGAGTTTAATCGGCGTGTGTTGACTCACTTTGCCGAGCGCGGGATCGAGCTGGCTAATCCGCAGCGGAATTTTCTTATCGATATGTCGGGTGAGCGGGATGTTGAAGGGCGCTCGTTCGAGGACGATGAGGGTGGTGGGCGCGATGCGCGCAATGGTGGGCGGAATGCGGGGCGTGGGAAGCCTAACTGATGGTTTGCTTTTGGGGCCGGTGCAGGGGTTTTGAGGGCTGGCCTCACCGTTGGGGGTTTTGATTCTTGATCCCGGAAAGGCTCACCTTTGTGATTGATATCGGGGGTGAGAGCTGGGGCGGTGTTTGTTTTGTAGGCCTTTGATTAAGGGGCTTTTTAGATCGGTGTGGGCGCAACTTTCATGCGATTGGGTGGCTCCCGAATGTGCTCACCTTTTATTGGGTGGTTGGCACATTGCCTTGTGGTCGTGTCGGTCTATTAGCGTTGCCCCTGTGCGGGGCGGCACCTACTTTTCTTTGCAGCGGCAAAGAAAAGTAGGCAAAAGAAAGCCGCTCACACCGCCAGTGTGACGCAGTTGGCAAACAGCCGTTCAGGGGGAAAGGTATAGGAGCATCCGACACTTCGCACCACGAAGCAAAGTGACAAGGCGCCCGCCCACCCGGGGGCGCTACGCGCCCCGATGGGCATAACGCAAACCGAAGGTTTGCTGGTTTCCGTGGCAGACCCAACCGTTGCACGCGCAGCGAGCAACGGGATGAATGACGGCTTTGTCACTACCTTTGAAGGTGCGAGATGCCGGATGCCCCTACACCATTCCCCGCGTAAGGCGGTTTGTGGACTGCGTCATTCTGGCGGTGTGAGCGGCTTTCTTTTGCTTACTTTTCTTTGCCGCTGTGTATGGACTGGAGACATAGGTAACAGGTGTACGGAGACATGGGTAACACATTCTCCGTTCACGTTTGCTGGTTCAGATTGATAGTCCCAAAGCAGTGGTGCGCAAAAT
>NZ_JAAGPR010000075.1 GCF_017104965.1 Paraburkholderia sp. Ac-20340
GGGAGCCAGAGACACACCCGTTATAGGGTCAAGCGAACAAGTGCATGTGGTGGATGCCTTGGCGATCACAGGCGATGAAGGACGCGGTAGCCTGCGAAAAGCGGTGGGGAGCTGGCAAACAAGCTTTGATCCACCGATATCCGAATGGGGAAACCCACTCCGTATGGAGTATCCATGACTGAATACATAGGTCATGCGAAGCGAACGCGGCGAACTGAAACATCTAAGTAGCCGCAGGAAAAGAAATCAACCGAGATTCCCAGAGTAGTGGCGAGCGAAATGGGACCAGCCTGCATTCTTTATCTTCGTTGTTAGCCAAACGCTCTGGAAAGTGCGGCCATAGTGGGTGATAGCCCCGTAGGCGAAAACAGCGAGGAAGAACTAGGTATGCGACAAGTAGGGCGGGACACGTGAAATCCTGTCTGAAGATGGGGGGACCATCCTCCAAGGCTAAATACTCGTGATCGACCGATAGTGAACCAGTACCGTGAGGGAAAGGCGAAAAGAACCCCGGGAGGGGAGTGAAATAGATCCTGAAACCGCATGCATACAAACAGTCGGAGCCTCGCAAGGGGTGACGGCGTACCTTTTGTATAATGGGTCAGCGACTTACATTCAGTGGCAAGCTTAACCGAATAGGGCAGGCGTAGCGAAAGCGAGTCCGAACAGGGCGATTAGTCGCTGGGTGTAGACCCGAAACCAGGTGATCTATCCATGGCCAGGTTGAAGGCACGGTAACACGTGCTGGAGGACCGAACCCACTAACGTTGAAAAGTTAGGGGATGAGCTGTGGATAGGGGTGAAAGGCTAAACAAACCTGGAAATAGCTGGTTCTCTCCGAAAACTATTTAGGTAGTGCCTCGTGTATCACCTTCGGGGGTAGAGCACTGTCATGGTTGATGGGTCCATTGCGGATTACGTCGCCATAGCAAACTCCGAATACCGAAGAGTGCAATCACGGGAGACAGACATCGGGTGCTAACGTCCGGTGTCAAGAGGGAAACAACCCAGACCGCCAGCTAAGGTCCCCAAATATAGCTAAGTGGGAAACGAAGTGGGAAGGCTAAAACAGTCAGGAGGTTGGCTTAGAAGCAGCCACCCTTTAAAGAAAGCGTAATAGCTCACTGATCGAGTCGTCCTGCGCGGAAGATGTAACGGGGCTAAGCTATATACCGAAGCTGCGGATGCATATTTATATGCATGGTAGGAGAGCGTTCTGTAAGCCTGCGAAGGTGCATTGAAAAGTGTGCTGGAGGTATCAGAAGTGCGAATGCTGACATGAGTAGCGATAAAGGGGGTGAAAGGCCCCCTCGCCGTAAGCCCAAGGTTTCCTACGCAACGTTCATCGGCGTAGGGTGAGTCGGCCCCTAAGGCGAGGCAGAAATGCGTAGCTGATGGGAAGCAGGTCAATATTCCTGCACCATTGTTGAATGCGATGGGGGGACGGATCGCGGAAGGTTGTCCGGGTGTTGGAAGTCCCGGTCCTTGCATTGGAGAAGGCGCTTTGGCAAATCCGGGCGCGGAATTCAAGGGTGCGAGGCCATGCTCTTAGGAGCAGAAGCAACTGGAAGTGGTTCCAAGAAAAGCCTCTAAGCTTCAGTTCAACAGTGACCGTACCGCAAACCGACACAGGTGGGCGAGATGAGTATTCTAAGGCGCTTGAGAGAACTCGGGAGAAGGAACTCGGCAAATTGGTACCGTAACTTCGGGATAAGGTACGCCCTTGTAGCTTGAAGAGCCTGCGCTCTGAGGGTGAAGGGGTTGCAATAAACTGGTGGCTGCGACTGTTTAATAAAAACACAGCACTCTGCAAACACGAAAGTGGACGTATAGGGTGTGACGCCTGCCCGGTGCCGGAAGATTAAATGATGGGGTGCAAGCTCTTGATTGAAGTCCCGGTAAACGGCGGCCGTAACTATAACGGTCCTAAGGTAGCGAAATTCCTTGTCGGGTAAGTTCCGACCTGCACGAATGGCGTAACGATGGCCACACTGTCTCCTCCCGAGACTCAGCGAAGTTGAAGTGTTTGTGATGATGCAATCTCCCCGCGGCTAGACGGAAAGACCCCATGAACCTTTACTGTAGCTTTGCATTGGACTTTGAACCGGTTTGTGTAGGATAGGTGGGAGGCTGTGAAGTGTGGACGCTAGTCTGCATGGAGCCGTCCTTGAAATACCACCCTGATCTGTTTGAGGTTCTAACCTTGGTCCGTGATCCGGATCGGGGACAGTGCATGGTAGGCAGTTTGACTGGGGCGGTCTCCTCCCAAAGGGTAACGGAGGAGTACGAAGGTACGCTAGGTACGGTCGGAAATCGTGCTGATAGTGCAATGGCATAAGCGTGCTTGACTGCGAGACTGACAAGTCGAGCAGGTGCGAAAGCAGGTCATAGTGATCCGGTGGTTCTGTATGGAAGGGCCATCGCTCAACGGATAAAAGGTACTCTGGGGATAACAGGCTGATACCGCCCAAGAGTTCATATCGACGGCGGTGTTTGGCACCTCGATGTCGGCTCATCTCATCCTGGGGCTGTAGCCGGTCCCAAGGGTATGGCTGTTCGCCATTTAAAGAGGTACGTGAGCTGGGTTTAAAACGTCGTGAGACAGTTTGGTCCCTATCTGCCGTGGGCGCTGGAAGTTTGAGGGGGCCTGCTCCTAGTACGAGAGGACCGGAGTGGACGAACCTCTGGTGTACCGGTTGTCACGCCAGTGGCATCGCCGGGTAGCTATGTTCGGAAGAGATAACCGCTGAAAGCATCTAAGCGGGAAACTCGCCTCAAGATGAGACTTCCCCGGGGACTAGATCCCCTTGAAGGGTCGTTCAAGACCAGGACGTTGATAGGTCAGGTGTGGAAGCGCAGTAATGCGTTAAGCTAACTGATACTAATTGCCCGTAAGGCTTGATCCTATAACAGGTGTGTGTCGGCAGCCGTTAGTGCTTCAGCACTTATGGATGCCCCACCTTGCGCAGCAAGGCGCAGGGTCTCAAAGACGCATACGGTTGAGATCACGTGTTGTGCCTGAAACAACACAACCCCAATTCAGCAACACACACTCTTTACGCTTCTTCCCGATTGGCTGTGGCGCAGAACACTGCGACGCAGCAACCTCTTATGCCTGATGACCATAGCGAGTTGGTCCCACCCCTTCCCATCCCGAACAGGACCGTGAAACAACTCCACGCCGATGATAGTGCGGATTGCCCGTGTGAAAGTAGGTAATCGTCAGGCTCCTTATGCAGTA
>NZ_JAAGPR010000076.1 GCF_017104965.1 Paraburkholderia sp. Ac-20340
CATCACGTACCCGGCTTCGGCTTCGACCACGACCTTCTCGACGACGCTCGCGAACGTCAACACGGCAGGTTCGGGCACGATCCGCGATCTGCGTTCGTTCGGCTTCGGCGGCCGCTACGTCTACGGCACGGCTACGCCCGCGATCAGCTTCAACTACCTCGGCCGCTTCGACCAGAGCCTGCCGGGCTCCGGCGAACTGGCTGGCGTGCTGTCCTTCGCGCTCGACGAAGACGTCGGCCCCGCGATCCACGCCGATTCGCCGATCGACTACGCGCTCGACGTCAACGCCTGGGTCGCCAACGCACGCCTGAGCGTGAGCTTGCGCCACCTGCCCGCGCGTCTGGACGCGGCCGCCGCGCAAACGCTCGCGACGCGCTTCGAAGCGCAACTCGGCGCGCTGGCCGCGCGTTGCGCAGCGGGCGACATCGCGCTCGACGCCGCCGATTTCCCGCTCGCCGCGCTGAGCCAGGACGCGCTCGACGCGCTGCGCCTCGACCCGCGCGACGTGCGCGACCTCTACCCCGCGACGCCGCTGCAAAGCGGCCTGCTGTTCCACGCGCTCGACGCGGGCGCGGGCGTCTACGTCAACCAGTTGCGCCTGACGCTCGACGGCCCACTCGACCGCGCGGCCCTGCGCGCCGCGTGGCAATCGGCGCTCGACCGGCATGAGATTCTGCGCACGCGCTTCGCGCTGCCGTCGCAGGGCGCACCCTTGCAGATCGTGCAGCACACGGCCACTGTGCCCTTCGAGGAAATCGACGATCTCGCCGATGGCGATCCCGCGCGTTATGCCGATGCGCTCGACGCCTGGTGCGAAGCCGACCGCCTGCGCGGCTTCGACTTCACGCGCGCGCCGCTGCTGCGTCTGACGCTGCTGCGCCGCCCGGACGGCGCGCACGACCTCGTGCGTACGATCCATCACGCCTTGCTCGACGGCTGGAGCAGCGCACAACTGCTGGGCGAAATCGCCGACGATTACGCCGCGCGCGTGGCCGGTCACAGCACGCACGCCGCGCCCACGCAGCCGTTCCGCGCTTACGTCGAATGGTTGCGCGCGCAACCTGAACCGCGCGACCGGTGGCTCGACGAATTCGAGCGCCATCCAGAACCAGCTACGCTGCTGCAACCGCTGCTGCAACATCAATCCGCCGATCAAAGCAGCGCAGCCGCATCGGCCACGTATGCCCAAACGCTCGGCGCCGACTTCGCCGCGCGCCTGCGCGCAACCGCGCAACGCCAGCGCGTCACCGTGAATACGCTCGCGCAGGCCGCGTGGGCGCTGGTGCTGGCGCGCCGCGGCTTCGGCCGTCACGTGGCGTTCGGCACGACGGTCGCCGGCCGTCCCGCACAACTGGCGGGCTCGCAGCAGATGGTCGGCCTCTTTATCAACAGCCTGCCCGCGCTGATCGAAGTGCCCGCCGCGCAGCGCACCGGCGACTGGCTGCGCGCGCTGCACGCACGCCAGGCGCAGCGTCAGGAAGCGGGCCACGTGTCGCTCGCCGATCTGCAACGCTGGAGCGGCCGCAGCGGCGACGCGCTGTTCGACAGCCTGCTCGTGTTCGAAAACTATCCGCTCGACGACTCGCTGCGCGGACGCTTCGGCGCGCTGCGCGTGAGCGGCGTGGCCTCGGTCGAACGCACGCACTATCCGCTGACCATCCTGATGTCGAACGACCGCGAAGGCCACGTCAGCTGGCTCGCGGATGGCGCGCGCGTGAGCGCCGCGCGACTGCCCGCACTGGCGCAGGCGTGGCGCGATGCGCTCGATGCGCTGTGCAACGGCGAAGAACGCGCGGTTGCCGAACTCGGCCTGCAAGCGGCTTCTTTTGCTACCGATGCCACCGATGCCACCACCGTCCGCCTGCCGCGCATCGCCGGTCATGCCTTCGCGCCGATTGGCGCGCGCCTCGCGGCCCAAGCCGTACAGCGCCCTGCGGCGCTGGCTGTTAGTTGCGAAGATGAGGCGATCGACTATGCCGCCTTGAACGCCTGGTCGAATCGCATCGCGCATCGGCTGCTGCGTCACGGCGCGCGTGCGGAACGGCGCATCGGCGTGTGCGTGGCGCGCTCGGCGGCGATGGTTGCCGCGCTCTACGGCGTGAGCAAAACCGGCGCGGCCTATGTGCCGCTCGACCCGTCGCATCCGCCGCAACGGCTGCAGCGCATCCTCGATCACGCGTGCATCGACCTGATCGTGACCGACGCGGCCAGCGCCGCGCGCCTCGCCGATTGCTTCGCGGACCGCACGCTCGTCGATGCCAGCGATGTCGCCAACGAAGCGCCGACCGACCTCGCCACGCCCATCGCGCCCGAACAGGCCGCCTACGTGATCTACACCTCCGGTTCGACCGGCGAGCCGAAAGGCGTGTGCGTGAGCCACGCGAGCCTCGACCGCCTGCTCGCGAGCCTGGAACAGCATCTGGACTTCTCCTCGCGCGACGTCTGGCTCAGCGTGACGACGATTTCCTTCGATATCGCCGCGCTCGAACTGCATCTGCCGCTCACGCGCGGCGCGCGCGTGGAACTGGCCTCGCGCGACGCCGTGCTCGACGGCGCGCGTCTGCTCGATCTGCTGGCGCAAAGCGGCGCGACCGTGATGCAGGCCACGCCGACGGGCTGGCGCATGGTGCTGGAAAGCGAAGCGCGCGCCGCCGCGCCGCTGGGCTCGCATCTGCGCACGCATGAGAGCACCCAGCGGCTCAAGGCGCTCTGCGGCGGCGAGGCGTTGTCCGGCGATCTCGCCACCGCGCTGCTGCAACGCGGCGTCGATCTGCGCAACGTCTACGGCCCGACCGAAACCACGATCTGGTCGAGCATCGGCCGCGTGGCAGCCGGTCAGCCGGTGACGCTGGGCGTCGCGCTGCACGACACGGCGCTGCGCGTGCTCGACCGCGACGGCGCGCACGTCGCGCCTGGCGCGGCGGGCGAGTTGTGCATCGGCGGCGACAACCTCGCGCGCGGCTATCTGCACGGCGCGGCGCTCACCGCGGCGG
>NZ_JAAGPR010000077.1 GCF_017104965.1 Paraburkholderia sp. Ac-20340
TGGCAGCGAGGCGGGCGGCGGCAGCACGGTGCGCGCGCTCGCGTAGGGCGTGCGGCCCGCGAGCACGTCGGCGGCGTGCGGCCAGTCGGGCAGACCCGGGCCGATCACGCCGATGCTTTCGAGGCAGACATGGAGTTTCATGGCGTGTTCGCCCCAAAGGATCGCGCGCTGCCGAACAGCAGGCTGCAGTTGGTGCCGCCGAAGCCGAACGAATTGCTCAGCGCGGCGCGCACATCGGCGTCGCGGCTTTGCAGCACGTAGTCGACGCCCAGTGCCGGGTCGGGCTGGGTGGTGTTCACGCCCGCGGGAATAAAGCGATGGCGCAGCGCGAGCGCGCAGGCCACGGCTTCCAGCGCGCCCGCCGCGCCCAGCGTGTGGCCGGTCGCGCCTTTGGTCGAACTCGCGGGCGCGGCGTCGAACAGCGCAGCGATGGCGCGGCTTTCGGCGGCGTCGTTGCTGGGCGTGGCGGTGCCGTGCAGGTTGATATAGCCGATGTCGCCCGGCGCGAGGCCCGCGCTGGCGAGCGCCTGTTCCATGGCCGCACGCGCGCCCAGACCGTCGGGATGCGGCGACGACATATGGTGCGCATCGCTCGACTCGCCTACGCCGATCAGCAGCACGGCGTCGTCATCGAGCGCATCGGCTTGCTGCGGCAGGCGTT
Organism: Paraburkholderia sp. Ac-20340; assembly: GCF_017104965.1. Classification (GTDB taxonomy): domain Bacteria; phylum Pseudomonadota; class Gammaproteobacteria; order Burkholderiales; family Burkholderiaceae; genus Paraburkholderia. Next base: position 662 of record NZ_JAAGPR010000077.1, read on the forward strand.
CGAGCAGCGCAAAGCCCGCCGCCTCGCCGATCGAAATGCCGTCGCGCGCCACGTCGTACGGACGGCACGGCTGGCGCGACAGCAGTTCGAGCGAGTTGAAACCGTACAGCGTGGTCAGGCACAGCGAATCGACGCCGCCAACCACCGCCGCGTCGATCAGCCCGGCTTCGATCATGCGCCGCGCCGAACCGAACACCTTGGCCCCGGACGAACACGCCGAGGAAATCGACGTGGCCGGCCCGCGCAGCCCGAAATACGCGCGCACGAACGAGGCCAGCGCGTAGGGATTGTGGGTTTCGGCGTAGTGGAAACCGGCCGCGAGTTTGCCGGTGGCCATGTCGCGCTGGCGATAGGCGCGCTCGGTTTCGAGGATGCCGCTCGTGCTGGTGCCGACAAACACGCCCACGCGGTCTGCGCCGTAGCGCGCCACGGCAGCGGCGACGCTCGCGGCGAAGCCGTCCTGTTCGAGGCCGAGCTGGGCCAGCCGGTTATTGCGGCAGTTGTAGATCTCCAGGCCGGCGCGGATCGTCACATCGTCCACGCCTTCGACCTTGCCGATCCAGGTGTCGAGGTCGGCGCGTTCGAAATCGCAGGGCGCGAGGCCGCCGCGCTGGTTGCGCAGGGCGTCGAGCATCGCGTCGAGACCGCGCCCGAGGCAACTCGTGGCGGTGTAGTGCGAGAGCAGGAGTGGGTTCACGAATGTCGTCTGGTCGGGAGGTCGGTGAGGACGTGTTCGAGGACCGCCGGGCTGCGCGGCCCCACCTTGTCATTCATCAAATTTTATCAAACGGGGCCGCTTCAACCGCTTTTCCGGCGGAGATGTCGAGGCGTTTCGGCACTGCGGGCAGGCTGTCGGCGAGCGCCTCGCGCAGCGTCGTCCAGCGCAGTTGCGCGTGCGCGGCGGCGCGCAACAACTCGGGCAGCACCGCGAGGATCACGGGCTCGCCATCCGCGCCGCGCGCCGCATGGCCGTCGTGCAGCAACAGGATGTCGCGCGGCGCGAGGCTGTCCAGCAGGCGCTGCGTGACCTTGCCCGCGTCGCGCTCGCGCGTGTCGAAGCCGCGCCGCGTCCAGCTCGCCAGATGCAGGCCCAGATCGCAGAGCACCGGTTCGAGAAACGGATTGCGCAGGCCGGCGGGCGCGCGGAAGAACTGCGGGCGCGTCCCGGTGATATCGGCGAAAGTGCGCTGGGCGGTTTCGATTTCGCGGCGCAGCGCGCCCGGTCCCGACACCGAAAACGTATGCCGATGCCGCTGGCTATGGTTCTCGACGTCATGGCCGCGCGCGACGATCGCCTCGACCACGAGCGGATGCTGCCGCACGAGATCGCCGATACAGAAGAACGTGGCGCGTGCGCCGTGCGCGTCGAGCAGGTCGAGCACGCGCGGCGTGACTTCCGGGTCCGGGCCATCGTCGATGGTCAGGGCGAGACGGTTGTCGGGAGCCGCGTGCGCTGCGGCGTGCAGGGCGGGCAGGCGCGTCCAGTTCGGGCCGAGCAGCGCGCTTTTCGGCCTCGTCGCCCAGCGCGACCGCGTGCGAGAAGCCCAGGCCGCGCGCATCGGCCCAGCGCAGCACCGCGTTGGTCAGCGCGTTGGACTGCGAGACCCACGCCACGCCGCCCTTGCGCGCGACCG
>NZ_JAAGPR010000078.1 GCF_017104965.1 Paraburkholderia sp. Ac-20340
TGTCGCGCGCAGTTGTAAATTGATACAGCAACGCAGTTAGGAATTGATACACCTCGTTGTAGGGTTGCTCCTTTTGGGCGGCCCGTGATCAGCTACGAGGAGTACATGGAAATCGAGATTCTGCGTCGCCAGGGAAACAGCCTCCGGGACATCGCGGTCGAGACCGGCATGTCAGTCAACACAGTCAGGAAATATCTGGAATCGGGTCCGCCGCAGCGTAAGGCCCGGCAACCAGTCGCCGGCAAGCTTGCACCCTTCAAGGCTTATCTGGAGGGCCGGGTCGAAGCAGCGAAGCCGGACTGGATTCCGGCGACGGTGCTCAAGCGGGAGATTGAGGAGCGCGGCTACACGGGCGGGTTACGCCGGGTGCAGGAGTATCTGCAGAAGCTTCGACCCGCTGCACGCCCCGATCCAGTGGTCCGGTTCGAGACAGAGCCGGGCCATCAGATGCAGATGGACTGGATCGAGTTTCGCAAGCCGGGGCACAAACTCGGCATGCTCGCGGCGTTCGTTGCGACATTGGGCTACAGCCGGGTCAGCTACGCGGAGTTTGTCACCGACATGCGTATCGAAACGCTGCTGGCTTGCCATGTGCGGGCATTCGAGGCATTTGGCGGCGTCACCAGAGAGATCGTGTACGACAACATGAAGACGGTGATCCTGAAACGCGATGCCTATGGCAAGAAGCAGCACCGATATCATCCGGGGTTCGCTGACTTCGCCAAACACCATGGGTTCGTACCTCGCGTGTGCAAGCCATACCGCGCGAAGACGAAGGGCAAAGTCGAGCGTATGAACGGATATCTGCGCTACAGCTTCTGGGTCCCGTTGGTTTCAATGCTTAAGCAGGCAGGGCTCACAGCCGACTGCGGCCTGTGCAATGAGCGCGTCAGACTGTGGTTGCGCGACGTCGCCAACGTCCGTGTGCACGGCACTACCAAACGGGTTCCAGCTGAGGTGTTGCTCGAGGAACGGCCGCATCTTCTGCCACTGCCGGCACCCTACGTGGGACGATCGGTTAGAACGGGCGCGACGCCACATCAGCAGCCGAAACCAGCATCACGGTACGCGAGCCCGGAGTGGAACAGACCGTTGCAGCACCCGTTGTCGGTTTACGACGCGTTCAGCCGCGCGCAGGAGGTAAGCGCATGACGCCACAGCTCGAACGACTGACTGTGTTGTGCAAGCAGCTCAACCTGCTGCACTTGCCGACACAGATTGCACATCTCGGCCAGATGGCCGCGAAACGCGAACTCGGCTATCTCGACTTCCTCGAACAGGCCTTGAAGGATGAAGCGATGGCACGCGCGGAACGAATGCGCCGGATGCTGACGCGTCTAGCTGGCTTCCCGGCAATCAAGACGCTTGATGAATTCGACTTCGAATTCGCACTCGGCGTGCCGAAAGCACTGGTTCTCGAACTCGGCAGTCTTGCCTTTGTGGAGCGTGCCGAGAATGTCGTGCTCCTCGGACCCAGTGGCGTTGGTAAAACCCATCTTGCTGTCGCGCTTGGATATCGTGCAACGCAGGCCGGGTTTCGCACTCGCTTCATCACTGCCGCCGATCTGCTGATGCAATTGACGACAGCGTTGCGCCGCAACCAGCTCGAGGAAACCATCAAGCGGATCACGAAGCCCTACAAGCTTCTCATCATTGACGAGATGGGATACCTGCCCATGGACCGGGAGCAGGCGAACCTGCTCTTCCAGGTGGTCGCCAAACGATACGAAACCGGCAGTCTCATCCTGACCAGCAATCTGCCGTTCGGCCAGTGGGACCAGACCTTCGCTGACGATGCAACGCTCACGGCGGCGCTCCTCGACCGGCTTCTTCATCACGCACACGTCGTGCCGATCTCCGGCGACTCGTACAGGTTGAAGGAAAAACGTCAGGCCGGCATGATCAACCGCATGCCACCACCGCACCTAAACGACGCAGACGACATCAAACGCAAACGCAATTCGAAGGAGGCAGCCCCCAGTCATTAACCGCATGAGCGGGTGTATCAAATTACGATTGCGTTTGCGTCCGAAGCTGTATCAACTTGAGATTGCGTTTGACAA
>NZ_JAAGPR010000007.1 GCF_017104965.1 Paraburkholderia sp. Ac-20340
CGTCCTACTAGCTGCGCTCACCTCCTAAGATTTGCGCTCCGCAATGGCCTCCACTGCTTTTTGACACTGCCCCTGTCTTGGTCCTTGCTTTCCCAGATGTCAGTTACTTCCCGCGCTGCGATTCGAGACATCCCTAGGTCCATGCAACCAATCCTTGTTCCCGAACAAGCGCCGAGCTCCAAGAAGAGAGGAATAGGCGGGACATCGTTCAGCTCCACGCCGCTCTCGGCCTTAGCCGCAAGCTTGAGCAAATCGATGTAACATGCAACAAATTTCACGTATTTGAATCGAAGTTGCTCCTCAATCTGCTTCATCACTCGTTTAATAGTGTTGCCGGCAGGAACGAGGCCGTCATATCCATCCTTCTGCGCTTGTATCCGGGTCCACTTGAGCTGAAAGTCAATCATGTCATACAGCGAGCGACCCCGCATCCATGACAACGCAAACCAACCGTAGTAACGGTGGGCGCGACTTGGAATCCCCTCGATGTTTGAGTGTATGAGCGACAGAATGAACATGAGCCGCTCTTTGACCTCGCCGTATTTTTGTCGGGGATGTAAAGGTATGTGGACCTCCATATTCCCTTTGACGACCGCGTCCCTGAGCACGTCGTACATTTGCTGCTGGCGCAGCGGCGAAATCATCGCATGACGCTTCAGATGCTCTGCGGGCAACGTCACCCTGTCTAGGTGGCCCTTTACGGAGGCAACCAATTGCACTGCGGTCGAGTGCAATCCCGTCGGGGCAACGCGCCGAATCGTCTCGTCGAGAACACCTGTTTTCGCATCAGTGAACAGGCGTGCGAACACGCTCTCTGCAAACGCTGTTCGGCGAACGCCCGAGTTGTGATTGTGGTTGCGCGCAAACGTGAGCATTGATGGCTGCTCGGTCGTCAGCGCTGTCGTAAATGCTGATGTTACAGAAGTGGATGGCGGCTCGTGCGCCGGCCTGTTCTTCCAAGAATCATAGCTAACCAAGAACACATTTCCGTGCGTGTCTTTTCTGAGTCGCCCAGCTCGCCCTGCAAGATTCCAGAAATCATCTGGATTCATCGGCGTATGACTGCCTTTTTCCGGCTTGTACAGAAAGATATTGCGAGCTGGAAGATTCACTCCCTGAAGAAGCGTTGAGGTGCAGACTAATGTGTGGAGCAGGCCCTCCGAGAAATATTCCTCAATTGCTTTTGTAATGTTTGTTGGCATGTTCCCGAAGTGGAAGCCGACCCCTTGCTCAACGCAATCGGCCAGTGTGAACTCCGGATGAACGTGCTTTCTAATAAAATTGGCGAGTTCGCGTAGACGCAGTTCGGAATCATCGCTCGCGTTTCTCCTTGCTATCTCATTCGCGATGCCTTCGGCGGGATGCTTAGAAGACGCATAGACGAGGCTTTGCCCATCCACGCCCAGACGCAAAATTGCGTCGATGAATCGGTCGATTTCGGAATTTGCTTCGCTCGCAAGCAATCTGCCAATGTGCAGACGGCCCCCTTCTGGTCGTTGCAGCGTGAGTACCATATGTTCATCACGCTTAGCTTCCTCAAAGTTCACGTAGATGAGGTTCTGACGAACGGGTCTTAGCCTTGTTCCGATGTCGGCCATGCCTTGTATGCCAAGCAACCTGCCTATGGATGCCGCGCTCTGCGTTCCAGGTGTAATGAACAGAATCTTGGAACGCGGCATCCGTGTTGCCACGTCCTCAAGGCAGTTCTGCAATAGCATCCCGCGGGCACCGTCCGCAATTTGCTGCGCTTCATCGACAATCAGCAAATCGAGTGTTAACTCGCTTTGGTCGAGGGCCGTCCGAAGACGCTCTTGGGTAAACACAAACACGCGCGATTGGTGTGGCGCCAACTCAAGTCTTGTACGGGGGACGCTGCTGACCACTGGTGCATTATCCAAGTTGCCTAGAAGCCTCGACAGGTTGCCTTGTACCTCATGAATCAGCGAGCGTGACGGAACGACGTATGCAATGTCTAAAACAGCGTCGGAATTCTCCAAGGTCTCTTTAATGAAGGCTTGGACAATGTACGACTTCCCTGCCGACGTAGGTGCGCTAACACTAATGTGCTGGTGCCCATGCAGCTCGCCCCATACGTTGAACTGAAAATCTGTCAGCAGTTCCGGTTTTCCCGAAACAAAAACTGTGTTGCGTTCTCGCCTCCCGAGCTCGGACATTTCCAACTGCCAAGGCAACCTGGCCTTATCGTCAACGGTCGAAGATATGAAATCTCCGGCCGGAAAATTGCCGACGGTTGCGAGAATATGTCGACATACCACCCGCTCTTCATCCGTTATAGGCGTCGCAGCAAGACAGTACGCGATGTTCTGCGCGAGCATGAAATGGGACTCACGGCCACTCTGCGCGAATATCAATGCTGACCGGAGAAGTTTCTTACTTAGGTCTGCCGTCAATCGCCGTCGACCGTTCAGCAGCGAAATTAGGCTATCGCGCTGGAGGCAATCGTACGCTGCTCGAAAATCATCGTGCGTCGATACTTCGTCCGCCAATCGTGTTCTAAAGTCCGTCACGCAGCACCTTGTCGAACATATCCCGGAACTCCTGGACATTGGGCATTGGCAAAATAAACAGGTCGACCATCTCTAGGTCCACTCCGACCTTCTCGAGACGCTGCTTCGCGAGATTTACTGCAGGCGCGAGTTTCTTCCGGTAGTGTCTGAGAAACGTTTCTTCTGCCTCGGCCGCCTTTACGCTGTCGGGCATCACATACCCTTCGGACGTGTATGCCAGCAGGATGGCGAATCTCTCTTGGCGCCGCGTACCCTCCTCTGTCGCGAAGGGATGGAGGTACCGGAGCAGTTCTTCCTTGTAGTTTTCCGGGAAGCCGTCAAGGTCCACATGGTCAGTGGTCAATTGGAGCTCGTAACCCTTTCGGCCACCAATATCAGCAGCGAACGAGCTTACGGATTCTGACGCCGACTTTAGTGCGGCGTGAATAGTTGCGTGGACTTTGGATTCACCGAATATGACAACGAGGCTGTTTGAGTCGTCGTCCCACCGAGCGTGGACTCCATCGGCTCCGTGAACGGGCATCTGCGTGTTGGTCTTCAACCGCATCTTCGAAAGGATGATAGGGGCGTTCAGGAAGTGCTCAATGAAAGCAAACAACAGTAGTTCGCCTCCCTCCCCGGAGTCCTTCTTTCCCACGGTAGCCTTGATGAACAGACTACGAGCTTTGTCGACCAGTATCTGAGTTTCAAAGGAATCCAATCCGCTCTCTCGGTCGATTTCCTGTGCCCTTGCACGCTCCCTCTTCGTGCAACAAAAGGCCGGAATCTCAAGCTTCATCGCCTTAACAAGGGCCCCAATTGCAGGCTTCCCGCCTTCAAACGCCGGGTACAAGAAGTAAGCGGAGACCGTAGGGTCCAGCGCACTATCATCCGGAAGCCGACGAAGGCGGTTCTGGACGAGGTGCTTTCCGATAAGAGGCCTGAAGTACTGCTCGAATCCCGATTTCACCGTGTTATTCGCTTCCGTTCTGACGGCAGATGCGACCAATAGGTCGCAATCTTGAGTTGCTGTGCAGCAGGCAAAAGCCTATGCATACGTACATTATCGGACGCGCCCTGCAGTTCTTTGTTGCCAAGCTTTGCGTTCGGAGCAACGAACCACGAGAGTCCTGTGGAGAACCGAACGACAGCCTGCATCTCCGGTCGAACCGCGCGCTATTCTTAGCGCGTTACACCGGACGCGACCCACCGCGCCAAGCCATTGCACACACAACTTCAGAATGGAAATCGATGTTCATTGTGGTCTCGCGCTGTCGCTTTAGACTGCTTTGCCGCGCTGGTCGGGCGCGTGTAAGCTGAAGTATGCCCTAAACTCTGCGTGGCGGATGAGGCTCGGGTTCGCACACATGCAAAATGCATAATTAATCGAATTCCAGTGGCATTATCTGGTTAGTCGACGTTGTCGAAGGTCGATGGCTAGCGAACAACGTTCCCCCGGACTAGCGGCATTTACTATGTTGTCGACAGCAGCAGGAAAACGTTTGCGGGTCTGCGCATTTTATGTTGACGGGGATGTAACATCGGACCAAGAGGATGCATCCGAATCACTCAGCTAGCACCTGCCCCACCCTGAAAGCTTTCATATCGAAATATATTTGGCAACTCAGAGTACTTGCGCTGGACGACCTTGAGCGTCGGGGCAGGCCTCGCACGGGCCATTGTTCAAGTGTCAGCACGTACGCGAAGCGGACGGAGAGCGGCGTTGTCACTGAGCAGATTCGGACAAGAAGCCACTGGACGCGTCTTGGCATTGGGCTGTGGCGAATCCATCAAAGGGCGACCACTAGTAGTCCAAATTCCGCAGTGAAATGACATGCACTGGCAGACCGGCGTCCTACATCAGGCGGCAAGGACGTTAAGTAGACGAAAATCATGGCTACCGCAAAACAAGATTTCGAACTTTTCGTGCAGTGGCTCTACGAGCCTGGCGGAGACACTCCCGTCGAGGTTCGGCGCCTGGCCCTGCTATGTTTGTAGAATTTCGACGAGCTCGCAAATACAACGCCGCCGCGCAGCGCCCGTTCGGCCCACCTTGTCCCGCTTATGCGCGATTCGCTGCTACACGTGCAGGACGTGGCACCGGCGAAGGTCGTACAAGCCGCATACGGTACATGGCCGTGGAGGCGACTACGAAACTTCACGCTCGGGCCGTTTCGCGGCTTCCGGCTGACCGAGAAGTTCGACGTCGCCAAGCAAATCGTCCTCTTCTACGGCCCGAATAGCATTGGGAAGACAAGGCTCTGCGAGAGCTTAGAATTCGCCCTCCTAGGTGAAGTCGAGGAAGCGGAAGAGAACTATGTAACGGACGCGGGCAACATCACCGTGACAAAACGTGGGCAAGTCGCTCGTTTTCGACTTCTCGAAGATTCGTATCACGGACGTATCCGGGCAGGCCTCAGCTATGGCAAAGCGCGTCACCATCATGCCCGGCTCAAGACACTGCACGAACGTTGCGAATGCAACCTGAATGAGCCCTCACCCGTATCGACTAAGCAGGCATGTATCTAGCGGCCGATTCCGTTGGCGTGAACCCACTGCAACTCCTCTTCGAGGGAGCGCCACAGGCCCCGGGCCAAGCTTCGTAGGCGCAGGCGCCAAAGGTTGTTGCCGTCAGCGTCGACTAACGTTGACGCTGACGGCAAATATCGCATTGCATCAACGTCAGTTCGGTAATGTCGCGATGCTGCGACCACGAATTCGCCACTTGATAGTGCATCAGACCTAGCTGCCGCTTTGACCCGAATTGCGTAGCGCCTTCGCCTTCTCGATATCCTGCTTTTCCAGCGCCCGCAGTCCTACTACGACGGCATTATCAGGGCCAAGATTGCTCTCAAGCAGACCGACGGACATCACGTGCGTGTCGCAGTCATGCAATCTCGCCTTGAGCGTGCTCTCATCCAGCGTGTCTTTGCCATCACCGGTCTTCGCATCAGACCAAACCTCGCCTGACGACCAGGAACCACTTGTTCCGTCTTGTTCGATGCGAGCGTGAATAGCGTACTGTCCCGGCTTAAGTCCAATGCGCGCAGTCCAAGGGTGGTCGACGTCCCGGAACTTGATGGCACACTCCTGCACGGCTGCGTCACTGCTTTCGAGTTGGACCCATTCGGCGTCATGGGGGGCCTCAGTCTTCGCAAGTGCGGAGGCTGCGCGAGCGAGTGGGCTATCTGATGCGCTGTGGCAGGAGGTGAGAAAAAGCAGCGTTGTGGCACAATAAAGAAGGCCGAATTTCTGTTGTATCGGATACATGGTGAAAAATTGAATGTTGATATGTTTGCGAATTAACGCTGAAGGGCGTGACGTTGCGATACGGGCTCCTCGCCCCGAAGAACACCAAAAATACCGACCGTCCTAAACCAACAGAGCTTCGTGAACTCAAGGGACGCCAGCGGGCCTCACCAGACGCTAGGTAACCCAATGAACACGGCGCTCTCCTGAACCTGGCGCTGGCGCAAGAACATCGGGCATGACTTGCCCCTTCGCGACTTCGACAGGCTTCCTTCGAAACCCTTTGCTTCCCATTCCCGGACATCCGACATGATGCACAAGCACTCACGGCGCTCTTCGATGCTTATGCTCTGTATCACGCGAGCTTCTTGCTAACGCGTTTCCACGCGAGCCGGCTTAGCCAGACGACCACAACCGCGAACACCGCAAACACAGCCAAAATGAAGAGCGTGATGGCGACCGTCTGCATGTCCTCGGGGTCCGGCGTATCGTCGTGATAGACAACACGGAAGCCCCAGCGAATGACGTGCTCAAGCCACAGGGGCATCTCGCCCGTCAGCGATAACAGGCCGTTCGATATCGCCCACCCTGCGATTAGCCATACCGCTACGGACGCGACACACCACCCGAACAAAACGAGCTTCTTCATCGCACCTGCACCGTGCCGTAGGCCTTCAAAGTCGTTCCTGGAACGACCATATCAGGTGGATTCGAGCGGATATAGCTTTGCAGCCTATCGAACAGCGCGCCGGACTTTACGGTGATGCATCCATCGCTGAGATGCAGTGGCCCCTCGGGATGCAGGCGGAACGCACCGCGTTTGATGCCGCCAATCATCGTGACGTCACCACCGCGCGAGTTCCACAGCATGAACCACCTCTGACGGTCCGTACTGCCGAAGTAGCGCGCCTGAAAATCGTGGAGCCAGCCGAAGCGACCACCCGATTGGCGGTCAATCAGATAGTACGTTCCCGGCGGTAGTGCGCCGACATCCTGGTCAGCAACATCGTCAGGATTGTCCCGCCCTTTCCCGTGCCCTGAGTAGGCTTCGACCGCGCCAAAGCCTGAGCAGACCAGCGCCGAGGTCGTCTTCTTGTTGAGTGTGAATGTGCAATAAACCGGCATTGCGGTTTCTCCCACGAACTGTCGATGCAACACGCATTGCACGCCCTTTAGGGCGAGCCGTATCGTACAAGAAATACGGGCAGCACCATGCGGCGATGCGCTCGAAATGCGTGGTGGCTCACAGACGTTTTGCACATTGCATGCGCGTGTTTAAGAGGATGAGTGCGCATGCGGGCGACCGCCGACTTGCGTAATGGAAGCAAGGTTGCTCGCGAGCCGTCTATTCGCTAAATTGCTCTATGCAGCATCGATATGCGTTGGCGATAGCTTCGCCAACGTTCTTAAATTCCAGGAGCATGTAGAAAATGGCAACGGGTACCGTGAAGTGGTTCAACGACGCAAAGGGCTTTGGCTTCATCTCTCCGGATGACGGCGGCGAAGACCTCTTCGCTCATTTCTCCGAAGTGCAGGGAAAGGGATTCAAGTCGCTTCAGGAAGGACAGAAGGTGACGTATGAAGTGAAGCAGGGTCCCAAGGGAAAGCAGGCTGCTAACATTCAGCCGGTGTAACTGTCGCTGCGCTTCAACCGGCCAGTCCTGGAGAGCGCCGCACAGTCGGCTTCCATAGCGAGTAACGGCTGCAGCACGCACTCGTGCGGCGCACACTTACGAGCCCCCAGCTCGGTAGCGGCTTTTGGCGTCTCGGGCTGCATCCCCTGGCACCGCGTCGAAGGGGCGTTTGTGGTCGTAGCCAGCGTAATGCTCGTAGAGCCAGTAATGGCAGACTGCAGCGTGCGAAGCGAACGGTTCCCCTCGGGCGCTCAGAATGTTTGCCCAGTTCAGCACGTGCTCCGGACGGATGCCGGGGTTCGCATTTTCCCAGAGAAGGTCGCAAAGATAGCGGTCAGCCTCGGACGGGCTGCCTGCCACCAGCGCCGCTGGCGAGATGTCGTGCTCGATTTTCGCGTCGTTGGTCATGAGGTCGAACCTGCTCCTTCGAGACGAGGTATTTTAGGGAATGCGCCAAAGACAAATCCACCGTGTCAACGACGTTTCTGCCACGTGATAGGGCCGATTCTCTGCAGCCCCTGCATTAGCCTGCGCCGGAAGCGCCCCATAGCTCGACGAGCATCGACGACGGTCGCGTGCCCCTTCTGGAGCTGCCAATAGCCCTCCGCGGCAATCGCCTCCAGTTCCGAGATAGCGTAGCGCCCGCACTGAACTTCCAGGGCGAGTTGGCGAACGTAGTCCCGCGGATGCTTTGTCCAGATTCGCCGTAGCTCCGCATCCAGCGGCGTGAAGAAAGGCGGCAGACCATATCGGCGTCGCTCCTCACGCACAAGCCGCTCGCGGCGCCATGGTAGGTCAGGTGCCGGCGGGTCGACACCGGGCCCAGCCGCGTGCATGCGGTCCCTCTTCGTATGCTCGAGGCGGTAGACGCACATCTCGTAAGCGTACCAGTCCGAACGAGCCTCCTCATCCGTGAGCCATATCGGCGTGGGCACGAAACAGGTCTTGACCTCATCCCAGACTGCCCATTTGTATTCCCAGACCGGCTCCATCACTTTGCCATTAATGCTGTATGGATATACAGTATAGCGAGGGATGCAGGAGGTGCGTCAAGAGGAGAAGGCATAGCCGGCATCGAGCGCTAAATACCATGCGGCCGCTCGCCAGCCGGAATGCCGACTGTTTGTCGCGTAGAGTCGAAGGCAGCGCTTTATTTCACCGCGCTGGCGCTTGGAACCACGCATTCGGCTCGCCAGGAGGAAAAATGTGTACGAACTACGCTGCTGCGCGTCGCGACCGCATCTTCCGGCATTTCGGCGTGGAGCCGCCTGAGAGCCCGTGGCGCGACGAAGTCTACAAGGACTACCCCGCACCAATTATCCGGCGCGCAGAGGCTGGCCAACAGGCGGACGTCGCCACGTTCGGCATGGTTCCGCGCAAGCATATCCCACCTGGCGTACGGGTCTTCGACACGATGAACGCGCGCGCAGAGAGCGTGGGCGAAAAGCGCAGCTTCAGCGGAGCGTGGAAGCGGCAGCAGCTGTGCCTCGTGCCGTGCGAAGCGTTTTACGAGCCGAACTACGAGAGCGGGAAGGCCGTTCGTTGGCGCATCAACATGGCCTCAGGCGAGCCGTTCGCCATTGCTGGGCTATGGAGGGAATGGGACGAAGGCGAAGCAGGCACGGCGCTGTCGTTCACCATGCTGACCGTCAACTCGAACGAACACGCGTTGATGCAGCGCTTCCACAAACCGGGTGACGAGAAGCGCTCGGTCGTCATCGTGCGGCCGACCGATTACGAGAGCTGGCTCGGCAGCCGCTCGATGGACGAGGCCCGCTCGTTTCTCAACCTGTTCCCAGCGGAATTGATGCATGCGGAGCCGTGCCCCGCTCCGCCGCGCGCGCCGAAGAACAACGCGACTGCGCCTGACGTGGAAGCAGCGAAATGAACAAGTGGGATGCCGAAACGAAAGCGGAGCTACTCACGTTCCTTGTCGTCGGCCAGCTGTTCGCATTTGCGCGCAGTGGGGAATGGCTTCGGACGGACCACCTCATCGAGTCGGCCCAAATGTGGCTGAGCTCAAACGGCGCATCGTGCGATTGGCTTGTGCGTGCACAGCTCATCGACGCATGTCGCGCGCTCGCTGTTCGCGCACTCGATTTGCCATTCCCACAGACCGAGTCAGACCTTGTGCAGCTCTTCAACCTGAACCGTGGCTGGTTCCTCGACTACCGGAAACCTGTCGTCCAGCAGATTCATGCGCAGAGCGTTGCTTACATCTCTCAAGGCGCAGGCTGCGCGTGAAGCTGCGCCGATTACGTACTATGGGGACATGCAATTGCGCAACAAGATGAACCTCTTGCTCCCGACCGAGATGCTGCGAGCAGCACAATCCACCCGGGACATTCGGCTTATTGAGTCGTCTGGGGTCGTAGGGACGTTTAGCTCAGAAGAGAAAGCCCAGAGCGCCGTTTTGGAGTGGGCTCTTGTCTGGGTCGACCAGCACGGATAGTCACGGGAATCGACTCGCTGACCGCCAGATTTCGCGTAGCGCTCGTTGCTCGCCAGCCGCCGACCGCAGATGCAGGGCCGGTTTAGTTTGTTCGCTGGACACGCGCCGAGGAAGCCGTTAGCCTGAAAGCGTTTCGCGCCCCGATGTTAAGGAGCCACACATGCAAGTGAGCACCGACACCCTGGTTGAAATGTTGCGTGAAGTCGAAGCTGAGGACCCCATCGACTATGCCGACCTACCCTTTGGGGAGGAAGAGCTCAGACGTCTCGTGATGAGCTCGCTCGTAGAACGGCACAACGTCGTCGAAGAGGGTATGCCAACCTCTGATATCCATGCGCTCTATCTTCTCAGTACCGCAAAGCTTGTTCTGGAAAATACCGTGCTGCACGCTCGACTGCTCCTACTGCAAGGACAGCAAGTGGACGTTCAGTCGTTTCTCGCACCGTTCACGCTAAAGGGCCGCAGGTAGTCAACCGATACCTCTCTGTGCCAAAATTTAAAACTCGATACCTAAAGATGTCTTTAGACTTCCTTCATCAGGTAGCGCACTTCTACATCCAAGCTATCTGCGAACTGAGTTACTTTGACAATTCACTAGCGATTCGACACGCTCGTTAGCATTAGCGATAGCCTCGAAAAAGCTCGGTCTGTGAGTCCGCGTAGGCTCAATTCGCTTCAACCGACCGCAGCTAGGAATACGCCAGTTGACTTGTGTTATCCTGGCCATATACGACCTACCCTTACCTGCTCTAGATTAGCTCCCAGAGTGGAGCGCAAGTCGATGGACGAAAGAAAACGAGACAGCATAGTGGCCTACCTGCGCCGCAGGATGGCCGAGTTGGGCATCGAACCCGACGATGTAGCCGCGTCAATCGCAGCTGACCAAGAGAAAACTCGAGCGGCGCGTTACCGTGACGCTTTCGGAAATACATGGGACGGCAAAGGCGATATCCCGCAGTGGCTGGTCCAGGCCACCAGCGCGGGCCAGTCGCTCGAACACTTCGCAATCAGCAAATCAACGGAAGCCCAGCCTAAGCATCGCTCCGGCGTTGACTGGGGCAATGACCCGTTCGCGGGCAGCCGGCTCGCTACCGTCAAGACCGAGCACGTCAGAGCAGCGTGAACTCCTTACGTGCCGGCCACGGGGCATTATGAACGCCGTTAGTGCAGAGTGTGCTCGTCCTCGTCACGATAGCAGTCAATGATACCCATGCAATATGCGACGCCGATACGCACCGCAAGCGTCTGAGGAAACGGTCCTCCCGGCACCCGCATAACCTCGGCTGTTAGCGGCGCCAAGCGTGGCTCCGTTGGGTCGACGATACGACAGGATACGTCGGCTTCTCCTGACGAAACGGAAAAGACCTGCACGTGAATCTCGAGACCTTGATAAGTATCTGTGAACGTCTCCATGTCGGCCTCCGCGCGCTCTGTGCGAATCATCCTAGCACGCTATCACGAAGTTCAACCCTCGTTCGTAGAGTTAGCGCACCGGGCAATTGGGCAAGCCTCAGACAAATGCGGAATGCCGGCCATGTGGCGGGCACGAGATACAGCACACGCACGTTCGACTACGAGCGACCGGGTTCCAGCATGCTCGACGTGTTGACCAGTTGGATGACCTTGTCCGCCACCGCTGTGGCCAGCGGATTGTTCCCGAACGTGAGCCGTGTGCGCCTGGTACAAAGTGCTTCCCGATTTCGTCGGTCGTCAGTCGGTCGTCAGCATGGCGCCGATGGGTACGCCATTGCCTAGGCCCTCGCCGTCGTAAGTATGTCAGGCACAACCCCGAAAGCCATGTAGCCAAACAGCGAGCCGGTTCGACCGACGCCGGTTTGGACTTCGTCGAATATCAGCAACGCCTCGTGCTCATTGCAAGCATGACGCAGGCAATTGAGAAACGCCTGCGATGCGGGATGCGCACCGCTTTCCCGCTGAATGGGCTCCACGATAACGGCACAGTTTTCAGCATTGATGACCGAGTCAGTTGAACAGCGGTTGCTGACGTTCGCCGCAGAGACCACAAAGAACGCCGATACATATTCGACATGCGTCTATGAACGATGGGTCGAAATTACGACCGATATACATAGACTCTCCCGACCGAACGGCTATCGGGTGCGAAGCCATGCCGGGGCTCTCCTTGATGTCACAACGACGACGACCGGCGCGCATGTTGAACTGCGCGAGTCACCACTCGACCTCTGGGCGCAGGAAAACGCGGCGAGAGGATGCCACCAGGCAACTCAATTCAAGTGCCTGGCGTCCAGTGTTTTGGTCGCTGCGGCACCTTCTAATGGCAGAAGGCGGCATGGCTGCCGACGCCTCGCGAGCAGAAGCAACACGCTCCCGCTAGCTTCACGACGAGTTACGGCTTCGCAATCAGGAAGCGCGTTCGGTCTTTCGTATTTGCAATCCATGACGGTGCACGGCCCCGGCCACTCCACGTCGCCCCGCTCTTGGGGTCAGCGTACAACGCTGGTTGCGGACCTCGACGATAGTTGCCGGGCTTTCCGGCTCGCTTTACGACCGCGCTTCTGGACGACGTTGCACCTGCGACGAGAAACTTGCTCCGGTCCTTCGCGTTCGCAATCCATTGCGGCGCGCGCCCATGGCCGGTCCAGGCTGCGCCGGTCTTCGGGTCAAAATACTTCGCTGCCGATGTAGCCGACTTCGCACTTGCCGCCTCGCCAGGCTTGCGACCGCGGCGCTTTCCGACGAACGCCTCAATATCGGCAACGCTAATGCTGTGTTTGTGCATCAAGTCTCGAATTTTTTCGAGCGCCGCGGTCGACTTGGTCGAAGCCACTACCGCCGCCTGGGCCTGCAGTTTTGCAATCTTTTCCTGAATCGATTCAAGTGTTGCCATTGCGATTTCCTCTCTCTATCCACGGACTCCACGCACTATGCCATAGTGCGCAGCGATGTTAAGAAAGTTGTAGTTTGATGTTGCCAATCCCTTCCGAATTGCTCGTTCTACGTTAATCAGTGGCTAACCCTTTCCCGCTTCCAGCGTCTTTTAGTGATGCTGCGCTCCTCGCGATACAGCAGAGAAAATCCCCTCTTTTCTCAATGCAATGATGACGAGAACTGCACGTTGCACTTGAACTCAGCAGCTCGACTTAAAATTCGATTTCATCATTGCCGTAACCGTCATGCACAGTAACCAAAGGCCCTCCGCCTAGGGTATCTACGTAGTCGACAGCCGCATGTGAATACTTCACACCTGTGGTTCGCGAAAATTTTAGACTCCCTGGCACGAATTGCACTGCAAACCGCTCCTCGAGCGTACCTTGCGCGGTTGTCCGATTGAAGAGCACGACGTTCGTGCCTCCCGCGTGCTGAACAGAAGAGAATTTAACGCCATCGAACTTCTCCTCATGTACCTGATTGAGGTACTCGCCCATCATCTGAGTCATGAGATAGTCTGCCTCTCTTCCGGGAACGACAGGCTGCGAGACGAGGTGATGAAGCATATGCAAGAGCCAATGTCGCTTCAGCTTCTCGTCGTAATCAGGCTGGAACAGGCTCAGCCTGTTTATCGCCGTTGCGCGCTCCAGCCTTTCGAAATCAAGTACCTTTAGTCGCTCGATAGACTCAAGCCTAATGACCGCAACGTCGTTGCCAATGGCTGGACGAACCTCAGCCCGTGCCGTGTCTTCGTTAAGAGCAACATAAAGCGCGATGACACCTTCCGCATTCATCCTGCCTGCCTTCGCGCTCTCTGCCGGGGGCGGCCCAACTTGCGCAGCCGCATCAGCGATGACGGCTTTAATCGCCGACATTGATGCACACACACGTGCGCGGAAGAATCCGGTCCCTGCCGGCAACGCATCGACAACTAGTTGTCGTCGCCTCCCAGCGCCGAGTTCAAGCTTACCAACGTCTGCAAAAAGGTCACCAAAGAGTTCGTACGCACGAGGACTAAAGAAACGGCGACTATGCTTCAGTTCCTCCGCGGCTAGTCGCCATTCCTCACCAGGGTCGTCCGAATAGGTTGGCCGCAAGACATAGTTCTGCGTCTCGTCCCAAAGCGGACCGCCTCCGTCTTGAGGCCAATAATCGTCCAATTCAACAATCGCATCAACAAGTTCGTCGTGAAATGGGAAGTACTGAGCGGTGACCGTTTTGACGATATCAGAAAGCGACTCGCCCCTTTGAATCCATTCACCGCGATAGTCGCTCCCCGGATTGAATCGCTTCTCTTGGTCGCCAAGACGGTAGTGCTTACGCAACACGGGTTCAATGACTTTAGCCAGCGACTCGACAGTTACTGCAGAGCGGGTTCTACAGTCACATCGCACACACTTTCGCGTGACGAAGTAAGGTCGCGTCGCCTCCCCAAGGTAGGAGTCGTCGATGCACGTTTTGCAAATTGCACTTGCCATTGATAGATGAAAATGATGGTCTTGAGGAACCCGCGCCCTCATTGCGTTTTCACGCTTCTGGAAGCTTAACGGGTCTTTTTCTTAGAAGCGCCGCACATGTCAGCAATTCCACAGCTTTTAGAGAGATGCTTTGGTCAGGCCGCTTGGCTCCTGAGCGCTTTAGTCCCAGCTCGTGAAGAAACAAGCTCTATAAATTCCGGCTTAAAGACTGTGTCGTCGAGCAAGTTCATGCCGACGAGCCGTTGCCGGTCCGCCGCATCCAGTGGTTTTGTCTTTATATTCCATTGACGGCGAAATTCCTTCATTCGCCCATCGACTTCGGTATCAAGCTGTCTAAAAATGCGCTTATCTGTGCAGAACGAGAACGCAGCCCCCCACGCTCGAACGGTATTCGAGATTCTCCAATATGTGCCAAGTAACGTAGGGTCGCTCAAAAACTGCAGTGGCATCTTCGCGCGGATATTCAGATGCCGCTCGCTGTCCAATGCACTTTTGCAGAGTGCATCCACCTTCGCGAGCAACGAAGCGCGGGCAGATTTCCCTGGCGAGATAGCCTCTGGCGATACGTCACACCCCAAGAAAGAAAATCCCTTCTTTGTTTCGCCTGCAGCTGCCTTCGCCGAATCCGATTGCTTACCCCGCGTCGGTGGGTCGTATGCGTCGAGCTTGAAGTGGCTGAGCGCCAGCTTCAGCTCCTTCAACCTCTTGAATGCTTGGCTTCGATTGGGCGCAAAGATGATGAGGTCGTCGATGTAACGGACTGACATACAGTCCCCACCGTTCAGTTGCACATCGATGTCGTGCAGAAGCAGGTTGCATAGCAATGGCGATAGGCAAGAGCCTTGAGCCACGCCGCGCGACGACAAAGGGAAGATGTCCTGGTGTTCCTTCAGCTCCGCGATGTTTGCAAGCTCAACCTGCATTGCACTCTTTAACAATGCATCGAACTCTGGGTCTTCCGTGTGCTTCGTGACGATTGCGAGCAACGCGTCCTTCGGGACCTGCGTGAAGAAGTCTTTGATGTCAGTGCGAATGTAGTATGGGTAGTGCACCGCACCTTCATATGCCCGCTGGATGGCCTTCGCTACTCCACCGTCCTCGACACCACCGAAATTGAACCACTTCTTTTGCACTTCCTTCACGAACTTCATACCGCTCAGTACATCGAGAATCGCACGCTGAACAACACGTGATTTGATGGGGGCAATAACAATGGGGCGGCGTTTCGTCTTGTTGGCCTTCTTGGCCGCTACGCCACGGGCCGGTGGGAACTTGAAGTTGCCCGCAATCAACTCTTTCCGTAGCGCCACAAGGTGCTTATCGAGGGCGAGCTGGAATGTCTTTGCTTCCTCGCGAGTACTTTCGGAGGTTGAATTTAGGGCGTTCACCAAAACTGCTCGCGCAGCCTTGCGGAGATTCGGTGTACGACAAAGCTTCTTATAGAGCGGGCCCATTTTTCTGGTTCTTGTTGGGTATGGGGCCGCATTGGTTCGCTTGCCCCTCGCCCGGGAAAGTCAGTTTCCTGCGGGCGCGCCGATGCTATGGCTGACCCGTCCGGCGATACATTGCTGCACGCCGGGCGCTCCGTGCAAATTTGCGGTTCCGGTGGCCGGACCACTCAGCACGAGGCTCAAGCAAACTGCATTATTGATACCAGAATTTGTACGCGAAAACAACGTGGAGCCCCATTTTCGAGCTCAGTGGTCGATTCCGACTGATGCCCCACTCACGTCTGCTGACTCTGCGAAGAGGAAACCCGAATCTGAGAGATTTATGGCGTGCAGTATACTGAGCGGTGCGTCCCAAAATCGCCACATCCGGGCCCAGCTGCGTCGGTCTGGCCCTGGATGCGTCATTCATCGAAACAGGCTGCCTTCATGACAGATATCGAGAAAAACGTCCCTTTAGAAAAACAGGCCTACATCGCCATCAAGAGGATGGTCATTGAAGGAGAGCTGGCTCCCAATCAGCCCGTCCCGGAAAGCGTCTTGGCCAAGAAACTTGGGATAAGTCGCTCGCCAGTCAAGGCCGCGCTAACTCGATTGATGGAAGATGGGTTCGTAATTGGCGAAGCCTGGAAGGTTCCATATGTCTCGCCAGTCGACGAGAAGTACATTGATGACGTATACCAACTCCGAAAGGCCCTAGAGACACAATGTGCCGCCCAGGCGCTCAATCGCATTTCAAGTGCCGAGATTGAGCAGTTCGCCGCATTGCTCACGAGCATTCAGCCCGACTTCGATGCAGGTAACTACAGTCGCGTGCGCGACGCGTTCTTCCTGTTTCAGGACATCCTCCTGCGTAATTGCGACAATGAGTTGCTCCGAATGATGCTCGGCAAACTTCGAGACCATATCGAACGTGTTCGTCACGCAAGCCGCTCCATTGACGATAGTGAGTTCCATCACCGCGAATATTGGATTCTCAAGGACGAACTAGACGCAATGCGTGCACGCGATTCCGACCGTTTAGTTCGCATTCTTGCTGACCACACTGACGCATTCCGGGTGTGGATTGTCGAACAGTGGAAGCTCCGCAGCACCCAAAACAGCCAATAAGCACTCACCACGTCAAAGTGCACCCTGCATGCACTTTGATAATTTGTACCACCTTCTCGCAATTTTCAAAAGTGTCGGTACAAAAAACAACACCGTGTCCCTGCGTTTGAAGAGCGTGTACCGGTCGTTGGCGGGGTGATGCAAGCAAAATCGCCCCGCACTTCTCGTCCCTCCCAAGAAAGTACTTACCCTGCTTGACAGGGGAAAAATGTCTTCTGATACTGCGTCTCATCAAAGTGCATACAGCGCGCAGCATGAAGTACGCACTTATAAGGTGCGAGACTACCCTCTCTTGAATGCCGACGTCAAAAACGGCGTCCTCGCTCAATTGCCACCACCACGCAACCTTACAAAATCTTTAGTTATACAAATCTTTCACCGAAGTAGTTCACCACAACCTTCAATCACTACGAGGTAAGCGTTATGCAGAAAATTCTCTGGGCTGTAGCTCTCGCTTCATGCTCATCGATTTGTCATGCTCAGAGTAGCGTCACGCTTTATGGACGACTGGACGCGGGTTTGGAGTACGTCAGTGGGTTACAGAACGCCAACGGCTCGTCGTCTAGCCGATTTCGCGTCGAAAGTGGCAACTGGGGCGCAAGCTACTGGGGTATGCAAGGCTCTGAAGAACTGGCACCTGGCTTCAAGGCTATTTTTCATCTGGAGGAGTATTTCAGCGTTGTCAACGGCCAACTCAATACTGCCAATACGCTGTTCGACAATTGGGCGGCAGTCGGACTTGCAAGCGACGACTACGGCACAGTTCTCCTCGGCCGCCAAAGCTGGATTGCCAACGGCATCTGGGACTTCGACCCGCTCGGTCAATCGAACTGGTCTTCAGCTTCTCTTGTCCGCGGTCGCAATTGGCCTCAGCTTAACAACGTCGTCTCGTACCAGTCGCCAAAATTCGGTGGCTTTGACGTCTATGGTCAATATGCCTTGTCAAATGCGACCAACTTCAACGGGAACGGCACAACAAACCAAGGCCGGGCAGATGGCTTGCAGGTTACCTATACCAATTCGCTCTTCCAAGTGCGCGGTATCTATGACGAAATCCGCGATGCAGCGAATGGGCAACTCGACAATCCATTCACGGCTTCACGCGAATATACCGCAGCACTGAACGTTTTCCTCGCCCCATTTAAGCTTATGGCCGGTTATGAGGCCTCTCGAACTTCGGGAATGAGAAACACCGCAGTTGGCAGCCCCACCACAACCGATTTCGAATGGGGCGGTGTTACCTGGAACATAAATCCCGTCACGACCTTGACAGCCGCGGCCTATCACATCAATGCGAACAACGGCGGAGGAAATGCGACGCTGTACACCATTGGCGGCACTTACAACCTGTCGAAGCGCACTCTCCTCGACTTCCAAATCGCCACCGTCCAGAACAGTCGCACGGCCAATTTTGGACTTGACCCGAACAGTGAAGGCCCCGGCGGCGTCCAAAGCGACGGCAGCTATAACGAAAATCCGCTGCCGGGCCATGCGCAAAGTGGCGCGTACATCGGTATTCAGCACCTGTTCTGATTTTTGGCCGGCAAGAACCCCAGTCCTCTCTAGTCATCAAGAGTAATTCAGCCAAACAGGACAGTACACCATCATTTTTATTTCGCACTTCAAATTAATCATTTGATTTTTAGCAGCATTGATGTTTAAAAGATGGGATACCCGTTGGTCACAGCGGCGCCCGTCGTTTCGTCTACGCCACCGTCTAGCTCATCAAGGCGCGACGGATTTATCAGGCGAATTCGAAACCGCACTTTGATTCAGAGAACACCGCTCGACAAACTGGAAATACTCTACTCAGGACGATTCTCAGACATGAAACTCAACTACACCGCATTCGCCTTCGGAATGGCTACTGCCATCCTGTCCACGACAATGGCAAACGCCGCAGCAGATAAACGGATTGTCTTGTTGACTGGTATCGCTGGAGACCCAATGTACGTGACGATGGGATGCGGCGCTCAAGATGTCGCTAAGAAGCACGGCTACACATTCGACTCACAGGGTCCACTAAAATGGGATGCAGCGTTGCAGCGTCCCATTCTCGACTCCATCATTGCATCGAAACCCGCGGGCATTATCGTGGTACCGACCGACGATACCGCACTAACGCGCGCGCTTAAGCAAGCGCAAAGCCAGGGCATCAAAATCGCCCTCGCAGACACCCGGACGAAAGACCTGTCTGTCGCTGTGTCGTTCGTTACGGCAGATGACGACGCTGTTGGCAAATCGGCTTTTGAGGCAATGAAGAAGCTCGCACCGCAGGGCGGTGAAGTTATGAGTATCGCCGGCGAGCCTGGTGTAAGCACCAGCGATGGTCGCGTCGCAGCATTTCGGGCGGCTGCCGCTGCTGACCCGAAATTTAAAGACCTCGGCGTACAGTACGGTCAGTCCGATACCACTCGTGCAGCAAACGTCATCTCGTCGACGCTACAACGGCACCCCCACCTCGTCGGTATCTTCTCAGTCGATAGCGACGATGCCGACGGCGCGGCTGCAGCTGTCCGTCAAGCGAACCTGACAGGCAAGGTGCAAATCGTCACGGTCGACGCTGTTCCGGGACAGATTTCAGCGGTCAAGGACGGTAATCAACAGGCGCTCATTGCGCAAAAACCCTACGAAGAAGGCGCCCAAGCCGCGGAACAACTGATTGCGTCCATTGAAGGCCGCACGCCGAAGGCGAGGGTTTTGACCGATACAACAATCATCACGAAAGCTAACGTCGATACTCCTGAGGGTAAGGCGGCAGCGTATCGAACGGAATGCAGTAAGTAACTAATGCTGTAAAAGCCGGCGGCATCTTCCAACAATGCAGAAGAAATCACCAAGATGCCGTCGGCCCCTTCCTCGTTCTTTCTGGCCGCTTGACATTTGGAATTTGGCGTCAAAAACTGCGTAGTGCATACAGCATTTATGTCTTATACCGCTGCCATTCGTTTCAGCGGAAACTTGGAGTGAAGCCATGAAGCATCAAATCTACACGTTAGGCGCAGCCGTCGCACTGTCGAGCCTTTCTGACGCGCGTAGTGATGGCCGAAAACTCTCGAAAGCCGGGGTTTGGAGTCTGCTTTGCCGGATGCTCCGAGGGCACAGCTAACGAAAAGTGACCGCTCATGCTACGGGGTGGAGACGAGGCGTCGCTTCTCAAAATCGGCGCCTCGCCATTGACGGCATCGTTCAGAGCCATTGATGAGATGAATACGCATTGCAGCTCGGGCACAGTCAGCATCCCGGCTCTTGATGGCTGCGAATATGTTTGTTCGCTCATGCAGCGCCTGTTGCAAACCCAGACGCACGCCACACTCCCCCCACTGCTCGGCCGCATCACTTTGCCGGTGGACCTGCTCGAGAATTCCAACGAACCTGTGATTCCGTGTGGCATATGCGATTGCCTCGTGAAACCGGAAATTCGCCTCCACACAAGGCAACTGCTCGGTCGCTCGCTGCTGGGATAGCAGAAAAGCAACCTCGATGCGGTTCATATCCGACTCGTGAGCTCGCTGCGCGGCGAGACCAGCACAGTCCGGTTCGAACCCCATACGGACCTCAAACACTTCGAGTACATCAGCTACCGAATATCGGACCAGCCCGCGAGCCTTTTCGACAACGCCAACCGCATTTGAGACAAAGCTCCCAACTCCGTGGCGCGTCTCCACTTCCCCCTTCGCGTTCAGATGTGAAAGTGCCTCGCGAACTACCGAGCGACTGACCTGAAACGCAAACATGAGCTCGGATTCTGAGGGGAGCCTGTCGCCCCCCGGAGTGTCTCCGCCACAACCTGCTCTCGCAGATACTCAACGAGCATCCCACTGAGCGCTTTCCTCGGTCCGCTGTAGCTCATATCGGCCTCCCGGGCATCTCCCATTGAGATTGGTTCAGTCCGACTTGATGGTTTGACTGGTTGCGCTCCACACTGCATACTGCACGCAGAATTATGCAGTTCCTTGTTCCGGCGCGCAATCCATCAATAGATGGTAGCTCTCTCGCTAATGTGACCAATCAGCAGGCTTGGCGACGAACGTTAGTTGACGATGGAGACCATCATTGGCCTCAAACTTGAAGGAAGTCGCAGTTCTAGCAGGCGTAGGATTGGGTACGGCCTCGAGAGCGCTTTCGGGCAAAGGCTCCGCGTCAGATGCTGTAACGAGACGCGTGAGGGAGGCGGCAGCCACATTGAATTACCACCCTTCGACAATCGCACAAGCACTAGTGACGCGCAAAACCCGGGTGATTGGTGTTTACGTTTCTTCGCTTTTGAATCAGCGCGATGCAGCCATCCTTCAAGAGGCATCACGCATCACACGAGAAAATGGCCTGCTGCTCGCTATAGCGAGCAGCGACCCAACTCAAGCACAGGCCGAACAAGCATTACAGACGATTCATTCGCTCATCGAGCGCAACTGCGACGCGGTTCTCGTGCATTGCCCCGAACTTAACGATGAGAGCCGTAGTAGTCTCCAGAAGTCGTTCAAAGACATTACCTTCCTCGATATGCGTCCCGAGCTTTCGAGCAACGAATTCACTACAACCATCCACCTGTCGGCGGGGATAACTGCGGGACGTGTTCTGAAAGAGAAACGCCACAGGAACGTTGCTATCCTGACAAGGGGAAACACCACAGACGGCGTCGTAGTCGGTGGCTTTCTGGAAGAATTCTCGCCGTACAGGTCAAAGCTCTGCAGAGCACTTACGGTCAAAGTCAGGAACAATGTCGAGTTATCTGCTGAGATTTCCAAAATCCTCGCAGCAACCGAAACATACACTGCGCTTTTTTGTACCGACCCGCAATTGGCAACGTACGCCGCTCAATGTCTGCAGATGTCAGACGTCGAGATACCCTCAGGTATCTCGGTCCTCACCTATGATGCCTACTTCATTCTGGAGCAAAGGTTTCTCGACTCAATTCAGCCTTCAATGATTGGAATTACGCGTCAAGCAATGAGAGCGCTGCTAACCTCGCACTATTCAGCGCCCACTTTGCCGGACCCCGAAGCGCTTACTATCCACCTATCGGGGACTACGGTCGGTCAGTGCTGAGATTACACTTTCCCGTGACACGTACTAATGCAACTGCGCCCACAATTGTCCAATAGTTCTAGCTGCTCAGCACGCGAAGAAACTCGTGCCCGGTGATGTGTGATGCAACTGCCTAACGGCATTGAGCAATTTCGCCGTTATGCAAGCTGACGACATACCTTATTCATCGGCGCTGCACCCATGAGCGCGTAACGGTTAAATTCAACCAGGTCTATCGCCGCGCACGCAGTCTCGTGGATTTGAGCAGGGTCGTCCAACACCGAGAGGAACTCTCCTAGCGGGCCGGTTGTCGCAATGCCCGCAGCCTCAACCGCGGAATGAAGTACACGAATCGGTGAATAATTGTCGCGCGCATTTTCAAGTGGGATGAACTTCTCCCTAAGCTCCTCCGCAAGCTCGAGGTTGCCATCCATGAGCGCAATTCGAATAGCACTCGCCAAGGCGGGGGCCACACAGCCAGAGCCAGACGTAAACGAGCGCAGCCCAAAGTCGCGAAAGTGGTCCACTACCGGTCGCTCACCGATACCGCTGATGATAATGTCGGTTCCAATGCTTTGTACAAGCGATGACAAGACCGCGTCTTGGCGCGGGTCCTCTCGAACGATTGCGTATTTGATGGCGCAAACTGCTCCATCTTTGACCAGCGCAGTGAGGTCATTCTCCGAGATGTAGCCATCGTCCTTCAGATATGCAATCAGCGGCTTGCCGAAGGAGTCGGCCAGCTTACGTAAACCGGTCGCTACCCCCTTCGCAGACGACGGAAAACGAAGTGGGAGCACCATCGCTGTCGGGAACGCTCGCTCAGTGAGCATTGCAAGTTGCTCACGCGCCTTTCCGAAATCGGCACCTACGCCCGGAATCAGCCACTCATCCGCGTTCAGATGCGTGGAAAGGTCGTCAACAACTTGACCGAACTCGGTAACTCCAAGGTTGTAGAAGTTCGCATTGCCTCCATACATGAAAGACGTTATGCCTCCCTCCTTCATGTGATTGAGCAATGCTAGATTTTCCTCACTCGCGCATGTACCGTCGGACCGCCGAGCCAGAGGCGGAACTGCAATCACGGAACCACGCAGGTCCTTTGGCGTCACGGGACTCATCTTCATTACTTTCTCCGGCCTAAAGAATTTCGCGCCCTTTGGCGAGATAGGCATCCATCTCGGCTTCGGGGACCATACTGCCGCCAGTTGCCCACGCGATATGAGTCGCTCTCTCGAGTATTTCCGAGCTCATACCGAATCGCTGGCGATAAGTGCTTTGCTCCGGCGCTAAGATACGCAGCATCCCAGCAACACCAGCGAGAGCAGACGGCTCGAGTCGAATGCCCTCAACACGCTCTGTCAGAGCGAGAAAGCGATACAGCTCTTCGTCGTTGACCGTGTAATAGCCGTCGATGAGTCGCCGCATGGCCTTGCCCACAAACCCTGACGGACGACCGACCGCAAGCCCATCAGCCGCTGTGATGTTATCTATGCCGAAGTCCTGCACCGATACGGCATCGTGCTTTCCGGTGTAGACGCCCAGCAGCATGCAAGGCGAGTGCGTCGGCTCAGCGAACACGCAGTGCACGGCGTCGCCGAACGTCAGCTTCAAGCCAAACGCGACGCCACCAGGACCACCACCGACACCACAAGGTAAATACACGAACAACGGATGTTCTGCGTCAACTACAACCTGACTGGCTTCGAGCTGCTTCTTAAGCCGCTCTGCGGCAATTGCATAGCCCAGGAACAAATTGCGTGAATTCTCATCGTCGATGAAATGGCACTTGGGGTCCGCAGCCGCCTCTTGACGCCCCACTTCCACAGCTGCGCTGTAATCCGCGGCATGCTCGACTACTTTCACGCCATGAGAACGGAGCTTGGTCTTCTTCCACTCACGTGCATCGGATGACATATGCACAGTCACGTTGAAGCCGAGAACTGCTCCCATAATGCCAATTGACAGGCCCAAGTTGCCCGTGGAGCCCACTGCAATTTTGTATGCACTGAAGAACTCGCGAAACTCGTCGCTATCCAGCTTGGAATAGTCATCGGTTTCCACTAGCAGCCCTTCCTTCAATGCCAGCGTCTCCGCATGCTTAAGTACCTCATAAATCCCTCCGCGCGCTTTGATGGAGCCCGAAATCGGCAGATGGCTGTCAAGCTTCAGCCAAAGCAGCCCAGGTAGCTCCGTTCCTTTAAGTTTAGAAAGCGCGTCCTGCAGAAATGGGACTCCCCGAATCGGAGATTCAATAACGCCACCTACCGGCTCTGTCTCCGGGAATTTGCGTGCAATGTAGGGAGCGAAGCGCTGCAGGCGGGCGCTCGCGTCTTTGACGTCATCTGCGGTCAGCCCGACATCTGGCAACGCCTCGGCTGCTGGCGCCACTCCATCGTTGCACCACGTGACTTCCTTCAGCTTGATGAGGTCTCCAAGTAAAGGATTGCTCTCCAACCACTGCTCGATAGTCTTTCCCGCAATCATTTCTCTAGTACTCCACTTAGCACGCATACCCACCAACATGCGCGGCGGGGTGAACGCGCCCATCAAAAAACAGAAGAGCCTGCAATCCGTGCGTGCACGATTACACACGAAAGTGCCTCTGCACACCCTCGTATGACCATCAGCCGAACTCGCCGCCCACAGCTACCGTCAGTTCGATTTCGACGCACGAATTTCGCGGGAGCTCTGCAACTCCAACTGCGGAGCGGGCATGAAGGCCTCGTTCTTCGAAAATCTTCGCCAGCAACTCCGAAGCAGCATCCGCGACCTTGGGTTGCAAGTTGAAGCCGGGTGCGGAGGCGACGAACACCGTCATCTTCAAAACCTTGCGCACTGCGTCGAGGCTCCCGAGTACATTGTCTAGCGACGCTAGGGAGTTCATCACCGCAAGCCTGGCCGCATCTTGCGCCTGCTCAACCGTCACATCTTTCCCGAGCTTCCCTGGATACAAATCCACGTCGCCAGTCTTCGGAACACTACCGCTCACATACGCGACACCATTGTCGAGCTGCACAGATGTATAGGCATACACCGGCTTTTGATACAGCGGAAGTTCAAATCCGTTATACGTTCGATTCATACCTACGACTCACCTTTTTGAATTAGCCGGTTCCCAATGCACTTAGTTAGTCGGCAGCGAGTCCTTGTAGACGTGCCCGTTCACCATCGTCAGCTTGATATTGCTGCCGTCCTCTTGGAACAGCCCAAGGTCTTCGAGGGGGTTGCCATCCACAATCAGCAGGTCCGCCAGCGCACCCGGCTTCAACACGCCGAGCTTGCCTTCCATCTGAAGGATTTCGGCATTCACAATCGTTGCAGAGTGAAGGATTTCGGAGGTTGTTTCACCACCGCGCGTGCGCAACGCAAATTCACGCAGTTGATATGGATTGCAGATACCTTCAAGGTCGGTACCAAAGCCCAACTTGACACCGACATTGCGCATCATGCGCAGTGCTGCCGTTCCACGCTCAAGCACGTCCTTGATTTGCTCAACGATATGCGGCTTCGTCTTAAAGTCAGGCGCGTGCTTGATACCCGCTTCGTACGTCGTCAGCGTCGGAACCACGTAAGCCTTATCAGCGATGTACTTTGCGGTCTCCTCGTCGATAAGGTTACCGTGCTCAATCGTGCGAACGCCTGCGTCGACTGCACGGCGAATTGCCGTAACACCATATGCATGCGCCATCACATACTTGCCGAAGCTGCGCGCTTCAGTCACCATCGTACGCAATTCTTCTTCCGTGAAGTGCGGCGTCTCAATGTGAAAATTGCCACTATTGCCGCCGCTGGCCATGACCTTAATCTGGCTAGCACCCGACATGATTTCTTCGCGTACTGCCTTGCGAATTTCATCCACGCCATCGACAGTTCGCGAAATCGTGCGCGTGCTGCGACACATCGGGCAGCCCATCGTATGCTCGGGTCGGCGACGAAAGTCACCTTGGCCTGCGGTTACGGCCAAGGCCAAACCCGCCACGAACAAGCGCGGGCTTTCAAACAGGCGTAGACGTGACGCTTCCGCAAGGCCACCTTCAGCACCGCCTGCGTCTCGAACCGACGTGAAGCCGCGGCGCAGCATCGACGCCAAGTTTTCTTTCGCATGGGCCGCAACGAGATACGGCGAGAGGCATGCAAGCAACATGTGGTCGTTGACAGCGGCCATCGAGTGAACGTGTGCGTCAATCAATCCTGGCATCACAACACGACCGTTCGCGTCGTAGACCGTTGTCCCGGCTGACGCATTCAACCCAGAGCCAACTTCGACGATGAGCTCACCGTCGATGCGAATATCCATACCGCTGGTGAGTTTGCCTTCCAGCGTATCGAGCAGACGTGCGTTGCGAATGAGAATTTCCGACATGATTCGATATCCATTAGCTGTGGTGGTCAGTCCTGACCGACTGCCCCACCGAAATCAGATTTGTGAGCGCATCGAAAGCGGAGGGACGCCTCTGACGCACGTGGACGACGTCGGCTAGCGCTGCATTAGCGCGTCGCGCCCGCGCGAAGCGACTCGCCACCGTCCATCGTGAGAGCCTGCCCCGTCATGAAGCTCGCCTCCGGCGACAGAATGAAGCGCACAAAGTCGCCCATTTCTTCGACAGTGCCCATGCGTCCTAGCGGAATACTGGCCGGCACTTTTTCCAGGAATGTCTCGCGGCCGCCGAACAGCTCCCACGACGGTGTGTTGAACTTCGTGTCAATCCATCCCGGACACAAGGCATTCACCCGGATGCCGCACTTGCCATACTCAAGTGCGAGATGTCGCGTCATCGCAACTAGTGCCGCTTTCGAAACACCATATGGCATCACACCGGGAGCTATGAATACGCCTGCACCTGACGCGGTGAAGAGAATGCTGCCGCCGCCAGCTGTGCGCAGATGAGGGACAACGAGACGCGCAAGAATCGCATTCGCGCGAACGTTGACGAGGTAGGACTTATCGAAGTCCTCAACCTTCATCGTTTCTGCGTTGCCGAGCAAACAAACACCGGCGTTATTCCAGACGGCATCGAGGCCACCAAGTATCTTGACCGAGCCTTCTACGGCTGCACGCAAATCGGCGTCGCTGCTTACATCGGTTTTAAAAAACGCAGCCGAACCGAGGTCAACGTCAGGCTCGGACAGGTCAGCAATCGTGACCTGCCAGCCTGCTTTTACCAGGGATTTAACGCCCGCGGCACCCATGCCCCCTGCGCCGCCAATAACAAGAGCACGTTTAACTTGGTTCATCGTACAAAAAGCTCCCTGTTAGATTTCGTAAGCCGACGTGGTCCGTTCTCCGTGACATGTACGGTCTCACTGAACGGAATACCTTCAGCGTAGACGATGATGTGGAACACCATGCCTGCCTCAATTCTCCACGTCTCGTTAGGCATGAAAATGCGGGTGTGGTCGCTGGTGCGCGGCACAGCATGAAAGCCCAGCGTGTACCCGGTCACCTGCGGAAAGTGAGCTTTCAGTCCTTCCTTCAGCACTGCATCACGGCAAAGACGGTCGACCTCGCCGGAAATTGCACCTGGCACCATGGCGGCAATCTGCCGGTCCTGGATAGCGACAAGACGCTCAGCTATGTGCTGATGCTTCGCAGATGCATGCGCCAATGCAATCGGACGTGCGATACGCGCCGAGTAGCCGGAGACTTGCGGCACCGCCTCGATGAAGTACAGTTCACCCGCCTCCATCGTGCGGTCACCAAGGCGGCCGTGCATGTTCGCGACAGTCGAACCATAGCCGAACACAGCGACGCGGCCGTTGTCCGCGCCGAGTTCAATTGCGGCCGCGTAAGTTGCGCACGCTGGGTCGCGCTCCGATTTACCGACGCCCACCGCGTTTACACCGCTCATGATTGCGGCGTCAGCAATTGCGCTGGCGCGCGCGAGGCAGTCAATCTCGGCTGGGGACTTAATCAGCCTCTGCTCCCACATCACTCCCGAAAAATCAGCAACTTCAAGGTCGCCGAGTCGAGAACGGAGCTTCTCCATTCGCTGGACCGTGAGGAAATTGCTATCGGCTTCGACAAGCAGCTTCTTTGGAGCGAATTCCGATATTGCACGCGCAACGTCCTGCACCTCATCGTCATATTCTTCATATGCGACAAACTCTTCGACCCAAGACTTGTCACGGGCTGCGAGCAAGTCGGAGCGGCGCACAATCAGCACCGGCGAACCCACAAGAGGTAGCAGCCCAGCCTGATAGCGCGCACCAGAGTGTGCGTAGCCAAAGAGATACGCCATGTTGTCGATTTGGTCGACCAGCAGCAGGTCCCCACCACGCTCAGCCATCGTGGTTCTCACCTGTGCAATCCGCTGCTCGTATTCCTGTTGACTAAAACCTGAAAACAGCTTGCCTGCTGTCATGATGAAACCTCTCGGGCGCGCCCAGCTATGCGTTTGCCATGAAATTGGAAATAAAACCTAAAGCCGGTCATTGCTCGACCACTTCGGCCCCCACTTGCAGTAGGGCATCGACCACTAGAGCGTGGTCCTGACAAGACTGCAAGCCCGCGACACCCACTACGCCGACCAGTGCATTACCAATAAGGATGGGCACGGCACCGCCTACGAGGGCGAAGCGCGTCGGGTCAAGAGCTCGTTCATTTGCGAATTCAGGGTTGCTCTGCAGCCCAACTTCAAGTGCATACGAGCTCTTCGCGAATCGACGTACAGCGTTGAACTTCCGGTCGACCCACGTTTGATAATCAGCATTTGTTCCGAGAAGTGCCGCGCGAAAGATAATTTGTTCGCCCATATCGACACCGATACTCACAACGTGATTCCTCGCCTGCGCGAGTTCGAGGATTGTCAAACCAAGTTTCAGCGCATCAGCCATATCGAATTTGTCAAAGCTCAACCGGATTTGAGGATTTGCGAAATCGAGGCTGGTAGTAAGATTTTCTTGTGACATTGGTCACCTACGAAATTCGTTCGAGTTCGAAGCGTCTCTTCGAGCCGCTTTAGTGTTCGCCGCCCTGAAACATCGTGCGCGGAAGCTGTGTGAGTCGACGAGGCCCATTATTGGTGACCAGCACCGTCTCACTGAACGGCAAGCCATATGCATGCAGCACTACGTGAAAAACCATGCCTGCCTGCAACGTCCATTGCTGCTTCGGCGCGATGATTCTCGTGTGGTCACTTGTGCGAGGTACGGCGTGATATCCGAGCGTGTATGCGCTCAATTGAGGAAACTCGACCTTGAGCCCTTCAGCGAGAACCTTCTTGCGCGCGATTGCGTCGACATCTTCCGCGGTTGCCCCAACCTTCATTGCGGTGATTTGTTCGTCCTGAATTTCTACGATGCGATTCGCGAGGCTTTTGTCGTTCGGAGAAATCTTGCCAATGGCCACAGGACGCAGAATGCGTGCAGCGTAGCCCCGGTATTGGGGCATCGATTCGATGAAGTAGATGCCCCCTTCTTCGAAAGTCCGACCACTAAGGCCGTTATGAAGGCTGTCGACCTGGAAGCAACTACCGAACACCGCAGCACGCGTGTTGTCGGCACCCAGCCGCAGCGTAGCGTCATAAGTCGCAATCGCAACGGTATAGTCCTTCTCGCCGGGCACCGCCTTCCTTGCGCCAGCAACCAGCGCGGCGTCAGCAATCGCCGCAGCTCGTTCAAGATAGGCAATTTCTTCTTGAGATTTGATAAGACGCTGCTCCCAAATCGCACCGCCGAAGTCAACGAATTTGACGTCAGGGAGCAGCCGATTCAGTTGCGCGAATCTGGCGACGGTAAGAATATTGCTGTCTTTCTCTACTGCCAGTGCCTTTGCCCCCAACGTCTTGATTGCCTGCGCAACGCGGACAACGGAGTCTTCTTCGTCGGTGCATTTTTCGTACGACGTCATCCAGCTTTGAGATTTAAAGGTCCCAAAGTCAAGTTCTCGCACAACCATGTGTGGCTCACCCTTCAGGGGCACAAGCGCTGCTTGATAGCGCGCCGCCGTCCCCAAATAGCCAAACAGATATGCAATGTGGTCCAACTGGTCAACGAGAAGCACGTCCGCGCCGCGGAGTTCCATCTGTCTGCGAACAGCTGCGAGCCGCGTCTGGTATTCTGCCGGCGAAAAATCGAACTTGATTTCAGTAGCGCCGGCGGCGTCGTTCAACGGGCTATTCATTGCGTTCCTCATTTTTCTGCTGAGCACTCTTGTGGGTAGGTCGCATCGGTGTCCAGCGGCCAGACGTGGCGCGTCTTCTTTTGCCGAGGAAAACAGGACAGGTCTGCGGACGAAATTCCTGGCGGGTCCGCTGTGAATATTTTCGAGAAGCGGGTCCCGAAGTACGCGCGGAAATGCTGGCTCGATTTAAGTGCGACTACTGGATACTGCTCAATATCCACTCCAGCCTTGATGAACCAGCCATCATCGAGCGTCTGCCGGCGGCCGCTCGATACGATGATGTCCATGCTGCCTATACGTAAGGTCGTGAGCAATCCAAGGTCAATGGTCTCGCCAGTGCCCATATTGCTTTTGACAGTGAACCTGCCATTGCCGACAGCCATAACTTCAGCTCTAGCGACAATCGGGTCTCCATGCATCGGGTTGGTCTTGCCGCCAAGGCGCACATCGATAACTGCACCGACACCAGCTTTTGCTGCTTGCGCCACCGTTTCCTTGTCGAAGACATGCGAGAAGCACGCGCTCACACCAGAGTCCAGCAAAGCTCGCAGCAAGTGCGTGCCGTCGCCCGGCGCACCGCCGCCTGTGTTGTCGGAGAATTCGTTGATAAGCACCCGCTCGCCTGAGCAGTTCAGGGCCGCGTTAACAGCGCCCTGCGCGCTATAGCGCGAAACCCGCACGTTCTCGCGCTGCTGCCAGAACGCACTGGCGATTTCCTTGGCGAGCGCCTCGGCTGAAGTCACTGCGGAGTCCGTTGTCACGCAAACGGACGCGCCTGCTGCCGGTATATCGGCGAAAGGGAAGCCGTGCATGATGCGTGCGGCAAGAACACCGGGCCTCGCTTCGGCGGCTTGGCAAAGTTCGTCCAGAGCAACGAACACCGGCAGAGAAGTCGGAACAGGCGGAAATTGAAACGGAATCTGCTCAACATATGCCTCGGGCACCAGTTCGCTTCGTAGCATTGCGCCAATGCACTTCGCTGCTTCCCATCCGCGTTCGAACTGGTCAACGTGGGGATTGAACCGCCCTGCGAAGAGTGCCGAGCAAAACTGGCCGAGACGAGCCTCGAGATTGCCGTGCAAGTCGAGGGTCGCTACAACGGGAAATCCTGGCGGCAAAGCCTCCTTCAAAGCCTCACAGAGGTCACCCTCGACCGAGTCAATCTCCTCCGAGACACCGGCACCGTGGATGGGCAGCAGTAGGCCATCTAGGTTCGCATCCTGTACAAGTGAAAGCAGTTCCGCCTTCATCTGCTCGTACGCGCACCGCTCAATCTTCCCGGACGGCGTCGCTTCCGCGTAAAAGAGCGGCACCGCCTCTAACCTCTCGTCGTCGCAGCCAGCAAGCATTCCGCCAATGTACGTGCGTGTGTGCTTGTTCAGCGTGTTGATTTCTTCACCGCGCTGAATCGAAAAATCCCCCAGACTCGTCCGACTAGCGTACGTATTCGTTTCGTGGAAGATAGCCGCGATGCCAACTCTCTTTTCCATCACTTACCTCGCATTTACAACACGACGCACGGCACTCTCGGACGAATTCCCAGGATGCTCACCAAGCGAAACGTATTTGCGGGCGTGATACACGAGTGGATGAACATCTTCGATACCGCCAGCCACGATATGGCCAACAACCATGGTGTGGTCACCCGACTTAATCAGCGTTTCGACTTCGCACTCGGCGTACGCCCGAACACCGCGGATGACAGGCGCCCCCGTCGCGCCACCGAATACCCAGTCGAGCTCAGCAAACTTGTCGCCTGCCGGTACGGCGAACTTGTCCGAAATCCAGGACTGGTCCATCGCAAGGAAGTTGACCGAAAACTTGCCTACAGATTCGATGACCTTCAGTGTGTGCTTGACCGACTGCAGGCAAATCAGCAGTTGCGGCGGCGCAAGGGAAAGGGACATCACTGCGCTGACCGTGAGGCCAACTGGGTTGCCGGCTTCGTCGGTGGCTGCTACGACGGTCACTCCGCTCGGGAAACCGCCAAAGATGCCCTTGAAAGTATTCGCATCAATCCCGGGGGGCAACGCAACAGCGGCGATATCTTCGCCGATACCCACATTTGTATTGAGAGACATTGGACCTCCTCCGCTCAAAGTGCATGCAGCATACAGTATCGACAAACAAATTCGCGGTCAACAGGAATTTGCCAAGATGGTCAAAGAAGAGGTGCTAAAGCGCTTGGTTAGGAAAAGGCCTAGGATTGATGCAACGCAGCGGCCTGATGGATGCGATGGGCTCTGACAGGAAAGAGCGCTATTAGCTCGCCAGAAAGCCTTGATATGAGGGGATTCAGGAGTCAGCAGACCGATGGATATCAACCTGCCTACTCACTCAGGGCCGAACATGCTGTGCATGTCACGTCGGCGTTGCACCGACGGAAGAACCCAGAGACCTGAATTGAAAGACCCATTTTTGCAATAAGCAAAAAAATTAGTCTATTGCATGCAGTATACTGAAAAAAGTTTCTTTATTTCGACAGCCAGTGAACTAGCCGATAACGGAAGGCATGACAAATCACTGCTGCAGCGCGGATTCTGCATCCAGCCGGCTCGCGACGAGGTCCCATTGCTGAACAATCCACTGCCTGTAGGCGTCAGTATGTTCAGACAAGATACGGGAGAGACGGCTGGCATCACGCGCGCGCATTGCATCAACCTCTTCCCGGAGAATCCAATACTCCCGATGATGAAACTCTCCTTCCTCAATGGAGAGAGTCGCGAACCGAACCCGCTCAATATGGTCCCGGAGCTTGATGAGCATCATCCGCAAGAGTTCGTTATCGCAGTTTTCCAGCAAAATACCTTCGAAACGTCTGAACGCATCTCGCACGGGAGCGTAGTTGCCAGATTCAATTTCTGGAAGGATACCGACAAGCATTGCCGCAAGCGCCTCAATTTCGGCACTCGGAATTCGATTGAGCGCCTGACTTGCGCACTGCGTCTCCAACGCCTTTCGGAGCTGATAGACATCGTCAATATATTTTGCGCTCACGGGGGCAACGTACGGCACCTTCCAAGGTTCGCCAATGACAAACCCGTCTTCCATGAGCCGTGTAAGTGCGGCCTTCACAGGTGACCTGCTGATACCGAGCCGTTTTGCGAGAACGCTCTCGGGCACAGCCTGATTGCTCGCAAGCTCGCCCTCGATAATCATCTTCTTGATTGCCGCATAGGCCTGCTCGCCCAACGGGACGTTCTTTTCAATATCTGGCATTTGGATGGCACACTGCTTTTGACTGCCTCGTAGGACGCCAACTCGACAAAGTCACAAATTAGCGACAGAGCACGAGTGTGCACATACGAAACTTTTGGTCTCTTTCAAACCGTGCACCGAAGTGCATGGTCCAGACAGTATACACTAGGGCAACCGCCGACGAAGCGCCCGGTCTCAGCCGGGCTACTTCTCAACTCGGCATTGTTTGCCGCATCACCACCGCCGCTCTCTCAGGCTCACTGGCCCAGCTTGAACCCTTGCGCCAGCGCTACGGAACCAACGTCAGGGAAATAAACCTGCTTGTACCGCCGAGCAACGCTCGACGACCATTTCTCGCCGTCGGCTCGGCCAGTTTCAGCCCAATAGCGCAGGATGGTGTCGTCGTAATCTTTGATAGCCGCTGGCAAGACCTCACGGTTATACAACTCACTATGTACAAAACTTTCGAAAGGCAATCGCGGTTTGCGTGAGCCAACTACGGCTGGATAACCCAGAACAACGCCGGTTAGCGGGAAAGTCATCGGTGGCAAATTCAGGAGCCGCACCATTGCTGCCGAGTCCTTTCGAATGCCGCCAATCGGCACTACGCCAAGTCCGGCTGCTCTTGCTGCCGTTAGCACGTTGCCCATCGCAATGCCAACGTCAACGGCCCCTACGGCAAAGCCTTCGACGCTCTCGTGAATCAACTGCTTCTCACCGGCAACTTCGACTGCAAGGCTGGTTTTGTAGAAGTCGACGACAAAGCAGACGAATACTGGTGCCTGGGCGATATAAGCTTGGCCTCCAGCAATTTCTGCGATTTGTCGTCGACGCTCTGGGTCCTGAACCACGACCAGAGAGACCTGCTGACAGTTGCTCGAAGTCGGACCGCGCCACGCCGCCTCAAGGACATTATTGAGAACCTCGTGAGGAATCGGCTTTTCGAGATAACTACGGATGCTGCGGTAATTTTGCTGCTTAGAATGTTCATCCATTTTCACACCTGACGTTAGCGGCTTCGCAACATCTGTCGACTCCCGTTTTCAACACTGATGCATCGACTTAGTTGAAGGCTGTGGACGAAGAGCCCGAGCATGCATAGCTCTGCCGTGCCTCTAGCATTCCCTCGTCGACACATAGCTCTTACTTGCAAGCGCTCAGATATTCCCCGGACTTGCCTTCCGCCGTGTCGGCATTCGCCTTCGTTATGGTCACGGTGCCAGTATCGACGCGTGCTTTCGTGGGCTTGCCTTCAATCGCGGCAATAAGCTGCTCCGCCGCTTGCGAGCCGATAACATACGGCTCTTGCGCTATGAGCCCTTGTTGCGTGCCCTCGCGAACGGCCGAAACCTGATTGGGACTCGCATCCACCGAGATAATCTGCACCTTGCCCGCCTGGCCGGCTTGACGAACAGCCGCTGCGGCTCCGTCTGCAGTCAGTGCGTCAACAGAGAAGATGCCGACCAGATTGGGGTTGCGCTGCAGGGCCGATGAGACAACCTGATTCGCGCGCGTTGTGTCGGTCTGCGCGTATTGCACGCCAACATCCTTGTACTTCGGGTCGGCCGCGACAGACTTGCGGAAAGCAGCAACGCGTCCATCGCTAGTGCTCACGCCCGGTGCGGCGCCAAGGCTCAGAATCGCACCACCTTGCGGAGCAAGCTTCTTCAGCGTATCGAATGCAGCACGACCGATTGCTGCGTCGTCTGATGTGACGAACGAGGAGGCGAAAGACATATCCTTCGTCGACGTGTCCGCGAGCACAATCTTGATGCCATCCTGCTTCGCTTGCTTCATTGCACGCGTTAGCGCCGTGTCGTCAGTTGGCACAACAATGATGCCGGCGGGCTTCGACGCAATGATGGAATCGAGAATTGGACGCTGCATCGCGGCATCCCACTTCTGGGGTCCCTGTGCATCGAACGCATAACCGTGCTTCTTGGCCACATCCTGCGCGCCGCATGTCATGGTGATGTACATCGGGTCGCCAGCGATGCCATTCAAAAGAACGATTTTCTTCGGTTCCGCGTTAGCGGCAATCGAGACCGAAATCGCTGTGGCGGCGAGACATCCAATCGTGAGACTCTTTCGTTTCATATAACTAGTCATCCTGAGACAGAGGCTGTCATATCCAATTTCGCGAGCGAACTACTTCGACTTGATACCAACGAGGCGTTGCAGGAAATTGCGGCCATCGCCGCTAACCCGTGCGGTCCGCTTCGTCTGGTCGAAGTACACGGCTGCAATCAGCACCGCACCGACAACAACCTGCTGCCAGTAAGGCTGCACGCCGAGAATCACAAACCCGTTCAGCAAAACGAACGGAACGAAAAGACCAATCACCGTGCCAAACATCGTGCCGCTGCCACCAAAAAGGCTGGTGCCACCAATCACGACACCCGCGATGACATTCAGGTTGGTTTGACCTTGACCACCTATAGTCGTCGTTTCGAAATACGCAAGGCTAAGCACACCGCCGAGACCAGCGGTCAAACCCGACAGCGCATAAATCTTGATGAGATGAAGGTCGACGTTGACGCCAACACGCTTGAGAGACTGATAGTTCGAACCAGTAGCGTAGGTGTACAAGCCGAATCGGGTCTTATGCAAGGCAATGCCACCGATGATGACGAGCACTGCAGCAATCGCTACGAGCACCGGAATCTGACCAAAAATCTGCCCGAAGCCGATGGTGTCTGAAAGTACAGCCGGTACATAGCGGATGTCCACGCCGTTCGTGAGAATCTGCGCAAGACCCAATGCCATACCAAGTGTACCGAGCGTCACAATCAGCGCGGGAATCTTCGCCTTAGCAATGATGTATCCGTTCAGGATTCCCCATGCAGTGCCGGCAGCCATCGCGACGATGATTCCAACTGTCGCGGCGCCCCATCCATCACCGCCCATCGCGCGCATCGCCTGACTTGCGACGACGCTGCTGAAGACCAGAACACTACCAACCGAAAGGTCGACACCTCCAGTGATAATCACAAAGGTCATTCCAACGCCCATCACAGCCAAGATAGCCGTGTTGAACAAGATGGAGCGGAAGTTTGAGATTGTGAAGAAACTTTCCGGCGAGAGCGCCGAGAAAATCACGAGTAGCACAAGAAGGACGATAGCAATCCGGCTGCCCTGAAACGATTTAAGGCGCAGCAGAAAGTTCGCGGTCTCCTCTTGCGGGAGCGTCAAGTTATCTACGGGGTTGCTCATTTCTTCTCTCCGACTTCAAGCGCACCGGTCATCGCACCGACAAGTTCTTCGACACTCGTGTTCGCGGGCGTATAGTTCGCCACCGTACGACCACGACGCAATACAACAATCCGGTCACTGATTTCCAGAACATGCGGCATCGAGTGACTGATAAGAATCACTGCCACCCCCGAGTCACGGACGCGACGGATAAGGTCCATGACGCCTTTCGTTTGAGGCACTCCGAGCGCAGCTGTCGGCTCATCAAGAAAAATGAGCTTGTTCGCCCAAGTCGCGGCACGGCAAACAGCAATCGACTGTTTCTGGCCACCTGACATACCACCCACGCGACCTGAGAAGTTCCGTACCGTGGCCCCAAGCGTTTGCAACGCATGGCGCCCTTGCTTTTCCATGGCCTTCGTGTCCATGAAACCAAGCTTGCCAAGAATGCCCTGCCTCATGACTTCTCGACCAAGAAACAAGTTCTGCACGGGGTTTAAATCGTCAGCAAGTGCCAGGTCCTGAAACACTGTCTCGATGCCCAATTCGCGGCGCTTCGAAATATCTCCCGCGTCAAGAGCTTTGCCATCAAATTCAAAGTGGCCACTGTCGGCCGCTTCAACACCTGAAAGAATACGAACCAACGTGCTTTTTCCCGCACCGTTGTCACCGATTAGCGAGACGACCTCGCCAGCGTTGATTGACATCGATGCGCCCACCAATGCATCGACATGCCCATACCTCTTCCGCAAATCTTTAACGCTTAGAACTGTCATTTCGCACACTCAACCATTAGGTATTACCGGAGTGAACAGGCACTTTCGGATGATGACCTCAAGAGCCCTATCGTAGAGCACCAAAAACCTTCGCGAAGAACCCCAGCAAGCACTTCAAGCTTCGCCCGAAGCGAGCATCTCATCGGAATATGAGAACAGGGCCGGCAAACCACCGGTGTGAATGAAAACCACACGAGCGCCAGACGGGATAACGCTCGACCGGATATGCCCAACCATTCCGGAGAGCCCCTTCCCCGAATAGACCGGGTCAAATAGCATCCCCTCAAGTCTAGCCATCATTGCGATAGCTTCCTGCCCTTCGGGCGACGGCAATCCA
The DNA here is from genome assembly GCF_017104965.1 of Paraburkholderia sp. Ac-20340. GTDB lineage: Bacteria > Pseudomonadota > Gammaproteobacteria > Burkholderiales > Burkholderiaceae > Paraburkholderia. The sequence goes on from NZ_JAAGPR010000007.1 coordinate 37,445, forward strand.
TAGCCTGGCGCAACGAAATCCGTACAGTTCTCTACGTCGCCCGGTTTAAGCTCAATCGAGTAGCCGACTAGCGCAGCTGCGCCAATTGCTTGTTGCTCTATGGCACTAACATCGACATACGCTTCGTTCGACGCATCCATCGGATTAATACCAACCACACGAATATTTAGCCCAAGCAGGCGCGCGCCTGCTAGCAGACCGGCTTGCGTACTTCCTTGCGATGTCGTGTAAATATGAGTCGGGAGCGGCTCGCCTCGATACTCGAATTCGTCGACGATTTCCAGCAACGCGTCGATGTATGCAAGCGCAGCCAGCGTAAGTGCGCGTTCGGCGCCCATACCAACAACAAAAGGCGTATGGCCTGCTTCACGCAAACGTGCAGCAGTTCGGTCCTTCGCCTCTTTCATTGAAGCATCATTCGGTACTGGCTCAATTTCGGCGCCGAACAGTCTGGCAATAAGCGCATTGCCCTGTACGACTGAAGCCTTCTTATCCTGCCGGGGCATCAGCACACACTTCACACCAAGCTTCGCTGACGCAGCAGCAACCTGACGAGAGTGGTTCGATTGTGATGCGGCTCCCTGAATGATTACGTCTGCGCCGCTAGCTAGCGCGTCACCCAGCACAAATTGAAGTTGACGGGTTTTGTTGCCACCGAAAGCGAGACCCGAGCAGTCATCTCGCTTAACCCAGACTGACACACCTCCCAGAGACGCGCTAAAGCGTTCGCATTTATCCAGGGGCGTCGGAAAGTGGCCAAGCTTGCGGCGCGGCAACTTCGACAGCGCCGCTCGCAATGCTTTTTTCCGCTCGATTAGGGTCCCGCACATTTGTTCTAACGGCTCGATTACTTCGGACATCCTAGGCTCCTAACTGCGGTCATGAAAACTGTGCGCAGTATGCAGTGTTCAGAGGGTGAATGCAGTATGGGGTAATAATTTGAGGAGCGTCAAGAAAGAAACAAATATGCATGGTAAACCCCGACAGCTTTGGCTCTCGAGGACCTCGAACCCCTAGTAACGTTGCCAACGAAGCCCGCATCACACATCAATTTAGATGCTTGTTCATGCCGGCTAACAACTTATCAAACCATCAATAAATCACAAATTAATCCATACAAATCAATGCTTTGCCGAATTACCCGTCAGATAGACGCCCGCACGACCGAGTCTCGCATCAAGTTCTGACGTGCCAACTGACCATTCGGAGCAGTCGCAGTTTGCTGAGCGCCAAGACCGGTCCCAGGGAATACGCTTAAGCCTTTCAGAAACCGTAAAAACATGTTTGACATGCATTTTTTCGAACTGCATACTGCACGCACATTTGTCAAACACCGTCGTACCGGAGAATTGCTCATGCGCTCATTTGCACCGACGCCATTCGAACAGGAATGGATTGAAAAAGCCCAAGCCCTCAAGCCCATCCTCGCCGAACGGGCACGTGGCCTTGACGAAGACGGGGGCTGGCCCGAGGAAAATTTCAAGCTCTTGACCGAACAGGGCTTCATGAAACTCGCCGTGCCGAGGCAATATGGCGGTGCGGGTAGCGATGACGCAGGGTTTAGCTTTGCGTGCAACGCAGTGCTGGAAGTCATCGCTTCGGTTTGCGGCAACACTGCGTGGGCTCTTCAGGCACAGTTCCACTGCATCGGGTTGATTGCTCACCTTGGCAACGAGGAGCAAAAAACCCGCATCCTTGGTGATGTAGCAGAGACTGGCGCGCGTCTGTCGTCGTGCGGCAGTGAAGTTCGTCCGCCGAAAACCAACGTCACAGCGGTTGGTGCGGACGGAAAGCTCTCGTTCGAGAGCGACCTCACGCCGGTAGAGGGCGGCTTCTTGGCCAACGGTAATAAAGGCTTTACGACGATGGGAGCCGCGGCCAAATACCTACTCTTCTGGGCACTTGCTCCGGGTACGTCCGATACCGACCACGGTGTGTGCCTCGTTGTTATCGAACAGCCTAACTCCGGCATTGAATTCCTGAAAGACTGGGAGGAAGCCGCAGCAATCCGCGCTTCGGCGTCCGGCATGGCGAAATTTTCGAACATTTTCGTTCCCTGGAAGAACGTCATCGGCCAACCTGGCGACTTCAACCAGATTCACAACTACACGTTCGAAATTGCGTACACGACCATCGCACTTGGCTGTGCACAAGGCATGTACGACATCGCACGCGAAACCGTCGCAGAGCGGCCGTTCCTCCAGAAGGACGACACCATCATGTATGCGCTTGGCGAAATGTCGACGCAGATTGAATCGACCCGCGCTCTGTGGTGGCGAGCACAATGGCTCTACGACCAGAAGGACTGGGGAAAAGCAGCATTCACGACGCTCCAGGCACTCCATGCGTCAAAGGAAACTGCACTTGACGTCTCTAGGGCGGTTGTTGATGTTGTAGGCACACGTGCCATGTTCAAGTGGAATCCGATTCAACGCTTGATACGTGATGCGCGTATGGTCACTCTTCACACGCGTGAGAGCTTGATTATGCGTACGGTGGCGCAGCAGCTCCTGAAGAATGAGTACTTTCCCAAAGCAAAGTACGGCAGTAAGCTTCCGGCCGGCGCACGCAAAACATGGGACGAACTTAGCAAAGCATGGGAAGAGTTGGGCCTCGTCAAATAAGACCGCCAAGACGCCCGTAGATGGGCGTCATCATCGATTGACCAGAGCGCGATACCGCTCAAGTGAACTGCTACTGCCGGAGATGACTACATCGTGGCTGCATCTTACGATTTTGTGATTGTTGGCGCGGGCTCAGCCGGTTGCGCTCTCGCTAACCGCTTAAGCGCGGACCCGACGTGCAAAGTCCTCCTGCTTGAAGCGGGCGCACCGGACTCAAGCCCGTTGATTCGCTTCCCTATTGGTGAGCTCTGGACCGTTGGTAGCAAGTTAGATTGGCGTTTCCACACCGAACCCGAGGCCGGCGCAGCGGACAAGCGCGTGTTCGTGCCTCGAGGCAAGGTCGTTGGGGGCTCGTCTGCCATTAACGGGATGATTTACGTCCGTGGACATGCCGCGGATTTCGACAGCTGGCAGAACCTGGGAGCACGTGGCTGGTCCTACAAAGATGTGCTGCCCTATTTCATGCGAGCCGAAAGCTGGAGCGGCAACGCCCGAGGTATTCGGGGTACCTCGGGTCCCGTCCAGACCGACCTCGGTCGTTACCGCTCCCCCATCTTTGAGTCATTCCTCGAGGCTGGGCGCCAACTCGGATACCCCGTTGTCGATGACTACAATCTCGGCGACACCGAGGGTTTCAATTGGACTCAGTACACGATGGAGCATGGACGCGCGCGACGCTGTTCCAGCGCTCACGCGTATCTGCACCCTATCCGTGACCGAAAGAATCTTACGGTTCTCACGCGTGCACAAGTTACCGGCCTCATCATGCAACGTCAAACTTGTGTGGGAGTGCGATATTTGCATGAAGGAAAAGAAGCGACTGCCTCGGCCGGCGAAGTAGTCCTGTCAGCTGGCGCGTACCTTTCACCACAATTGCTTATGCTCGCAGGTATTGGCGATGCGGACCAACTGCGTAAGCTGGGCATCACTCCGCTTCACGACCTAAAAGGCGTCGGTCAAAATCTTCAGGACCATTGTGGCAGCCTGATACAGGTTCGTTGCACGAAGCCGATAACGTTCCACTCGATTCGAACGAATCCGCTTCGTGGTGCCGCAGCGCTCCTTGAATACCTCGTACACGATTCGGGTCCATTTTCGGTGTTCCCGATGGCGGCACAGGCTTTTGTCCGAAGTAGCTCGTCGGAACCACGTCCCGACCTGCAAATCCAGATTTATCCGGTAACGAAGGATATTTCGGGCGGCTCGAAGAAACTGGCAGCGTTCAACGGCTACGGCATCTCCGCAGGAGGCATGCGTCCGCGCTCGCGCGGGACGGTATCGTTACAATCGAAGGACCCACTACAGGCTCCTCTCATACGTCACAACTATTTGTCCGACCCGTATGATGTTGCGGCGCTTGTTGCTGGGATTCGTCTTGCTCGTGCCATCAACGGTAGCGGAGCATTTGATGGAATTCGGGGAGAGGAAGTCAACCCGAGCGCCAGCGCGCAGAGTGACCGAGAACTCGAAGCGTACGTTCGCAAGACGGTCGATAGCCAATACCATCCGTCGGGCACGTGCAAGATGGGAGTCGATGACATGGCAGTTGTTGACCCTAACCTTCGCGTTCACGGAATCACCGGATTGCGTATTGCTGACGCGTCAATCATGCCAGTCGTCACTTCTGGCAATACTAATGCGCCGGCAATCATGATTGGGGAAAAAGCGTCTGACCTGATTCTCAATAAAACGCTGACGTTGAGCTCCCAGACCGGCGCGCTCTCGATACGAGCTGCGCGTGGTGCTTCCGAAGTGCAACTCGAAAGTGTAGCTGTACAACGCACACGCTAACTATGCGCTACCGGTCTGCGCAGAAGTGCGGACCGGCCGCTGAGCCATGGGGGGAAACATCTCCCCCGGATATCGAATACCCATATCTGATTGATATAACAGAGATTTCCACCCCGCAGGAATTAAAACAAATCATTTCGAAAGGACACCTTTCATTCCCAGCAACCGCCTTTGACCAGCAAGGTAAGATGCGGACTTTAGTCGTCACTGCCAACCTTCAAGCCGAAGCGTCGCCCGAACCAACCGTTGCTCCTCCTGCTCGATTTCTCGTAGAGCCGCGCAAATGCTATTTATATGGTCTGCCGCGGCCTTCCTCGCTTGCTCTGGAAGTTTGCCGACCACGGCGTTGTATAAGCGAGCATGTTGACGGTCAATGACGCGTTTATGCGGCTCTCGATGATAAAGGTTGTTCACTGATGCGAATACCGAACTCAAAAGCGGCTCCGTCAGCACACTGAGCGTATGAACGAGTACAGCGTTGTGCGATGCTTCACAAATAGCGCGGTGAAAAGCGTGGTCGAGCCTAGCATGCATTGAGGGACTGACGTCTCCTCCCTCGGCCGCGACCATCTCCTCGTATCGGCGCGTAATGAGCACATAGTCCGCTTGTGTGCCACGAAGCGCAGCAAGTCGTGCAGATTCCGCTTCGAGCAATCCCCGAACCTCGTACAACTCATAAAGCGTACGAGGCTGAGAGCCAAGTAAGTACATTAACGGAGACATCTCCGTTTTTCCTGTGAGGCTTGCTACCGTCGAACCTCTCCCGTGCGAGGTTTCGATAATCCCCCGCGCCCTTAGGAGCTTCAGACCTTCTCGCAGCGCAGTTCTCGATACACCGAGCTTCTCGACGAGACGACGCTCGGATGGGAGCGCTTGTCCCTCTTTCAGTACGCCGTCGATAACAAGGCGTTCAATCTGCTCGGCAACGACGTCAGCAACCTGCCGCGCAGGGTGTTCGTTGGCACCATCACGTAGTTCCATGGCGTGTCCGCTACAAAGTGGTATGACCAGTAGAGATATTGAAAATCACAGCTCAAAGAGAAGGCCTCAATCATCGGCGGCAGGCGGCTCTGGTGGCAACTGGGGAAATCATCCACTCGAAAAACTGGTATGACCACTGCTCCAAGCCATCGACAACCCTAAATGGTGCAGTGAAAATCGTTGTCAAGACACTTGCCGACGGCTCAATGTGAGCCGCCGGACAAGGCGAGGAGACATCCCATGAGTTATCGCTATGACGAAGCGGTCGATGGCCCGCTCGTCACCCATGACAGAGCAACCGTTGTCGCAGAATTGCGACTGCGCGTCCCGGACCTCACAGTTCTCCATGAAATCGAGGACTTGCGTCCGTTCGAGTGCGATGGTCTTTCGGCATATCGCACCACGCCTCTACTTGTCGCTCTTCCAGAAACCATAGAGCAAGTCCAAGGGCTGCTGCGCTACGCAAATGAGGTCAGCATCCCAGTAGTAGCTCGTGGTGCAGGGACCGGACTCTCTGGCGGCGCCCTTCCGCTAGAAAAAGGCATCCTGCTCGTCATGGCACGCTTTAACCGCATCCTCGAGGTTGACCCAGAAGCGAGCATCGCCCGTGTCCAACCTGGGGTGCGAAACCTAGCCATTTCACAAGCTGCTGCGAAGTTTGGACTCTATTACGCTCCGGACCCCTCATCCCAAATCGCATGTTCGATAGGCGGAAACGTCGCAGAGAATGCCGGTGGTGTTCACTGCCTGAAATATGGCCTGACTGTTCACAACATTCTGAAGCTTGAAATACTGACGATTGAAGGCGAACTGGTAACACTCGGTTCGGAGGCGCTAGATTTTCCGGGGTTTGATTTATTGGCCTTGTTCACAGGCTCTGAAGGGATGCTCGGCATTGTTGTCGAAGTGACTGTCAAGCTATTGACCAAACCTCAAAGTGCTCGCGTGCTCTTGGCAAGCTTCGATGAAGTTGAGCGGGCAGGCTCCGCTGTGGCCGACATCATCGCTGCCGGCGTAATTCCCGGTGGCCTCGAAATGATGGACAACCTAGCCATTCGAGCCGTAGAAGATTTCATACACGCCGGCTATCCGGTCGACGCCGCAGCAATTCTCTTGTGCGAAGTCGATGGCGCCGAAAGCGATGTCGCTGAGGAGTGCGCAAAGGTTGAATCTATTCTGCGAGCCGCAGGGGCATCGGACGTCCGATTGGCGAGAGACGACGCCGAGCGCCAGAAGTTCTGGGCAGGCCGCAAGAATGCATTTCCTGCTGTCGGCCGCATATCTCCGGATTACTACTGTATGGACGGAACGATTCCTCGGCGGGAACTTCCCGGTGTCCTTACAGGCATCGAAACGCTATCCGCCGAGCACGGGCTTCGCGTGGCAAACGTGTTCCATGCAGGAGACGGCAATCTCCATCCGCTGATTCTGTTTGATGCGAACGCTGGCGAAACAGACTGTGCTGAGGCACTCGGTGGCGCCATTCTGGAGTTGTGCGTGAAGGTTGGAGGGAGCATCACCGGGGAACACGGTGTCGGACGCGAAAAAATCAATCAGATGTGTGCGCAATTCAATGCCGACGAGTTGTGCCTATTCCACTCTCTCAAAGCTGCGTTTGACCCGAAGGGCCTTTTGAACCCAGGGAAGAACATACCAACCTTGCATCGGTGCGCTGAATTCGGCTCCATGCACGTCCACCGCGGCGCTCTGCCGTTTCCTGAGTTGGAGCGATTCTGATGTTGCCCTCCCTACTTTCAATGGACGATAGCGACCGCCTCGTCGACGAAGTCGCTCGCGCTGCACTGATGCGTACTCCACTTAGCATTCGCGGAGGCAACAGTAAGGCGTGCCTCGGTCGCGCCGCGCCGGGAGGCGCCGTTGAGCTCGACACACGCAGTCATAGTGGCATTGTCCGCTACGAGCCAACGGAACTGGTCATAACGGCGCGCTGTGGCACGCCTGTAGCTGAACTTTCAGCAGCGCTTGATAAGGCTGGCCAAATGCTGCCGTGCGAGCCGCCTGAACATGACGGAATCGCAACGGTCGGAGGTGCTGTTGCAAGCGGTCTCTCCGGACCACGTCGCCCCTGGTCAGGCTCCATGCGCGACTTTGTTCTCGGCTGCCGTCTGATTACCGGGGCGGCGAAACATCTCCGTTTCGGTGGCGAGGTGATGAAGAACGTAGCTGGCTACGACATGGCCCGACTTGCAGCCGGGAGCTTCGGATGCCTCGGCGTGCTGACCGAACTTTCGCTCAAGGTACTTCCCAAGCCACGCGCTACGCAAAGCATTGTCCAAGAGTTGAGCCCGACCGCTGCAATGTCGGAGTTGTTGAACTGGCGGCGCGGCGCGCTGCCAGTTACTGGAGCATGCTATCTCGACGGTCGCCTCCACGTACGTCTGGAAGGTGGGGAAGGCTCGGTGACGTCTGCGATTGTGCGCATTGGCGGAGATTACCTCGACATGGACTTTTGGACGAAGCTGCGCGAGCGCCAACTTCCTTTCTTCCAGGCAGCCGAGCCACTGTACCGGCTCTCTCTTCCCGCTGCGACTCGCTTAATGCCACTACCCGGCGAAGTGTTGCTTGATTGGGGCGGCGCTCAACGTTGGCTAAAGAGTAACGAGTCACCATCAACGATTCGCGAAATTGCACAGGCTGCCGGCGGCCATGCCATCTGCTACACGCCCAATAGCGAGGCCGATAGTCCATTCCCGCAGCTACCTGCATCGCTATGGCGCCTTCATCGCGCACTGAAGAGCCAACTAGACCCGCGGGGTATTTTTAACCCCGGACGAATGTACGCCAACCTCTAACGCGACGCATCATGCAGACCAAACTTAGTGAACAGGCGAAAAAGCTCCCACGAGCGGACGAGGCCGAATCGATTCTGCGCAGTTGCGTGCATTGTGGCTTCTGCAATGCGACATGCCCAACGTATCAAATCCTGGGAAACGAACTTGATGGACCTCGTGGTCGCATCTATCTCATTAAGCAACTACTCGAAGGGGAGGATGTCACCGAGAAGACGCAGCTCCATCTCGACCGATGCTTGACCTGTCGAAACTGTGAAACCACCTGCCCTTCAGGCGTCGAATATCACACCCTGCTCGACATCGGGCGTGCAGAACTCGAGCGCCGAGTGAGTCGCCCGTCTGGCTCGCGTGTTCTGCGAAATGGCCTTCGTCAAGTTATTCCCCGAGCAAAAGTCTTCAGCACTCTACTGAAGGCTGGGCGCCTTGCACGTCCATTGCTTCCACATAAGCTCCAAGAAAAAATCCCGAGCAAAGCGGTCATGCCCAAGATGCGGCCAGCAGTCAACCATGAAAGGCGAATGCTTATTCTTGAAGGTTGTGTGCAGCCTGCACTCTCGCCAAACACCAACTCGGCGGCAGTTCGTGTTCTCGACCGTCTGGGTATCAGCATCGTCAAGGCGCCGAGAAGCGGCTGTTGTGGCGCTACGGATTACCATCTGAACGCCCAGGAAGTCGGACTGGGGCGGGCTCGCCGAAATATCGACGCGTGGTGGCCTGAAATAGATGCAGGTGCCGAAGCAATCATTCAGACGGCAAGTGGCTGCGGTGCATTTGTGAAGGAGTATGGCCATCTGTTGCGTGACGACCCGAACTACGCAACAAAGGCTGCGCGCGTGAGCGCGCTGACGCGCGACCTTTCCGAGGTAATATGCGCAGAGCCCATCGAAAGTCTTCGAGCCGGGAAACGCGAGAAGATAGCGTTCCACTGTCCGTGCACACTTCAGCATGCGCAAAAGCTCGGAGGTGTCGTTGAGGGATTGCTGACTAGGCTCGGCTATGAGCTGACAGACGTTCCTGACAGCCACCTTTGCTGCGGCTCGGCAGGTACTTATTCGCTTACGCAACCCGAACTCTCTACGGCACTACGGGACCGAAAGCTCGATGCCCTTGAGAGCGGCAATCCGGAGCTAATCGTAACGGCAAATATCGGCTGCCAAACGCATCTGGATGGAGCTGGTCGAACCCGCGTCCGCCATTGGATTGAGCTAGTCGAGGACGCGCTTCCGTAATATCGAACGACTATGCTCATGCGCCCCGTAGAATCCGGGGCGCGTGTTCTGCCATCGCATAGAACAACTCTCCAAACGCACATCGAAGAGCGATGGGAGATTCATGGAACAAGTGAGCTACAAGGCATTCGTGCTATGGGGACACGCCGTAGCGCAACAGGACGAGTGCTTTCGCCGGGAAGATTCGCAGCAAGCGGCACCATCAGTCAAAAAAACAAGCTCATTGAAGCGTCAGGCGTGCCAGACGTGTTTAATACCGAGCAAGAGGCGCAAGAAGCAGGTCTAGCGTGGTCTCCGTGCATGGGTCGATGCACATTTATAACCCGTGCAACCCTCGCATCTGACGGTTCCGCGATTGCTAGAAGACCCCATCGTTAGACGATGTAACGGGTTTGGCTATCCCTTTTCTGCAAAACTGATTTCCCGCAAAGAGCATTCTGCACGAGTGCATCGTCGCCTACCCTCCCACACTCTTCCCGGCGACTTGCCACAGCGGACTTCATTTGACCTCCGCTGGCCGTCGGAGTGTTAAGCGCCCCATCTTCCCGTGCGTCCAAGCCCAGTCCGAGGTGCCCCTTTGTTGTCTGGCACTGCGCGGAAGAGCAATCTCATAATAGCCATGCCGTTTGCAATAGTTATCCTCATTGGTGCACAACTGATTGGCGAGGTACTTCGCCGCGTCCTCCACCTTCCTCTGCCCGGCCCGGTCGTTGGCATGTTCATACTCGCCGTCGCGCTCATCGGACCTGCGAAGCGTTGGCTCGAGAAGACACCTATGGGACCGTCTCCCCTGGAAAAGAGCGCGTCGACCCTGATTTCAAATATGGGCCTACTCTTTGTGCCAGCAGGCGTCGGAATCATCGCCGAACTCAGCGTGCTTCGGCGCGCGTGGCTGCCAATCGTCGTGGGTGTGGTTGTCTCTACGATTCTTGGTCTTATCGTGACCGGATTGGTTATGCATCGCATCATGAGACTGACTGAACGCGCATCGAATGCAGAACTCGCACGCGAACGGCAGGAGGCGTGACAATGTTCACAACAATCTGGACTCCTCTTGCACCGACGCCACTTCTTTGGCTCACCCTGACTGTTGCGGCTTTTGCCATTGGACAACTGGTGCAGCGGCTATGTCGCAAGTCGCCGCTTGCTAATCCCGTGCTGATAGCAATTGCATTGATGGTCGGCGTTCTGCAGATAACGGGTACGCCTTATCATGAATATTTTGCCGGAGCGCAGTTCATCAATTTCCTCCTAGGACCAGCGACGGTCGCGCTTGCCATCCCGCTGGCGCTGAACATCGAGCACATCCGGCGCAGCTTGCATGGACTGGGACTCGCGCTTCTCGCGGGCTCAGTCACGTCGACCATCAGTGGTGTTCTTATTGTTTGGTTGCTCGATGGCGGCCGGGATGTCGCATTGTCCATGGCGCCGAAGGCCGTCACAACGCCTATTGCGATGGCTGTGTCGCAGGAAGTCGGTGGCGTGCCCGCCCTGACGGCAGCGCTGGCGATTGGCGGCGGCATCGTTGCTGCCGTAATTGGGCAAACAGTTCTTCGATGGCTTCGCATTGACGACTGGCGTTCACACGGCCTTGCCGCTGGCGTCGCAGGAAGTGGCATTGCCGCGGCTCAGGTAGCGCCACTGAATGGCCTGGCTGCTGCATTTGCCGCCATTGGCATTGGGCTCAATGGGCTGATTACCTCACTCATCGTTCCACTCATTGCCATCCTCTGGCCAGCACTGTGAATCTCACGACGATGGACCTTTCAATACATATCGTCGAGGCTCCGCTAGCAACGGCGCCTTAGTTCCCGTTGCCCGTTTGAAAGTAGGCCAAGATTCCCCCTTATAGCGAATTCTGGTCGGTGATTCTGACGGACAAACGTGCAACGCGGCTCTCTAAGCCAGGCTATATTGAGACATGAATCGAAAACAGCACTCGTCTGTCTTGCGCGTGTCGCCACGGAGGCTCACATGGTCCAATCCTAGCTTGGTATGGCTGTCGGCACGATAGTGCTAATCGTTGCTGCTCTTGGCGTTGTCGTCCACTACCGCCGAGAGCGACATCGCGCAAGCCTCCTGCGCAATCTAGACCATCACGAATGGTGGCAGCCAGCCCGCTCGCGTCGCTGATGTTTGCTTGTATTTAGACCAACTGCCACACGTCGCCAGAGCGTGCTCCAACCATCCAACGTCGTCACACACCGCTTGCACAGGTCATTTGACCCAAATCAAATCTGAGCACTTGCCTCATCGAACTGCACGGCCTATTATGTAAGTAACTTACATAACTAAGTTACTTACACTCAGTCCCGCTCAAATCCTTTGCAAGGAGCCGTTTCATGTCCCAGACAGCGTTTCCGTTACCGTTGCATCACAATGCCGCTCACGAAGTAGCTCGCGACGGTGGCAAGTATCTGGTCGTCTGTCCCGATGGAGAGGAAAGCTATTGGCAGCCACAACCGGCGAACGGATATGCATCCGTACATGTCGCCCCCCACCTGGTGCCAATGTCTGTTCCGTTCTCTTTCGGTACGCAGACGCTGCCTCCCGGTGGCATAGTTCGGCAACACTCACACGACGAAAACGAGGAGGTTCTGCACTTCATTTCCGGCTCTGGAAAAGCACTTCTCGATGGAGTCGAGTATCGGCTCGCTGCTGGCTCGACGTTGTATCTCGGGAAATTGCGGTCTCACATGTTCATAAACGACGGGGACGTCGACATGCATTGGACTTGGCTGTACATTCCTGCCGGTCTTGAGGCGTTCTTCCGCAATGTCGGTCGGCACCGTACGCCCGGCGAAGCTGCGCCGGAGCCGTTTGACCGTCCAATGAACGTTGCAGCTATCGAAGCCAGTACGGGCTTTGCAAGAGGCGGAAGTTAAGCGCGGAGTGCAGAAGCTCGGTTGCGAATCGAGACACCTGATGTCTATCTCGATTCGCGTCGCTAGCGACATTGTTTTGGCTTCCTTGACGCTGATACCTGGGGAGGTTTGAAAAGGTAGAATCAACTAAGCTCTTCTCCAGCACGACTTCAAATGCCTAAAGCAACTAGCAAAACGCATGGAATTTCCGAAACCGCGATGAACGACGGGGTTGCGAGCAGCAAAGAGCGCTCTGTCCAAAATTCGTCATCGCCCAACGTGCAATTTCCGCCCCCAAGTACGTCTCTTAAGTCGATGCTCGCCAATGGCTCCGATGGACGCTTCCGTCAAGCCATGTACGACTTCACTTCGGCATCCGCGGCGATGCTGGACGTCCGGACCAGGTACGCGGCCTTTCTTGGAGTTACGCCTCCCCAGTTCAGCATCTTGGGCCTCGTTGGTGAGCTAAAGTCTTCGAGCGTCGGGCAAATCGCAAGTTATCTGGGCGTATCAAGTCCCTTCGTTACCACCGAATCGAATAAACTCGTCAAACAGGGATACCTCCGCAAAGAAGCCAGCGACAACGACCGGCGGAGCATGCTGCTCAGCCTGACTGATGCAGGGACGGACCTAATTCTTAAGGTCGCGCCAATGCGACTCTTCGCTAACGACGTAGTCTTTGGCGTGTTGACCGACGAAGAAGCACATCAGTTCTTCGCAATCGTCAAAAAGCTTAGGATTTCATTTGGCGATTGCATTCAATTGCTCGATACGCATAGATGGAGCGCTAACGAGGACTTATAGTCGCGGTAGGCTGTTGCAAACGTCTGCCCTATAAAGAGGCGAAGCGTAGAATGAATTGCGAATAGCTGGCATATAGAATTCCGAACCCAAGCTTTGGTCAACGGCATTAGGTTCGGCACTGTTAGCCAAGAACGGTGCAAACCAGTCGGTAGACTTCAGACTGAATCATGTGCTGTGGCAGTCGACTTGTCTCTCCAAGTCGCGATGTCAGTCGAAAGAGCACGTTGATGCTGCTCAATTCCGTCAATTGCATCCATTCCAACCGGAAGGTGAAGCGGTGGGTGGTTTGTGCTGGCTACATGGACTAGAAGACGCCCCAGAGCATCAGGGTCACCGTTCTGGTTATGGTTTGCCTGCTGCAGAAAACCTAGGCGAGCTTGTCGCGACGTTTCATAGTCGGGCAATTCATTAGCAGTCTTAAACTGCACGGACGAGCTATCAAGGAAGTCCGTCCGAAAATATCCTGGCGCCACATTAGTTACCTTGATACCAAACGGGCTCAGTTCGACGGCGAGTGACTCTGTAAATCCGGTGACTGCAAACTTCGTCGCGGAATACAACGCGCCACCACCCACATATCCGGCCAACGAGGAAATATTGAAAAGGTGCCCTGCCATCTGGCGTCGCATAGACGGGAGCACTGCCCGCGTAACACGCATCAACCCAAACACGTTTGTCTCAAATGCCGCTCGAACTTGCGCCTCATCTGATTCCTCAAAGAGCGTCAAGGCACCATATCCAGCGTTATTCACGAGCACATCAATGCGACCGAAGCGCGCTATAGCCGCGTCCACCACCTCCGTGTAGGCACTGAGTTCAGGCGCAGTAACGTCAAGCGGCATCACCAGCAAGCGGTCGCGATGCTCAGCACCCACGTCTGTAAAAGAGCCGTTTCGCGTCGTCGCCACGACAGAGTGACCTTCAGCGAGCGCAGCATTTGCGATTGCTCTCCCGAGGCCACGCGAAGCGCCTGTGATGAACCATACCTGTGACATAAGTGCTCTCCAGCGCCTTCTGAATAGGTTGCGCCGCCAAGTGTGAAGGCTTAACATGAGGCAGCCTCCGAATATTAAACGGAGGCACCATCCGGTTGCAAGGAATATAAATCGTGCCTGACCAAATCCCAAAACGAAAGCCTCGCGCGGACGCAGAGCGCAATCGCCAGCGACTGTTAGATGTCGCGAAAACCGCGTTTGCCGAAAAGGGTATGTCTGCTAGCCTTGAGGACATTGCACGAACGGCTGGCGTGGGAATTGGAACGCTCTATCGGCATTTCCCTAGCCGTGAGGTGTTAGTCAACGAGCTATACCGCGACCAAGGCAGCCGGTTGACCGCCGCCGCTGAAAGACTTGCTCTAAGTCATCCTCCAGTTGACGCGATTCGAGAATGGTTACTGCTATTCATTGAATCGTTGGCGAACAGACAAATCATGGCGGGTGTACTCAGTTGCATGTCACCCGACGCTGATGAGTTTTGTGCGCTGTCAGGTGAATCTCTTGTAACAGCGCTAGACCGACTCTTGAAAAGGGCGGTACAGAGTGGGGATGTCGTTGTTGCAATCGAATCACTCGACCTATTGTGCGCAATCGCTGGAATCGCCAGCTATATCCCAGAACCAGATTGGGCGGAAAGCGCCAGAAGGATGGTGAATATCATCATCATAGGTTTGACCTAGGATGCAATTATTCTCACCTATTGAATAATCAGAAAGTTCAGGAGCGCGCGAAAAAACTGCAGCAGCACGCTCTTGACAGTCGAATTGCCTCGTAACCGCACAGAGATTTGCCCTAGAATCCGCGAAATCTCCGCATTTTTTGATACGCCGATAATGGACTACTTCGCTGGCATTCGCGCCTTTCTCTACGCCGCGGAGTGTGGAAGCTTCAGCAAAGCGGCCGACCGCCTTGGCGTGAAGACTTCAACGGTTTCGCGTTACATCACCGAACTAGAGAAGGACCTTGGGATTGCGCTCTTTAACCGCTCAACGCGTGGGCTTGTACTAACCGAGGGGGGGCGCGTTTTCCGTCAACAGGGCATTTTGGTTATCAGAAGCTTGGACGATGCCCGCGAGATAACCTCATCCCTAAATCGCTCCCCACAAGGCTTGCTACGTGTCACCATACCCTCGTCTTTCGGGCGCAAGCACATCGTCCCTCACCTACCTGATTTTCTCGCAAGGTTTCCGAAGATTGACCTTGACGTTGTTGTGACGGATGAGGTCGTGAATCTCGTAGATACCGGATTCGACCTCGCTGTGCGGACAGGCGCACTGGCCGACTCTCAGCTTATGGCTCGACAACTTACCGCCCATCACAGGATGGCCTTCGCGAGCCCAACTTACATTGCCAAACGCGGTAGACCCATTGAGCCCGCCGACTTAGCCAACCACGAGTTGCTTCGCTTTTCGCTTTCCGTTGACGACCGCTGGGTCTTTGTCAGGCGAGCGACTAGCAGTGCGCCTCGAGAAGTGGCCATCGATGTACATGGGCGCTTGTGCATCAACGACACCGATTCGTTGTTCGAGCTCGCAATCAAAGGGCATGGCGTCGCACTGTTGCCGACGTGGGCGTGCAGCGAAGCACTCGTTGACGGCCAGTTGGTCACATTGATGCCAGAATGGGAAATCAAACCGTCGAAGGGCTCGCCAGCGGTGTGGGCTGTGTATCCCCGAAAGAAGACCGTTTCAAGCAAAGTTCGAGCATTTATTGACTTTTACTCGGCAACCTTGTCGCGTGAACTTCCGTAGTCATGCGTAGCACGGCGGAGTTCCGCGCCCGGGGAATCAGCGAACGAGACATCAATTGTCCATCGAAAAATGAAGGCTTAAACGTCCTCCTGCGCGGCTCAATTCTGATGTTTGAGCACTTTGCGCTTCAAATGAACAAGACAACAATGTCCGTGCATTGCGCGCAGGCGAAGAGCGAACACATCTGGCATTAACCCGTGCATCCGCATCGCCTCTAGGAGCAAATTTCCAATCCAATCTGTCGCTGAACGCAGCGCCATCTTTTGCTGGCTGACTGTAGCGGACGCCAATATCGGCGGCGGTCCACCGACAGTCCTTTGCTGTGTAGCCGTCTATGGCAACCCTGAGTTGTGCATTGGAGGTGCCGGCTGGGATTGAGAACACATCGGTTATGACTGGATGAAATCCCAGAAAGCGCGCAAGGCCATGTCGGGCGAACTTGCAGCCTGACGAAGAAGGCCGCGTTCGCAGGTGAATCTCTAGCGCTATTGAGGGCGGCTTCTCAACGGAAATCAGCAGCAGTCGCTTGGGCGAAGCATTTACATACGGGGAATACTCAGCGTCAAAACCACGCTCGACGTGCAGCCCCGGGCGGGACAAATCCTCGCCCGCGCGAGCGCCTCTTGTAGCGAGAAGCGTGATGGGGATTAAAAAAATAAATAGGGTCAATTTACGCATGAATTCCCCGGGCTAACGACGCCTAAACATGCGCCTTCTGACTGTGCGTCGTTATCCAAGCTAAGTAAGTTCATTTGTAATTTTACTTGGTGCTGGACGCCAGACCGCGTTGCAGTCAGATGTAATCTTTTACACACAGAAATCGGTCGTTACAAAGGCACCACCAATCACAAATCTAGATTTCAGCCCCGCCCCACAAGCACTGCCTCCTTAAGCCACTGCCGACAGCACTTTTCAAGAATGCTAAGGAAAACCCTGGCAAGCCCCACGAATGTAATCCTTTACAGGTTTTTTTCGGCGGCATAGAATTCAAGCAAATCGAGCAGTTACGCGTGCTTTCGTGTTCGCGAACCCACGACGTCATAGACGCAGACGCTCGAAAGTGCGGTTATTTTCAGAAATCTGGAGGCTTCAAATGCAAGACATTCATGGTCGGTCCATCCGTAGCGAATACGACTACGTGGTGATTGGCTCTGGTTCCGCAGGTAGCGTCGTCGCCAGCCGCCTGGCTGAGGACAAGGGTTCGCGCGTGTTACTTATCGAGGCCGGCCCGAAGGACAACAGCACGTTCATTCGTATGCCGGCAGCACTCGGCTTTCCGCTGATGGATGACAAGTTCAATTGGTATCTCCACAGTGAACCCGAACCGCACCTGAACAACCGCAAAATCTACGAAGCGCGTGGCCGCGTGCTGGGCGGCTCATCATCCATCAACGGCATGAACTGGGTGCGCGGCAATCCGTGGGACTACGATAACTGGGAGGCACTCGGCAATAAGGGCTGGAGCTACGCCGATGTCCTGCCATATTTCCGCAAAGCCGAGACGTTCGACAAAGGTGCGAACGACTACCGCGGTGTCGGTGGTCCGATGCATATCGAGACGTGCAAAGCAGACAATCCGCTCTATCACGCGTTTCTGGAAGCAGGCCAGCAGGCGGGTTTGCCTCACGTAGCCGACCACAATGGATACCGTCAAGAAGGTGTCCACATCACACAGCGCAATGTGCACAAAGGCCTGCGCTGGAGCACGTCCCGCGCTTATCTTCACGCCTTCCCTGTTCGTGAAAATCTGCATGTCTGGAGCGGTGCGCGTGTTCTGAAGCTTGAATTTGCCAACAAGCGCGCCGTTGCGGTTCAGGTGCGTGTTGGTGGCGAAACGAAGCGCATCGGCGTTTCCGCCGAAGCTATCGTGTGCGGTGGCGCAATTCACTCTCCGCAAATCCTGTTGCTTTCCGGCATCGGCAATGGCGCGGACCTGAGCAAGCTCTCCATTCCAGTCGTGTCTGATTTGCCAGGCGTTGGTAAAGGCCTCAAGGACCACCTTGCTGCACCCGTGCAATACCGTGCCACGCAGAACGTCTCTGCAGCGCGCGAACTTTCGGCATTTGGCAAGCTGAAGCTTGGCGTGATGTGGAAGTTCTTCAAGACTGGCTTGGGCGCGACCAACTTCTTCGAAGTCGGCGCGTTTATCCGTACGCAAAACGACGTCAAGGTCCCGAACGTCCAGTTCGAGTTCATTCCGATGCTCGGTGAGTTTCAGCACGGCAACGTGAAGCTGGAGAACGGCTTCCAGTACTTCTTCAGCCTGATGCGTCCGACTAGCGAAGGTAAAGTCTGGATTGACAGCGCCGACCCCCTCGCACCGCCAAAATTCATCTTCAACTTCCTTTCGACGGAAACAGACAAGCGCGACGCCATCGCTGCGGTCAAAGCCATCCGCAATGTCGTTGGACAAGAAGCGTGGGCAAGTTTGCGTGGCGAAGAAGTCACCCCAGGCGCAAAGGTCGCTACAGACGAGCAAATTCTCGCCTATCTGCGCGACACTGCCGGCACGAACTACCATCCGAGCTGCACCTGCCGAATGGGCGAAGGCGATGATGCTGTAGTTAATGCAGAAGGCCGTGTGCACGGCGTCGACAACGTCCGTGTCGTCGACGCGTCCATCATGCCGGAAATTGTCAGCGGCAACCTGAACGCACCTGTCATCATGATGGCCGAGAAAATCGCAGACAGCATCCGCGGCCGCCGCGAACGAGCTGCCACAAAAGCAGACTATTACAAGGTGGCGTAAGAACCACGCAGACCGCGCTAGCGCCGGACTTCCGGCGCGCGTGATTGCGGCCGTGAACAGAGATGTTCACGGCCGCTTTTGCATTTTTGCGGGGCTAACGGGCTTGAGCGTTTATGACCAGCAGCGCTTCCGAATATCAGAACCAGCGCCTGAAGAGCGCTGGCTGTCACGAGGTTCCTACAGTCGGAAAACCACCATCGTTGCACTTAGTTCGGAAGCACGGTCTTTCAACGCAGCAGCTACCGCAGCGGATTGTTCAACGAGAGCAGCATTTTGCTGCGTCGACGTATCCATCTGCGCAACAGCACGATTAATTTGCTCAATGCCATCGCTTTGCTCTCGCGACGCACGCGCGATTTCGGTCATGAACACAGTGACACGGCTTACCGAGCCACAAAGCTCCGTAATCGAAATGCCAGCCTCAGCTGCAAGTGCCGCACAGCGGGCACTCTTTGAAATCGCTAGCTCAATCAGCCCTTTAATTTCGTTCGCGGCCGCGTTGCTACGTTGCGCAAGCTGGCG
Organism: Paraburkholderia sp. Ac-20340; assembly: GCF_017104965.1. Lineage (GTDB taxonomy): Bacteria > Pseudomonadota > Gammaproteobacteria > Burkholderiales > Burkholderiaceae > Paraburkholderia. The sequence continues at coordinate 56,568 of NZ_JAAGPR010000007.1, forward strand.
AACTTCATTCGCAACCACGGAGAAACCTCGACCTTGCTCGCCAGCCCTCGCTGCCTCGATTGCGGCGTTGAGTGCGAGAATATTTGTCTGAAAGGAAATGCTCTGTATAGCTGCGATGATGGAAGACATTTTTTCAACGTCCTTCGCCATATCGAATGCAACCTCCTGCACCTTCACAACCGACGTCGAGCCCATTTCTGCCTGGGATGTCGCTCCGCGTGCCAGTTCGTCTGCATGGGCAGCGTCGTCCGCATTCTTGCCCACCGTTTGAGCCAACTCCTCCAGTGTTGCCGACGTTTGCTGAAGTGCCGCCGCCTGTTGTTCTGTACGCATCGATAGGTCATTATTTCCCTTCGATATTTCCGACGCTCCGACTGCCACACTCTCGATTACTTGCCCCACGTCACCAACCATCCGTTTCAAATTCGCCTGCATCGTCGCCATCGCGCCGAGAACACTGTTCGGTCGAGTTGGAGTGGCTTGCAACTTGTATGCCAAATCGCCGCCTGCAACCGCGAGCGCGAGCGTTGCAGCGTCTGCAGGCTCTCCGCCCACTGGCAGCACAACCATTCGCTGCAAGGCAAGTGCCAGAACGATACAAACGGCGAGCACACTGACTGAGCCAAGTATCGCTGCGATGCGCCCCAGTGAACGTACCTGTGCCAAAATTTGGTCAAGCGGTGCGTACAGTGAGAAGCTCCATGGCGTCCCAGTACCTTCAATATCGACGGGCACTGCTATCTTTCGCGCGACTGCCTTCAAATAGTCATCGTACGCATCCGACTGGACGCCGCTTTCCCCGCTTGCTACGTCAACCGGCCTGACGTCTTCATGCGTACCCAGTTTTGCGGCTTCTGGCGTCGAAATGACTGTGCCGCCATTCGACACCAAGGTTACATAGCCCGTCCCGTACGGATGAATCGCATTCAAACCGGCCTGCAGCTTGTCCAACGGGATATCCACCGTAACTACACCGCGGAAACGGCCGTCAACGACGACTGGCGCTGAGACAGTCGTCATGAGCATGACCTTCCCGTCGATGGGATAAGTATATGGCTCCACTATTGCTGGTTTTAGCGACGTTTTGGGCTTCACGTACCACTCGCCACCGTTCGGGTCAGTCGGTAACTCGAAACTGCCAATGTGCTCAAGCCAGATTTCGTGATTCGCATTCCAAGACGCGGCAGCAGCGTATCTTCCGTGTATCGCGCGAGCATTATCGTTGTCATTCGCGTGCTCTGAGTCCTTGCCATCGAACGCGTCAGTTTCCCATGCTGTTGCCATCCCAAGAAATTCTGGATGCACTCTAACGACAGACTCAAGCACAGCATCTGCAGTGCTGCGCTCTGCATGTCCCATTTTCTGAAGTGTCGAAAAGGTCGAAGCGACAGTTTCCGCTGTGCGCAGTGCAGCATTGAGCTGGTCGGACACCTTACCCGCTTCGCGGCTCGCAAGCGCAACGGAGTAGTCGCCGGCCAAACTCTCCTGCATGGATGCAGCGCGCCCCGCAAGAATGGCGATGGTCGAGCCGAACCCTGTAGCGACCATTGCTACAACAACCAGAAGTAGTCGTGCCCGTAAACTTAACTTTCTCCACGCATACATCCAAATCCCCTTAGTTATACGAAATTATTAGAGCGTTGTGATTTATTTTGGCTACCGCTAACCGTATCTGCTGACCGCATAAACGAACCGCGGCCACTTCTTCGAAGCGGCCGCGGCTAGAAATACAAATATGGTAGATGTCTCCGCTACAGTGACATTCAGTCAGGCTTGCGCCAGAGGTCACTCAGCGTATAACCCGTCGGCAACGGGTCAGTTGAATCGAGAACGTATTGATGGAAACCCGTAATCCATGCGCTACCTGTAATGCTCGGGCGAATGCCCGGCTTTCCACCAATTGAAAGCGTTTCAGTGATTTCACCGAAAAACTCAGTGTCGAGAATCGAGCGATGAAGGAAACGCTCCCCTTGTTGAATTTGACCGCGCGCATGCATGACAGCAAGTCGTGCACTCGTGCCGGTTCCGCAGGGTGAACGGTCAAGCCGCCCCGGCGAGACAATCACGCCATTGCGAGATGTTAACCCTTGCTCCGTGCGCTCAATCGGGCCAGCGAAAAGTGTCTGATTGATGGTGTGGATTTCCGGATTCTCCGGATGTACTGCCGGGAACTGTTCGGCCGCGGCGCGCTTGATTCTTTCGCCGACCTCGACCAGTTTGCCAGCCTCATCAGGCGTGATTTTGAACCCTAGGGCTTGGGCGTCGACGAGAACGTAAATCATGCCACCATACGCTACGTCAACGGTCAACTTGCCAATTCCGGGGACGTCGATAGGAACATCGAGCCCAAAGACGAAACAAGGCACGTTGGAGAACGTGACGTTCACGCACTTACCGTCCTTGCATTCGGCACGAACGCGCACGAGGCCGCCGGGCGCTTCGAGTGTCACGTCTGTGTACGGCTCTTGCATGGGCAGCATTCCCGTTTCCAGCAATGCGGTTACCGTGCAAATAGTATTGCTGCCGGACATCGGCACATAATACTCGGCTTCCATGATGACAAAGCCGGCATCAGCCTCTGGGTGTGAGGAAGGTAGCACCAGGTTGACGCACTGTGTAACGCTGCCGCGCGGTTCCTGGAGAAGGAACTTCCGCAGGTCGTCGCCCTGCGTCTCCAGATACTTCATCTTGTCGAACATCGTCGCACCCGGAACGTCAAGAACGCCGCCCGTGATGACGTCATTACGTTCGCCGCCGGTGTGCACACCGACCACGTTTACCATCCGTTTAAGCTTCATCTCACTCTCACATTTGAACGCAGCGCAAGCTGCTCACCTGCGCTGCATTCATGCCTCGTTCACTGTATTTTGGGGGCATCAGGCCAACAAGATGCCCCTTTGTCTTCGCTTAGTGACTGCCGGCAATCGTCGTCGGCAGAACCGGAACGCGCTTGCCAAGCTTCACGAACGTCGACTTGACTTCCGTGTATTCCATGAGACCATCGATTCCGTTTTCACGGCCGACTCCACTCTCCTTAAACCCACCGAAAGGCATCTGCGGGGCACTTTCAAGATAGGTGTTCACGAAGACAGTACCGCTGCGCAGGCGCTGCGACACTGCGATGGCCTTGTCGATGTCCTTCGTCCACAGACCATTACCGAGGCCGTAGTTGGTGTCATTCGCGAGCGCAACTGCTTCCTCGACCGTTTTGAAGGTCGTAACAGTAAGCACCGGACCAAAAATCTCTTCGCGGAAGACCCGCATCTGCGGCGTCACGTTAGTGAAAATCGTCGTATCGACGAAGAAGCCCTTATCGAGGCCGTTCGCCGTGACACGGTTGCCACCAACCGCCAGATGGGCACCCTCTTCCTTACCGATACGGATGTATTCAAGCACCTTGTTCATGTGCTGCTCGTGAATCAGCGCACCGACGTCGGTCTTGTCGTCCAGCGGCAAGCCCACGACAACCTTCTTCGCGCGCTCAACGAGCTTCTGCACAAAGGCGTCGGCAACCGATTCTTCAATCAGCAAACGCGTGCCAGCGACGCACTCTTCGCCTTGATTAAGGATGGTGCCGAACAGGACGCCATCAAGCGCTGCGTCAAGGTCTGCGTCCGCGAAAACGACGTTTGCAGCCTTTCCGCCCAATTCAAGGGCGACATGCTTCACAGTGTCCGCGGCATTCTTCGCGATTTGCTTGCCCACGACCGTCGAGCCCGTGAACGAAATCATGTCGACATCGCGGTGCGTCGACATAGCTTCGCCTACAGCCTGGCCCGTGCCCGTGACTACATTGATGACACCATCCGGAATTCCGGCTTCTTTGGCCAGCGCTGCTACTTCAAGCGCTGTACCCGAAGTGAGTTCCGAAGGCTTGATTACCGTCGTACAACCCGCAGCCAGCGCGAACGGAAGCTTCTGGAACAGCGTAACCAGCGGGAAGTTCCACGGCACAATCATCCCCACGACGCCACGTGCTTCGCGGGTCACCAGACCGAGCTTATCCTCACCCAGGTTCGTGAACGCGTTTCCGCTCAGTTGCCATGCGAGGGACGCTGCGTAGCGCGCGAGGTCAACGCTACCAGCCACTTCTGCACGCGCATAGCGAATCGGCTTGCCCACTTCTTCCGCTTCAATTTTCGCGAGCTTTTCGAGGTCACGCTCAATCAGCGATGCCCATTTGTTGATGAGCGTGGCGCGCGTCGCGCCGGGCAGGCGAGACCAACTGCCATCGTCGAAACGCGCGCGCGCGGCTGAGACAGCATTCGACAGGTCTTCCGCGCTACCGGCAGAGAATGAAGCGAGAATTTCGCCGTGTGCGGGCGAAACCCGGTCGATGAATTGACCGGTGCTGGCAGCCGTCCACTTGCCGTCCACGAAGAGTTCATAACGCCGAGCCATAATCCACTCCTGTAATCGATTACTAGAAAGTTCAAAAAAAATGCCGACCTTCATCGCCTGGGAACCAGGCGTGAGTATCTGGCAAAACAAATCCTGTTCCGAACGGGTCCGATGGGTCCATACCGACCTGGTGAAGGCCCGTTATCCAAGCACGCCCTTCCACGCTCGCCTCAACCGCAATTTGCGGCCCCTCCATGACGACGCGCTCTATCCGACTTTCGAGACGCGCTCCAATGAGAGATTCATGAATAAACGTTTCTCCCTCTGCTATCTCTTTCCGCGCGTACATAAGCGCAAGCCTCGCAGCGGTTCCGGTGCCGCATGGCGACCGGTCCAAACGCCCCGGCGAAAGCACAACGGCGTTGCGTGACGTCACAATCGAACCGTCTCGCGCGACTGGCCCCATGAATTGGACCTGGCCTATACCCGTCACCTGCGAATTCATCGGGTGCTGCACCTTTAATCGACTGTTTGCAGCACTCTTTATTGCCTCGCCAACAGCACAGAGCTCCCGCGCCTCGCTAGCTTCTAATGCTAAACCCAATGCCCCTGCATCGACCATAACGAAGGTCTCGCCGCCGTACGCTACGTCAACCGAAATGCGGCCAAGTCCCTCAACATCAAGCTCCTCATCGGTGTAATACACAAACGACGGTTGATTCGTGAAGCGAACGGATTGCACTTTGCCACCGTTGCACTGACAGCTCACGCGGATAAGTCCCGCGGGTGCCTCGAGGACAAAATCGGTGCGAGGCTCGTTCATAGGCAAGATGCCCGTTTCCAGCAGGACCGTTGCTAAAGCAATTACGTTTGACCCGGACATGACCGGATACTCGGTGACCGTGGCGGACACAAATCCCAACTGCGCGTCAGGGTGCGTCGCCGGGAGCACAATGCTCAATGTGTCGGTCACGGAACCTCGAGGCTCGAGCAAGCATAGACGACGAATATCGTCCCGGTGCTTCATCAGGAAGTTGCGCTTATCGAACATGGTCTCGCCAGGGACATCGAAGACGCCTCCGGTCAGCACCTTGCCAACCTCACCTTCGGCATGGCAGTCCACCACTTGGTAGACATTCTTCCAACGCATCCACCTGCTCCTTTACTGTAAAGGGTTACAGACTCCGCTTTCTGCCCTTAAACCAAACCAGACGGGTTCGATACGCTCTTACCCAACTATGCCCGTTACATTCGACCAGTCTTTTTTCTGTAAAAAACACGACGTCAGGGGTATGATAGCAGCGTGTCCGACTGGTGTGTTGCAGAAAAATACCTAGTGAGTCGTTTGCGAAGATTGGCATCACGACCGAAATAACGTTGTTTTTAAACGATAAATTACCTCAGACAGCGATTGACCTTCGAGCTACGGTGCATCCAATGCACTGAAAGTAATCGTTTTCTTCGATGCGCGTGAGCGCTCCGACCGGCGCCAAGACATGCCGCTGAAGCCGAACTGAGATTTTTGGAACTTGGAAATGAACAAACCTAGACAGAAAGCTAACGTGACGGACGTTGCAAAGGCAGCAGGCGTATCCGTCGCAACTGTGTCGCGGGCGTTCAACCTGCCGCACCTCGTCCGCGAGGAAGTGCGGGACAAAGTTCTTGCCGTCGCACAGAAGCTTGGCTATAGCGCTAACCCGTCGGCGAAAGCACTCCGACTGCAAAAAACGCACATCATCGGCGCAGTCATTCCCACACTCGACTACTCGATTTTTGCGCGACTTGTGCACAGCTTTGAGGAGAAGATGACGGCAGCGGGATATAGCGTCTTCGTGCTGACAACTGGGTTCGACAACACGAACATGTTCGAACAAGTTCGGGCACTTGTAGAAAAAGGCGCGGAAGCGCTTCTTTTTGTCGGACGTATCGATGATGAGCGCCTTCGTGAATATCTCGTCGACAAGGATATTCCGTGCGTTTCGACCTACTCGTTCACAAACGACGAGCACTTCCCATCAATCGGCTTCGACAACTATTCCGCGACAAAACAGATGGTGGAGTTCCTGTTGCGCCTTGGCCACAAACGCCTGGTCATGATGGCGGGTCCTGTGCGCGGAAACGACAGGCAGCAATCGAGGATTCAAGCTTTTCAGGACACGCTCAAAGCGCATGGCCTGGGAGATGAGTGCCATGTTATTGAGAAGAGCTACGGCTCCGCTGTCTTCCGCGGCGGGGAAGCGATGCGCCAAATAAACGATGAGTTTCCCGGGACCACTGCCGTCGTTTGTAACAGCGACATCTTCGCATTCAGTGCAATTGCTGAATGTCGCCGACTCGGACTCCGTGTGCCCGAAGACATTTCCATTACCGGCTTTGACGACGACGACTACACAACGATTTTCGAGCCACCACTGACCACAATATCAGTTCCGGCTCCGGAAATGGGTCACCATGCAGCACAGGCGATACTCGATGCGCTGAGTGACCGGAAGAAAATCATGTCCGTCAGGCTAGATACAAAGTTGGTTGTACGAGACTCAACGAGCGTCCCGCCAGCTCGAGAGGCCTCTGAGGCGCGTCCAACCACCCAAGAAGCCTGAGCCATGCGATGCGGGACCACCTGAGCCTTCACATGTGCGCAGATGGCCCCGAACAAAATCGTCGACTACCGCAAGTCATGGAGGTCGCGGCCAAGCGGTGCACTGACAGCGAACTTCGAAAATTCAACTTCGAGCCCCGCTCTCTCAGGGGTACAGCAGTAAATCCCAATCATGTAGCGACCGGAAACGGGGAACGGTGCGAGGCGAAGCATCGGCCACCGCTCGCCATCGAGCGAATACTGCACACGCAGAACACCTTCGCAAATCCCCAACCTTACCCAAAGTCCGTCACTGGTGTCAGCGACCGTCCCGGTCGCCCAATCTGAGCGACCAGCTGTCAGAACACTACCGAGCAGAATTTCGCCATCGCTGAACTCTGCGCCAGCCTTGACCCAGTTGGACTCGTCGATTCTCAACATCAAGCCTGCCTGGTCATATAGCTCGCGGAAGTTCGCGCGGATGAACACCTGGGCGGAGACGTCTCCTGTCACCTCAAGCCCAAAACAGTGGCCGGAATGCCTCGTAAATCCGTAGTGCGTCTCTCGCCAAAAGTCCGAGTCCTCTGAAGTGCGTACTCGCAGAATTTCTCCCTCGACACTCCAAACCTCTGGTGGGTTGAGCCATCGACACGATTCGAACATAAAGCCTCTCCATATCATCAGGCCTGCACCAAGTTGCAACGCCCCAAAAGTCACCATTACGCACTTTCCGCGGGCATCCGCCGAAATGTCCTGCGTGATTTCCCCGCGCTTCCGAGCCACAATCCGCCGAAACTGCGTCTACACAAGTACTGGCACAGATACTGCTTATATCAATGTAATCCTTTACTTTCAAAACACCAATACGTCGCCTTCCAAGCGTTTTTGTCACTATACGCCGTTCGGAATACTTCCCTGATACGTCAATTAGCACCGTAAATTCCGGCGTTTTTTGACCTGCGATAGGGAAACCCCGCATTGATGTTGGAATGTAAAGGATTACAGTTTACGCATGCCGCAGAAGCGTCGGTACGGTCTACCGTCCGAGTTTCGCGCTATATGCATCAGCCGGATGCAGGAGCTGGCCGGCTTGCGCTTTTTACCCTTGCGAGGACGCGATGGACATCGAAAATAGAAGTATTGAATTCATTCCCGAGAATGAGCGTTACGGCAAACCAAGCCGTCTCTTCACGATTTGGTTCAGCGCCAACATGCAAGTCACCACTCTCGTGGTCGGTACGCTCGGTGTGGCAGCAGGACTCAGCGTGTTCTGGACCATCGTCGGCCTCATTTTGGGCAACCTTATTGGCACAGTCTTCATGGCTGGCCACTCGGCGCAAGGCCCCCATCTGGGCATTCCGCAGATGATTCAGAGCCGCGCACAGTTCGGCGTTTTCGGCGCCGGCATTCCGCTGTTCATCGTCGTCATCTCGTACATTCTTTTCACGGCTGCCAACGGTGTCGTGATGAGGGACTCCATCAAGTCAATCTTCTTCATGTCCGACAATACGGCCATCATCGTGTTTGGCCTGCTGACTTTGATTATCAGCTACATCGGCTATGAATTGATTCACCGCATGGGTGCATGGATGTCTGCCCTTTCCGGCATCATCTTCGCTGTAGCCGCATTTGTCGCCTTCCAGAAGCCCTTCTCGGCACATGCGTTCTCGGCAAGCACGCACGGCTACATCAACAGCGCATTCATGCTTGTGGTTGCGCAAGCGGCTTCTTGGACCCTCGGCTTCGGCCCGTACGTCGCCGACTACTCGCGCTACCTGCCGAAAAACATCTCGACTAAGCAGACGTTCTGGTTCAGCTACATTGGCAATGCCCTCGGCTCCACGCTCGTTATGATTCTTGGCGCCATCCTCGCCGGCGGTATCGCTGACGTGACGAAAGACCCGGGTACGGGCCTCGCGAGCCTCTTCGCTGGCTGGTCGCGTCCGGCGCTGATTATCATCGTCCTCGGCGTGCTCGAAATCAACGTGCTGAACCTGTACAGCGCCTATATGTCGACCACGACGATTTTCACCGGCTTCAAAGGCATGTCGCGAGTCAGCAAGACCATGAAATTCACCATCATGGCCCTGATTGCTATCGTTGCTACGGCAATCGCAATCGGCACGCAATACCACTTCAACGATTACTTCTCCGACATCCTGGTTGCACAGATTTATGTTCTCGTGCCTTGGAGTTCGATTAACCTGGTCGACTACTACCTCGTGCGTAAAGGCCGATACAGCGTGCCTGACATGTACAACGAGAACGGCATCTACGGCAAATACAACTGGTCGACACTCACCATTTTCCTGGTTGCAGTCCTGGTTCAAGTTCCCTTCATGGACATGTCGTTCTATCACAGCTACTTCGCCAAGCTGATTGGCGCAGACGTGAGCTGGATTCCGAGCTTGCTGGTGCCGGGCGCGCTCTACTACTTTGTGAATCGTCGCCGGGGACTCTCGCTGGTCCCTAACCTGTCGGCACATCAGTAATACCCTCTCCACCGGTCAATATCCTTCCCGCGACACCCTGGCTCGCGGGAAGGACGATTCCCAAGTTTTTCGGATTTTTTTCTCCTTAAAAATAAGTTGTCCTTGGGAATATCTGGTGTGCCGCCTTCTTGCAGCATCTCCAAGTAGTTCTGATGTGGCCGCGCTCTCGCTGAGCGCGTGGCCTTTGTCTACTCCAAATTTATAAAATCATGAATCGGATTACGCTGTCAGCAATTTCCCTCGCGGTCACGAGCATGCTGTCGTTCTCCGCTCACGCGCAGAGTTCGGTAACCCTTTATGGGATTGTGGATACGGGCCTCGCGTATGTGCACAACAGCGATGGCCACTCGAGCCAGTGGAAGATGTCGTCGGGCAACCTGTCGCAAAGTGAATGGGGCCTTAAAGGAAGTGAAGACCTCGGCGGCGGTTTGTCTGCCGTCTTCCAGCTCGAAAACGGATTCGACATCGGAACCGGTATTGCACAACAGAACAGCCGTCTCTTCGGCCGTCAGGCATTTGTGGGGCTCGCCAGCACGCAATTCGGCACGCTGACGTTTGGGCGGCAGTACGACCCTCTCTCTGACCTCGTTCAGCCGATTACCGCTGACCAGTTCTCTGGCTTCTTTGCATCTCCTGGCGACGTCGACAACTACGACAGCAGTGCACGTTTCAACAATACAGCCAAATGGACCAGCCCAAGCTGGGGTGGCGTCACCTTGGAGGCGATGTATGGCTTCGGGGGAGTGGCAGGTGCGACGGGTTCTGGCCAGACGTGGTCTGTAGGAGCTGCATACGCTCAGGGACCCTTCTCTGTTGCTGCAGGCTATCTGCACATCGACAACGGCAACGCACAAGCAACAACGCGCGGAACAACGTCGGCGGATACGCTCTTCAACAGCCCGGTCAATTCTGCGTACGCTAGTGCGCGCGCTATCAACATCGCGCGTATTGGCGGTCAATACGTGATTGGCCCCGTAACAGTAGGCGCAGCATATAGCTTCACCGACTACGTGGCCGATGCAGCATCAAGCTTCGGCACAAACGAGAAATATCACAACGGCTCAGTCTTCGCGCTGTGGCAGGTCACCTCGGCTTTCTCGGCGATTGCCGGTTATAACTACACCAAGGCAAATGGTGATTCGTCAGCCAAATACCATCAGGTCAACGTGGGTGGTGATTACCTGCTGAGCAAACGCACCGACGTGTATGTGATGGCCGGGTACCAACATGCAAGCGGCAGCAATGGCGACGGACCGGCGCAGGCAGTTATCGGCTCCTTCGATATCCCGTCGGGAGCAAACTCACAGATAATGGCCATCGTGGGGATGCGTCACCGCTTCTAAACGAAAGAGCCTTGGCGAACTGCTTATTTAGCCGTTCGCCAAGGCTCGAGAAGCACCCGATACCTAAGCACTTTGCCATGCCTATCTTTCTGTCAGTACGGATTCGATTTCAGCTTAGTGTGTTTGTGTGCGATGGACCGAAGAGTCCTTGAACAGAATCCAACCAACCAGCGCCGCCAAAACGAGCAGTCCAGCGAGCAGCGAAAACGCGACGCGCAGTCCCACAGCATGGGAGACGAAACCGATGGCGGCTGGGCCGGCTAATGCACCGGCGTATCCCATTGTCGTCAATGCAGCGACCGCAGCTCCCGGCTCCATCGCCTTTTGACTGCCTACAGCACTAAACAGAACTGGAACTATGTTCGCGCATCCAGCGCCAGTCAGCAGAAACCCCGCGATTGCGAATGCGCCAGAAGGCGCAAAAAGCGCAAGTACGATACCAGCAGCACCGCAAATTCCGCCTATTGCCACTATGAGCGCCGGCTTCGCCCTGCGTGACAATGCGTCACCCAAGAGACGACCAACCGCCATTGCGATTGCAAAGCCCGTGTAACCCAGCCCAGCAAGGCGCTCCGGAAATGACTTGGTGACCGTCAGAAAAAGTGCACTCCAGTCAAGCATCGCTCCTTCGACGAGAAACACGCAGAGGCCGACAAGCCCCATAGCGACTACACTGCCATGCGGAAGCGCAAAACCTCCTCCACCATCTGCACGCATACTGCTGGGAATCAGCGCCTTCGCCGAAATCGCAGTCAGCGCCACGACACCAGCTGAAACCGTGCAGGCGACGACTAGCGGTGTTACTCCGACCGAGAGCAAACCGCTACCGAGAACTGAGCCTGCAATGCCACCCACGCTGAAAAGACCGTGGAATCCTGACATAAGCGCTCGCCCGGCGCCCTTCTCGACCAGCAGCGCATGCACATTGATAGAAACATCCAGAAGTCCAACCGCCGCACCGAATAGCAATAGCGAAACGGCCATTGATGGCACAGTGGCCTCAAACGCTAAAAGAGGAAGAGCGAGCGACATCATGCTGACCCCGAGCAAAATTACTGCTCGCGGGCCGACACGCTTGATTATCTGGTGACAAAGCGGCATCGAGATTACCGAGCCAGCTCCGAGACACAGAATCAGAAGACCCAGCGTCGCATCACCAACGCCGAGGCGCGATTTTGCGAAGGGAACCAGCGGAGCCCAAATAGAGACCCCGATTCCGGTGACAAGGAAAGCGACTCTCGTCGCGAACACCTGTCGACTGCCAATACTCGCATCTGCAGCGACCACCTGTCGCGTACAGGTGTTAGACGCTGTAGAGTCCATTTCGTGCTTCCCGGGATGTCTGCTTGACCAATGCCTTGTAAGTCACTACGTAGTCGCTTGCCATGCGCTCCGCCGTATAGCGGCGCTCAAATTGACTGCGGATTTCCTCCCGCGACAGCTCTCCAATTTGCCCGACTGCGTCTACGGCTTCCTGTATATCGCTGACGATGTACCCTGTGACGCCGTGGTCAATAACTTCCGGAACCGAGCCTCGCCGAAATGCGATGGTAGGCGTGCCACAGGCCATGGCCTCAATCATCACCAACCCGAAAGGCTCCGGCCAGTCGATAGGCAGAAGCAGCGCCCGTGCTCCGGAGAGGAAAGCGGGCTTCTGTGTCTCGTTGATTTCACCAATGAACTCGACATCGCTGGTAGCAAGTAGCGGCTTGATTTCACGCTCGTAGTAGTCGACATCGACCCTGTCCACCTTCGCAGCAATTTTCAGCGGAAGACCCGTCGCCGCGGCAATCTTGATTGCTGAATCGACGCCCTTTTCAGGACAAATGCGGCCGAGAAAAGCTAGATATGCTCCGTCCGCTTTGTGTGGCAGTGGGGTCAACAAGCCCGCAGGGAGTCCATGCTGGACAGTGGATACCCAATTTGCTGTCGGCATCGGCACCCGTTGTGCGTCCGAGATTGAGACAAGTGGCGCTTCGGGGAAACGTTTGAACGCGGGGTGGATTTCCGGCAAGTCCAGTCGGCCATGCAGCGTTGTGACGAACGGAATTCCAAGCTCACTGAAGAGCGGGAAAGGCAGATAATCAAGGTGGAAGTGGAGAATGTCAAACTCGTCTGCAAGACGTCGCACATGCTCGAGCATCAAAAAATGAGGGGCATTGGTGTCGCGAATCGTCCTGTCGAGGCGAAGTGCAGTCGGCCACGAAGCGTGGAGATTTGCCTTGGTCACCGAATCGCCACTCGCAAAGAGAGTTACATCATGCCCGAGGTCCACCAGTGCGTCAGTGAGATATGAGACGACACGCTCCGTGCCGCCATACAGCTTCGGAGGGACAGCCTCATGAAGCGGAGCAATTTGTGCAATTCGCATCAGTCAATCTTCCTGAAAAAAAAGCGCGCAGAACGCGAACGCTCTGCGCGCAAAAGTGAGGTGTAGGGACCTCACGCATGGTTTGGTGCATTCATTGGTCCGCTCGCGCCGCCCTCGGGTTACCTTCCTCGCTTAACGATATGGGCCTGCGGAGATTTTTCGGGAGCTGGCGTAGATGACGCCAAGGTCGTCCAACTCCCCATGGCGGGCCGGAACCGACTGTTCGTCGCCAAGAACATAGATTGTGTTCGGGTCAGGAAACTCGCCAATCCATATTCCGTCGTATCTCGCTGCGCTCCCCTGGTCAATTGCCGCAGCGATACTTGGCGCTGTCCCCAACCGGCAGCGCAGCATGTGCAGAACACGCCCATCCAATTCTGGGAAGTGAGCCCCAGGCTCCGAACGAATTCGGCCACCAGCTGGATTCAGAATGGTAAGAAACTGCGAGGACACTCGCCTAGCCGCTTCCGGCAAGAACGTTCGCGACCAGGCATCGACCTTCCCAAGTGCTGAACGCTTCTGGGCGCGGTCCTCAAGAGAAGCATATTCCCAGATGTGGACAAACTTCACATACTCGCCATCGACCGTCCAGTTACCCACAAGGCGACCATAGTCGTTGCCGCGAATCGGCATACCCACATCTCGAAAGAGGTCGAAGTATGGCTGAGCATTTTCCACGTCAAGCGTGTACTCTCGCAGTTCATAAATCATCGCGCAGCCCTTCGTTAGCGAGCGGTATAGCCGCCGTCGACGGTGACCATCGAACCCGTCACAAACGAGGATTCATCCGATGCAAGATACAAAATTGCGGTGGCGATTTCGTCAGGCGACGCGTAACGGTTCACCGGCGCGCGAGCTTTGAGTGCCGCCACGAATGCTTCCGGGTCCGGGACTTCCTTGAGCATCTGGTCATAGTATTTAGACCACGTAACGCCCGGCGCAACACTGTTCACGCGGACATTCGTTTCCGCGTGGTCCATCGCCATCGCGCGCGTCAGTGCAGCGACACCACCCTTTGCTGCACAGTACGCTGCGCGGTCAGGAATACCGGCAACGGAGACTGTTGAGGCGAGATTGACGACCGAGCCCTTACCACGCTTGACCATCTCGGGAATCGCGAACTTCGAACAGAGGTACACGCTCTTCAGGTTCACGTCGATGAGCAAATCCCACTCATCTTCTTCGATGGTGACAACGCTGCCGCGGGTTCCCATACCGGCGTTGTTGACCAGAATGTCGAGGCCGCCGAACTTAGCCACAGTGGCTTGAACCATTTCCTTGACCTGCTGGGCGCTCGTTACGTCGACCTGAACTGCGAACGCCTTGTCACCAATGCTCTCAGCTACCGCTTTGGCCAGTTCGTAGTTACGGTCGGCAATAACAACATAGGCGCCTTCTTTGGCGAACAATTCCGCCGTTGCTTCACCGATACCAGCGGCCGCCCCAGTCACCAGGGCAATTTTTCCTTCGAGTCGCATTTCAATCCTCACTCAAATTACATGCTGAAGACGACGCAGGATTGCGTCTTCAATACTGAGAGCTGCCAGCCACGACGTCTTGGGGTTGTCGGGCAGCGGGTTGTTTTCGAGGCGAATATTCAATTGGCCGAACGGGCCTTTTGCCTCAACTTCGTGAACGTTCTTGTTGACGGTTGGGTCGGCCATCATCGTTACGTGCGTCTTCTCGAATCCAATGCCAGCGATAGCTACAGCCGCCGTCACGTTCGCGTTCTTCGGATATTGACGCGCAGATTCGGCCGCCGTGCCTTCGAAAATGACCGTCGGCTTATCGATTGCATCGAGGTCAAATTCGCCGTCCGCCGGGGTGCCACTCCAGGCGCGAGGCGGCTTGCGCCCTATGTATTTCACCGATTCGATACCGCTGCCGCGGGCTGCGCTCAACGCATCGAGACCACCAATCGCGCCCGACACGACGGTAAGCTCAGAGCCGCCGACTTCCTGTGCATCATGGAGGCGAGTTCGGAGTTCGTCAGATGACAGCGCGCCCACCGAGGCCACGATTGCATCGACGCCACGCTCGAGACATTGCGCGACAACTCCTTCGACGGCTGCGTGGCCCGCGCACTCTACGACTACTGTCGGCTTCCAGGCCATCAGGTCATCGAGATTCGCGAACAGGTCAACGCCCAGACCAGCCTTCAGTGCCTGTGCATCTGCGTAGGGGTCTAGACCAGCAATCGCCAAGCCATTGAACGGACCAGCGCGCAGGGACGAAACGACACGGCGCCCCATCGCGCCCATACCGATAATTGCAATGCGCTGCTGCGACGACGCGCTGATGACCGTGGAAGAAGCCTCGCTATGCGCTACGTCCAAAACGGTAGAAGAGTTCATTTACGCTCCAGGAACGACGTTACGCACATCGCGAATGCCTTCGGATGGACCTGCGGAAAAAAATGACCGCCATCAAGCTGTTTCAATTCCGCTGCTGGAATCAATCGCACAAGGTCTTCAGAGTTGTAGAACGGCACAATGAAATCATCTGCCGCACCAATAACAAGAACGTCCTTGTGCAAAGCCGCCAAATCAGCGACGCGCTCATATCCGAGCAACATGTCGAGTCGCTTCACGATGGTCGCAACGTCCGCCTCCTGTTCAGCAGAGAAGTCAGGTGCCGAATCTGAAGCCAGGTTTTCGCTGTACCAGCGACCGTCATATCCACCGATGCGCGACAGGGCGTTGTAAGCAGCAACCCCATTGGTTTCGAGAAGGAATCGACGAAACGCAAACAGGTCCCGGAACCGCTTATCCACCCTAGCCCAACCGCCGCTCAAAACCACTCGCTCACAGCGACTCGTGTAGTCCAACGCAAGCGTCTGCGCCACAAGACTGCCAGTCGAGTGCCCAACGAAATGAGCAGTCTGGATGCGCTCCCGGTCCATCACTGCAAGAACAGCTTCAGCGATGCCCGGAATGGTTTGGCCTTCCCGCGTCGAACTCTTGCCGACGCCCGGATGGTCCAGGGTGACAACACGGAAGCGTTCCGCCAGCAGTGGAACGACTGGCTTCCAGAAAGCACCGAGTCCACCAAGTCCGGAAATGAGAACCAACGCGTCCCCATCACCCGCAACGTCGTAATGGATTGCGCTGCTGTTCGTTTCTGCAATCACTTTTGACCCGCGCCCGTCGCGAAGACAGTGCGCGCCTCGATTTCAGCGACGTTTTCCGGACGGCCGAACGGTTCAGGCGTTGCGTCACCCGGCTTACGCTCGCGGCCGATGTCGCGGAAGAAGTTTTCAAGACCCGACGGCACGAAGAACCACGCCCAGTGCAGGTCCGTGTCGCCGTCGTTGATAAACGTGTGCGTGCGGAGCTTGCCCAGGAAAAGCGTCGTGCCCGCGCCAAGTCGATATTCCGTACCGTCCAGCACGGCCTTACCTGAGCCAGAAATGAAGTGCAGAACTTCCTCGTTCGCATCGTGCGAGTGCTTGCGTACTACACCGCCAGGCGGAAGCGTTTGCGTTCCAGCAGAGAAAGGACGGTCCATCGGGACGAGATGAGGAGCAACGTGAACCGACGCGTGGCCGTTCGCTGGCTGCGGCTGCCAATAGCTCTCCTCGGTTTCCGGGGTGACCACCATGTACTTGCCGCCCGCGCGTGCCTCTTCCTCGACGCCGGCTTGAACTGCCTGTTGCTCGACTGCGCTCATGCTCCACCTCTTTTAAGAGCTGATTCGACCCTCGAAGGCTCAAATCAGTGTTTACGATAGTAAACGATTACATTTTTACAGAGTAAATGCATCCGAGCACCCACTCCTCAATGAGCTTCGCCACACCGGTTCTTCATAAAACTCCCGATTTGACGGCCTATGAACGAATGTTAGTCACGTTTTCTCTCAATGTAAAGGATTTCATTTTTTCGCGGTCTGGACTATGATTCGACCAATGGAGGGCTGAAGCCCAAAAACTGGCCGGAACAGCCGTCTAGTCAAGGGTTTACGCCATATGAAGTGGACGGCAAAACGCCGTTGAGAAGCAGGATTCGGCTGTAAATAACTCTGAAAAACTCGCCAAACTTTGAGGACTTACATGACACCCTTCGCTGATGCCCGCCTTGAGCACGACCTGCTTGGCGACCTCCCTGTCCCCTCTGATGCCTATTACGGCGTTCATACGTTGCGCGCGATGAACAACTTCCCGATAACCGGGACGACGGTGGCAGATTACCCGGCACTCGTGAATGCACTTGTCGAAATTAAGGCCGCGGCGGCGCTCGCGAACGCCGAGCTCGGACTGCTTTCGCGGCACAAGGCTGACTGGATTGTCGCGGCGTGCCGCGAAATCGTTGACGGTGCTCTACACGAGCACTTCCCGGTTGACGTTATTCAGGGCGGAGCTGGTACGTCGACGAACATGAACGCAAACGAGGTCGTTGCAAATCGCGCGCTGGAAATTGCGGGGCATCGTCGGGGCGAGTACGAATTTCTCCACCCAAACGAAGACGTCAACATGAGTCAGAGTACGAACGACGTCTATCCGACTGCTATCAAGCTGGCATTGCAACGTCTGATTGTGGACCTTTGCGGTGCCATGGCCGAGCTGCGCCTTTCCTTCGAGGCAAAAGCAAAGGAGTTTGCCAAGGTTCTGAAGATGGGCCGCACGCAGTTGCAAGACGCTGTTCCGATGACACTTGGGCAGGAGTTCTCGTCATATGCAGTCATGCTCGGCGAGGACGAGGCACGCCTTGCAGAAGCAGCAACCCTACTTCGCGAAATCAATCTTGGCGCGACTGCAATTGGAACCGGCATTACGGCGCATCCCGACTACGCCGCCGCCGTTCGTAACCACTTGAATCAGGTTACAGGTCTTGAGCTCGTCACAGCGTCGAATCTCATTGAAGCGACGCAAGACGTTGGTGCATTCGTCCAGCTGTCTGGTGTACTCAAGCGTGTCGCGGTGAAGCTGTCGAAGGTATGCAATGACCTCCGTCTTCTTTCGTCTGGTCCGCGTGCCGGCCTTGGCGAAATCAATCTCCCGCCGATGCAGGCCGGCTCGAGCATCATGCCTGGGAAGGTCAACCCAGTTATTCCTGAAGTGGTAAATCAGATTGCTTTTGAGGTCATCGGCAACGACATGACCGTAACGATGGCTGCAGAAGGCGGGCAACTCCAGTTGAACGCATTCGAGCCCATCATCGCTCACAGCCTCTTCAAGAGCCTCATGCACATGAAAGCTGGCTGCGAGACTCTCGCGCGCAGGTGCGTATCCGGAATTACGGCCAATCGCGAACACCTTCTCGATACCGTCAACCGTTCTATCGGCATTGTCACCGCCCTGAATCCGTACATCGGCTACGCGAACGCAACCGAAGTCGCACGCGCTGCCCTTGAGTCGGGGCGCGGCGTATCGGAAATCGTCCTTGAGAAGGGGCTACTCACCGCAGACGAGCTAGCCAACATCCTGCGCCCAGAGATTCTGACGGAGCCAACTAACCAGGCCCGCCTTACCATGCAGCGCTAACAAGCGATAGTCAGCGTCATCGGCGACAGAGTGACACGGACATGTTTCGCCCCCACTTATTGGACCGCTATGGAGACTATTATGATTTTTGGTTCCTTCGCCGGTGACGTTTCGCTCTTTGCCCTACTAGAGCAATTCCTTCCCCTGTCCTGGATGCATTGCGCGCTTGCTGTCGCATTGATAGCCCTAATTGGCATCGCCGCTATGCTAGTTCGCACTGCGATGGCTTCGTCAAAGCCACTGCACTGCACGGCAGTAGACCGGGCAAATGCAAGTGACGCCGAGTAACTGAACGACGCTGGGATTTTTAACATGACATTCAATCGATTCGCCTGCTCCACAGCCCTTCTTGCCGCTGCAGTCGTCAGTAACACTGGTGGCGCTAGCGAGATATCTCAGACGGCGGGGACCGTTATAGTGAAAATTGGTTTCGCGTCTCCGCTGACGGGTGCCCAAGCGCATCTCGGCAAAGACAATCAGAACGGTGCGCAGCTTGCAGTCGATGAGATTAACGCCAAAGGGCTGGTTATAGACGGCCGTAAAATCCAGCTTCAATTGATTTCTGAGGACGATGCCGCAGACCCTCGCACTGGAACGCAAGTCGCTCAACAATTGGTCGACTATGGTGTCGTTGCAGTTGTTGGTCACATGAATTCTGGAGTCGCGATTCCCGCTGCTCGTATCTACAACGCTGCACACATTGCGCTCCTCTCGACCGCATCAAATCCGGGTTACACGCAACTTGGATACCGCGCGGCATTTAGGTTGACCGCGACTGATGCTAACCAGGGGCCTGCCCTTGCCGCGTATGCTCACGACGTTCTCAAGACGAAACGAGTTGCGGTTATTGATGATGCGAGTGCTTTCGGATTGGGCTTGGCAGACGAATTTTCGAAATCCGCAAACGCAATAGGCATGCAGATTGTTTCGAGAGATGCCGTTTCTGACAAGTCGATAGACTTCAAATCCGTCCTGACAAAGATTAAATCAGAAAAGCCAGACGCAATTATGTTCGGCGGCATGGACGCGATGGGTGCTCCGCTCGTCCGACAAGCAATTGCACTTGGCATCGCAGTACCGTTGCTGGGTGGAGACGGCATCTGCACACCTACAATGATTGACCTTGCGAAGCAGGCCGCGCAGCACGTCATCTGTACTAGCGTCGGCGCGCCGTTGGCCAGCATGCAGCGTGGAGAAGCATTCTCTCGCTCATATGAAGCACGCTTCCAGACACCCGTGCGCTTTCTCGCGCCGTTCTTCTATGATGGCGTCTACATCGTAGCTAACGCCATGAAACGGTCCAATTCGACCAGCGCGCCACAGGTTTTATCCGCGGTTCAGAGCACTAACTATAGTGGGGTGACCGGACACTTCGCCTATACAGCAAGAGGCGATATTACCGACCCTGTTGTCACGGTCTACACCGAAAAGAACGGGCAGTTCGAACCGGCAACCGTCATGCATATGGCCCCTAAGTGAACATCGTTGTCAGGCCAATTGAGCAGCGTAGAGGAACGTCATGAGCACCATTCAATTCAACAAAATCCGCGCAATTGCTTTCGACTTTGATGGCGTGATACTTGACTCAGTCTCGCTCAAGGCTGACCTATTCATCGCATCCTACCCATTCCCGCTAAGTGAGCAAGAGAAATCCGCGATTCTCGCGTATCAGGCTGCTCACGGCGGCGTAGGGCGAGTGAAAAAGTTCGAGCACTTCGAGCGCTCGATATTCGGTCGCGAACCCGACTCAAAAGCTATTGCTGCTCTGGCCAAACGCTACAGCAACTTGCTCATGGACCAAATCGCGTTTTGCGCAGAACTGCCCGGCGCACGCAATTTCCTCCGGCGATTCGAGCGCACGCTCTCGCTACACCTCGTCTCCGGTACATCTCATGACGATTTACTCAAAATCGTGGGAGATAGAGATATGGCTGACTTCTTCCAGACGATTACGGGCTCACCAACCGGAAAGGTCGAAGCGTTCACGGCGATTGCGCGTGCAACTGGATACGCGTTCGAGCAAATACTTGCGATTGGCGACTCGACCACAGAATTCGCAGCAGCATGTGAAGTCGGGATGCCGTTTGTCGGCATCGTAGAAGCTGGCGCCGAAAATCCATTCCCGGCGAAGACTCCTGTTTACAACGACCTGGCCACCTTTGGTGCGGTGTGGCCACTCGCAGACTGACGCAGAGGACTTTCCGGGTATCGGCTTTGCGACGAGCCTTTGCCGCTCGAGCGAACTTTCCGCTCAGGCGCTATGAATGACTTTCCCAAGGAGGTCTGCCATGAATGCTCCTGCACCAGAATACGTCGAATGGCTTGTCGGTCAATCCATGCTCCATCAGGTACGCGCCCGAGCGCGCACCTATGCCGGACAGGCCAGACTCTGGCTTCACCCTTACGCCGAAGCCCGTCCACGAGTCGCGTGCGCCATGTCATCTGTCTGGCTCACTGCTTACCCTGGTGCTGTCATCAACACGCCCGGGGAGTCGGTTTTACAGACATTGGGAAGCAATACCCTGTGGCGCTCACTGTCGTCTATCGGCATACAAGCATTGCACCCTGGGCCCACGAAGGTTGCCGGCGGTCTCCGCGGAGAGACATTCACGCACTCCGTAGACGGCAATTTCGACCGCATTGGCTTGTCGATTGACCAGAGGTTTGGCACGGAAGAGCAATTCGTAGCGATGAGTCGTATGGCCGCTGCACACAATGCGGTTGTAATTGACGATGTAGTTCCATCGCATACTGGGAAAGGACCTGACTTCAGGCTCGCCGAAATGAACTATGGCGACTACCCCGGTCTCTATCACATGATTGAAATAAAGCGAGAAGACTGGAGCCTTCTTCCAGACGTCTCCGAAGGCAGAGATTCCGTCAATCTGGCACCAGAGACCGTAGATGCTCTGAAGGAGAAGTGTTACATCGTAGGCCAACTTCAGCGAGTAATCTTCTTCGAGCCGGGCATAAAGGAGACTGACTGGAGCGCAACCCCGCCCGTGGTCGGCGTTGACGGCAATGTACGCCGATGGGTCTACCTGCACTACTTCAAAGAGGGACAACCCTCACTCAACTGGCTCGACCCAACGTTCGCAGCCCAGCAGCTCATCATAGGCGACGCGCTCCATTCATTGGATATTCTCGGTGCTCGTGGACTGCGCCTGGATGCCAACGGTTTCCTGGGCATCGAGCGGCGCCCCCACGGGAATGCCTGGTCGGAAAGCCACCCACTTTCAATTACAGGAAACCAGCTACTCGGCGGGGCCATCCGCAAAGCAGGTGGGTTTAGCTTTCAGGAACTGAATCTTACCGTCGACGACATCGCGGCGATGTCCAAGGGGGGTGCAGACCTCTCTTACGACTTCATAACCCGACCTGCATACCATCATGCACTGTTGACAGGTGACACAGAATTCCTGCGTCTCATGTTGCGAACTGTTCACCAGTATGGAATCGACCCTGCCTCACTCATTCACGCTCTTCAGAATCACGATGAGCTCACCTTGGAGCTTGTTCACTTCTGGACGCTTCACGCCAATTCGACGTTCACATTTCAGGGCCAGACATGGCCCGGGAACATCCTACGCGAGCACATTAGAGAGACGATGTATGAACGGCTGAGTGGGGAGCACGCCCCCTACAATCTTCGCTTTGTTACCAACGGCGTCTCCTGCACAACTGCAAGTGTCATCGCGGCAGCACTCAACATCCGTGACTTGCACAGCCTGTCGGAACAAGACAAGGAGAACATCCGTCAGGTCCACATCCTTCTCTCGATGTACAACGCTCTTCAACCCGGCGTGTTTGCAATTTCTGGATGGGACCTTGTCGGTGCGTTGCCCCTTCCGATTGCCACAGTTGAAGAGCGTATGTTCGATGGCGATACTCGTTGGATTCAGCGCGGGGCTTATGACCTCACGGGAGAAAACCCAGCGGCAACAGAATCGGAAGAAGGCATACCACGCGCGCTAGCGTTGTATGGCCATCTACCCGAACAGCTGGCTGACCCGCAATCGTTCGCATCTCAGCTCAAGCACATCCTCGCAGTCCGTGAGTCATATAAAATTGCGTCCAGCAAACAAATCGCGATTCCAGACGTCACCTCTGCAAGCCTCCTAGTCATGGTCCATGAACTCCCAGCCGGCAAGGGAACGCAAGTGACCGCCCTTAACTTCAGCGCGAGCACTGTAGATGAAACGATTGAGTTGTCCGGCATTGCGCCAGGCCCGGTTGTCGACATGCTTGCTGAGTCAGTGGTGGGCGACCTAGATGAGCTAGGCACGCTACGAATCGCGCTCGAAGGCTACCGCGGAGTTTCTTTACGAATTGTCAGTGCGCTACCTACCGCAGTCATAGAAGAGGCTGTAGACATTTAGGCGATGCGAAGCGCTCGAGGGTCAATTCAATCCACGGTGGCTCGACAGCTACTTTTAGAATTTTGCCGCGCCACACTACGATTACGAAATGAATGCCCCTCTTCCCCTCGCCCGACGCGATTTAATCGCAAGCCGATTGGCAAACGGCCAGCCAGTCAACTCCGCTGCTCTCGCCGCAGAATACGGCGTTTCCGAAGATGCCATCAGACGCGACTTGCGTGCGCTGGCCGCGGAAGGGCGATGTCGCAGGGTCTATGGGGGCGCGCTGCCTATCTCGCATGACGAAACACCGATGCTCTCGCGGGTTGGACGCGACGCGCATCGTAAATCAGCGTTAGCTCAGGCAGCCGCCCAGACCATCCGCGCGAGCGAGTTCGTTTTCCTCGACGCTGGCAGCACCAACCTTGCAATAGTCGACTTCATCCCGCCACAACTGGATTTAGTCATCGCAACGAACTGCATCGAAATAGCGGCCGCTGCGATGCAGCGAGGAGACATTAGGCTTTTCATGGTGGGTGGCACAATTGATTGCTCCATCGGCGGTGCTGTTGATGCGAGTGCACTTCAAGCCGTTGAACAGATGTATATTGACAGAAGCTTCATTGGCGCATGCTCCGTGTCAGCGTCATCTGGGTTTAGTGTGTGGAATTCGGACGATGCCTACTTCAAGAAGTGCCTTGTGCGCAATAGCCGGCAACGCGTTATGTTGGCGCTCAATGAGAAACTGACAGCGAGCGCAACATTTCGTGTCGCTTCGCTCAGCGAGTTTGACCTCATCTTCGTTGAGCACAACGTGGATAGCCTCACAGCAAACGAACTCACTAACTCTGGCGCGACGCTGTTGAGAGCGCCACCAGCCTTAGATAACGCCTAATTTTCCTTTAAAAAACCGTCGGAGGATGATGTATGCGAGTAACGCATGTAGCTTTGTGGACACGAGACTTAGTCGGCGCCGCAGATTTTTGGAGACAGTATTTTGACGCTGAGGTGGGTGCGATATACAAGAGCGCCCGCCGACCAGGCTTCGAATCTTGCTTCGTCCAGTTTCCCGGAGGAGGTGCCCAAATTGAGTTAATGACAGCCCCATGGGTTGGCGATAAAAGCGCAGACGAATGCATCGGATGGGACCATATTGCTCTCTCGCTTGGGAGTAAAGAAGCTGTTGACGCCTTAGCCGCGCGCTGCGATGCAAGTGGACTTTTGTTGTCGTCGCCCCGGATGACTGGAGACGGCTTTTACGAAGCTGTCCTCGTAGCACCCGATGGTACTCGCGTAGAAATCACGAGCTAACCACCTCAAAAAATCGGGTCGCAATACGACCCGATTGAGCGCATCACGCTGTGGGTTCTTTTCCTACATCGTGATGGAAGCTCTTCTCAGCAGGAAAACGGATAGGTTTTATTAGGGTTACCCCGTAAATATATCAAGAAGCTTCGCACATTGACGCAGCAATAGCGTCGCTGTGCTGCATCGGGGGGACGCATGCGAACTATCAACCCTCATTTCTGGCAACGTACACTGCACTTAGCTTGTTGCTCTTAGCGCAGTGGTGCCATTCAATCTGCAATTTGCTTGACTACCGCGCCAACGTGGGGCGACAAGAAGAGGGATAGATTTGCCATTGCATCGATGCTATGTGTGAAGAAAGTCAAAGTCCGGCCCATTCCCTTGACTGGCTAGCCATGCGAGCCGCCAATTTTTCACGCGGGCATGTGAGGCACATTAACTCTGCGACGGCCCAAGCGCACTACAGAATAAAACGCGCGGAGCTGTATTAGTTACTTCGAACAGACTATCGTCGCTAAAATAATTTAATACCGAATTTATCTACCCAACGATACGGCACGCTGATTGAGCGATACGTGCAAAAGAAAGAAGTCATCGAGTAGTACCGCGAGGAGGTCATAAGCACATGGAAAGTTTTGCAACCCGCGTATCGGCAAATGAAACGCGGCCCACGAGTCAAGAATCTGATGCCGAATATTCGACGAGTCTGAACCGCGCGCTGAGCGTGAGCGACCTTATCGCATATGGCATGGTCTACATGTTGCCAATCTCTCCCTTTGCGATGTATGGCATCATCGCGAGCGTTGGCAACGGAATGGTTCCGCTGATTTACATCCTTAGCGTAGTTGCGATGGCATTCACGGCACGCAGCTACCAGGTGCTGAGTAAAGAATTTCCGAATGCTGGCTCCGCCTACACTTATGCACGGCACGGCATCGGTGAGGTCGCCGGGTTCTTTGCAGGCTGGCTGCTTTTCCTTGACTACATCATTAGCCCGGGGCTACTGGCAATCATCAGTGCCGCCGCGATGAATAGCCTCCTGCCGGAGGTCCCGCGCTGGACGTGGATACTTGGTTTCATTGCAATCGGCACGCTCCTTAACCTTGTCGGCGTATCCGTCACAGCGAAGACCAATCGTATCTTCCTTGTCATCATGATGGCCGTACTCGCTGTCTTCCTCGGTGCGGGGCTTTTCGCGCTCTACAGCGGGAAAGGCAACGGCGGGTTGACTCTCAGCTCCCTTTACAATCCCCACGCTTTTACCTGGGCAGCAGCTGGTAGCGGCATCCTCGTCGCGTCACTCAACTTCCTCGGCTTTGATGCGATAACGACGCTCGGAGAAGAGGTTCGACCGAAGCAGAAGCACCTGCTTGGTTTTGCTGGCATGGCAACGCTGGCAATCATGGCTGTGCTTTTCGTCGTGCAAACGTGGGTCGCCGCCGACTTGGCGCCTGGCGCACATATCTCGTCTGCTGATACCGCCTTCTATGACATCGCTCGCTACGCAGGAGGCAATTGGCTCTTTGGTCTGACGTCCATTGGCACCGCACTCGCCTTTGGCATACCTTGTACGATTGTTTCGCAACTGGCAATCGCACGAATCATCTATGCAATGGGCCGCGACCGTCAGTTGCCTCATGTCTTTGCTCGTTTGAGTACGAAGAGCCGACAGCCTTATGTTGCCAATCTTTTTGTTGCCGGTGTGTCGCTCGTGGTGTCCCTGGCATTTCAAGACCATCTTGACGAACTCGCTCTTTTCCAGAACTTCGGCGCCTTGTCGGCGTTTATGCTGGTCAACGTCTCGTTGATTGGATACTTCTGGTTCAAGAAGGGCTCACGAAAAATCATCTCGCACATGGCTATGCCGCTCATTGGCCTTGCAATCATCGTCGCACTTATGTCTTCCATGCGAATTGCGACGTTGCAAATGGGCTGCACGTGGTTAGCTCTCGGCCTCGCTTACTTCCTCGTCATGCGTTTCGCTCTGGGAAGAAAAGTCGCAATCGACGTCTGAGCTCCACAGACAAAGTATCAAGTTCTGAGCGTTCGAGCACTGAACGCTATACAGGGTCCGGGGAGACTTTCAGTCACCCCGGACTCTTTTCGTCAGAGCCGGTCTGAGATGTCCTCTATGACTCCGAGGTCAACGTATTGACGCATAGATAGCGTTACGGACCTCCTGCGGAAAGCTTCCGCCAACACCTTCCCACGTGGTGTTTGTCAGCGAGACGACTGTCAACGCTGATGTTCGGTCAACAAACCAGTTGTGCCCATACACGCCCCCCCACTCCACGGTTCCCACCGATTGCGGAGTATCCATCACAGAAGGGTCAACGAGCACCGCGCCCATATATCCATAGCCCCAGCCGTCACCCTGCCCTCTCAGGTCTGCTCCAACGTGAGGATGGAACATCGTGCGCGCCCGCTGAGAACTGATGAATCCACCGCCATCCTTTCGAAGAACTTCAAGGAGTCTAAGAACGTCTGGGGCAGTTCCGACCATACCAGCCCCGCCAGATGGGAACTCGTCAGCTAGATAGGCGCGATTTGGCGAAAAGCGGATTGCGCCGTTTCCATCGGGAGGGGTAACTTCTGCAAAGTCAGGCATCTCATCGAGGGCACCGGCGCCGTCCACATAAGGGACCGCGAGAGCTGTATCTGTCGATACAGCAAAGGCCAGTGACTGCAAACCTAGCGGTCTTGAGACCAGTTCCTCTATAGCCACGGGTAGCTCAGCTCCTATGACTTTCTCGATTACGGCGCCTAGAACATCGATTGCAAGCGAATAGCGCCAGGCGGTGCCCGGCTCGAACTGAAGATGAGCCGAGGAGAGCCGCCGGAGATTCTCTTCTAAGCTTATTCCCGACTGGTCCAGCCCATCAGACACGCCTAACGTCTCATACTGTCCACCTGCGACCTCCTGAAAGCCGTAACTCAGCCCGGACGAATGTGTGAGTAGATGATGCAAGGTAATTCCTGGCACATTTCCCGTAGCTAGTGATGGACGAAAATACGGGAGCCAACGAGTGACAGGCTCGTACAAATCAAGCTCGCCACAGTCAACAAGCCTTATCACCGCAAGACTCACGATGGGCTTGGTAACAGACGCCAACCTGAAACACTGGCTGGTCTTCATTGGAACTGCGAGCCTCAAATTCTCAAATCCAAATGCTTCTTCCGCAACCAGTTCTCCGTCCTTCGCGACGAGGACGACACCACCTGCAATGCGCCTCTCCATCTGGGCGCAACTCACCACCGCACGTACTTTTTGAGCAACATCACTATCAATTCGATTCTGTCTTCCCATGAACGCTCTCCCTTAGAATTATCGGCAAATGGAAATAGACAATTGCTTTCGAACGATGCCTTTCGATGCGAATCGCATCTCGCACACCGAATCGCGTAACCACGCCATACAATAGAGTAACTCTCTTATGCTGTGCGTCACGGATACGCTCGCTTATCGGCGTGGAGCATGAATCTTTCAGACTGAGGCACTCATGAACGCGTTCAATGAACATCTACAGCTTGCCAATTCAATGTTAGATGAAACGGGCAATCTAGCGCGTCGTTACTTCATGCAAGACGTCAACGTCAACCAGAAATCCGATGCGAGTCCCGTGACTATCGCGGACATTGAAATCGAAGCATTGATTCGCGAGCGCATTACATCGGCGTACCCTCAACACGGCATACTTGGCGAGGAACACGCCTCCATCAACCTGTCCGCTGAGTATTGCTGGGTAGTTGACCCCATCGACGGAACAAAAAGCTTTATCAGCGGCATGCCAATTTGGGGCACATTGCTGGCACTACTCAAGAATGGTCGACCGCTACTCGGTATTGTTGACGTTCCTGCACTACGCGAGCGATACGTCGGTACTTATGACGGTAGAACGGAGAAAAACGGCACATCGATAAGCACTAGCAGTTGCCAAGAGCTGAGCAACTGCAATTTGTTTGCCACTTCTCCCGATATGTTCAGCAATTCGGAATTTAAAATGTTCGACGCTCTAAGCAAGAGAGCGCGATTCAGGAGATTTGGAGGGGATTGCTACAGCTACGTTATGCTAGCAGCGGGAAAAGTTGACGCTGTCGTAGAAGCTGGCTTAAAACCATATGACTACCTCCCGATTGTCCCAGTTGTGAACGGCGCTGGTGGAGTCATTACAGATTGGAACGGCAACGCATTGACACCAGAAAGCAACGGTCGCGTCATCGCTGCGGCAACTCCGGCATTACATCAAGCTCTACTTGAAGAGACAAGCAAGCTGGAGCCATAGGGTCCGGCAGCCAGCTCGGCGTCAACCAAGGCGCGCTTTACTCGCGCTTATCGCTGTCGAGCTCCTCGGCGAAGACTCTCACTCGAGATGCGGCTTCCGCCAGTCGGGTGCGCTTCAGGTTCCCGTGTTTAACGGCATCGGCAATCGACTCGGCAATGCAATCCAGCCCAGATTCACTTGACACTAGCAACAAATCGACGCCGGCGTCTATTGCAGCGACGGCACAGCCTTCAATCGACATGCCGCGCAGAATTCCCGGACCGTCAAGGTCGTCCGAAATCACAAGACCATCAAACGCGAGTTCTGAGCGCAGTAGCTCGACGGTCGCGTGAGACCTGCTTGACGGAAAATGTTCGTCGACTGCTGTGACTGTCGCCGGGCCTACCATAATTGCCTTCACCCCTTTGGCAATCACGCCCCGGAATACCTCCAAGCTCGGCTCCAGCTCTGCTCGCGAGCAACTGATGACCGCCTCAGCGACCGCCGGGTCCAGCTTCGACTCCGGATGACCGGGAAAGTGCTTTGCGCACGCCGCAACTCCAGCCGCCTGGACGCCACTAGTGAAGGCTTGCGCGAGCCTGCCGACTTCCGCTGGGTCTGCGCCAAGCGTTCGTCCTTCTAGCCAAGGGTTCGGCCCAACCACGACATCTACAATGGGAGCTAGAAACAAGTTCACCCCGAGTTCGCGCGCCGCCCGAGCGACACTTTCACATTGGGCAGCCAATTGCGAGGATGACATGTCATGCGCGTCTGAAATTTCAGGAAGTGCAGGCACCAATCGATGCAATCGCTGTATTCCGTTAAGTTCCTGGTCAACTGCAATCACTACGCTGCCGGCAATTTTTCTTGCTGCCTGAGCTAGAGACTTGAACTGCTGAGCGGTCTCGCTCGCGCAACGGTCTGTCTGCATCTGACGTGCGACATACTCCTTACGGCTTTCGCCGACGAGCAAGCAAACACCCCCTCGCTCTAAGTATCGCTCCAGGCTTGCATCCAGGCTGAGTGACCCAAACGCTGGAAACAGGACTGTGTAGGCATCTCGCAGCACATCGTTCATAAATCGTCCCTGAACAGTCTCAAGTCCGACAACGGACTGAGGTCGGTATAAATAAGTTTGAGAAGAAGCGAAAAACGCCCTTGCACCGCTGGCAGAACCAGCGGGCAAGAGCGCATGCCAACCACTCGGGATGCTTTCAGTTCGAAGCAGCCCGGTTCATTCGGTTATTTCGCGGCTGCAGTAGAGACGGGGGCAGCCTTGCCATAAGGAACATCGATATTGCCGAGACGGCGCAGACGGATATTCGCCTGCTCAGCGTGCCCGGAGAAGCCTTCAAGAATGCACAGCCGTGAACAATACTCACCAACGAGCACCGATGCCTCATCCGTAAGTATACGCTGATAAGTGCAGGTCTTCAGGAACTTCCCCACCCACAAGCCACCCGTGAAACGGGCGGCACCCGACGTCGGCAGCGTGTGGTTCGTCCCGATGACCTTATCTCCATATGCGACGTTGGTGCGGGCTCCAAGGAATAGCGCACCGTAATTGCGAAGGCGCTTCAAGAAGAAGTCCGGGTCACGGGTCATTACCTGCACGTGCTCCGATGCCACTCGGTCCGATTCGCGAATCACTTCTTCGTCATTCTCACAAATGATGACTTCGCCGTATCCCTCCCACGCCTTCCGAGCGATTTCCGCAGTGTCGAGTTGATTGAGCAGACGCTCGACCTCAACGAGGGTTTCTTCGCCGAGTTTCCGCGAGGTCGTGATGAGCACTGCCGGGGAAGTCGGGCCATGCTCAGCTTGGCCGAGCAGGTCGGTGGCAATGAGTTCAGCGTCGACCGAGTCGTCCGCAATAATCGCGGTCTCGGTCGGCCCCGCGAAAAGGTCAATGCCAACCTGACCGAACAACTGACGCTTCGCTTCGGCCACGTATGCATTGCCGGGCCCGACGATGATGTCCACTTGCGGGAATTCGCCAATCCCGAGCGCCATTGCCGTCACGGCCTGAACGCCGCCGATGCAATAAATCTCATCGGCACCGGCCAGATGGATTGCCGCGATAACCGGAGCGCTCGGGCGCCCCTCGAACGGAGGCGACGTTGCAATAACGCGGTCAACGCCGGCAACTTTCGCCGTCACGATGCCCATGTGTGCCGATGCGACCAGGGGGTATTTGCCGCTCGGGATGTAGCAACCGACAGTCTGCACGGGAACGTTCTTATGTCCGAGAATTACGCCCGGCAGCGTTTCGACTTCAATGTCACGCATCGACGACAGCTGATGCCGCGCAAAGTTGCGAACCTGCTCCTGTGCGAACTTGATATCCGCGATTTCCTGCTCAGTAAGCTCGGCAAGACAAGCGTCGATTTGCTCTTGCGACAGTCGGAATTGTGCGGGATTCCACTTGTCGAATTTGGTGGAGTATCCGTGCAACGCTTCGTCGCCGCGTGCCGAGATGTCGGCAATCATCTCTTCGACAACGCGGCGGACCTGTTTGGTGTCAGCTTCGCCCGTGGGTTGCGTGGTAGCCGACTTCAGAAAAAACGACATGATTGCCCCTTATGATGCAAAGTCAAAAATTGAGCGGGTTTTTCAAAAAAAGTTGTTCGTAGCTGGAATCTACTCAGAGAGTCCAAAAGTTCTTCGTGTGAAAGCGCGTCACTTTTGCAGCACGGAATCAGTATCAGTCGAGAAAATCACCAACTCAATTTCGCGAGACACCTGAATATGACGCACTGTGACGCTCTTTTATATTTGAGTTTCCAATGCACCATGCGCTTCAAAAGAACCCGAAGCCGAACTGGCTCGAGGTCGGACATCCGCTCTCTAAATCGATGACGACCTATCTCGCTGAAAAGCGTAAGAAGGTAACTGCATTCAAGCTATATCGCGCGCGATGCCATCTGAAGGACCCGCGACCGAGCGAGCCCTGCCGGAAGAAGCATCCGCGATAGCGCCTTGATGTATTGCGCTGCGAGAGCCGTTCCCACGCGACGATTCGCGGACTCATTGCGCATCGCAGGGCGAGACTCGCTTCGATACGCGTCTTTACACGGCGTGAACCTGCAAATCGTCTAGCCCTACCGTGGTCGTTGCATCCGATTCATGGCGTGCAATCATCACTTCGACCAACGCAGGCCCAGTACTATCGAGCGCGCGTCGGATAGCGCCGTCTAGCTGCGACGCATGCTCTACACGCCATGCGTCGAGGCCAAAGCTCCGCGCAATTTCGGCGAATGCAAGAGAGTAAGGCCGTCCATCGGGAAGGGAAAAATCCCCTACGCTAGGTCTTGCTGCATGCGAGCCGACAGCTCCCGGAACAAATTCCGGTCCGCTCTGATTGAAAACCACAAAAACAACGGGAATACAGTGCATGACGCTAACCGCCATTTCCTGCATCGACTGGAGAAAGTCAGCATCCTCTACCACACATACGACTTGCCTCGCGGGCATCGCGAGCTTCGCGCCAATGGCAGCAGGAACAGCCCATCCGCCAGCGACCGACGCACCAGGAGAAAGAAAGGTGCGCGGTACGTAGACCGGGAAGTGCTCGCGCGCGATATGTGCAACCGCGCCTGAGCCGATTACGGCAATCGCATCACGGTGCAAAATCTTGCGAAGTTCAAGGAATGGCCGCGGCGCTCGGATGAGTGTTTCGTGCGCACCCGACTTCGCAGCCAAGGTTGTTCTCCACTGGCCCCGCAGCTCGCGCATCAGTTCGATGAACGCCTGCCGCCTTGCCCCCGACGCGCGTCTGAGCTTCCCGCTCAAAGCTGATTTGAGGTCCACGAGAGCACTTTTTGCGTCCGCTACTACGCCGACCTCCACGGGGTAGCGTCTTCCGATTTCGTCCCTTTCGACGTCAATCTGAATCAGCTTCTTCCCTGCGAGGTCGGAGGCAGTAGCGCCGTCACACACATTTGGAAGGTCTGACAGTCGGCTACCCACTGCAACGACGACGTCAGCCTTACGAAGCAGGGTTGCTCCGCATGGGCTTCCCGCAGAGCCTACACAGCCCGCGTTCAAGTCGTGGTCGTGGGGAATCGCACCGATGCCGTTTCCTGCAACTAACACGGGTGCCAAAATCGCCTCTGCAAATGCGTTAAGTTCGGCAGTAGCGTCAGCTGTGATAACTCCGCCCCCAGCGAGGATGATGGGACGCTCGGCACTGGCGAGGACACTTGCCGCTTGTTCGATGACAGCGGGGTCGCCCCTTAGCCTGCCCTGCGCAAGCCGATTCTGTGGCGACTCGGCGCCCACATGGTCGACGTGCCTTTGAATTTCGAACGGTACTTCGAGATGAACGGGGCCAGGACGCGCACCAAGCACGCTGTTAAATGCCCGATGGATTGCCTGGGTCAACTCTGTGAAGCCCCGCACTTTCCACGACTGCTTCAGGCCTCCCGAAGTTGCCTCGGGACCCCACCCTGCTCTCGGCCGGGGCGAATTCGCGGAAACCGCGTTCGCGTCGTCACCCGCGCGGTCTCCGGTTACGAGCAGTACCCCACAGGAGTCGGACAAGCAGTTTGAAAGCGCCGCGGCTGCAGTAAAAATCCCCGTTTTCCCAGGGAGAATGACGGCCATCGCGCTGCCGCATGCACGAAAGTAACCGTCCGCCATGTGCACCGCACTTTGCTCGTTCACCACCCTGATGAACGGAATGCCGACTCCTGGTGTACTAAGCCCCTCCAGAACCGCGCTGTTTCCATAGCCGGGCACACCAGCGACATATTGCACTCCGTACGCGCGCAACCCTTTCGCGATGACCTGCCCGCCGGTTAACTTCACTCGATACTCCCGATATGTTGATGCTCAAGAGGCGTCATTCATAGGCATTCGCCCCTCGTGTACCAGTATTCGCGGTAAAAAAGCTGGGCTCAATTTCGCACTCGGCGAATTTGCGACGCACTTTGACGCACCGCGACAGCCCAGGCCGACCTACTCAAAGCCGTTTCGTTGTCAATCGTGAGCATCATCAGCCCATGCAGACTCAGAGCCCTCGCCTCCCGTCAACCGCGCACAGCACCGCTCAGCGAGAAACCGCCCTTGAAGAATCGGGACATCACGAAGTAAAGAACGATGACGGGCATCGAATAGAGAATCGAAAACGCGGCAATCTGTCCATACCTAATCGTTGCGGCACCAATGAAGCTGTAGATTGCGATGGGCGCAGGTTGACTCGATTGGTCGGCAATCAGGACAATCGGGATGAGAAAGTTGCCCCACGCGTTCACAAAGCTGAAGATAGCCGCAGATGCAATGCCGGGCATAGCCAACGGAACAATGACTGAGCGAAGCACACGGAACGTACTTGCCTGCTCCATGCTTGCCGCATCTTCCAGGTCACGCGGAATCGCGTCAATCGTGTTTTTGATGAGATAGATGGCAAACGGGAGCGACGTGACGCCTAACAGTACCGCTGTCGGTACAAGGGAGAGCATGTCGAACTGCGCGAACATCTTATAGACCGGCACAATTAGAATCGTGACGGGCACGCCCGAGAGGAAAAGGATAGTCAGCAGAATCGGCCCTTTCCATGGGATGCGATGTCGCGAGAACGAATATGCCGCCAAGATTCCCGCGCCAGTGGAGACTAGTGCCGCTATCGTCGAGACAATTACACTATTCCAGAGAGCCTGCGCATTCCCTTCCGCCAAAGCGCCCACAAAGTTATCCAGTGTGAGCGTAGGCACTTGAATCTGCCAGCCCGCATTCTTGTCGAAAGCGCCGACCACTAGCCACAAGACAGGGATGATAAAATACGCGCCGATGAGCAGCAAAGTGAGGTTGGCGAAGAGTTTGCCGGATACTGGCTCGGCACGGCGCACGGAATGGCGCTTGGCACGCGCGTGGGGAAGCGTGGACTCTCCTGGCGTCTTCTGAGCAGACAGTTCCATTCTGGATTCCTTCATGATGCGTTTTCAACCGGTTAAGCGGGAATGGTCTTCAGCTTGCTCTTTCGAACTTGCCCAGGACGATATTGGCGAGCGATGAGTACAAAAGCCACACCCAACGCCGAAGAGAGCAGCACAATAACGTTTCCGAGAAGTGCGCTGTAGCCCAAGCGATGGAACTTGAAGCCCTGCAAGTAAGAATAGATAGGCAGAATGTTGGTCTGGTTGTCGGGGCCGCCACCGGTCATCAGATAGACGAGCGTAAAATTCGCGAACGTCAGGAGCGTCATCAGGAGCGACGACATCAGAATCGTCGGCTTGAGCATTGGCAAAGTGAGCCGGAACAGTCGCTGAGCGGCACTCGCGTTTTCGAGAATGGCCGCCTCCACCATCTCGGTCGGGATGCTTCTGAGAGCAGCAGAAAACATAATCATCGACAGGCCAGCAAGCGACCAGACGTTCGCAATCGACACCACTAGCATCGGGTAGGTGTAAAGGAGGTCGTGGTTGGCGTCACCCAAGATGCGCGGAAAGGTGCCGCCACTCGTGGTTGCCGCATACCAGATGACCGCAATGGTGATAGGTGGCAGGTTCCACGCGAGAATTGCCAGCCCGGACACCGCTCTGCTCACGGTGCCGCTCGCCTTTTGCATGAGCAGGGCCATCACGAGCCCAAGGACAGTCGAGCCAAACGCGCCAGACCCAACTACAAACACAACGGTTTGCCAAAGCGAACTCGAAAAGACGTCATCATCTAGAAGAGTTCGAACATTCTGCAGCCCCGTGAACCAGTAGTTGACGGCGTGCGGTCCAATTAACTGCAGGTTGGTGAATCCGAGGTAGATTGCATAGACGACAGGCAGCGCGAAAAACGAAAGCAGCAGAATAGCCGCTGGCGCCAGCAAAACTAGACTAACAGGGCGGAACGTAGTCTGATTCATTCTAAAAACTCTCCAGAACATCCGCTGGCCGCCCGGGAGCGGCGGCCAGCAAACTACATCAACTATCGTGCGGCCATCAACTTGTCTGCACCGAGTTGGTTCGACAGTTCATTCTTCATCATACGAACTGCATCATCCACGCTCATTTTCGGCTTGAGCACGAGCGCCTCGGTCGCCGCTTCGAACGCATGCGCCCAGACCGGATAGTCCGGGTCAGCGGGTACACTCTTCGCCACCGCAAGCAGCTTGCCGAATTCTTCCTGATACGGCGGCGCGAGTTCGGTGTATTCCTTGTCAGTCCAGTACGTCTTTTGCGGCGGTACGAAGCCCGTCCAGTTAGCACCCTTAACAATATTCTGCTTGCCAACAATCAGCTGAATCAGTTGCCAAGCCAAATCGGGATGGGCAGACTTCTTGTAAATAGACAGGTCCCAGCCGCCGAAAGCACTCGCATACCCAACGCCACCGCCAGTAACAGTCGGAAGCGGAGCGAAGCTCACATACTTTGGCGCGTCAGGCCAGCAAGGGGCGCACATGGATTTGCTCCATGCCGCGGGGACGTAGTTGCCCACCAGCGCAATGCCAATGTGATGCTTCGGAAACTCGGGCGTTGCGAGTGCCGGAGAGTTCGCGTTCAGAAGCAGCGACGATGGTGCGAGCAGCCCTTCAGCCGATGCTTGACGATAGAAGTTCAAGACTTCGCGGATGCCCTTGGTATCCACTGCCCACTTGCCGGACGCGTCCTTAATCGTCGGGTCACTCGACGCCATCAAGAGGTTAGCGGCACCCAACACGAGCGCTGACGAGCCACCAGCCGGCCCCGTAATCGCCCACAACGGCCAGACACTGGGGTCGCTCTTCTTAATCTTGCGTGCTGCATCGAAGACGTCTTGCCAGTTCTTGGGCTTCCAGTCAGCCGGAAGGCCCGCCTTCGAGAAGATTTGACGGTCATACAGCAAGCCGGACGTGTTTACGCCTTGGCTGATACCAATGACGTCCTTGCCGGTCGTGGCTTCCTGCTTAACCGCGTCCGGAACATCCTTCCACCAGGCTGCGTTGGCGACATACTGGTTGAGCGGCATGAGGTACCCGCTCGCGGCCCACTGCGCCATCTCTTGAGCCGGCAACTGCGCGACGTCAGGAGCCGCGCTGGAGTTCCCGTAGGACATGCTGACCTTCGTCACGATGTCGTCGAAGCCACCAGGAATCGGCACAAGCTGTACCGTGACACCAGGATGCGACTTTTCAAAGTCAGTCTTGATGTCACCCCAGAACTTCTTCGTGAGCTCCGGCGTGACCATCACGTACTCAGAACCGTAAGCGAGCTTGACTACGGTATCCGCATGGGCAACGCTGCAGAGCAACGACCCTGCGGTCAACATGGCGGACGCTACTGCGACCAACTTCCTGCTCTTACGAGGAAAACAACGCATTGCTGGACTCCTAGTGTCTATTGTTGAAATGAAGCTACGTTCCACCCCGCCTCAGTGCCGGAGGCTCTTGCCGGTATTGGCGTCGAAGTAGTGAAGGTCTGCGGGGTCGAAAACGAGCTCGACTCGCTCGCCGATACCCACGGGAGAAAAACTCGGGAATCGAGCATCCACGGCAGTCCCGTTGATTGAGACACGCACGAAATTCTCCGACCCAGTGGTCTCAATTGCTTCGACCACGCCCGAAGTGCGCACCTCGCATCGCGCCGGCGCATCCTTGACCCAATGGAGGTCGTCCGGGCGGATACCAACTTCGATATTCGATGGCGCGGAACCGTTGAATTCGGAGCGCTGAGCCGGCGGCAAGCGGAACTTCGCGCCAAGAGCGTGGCAGTCGGCGTCCGAGGACCCGAGGCTGATTTCGCTGGACGCAATGTTCATTCGCGGGGAGCCGATAAACGTTGCAACATAGCGGTCCACGGGACGCCGATAAAGGCGCTCCGGCGTGTCAATCTGGAGGAGGTTGCCACCCGAAAACACTGCGATACGGTGGCCCATAGACATCGCCTCAACCTGGTCGTGCGTGACATACACCATCGTCGTGCCGAGCCGTCGTTGCAGGTCCGAGATTTCACTGCGCATGTGAGTGCGCAATGCGGCATCGAGGTTGGAGAGCGGCTCGTCAAGCAAGAAGAGCCTTGGCTCGCGAATCATCGCTCGGCCCAGTGCAACGCGTTGACGTTGGCCACCGGAAAGCTCAGCTGGGCTGCGCGTAAGCAGGTTCTCGAGCTTCAACATTGTGGCAACCTCGTGTATGCGCCTCTGGATTTCCGCAGGCTTCGACTTACGCACCTCCATCCCGAAGGCGAGGTTCTTGTAAATCGACATGTGCGGATAAAGCGCATAGCTCTGGAACACCATTGCAATATCGCGGCGGCCGGGAGGCAGGGCCGTAACATCCTTGTTCCCAATCCAGATGCGACCGTCCGTCGGGTTTTCGAGTCCGGCCAGCATGCGCAGGGTCGTTGATTTGCCACAACCCGATGGTCCGACGAATACGAGAAACTCGCCGTCCTCGACATCCAGGTTGAGGTCCGATACCACGTTGGTTTCGCCGAACGTCTTGTAGACGTGCTCGAACTTTATCGATGCCATTGCGCTGGTCCCGCTTAACAGAGTGGAATGATGCGAACGTAGCCCCTGGGCCTTAGAACGGGCGGTCCCTTGAAGGCCTTTGCTTGGGAAATCGGTTCAACGTGAACGCAGTTTCAGCATCCAAAATGCAGGTCTCAATTTCGCAACCCCGCTAAACCTGACGCAATCTGACGCATGGTGTTTTGCTGGTTGCTGCAGCAGTCCCCGAGGTCGCTTTCATTTCCGACGCAAAGGCGCACCAGCAATGGACTGCCCCTTTCGACCTGCAATCCCTCGCCCGGAAAGCCCAGCGGACGAAGTGCGAATAGGACAAACCCGTAGGAGGCGCTCGAACGCCTCATAGGGAGTGCCTCTCGCCTGACTTTGCTGACCATCATGGTTAGGTGGCGGTAAACCTCCGGCAACCGCCGAATAGTCGTTAACCTTTTTGGGCTGCTCAATTGCGCAGCGCACCACAATGACACTGCCTCGCTCTCGCACAGGTGCAATGGAATACGCGCGTCGCAGTGCGTCGTTTTTAAGACGCTTGCGAAATTGAGCGCGTCTTTTTGTACACGGAAGCTTAGTCACCCGAATTGGGACCAACGGCTCGCGGATGCAATCTCTCGCTTGCTAGAACCGTGTCGCACACGTGGCGAACACGGGCAACTCCCGCTTTGCGCCGGCGCCCACCAGTCTGACTGGCCAGCATCCAAGCCGAAGCACGTGGCCAAGCCCAATTCAAAACACGAAGGCACTTTCTTAAGAGAACACCAAAGGAGACAGCGTGACAACTTCGACAATGACAGTGCGCCAGAAGCTAGTGTTTGCGTTCGGCTCGCTGACTTTCCTCGTACTAATTGTTTCAGGAACCGCACTGTCGTCGCTCGTCACGGCGAACTCGAGGTTCGAGAACTATGTCAGCGGCATCAACACTCGCGCGAGGCTTGCACAAGATGTGCGGGCGGCGGTAGACCGGCGCGCCATCGCAAGCCAAGAGATGCTACTTTCGAACTCCGGAGCGGAGGTCGACGCAAGAAAAGCAGACGCTCTAAGAGCTAACGACGATGTGCACGCAAAGCTCAAGCAACTTCAGGACGAAGTTGGCATGCATAGCGACAACGATGCAAAAGCGGACGCCCTCGTTGCGGACATCGCTGGCGTTGAGGCCCAATATGCACCGATTGCCATGAGAGTGATTAAGGCAATGGACAACTTCGACAATGCCGACGCCATCCTGCTGATGGGGAGGCAGGGCTACCCGCTTCTCGTCTCGCTGACAAACGCGACAAACGCATACGACGACTTTACGCAAGCGCGGGCTAACGCGCTAATTGCTAACGCATCCGAGAGCTTCGCGCGTCAGCGACTCCTTCTCATCGGAATCTGTGTCGTCTCCGTTCTCTCAGCAATCATTGCAGGGCTCTTGATTACTCGAGGCCTAACACGAGCTCTCGGGGCAGAACCTGACCTGCTCCGAGAGGTCACCCAGCGAGTGGCCGATGGTGACTTGCGGCCAGTTGCGAGTGCATCCGATGCGCCGTCTGGCAGCATCCTCGCGTCGATTAGCTACATGCAGGCGAGTCTGGTCCGATTGATTTCTAACGTACACGGAGTAGCGACCAGAATCGCTGATGGCACTGCAGAAATTGCAACAGGGAACGCCGAGCTCAATGCACGCACAGAGCAGCAAGCCGCATCGCTAGAAGAGACTGCAGCCACTATGGAAGAGCTGACCTCGACCGTGAAATTGAACGCTGAAAATGCTCACCAGGCTAGCATCCTAGCGGCCAACGCCTCGGAAACTGCCGCCCGCGGTAACGCCGTCGTCGGTCAGGTCATAGGCGCGATTCAAGCCATCCACACGGGTTCGAACAGAATCGCAGAAATCACGGGAATCATCGAGGGCATTGCCTTTCAGACCAACATCCTGGCGCTAAACGCCGCCGTCGAAGCGGCGCGCGCTGGCGAGCAAGGACGTGGTTTCGCCGTGGTCGCCAGCGAGGTCCGAAGCCTTGCACAGCGGTCATCCACCGCTGCAAAGGAAATCACCGAAGTCATCGGCAGCTCGGTGGCGCGCATCGAGGACGGTTCGGTGCTAGCTCAGCAAGCCGAGCTTGCGATGCTCGAGGTGACGAAAGCTGTCAATCAAGTTAGCAACTTGATGGGCGAGATTGCGGCTGCCTCGGAAGAGCAAAGTCGCGGTATCAGTCAAATCAATGCTGCTGTATCGCATATGGACGCTGCCACCCAGCAAAACGCTGCCCTTGTTCACGATGCCGCAAACGCGTCGAAGTCACTTGAAGTACAAGGCGCGCAACTTAGCACCGCCATCAGCACCTTCCGCGTCGAAACAGCGACTGCCTAGTGCGCACCCAAACGACCGCAAGCTCTCCCAAGCCGCCTGCACTCTGTGCTCAGCCATCCTGCGGGCACAGAATGTACAAGCCGGGTCATCCTAAAGCAGCCATCGGGCTGCCAAACCTGTCGATTGTCGAGGCTTGTCTATCGGCTCAGCGCAGCGAGGAATGCGGGACAGAGTTCGTTGCAGACCTTGTCGAGGCATAGTCATCTCCCCGACGTACTGCCTTCGAAGAAGCCACAGAGCCTTTAAGTGGCCGGAGCCGCTAAGCGCTCAGCTCAAAAAAAAGCAGGGCCGAAGCCCTGCGCCAAGAGGCTAGGAAAGGCCTCACGCATGGTACAACTGGAGCTAGTCGCGACGAGTTGGCCTGGAGTACCCTCAAGCGGTTGTTTTGCTTACGGGCAGCTCAACAATAGTGGAAGCGGTGCCTGCCCTTCTGTCCTGCTTAATCATGCGACTTGCATTCTCGGCAATCATCACCGTTGGTGAATTGGTGTTTCCGGAGGTGATTGTCGGCATAATTGATGCGTCGACAACGCGCAACCCCTCTACCCCGAAGACGCGCAGGCGCGAGTCTACGACAGCATCAACATCTCCCTTTTTCCCCATCCTGCACGTGCCCACCGGATGGAAAATCGTGGTGCCAACGTTTCCTGCCGCGCGCACAAGTTCCTCGTCGGTCTGGTATTCCTGGCCGGGAAGAATCTCTTTAGGCTCATACTTCTTGAGAGCACGAGCCGACACGATATGACGGGTGTACCGAAGTGCATTCACCGCGACCGTCTTGTCATAGTCTGTCGACAGATAGTTAGGAGCGATAGAGGGCGCGACGGAGGCATCGCGCGATTTGACGTGAATCGTCCCACGTGAGGTAGGCCGCAACTGGCAAACTGACGCTGTAAAAGCGTCAAAGGGATGCAAGGGCTCACCGAACTTCTCGAGTGACAGCGGTTGGACGTGGTACTGAATATCCGGGCGCGCGTCGAGGCCGTCCGTGCCACTGTTCGCGAATACACCCAGTTGAGATGGTGCCATCGCCATCGGCCCGCTACGCTTGAAGACGTACTCCATGCCAATCGCGAGCTTTCCCCACCAATGTGCACTTAGCGTATTGAGCGTCTTCGTCCCGGAGACCCGGTAAGCCATACGCAGTTGCAAGTGGTCCTGGAGATTCTCTCCGACCCCCGCAAGATGGTTCACGACATCTACACCGAAACCCTTAAGAAGCGCGGCGTTACCGACTCCGGAGAGCTCCAAAAGCTTCGGCGAATTTACGGCGCCAGCACTAACGACGACTTCAAGCTTTGCGGTCGCGCACACGTCCTCGCCATTGACCTGAAAGTGCACGCCGTTACAGCGTTTGCCATCAAAGCTAAGGCGCTGCGTCATGGCTCCGGTTATGACGGTAAGGTTCGGACGCTTCATTGCTGGGCGCAGAAATGCTTTGGAAGCATTCCAGCGGACACCGCTCCTCTGGTTGACGTCAAAGTAACCGACACCTGCGTTGTTGCCGCGGTTGAAGTCGTTGGTAAAGGGGATTCCTGTTTCTTGCGCAGCGCGTGAAAACTCTTCAAGAATTTCCCACTTCAACCGCTGCTTCTCGACACGCCACGGGCCACCTCGGCCATGTGCGTCATTGGCACCACCGTGATAGTCCTCGCTATCACGGAAGACCGGCAGTACTGCGTCCCAGTTCCACGTCGAGTCACCAGTCAGCCTGGCCCACTCGTCATAGTCCTCGCGCTGCCCCCTCATGTAAATCATCCCATTGATGGACGAGCAGCCTCCGAGGACCCGGCCACGCGGATAAGAAAGCGCGCGACCGTTGAGGCCGGCCTGCGCCTCGGTCTTCATGCACCAGTCTGTCCGCGGATTTCCGATGCAATAGAGATAGCCGACCGGCACGTGTATCCAGTGATAGTCATCAACACCACCGGCTTCAAGAAGCAAAACTGAGACGTCAGCGTCCTCGGATAGCCGGTTTGCAAGGACACACCCCGCCGTTCCGGCACCAACGATAACGTAGTCATAGCTACCTACTGAGCGTCTCGCCCCCTTATCTCCGCCCCTTCCTGCCTGCATCACGTCTCCTGGTTGCATCTACGACCCTTGCCACGCGGGTCAATTAAGTCTGCTCTGCGCCCGTTTCGTTTTGAACTCATCGAGCTTTGAAACGGTAGGAGTCTCCGCTGGAAGGCACGCTATCGGCGACCAACAGGACACCTGCTCGCAACTTTGACAATGTTGCGTCCAAAAACTGTCTCTTTCCATTCCGCGGTCCTTCGCATAGCTTCGCGCCATGGCGCTTCTGAGTGACGCACGCGCTGCGTCAGTGTGCGAAGGCAATTTTTACTGCTGCGAAATTGAGCCAGGAATTATGGTTGCCAACACTTCTGGACACGCAACGAGCGTCGAACGCAGTGCTGCGTAGCTTTCTTCAAGACCATCCCCTTAGTTATACAAACTAATTAAATTTTTTAGAAAACAGGAAGCAGACATGAAGAAACTTTCCGCGCTGTCCGCTGCGTGCGGGCTCGTATTCTGTGTTAATGCGCACGCTCAAAGTAGCGTCACGCTTTACGGCATTCTGGATGCAGGCTTTGCCTATATCCACAACAGCGGAGGTCATAGTGCGCAGTGGAAGATGTCTACCGGCAACATCTCGGAAAACGAATGGGGCCTGAAAGGGACCGAGGACCTCGGGGGCGGGCTGGCAGCAAACTTTCAAGTAGAAAACGGTTTCGACATCGCCTCAGGTCAAATGCACCAGAACGGTCGCCTGTTTGGTCGCCAAGCGTGGGTTGGACTCGCATCCCCGACAACTTGGGGTGCTGTAACCCTCGGCCGGCAGTACGACCCGATTTCAGACCTTCTTCAACCGCTTACTGCGGACTCTTTCTCGGGCATCTTCGCGACGCCTGGTGACGTCGACAACTATGACAGCAGCGCGCGGTTCGACAATGCCGTTAAGTGGGTTAGCCCGAACTGGAGCGGCGTAACGCTTGAGGCAATGTACTCATTCGGTGGTATCGCCGGTGCTACAGGGTCCGGTCAGGTCTACTCGGGCGCCGCCTCGTACAACCGCGGCCCGCTCTCGATTGCAGGTGGCTACATCCATATCGATAACGGCAACGCTACCCTT
This sequence comes from Paraburkholderia sp. Ac-20340, assembly GCF_017104965.1. GTDB lineage: Bacteria > Pseudomonadota > Gammaproteobacteria > Burkholderiales > Burkholderiaceae > Paraburkholderia. Next base: position 100,024 of record NZ_JAAGPR010000007.1, read on the forward strand.
TCCACACGCGGTACGACCGCGGCAGACTCCTTGTTCAACAGTGCGGTCAACGCCGCTTATGCGTCCGCTCACGCTGTCGACATTGCGCGTATCGGTGGCCACTATGTGATTGACCAGGTGACCGTGGGGGCAGCGTACAGCTATTCCAAATATTCGCCGGACGGCCACTCGACGTTCACCGATTCCCAAAAGTTCCAAAACGGTTCGGTATACGCGACTTGGCAAATCTCGCCGGTCTTTCAAACGACGATTGGCTATAACTACACGAAGTCCACGGGAGACTCGTCCGCGACATATCATCAAGTCGCACTGGGCGTCGACTATTTCCTGAGCAAGCGGACCGACCTGTACGCCATCGCGGCATATCAGCATGCCAGCGGCCAGAATGGAGCAGGCCCCGCGCAAGCTGTAATCGGCTCCTATGACGTCAACTCCGGCGCGAACTACCAGGTGCTTACGGTGGCTGGAATCCGCCATTCGTTCTAAGGCTCTTCGCGATTGCCACATGCGGTTATTTCCGCATGTGGCAAACCAATTTCATTATAAATGTAGTACACCGTATCATTTGCATTGGCACACTGACGTCGAGTAGCATTCGTGAATTCTTGACGCTGACCGCACACGAAACTCCTATACGCGAGACCTATCAGGCGTTTCGCTGCCACCGGGCAACGGATTTGACTCGATGCCAGTCAGCCAAATCTCACGATTCATCCTACACAGGACCGCTAGTCGATGACATCTTGCAGCTTCGCCAAATCCCATCCAGCTGTGACCGTCTGGCATCAACACGCGACGAGAGCTGCCTTCTTCGCTGCCGGCCTCGCAGTTGCCTCATGGGCGCCGCTAGTTCCATTTGTAAAAAGTCGGCTAGGCATTGATGACGCGACATTGGGCGTCCTGCTCCTGTGTCTCGGCATCGGCTCTGTTCTCGCAATGCTCGGCTCTGGGAATATCGTCTCCAGATTCGGCTGCCAACGCGTCATCAGCTTTTCGATGGTGTTGGTTGCCGCTATGCTTGGTCTTCTCGGGTCGGTCGATGGACTCTATGTAACCGGGTTCGTACTCGCTATTTTCGGCGCTGCCATCGGGACGTTAGAAGTCGCGATGAATATTCACGCGGTCGCTGTCGAACAACATTCGAGCCGGCGCATGATGTCAGGCTTCCACGCGCTCTATAGTGTCGGAGGCTTCGCCGGGTCAAGCGGTGCAGCCGTGGCACTTTCTTCCGGCGTCACGCCGTCTGCCACGGCTATTGCAGCCGCATCAACACTGGTCATAACTCTTCTCATCTTTGGTAGGCGCTTCCTCAGCGACCGGAACCAAGCACACCGCTCTTCGCTCACCCTACCCAGAGGAAGGGTGCTCCTCCTCGGCTGCATGTGCCTTATGTTGCTGGTAGTTGAGGGTGCGATGCTCGACTGGAGTGCGCTCCTCCTGTCTACGTCTAAAGCAATGCCCGAGACAAAGGCGGGCATTGGATATGCTGTCTTCGCAGCCACGATGACGGCAGCGAGGCTCACAGGTGACTGGATAGCGGCGAAGCTGGGAGCCCGCCGCGTAGTAAGACTGGGTAGCGCACTTGGCGCCGCAGGTATTGCTCTGGCTGTCCTTGCTTCAGACCCATACCTCGCCATTTTTGGCTTCGCGTTGATGGGCTTGGGTTGCGCCAATGTCGTTCCGATTCTGTACTCAGCGGCCGGTGCCGACAAATCCATGTCCAAGGAACATGCCATAGCAGCAACAGCAACGCTCGGATATGCGGGAACTTTGACAGGCCCCGCCGCAATCGGCTTTATCGCCCACGGCGTCGGCCTGCCTGCAGCCTTCGGGCTCTTATCAGCTCTCCTTGTAGCCGTCTGCCTGGCCTCCAGCATCGTGCCCAGACACACACACACTGACGCACTCCATTGAGGGGCAAGACGTTTGCAGAGGGTTGGAAATGCACTTAGGCTAAACCATTAGCCTCTTCTGCGTCACTTTGCGTCAGATTGGATGTGGTTGCGAAATTGAGCGGATTTAATTGGACGCAAATACTTGCGACATCTGCTTGAACAGCGAACGACCGAGACAGTTCGCGGAGCGCTAACCCCACATACCTAAAGTCACCATGCAAAAACATCACGACGTTATCGTAATCGGCAGTGGAGTCGGAGGAGGCACCGTAGCTCGCCGCTTGGCCGAAAACGGGGTTAACGTCCTGGTCCTTGAGCGGGGCGACTGGGTGACCCGTGAAGATGACAACTGGAGCGTTGCGTCGGTCTTCCACCAGAAGAAGTACACCGCGCACGACAGTTGGCTTGATGGCACTGGCCACGAGTTCCGACCCAACATCTACTACAACGTTGGTGGCTGTACGAAGTTCTATGGCGGCAGCATGATTCGCTTCCGCGAAGAGGACTTTGGCGTCCTGGAGCACGAAGAAGGTGTCTCTCCAGCGTGGCCGATTAGCTACTCGGATATCGAGCCGTATTACTGCGAAGCTGAATCTATCTTCGACGTCCACGGCGACGACAGCGGTGACCCCAGTGCCCCGTGGCGCAGCCAGCCTTACCCGTCGCCGAAGCTCGTCTCCGAGCCTTTGGTGCAGCGGATGGCAGACACGATGCGTCAACTCGGAGCGAGTACATCGGCACTCCCCGAGGCAATTGACTTTGGCCCGAAGGGACGTTGCATTCGGTGTAAAACTTGCGACGGCTTTCCGTGCAAGTTGGGCGCTAAGAACGATGCTGAAACCAGCCTCATAACGCCCGCTCTTCAGACTGGCCGCGTCGAAATCGCCACGCATTGCTATGTTCAACGGCTTCTGCTATCTGCCGACGGCAAGCGCGTTGACGGTGTAGAGGTGACGCGCAATGGCCGAAATGAGGTTCTACGTGCGGGAGTTGTGGTTGTCGCATGCGGCGCAATCAATAGCGCAGCCCTGTTGCTGCGTTCTGCAACCGATACCGCGCCCCAAGGCGTCGCAAATCGCTCGGGCGTGGTTGGCCGCAACTACATGGCCCACAACCAAACCGCGCTGATGGGCTTGTCTTTCGAGACAAACGATACGGTCTTCCAGAAGACGCTTGCGCTCAACCAGTATTACTTTGGTGACGGCAACTATCGTTTCCCCCTCGGCCACGCGCAGATGCTCGGCAAGTTGCAGGGCGGCATGCTCTCAGCCAACGTCCCTTTCCTTCCAAAGGCCGTTGGGTCAACGATGGCTCGCCACAGCATGGACTGGATTGCGTTCTCCGAGGACCTCCCTGACCCAGAGAACCGCATCGTTCTGCGGGACGGGAAGATTCAACTCGCAATCAAACGGAACAATCTCAAGCCGCACCATCGCCTCGTTGACAAGTTGACGTCTCTGCTGAAGAAGTCGGGATATCCCATCGTCCTGGTGAAGCCGCTGATTCGCCATTCGACGTCTCATCAGTGCGGTACTGTCAAATTCGGCGTCGACCCGACGACGAGTGCCATTGACCCGTATTGCCGCAGTCATGAGCACGAGAATCTTTTCGTTGTAGACGCGTCGTTCATGCCGTCTTCAGCTGCAGTTAACCCTGCGCTGACAATCGTAGCGCAAGCGTTACGGGCAGCAGACCATATGTTGAAAGAGGACTTTCGCACGTTTTCGCAACACGCCGCTTAACACGACCGATTCAGGAGTCGTGCGGAGTTGGCCAACCATACGTTGTATAGCCAATAAATAGAAAACATAAACCGTGTCGCGGAAACGCGCGCATTTGTATCAAGTTGCCATGCAAAGGAGCAATTCAATGGCTGAAAAGAAGGAAATGACCGGCGGTCAAATCGTCGTCGAGTATCTCGTCCGCGAAAAGGTGCCCTACACGTTCGGCATCCCGGGTCACGGCAACACCGCGCTTCTCGACGCATTCGTGGACCGTCAGAACGAAATCACGCTCGTCCCGGCGATGCACGAACAAGGTGCGTCGCACATGGCCGACGGCTACTACCGCGCGACCGGCCAAATCGCAGCCGTGTGCTCGTCGATTGGCCCAGGCGCAACGAACACGCTCACGGGCGTGGCAACGGCATTCGCTGACTCGATTCCGCAACTGCTTATTACCGGCGGCGTCCACACGTACATGACCGGCAAGGGCGTCCTGCAAGAAATCGACCGCCCGCACGGCGATAACTTCCCCCGCATGGCAGAGCCGGTCGTGAAGCGCTGGTGGCAGCCGAGCCATGTTGCACAAATCCCGGGCGTAATGACGCAGGCGTTCAACGTCATGCTCGAGGGCCGTCGCGGCCCGGCGCTCATCAACCTGCCGCAAGACTTGCAGGCTGAGGCGGCGCTCGTCGAGCTGCCGGAGTCGCAGACCCATCGTTCGCATGGCCGCCTTCACGGCGACCCGGTCGACATCAGCAAAGCGGCAAAGCTCCTGCTCTCCGCAGAGCGCCCGGTCATCCTCGCCGGCGGCGGCGTAATTGCGGCCGAAGCGACTGAATTGCTCGTCGCCATCGCTGAATACGTTGGCGCAGCGGTCACGACGTCGTTCATGGGCAAGGGCTCCATCGCTGAAGACCATCCGCTGTATGCATGGCCCTGCGGGGACCTCGGCTCCATCCCGGGTAACGCAATGACCCGTGAAGCCGACGTTATCCTGTCAGTCGGCTGTCGTTTCAGCGACCGTATCACTTCGTCGTACCGTCCGGGCGTCACCTTCGACATCCCGAAGACCAAGCTCATTCAGGTAGACATCGACGGCTTCGAAATCGGCAAGAACTACCCGGCGGAAGTCGGCATCGTCGGCGACGCGAAGGCTATCCTCTCCGCGCTGCTCGATGAAATGCGCGACCTCGCAAAGCCGCGCGACTACCAGAACGCGCCGCAGTTCCGCCGCCTGCAGGAACTGAAGGCGCAATGGCTTGAGCATCTGCGCCCGCTGCGCGAATGCAATCACTCGCCGATGACGGTCTCGCAAGTTCTGTTCGAGGCTCGCAAGGTCCTGCCGCGCAACACCATCGTCGTGACCGATTCGAGCAACCCGCAGAACCAGGTATTCAACGAATTCCCTGTCTACGGCGCAAAGCAGCACATCACGCCGGGCGGCTTCTCGGGCATTGGCTTCGCACTGCCTGCCGCGATTGGCGCAAAGCTGGGCGCGCCGAATCAGCCGGTAGTCGCGGTCTGTGGCGACGGCGCGTTCCTGCAAACGGGTCAAGAACTGGCGACCGCTGTGATGATGGGCATCCCCGCGGTGTTCCTCATCATCAACAACGGCGGCTGGGGTGCCATCCGCAACCTGCAGCTCAACATGTTCGGCGAAGACCGTGAAATTATCACTGGCTTCAAGACGCCGGATGGCTCGCCGTGGTCGGCGCACATCGCGAACTTCGCGAAGTCGCTCGGCGCAGAAGGCGAGCGCGTCGACGACCCCCGCCAAATCGGCGCCGCTCTGCAGCGCGCGATTCAGTCGGGCAAGCCGTACGTTGTTGAGGCAATCTGTTCGATTGAGCGTCCGTACAGCAACATGCACCCGACCGGCTGGTGGGACATCACCGTTCCGGCCTACCTCGGCGACCTCCGCGACAAGTACGTCGAAGGCCGCGGCTTCTAACGGGCACTGAACAAAGGTGCGGGACGGACTGGTCTGTTCCGCACCTTGCTCCAGTTTGCGTTGCTTGGTTTGCTGAATGTTTCTGCAAACGGATTGTTTGCGCCGCATCGGACGTTCGTCTACTGCGCGGTTCTTTGACACAGAGAATCGCGTCGTTGTCGTCCCTGAGTGACAACGCCAAACAGCAAGCCTTATCGAGGGCGTCGATTCTGTCGGCGCTTAGTTGCCTGCCTGCCGCTTCAATGCCGGCCAACTGCTCGTGCTCCAGGACATCTTTCTCGCCCGGCTTCGGCTGCAGCCTTGCGGGCAAACTTCTATTCCTACAACTGGGGACTCAAATGAATCGTCGACTGCGACTCGGGATGGTAGGCGGTGGCCAAGGTGGCTACATCGGATGGGTGCATCGGCTCGCCGCCCGACTCGATGACTGCTATGAGTTCGTTGCTGGGGCGTTGTCGTCGGATGAGAAGAGAGCTCAAGAGAGTGGCCGCGCCCTCTTCCTCGACCCAGAGCGCGTCTATACGGACTACCGCGCGATGGCAGCCGCGGAGGCAAAGCGTCCTGATGGTATCGACGTAGTCGCCATCGTCACCCCGAATCACCTCCACGCCCCTGTTGCAAAGGCGTTCCTGGAAGCCGGCATACACGTCATGTGTGACAAGCCACTTGCACTGTCGTTGGCGGAAGCTATCGACTTGCGCGACCTGGCGAAACGCGAAGGCAGACTTCTCGGCGTTACGTACACGTATTCGGGCTATCCGATGGTCCGATATGCCAAGGACCTTGTGGCAGCAGGAGAACTCGGCGATGTGCGCTTTATCGCCGTCGAATACGTTCAAGATTGGCTGACGGAACCGGTCGAGCTGCGCGGAAACAAGCAAGCCGAATGGCGCACGGACCCCAGCCGCACGGGAGCAGGTGGTTGCCTTGGCGACATTGGCACTCATGCCTATCACCTAGCGAGCTTTGTCACCGGAATGCTGCCCGACGAATTGTCGGCTGACGTCGCGTCCATGGTGCCGGGACGTCGAGTTGACGACCACGTGCAGGCCACGCTCTTCTACGCCTCAGGCGCACGCGGCAACCTCATCGCGAGCCAGATTGCAGCAGGCGAGGGAAACGCGCTCCGCCTTCGCGTCTATGGGACCAACGGCTCCATAGCCTTCGACCAGGAGCATCCGGATTTTCTCTGGCATACGCCGCTCAACGGGAACACTATCCGATTGACCAAGGGACGTGCCCATAGTCCTGCCGCAGACCATGCGGCGCGTTTTCCCGCCGGCCACCCGGAAGGATTCTTCGAGGCATTCGCCCAGCTTTATCGTGACGCAGCATTGCAAATCGCAGCAAAGCTCGAAAACAGCGCCGTCCCCGCAGCAAGCACGTTGCTCACGGATGTCAATGATGGCGTGGAGGGGATGAGATTTGTCGAAGCAGCGCTTCGCAGTCATGCCGGCGGTGGAACACGCGTCTTCATCCGCTGAAGGCCCACAACGTAGCCCCTCAACTCATCTTTTGACCCTATATATGCGAGCATCTTGCGGTGCTCGCAATGATTGGGTAAGTTAGGGTGCGAACGCCGCAGGTCTGTGAAGGCGCCCACCACCCTTGAATCTCCGCCAAGTATATGGATAGACCGCAAGACCGCATCAACCTCCAAAAGAACCTCGTGCTACTGGTCGAGTCATGTAGTTCGGTTGCCGGTCTGTGCCGTAGCCTCGACATTAACCGGCAGCAGTTCAACAAGTACCTTGCCGGCCAGCACGCACCTTCGCACAAGGTGCTTCAAAAAATAGCGCGCCACTTCATGATGGAGGTGCCTGACCTCTACCGTCAGCCGGCCGACTTCAAGCAATTTTATGAGGGTTTCGAGAGTGAGTTGCCCATGGGGTTGCGCTCGTCCTCGCAATTCGCAACCTTTCTGCCGTTCGCGAAGGCATCGGTCGAGCCTCTGCGCGATTACCTAGGCGTTTACTATCGGTACCACAACTCGTCAATTTACAAAGGACGAATTCTGCGGTCTGTTACATGCCTCTACGAGGCAGAGTCGACAATCCAGCACGTTACCGTCGAGCGATTTCCACTGCTCGATGGGAGCGGGAAGACGGGCTACTCGTTCACGTACTATGGATTTTGTTTCCTCATCGGAGACCGAATCTTCATGGTCGACTTCGAGGGGCAGCAGCAAAACGAGCTTACGTTTTCTATATTGACACCCCAGCACCGTCGTCCCATCCGTTTCTTGTACGGCCTTGTGTCGGGCGTGGCGTCGTCTTCCTATCGCCAGCCGTTTTCGACCAGGCTCGTGTTTAGCTTCTGCGACAAGGGAAAAATCCAGAAGAAGCATCTGCGCAGTGCGACGGTCCTTTTGCCTAGTGACTCATCACTCCCGCTAGAAGTTCGCGAATACATGGCCGGAGACAATTCGAGCATTATTTGGGGCGGAGAAGGCTAAAATCGCGTAGGCCAGCGATAATAGTGGCCCACGCTATGGACGTCTGCTCCATCCAGTACCCCATTACGCTCCGCATCCGCCGGTCCCGGCGTCACAACGGATTCAGAATTCGCTTCCGTTTTCCTGTCGACTCCGCGCCGGCACCAAAGCCAAATGGCAGCCACAGCGAGAAGCATCCCCGCTGTAAGCATCAATGCGATTACGCTGAGGGCATTGTCGGAAGCAAGCGCCCTGAACAACGCATAGCAGGATAAGTTGCCACCAAGAGGCCAGGTACCCATCTCTCTTCTCCCAGGTCGCGCGAAACTGCAGCAAGATGAAAAAGAGTCTCTCCCGTCGAAACTCTGTAATCAACTTCGCAATCCTTCGCAGACGTATGCAGAAGGACGCGCTATTCTCCACGGCCAAAATCTTCGACCACAACTGAGGCCTCCCCTAAGCCGATTCAATTTGCCTGCGCCACAGTGCGTCACTACCCGACTACGTTGCGAAATTGCCGTCGAAATTTTGAAGCCAAATACTTTCCCTAACTAGGTGCGAACCGGCGATATGACATCCGCAGCGGCCGCAATGGCAAAACCAGTACTATCCTCATACGAGACATGAGACGGTTTCTAATTGCTGCGGCGGTTCTTTCCCTGACTGCGTATCTCACATGCAAGTATCCACTGGATGTTGAGGCAGTTACCCTCAGCCGCTTCGGCCTCGATATCGGGAAGATGGAGGAATAGTCTCAGCGCCCCCCTTTCGCTCCATACAGTTCGCGCTCAATGGAAAACTCCGCTGCATTTGGGTTTCGAGTAACGAAGGCCGGAGACATCCGTGAACGACTCTTAGGCCCGCTCCGCACCGAATGACGCAAAGCAGCATTAGCGTAGAACACACATACGCGCTCGCTGCTGACAAGACGACCCTATTATCATGTAAGGCTATAGTGAAATGAACGGTAAAGACACAAATTTGCTCGCAGCATTTTGGACCATTGCAGGCGAAACGCACCCCGACGACGCCGAGTGGATTAGCCCAGACAGCCTCCAAGTGCGAGCTGAAGCAGCCTCCAAGGCTGGCTGGAAAGGAATCGGCCTGAGCCTGGACGATTGCAGGTACAGCGTACAGAAGTACGGCACGGCTGGAGTTCGACGTATCCTCAAGGACAACGGCCTCGAGTTCTTTGAGCTCGAAATCCTAATGGATTGGTACACGACCGACGGGCGTCGCGAAGCCTCTGACCGTGCACGCAGAGAGTTTCTTGATTTTGGTGGCGAACTCGGGATGTGCAATCTGAAAGTCGGCGTGAGTCACCTTGATGCCACCCCGACGAATCACAGTCAGATGGCTGACGAATTCGCCAAGCTCTGCCAGGACTTCGCCGCCATCAACGCGACTGTTGGACTTGAATTTATGCCATTTTGCAAGGTCTCGGGCCTTGCAGACGCACTGCCAATCGTAAAGGGTGCCAGCCAGGAAAACGGAGGCCTCGTCATTGATATCTGGCATGTCATCCGCAGCGGCACTACCTACGACGAAGTTGCGGCAGTTCCGGCCAACCTTATCAAGGGTATCGAACTCAACGACGCTAATGCGAGCCCAATCGGTACGCTGATGAATGACTCAACGTATCACCGCTTGGCGTGCGGCGAAGGAAAGCTCGATTGTCCATCCTTCATTTCTGCGGTGAAAAAGACTGGATTCCATCAGAAATATTGGGGAGTCGAAATTCTTTCTGACTTCCTCCGCAAGGCACCCGTTGACGTACGTGCGAAGCACGTCTATGACACTACCATCGCACAATTCAACGCGACCTGACCGTCACACACTAACGAGGTGTGGAGCTCGCTCCCACCGGATTCTCGGTGAGCCAGTGCCTGCGTGAAACTAAGCCCGTGTGTCGGTACCACGGGCTTCTCTATTTCTTCAGCTGAAGACCAGCGTCTCCAACTGCCGCTTCATATCCTTTGCAATGGTATAGCTATTGCTTTGCTGCTGCTTCTTGCAGAAAGTTTCACTGCACCACCAGCCTCTAAATCCCGTTGCCTTCACCGCGTCAGTCCAATCGCGCAAATTCAACACGCCACTTCCCGTCGGCACGTTGCGCAAAACGGTCTCCACTGGAACACCTCCTTCATAAGGCAGAGAGTCGCACACGTGCACGCCATAGATGTGCTCGCGCTCGACCTTCGAAAGGTCTTCGGGCGTTGCCCCTGATGTGTAGCAGTGCCAGAAGTCGATAACGAGCTTCAGATTCTCGCGACCGACTCGCCGCACGACGTCGACCTGTTCAGCAAGTGAGTTGAGTGGCGCCCATGAGAGTGCTTCAAGGTAGACGGTCAAACCGTACTCCCGCGCGCGGTCGGCAATTGCGGTCAGATTCTTCGCAGTTAGCTTGACTTGGTCATCCTGGTGATGCTGGAGCAGGCCTGTGTAGCGCTTCGAATACCCCTTTTCTTTGAAATCCAGAACAGCTTGGACATCTAGTGGTCCAGAAACAATCTGAACACCCTTCGCGCAGATTGCGGAGGCAAGTGTGAACAATTTGTCCGCCTCTCGGAAAAGCTCCTTCTCCGCACTGCCCTGTCGTTCGATATCAACGAGGGCCCCAATCCCATGGACAACAAAGCCATCAAGTACGCCGCGGAGGTCATCAGCTGAGTAGCCCGCGTCAAGATAGCTACAGACTTTGTCCTGCGTTATTTCGACCGCTGTGTACCCGGCGCTGCGCGCAATATCAAGTTCCATGACCAGCGTCGAGTGCTTAGCGGCGGTGGTATTAAATGTGATTCGGTTGTTATCGAATGTCACCGTTGAACTCCAAAGTTCCGCGGTGGCTTCGTCAAGCACACCGCAACTGACTACGTTGACTACACCTGTCCCGCAGCGAGTTCGATGTCCTGCACGGCCAGGCGCCTTCCACGGATGATGTCGGATGCCTTCTCACCAATCATCGTGCAGGCTGCGTTCGTGTTGCCAGACGGAATACGCGGCATAACGGAAGCATCTGCAATGCGAAGACCATCAATTCCTCGCACCCTAAGTTCAGGGTCGACAACGCTCAGCGAATCGCTACCCATGCGGCACGTCCCAACTGGGTGAAGCGCCGCTCGTGCATTCCTTCGAAGATACTCACCAAGCTGAGTCCGATTCTCGAATTGCCTACCGGGGTAATGTTCCCGTTCAATATATGGTCGTATCGCAGCCTGGCCCATAATTTCTTGCCCGATGAGAAACCCTTCGGTCAACCGGTCGACGTCGTGCTGTTCAACCATGTAGTTAGGCACAATTCGTGGTGGCACAGACGGATTCGCACTAAACAATGACACCTCTCCGCGAGAATGCGGCTGCACATGTTCAAAGTTCAGAGTACATCCTGTCCCGCCAGGTACGCTTTCAGTCCCCTCTTCTACGCCTGCGCCGACGATAAAAAAGTATTGGAGGTCTGGCGGCAGGCCTGTTTGAGTCCCCCGGCAAAACGCCCCGCCTTCAATGAGGTTTGACGCAATAGGACCACTGCGGGCAACAGCATATTGAAATGCCGCCCAGGCTTTCCAATGCAACTTCTTGAACTTGTCGTAACTGTCTGAACCGGATTTCATCTGGTAGACGAGCGACATCTCCAGATGGTCCTGAAAATTCCTTCCTACACCTGGCAGGTTGGCGTGCATCTTGATTCCATGTCGCTCAAGCAATGCTGCATGACCAATACCCGACAGCATCAAGAGCTTTGGCGTGTTGATAGTCCCTGAGGAAACAATGACTTCATTGTCGGCATAGACGCACTTTGTCTCGCCCGCGATGACATACTCAACCCCAATCGCGCGCTGCTTCTCCACCAGAATCTTGAGTACCTTGGCACCCACAAGCACGGAGAGATTCCCGCGCTTTTCTGCCGGCCGCAAATAGGCACTCGCCGAACTTGAGCGATAGCCGCCCTTAACTGCAACCTGGTAGAGTCCGCAGCCGTCCTGGACGCCCCCATTGAAATCGGGCACATATTGCAATCCAGACTGTTGACAAGCCTGAAGCCACTTCCTTGTTAACGGGTGAACGCTAGCAGGAAAGCTAATACCAACGGGACCATCTATGCCGTGCTGCTCATTGGCGAAGTCGCTGTTGCTCTCAGCACGTCGAAAATACGGAAGCACATCTCTGTACGACCAACCTCGTGCGCCCGCTGCCTCCCAGTTGTCATAGTCCGCAGGATTCCCACGCACGTAGACCATGCCGTTCACTGAACTGCCACCACCGAGAACGCTCGCTTGCACCATTGTGTCGTTCTCTTCACGCTCGTAGCCCGGCGTCGGCTCCCACCGATAGCGCTTGAGCAAGCCGCCCTGCGCAGTCTTGTAATACGTTCCGGGAAATCGGATGTAAGGGCTTGAATCACGTGGCCCCTCTTCAATCAGGATGACCGTCGCTGACGGGTCCTCCGAAAGACGCGACGCCACAATACAGCCGGTAGTTCCGCCACCCACGACGATGTATGTTGCGCTCGTAGCCTGATGATTTTTCATCTCTTCTAAAGACCGTTAGCAGAATGTCCTGAACCGAGGCCTATCCTGAATCTGGAGCGTCAATGACCTCGCACTGGTCATCGCTGCCAGTGCCGAGCACCATAGAGCTTTGTGGATAAGCGCCTTAAGAACTCAAGTATTTTTGACCAAATAATCGCGTTCAATTTCGCAGAGGAAAAATTTCTGACGCACGTTGACGCAATCCAAACCAGGTACCAGCCGGCCAAGTCGCCCTCCTTTCGAGAACGACCGAATCGCAACAACTGGCGGTGCGCTGAGCGTCACACAGCGTCAGAGAATCGGACAAGTGCGAAATTGACGGACCACTTTTGAACATAGACGCTTACGGAACTCGACTCGAATCTGCACAGTGCCTTAAATTCGGCTGGCTACTCCCAATGGCGCATTACGATGTACGTAAACATTGGAGTATTTACACAGTACGAGGCTTAACCCGACCGGACATAGCATGCCCTTCAGCTCCCACACAGGCGCGCATTGGTTTGACCTGTACGCCATCGTAGACTCAGCACTGCCGGCGCAGTGGATAGGATTTATTGCGCTAGGTGTGGTGACAGTTGCTACTGTTGCAGCTATTGGGTTCGTGCTTTTTACCGATTGTAGGCATACGAACAAAGCGAGCTAGGCACACTCGCGCTCAGATTCCGAAATCGCTATCGGCGAAAAGTTTCCGCTAAAACGGGGCAAACATGCAGGTATCGTCGACGGAACGACCTTCGACACCAAGGCGCCGTGGCCAATCCTCTCGAGCGTCCGTTGCAGCGATAGCCGACGTACGTCGACGGCCGCGGTAGGACCTATTTAGGAAAAGTTTCGACCTTCTTTCCTAGCAGAAGTCGCAGCTTCATAGATGCCGCTATTGCAGCGGCCGACCGCAAGTACAACGATGTCTGGTGGGCTTGCTCCATCGCGGACCAGGGATACCAGACGTTAGCCGACGCCACGCAACGCGCCATTGCGGCAACCGACGAAGAGCCAGCGCAGTTCAGCGCCCGGCACCCAAGATGTCTCCAGTTGCTTCTTCAGCCCCGTCTTGAAGTGCGCTTTGACCGAGCGGTCGACATCCGCCCAGCGAGTCGGCCGACGAACGACCGCGGTCGCGGCCACTCCAAGTCACCGCACTCTTCAGGCCCAGGTCTCGAAGCAGGTGTGTCGCGAACATGGGCTATGGCCTTCGTCGCATTAAGCGCAGTCGCCGCCTAGTCTGGCGCGGCGCCGGTGGCTATGAACTTACAACGGTACTTGCGCAATCCAAACCAGACAAAGTTGCCACCCGAGGCGCGGTCTGGTCCGGGCAGTCCTTCGCTAACAATTGGTAGGTCGCATCACCGTTGAACCTGAAGACGGTAGTCCTCTCGCATGCTTCTGATGACTTCGCGTTCCGTCGAACGGAAGGCTTGCAGCCGCTTAATCTCAGCCGAAAGATGTCCGATAAACAACAGCGCTACAATCACGAACGCGTCACCAAGTAAGCGTATGGGCCAGTTCACCAACGTTGCCGAAGACCACCTCGACAGAAAGAATTGAAGGCATGTATCGGTCAGAATTGATACAACGCCACCGGCAACGAAACACACCAGCCCTTGCTGACCGACGGTGGTCACGCATGTCAAACGCGTCGCCAAAGCTCGACCCCACCCTATTCGCACAAACTGCGCACAGAGCCAAGCAATCGCGAGAAAGCTGACTACGCGTAGACCGGCGAGGTTCTGCTTCATGTATCCAGGCGTCGGGTGAACGTCAACTCTAAGCCTGAATAGAGCAATCGCCAACGCAACGCAAAAGGCGGCACTTGTGAGAAATCTGCCTCTATTCGAAACCTGAAATTGCGAAGACACCGGGTGCAGTCGGCAGAGCATTCCTAAGGTGAACATCAGCTGCCAGGCAAAGGGATTGAACGCCCATCCCTCGCCAGTCGCGTCTGGTAGCGTTGCGCCCAGCCATGGAGCAAAGAGCCATAAGGTAAAGCTCAGTGCGAGGGCCTTCGCCGGAGTATCTCGAGCGAGAGGCGCGGTGAGCGGTACACACAGCGCAAAAACAACGTACATTGGCAACACTCCCGCCAGTGTCGGCTGTCGGCGGAACAGAGCGATATCTGCTAGCGAGTGCAACGGATTTAACACAATCCTAGATAACACCACTCCGTCGATACGCAGACCAGCCCCTCGCGCCAGTATCGCGCTGCACACTAACATTAGTGCCGCAGTAATCAGGTACGCGCGGTATATCTGCCACGCACGCCTCAGAAAACGTCGCTTGGCGGCAATCTCACCGCGTGCTTTGGCAACGCCCGTGTATGCTGCGGCCGACGCATAGCCGCCCAAAAACACGAATCCTTCTGCCGCGTCACAATACGCATAGCTGTGTAGCGTGATGTTCCGGAGCAAGCCGCTCAAGGTGTGGTCAAGAGCTATCACGAAAAAGATAACTCCCCGCAGAAGATCAACCTCAATTGAACGACTCGCGCTTGAGTTCATGCTTGATATCCTTCAAGGACGAAATTGCCGTCTGAAAAATCAACTATGAGAGATTGCAAGATATACGCGGGCAACGGAACTCCGCGGTGACACAAATCCCCGAAAGGTAGATTCCTTACAATCCATACATCAAGCGCTTTAGCCAACTATGGGACGAGTATTTCCATTCAAAATAAGCGAATCAACTTCGCAACATAAGTTAATTGTGACGCGAGATGACGCAACGATACCGCAGCAAATTGCATACAGAGTTATATTGTTTGATTCGCTTAAATCATTCCACTTGGTCCTTCATCGCCGTCCCGTACACCGCAACAGAGGTCCGCTTTAGCAGGCGTCGCGTACTGAAAACTCTAAGACTTTGAAAGCCTTGAGAGTGCGCTGCAGAGAAAAACTCCGATTCCAAGTAAAATCAAGAGCCGTACTTCTCCTCCTGAAGTTTGTCAGCTTATTCATTTGAGCCAGCAACCTGATTCAACACGCACCACAAATATGACGCACATCGCCGCACCACCGGCGTCCAACCGCGTCAGTTTTTCTTGTTGAGCGAAATTGAGATTCGACACCCGCTCCGCAATACTTTAATGGCGTATCGAGGAGAGTGTCATGACCAATGTTCTGAGTCACTGGATTTTCATCGGAAGCAACGCGTACGACGAATACACGTTCGTTCCGTGGTTAGGCAAGAATGTTTATCGCAGAACAGTCGATTTAACGGCTATCTGCATCATATAAGCCGTCCCTGCAGCATTTAGACCAGAGGGATTTCAACCGTAATCACCTAGTCGAAACGGTTGCGCCAGTTTGTAGCCCTTCCAGAAACTGTATATGAGGTTACACGTAGACTGAGGAGTCCACTTGCCTAGTGTGGGGCGACCTAGCCAGAAAAACGGTTGTCGATTTTCCCTAAACAGGTGGAGTCCATCGCTGTGACTTACCGCTGCGACTCAGCTCCTGCGCGTTACCGAAGACGCACTAGAACGCCCATTCGCGAAGCAGGCATCTCGACGCGACACACTTATTCTTCGCTACCTGCGGCGTGAGCAGGGCAGCGTGTCATCATCCAGCCATTTGCGCTGGTCAGTGTTCCCCTGTTTCCGCATACCTCGCAAATCCGGCTGCTCATTGTCTCGGCCAGTTCAATCATGGCACGCTGCCGGGCATCTGCTCCGTCCGTATAGAAGCACAGGCGCCCGAATTTTTCCTTCACCTGCGCTGCGACCACCTGCGGTGCGCCTGCGGATTTGGTCGCGTACTGAAGGTTCAGGGCTAGCGCATCAAGTAAGTCGAACCAGCCATCACCACACTCGAATCCCCAGACCGGGAATGGACCTAGCACCGGGCCGAACGGGTCACGATGCCCCGGAGCAGCGCCAAAAATGAGCGGGTAGCGCTCGCGCAGGCTTTTCTGAAGTTCATCACGCATCTGTTCCTCTCTATCACTGGATTCCCATATGCAACCGGCGTATCGATGTGTTGGAATGCCTGCGCGATTCGTTCCCAAGGCACTTTGCCCGGCATGGCCGAATGCCGCCCGATGCACACTAGGGACATCGCGACGAAAAGTCGTGCGCGAGATACATACCTGCGTGCACGTGCACCGAGCTTTCTGTCGCCACTAGGGGATAGCAGTCGACCTCTCCGATGCCCGACTTCCGCGTCGGCAGACTGCCGAATTCAGCCGTGGCGCCGCTCTCAGCACCATGGATAGTAGATGAATCGATTCCGATTCTTCAGCTGCCGTTTGAAGTCCTTCGGCTCCGGTCCCAGTGGACGAACTTTCACAAGTTCTGGTGGAAGGTGGTAGACCGCCACACGAAAATGAATTTCTGCCTTTGTGTCGTACGGAAGAGGATTGGCGAAATCGAAGCGTGAGAAAATAACGAACAGCCTCATCCATTCACCCATCGGTGCGTCCTGTACCAACTCACCCACCTGGTCTGCTTCGCCCGCATCGAAGGGATACGTTATCTCAAAGCTTCCCACACCCGTCTCAACGCACAAACTGTACTCGTCCATTGCGAAAATGGCAGCGGCAATTGTCGCCGGATGCGTCGTGGCAAGCAGCCTGGTCTCGTCGCAAAGCAGTTCTCCGACCCAGACGCCGCGCGAGTTTGGGTAAAACTTCAGCTTTAACATTTGCCCACTCCTCCAGTTCCCGAGATGTTGCTCCGCGCGAGCGTTCAGCTCGCCTTACCGCAGAAACGTTGCCCCATGCGCCAAAGGAATGCCGGACCGTCGAAACGCGAGGCAGCCCCGGAAACTTCACCTGCCTTGAGTGCCCTCTCGAGTCAAGTTGCGTCCGCCTCAGCATCAGCAACGCGCAAAGCGATGCGGTACCGTTTGGCTCGGCGCGTTGATTGCAAGGGTGACTTGTCCGCAAGTGAACCGCGACGACTGACCAGCAAGAGGTATTTCTCCATTGACGGCATGGCAGGCGGCAGCCGTTGAAGTAGCTTCCTTAAGCGGTGACGGTCGAGCGACTTGTCCGCAAGTACCGCTGGAAAGTAGCGGTTGTTGCCAATCGGTACTGAGAACAGTTCGCCGCGCCGCTCCATGTCCTGCAAGCGGGCGTGCGAGAGACCGAATTTTCTTCGAAAGCGGTCTGAGGACAAAAGCTCTCCACGCTGAACTAGTCGGCGTCGCCTCAGGCGTACTTGCAGGTCCGAATTGCGCCACGCACCACGGCTCGATGTCATAACGTAGCCATGGCGGCAAGAATTTTGGGCACAACATCCACGGCACCGTCGCTAGGCAAATACCGGCCCCTCTCCGTGCCCCAGGCGTGAGGCGGCCTCTCTGTCGCCAGTGCATATTCATTCACTCTTCCGACCTCCTTCGTATGCCCCCCGCCTCTTGTTGTATGCGCGCCATCTCGCGCAGCACCTTAAGCCCAATTCTCCGGCGCCTTTGGCGATAGGCGTCGACTTTGGCTCGCAGCAAAAAATGGCGGCCGTGCCAGATGAGCACAGGCAGCAGGAGGCGTTTGCGAAACAGCTTGTTTCGAACATAGGACCGGCTAACGTGGAGCCGTCGCGCCGTTTCCGCCACGGACATGAGCTCGTAGTTGCTCGCTTCCCGCCACAGTGCTTTCGGTCTATCTCGCATCAGGCAGTCCCACGGCAAGCCTTCCGACCACAATCTGAGCCGACCACGATAACCTCAGGCGACTGTCATGTTGAGGCCAGCAACTTGCGGACAATGTTTATCACGTTGTCCTCCGGCAGATAGCAAATCGCTCCTGTGTCCCACCGCGGTTCGGTATTGGACAGCACGCTGGCGCTTGCTTGGCCGTTTTTTGCATACACGTCCAACCGCACCAACGGACCAGCGCCTTTTCGGCCGATGACCACCGTTAGCAGGCTGCTCTGCGGCAAAGGTGCGCTGTACCTCTTTTCGCAAAGGTCCAGTATTTTGTGCACCTCTTCCAGGGTGCTATAGGGCGGCCTGTCATACGCTCGGGCGCTGCCCTCAACGCTACATAGGTCCGTTAAGACGCTCAGGTCGCCGCTGTACTCGCCGTCGTATATTTCGATGACAAGCGCAGGGTTGCCGTCTTCGGCATGCGCGTCCCGGAACACCTTAGGCTTCGCTCGCATTCCCTCCTCCGCCGATTCCAGTCCGTTGACACCTACGAGAAGACAGAGACCGTTCTCGAGTGGATGCGTGCAGCAAGCCTGCACGCATCCGTCAGACTCACACTAGGTAGCGACGGAGCGACCTCAGCACTCCAGGCAGCAAGGGCCCTCAGAGCGTCCATGTCAGATAGTGCGTCTATATTTAGTAGTCCGACACATATTAGGTGCGCGTTTGGATGCGTATACTCGTTCACCTTAAGCCCCTTCGCCTCGGAAAGCTCGCAGCAGCAAAGATAGCTCGCGTCAAACGCGCACCGCACGCGTGTATGCGGCGAAACCTGCTTGCAGAAGGCATCACGAAGGCATGCCGCACTGAGCGCAATACGCGGCCGCTCCACTTCTGCTCGGGGCCGTCGCCCGCGAACCAGCCGGCCTATCAACAAGCCCAACGCCGCGGCGCCGACTAGTACCACTGCTATCAGTGTCAGTTCTGAGTGCATTTGGCTGACCGCACTATTGTCTTAGGCTTGTTGGTTGGACCCTGCTTGTGCGCAATCGCTGTTTGCCAGGTCGTCCGAACGATTACCACGTTCCAACATTCACCACGTAGCAGCGTTACGCTACGGCTGACCAAGTCACACCTCAGGGCTCTCTGCGCCACGGATGTATCGGTCTTGGCGGCAGTTCCTCGTCGCCAGCGAGCACCACAGATATCGCAGCCATGACAAGGTTCCATACGCTGCCGGCACGACGCTGGCACTCCTCTAGCTGACCGCCCCCAGTGGCTGCTCGCTACCGTTCTCGTACACACGAATTGCGTACGAAGCCCGTCGCCGCATGCTTTCCGCAGTTAGCCTCGGTTCAGCGACGCTCTGACGCCAATTCGCATCTACTGCAGCGCATCAGGCAATCCATGCTGCTGCACGCGTTTTCGCATCTCCTGCCTGCTCGTTATAACACAATAAAAGTAGGACGACGTCAACACTTTCAGAATCGATTTTCATCGCAGACACACGAGTTTTTCTAGGTATTTTTCCTGGTCACACACATATTTCTTGCTAGTTACTCCGTTTTTTAAATACCCTATTTTTGAGGAACAGCACTATGGTGCGAAGTATCTTTTCCCTGCGTGAAATTGGGGCCAATTCCACAATGCGCCACGTTCACTTCCGCAAGGCCACGCCAGCGGTACTGCATCACGGCGCGAGGCGGCGCTGGTTGCAGGTTGAAGCACGCGCCTTTGACATCCGCCCCAGTTGGTGCGCGAAGATATGTCGCACATAACATTCAGTTTCTTGCCGTCAATTGGCCCCACCGGCGCAGTCGAATCGACGAAGCAAAACACGCTTGCACTTGGGACCCGACAGAAAGGAGCAACCCATGTACGACACGCGCTGGTTTACGTTTTTCCCGCCCTCCGCCACTGAGATGAGACGCATCGCCGAAAGGCTGTGTCAAATAGCTCCCCGCGAACTGAGCGAAAGTCGCGCTCTTGACGTCACCGCTTTCGTCTTTGGCTACGAATCGTATGCGAACGTCCTCGAGTACCTTGCATTCGATTGGGGATACCCAGTCAAATGGGACCATGAGATTGACAAACCAACGATGTCGGACCGACTCAGGTTCCAAACAAACTCGCTAGCGAAGTGCCTTCGGGTCACGTCAAAGTGTGCACGCGGCATTCTCGACCAGTGGAAGCCGTCAAGTAGCACCGCAGCGACCGCAACGTATGGAATGCAAGCTCGAATGCACGAAGCGAAGCGAGAATTAGAGCGCCTCGGCGCCGGGCTCGACGCAGAGTACATGCAACGCCTCAGCGAGACCTTTCATCCCTACAAGCAGACTGTCGCCGAGACGATTGTGCAAGACACACGCCAAGACAGTACGTATGCTCTTCGCGCAAGACTTGAGGTCAATTCTGTTGCCACTTCGATTGCAAAGCTCTTCGTCCCGGTTGAGGTCGTCAGGCGCAGAGCGCGTGACCTGCGAAAGCTCATTCAAAAAGAAGGCTTCTGCCACGGACACGCCCTCGAGCTCATCGCGAAATTGTTCGGGTTTGACGGATACTCGCAACTGCACAGGAATGCTCCGATAGAACTGATGGGCAGAGAGACTCTCGCGTGGGACGAGAATCTGAGCGCCGACGAATTGGCCTCCAGATATAGCGTGCAGGCTGAGCTGCTTTCAAGGGTGCTAGAGCTCGACGGCAATGATGCGCGTTCGCTTCTCGAAGCATGGCGTCCGACTGCGATTTTGGATGCTTACGAAGAGCTACGGCGAGGTGCGCCCGAAGAAGTCGATTCGGGTGATTCGGAAGACGCGGTCAGAGAGAACACGTACGCGTCAACCAAACCTATTCCCAATGATTCGATTGGCAAGCGGCC
This sequence comes from Paraburkholderia sp. Ac-20340, assembly GCF_017104965.1. Lineage (GTDB taxonomy): Bacteria > Pseudomonadota > Gammaproteobacteria > Burkholderiales > Burkholderiaceae > Paraburkholderia. The sequence goes on from NZ_JAAGPR010000007.1 coordinate 121,017, forward strand.
AATCGTGACCATCAAGCGACACCGACATATTGTGCGTGTCGAAGATGGGGCCTCAGTCACGCCGCATCTGGCTGCGGAATCAAGGTCCCATGGCTAAGCGAGCGACATGCTGCACAGGGTGAGCTGACGAACAACTTGAGGTCCAAAATGGATGAACACTCGTTGGTCACTTATGAATGCTTCTGCTGCGACAAGCTGTTCAGCAAGCGGGTTTTCGAAATCTCAAGGGGTTGGGAACGTGTAATCTTCGGCCCGGGGTACCCCGAAATCGAGATACGGGGTTCACTGGGCATCGAATGCTACTGCTCAGAACTCTGTCTCGAAACGCGCCGGCACGACGTGATGTTGGATGAAGGCGTGCCTATAAAAAGGCCCGGCTTCGGTCCGATTGAAGCCTGTGCGAAGTGCGGTGGACTTGTCGACACGACTGAGTTTCACCTTACGTATATCGAACACGAGTACATTGTCGGCGTTGTCGCGCAAACGGTCCACACGAGATACCTAGCTGTCCTTTGCACTAGGTGCCGACGGTATGCCTAGTCGCAAATGACGGAATTCTGTGTCAAAGATGCTCGGACGGTCTGGCACTTTCGTGAGGCCAACGAGACGGAGGTCACGAAGTGCTCTGAATGTCCCCAATGTCGCCGCTGCGGGCTCAGCAAAATTGGAAGCTGTTTCCCGGATTGCCGTCTCTTGGTCGAAAGCTCCGTAGAACGCTGAGATAACCGTTTCCGGAGTCGGTGGCACCGCCGGCCAGCATCAAGCCGCAGCTTCGGCATCCATCGCACTACCTTCATCAACTTCCAGCGTCGCTTCATAAGCATTTTGCTGCCGGAACCACTTGTCTCGGAGCTCCGGGTCCGCCTCAATCTGACGCGCAATAGCAAGGCTCTCGCGATACTCTACAGCGGCCGCCATCATCGTCCACGACACGTTCAACCCCATATCTTCGACGGTGGCCCGCAAGTCCGCTAGCCCAACACGGAAGAACTCCTTGCGGGGATTGACCTTGTTGACCTGAGCCTCGAAGAATTTGCGATGCAGCGTGCGTTCAAGGTCGGGCGCGTTCTCCGACCAAATCATCGCGTGGACATCGAAGGAGAACGGCACACTCGCGTCGCCAAGCTCGCGAACACGGTCCATAGGTTCAAGGCGACGCGTCAGTCCAACCTTGTAGACATGCTCGCCGAACGAGCCGATGTTGGAAATGATGTAAACGTGACCTGCCTTCGTTTGCTGCGCCATCGATAGCGCTCGCTGGTTCTTTTCTTCAGCTTGGCGCAGCTTCTCGGCGAGTTCGGCCAGTTGGGCCTCAAACTGCGCCTTCTGCTCCTCCGTTGCCCGAGCAATCTGCCCTTGAGCCTTCTCCATCGCGCGGCGAATGAGGTCTTCCTCTTTCGCGGCGTCGCGCATGGCGCGTTCATACTCGCGGCGCGCCTTTTCCTCTTCGCGCATCTGCTCGCGAATCTGGCGCTGCTCCTCCTTTTCCCGCTCTCGAAGCTCGTGAGTGCGCACCGCCCAGACCAGCTCCTCAATGCGGGCGTCGATGTACTCCCTCAAAATCCGTGCGTTTCGGAATGCGGCGCCGTTGTGATTCACTAGCGCAGCGGCATCCTTGATTTCTTGCTGCAGTGTGCCGAAGTTGTCCACCCTGGCTCGCGACAAGATGGAATCCACCTTGCCGTTGAAAGCATCGACCACGAACCTGATGGCGGTCTCGCGACGGTTCCGTTCCGAGTAGTCGCACTCAGCGGCTCGGTTCTGCGTTGCCATCAACTTGGAATAATCACGCGCGACCTTGAGTTGCTTGCCCGCCTCCGTATGCGAATACGTCTCGGCAAGGTCATCAAGCAAGCTGTGGCTGGGAATCATGTACGAATCGCCATAACCTTCGACGACGTTTTTCATCGCGGCAATCGTTGCCGTCAAGCGGTCGGCGTCCTGTAGTGCTCGCAAAGCGTCGCCGCCAATCTCCTCCGCTCGAGCATTGGCATCATCGATAACCTTCGCTGCCTGCAAACTGGCGCGCGAAATCACCTGCTCTGCCTCGCTACGTTTGAGCTTCGCTTCGGCCGTCGCATCGGCCACAAGTCGCGTCGCCTCTTGCTCGGCGGCTGCAACCGAAGCAGCGGACTTGCTCTCAGCAAAGCCCATGAGTTGGGCTGCTTCAGCACGAATGCGGTCGGCTTCGAGCGCCGTGTCGCGAACATCGACAAACTTCGCGAGAGAGTCCCTATCTGCGGCGGCTGACCGCAGTTGTTCCTGCAAGGTGGCAATCGCGTGGGCATTCGTGGAGTCGCACTCCTCCTTTGCAGTTCGCAGGGCGTCGAACCGCGTTGCAAGGTCAGCACTCTCCTTCTTGCTTGCTGATAATGCCTTGGCAGCAATGGAATATCGCCATAGGATTACAGCGACAACGATGACAAGTATTGTTAGTGTTAAGGCCACGGTCTCTCTCAAGGTTCTGCGCGCCGCCCACCTGCTGGCAGCTTTGCGCGTCAAATTATTATTTTCTGTACCCGTTTGCTATCGCGCACGACTTCGACAAAAACAGCATTGAAGCGCGAAATGCGTTTCAGCCACGTGCTTTGTTCCCGATGGAAGCAGTCATGGACGCGCAAAGACGTACAAAATAGCGAATGCCAAGCACGCAGGTGCTAGTTGAACAAACGAGGCCAGCTTCGCGGAATTTCCATAGACTTGACGAAACCCAGCGTCACCGTTAAACGACGCCCAACGCAGCATCGCTCCAAAGCAAAGTAGCATCAACAAAATTGCGCCGGGGTGCGTGACTGGTAGGGTCGTTACAAGGTCTTCAACGCGAGCATCCCAGTGCTCACACAACCACCCCATGGCCCAGACCATCACACCAAGCCAGAATCCAAACGTTGCGGTAGTCACCACAAAATACAGCAGAGGTACTCTAGCAGCCTGAATACCCCAGTGGCGACAAACAGTCGACGCGGCCAGATGATAACCCCATCGAAGAATCGCGACCCCATAGATAAGACCTACGGTGAGCGCGAATAGGGTCTGCGAACCAGTGTTGACAATGTGCGCCATTTGACGAAATGCACTACCGTCTTTAGCGACAACCGAAGCCTGCTGAAAATATATCCACTGAAGGAGCTTGGAACCTCCACCTACCGCTAATGCTGCCCCAGCGAACGGCGTAGTCCATAACCCTTTGAGCTTCGTGTACGTTGGCTTTCCTGCGCCAACGAAACCAAGTGGTCGCATATACAGCGGCGCAAAAGCAAGGAACAAATAAAGGACATACTTTGAATTCTCGAATTCTTTAGATATGCCACCAACCGACAGTTTCATAGTTTTTGAGCTAGAACAACTTGCGCGTCTGCGCAGGCGATTTCAAGAAGATGTAATGCTGGCGCCCTCAAACGCGCCCTCGTTGCCCACTCAGTAACGGCAATTAGCCACTGGTCTTGAGGGCGACCTCTGTTTTTATGCAGTATGGATGAATCACTTTCGCTCGGACGCGCCACAGCGAGGCTGACACGGCGTGAGTGCTCGACAACGAGCCGAATAGAGAAACTCTTCTTCCAAAGGAACTGTGATGACAATAAAACTGCTTAATTCACAAAAGGAATTGGACGCTTGGTTGACGAAGCACGAATCGACGGGGTACCTGTTCACTCCGCGCGTTAGTCACCCTGCGAAGAGTCATGTTCATCTCGCTAATTGTTCGCACGCGCGCTGGAAATCTGGCCGCACAACTCGCCGATTTGGAGCAGTAACAGCGGAGGAACTGGTTAGCGATATGGGTGTACGAGGCTTCCTTCCAATGCATGGTTATGCATCCGTCTGTCGTTTATGTGAGCAAAGGGAACCCGGCCTGAGCGAGCGAGTACATCGAGCGTGTGCGCGCTGGCTTCAACCAGACAACAAGGAAGGTTTGGCAACCGTGATTTTGAGCACTGACGCGACCTCTGATGGTGAAGCCGTGCCTGAGTTCACGTCGGTACCGCGCACCCGCGATATCTTTAGACCGATTGCGGAGTTCGAGGGTGTGAAGTTACAGACGGTTGAAGCCAGCACCCGAATGGTCCATGTGGAGCACGGTGTCTTGACGAACTTGCTGGATGCGACAATCCGCAAGTACTTGCCTGAACACTGCGTAACTGAACAAAACGGCAACGTCGACATAGCTATCCGGCGCGATGGCAAAGTCCTCGCTATTTTTGAGTGCAAGTCGAACCCAGGCAACATCTCAGACGCGCTCTACAAGGGAATCGGGCAACTCTTCGTCTATCGCTGCCTCCTCAAGGTACCGCAAGCGAAGCTTGCCCTCGTTCTCCCGAATAAGCTCACCTCGGACAGGAAAACACACACTGAAATCATGGACGAGCTCGGCATCGAAGTTTTCTATGGTGACAGCGAGGGGAACTTCGAGTCGCCCAGAGGTTATTCACTCGGCGATTGGCTGGCAAACGTCGTGCTTGCGGGCACGGCCAAAGATTGATGTCAAATCGGCGGTTGTCCTCTAGCCGCTCGCGTGCATGCGCACGATTCGCGCGTTTCCGAAACCTAAGTCGCTGTAACCTAAAATTTTAGTTGCGAGCTAAAATTTTAGATGACGCTTGCAAAGTCTTTAGCTAACAATGAGCTCTATGCAGCCAATGACCTCGCGCGCCCTGTTTGCAGAAAGCGTCAATTTCCATCGGAAGCGCCTAGGCGCTACACAGGTGGAACTTAGCATCGCTGCCGGTCTCGGCAAGAACACCGTACCTAATCTAGAAACTAAGGCGTCAAATGTCCGCCTCGACACGGTCAACCGGCTTGCCGTCTCCTTAGGAGTCGACCCGTGCCTCTTGCTGTCCCGGCGGCAAGCCCAGCCGTCGGCTGGCTACAAGGAAAGGGACCTGGACGCATCGCTCGCCACGAATCTTTGCAAATTTCGTGGACAGCTCGGTTTGAAACAGGTCGAGGTCGCAGAAGCAGCCGGCCTGCCTCGGAAATACGTTTATAGGATTGAAAGCAGGAACGTTTCGATAACGTTGGACACGTTGGACGCGCTAGCCGGGGCAGTACAAGTCGAGGCCTGGCAGCTCCTCGCATGAGGTTTGTCGCGCATTCCGTGAGGCCACTGTACCTACACCGTGGATGTACGCTGAACACAACACCCCTAGCTTTCTGCACACCGCCCCGTCCACCTGCATCTGTGAGCAGTCGAGACTTGACCTGCTGTGCGCCTTGCTCGCCGATTCGTTATCAGACGTCGGCGTTGCTTCCAATGACCTCGGCATTGCCGACGAGAGTTATATGCGCTTGCGCCGCTCGCAGGACCGGCTGACGGTAGCTAGGGGCCTGCTCGCAAAGCAGGTGCGCATAGTGAGTTGCCCGCAAATGGGCGACATGCTGCGTGAGTCGATGGAGTCGCTAGCGATGCTGTGGCCACAGGAATATCCGGCAGGAGGGCTGGAATGGCTTCTGGTCGAGCGATGCTTGCAGGCTGACCGGTCGCCGGCCGCCTCGACAGCTCACGGCTGGTCCGCTATTGGGGAGCAGGTGGATTGCCGCCAGCAACTGGAGACAGTCGAGGAACCGAGACAAAAAATCGATACTCAATTCCGATAGCAATTAGCTATTAATTTGTGCACCGCACAACGATTTCCCTCGTTTCTGCAGACTTTCTTGTCTCCGAACGTGGGATTTCTGCTTGCTGCAGACTTTGTTGTGCGCTGATACCAATCCCCGCGCGGCTGTGCGCAGTTTCCCCAATATCGGAAATTCCGATTCATGCACTAAGGTTTATCCCGTTTCGACATAGTCCTGCCTGCCCCGCCTTCCGATGCACGACCTCGACCTGAACCTGATTCCCTACCTCGTGGCGATGGAGGAGACGCGCAACGTCAGCCGCGCGGCCGAGCGTCTGGGCGTGAGCCAGCCGCGTGTGAGCACCGCGCTGGGCAAGCTGCGCGAGTACTTCAATGATCCGCTTTTCGTGCGCACTTCGCGCGGTATGGAGCCCACTCCGCGCGCGCTTGGCCTGATTCCGGCGGCGCGCGATGCGCTGGTGCGGATCGAGAAAGGCATGCTCGAAGCGCAGGATTTCGATCCCGCCACCAGCACGCACACGTTTTCGATTGCGCTATCGGATGTCGGCGAGATCGTGTTTTTGCCGCGTCTTGTGCAGATGTTCGCGAAGCGCGCGCCGCACGCGAATCTGCGCTCGGTCTCGCTGCCGCCGAACCAGGTGGAACGCGGCCTGGAATCGGGCGACGTCGATCTGGCCGTCGGTTATTTCCCGGACCTGGGCGGCAATAACTTCTTCCAGCAGCGCCTCTTCACGCACCGCTTCATCTGCCTGATGCGCAGCGACCATCCGCTCGCCGGCAAGACGATGACGATGGAACAGTTTCTCGGCCTCGGTCACGCGGTCGTGCGCGCCGAAGGCCGCAGCCAGGAAATACTCGAGCACTATCTGGAGAAGAACCGCCTGCGCCGCCGCGCGGTGCTGGAAACGCCGCACTTCATGAGTCTGCCGTTCATCCTCACGCGCACCGATCTGATTGCGACGGTGCCGCACGCGATCGGCTTCGCCTATGTTTCCGAGCACGCGTCGATCACCCTGGTCGAGCCGCCGCTGCCCTTGCCGCGCTTCGATCTCAAGCAGCACTGGCATCGCAAGTATCACAACGCGCCGCGCGGCGAATGGCTGCGCAGCACGGTCGCCGAACTGTTCAACGATGCGATGGACGAATGGCCTAAATAAGGCGCGTTAAGGCGATCGCGCCGTGAAGCTGCGCGTGTGTGCGGGAATCGTGGAACAATGCGCCTTTCGTGGTCGACGTCGCAGCGGCGCGGCCACCTGACAGGAGCCGATGCATGAGCGACGAAAAGAACGCCGAAAAAGCGAAGAAACGGAAGTCGAAGTCCACTGTTACGACGGCGCCCGCCAGCGTCGAGCGTCCCTCGCGCGCGCAGGCCGAAGACGCCGTGCGCGTGCTGCTGCGCTGGGCCGGCGACGATCCCTCGCGTGAAGGTCTGCTCGATACGCCCGCGCGCGTCGTGCGCTCCTACGAAGAATTTTTCGCGGGCTACGAGCACGATCCGCGCGAGATCCTCTCGCGCACCTTCTCCGAAGTCGATGGCTACGACGAAATGATCGTGCTGAAGGACATCCGCTTCGAAAGCTACTGCGAACACCATATGGTGCCGATCATCGGCCGCGCGCACGTGGCCTATCTGCCCGAGCATCGCGTGGTGGGGATTTCGAAGCTCGCGCGCCTGGTCGACGCATTCGCCAAGCGTTTGCAGATCCAGGAAAAGATGACCGCGCAGATCGCCGATACGCTCAACGAAGTGCTTCAGCCCAAAGGCGTGGGCGTGATCCTCGAAGCGGCGCACCAGTGCATGTCCACGCGCGGCGTGCATAAGGCCGGCGTGACGATGGTGACCTCGCGCATGCTCGGCACCTTCCGCAGCGATCCTTCGACGCGCCGCGAATTCCTCTCCATCGTCGGCAATCCCGGCGTGATGAGTGTGCCGAATACGTGAACGCCGGCTGATTTTTCCGCGTTTTTCCGATCGGAAACTTCAAGACACGCGCGGGACTTCAAGACTGCAATGTCCCGCGCGACCCTTTAAAACAAGGGGTTTTCTTCAGGGCGCTTCGTTGCCGCGCTCGATCTCGCGGATCTTGCCCTGGCGCACGCTGCTGCCTGCCGGCACGCTATGCGTGAGCCACACATTCCCGCCAATCACCGAACCGCGCCCGATCGTCACGCGCCCGAGAATGGTCGCGCCCGCGTAGATCACCACATCGTCTTCGACAATCGGGTGACGCGCATTGCCCTTCACGAGCGTGCCGTCGAGATCGGCGGCGAAACTCTTCGCACCCAGCGTGACCGCCTGATAGACCCGCACGCGCTCGCCGATGATCGCCGTTTCGCCGATCACCACACCCGTACCGTGATCGATAAAGAAGCTCGAACCGATCTGCGCGCCTGGGTGAATGTCGATGCCGGTCGCCGAATGCGCGATCTCGTTGATGAAGCGCGCGAGCAAAGGCACGCCCAGACGATGCAGCGCATGCGCGAGCCGATGGTGCGTCATGGCCCAGACGCCCGGATAGCAGAGCAGAATTTCGGTGATGTGCTGCGCAGCGGGGTCGCCCGTGAACGCGGCCTGAATATCGCTGACGAGCAACGCCCGAATGTCCGGCAGTTGATGGCCGAATTCGCGCGCCACTGCGAAGGCACGTGCACGCAGGACATCGTCGCCGGCTTCGGCGTTTTCGGGCAGGAAGCGCAGCGCGCGGCGGATCTGCTCCGCCAGCAGGCGCAAGGTGCTTTCGAGCGTATGACCGACGTAGTAATCGACGCTTTCGTCGGTGAGATCGGGCGCGCCGTAGTGCGTGGGAAAGAGCGCGGCGCGCAGGCCCGCGACGATGTTGACCACGGCTTCGCGCGAAGGCAGTTCGCGGATACCCAGCGGATGGCGCGTGCGATGACGTTCTTCACGCGACGCGCGCAGATCGGCGACGATCTGTTCGAGGCCCCAGTCGGGGGAAGCGGCATTTGACATGGTGACGCGGCGGCGGCGAAGGTGCGCCGTCCAGGAGTGAATCGACCCCAGAGGTTACCGCTTTTTGGGAGAGTTCGCCGAAGCGCCCTTTGGGCGGCTCAGAGCGTCACGCTGCTCGCATCGATCCAGCGCACGGCCCAGTCGCGCGCGTGGGCGATGGCGTCGGCTTCGTCGGAAAAGCGCAGTTCGGCGGGAAAGAAACGGTTGGCCACCAGTTCGCCGTCGCTCGAGCGCGATATCACCACGTAGGGTTGATAAGCGCCGTCGCCGGTGCGTGCCGGTGCGCAATTGAGCAAATAGCCGCGATGCGTGAATGCAGCGTCGAAGTGCATGTGTCTCGTCCGCCCCTGCTTGCCTTGTCCGTTTTTGTAGGCGCGTGCAGGATCGTGCGGCAAAGCCACAGCGCGGCCCTTCGTTCGGGCCGTCTATCTAAAGCGCGCCAACTCGTTGAAAGAGGATCATACTCCCAGAAAATAAGGCGATCCAACGAAAAAAAACCGCGGCGGCTGGAAGCGTTTTCCTGGCGGCCGGGCTTGCTTTTCCGCCGGATATTGGGTTCGCAGCGGGTTTATGGCGGCGGCTCCGGAACGCCTCTTGCGCGACGTCGGCAATGAGGCTTTAACAGACACTTCTGCGTCTTTTCATGGAGGACGAAACCATGGCTCCTTCCGATGGCACCCGCCGCCCAGCCGACATGCCCGCCCCGACGGTCCGCCCGCATAGCGCCGAGTCGCATAACGACCGCACTCACGACAGCACCGTCGACACCGACGGCAAGAACCGCGAAGCCGCCCGGCTCGCGGGCGCCGGCGCGATCGGCCCGGACGAAGTGACCACGAGCAACGCATCGCTCGACGACAGCGTGCCCGAAAGCGGCGACGGCCTGGCCGGTTTCGACAGCCGCGGCCTCGCGCATCGCATGCCATTTTTCCCGCAGGCCGATTTCGAAGCCGTGGATCTGGGCATGAGCGCGCCAGCCACGCGCGAAGCATCCGAAGATCAATTTGCGGGCTCCAGCGACGTTCCACAGCGTCGCAGCCCAGGCCGCCTGCACTTCGCGATCAATCATCTGCGCCCGTCCCGCATCTTCGAACTGCATCGCAAGAATTGATGCGCCGCCGCAGCGCCGAGATTCGCGCCGCCCGCATGACGACGCCATTTCGTCATGCGGGTCTGTCGCATTTTTCACAGATTGGCGCGAATCGCCAAAAAGTTATGCGTTTTGAATAAAAAAATCGCCGCTGCACAAAAATGCATTCGGCGATTTTTGATGTCCGCGCAATTTAGCCAATTTGGGTTGCCGCGATTATTGCCAAATACGATTTAGCGATTTACGAAATCGGCAATGAAAGCGGAAATGCAATTCCGCCGCGTTTCGTTACTCGCGATTCCCGACCGCCCGGACGGGCTAAAACCGGCACTTTTGTTCAGCAACGGCCTGAAACCCGCCTGGGATTTTCCCGAAAGAAGGGGGAAATCCCTGGCGTAAAGCCTGAAGCCCTGCGGGATAAAGACGATCATTGCAGAATTTAGTGATAAATTGTTACATCATAAGAAGCGAGGCTAGCGAGGGCAGCAGCTCGCCCGTGTGACGCCTGCGGTCTGGCCCACCGCCGATGGAGAGTCTTGACGTGCCTCTACATTTCATTGAGCAGATGTCATCCGTACTGGATGCGCCCGAGGATTCGGCGTGGTTCGACGCGGTGTCTCAGCTCGCCAGTTCGTGGGGTTTCGGCCAGGTCATGCTGGCGATCCTGCCGCGTCCAGGTATGCGGCTCGAAGACGCGTTCATCCGGACGAACTATTCGAACGCCTGGCGACAAAGCTATAGCGACCACAACATGGCGTATTTCGATCCGACCGTCACGCATTGCGCGACGCGATCGTCGCCGCTGATCTGGTCGCCGGAACTGTTCGCCACCGAGCAGCAGCAATCGATGTATGAAGAAGCGCGCTCGCATGGCTTGCGCGCCGGCATTACCCTGCCGATCCATGGCCCGCGCCAGGAGGCGGGCATGCTGTGTTTCGTCAATGACGCGAGCCCATCGGACTCGTTCTGGCAGGACGTCAATCGTGCGCTGCCGAATCTGGTGCTGCTGCGGGATCTGGTGCTCGACACCAGTCAGCGACATCTGAACGACCACGCCCAGTCGCTGATCCCGAAACTCACGCCGCGCGAAAAGGAATGCCTCAAGTGGACTGCGCTCGGCAAGTCCACCTGGGAAATTTCGCACATTCTCAACTGCTCCGAAGCAGTCGTGAACTTCCACATGAAAAATATTCGAGGGAAGTTCGGCGTGAATTCACGGCGGGCGGCCGCCGTGATTGCTACCCAGATGGGTCTTATTGACCCGGGCTAAGCATCATCATCGACGACGGCAGTTCCGGGCGGCGTAGCACGCGCTCGGCGCGGCCCAGATCGCCGTCGGAAATCGTCTTGTTGAAGTAGAGCCCCAGCAGAATCGAGACCGGCGGCGGAATTTCCGCGCCCGATTCAAAACGGCTGCCACGCGACTGCGTAACGCCAAAGCGCGCCCAGAAGCGGCGCTGGCTTTCCTTCTTCTTTTTCCGATACGCGATGATCAGGACACGGTCGATTACCGACGACAGGTCCCCTGCATTGTGAAGGGAGTTCGTGCCCGCCTGCCATTGATTGTCCAGAAGTTCCATTTTGTATCTCGCTGTCAGATATGCCTGTTGAGTGACGCCGCCCAGCCATTCTCCAGAACTCCCCCTCCCTCCGCACCTACCTATCTGGATAGGTGTTTTTTTATATTCATAACGCATAGCTTTCGATCCATACCGCTGCCCCCTCCACACCAAAAAGGGAGAGTTGTCATGCAAGCTGCGATTCGGATCGGACTGCGTCAGGAATTCGACAACGAGGACATCAACGAAATGTACCGGCTGCGTGCGCGGGTTTTCCGCGACCGCATGGGTTGGGACATTCCCACCATCGCCGGGATGGAGATCGACGGGTACGACGCGCTCGGCCCGCACTACATGCTGATCCAGGACGGCGGCGGCAAAGTGAGGGGCTGCTGGCGCCTGATGCCCACCGAGGGCCCCAACATGCTGCGCGACACCTTCCCGCAGCTTCTACACGGCAAAGATGCGCCAACGGGGCGCAACATCTGGGAACTGAGCCGCTTCGCCATCGAATCGAGCAACGAACACGCCTTCGGTTTCGCCGATGTGACGATGCGCGCGATCCATTCGCTGGTCTGGTTTGCCGACCGTATGGCGATTTCCCGCTACGTCACCGTGACGACCACGCCGATCGAGCGCATGCTGCGCCGCACCGGCATTGAGGTCAGCCGTCTGGGCGCACCGGTGCGCATTGGCGTGGAGAATGCGGTGGCGCTGGAAATTGCCGTCAGCACGCAAACGCGTAATGCGCTGTTCGGCCAGATGGCGGACGCTGCTTGATCCCGCTGGGCAGAGAAGGTTCGAATCGACCCTGTTTCCGGCAGGCGGTCCGTGGCACCCCGTCAAGCGAGTTTACGCTTTTGTCTGACGAATTGTGCCAAAGGTGGCAGAAACCACCGCAGCGGACGGACCGCCCGCCCCGGATTCGGGTGAGATAAAAACCACACTCAGTCAGATTTAGCAGGATTGATTGCGGAATCTTTCTCGGAATCTTTTGCTGGATTAGCAGGCGCTGCGGCGCGGCTGAAGCGGATATGCGAGATGCGGCGCACGCACAGCGCCGCAACGAGCGCCGCCAGACCGGTCAGGCCGATACCCAGATGAATGGCGTCGACCAGCACGTGCCGCACCGCCTCGATCAGCGCCGCGCCGTCGAGCCCTGCCGCTTTCATATGGAGCGTCAGGCCGTCGCGCAGCGCCGGATCGATCAGCACGCGCGGATCGGACAGCTGCGGCTGCCAGCGCGCCGCACCCGGCGCACCCAGCACGGCAAGCGCGTCGCCGATGCCAGCCGCATAGCGATGGTTCACGATCGTCGCCACGATGCTGGTGCCGAGCATGCCGCCCACCATGCGCGTCGATTGCAGCAGCGCGGTGGTAATGCCGAAGCGCTCGCGCCCGGCAATTTCCTGCCCGAAAATATTGAGATTGTTCAGGATGAAGCCGAGCCCGATACCGACTGCGGCCATCGACAGTTCGAGCCATATATAAGAGGTGTCGCGCGTGGTGAACGCGAGGCCAACCGACGCCGCCACCAGCAGGCCGAAGCCGACGCTCAGAATGGCGGTCGGCTTTTTCAGGTGAATCACGATGCGCGTGTTGACGAGACTGCCGAGCGCAATGCACGCAGCAATCGGTGTCGCCAGCAGACCGGCCTGCTGCGGCGAAAGGCCAAAACCGCCCTGCAGCAGCAGCGGCGCGAAGAAAATCAGCGAAAACATCACGAAACCGGACAGCGTCGACAAGGTAAACAGCGTGACGAGCTGCGGATCGCGAAACAGATCGAGCGGGATGATCGGATGCGTGGCGCGCCGCTCGCAGATCAGCAAAGCCGCCGCGCCAATCGCCACGAGTACGATCAGCACCAGATTGGCGGTCGTGAGGCCATCCTTCGGCACGGCCTCAATGACGGTCTGAAATCCGCCCAGCACGAGCGCGACCAGCACCGCGCCAGTCCAGTCGATGCGAATCTCGCCTGTGCGCGCGGGACGATACGCCGGCAGATGCGCCCAGATGAAGTACAGCGCCAGCGCGCCCACCGGCAGGTTGACCATGAAGGTCGAACGCCAGCCGAAGTGCTCGGAAAGCCAGCCGCCCAGCGACGGCCCCGCCGCCGTGCCGATCCCGTAAGCCGCCGCCATGACCACCTGCCAGCGCACGCGCGCACGCGGATCGGGAAACAGATCGGGGATAGAGGCGAACGCGGTGCCGACCATCATGCCGCCGCCCACGCCCTGCAAGGCGCGCGCCGCCGCCAGAAAACGCATATCGGTCGCCAGACCGCACAGCACGGACGCCACCGTGAACACGATCACGGCCGCCAGCACGAAACGCTTGCGGCCAAAATAATCGCCGAGCCGGCCGAACACCGGCACGGTCACGACCGACGCCAGCAGATAGGCGCTCGCAATCCACGCGTAATACTCAAAGCCGTGCAATTCGGCGACGATCGACGGGAGCGCGGTACTGACGACGGTCTGATCGAGCGCGACCAGCATATTGACGAGGCCGATGCCGAGCATGGCCAGCAGCGCGTCGCGAAACGGCAAGGGGGAATGGGTAGAAGTCACGGATCGGGATGCTGCGGCGCGGGAGTGCCGCGGGTATGCGAAAGAGACGCAACGATAACGGTCAGGCGAGAGCGGCGCAACCCGACGAAATGCCATGACCCGGCAGCGCGCCGGAATCGCGCCTCGGCGGCGCCTCAGCTTATCCTGACAGACGCTGCCTGTGGCCTGCCGACGCCGACCTCTTGATCTCCTTCATCCGCCTTCCACATTTCATACAGCGGCGCTGCATCTTTTTAGCCGATCCATTAAGCTCAAAAGAAATCGATACAGACCGCGCACGCCTGTTGGCGCAAGGCCAGGCGGCGCGCATCCCCGTTCAACTCACGCGGAGGTTCCATGTACAAACGCATTCTGGTCGCGGTCGACGGTAGCGCTACGTCGCGCCGCGCATTCGAAGCCGCACTCGATCTGGCGAAAGCGATGGGCTCGATCCTGCAGCCGTTTTACGTGATCGAAAACACGCCGATGTATTTCGACGCACCCGGTTACGACCCGTCGATCCTGCGCAACCAGATGATCGCCCAGGGCAACGAGCTGGCCGAAGACATGAACAAGGCGATGAGCGCGCACGGCGTGCAAGGCGGCATGGTGACGGGCGAGGCTTCATCGCTCGACGACGTGCCCACGCTCGTGCTCGACGCCGCGAAAGCGCAAGGCGCGGATCTGATCGTGATGGGCACGCATGGACGGCGCGGTTTCCAGCGTCTGATCCTGGGCAGCGTGGCCGAGCGTTGCGTGCGTCAGTCGACCCTGCCCGTCCTGCTGATCCCGAGCGCCGCCGGAACGCCCGAAACGGACGCGGAATAAAAAGATAAGCGGTCGAATCGCACCTTTCTGCAACCTCTTGCGCTTGGTCATTTTCCGCGAAAGCGGCTTCTGACAAGGCGCAAGCGCCGGCATCTCAAAAGCGCGGCGTTTTGTCGCCTTTTTAAGATTTGTTCGCGGTCAAGAATGCTCCGAAACCGATCAAAGGAGCAAGACATGCTGACCTCGACCGTCGTCAATCACACCACCGTGCGCCGCGCCAGCCGTACGCCTGCAGCCAGCCCGCGCACCACGGCGCGCTGCTCGAGCTGCGCGATGCGTCATCTCTGCATGCCTCAAGGTCTGGCGCTCGACGATCTCCCCAAACTCGAAGCACTGATTTGCAACGCGCGCAGCGTGCGCCGCGGCGAAGCGCTGTATCGCGCGGGCGACCCGTTCGACACGCTGTACGCCGTGCGCTCCGGTTCGCTCAAGACCGTCATGGCGCACCGCGACGGCCGTGAACAGGTCACGGGCCTGCGCCTCGCCGGCGACCCGCTGGGGATCGACGGCATCAGCACCGATCATCACAACTGGAGCGCCGTGGCGCTCGAAGACAGCTCCGTGTGCATCATTCCCTACTCGGCGCTCAAGCATATGTGCCGCGAAACCGGCGCGATGCAGGACCGTCTGCACCGCCTCATGAGCGACCAGCTGATCCGCGAATCGTCGCAGATGATGGTGCTCGGCTCGCTGTCCGCCGACGAACGCGTGGCCGCCTTCCTGCTCGACGTGTCCGAACGCAACGGCCTGCGTGGCTATTCGCATGCGGAATTCAATCTGCGCATGACGCGTGAAGATATGGGCAGCTATCTTGGCATGACGCTCGAAACGGTCAGCCGTACCCTGTCAAGATTTCAAAAGCGCGGTTTGATCGATGCGCAGGGCAAACTTATCCGCATCATCGACCTCGAAGGTCTAAAGCACCTCTAAAGCCCAGACAGGCGGTTTTTCGGGGCGCGCCGCCCTGGCTCCGGCCGGGCGGCGCGTCCGTTATAGCGTCTGACAGCGCGTTGGCACAACTCCTGCGCAGCGGTTACAGTCTCAAAAACCCGCTCAAGTCAGGAGACTCGCCGCAATGCAGCTCCCGCTCACGCCTACGCTCGCCGCCCGGCTCGCCGAAGCCCGCGCCGCCAGCGACGCCCTGTTCGATATCGTCAAGCCCGAATTCCTCTACGAGCGCCCGATTCGCGAGCGCCACCGGATCGTTTTCTATATCGGCCATCTCGAAGCGTTCGATCGCAATCTGTTCGATCAGCGCCTGTTCCATCTGCCGTCCGCCGATGCGCGCCTCGACCAGTTGTTCGCCTTCGGCATCGATCCCGTCGATGGCGGTTTTCCCACCGATACGCCCGCAGACTGGCCGCGTCTGAACGAGGTACGCGAGTATGCACGCGACGCGCGTGCGCGCATCGACGCGCAGATCGCCGCGCTCGATCTGCCGCATGACGCGCCGCAGCACGACACGCCAGCCCAATTGCTCAACGTGGCGATCGAGCATCGGCTGATGCACGTCGAGACGTTGGCTTACATGCTCCACCAGCTGCCGTTCGCCTACAAACAAATGCCGGCTGACGCGCGCGAATTCGCCGATCATCTTTATTCCGCAGCGCCGGCGATGGTGAACGTGCCCGCCGGGCGCACCGAACTCGGCATGACGCGCGAGCGCGGCGTCTTTGGCTGGGATAACGAATTCGGCGAGCAGCAGGTGGAAGTGCCGGCGTTCGAGATCGATCGCTATATGGTGTCGAACGGCGCCTTCCTCGAATTCATCGACGATGGCGGATATCGGCGCAAGGCGTTGTGGGACGACGCCAACTGGGCGTGGAAGGAAGCGGAGGGCATCGAGCATCCGGTGTTCTGGCTGCGCGACGATGCGCACGATAGCGCCAGCGGCTGGCGTCAGCGCACGATGTTCGAGGATGTGCCGCTGCCGCTGTGCTGGCCTGTTTATGTCAGTCACGCCGAAGCGGCGGCCTATGCGCGGTGGCGCGGAGCGAGTTTGCCGAGCGAAGCGCAGTGGCAGCGCGCCGCGCATGGCGCACTGCCCTGCGCGACCGATAACTTCGATTTCCGCAACTGGAACCCTGTCGCCGTGGACGCAACGCCCGATAGCGCGAGCACTTGGGGCGTCGAAGGACTCTACGGCAACGGCTGGGAATGGACGTCGACGGTGTTCGGGCCGCTGCCGGGCTTCGAAGCGTTTCCGTTCTACGAAGGTTATTCGGCGAACTTCTTCGACGGTCAACATTACGCCATGAAAGGCGGTTCGTCGCGCACCGCCGCGTGCATGCTCAGGTCCACCTTCCGCAACTGGTTTCAACCGAGATACCAATACGTTTATGCAGGGTTTCGGTGTGTGAAGTGATGTGTTGAATAAGGCATAAGTTGAGGCTGCTGCACTTATGCCTTATTGAATAATTAGGCACCCTTATTTTTCTTGAGTATGAACAATGCACATGCCGCGCATCCGATACAGAGTGCGGCTATGACCGACACCATCGGCACTGGCGTGCCGTCTGCAAAAAACCCCACCAGACCCGAACCCACAATTCCTGTGCCGTATTGAGTTGCACCAATAAACGCGGACAGTGACCCTGCCCGTTCGGGAGCGACATGCAACGCGCCCGCAATAGCGTTTGCGACAACAAACCCAGTCGACGAAACGATAACGAATAGCGGAATCACAAGTCCCCAGAGACCGCCAAAGTCGCTCAAACCGTCGATAAAAAGCACGCACGCGGCAAGCGCTGCTCCGATGCAGCCATACGTCAAAATAGCGTCGCTGCGATAACGCCGAACGATGCGTGCATTGATCATATTGGTCGCCATGATTCCGGCGATACCGACTCCGAACAAGATGCCGTACCAGTGCGGCGGCACGTGATAGTAGGTGATATAAGCGAACGGTGTCCCGGCGATATAGGCATAGATGGCACCGTAGAACAGCGCGCCAACGCCCGCATACCCCATGATCCGTCCGTTCGCCAGAAGCTCGCCATAACGCAAGAATGCTTTGATCAACGAATCCTGATTACGTCGCTCGACTGGATGCGTTTCGGGCAGCCAGATGAGAGAAAGCAGCGTCAAGATGCCCACCACAACGAGCGTCCAGAAAATCGCTCGCCAGGACGACCAGATCAGGATTTGACCGCCTACGCTCGGGCCAATCAGCGGCGCGACGGCCATGATGGTGATGAGCGTCGACATCATGCTGGCTGCGCGGTGCCCCGCATACAGGTCGCGCACCATGGCACGCGCGAGCACGACATTGGCGCAAGCGCCAATTGCCTGCACGATACGCCACGCAATCAATGCGACGGCGCTGTGCGACATCGAACATCCGATCGAGCCGATGATAAAAAGCACAAGCCCCAGTGTGATGGGAAGACGACGGCCCCAGCGGTCGCTAATCACGCCCCACACCAATTGACCAAGGCTAAACCCGACGAGAAACCCCGAAACAGTCAGTTCGATTTCGCCGTCGCTTGCATGCAGATTGCGAGCCATTTCCGGCATCGCAGGCAGATAGAGATCCGTAGAAATAGAGGCGAATGCCATCAACGCACTGAGGATCAGCAATATCCTTAGTGGATGCGATGTCGATTCGTCGAAAGCCGGCGCGTATTGCGTCTGGGTACTGGATACAGCAGTATTTTTCATCTTTGTTTCCGGCGCGCCATTCATTACCGACGCGTCCCATTCATCATTCAGCAGGCGGAAAAAGACGCGCTTCGATTTCTTGCAGCGCGGCGGCGAGTTCGTCTTTTTCTGCGGTGGCATCAGGCACGTTGCGATCCCATAGCGCGTCAAATCGTGTTGAGAGAACGCGATATCGCTCGCCGAGCAAAGCTCGCTCTGTTTCGTTCATAACGAAAATGGATTTCGGTCACTCGGTCACCAGCGGAATGCCACGCGCCCGCCAGGGCACGCGTCGAGCAGACATTGTAGGATTGGCAATAGGCCTCAACAATAGACGCCCAGCTTCATGACTTTATGAGAGGAATTCATCAATGCTCCGCGCCGGTTTTTCTGAACTGAATGCCTTCGTTGCCGTCGCGGCCAGCGGCAGTTTCAGTGCTGCCGCGCGCACGCTGGAAGTGTCGCCATCGGCATTGAGTCACGCGATGAAGGGTCTGGAGGCGCGCCTGGGCGTTCGCCTGCTGAATCGCACGACCCGCGCCGTATCACTCACCGAAGCCGGAGAGCGTCTGCTCGCCCGCGTGCGTACGGCATTGAGCGACCTGGAGGAAGCGCTTGAAGAAACTGCTTCGTCACGCGCGCGCCCATCGGGTTCGATTCGTATCAATGCGCCCGAATCCGGCGCCAAACTGCTGTTGCTCAACGTGCTGCCGGACTTTCTGGAAAAGTATCCCGACATTCACGTCGAATTCGTTATCGACAGTCGTTTGGTGGATGTCGTGTCGGAAGGTTTCGACGCGGGCATTCGCGTTCATGAAGACGTGCCGCGCGACATGATTGCGGTTCGCTTTGGCCCCGACATTCGCCTTGCCGCCGTGGCCTCGCCCGAATATATCGGCAAGTTCGGCAAGCCCGAAAAGCCTGCGGATTTATTGAAACACCGCTGCATCCGTTTTCGATTCGAAAGCGGAAAAATCTATCGTTGGGATTTGCGAAAAGGCAGCCGCGAAACATCGATCGATGTGCAAGGCCCGATGACGCTCGGCAACATCAATATGATGGTGGAGGCTGCGCTGGCCGGCATTGGCGTCGCGTGGGTGCCGGAGCACAGCATTACCGAACATCTGGCCAGCGGCAGGCTTCTGGACCTTTTGCCCAAGTGGAGTCCGTCTTTCGCGGGCTTATGCCTTTACTACCCTGCCAACCGCCATCCACCCACCGCTTTGCGCCTGTTTAGCGAGGCCATTCGTGAATGGGCATCGACTCAGGAATTGTCCAGATGATGCCGCGCTTTCGAACAGAAGTCCGGACAGTGCAGCAAAGGCGCTGGTTTCCGGATCAACAATCCCACACAGGCTTTACACCTGTGTGAGCGCAATTCATTAACCAGCGCTGCCGATTGCTGAGAGACTAGAACTCCTGCCGCGTCGGGCGAATCACAATCTCATTGATATCGACGTCCGCCGGTTGCTCGATCGCGAAAGCAATTGCGCGCGCAACAGACTCGGCCGGCACCGCCTGCTTGTAAAAGTCGAGTACGGTCTGCTGCGCCGTCCCCGTGGTAATGAGTTTAAGTTCGCTATCCACGGCGCCCGGTTCGATCGATGTCACGCGAATATTCTCGCCCACTTCCTGCCGCAGCCCTTCGGAAATGGCCCGCACAGCGAACTTGGTGCCCGAATAAACCGTGCCGCCCGGCGCGAATACCTTGATGCCCGCCACAGAGCTGAGATTGATGAAATGGCCGCTTTGCTGCTGCATGAATCGCGGCAACGCCGCCGCAATGCCATACAGCACGCCCTTGATATTCACGTCGATCATGGCGTCCCATTCGTCCGTGTTCACTTCCGCCATCGGACGAATCGGCATGAGCCCCGCATTGTTGATCAGCACGTCGAGACGACCGAAATCGTTGACGACACCCGCAACCACGCTCTCGACCTGCGTCTTGTCGGTGACATCGAGCGCGTACGCCTTTGCACGCCCGCCCGCCGCTTCGATTTCGGCAACCAGCGCGTCGAGCCGATCCGTGCGCCGCGCGGCGACCGCCACGTGCGCGCCCAACGCCGCGAGATGACGCGCAGTCACCGCGCCAATGCCACTGCTCGCGCCGGTAATCAGCACAACCTTGTTTTCAACGTTCTTGCTCATCACAGAACCTCTTCGCTAACGATATGTTGGGATTCGCTATAGACCGGGTAATCGGTAAAGCCTTTTTCCGTGCCGCCATACAGCGTTGCGGCGTCGACTTCATTCAATGGCCAGCCATTGGCGATACGCGCGGGTAAATCGGGGTTCGCAATAAAAGGACGGCCGAATGCAATGAGATCCGCCAGCCCGCGTTCCAGCAGTCGCGCGCCGCGCTCAGCCGTATAGCGCCCGGCATAGAGAATGCGGCCCCGGAAAGTCTCGCGCACGGCGCGGCGGAAATCGTCGGGCAGATCCGGCGCATTGTCCCAATCGGCTTCCGCGATCGAGAGATAAGCCACGCCGATTTCGTCGAGAATCTTGATGGCTTCGATATAAGTCCGATGCGGATCGTCCTCGACCATGCCGATATACACGCGATCTTCATCGGTACTGGCGAACAGCGGCGCAAAGCGCACACCCAGGCGGCCAGGACCCACGACCTTCGCCACCGCTTCAACCACTTCACGCAGGAAACGCAGACGGTTTTGCAGCGAACCGCCGTATTCGTCCTCACGCTGATTCGAATGCGCCGAAATAAACTGATTGACGAGATAACCGTTGGCCGCGTGAATTTCCACGCCGTCGAAACCGGCTTCGAGCGCATTGCGCGCGGCCTGAGCATAGAGTTCGACAAGTTCGCCGATTTCCGCCTGGGTCAGCGCACGCGGCATCGAAGGCGCGACCAGCGTGCCCGTGTCGGGCCCGGTGGCGATAAACGCCTTCGCTTTTTCAGCCTGAATTGCCGATGGTGCAACCGGCGCCGCGCCATTCGGCTGCAGCGCGTGATGCGATACGCGGCCCACGTGCCAGAGTTGCGCGAACATGATGCCGCCCGCTTCGTGCACGGCAGTAGTGACCTTGCGCCAACCGGCGATCTGGTCTGCGCTGTAGATGCCGGGCGTCCACGCATAGCCCTGACCGCGCGGTTCGATCTGCGTGCCCTCGCTCACGATCAGACCGGCGCTCGCACGCTGGCGATAGTACGCGGCCATCAGATCGGTGGCGACGTCGCCTTCGCGCGCGCTGCGCTGACGCGTGAGCGGCGGCAGCACAATACGGTTCTTGAGCCGATACGGCCCGAGCGCCACGGATTTGAAAAATTCGGAGTGCTGCATAATTTTTCCTTGAAACGGACTGCGAGAGGCGGCGGGCCCGTCAGCCCGCGCTGCGTGAAAGTTAGTGGTCGATCAGATCGACGGAGCCCTGTGCCGGGCCCTCGTTTTTAGCGCTGGACGTTGAGCGCCGGGTGCGCGAGCAACTCGATCGCGGCCGGACCGGACGACGCCGGATTCTGGCCGGTGATCAGCACGCCGTCGGTGACGACATAGGGCGCCCAGTCGTCGAGCTTCGAATACACACCGCCCTTCGCCTTCAATTCGTCCTCGACGAGGAACGGCACGACGTCGGTCAGGCCCACGGCTTCTTCTTCGGTATTAGTGAAGCCCGTTACCTTGCGGCCTTCCACGAGAGGACGCCCATCCGGCGCCTTGGTGTGGCGCAGCACGCCCGGCGCGTGGCAGACCAGCGCCGTGGGCTTGCCGGCGGCGAAGAAAGACTGGATCAGCGCGATCGAAACCGGATCTTCGGCCAGATCCCACAGCGGGCCGTGGCCGCCCGGATAGAAGACCGCGTCGAAGTCTTCGTGCGACACGCTATCGAGCCGCACGGTGGCCGCGAGTTGCGCCTTCGCTACAGCGTCGGCCTGGAAGCGATGCGTCAGCTCGGTCTGGAAGGCCGGCTCGTCGCTCTTCGGGTCGAGCGGCGGCTGGCCGCCCAGCGGCGAAGCGAGGACGATCTGCGCGCCCGCGTCCTGAAACGCGTAGTACGGCGCGGCCAGTTCTTCGAGCCAGAAACCCGTCTTGCGGCCCGTATTGCCCAGTTGATCGTGCGAGGTCAGAACCATCAGGACTTTCATGTTGTTGCTCCGTCAAGCGAGGCCATTTGCCCCAAATAGTAGACCGGTCGTCTAGTAACCGGGCCTTAAAAAAGGCACTTCGGAAGAAGTGCCCGGAAAACCTTATTGCGCCGATCAGGCCGGCAGATGAAGCGTGCGACGCGTGGTTTCGAGTGCGACCTCGAAAGGCTGCAGATTGCGCACGATCTTGACCATCACGCTGGACCCGAGCCAAAGCTGATAAAGGCTTTGCGCCACCACTCGCGGTTCGGCATCGACCGTGAGCGAACCTTCCGCAGCGCCTGCCTCGATGGCCCGCGCCAACCGCTCGACTACGCCGGCGGTGCCGCGATTGAGCGTTGCCCGCATGGGCTCCGACATATCGGCCACTTCAGCGCCCAGTTTCACGGCGAGGCATTTGCCCTGGCAGTCGAAGAACGACTGCGTTTCGCGCCAAACCTGCCAGTACTGCATCAACCGCCCAGCCATGCTCATGCCGGGCAGGCTCAGTGTCTTATCGAGTTCGGCGAGATAATCCTCGAAATAGCTTTCGAGCAAAGCCACGCCGAACGCGTCCTTCGACGCGAAGTAATAGTAGAACGACCCCTTCGGCACGCCGGCAGCCGCGAGAATCTCGCTCAAGCCCACCGCAGCGAAGCCTTTCGCGCCGATGATGCTCTGCCCGATCGCGATGATCTTCTCGCGAACGTCAGCGGTTTCAGAGGTGTTGGTCGTTTCCATGGGTCGAACTATGACACGTAGTCGACCGGTCGTCTAGTAATTTTTTTTGCGGTTATCATCAGACAAAAGACGGCGTACGCATGAGTTCGGATTTCAACCAGAGCGCGATCGCGCCCGGTCCGGATTCCGCCTTCCAGAGCAAATCGAGGCCAACGGTCCATTCGGTGAACGGATAGGCCTCAAGCTGCAACTCCACCAATTCGCCGCCAGCGAGTTCCTTCGCCACCGACCATCGCGGCACGCTCGCCCAACCGGCAGCGCTCTTCAGCAGATCGATCAGGATCGTGTGACTTTGCACCGTCCATGTCCTGGGCGACTTCAAATATTCCGCAGTCAGAAGATGCCGATTCTGCCCCATCAATTGCAGATGCAGATGATCCGACAACTGGGCAAAACGCACGCTTTCATACCGCGCCAGCGGATGGTCGCGATGCACGACATTCACAAACGCGACCTGCCCTAACCGGCAAAATCCAATGCCCGCAGGATATTGCGCGCGTGTGCAACCCAACCCGAGCGAGACGCTTTCCTTCATCACCATATCCAGAAGATCGCAATCGGAAGGCTGACGAATGTCGACCTGAACAGCGGGAAATCTGCCCGGCAGGCTCGCGAGGATCGGGGCCAGCGCGGCTCCAGGAAACGCATCGTCGACGCCTATCGCAATCTGCGTTTCCAGATCGCCCGTGAGTGCGCTCGCGCGCTCCTTGAGCCCAACGCAACGCGAGAGGATGGCCTCGGCCTCGGACAACAGCGCCTCGCCTTCCGGTGTGAGGACCGGATAACGCCCGCGACGATCGAACAGCGTCACGCCCAGATCGATCTCGAGTTCTCCGATCGCCGTGCTCACCGCAGATTGCGCCTTGCCCAGGCGCCGCGCCGTCGCGGAAAACGACGGTTCACGCGTCGCAATAACGAACACCTCCAGTTGATCGAGGGAGAGTTGCATCGGATCTATCTCCGTTTCTGATAGATCCCATTTTTACATATCGATTCCACCCGCCGAAAATGCGCGCAATGGCCAGTCAATCACTCAGCAGTGCTTTCCAACGACAGGTTTCTCCATGCCCGCCCTGATCCTTCACGCCGACCATCTTCTGACGATGGACGCCGACAACACCATCCTGTCCAACGCCGCCGTATTGATCGATGGCGATGGAAAAATCGCAGCCACAGGCACTGCGGCCGATCTGATTGCGAATCACCCCGGCATTCCCGTCAAGCGGCTCAAGGATCGGCTGCTGATGCCCGGCCTGATCAATACGCACGCGCATTCGGGCCTGTTGCGCGGAACGGCGGAAGGCTTGCCCGTGTGGGAGTGGTTGCAGCGCTATATCGATCCGATGCATCGGGTCGTCTCGCCGCGCGAAGCGCACATTGCCTCGCAGTTGTGCTACGCCGAAGCGCTGTTATCCGGCACGACCACCATCGTCGATATGTGGCGCTACATGCATGGCAGCGCGCAAGCCGCGAACGATCTGGGCATTCGCGCCGTGCTGGTGCCCTATGTGGCGGAACATCCCGATCACGATTATTTCGAAACGCTCGACAACAATGAAGCGCTGATCCAGCAATGGCACGGCGGCGCGAATGGGCGCATCAACGTCTGGGTCGGCCTCGAACATATGTTTTACGCCACGCCGAAAGCCTGGCAACGCGCGATCGACATCAGCCAACGTTACGGTGTGGGCTTTCATACGCACAGCAACGAAAGCCGTTTCGACGTGGAAGAAACACAAAAACGCTATGGCGTCAGGCCGATTCAGGCGCTGGAGCGTTTCGGCCTGCTCGACGCGCCGCGCGTGCTGCTCGCCCACTGCGTATGGCTTTCGGACGATGAAATCGACATCCTCGCGAGGCGCGGGATTGGCGTGGCGCATAACCCGGTCAGCAATATGAAACTCGCCAGCGGCGCGGCGCCCATCGAAGCACTACGGGCGGCCGGCGTGGCGGTCGGACTCGGCACGGATGGCGAGAAGGAGAACAACAACCTCGACATGTTCGAGGAAATGAAGACGGCTTCGCTGCTGGCCAAACTCTCGACACTCGATGCGTCCGCGCTCGGCGCGTGGCCGGTGTGCCGCATGGCGACCATCGACGCGGCGCGCGCGCTGGGGCTCGATGCACAGACCGGCTCGATCGAAGTGGGCAAGCAGGCCGACCTGATCGCCGTGCGCACCGACACGCCCCGCATGACACCTCTGCTCGGCGGCGCGGACGGCAATCTGCACCACAACCTCGTGCATGCCGTGCAAGGCGGCGACGTGGCGATGACGATGGTGGCCGGACGCATCGTGGTGGACGAAGGTCAACTGTGCACCGGCGATCTGCAGTCCCTGATCGCCGAGGCCAACGCGGCCGTGCCCGATCTGTTCCGGCGCCGGGAAAACTGGCTGCGCGCGCACGGCACGATCGACGCCCTGCATGCCTGATGTCGGATGTCGCGTGCCTGATACGCCGGCACGCGCACCACGCCAACGCTACCTGCGTTTGCGCACCGGTTCCGGCTCGGCGAGCGCGACGGAACCCGCCGCCGCCAGGCTTTCCATCGCGGCGATCACCTGCTGCATGACCATCTGCGCGGCGCGCGAAAGCTGACGCCGCCGCGCCACGCACAGCGCAAGCGCCAGCGGCCGCACCCGGCGCCCGCGCAACGGCACAAAAGCCAGCGCGCCGGTTCTCCTTCGTCTTACTCGCCCACTACGATCGAATAACTCCCCGGCCCGATGCCGTTGAGATACTGCCAGGCCGTGCCATCGCTCGCGACCGCGCCCGGATCGAGGCTCGACGACGACGCAGCAGCCGTCACCGCCCCATTGACCTTGACCGTCCCGCCAGCCGGCAGCGCGATGGTTCCGGTCGTCCCGGACGGCACGGTCACGTCGATACGGAACGCGCCGCCTCGCGGCCGCCCCCATTTCACCGACACCGCGCCATAAGGCGTCGGCACCGTGCCCACGGCCCACTGCAGATCGCCGGTTTGCGGCTTGATCAGCCATTGTTTGAAACCCGCCGCAGCCGGCCGCACACCGAGCACGTAGCGCGAGAGCGCCGCCGTCGGCCCCGAAGCCCAGCCGTGCGCGAGGCTCGTCTGCGCGCTCACCGGCGCGCCATCGGTGCCAAGCGCTTCCCACACCGTACCCGTGTAGTGATCGCCATCCGCGATCATGTTGCCCCAGAGCGTGCCGATCAGACCCAGCGCGCCGCGCGTGTCGCCGCTCGCAAAACGCGCGCGCACTTCGATATCGCTCGCAAACGGACTCACGACCGCCGTACGCCCGCTGTCCGAAGAAAACGCGAGCCGCCCATACTGATTCGCGAGCCGTTGTGCGAGCGTCGAAAGCAGGCTCGCGGCGCTGTCCTGCGACGCCACGCCCGTCACCACCGCGAGCGCATTGGCGTCCTGCGCCACCGCGTTCATGCTCGTCGCACTCATGCCGTAATAGCCGCTGGCCGCGTTATACAGATGCGTGTTGATCGCCTGCTTCAGCGCAGCAGCGCGCTGCGAATAGGTCGCGGAGGTGCTTGCATCGCCCACTGCGCTCGCCAGCTCGGCGGCATCGCTCAATACCTGGTAGTACAACATATTCGTCGATGTCACTTCGCCCACTACCGGGCTCGCGAAATTCGGCAACCAGTCCTGCGCATTGCCCGCATTGACGGCAATCAGGCCATTCGAATCGACCAGCGTTTGCAGATAAGCCAACTCGCCCTGCACGGCCGCCCATTGCGACGACAGCAACGCAGAATCGCCTGAAAACAGGTAGTAATCGTGCAGCACCGTGACGAAGTACATCGAATACTGCGTCGAATAAAAACTCGCCGAACCATAAGGATCGGCCGCCGTCGAGATCAACGGGTCTTGCGGGCTGTGCGTGGTGGACACTTCGCCGCTCGCGAGACGATAGCTGCCGAGCAGCTTGAGCGATCCGGCAACCGCATCGTTTTGCGCGGTCGTATAGAACAAGGTGGGCGCCTGCGCCGCCATGTCGCCGGACCAGACCGTACGGTCGCGCTTCGCACCGTCGATCAGTAAAGGCAAGGTATTGGTGTTCGCGGAAAAATCGTCGAGGGCCGCCGATGTCATCAGCGTATTCGTGTAGAGCGATGCGCCGTTCGCGGTGATCGCGAGATTGCGATACGTGGCCTGGCTGGCCGGCAGATTGAAGAAGCCCGCCGTGCCGTAATTGGTCAGCAACACCGAAGTCGCGCCCGACGCATCCAGCGTACCCAGCGCCGTGCCGTCCAGCGTAATGCTCACGGTATTGCCGCTAAGCGACGTGCTCACGCTATGCCACGTGCCCGTCGCGATGCCCGCCGAAACCGGCAGCGAACCCAGTTTGACCGCGCCGCCCGCAAAGGTGCTGAACGCATCGAGTTCGAGCGTATCGGGCGTGCCTTGCGTGTCGCTCGCCGAATGCAGGATGAAGCGCAGGCTCGTGAGGTTGTTCGCGTTGCGCATCGTCCAGCCGGCGCTATTGCTGTTCACGCGCACGTCGAAAGCCATCGCGTAATCGGACGGCCAGGTGCCGCTCTTCTGCACGATGCCCGTACCGCTCGTGCCGATCGTCATGCCTTCCGCCGTTGGCTGCCATGCGAGCGGCAGCGCCGTCGCCGCCAGCCGGTTCATCTCCACCGTGTACGCGCCGGCCGTCCAGATGCGGTTGAGCGCATCGGAGCTGGAAACGAAACTGCCGCGCGTGGCCGTGGTGGGCGCCGAATAAAGCGACTGGATGCCGACGCTGTTGAGCGTCACTTCGCCAGGCGTGGCGAGCGAAAGCGTTTCGTAGCGTTCGCCGCCCTGCACGGCGCTGGCCTTGAGCGTCCCCGTGCCGCTCACGGGATACAGGCTCGTGCGCTGCGGATCGACGGAGACGGTCAGGCCCGCGCTCACATCGCCCGTCGTGGCGGTCGTGCGGCTTTCGCTGAAGGTGGCCGAGAGCGTCGGCTGACCGCTTTGCGCCGCGATGCCGAAGGTCGGCAGGCCGCCCACTTCCTGACCGTAATCGAGCACGACCGTGGGCGCGGTGCCGCCCGCCACGTACTTCAGCGTGAGCGCGCCGCCGCTCAGCAGCGAATCCGCGCCCGTAACCGAGCCCGACACGCTCACCACCTTCACCGGCCGCAGGTTGCCCGCTTCGGGCAGATAGCTGGCCGCGTTCACGGTAGCGGGCCAGGGCGTGGCGCTACTCGCGCCCGCGAGCCCGCCGCCGCACGCTGCGACCGCACAGGCAGCCGCGCAGGCAGCGGCGATGGCAGCAAGCAGCGGCGTGGTACGTGGTGATGTGCGAGTAGCGCGCGTGGCGGCGCGCCTGCATGAGGAATGCGGGGGCATGTCTGTCTCCATTGCCTGTTATGTCTTTGTATGAAGGCGCAGTGTCTTGCGCCGCGCCATGGAGCTTGCCCTACTTCACGCGATCCATCCCTCGTAAATCGCGATACGTCACATCGCGAAACGCGTCAGCTCGCCTCGCGACGAGTCCTTACACTTTCGCCACGCGCCCCACTTTGCGCGAAATCAATACAAATGGAGACAGACATGCCCCCACGCCGAGGATCGAATGGCGCGCTCGTAGTTGCCCACGTCGCGGGGATGATCGATCTGGTGGCCCTGCCGGTCTGGGTCAACACGCTCATCGAACGTTTTCACTTCGACGCCCAGCGCGCAGGCGCGCTGGCCACGGCCTATCTGGCCTGCGCGGTGCTCTGCTCCGTGTGCATCGCGCCGCTGTTTGCACGCCTGCCGGGACGCCTGGCATCCGCATTCGGCTTTGGCCTGGCCGCTTGCGGCTTCGGCTTTGCGGCGAGCGCCACCACCTTCGGCGCGATGATCGCCGCTCATGCGATTGCGGGCGCGGGCGTTGGCTGCGGGCTGTCGGTGGCGCACGGCGCCATCGGCAAGACGGCCAATCCGCATCGTCTCTTTGCGATGGGCCATCTCGCGCTGGCCGTGTTCGGCGTGGCCTATTTCGCGGCCGTGCCGCAACTGGTGATCACGCATGGCGGCGCGGCGCTGTTCCTCGTGTTCGTCGCGCTTTCGCTGGTGGCCTTTCTCGCGCTGATCGTCGCGTGGCCGACCGGCCTCGCCCATGTCGATGCCACCCCGCGCCTCGCGGCCACACGCGGCGCGCGGCTGGAACGCGGCTGCTGGAGCGCGATCGCCGGCATCGTCTTCATGGCGATCAATCAGGCGATGGTGTTCAGCTTTGCGCAACGCATCGGCCTCGCACGCGGCTTCGGTGAAGCGCATGTGAACGCGATGCTGGTGGCGGTCGGTCTCGTGAACATGCTGCCGCCCGTACTGGCCGCACTGCTGCAGCGCCGCTTCGACGCCCGCAACGTGGCGTTGGCCGGTCCCATCGCCCAGGCCGTGCTCGCGCTCGTCATCGGCAATGCCACGACTTTCATGCCCTATGCGCTGGCCGCCAGCCTCTGGGTCTTCGCGATGATCTTCACGCACACCTTCCTGTTCGGCCTGCTCGCGAAGCTCGACAGCTCCGGCCGTGCCGTCGCCTACACGCCGGCGATGCTGATGGCAGGCTCGGCCGTTGGCCCGGTGCTCGGCGGCGCGCTGATCGTGCGCTACGGCTTTGGCGCGCTCGGCATCGCGGCGGTGCTGATCGCCATCGTCAGCTTTACGTGCTTCGGCCGTCTGCGTGCGCTCGCCGCGTCGCAAACGGGTCTGCAGCTTCCTTCCGCACATTGAACTTCACGCTACGGCGATTTCGCTTCGGCAACCTATTTGAGGCACTAAAAATGGCAGGCATCGTTTTCAACAACGTTCGCGTATTCGACGGCAGCGGCTCGGCGCCCTTCCCCTCGCAGGTGCGCGTCGAAGGCAACCGCATCGCGGCGCTCGCCGCGCCCGGCGCAGCCTCGCTCGTGCAGCCCGGCGACGAAGTCTACGAAGGCGCAGGCGCGACGCTCATGCCCGGTCTGGTCGAAGCGCACGCGCATCTGTCCTGGCCCAGCTCGGTCGAAAAGTTCGTGCCCGGCATGGCGCTGCCGCCCGAGGAACTCGTGCTGACGACCGCCCGCAACGCGCGCATTCTGCTCGACCACGGCTTCACCAGCGCCTACTCGGCAGGCTCGTTGAGCAAGCGTGTCGAAGTCGCGCTGCGCGAACAGATCGAAAGCGGCGGCATGCCCGGCCCGCGTCTGGTCGCATCGTCGATCGAGCGCACGCCGCCCGTGGCCGCCGACGAACAGGCGCTGAACCCCGGTGAAGTCGATCCGCACGGCGTCGGCCCCGATGCGATTCGCGCCTTCGTGCGCTCGTGCGCCGACATGGGCGCGCGCTCGGTCAAGTTCCTGCTCTCGGGCGAAGACGCGCTGCAACCGGGCGCCTCGCAGCAACTGCTCTATTCCGAGGAAGAAGCGCGCGCGGCAGGCGAACAGGCCGCCGAATCGAACGTCTGGCTCGCCGCTCACGCGCAGGCCGCCGATGCCGTGAAAATGGCGCTGCGCAATGGGTTCCGCGTGCTCTACCACTGCACTTACGCCGACGCCGAAGCGCTCGACATGCTTGAAGCGGCGCGCGAGCGCATCTTCGTCGCGCCCGCCATCGGCATCATTCAGGCCACGCTCGACGCCGTGCCGCCGCCGCATTTCGACATGAAGCACATGAAGGAAAGCGCCGCCGAAGTGCGCGAACTGCAGCAACGCCTGATTCCCGAACTGGTGCGCCGCGGCGTGCGGGTGCTGCCCGGCGGCGACTACGGTTTCCCGTTCAACCCGAACGGCCGCAACGCGCGCGATCTGCAACTGTTCGTCGAACTGTTCGGCTATACGCCCGCGCAGGCGCTGCATGCGGCCACCGCACTGGGCGGCGAATTGATGGGCCTGGCCGGCGAACTCGGCCGTATCGAGCCGGGTTATCTCGCCGATCTGCTGCTCGTCGATGGCGATCCGAGCGTCGATGTGGCGATCCTCCAGGATAAGCAGCGCCTCACCGCGATCATGAAGGACGGCCGCTTCCACAAGACGCCGCACGCGCTGCGCGCCGCCCGGTAAACCCCGCCAACACCGACACACGACGATGAGCCAGAACGATCTCCCCACCGCGCAGCAACTCGCCGAACTGATCCGCACGACCGGCGCGGTGATCGACCCGCCGCTGGTCAAAGGCTGGTACGCGCCGTTTCGCGAAACCCAGTCGCGCGAAGGCGCGGAACTGCGCGCCGATATCGCTTACGGCGACGACGAACGGCAAAAGCTCGACGTCTATCTGCCTACCGCCGAAGCCACCGGCGACAACGCGAAGGGCCGCCCGCTGCTGCTCTTCGTGCACGGCGGCGGCTTCGTGCGCGGCGACCGCCGCGAGCGCGCCAACGTGGGCCTGCGCTTCGCGCGCGCGGGCTTCGTGACCGTGCTGCCGAGCTATCGCCTCGGGCCTAAAGACCACTGGCCCGCGGGCGCGCAGGACATCGCCGCTGCATGGGCCTGGGCTTACGCCAATGCCGCATCGCTGGGCGCGGACCCGGAGCGCATCTACGTCGCCGGCGAATCGGCGGGCGCGGCGCACGTGGCCGCCGCCACGCTGATCCAGCGCCTGCGCCCGGCCAACGTGCCCGCGCCGCGCGCCGCCGTGCTGATCTCCGGCGTCTATAACGTGCATCTGGAAAAGCTCGCGCGCCGCCAGTTCGGCGTGCCGAGCCCCGACCCGCGCAACGAAGCCTATTTCGGCAGCGATTTCGCGAGTTATCCGTCGATGTCCACGGTCGAACTGGTCGACAGCGCGCCGTTCCCGCTGCTGATCACCTGGGCCGAACTCGATCCGCCGCAGATGCAGATCCAGGCCGGCGAACTGTTCGCGCGCCTGACCACGCAGCATGGTTTCGATCCCGATATCGCCGTGATTGCGAATCACAACCATCTTTCCCAGCTCGAAGCGATCAACACCGTCGACGACACACTGGCGCTCAAACTACTTGATTTCATGCAGCGCCGCTAAAAAAACCCACAACCATAAAAACAATAACTCCAGGAGACACCGGCCTTGAAAACCCTCACTTCTTTCGCATTCCGAACCATTGCAGTATCCGCCTGCCTCGCTGGCGCAGCACACGCCACCGAAGGCGGCGGCACCGTAGTGCCGATTGGCGTGCAGACCATCGCCTCGGGCGTCTTGCAGGACCCGGGCGATTATCTGCTCAACTACAACACCTGGGTCTACGCCAACAGCTTCCCCAATAACGAAGGCAAGAACTCGCTGCCCGACGGCAATCTGCGCGTGCAGGCGCATTCGCTGCGCTATCTGCACGTGTTCGAAAACTTCAAGATCGCGGGCGGCGATACGGCGTTCGAAGTCGCCTCGGCCTATGTGGATTCGAACCTGAGTTCGCTCTACGCGAACGGCCATAGCAGCGGGATCGGCGATACGTCGCTCGGGCCGTCGATCGGCTGGCATAGCCCGACCTTTCACCAGATGGTCTCGCTGCTCGCCGTGCTGCCCACGGGCTCGTACGAAGCCACGCGCGCGGTCAACGTGGGCCGCAATTACTACGCGCTGCAGGCGGATTACGCGGCAAGCTGGTTCTTCGCGCGCGGCTGGGAATTGAGCGGCATGTTCAAGGTGATCTTCAACGCGAAGAATCACTCGGACGGCTATAAATCCGGTATCGAAACCGATCTCGACTACGCGCTCAACTATCACCTGCCGTATGGCTTTTTCGCGGGCGTCGGCGGCTACTGGCACAACCAGCTCACCAACGACACGCTCAACGGCAACGTGGTGGACGAAGACGGCTATCGCGTGCGCGATGTCGCCGTCGGTCCGCAGGTGGGCTGGGGCACGCAGAAGTACGGCGGCTATCTGGCGTGGCAGCATCAGGTCTACGCACGCAATACGGCCAAGGGCGATCTGCTCTGGCTCAACCTCTTCGTGAAGTTCTAAATGGCGGATGCCGCGCCGCGCTCAAGCCGCGAGCGCGGCGGCGGCTTCGACGATGCGCTCGCGCAGCCAGCGATGGCACGGGTCTTTCTCGCGATACTCGTGCCATTGCAGAAACTCCCGCACCGTGGGAATCGCCAGCGGCGGCTCGACCAGCCGCAGCGGCATGGTGCGCGCCAGTTCATTGGCGAACCGCCGGTGCATCGTCGCGATCATCTGACTGCCGATCAAGGTCGGCGCAATCGAGCTGAAATCCGATGTCGTCACGCGCACGCGGCGGCGTATGCCTTGCGCCTCCATATAGCGGCTGTCGTAAGTCGGCGCGCGCGGCCAGCCCAGCAAGGCGGCGATATGATCGAGACGCTCGAATTCCTCCATGCTCAGGCGCTCGCCCACCTGCGTATTGCCCTCCCACACCACGCACGTATAGCTATCGTCGAACAAGGGACGATGCGGATGATCGTTCGCGATGAAAGGCTCGGGAATGATCAGCAGATCGTATTCGCCGCGCCGCAGCTTTTCCGCCGAATCCTCCACTTGCGGCATGAATTCCAGCGTGATGTGCGGCGCGACCGCTTCGATGGCGGGAATCACGCGGCGCATCAGCACGTTGATCACATAGTCCGAGGTGGCGATCTTGAAGTGACGGCGCGCCTGCGCGGGCTCGAAAGCCGGGTCGATGGCAACGATCGTCTGCACTTGCAGCAGCAGATCGCGCACCGGCTGCACCAGTTCCTGCGCGAGCGGCGTGAGTTCGAGGTTGCGGCCGACCGGCACGAGCAGTTCGTCGTCGAAATATTCCCTGAGCTTGGCGAGCATGCCGCTGATCGCCGACTGGCTCAGGTTCAGGCGCTCCGCCGCGCGCGTGATACGGCGCTCGTCGAGTAACGCATCGAGCGTGACGAGCAGATTCAGGTCCAGTCTGTTGAAGCGCATCGCGCGCGTCTCCATGCAAAAGGCCGCCTCGCCGGGCGGCCCTGTCGTGTTTCAAAGGCTCATGCGCATTGGCGCATCGCGACGCTTATCCGGCCACGCCGGGGTCGTGGCTTACATTGCCTTGCCCGGTATCGGCTTTAGGGTCGATCCGATCGGTGTGGGGTACGTCGGCGGGCAAGGCGGCAATTTCGGTGCGGCCCAGCGCGATCACGCCAGCGGCCACGACCAGCGCGCCGGTAAAGAGCGCGAAGGTCCACATCGGATCGGGGTTGATCGACGCGACGACGCCCACGATAACAGGCCCGAGTATCCCGCCTATCCGGTTCAACCCCACCGCCATGCCCATGCCGGTGCCGCGAATCTCGGTGCGATAACACATCGCCTGGTAATTGTTCATGACAGCCTGCGCGCCGAACACGAAGAAACCCGCGCCCGCCACCAGCACCATCGCGAACGGTTTGCCCAGCGCGACGGACAGCACCGCCATGAACAGGCCCGCGCCCAGATAGCCGACGATCATCGCGCGGATACGGCTCTGCAGGCGATCCGCGAGCCAGCCCATCGAAATCCCGCCGAACACCGACGCGACCATCACCAGCGTGCCATAACCAAACGCCGACGACACCCCGCCGCCGCTCGCCACCACCAGCGAAGGCAGCCAACCGGTCAGACCGTGAATGCAAAAGAGACTGAGCGCGCCCGCGATCCAGTGTACGAGCGTGTTATGGCGATACTCGCGCGAAAGCAGATCGGCGACGGAACCGGTGCGCGAAGCGGCCCGCATCGACTGGATGGTGGCGTCGCGATAGACCTCGGCGCGTTCGGGCCGCGCGGCGGCGAGCAGCTTGCGCACGTCGTCCGTGCGGCCGCGCAAGGCAAGGAATTGCGCCGATTCGGGCAACCAGCGCATCGCCGCTAACGCCACGAACGCGGACAGCACGCCCACGAAATAGAGCGATTGCCAGCCGAGCCGCGACGTGAGCGTGAGCCCAGCGATGCCCGCGAAAATGCCGCCCGCCGAGAAGCCGAATTGAAACACCCAGGTCGCAAAGGTATTGGCATTGCGGCGCGGCGCCCATTCGTTGATGCAGGTGAGCGCAAGCGGCGTGACCATGCCCAGCGCCGTGCCCAGCACCAGACGCGCGAGCGCAAATTCCACCGCGGAATGCACCACGGTTGCCAGCAGCGCGCTTGCCGCCGTGAGCGTCCAGAGCGCGCCGAGCATGACCTTGCGCCGGCCGATGCGGTCCGCGATCAGCCCTTGCAAAACCGAGCCAATCGATAAACCGACGATCCCGCTCGACAGCATCATGCCGATCATCGCGGGCGACGGCTGCCACGCGTGGCGCACGAGCGGGATCACATAGGCAGCGTTGAAAAGATCGTAACCGTCGAAAAACATGATGAACGCGACGAGTACGGCAAAGCGCAGATGGAAGCCGCCGATGCGCGCGTGCGCCAGCTCCTCCCTGACATTGATCGATGTTGCCAAGGTTGTCTCCGTGTTGTTGGTTGCCGGCACCGCCTCTTCTGGGCAGTTAACCGGTCAGCGTTTGCGGGACGCCGGCAATCGGCGCCCCGCTACGCCGGTACTTCAGCCGTGCAGCGCTTCATCCAGTTGCGCGAGCGCCGCCGCCAGCGCGCCAGCATCGGCCGCCACGCCGTAGACGTAGTGGTCCGGACGCACAATCGCCGCGCAGCACTCGTTACGCTTGAACCACGCCGCCAGCACGCCGTCGATTTCGACGATGCGATGGGTATCGGGCAGCACCGCTGCGTGATGCGCATCGCCATCGGGCGCAAGCTCGATGATCTGCGCGCCAATGCGTTTCGCGGCCAGTTGCACGGCTTCGCTGGCAGGCTCCGCGCCCAGCGTCACCACACGCCAGTTGCCGCCCGCGACGAGGTCGAGCAAGGCGGCATCGTCGGCATGCTGCACGAAAGGTTGCGGGAACAACGTTCCGTTCGCCGCGTGCTGCGTGCTGACGAGCAGACCCGCTTCGAGCTTCGGCACGATGTCCTGACGCGCGATCGTCTTCACTTCGCCGCCCGCTTCGCGCAGCAGACGCGCATCGCGTTCGCGCGCCGCCGCCACATCGCGCTCACAGATCAGCTTGCCGATCTCCTTGATGCGCGTGGTCAGGCGCCGCACGTGCAGGCCGCGCTCTTCGCCGTAGCTGTCGAGCAGCGCCGGTTGCGCTTCGCCCTGCATCACGGCGTCGAGCTTCCAGACGAGATTCACCACGTCGCGGATGCCCTGGCACATGCCCTGGCCGATAAACGGCGGCTGCTGATGCGCCGCATCGCCGGCGATAAAGACGCGCCCGCGCCGCCATTCCTGCGCGACCAGCGCGTGAAAGCGATAGCTGGCAGCGCGCCACAATTCGCCGTCTTCACGCGTGAGCCAGCGCGAGAGCAGCTTCCACACCTGCGCTTCGCTTTGCATGTCGCGCGGGTCTTCGCCCGGCATCAGCATGATTTCCCAGCGGCGATGACCGCCCGGACCGACGATATACGTGCACGGCCGCGACGGCTCGCAATACTGGATCGCCGTCTTCGGCAGCTTCGCAATGCCGCTCTCGTTCACGCGCACATCCACCACCAGCCACGGCTCGTCGAACACGAGGTCTTCGTAGGCGATGCCCAGTTGCGTGCGCACCGTGCTCGACGCGCCATCGCAACCGATCAGGTAATCGCAGGTCACCGTGCGCGTGTTGCCCGCATCGTCCTTCAGTTGCACGCTCACGCCTTGCGCGCTTTCCTCGAAGCTTACGAGTTCCGTGCCCAGCGCCACTTCGACCGATTCATACGCGCACGCATGCTCGCGCAGCGCGGCTTCCACCGGCGGCTGGGTGAACACCATCGTCGGCATGTAACCGAGCGGCCAGGGTTTGGCCACCGTGTCGATACGCTTGATCAGCTGGCCGTCGACGCCGTAAAACTCCGAAGGCGGAAACACGGCCACGTGTTCGGCAATGCGCTCGACCACGCCCAGGCCCTGAAAAACCCGCATGATTTCGTGATCGACGGCAATCGCGCGCGGCTTGTCGTAGACCTCGCGCGCGCGGTCGACGCACAGCACCTTGCGCCCGCGCTGGCCGAGCAGGCCCGCCGCCACCGCGCCGGACGGCCCGAAGCCGGCCACCAGCACTTCGTAATGATTGTTCGCCGCCATCGTTATGCGCTCTGTTCGTCCTGCACCGTGTTTTGCAGACGGCCCACGCGTTCGATATCGACTTCCACGCGGTCGCCGTGCTTGAGCCACACCGACGGTTCACGCGCCCAGCCCACACCGGCCGGCGTGCCCATCGCCACGACATCGCCCGGTTCGAGCGTCAGACATTCGCTGAGCAGCTCGATGGTTTCGGCCACGCCCCAGATCATGTCGCTCGTGCTGGCCTGCTGCATCACCTGACCGTTGAGGATCAGTCGCAGCGACAAGCCTTCGGCGCCCGGCGGCAGATCGTCGGCGGTCACGAGCCACGGACCGAATGCGCCGGTGCCGTCGAAGTTCTTGCCAATCGTCCATTGCGAAGTGCGCTTCTGATAATCGCGCACCGACACATCGTTGAAACACGCATAGCCGAACACGTAGTCGAGCGCGTTTTCGCGCTTGACATGACGCGCGCGCTTGCCGATCACGATCATGAGTTCCGCTTCGTAGTCGAGCTTTTCCGACACGCGCGGACGGATCACCGGATCTTCATGCGCGATCAGCGACGAGGCGCCGCGGAAGAAAATCAGCGGATAAACCGGCTTGAGATTGCCGCCTTCTTTCGCGTGATCGTAGAAGTTATGACCGAGGCAGACGATCTTGCCCGGCTCCGGCACGACCGGCGCGAGGTCGAGCGACGCATACGGCGCGCGATGCTCGCCGCTGGCGATGGCGCGCTGCGCCGCCGCGTTCAGATCGACACCGGCCTTGAGCGCGGCGCGCAGATCGGCGGGCACGGAAGGATCGGCTTTGTTGAGATCGACAACGTCGTCGCCATCGATAACGCCAAGACGCGTGCTATCGCCCGAACGGAAAGTAACCAGTTTCATGATGTTTTATCTAACCTTTTGAATTGATCTGTTATACGAACTATTCTTTATTCAGCTTGCGTCGACTTGCGCCGGGCGAAAGAAGATGGTCTTTTGCGCGGTCTTCAGCTTGTCGGACGGGTGACGGCCCACGCCCCATTGATCGATACGTCCCGGCGGCCACTTCCAGTCTTCCGGGCCGCCCGTGGGATAGCTGTCGTCCACCTGCTGCACTTCGGCCGTGTATTCGATAACGAAATCGAACGGTCCGAGGAAATA
This sequence comes from Paraburkholderia sp. Ac-20340, assembly GCF_017104965.1. Lineage (GTDB taxonomy): Bacteria > Pseudomonadota > Gammaproteobacteria > Burkholderiales > Burkholderiaceae > Paraburkholderia. The sequence goes on from NZ_JAAGPR010000007.1 coordinate 159,184, forward strand.
GGCAAACACGTTGTTGCCGGGACCGTGACGGCCCACGCCCCACTCGATCGGATAACCCGCATCGTTCATGCGGCCGCCGCCGCGCATCACCGAATCCAGATCCGGCATCACGAAAGCGATGTGATTGAGGCTGTTCTCCTGCGCGTCCGCCAGCGCAATGCTGTGGTGATCGCTCGAACAGCGCATGAAGGCCATGATGCGCGTGCGGTCCGAAAGCCTGAATCCCAGCGCGTTTTCGAAAAACGCCTGCGCCACCGCCACATTCTCGCTATTGAGGACGACGTGCGTGATCTTGATCGGCCGGTCTTTCACGCTTTCCGTATTCGCATGGCTGCGGCCGCCCGCGATAAAGCGCAGCACACGGCCCTGCGGATCGAGTGCTTCGAGCATCGTGCCCGCGCCCGGCATGGTCGTGGGCGCAGGACCGGAAACGATCTGGCCGCCATGCTCGACAATCGCCTGCGCGAGCGTATCCAGATGCGCCACTTCGGCCACGCTGAATTCGACAGCGCGCACATCGGCGCGATCGCTTTGTGTCAGCGTGAGAATGTGATGCGTCTCGCCGGTGCCGCGAAAATAGACTTTTTCCGGACGGCGCGTGAGTTCGGTGAGATGCCAGGTGTCCGCGTAGAAGCGCGCGGCCAGTTCGAGATCGGGCACGCCGATCTCGATGCCTCTGAGGCCCGTAACGAGGCACTGCGTCATGTCATGCTCCATTCCTGATGCCCAGGAAATCCCGGGCGTTGCGATAGATGAGCCGTTCGGCGGCGGCCGCGTCGAGGCCGAGCGCCTGCACGCCGCCCACGGGGTCGCGCTCGCGGAACGCGAACGGGTAATCGGTGCCCAGCATCACGCGTGTGTCGCCGAAGGTATCGACGAGATGGCGCAAGGTAGGCGTGTCGAACACCAGCGAGTCGTACCAGAGGCGGCGCGCCTGCTCGCGCGGCGTCTGCTCCAGCGATTCGCGCAACGGCGCGAATACGTGGCTGGCCTGCTCCAGACGCGGCAGCAGCGAAGCCAGCGTGCCGCCGCCGTGACTAAAGGCGATACGAAGCTTCGGATGCCTGACGATCAGATTCGATGTGATGGCCGATGCGGCAGCCAAGCCGACATCGGTGGGAAACGCCAGCGCCTGCACCAGTTGCGCCGGGCCGACCAGACGCTCCTTGCCGGTGGGCCGCAGCGCATGCACGAACACCGCCGCGCCCAGCGCTTCGCAGGCGGCAAAAAACGCCTCGAATTGCGGCGCACCGATGGGCGCACCATTGATATTGCTGCCGATCTCCACGCCCGCGAAACCCGGCGTGAGCATCAAGCGTTCGAGTTCGCGGATCGCCATGTCGACGTCCTGCAACGGCACCGCGCCGAGCCCCACCATGCGGCCCGCGCTGGCGTCGCACATGCGCGCAATCGTGTCGTTGAGGTATTGCAGCAGCGGCAGCGCGTCGGCGGGCTCCATCCAGTAGGAGAGCAGCTCGGGCATCGGCGAAATGGCCTGGATGGCCACGTTCTGCGCGTCCATATCGGCGAGACGCTTGTCGGTGTCCCAGCAGAGATCGGCGACCGTGCGATAGATTTTCTCGTCGATCACCACATGGCGATGGCAGGCGTGCGCGTCCTGCATCGACGGCCAGTCGCGCGGCACCCGCGCGCCCAGATAGCGCGGGAATTCGGCGGGCACGATATGCGTGTGAATGTCGATGCCGTGGCAGGCGCAGCGATAAGCGGTCTGCATTGCGCGACGCTCCTAGCGGTGTGCGAGGCCGGCTGCGCGCAGGCCTTCGATGCAGATGGCTTCGTCTTCGTCACCGGTGCCGCCGCTCGCGCCGATGGCACCCACGACCTGCCCGCTGGCCGCGACGATGACCACCGCGCCGGTCTGCGCGATGAACTTGCCGCCGCTCGCGGGCCCGATGGCGTTGAAGAACACCGGGTTGCCGCTCGCGCGTTCGTGCAGCGTGCGCGTATTGACGCCCATGCCGAATGCGGCGGCGGCCTTGCCCTGGGCGATATCCGTGCGAAGTTGCGTGGCGCCGTCTTCGCGCGTCACGAGCTTGACGTGGCCTGCTTCGTCGAGCACCACGAGCGACATCGGCCGCAACCTGTCGCGGCGGGCGGCGCCCAGCGCGGCGGTGGCAATGCGGTTGGCCTGATCCAGCGTCAACGTCTCCATCTTTCCTGTCTCCTGCATGCGTCTAGCGATTCGATCTGTCGATGATCATAATATATACAAAACGTCGATGTCGATAATTTTGTGTATTTACATGGGGAAAACCCCATAGCCCAGCCAGGCAGCGGGAAACATTCGCGGATCGGATATACTTTCTCGCAAACGAAACATTGCAGAGGTGTGAACTTGTCCCGCACAGTGACTTATCCCGCGACACCCGCGGGCGCGGGCGGCGCAAGCGCCGCCACGCTGGCCACGAACCTGTATGACCGCATCCGCGCCGACCTGCTCGACGGCAAGCTCGAACCGGGGCGCAAGCTTCAGATCGAGTTTCTGTGCGACCAGTATCAGGCCGGACAGACGCCCGTGCGAGAAGCGCTCAATCGCCTGACCTCGGACGGCCTGGTGGAGCGGCGCGACCAGCGCGGCTTCGCGGTGGCCGGCATCAGCGCGAGCGATCTGCAGGAAATCACCCGAACGCGCTGCTGGCTGGAGGAAGTCGCGCTGCGCGAGGCTTTCGCAAGCCGCTCGGTCGAGTGGGAAGAGGAAGTCGTGCTGGCCTATCACCGACTTTCGAAAGTGCCGCGTTCGCTCAGCGACAGCGAGTACAAGGAGAACCCCGAGTGGGAGCGCCGTCACCGCGAATTCCATCGCGCGCTGATCGGCGGCTGCCAGTCGCGCTGGCTCATCAACTTCTGCGAGCAACTGGCCGACCAGCTTTATCGCTATCGCCAGCTTTCGGTGCGGCGCGTGTTTCCCAAACGCCATGAAGGCGCCGAACACAAGTCGATGCTCGACGCCGTGGTGGCCGGCGACGCCGCGCTCGCCATCCAGTTGCTGACCACGCACTACCGCCAGACCGCGGACATCATCCTCGCGGACGCCGATCTGTTCCCGCCTTCGCGCTAAGCCGTCCGGCCAGGCGCGCTCCCCGTTTTTCCCCTTCCAGAGCCGTTCCGCGTGCCCTTCGAGGCGCGCGGAACGCGTGCGCGCGTTTTTCGCTCATCGAATACATAACCTGGTGTTTTCGATAGTTTTGTATATTTTTTGTTGACCAAGCTTCGCTCGTACACAAAACTCCTGTTTCCACAGAGCGCTGCATTTCGACGGCGCCATTCAGGAGACACCGTGAAGCCCCAATCCGCAACCTTCGCCACCACCGCTTTGGTCACGCTGGCCGCCGCCGCGCTCGGCACGCCTTGCGCCCACGCTCAATCGTCGGTCACGCTCTACGGCATCGTCGATACGGCCATCCAGGTCGCCAACACGGGCGGCCAGACCGTCGTGCGCGAGGCGTCCAGTTCCGTCGCACCTTCGCGCTGGGGCTTCTTCGGCAAGGAGGATCTGGGCGCGGGCTATACCGTCGTCTTCAAGCTGGAAAACGGCTTCAACGTGAATTCGGGCGCGATGGCCAGCAGCACTGCGCTCTTCAACCGCGAGGCGTGGGTTGGCATCCGCGGTCCGTTCGGGCAGATTCAGGCGGGCAACAACTACACGCCGCTGTTCCTGAGCTACGTGACCTATTCGATCGGCGAACTCAATGCGCTGGCCTGGGGCAACGCCACCAACAACTACGTGTTCGTGCCGGTTGCGCGCACGGCGAACTCGCTGCGTTATGTGTCGCCGGAAATCGCGGGCTTCACGCTGCGCGCGCTCTATGCACGCGGCGCGAACGGATCGGGCGGCGTGCCGGCGTCGCTGGGCGACACGCTTTCGGCAGGCGTGAACTTCAAGGCAGGCGCGTTTTCCGCCGATGTCGATTATCTGCAGCAGCGTTTCGCGCCCACCGCCACGCTCACGACGAGCACGCAAGTCGGCACCGGGCGCTATTACCTGATCGGCGCGTCATACGATTTCGGCGCCGTGAAAACCGCCGCGCTTTATCAGATGCACCGCAACGCCACCGGCGTGAGCAGTTCGATTTCGAGTGCCTACGCCACGCCCAATCACGACTTCTACGAAGTGAACGCCTTGATCCGCCATGTTGCGGGCGGCTCGCTGCTGGCGAGCTTCGGCCAGTACTGGTTGCGTTCGGGCGGCGACGGCCACGCGCTCTCGTGGGCCTTGCGCTATGACTATCTGCTGTCGAAACGCACGGGTTTTTACGCGGGCGTGGCGGGCGTGCGCAACCACGGATCGACGGCATTTACCGTGACCGATGCCGCCGGCCCAGGCATCGCCGTGGGCGCGGGCAAAAACATCACGACGGAAATCATCGGTCTGGTGCACAACTTCTGATACGCGAATTAAAAGCGATGGCGGATGCCGCGGGCAAGCCGCGCAAATCGGTGCCGCACGCGTGCCGATAGAACGCCATCGCGCCGCGCGATAGAAAATCTATCGGCGAAACATCGCAGAGCGAATTTTGAAAAAGCGGTTGCCGTGAGCACTGTGCCCCGCTAATCTTGAGGCGTTCTCATACGCTGCATGGAAGAGATCGTCCTACCGGAACGACGCCGACGGAGCAACCGCCCCGGAAACTCTCAGGCAAAAGGACCACGCAGCCGGAACATCTGGAGAGCGGCGCATCGCAACGATGGCGCCCACCGAAGGGGAGCCTCGCGCGCCGTAAGCACGCAGGCGAAACTCTCAGGTACATGGACAGATGGGGCATCGGCGCCGGTTGCAATCGGCCGGCGATGCCTAATGCGCTTCACGCACTCTGGACCATGTCATGTCACGAATCGCCGTTATCGGCGCCGGCATTACCGGCGTCACCACCGCCTATGCACTCGCACGGCGCGGCCATAGCGTCACCGTCATCGATCGTCACCGCTATGCAGCGATGGAAACGTCGTTTGCGAACGGCGGCCAGCTATCCGCCAGCAATGCGGAAGTCTGGAACAGCCGCGCCACGGTGCTAAAAGGCCTGCGCTGGATGATGCGGCGCGATGCGCCACTGCTGATGAATCCGCGCCCCAACTGGCATAAATACTCGTGGATTGGCGAGTTTCTGCGCCAGATTCCAAACTACCGCAGCAATACGATCGAAACGGTGCGGCTCGCCATTGCGGCGCGCGAACATCTCTTTTCGATTGCGCAAAGAGAGTCCATCGATTTCGATCACGAACAGCGCGGTATTTTGCACTTCTATGCAACGAAAAATGAATTCAATGCCGCGACGAAAGTGAATACGCTCTTGCGCGAAGGCGGACTCGACCGGCGCGCCGTCACGCCCGATGAAATCCGCGCCATCGAACCCACGCTTCAGGGTGACTTCTTCGGCGGCTTCTTCACCGAATCCGATTCCACCGGCGATATTCATAAATTCACGCGGGGTCTCGCGCAAGCCTGCGAGCGTCTGGGCGTGGCGTTTCAATACGACACAAGCGTGCAATCGATTGTCGATGCTTCAAGCGGCAAAGTTGAAATCGCTTCCGTGCGCGACGCCTTGCCTTCGACGGCCACATTCGACCGCGTCGTGATTTGCGCGGGCGTAGGCAGCCGCGCTCTGGCCGCGCAGGTGGGCGATCACGTCAACGTATATCCCGTGAAAGGCTACTCGATTACCGTGTGTCTGGACGACGAAGCGAGCCGCGCCTCCGCACCGTGGGTGAGCCTGCTCGACGACGCCGCAAAAATCGTCACGAGCCGGCTGGGAGCGGATCGTTTTCGCATCGCCGGCACGGCCGAAATCAATGGCGCGAATCGCGATATCCGCTCGGATCGCATCGAGCCGCTGGTGCGCTGGGCGCGTGAGCACTTCCCTTCGATCTCGACTTCGCGCGTGATCCCGTGGGCGGGTCTGCGGCCGATGCTGCCCAGCATGTTGCCGAAGGTCGGACGCGGGCGGCAGCGCAACGTCTTCTACAACACGGGGCACGGGCATCTGGGCTGGACGCTTTCGGCGGCTACGGCCGATGCGGTCGCGTCGCTGGTTGACGAAGACGTCGCAGCAGCGCGTGCGCCGCTTGTTGCGCAGGCGGCTGCGGCTGGCCGATAAGCGCCCGCAATTCGTCGAGTTCAATGCGCGCCGCTGCGAGGCGGCGCACGAGAGTCTCGTCGGCGGGCGTGATGGGCATGCGCGTTTCGGCGCGCATGCTTGCGTCGAGCGACATCATCGCCTTGATTGCGCTGGGGTTGGGCGCGGCGAACAGCAAACGTAGAACCGGTTCGAGATGCGCGAATAACTGCGTTGCTTCTTCTCCCTGCCCTGCGCTGAAAAGCTGTTGCACGTGTGCGAGCAGATCGGCACACACGTGGGCGCTCGCCAGAATGCCACCGGTTGCGCCTGCACGCAGGCAATCGAGAAACGCATCGTCGTTGCCGCACAACATGGCGATGGGCAGCGCGCCGAACGCATCGAAGCGTTCGCGCGCGCATGCCTTGATCGCCTTTATATTAGGAATACGTATTAATTCGGAAACTGTCTCCGCAAAAATACCAACTCCAGTTCGATGCGGCACATCGTAAAGCACAATATCGCGCCCGGTGACCTGAGCCGTCTGAGTGAAATGCCAGAGCAGCCCAGCCTGATTCGGGCACAGATACGCCGGCGCACTCACCAGATAACCGGCCAGATCCCAGACTTCCAGCCGGTGGATTTCATCGACGAAATCTGCCGTGTCGATACCGCCCACGCCTGCGATCACGGGAATACGTCCCGCGACGACTTCGATAATCGCCTGCATCACCGTGCTGCGTTCGCTGCGGTCCAGTAAGGCCGCCTCGCCGGTCGTCCCCAATGCGACGAGCCCTGCGATTCCGCTATCGACGGATAGTTCCGTCAAGACTTCGAGCGCGGCCACGTCCACGGTGCCTTCGCGAAACGGTGTCACGAGCGGCAGCCAGATTCCTTTGTACATATTAGTTCGCCTCGCTGTCGTGGCGCGGGCGCAGTGCGCTCACCGTTGCCTCCGGCACGACACCCAGCAGCGTATGCAAGGTGAAGCCGAAATCCTCGGGCGCGATATCGAGCCGAACGATCACCGACTCGCCGCGCTCGCACGTGCGCGTCACATAGACACCTAATGCCGAATGCAGCAGCGCCACCAGATTTGCGCGCGAATCGGCCAGCGTCTTGCTTTCGAGCGCAATATCGAGCCACGCGCGCGGCGCGCGAAACGGCAGAACCGCGGCGCTCGAACGGCGCAGGACAGGAAGCGTCGAAGAAACCGCTACGGAATGAGCGTGTTGCATGCGATTGGGCACGGCAAGCGTGCGTTGTGTCGATGACAAGCAGCGTATCGGGCTTCGCGTAAAGCAGGCGTAAAAATCATGGGCAGCGCCGCAAAGACCGTGAATGCAGGCGCGTGGTAACCTCCTGGCGGCTGGCCGTGCTGGCACCTGTACAGCACAGCCGGCAACGCACCAAGGAGCACAGATGAACCCCGCCAAACCCGCCCGCCCCACGCTTCCGCACAAGCACGACCTCGAAGCCATGTCGGCCTTCCGCTACGACTTGCGTAAATTCCTGCGCGCGTCCGAGGAAATCGCCAATGCCGCCGGCATCACCACGCTCCAATATCAGTTGCTGCTGCATGTCTGCGGCTTCCCGGACCGGCAATGGGCCACCGTGGGCGAACTGGCCGAACGCCTGCAGGCCGCGCCCAACGGCACCGCCGCGCTGGTTTCCCGCTGCGAATCGGCCGGACTCGTGACGCGTAAAACCGATCCCGCCGATCGCCGTCAGGTACAGGTGCATCTCACGCCCAAAGGCGAGTCTTTCCTGCTCGATCTCGCGGCCCAGCACAAGGCGCTGTACGGCGCGTTCCGCTGGGTCTTCGATCAAGCCGCCGAGTAGCACCAGGCCTCGCTTTGCCCGCGCGGCCTGGGTGACGTTAAAATTTATGTCACAATATGCCTTAATCGGCATTTTCCCAGCGCTCTTATGCGAATCCTGACCCTTATCGACCGCCGCGCCATCCTGCGCAGCCAGCGACGCTGGCTCTATTTCGGCATGTTCTGGCTCGGCGCGGTCGTGACGGGTCTCGTCGCGGTGCTCTACGCGCGGCTGATCGACTACGGCTACGACCTGTTCCTGAAGATGACCGCGCACGCCTTCTGGCTGCCGCTGATCGTCACGCCGGCGGTCGCGGCGCTGGGCGTCTGGATCACCCGCCGATGGTTCCCGGGTTCGGAAGGCAGCGGCATTCCGCAGGTCATCGCCACGCTGCATGACGTGCGCACACTCGGCCCGCGTCTGCTGACGCTGCGCATTCTGGTCGGCAAGATCGCGGTTTCGTTTCTGGCGATACTCGGCGGCTTCACCATTGGCCGCGAAGGTCCGACGATCCACGTCGGCGCGGCGCTGATGTTCAGCCTGCGGCGTTTCTATCCGGCGCGGCTGCGCAGCATCTATGGCGTCGGGCTCGAACACAAGCTCGCGCTTGCGGGCGCGGCGGCCGGCCTGTCGGCGGCATTCAACGCGCCGCTTGCGGGCGTCGTGTTCGCCATCGAAGAATTGACGCGCAGTTTCGAGCAGCGCACCAGCGGCGTGCTGATTACGGCAATCATCTTTGCAGGCGTCGTTTCGCTCGCGCTGCAAGGCAATTACGTTTATTTCGGCACCATCGCCATCGACGGGCATTTTCCGAATCTGCTCGCGGCGGCCGTCTTGCTCGTGGGCGTGCTGACGGGTGTGGCAGGCGGATTTTTCTGCTGGCTATTGCTCAATACGCCGCGCTGGATGCCGTCGAAACTGCTGACGTTGCGCACGCAACGACCGGTGGTATTCGGCGCCGCGTGCGGGCTCTTTATCGCCGTGATCGGCGTGGCCAGCGGCGGGCATCTGTTCGGCAGCGGCTACGCGGAAGCGCGCAACATGCTCGAAGGACATTCGCAACTCGGTGCGGCTTATCCGCTGCTCAAGATGGCGTCGATGGTGGGTTCGTATCTGCCGGGCACGCCGGGCGGTCTGTTCGCGCCGTCGCTGGCGATTGGTGCGGGCATCGGCAATGCCCTGCATATGGTGTTCGGGCAAATGCAATTGCCGATGCTGATCGCGCTCGGCATGGTGGGTTACCTGGCCGCGGTCACGCAAAGCCCGATTACGGCGTTTGTCATCGTGATCGAAATGATCAACGGACACGCGCTGGTGCTTTCGCTGATGGCGACCGCGCTGATTTCGAGCCAGGTGTCGAAGATTTTCGCGCCGCCGCTTTATGAGGCGCTGGCGAAGCGCTATATCCGCGCATGAGGACGGTGCAAGCACCGTCCTCCTCGCACGCGATTAACGCAGCGCCTTCACATCGCCTGCGGCCACGTTAGCGGCTTGCCCGCCCCACGTCGCGCGCAGATAGTTCGCCAGTTGCGCGAGTTCCTCGTCGCTCAAGGTCGACGCAAACGCCGGCATTGCCTGCATGTTTTCGACGCCCGCGAACTTCTGCGTATCGATACCATCGAGCATCGCCACCAGCAGGTTGTGCGGATCGGCCTGACGCAGCGTGGAATTGCCGTTCATCGCCACCGCAACGTGCGGCTTGCCCTCGCCCGCCAGTCCGTGACAACCCGCACACACGGCCAGATAGACCGAACGTCCTGCCGCGAGCGCAGCGCCATCGGCTGAGACCGCCGGCAGCGGTTGCGGCGCAGGCGGCGTATCGCCGAGCAGATAGACACCCAGCGCGCGCACATCGTCGTTCGTGAGGTATTGCGTGCTCAGATGCACGACCGGATACATCTCGCCGAACGCCGAGCCTTGCGGCGCGATGCCCACGCTGAAGAAACGCTGCAGATCGGCGGCCGTCCAGCCGCGCGCCGCGAGACCCGCCGGCGTGATGTCCGGTGCAATCACGCGCCCGAGCGCCGCGCCCGAAAGCGGTTTCGCATCCACCAGCTGGCCCGCGAAATTACGCGGCGTATGGCATTCGGCGCAGTGGCCGAGCGCGTTCGCGAGGTAGCGTCCGCGTTGCCAGTCCGCCGATTGCCCCGCCGAGGCATCCGGCAACGTATCCTTCAGGAACACCATGTCCCACAACGCCATGCCGAAGCGCAGGTTGTACGGGAACTTGAGGTCGTGCGCGTGGTTCTCGACCGGCGCCTGTTTCACCGTCATCAGGTAGGCGTAGATCGCGTCCGAATCCGCGCGCGTGAGCTGCCGGTACGACGTGTAAGGCATCGACGGATACAGATGCTTGCCGCGTGCATTGCCGTCGTGCAGGGCGCGATAGAAGTCGTCGGCGCTCCAGTTGCCGATGCCGTGTTGCTTGTCCGGCGTGATATTCGAGCCGTAGAACGCACCATAAGGCGAGGCGATTTTCACGCCGCCCGCGAACGGCGCGCCGTCCTGCGAGGTATGGCACGCGGCGCAGTCGGCGGCCTTGACCAGATAGCGGCCGTGCGCGACCTGTTCGGGCGTGGGCGTGAAGGCGTCGTGCGATGGGGTCGATTCTTCCTGACCGCAGGCCGCCAGCGTGAGCACACTCAGCGCGCAGGCCGCCGCCAGCACGCCATGCGCGAATCGATCAACGAGAGCGCGCTTCATGCCGCGTCCTTCACGAGACCGGGCGTGCTCATCACCACGTCCTTGACTGCCTCGTAGTAGCGCACGTAGCCCGTGCAACGGCACAGATGGCCGTCGAGCGCGCTCATGATGGTGCTTTCGACATCGGCCTTCGCAACGGGTTCGCGCTTGAGGCGTTCGATCAGCACCGTTGCGGCGTTGACGAAGCCCGGCGTGCAGTAGCCGCACTGGAAGCTGAAGTGTTCGAGAAACTTCTGCTGCACCGGCGAAAGCTCGACCACTTCGCCCGCTTCGTTGCGCTTCGCGTGGCCTTCGATCGTGCGAATCTTGCGGCCATTGAAGAAGTGCGCGCCGGTGATGCAGGTACGCATTTCCTCGCTCGTGCCGTCGGGTTGATCGACGATCACCACGCAGGCGTGGCACACGCCCTGCCCGCAGCCCAGACGCGAGCCCGTGAGGCCCGCGTACTCGTGCAGGAACTCGATCATCATGAGACCTTCGGGAACCTGCATCGGGCCGACGGCTTTATCGTTGATCGTCAGCGCAAGCGCCTTGGGCTTGTATTGCACGAGCGGACGCTCGACCGGCGCAGCCGGCTGAGCGGGCACGGCCGAAGCCGCGGTGGCGGACGCCGCGGCGGCGCTGGCGCTCACCGCGGAAGCAGCGGATTGGGCCTGCGTCATGCGAGCACCTCCTGAATGTTTTGCGGGGTCACCGGCAGGTCGGTAAAACGATGGCCGATGGCGTGCGCGATGCCGTTTACGATCGCGCCAACCACGGGAATCATCACCACTTCGGCGATGCCCTTGGGCGGATCGGTATCGGACAGCGGCGCGAGCACTTCGCCGGTCTGCGACCAGACGGCCACGTCCGATGCGCGCGGCAACTGGTAACGATTGAAGTTCCAGGTGCCGTTGCCGGGGCCGTCCTCATAGAGCGGCAGATATTCGTGCAGCGCGTGGCCGATGCCCATCGCCAGACCGCCTTGCAACTGGCCAGAAACCAGTTGCGGCGAGATCTGATTACCGCACTCCATGATCGAGTGATGCGTGAGCAGTTCGACCTTGCCGCTGGCTTCGTGCACCGCGAGTTCGACCAGCGTGCCGACCGCGCTGTAGTAAGTCACGGCCGCGTTATTGCGGCTCATCGGCGGAATGAAAACGCGCTTGCGGTCCAGCACACGGTAACCGTTTGCAGTCACCGGCAACGTTGCGGGCGCAACGGTTTTGTTACTGGCTGCGCTGTTATCGCCCTTACCGTAACGCAGCGACAACGCGTCGATCGGCATGCGCTCGATCGTGCCGCCCATATCGAACTCGGCTTCGGCCCATTGCCAGCGGTTGAACACGTGCACGGCCGCGCCCGTCGGCAAGCCCATCGTATGCGCCTGCTTTGCAAGCCGTTCGAGCGGCAGCGGTTCGAGCCCGGCTGCGGTGAGCTTGCCATCGACCCAGCGCGCGTCTTCGATACGCACCACCAGCGGCGCTGCCTGGCCACCGCCGATGCCCTGCCCCCAGATCGCCATCGCCGCCGGCCACAGGCCGAAGCGAAACAGCGCGCGCGCCGCTTCGCGCGTGCTATGCGTGAAGTAGAACGCCGAATTCGTCGCGCTCGACGGCGAGGCGATATTGGGCGTCCAGCGCGGATTCGCACTGGCCTTGTCCTGATCGGCCTGGCTCATCATATAAGGATCGCCGCTCGTGACGACCGGCAGATCCGGCCAGTCCGTCACGGCCACGCGAATATCCGCTGCGGGCTTGCCGAGCCACTTCGCCACCGCCACGGCCTGCGAAGTCGACATTCCCGTGCCGATTTCCGCGCCCGTATGCTGCAAAGCGATATTGCCGTTTTCGTCGAATTCGACTTTCGCAAGCGATGCTTCGGATCCCGTACCAAAGTCTTTTTGCACGCAGGCAAAACCCACGCCATAGCGCTTGCCCGGATTCGCCGCTTCGTACTCGGTCTTGCGTTTCGCGCGACCGGTCCAGAGCGGATGCACCTTCGCACGCTCGAGCACATCGTCCACGCGGATCGCACCGGCGGGAATCGCGCCCTGCGTGTTTTTCATGCCGGAACGCAGCGCATTTTTGATGCGGAAATCGATCGGATCGACACCCAGTTGAGCGGCGATTTCATCGACGGCCATTTCGGTTGCGGCCATGCTTTGCAGCGTGCCGTAGCCGCGGGCGGAACCCGCGTCGATGGCGCGCGACGCAATCGCCACGGCCGCGAAGTCGTTCTTCGGGAAGTAATAGATCGATTGCGCGGCCGTCGCGCCCACCATCGCCACCGAAGGCGAGAAGTTGCAGCGGCCGCCGCCGTTGGCCTCGAAATCGCCCTTGAACGATTGCAGCATGCCGGTCTTGCGATCGACAGCGATGCGGTAATGCATCTTGAACGCGTGGCGCTTGATCGACGTCTGGAACTGCTCGTAGCGGTCGTTCGCGAAGCGCACCGGGCGGCCTTCGCCATAAAGCGCCGCCACGAAGCCGTAGAACGGCACGTTGTAGTGATCCTTCGAGCCGTAGCCCACCGTGTAGCACGGATGCAGAAACAACTGCTTCACCGGATACGCGCACTTCGCAACCATGCCCGCAGCCGCATCCGCCACTTCGAGCGGCGACTGCGTGGGCACGACCATATGCAGCGACTGCGTGGCGGCGTCGTACCAGCCGTTCGCGTTGTCCGGTTCCAGCGCGGCGGTATCGATCGACTGGGTGTTGTACTCGCGATCGAACACCAGCCAGTCGCCCGACGGATGATCGAGTTCATCGGCGATACGACCGGCGTGGAACATGCCCTGCTCGTCGAGCTTGCCGTGCTCGTTGCCGTCCGGCCAGACCGGCGCGTGCTTGCGCATCATGCTCGGGAAAATCGGCGCGTCCTTGAGGCTCGAATAGACATCGTCGTCATAGGCCGTCTTGCCGCCCACGCGCACGAAGCGGAAGGTGCCCCACGGATCGCGTTCGAGCGAGCCGGTCTGCGCGCCGTAGCGGATCACATCGTCGCGGAACTTGAGCGCATTCTTCGCAAAGCGAAAGCGCGCGAAATCGTGATAGATCAGGATCGCAACCGCCTGGCCCAGATAGGCGGGCGTCTTGCCCGCGGGCAGCAGCATATCGTCGCCGTAGAAGGCGGGGAACGCCAGGCCATCGCGCGCGAGATCGTCGGCGGTGACAACGCGGTCGGGCTTGAGATCGTCGCCGAGCAGGCTCAGGTCGAAGCCTTCGTAGAGGCGGTCGGCCTGGGTCGTGCGCAGAATCAGCGCGTGCGACTGCTGTTGCGGCCAATGGGGCATGTCGGCGGCGCGAACGTCACGCGCGAAGACTTTCGAGCCCGTGACTTTGGCGATACCGTCGATACGGAACTTGGGTGCGCCGGTAGCGGCATCCCATTTGACCGGTGTGAGGAGTTTTTCTTCGAACAGGGCAGCGAATGCGCGGCTGCCGAACGGCGCCACATATACCGCCACGCCCGCCAGCATGCTGGCTTTGAGAAAACCCCGCCGTGACAGGCCGTGGTTTTTCATGAGGGGACCTCCAGGTGCGTGCGCGACTCACAAGGGCGACAGAGTGTCGCGGCTTGCTAAGCGGCCCGCATTCTGGCATCGAGGCTCATACGATCCCATAGCGATCCTCGCATAGACAACTTACTGGGGCCGTTATAAGCCCGTCTGGCTGGGCTTACGGCGATTGGCCGCGGTTTCGCGGCTGCACGAAACAGTGACGCGGATCAATATTCTGCGCCGATTTGGCCTTGGTGCATGCGAATTGGGAAACCGATCGAAAAACTGGGTTGCGTGCGCATTCGACGTTTATTTCTCATAGGAAACACGCAGCATGTCGAGGACTTGCGCGCATGCCAGACTTTCTCGCCGGGAAAGGAGGCTTGAGTCATCCGCAATTTTCGCGCTGGGGAAAATCGCCGACACTGGTATCAGGCGCCTAAAGTCACACGATCCCTCAAAGGACCCATGCGGCAGCGCGCAAACCGCCGGCCTTGAAGAGCCGCGGCATACCTATACCAGGAGACATGATGAACAGCCAACCACTGAATCTGGGCGGCCATGCCCCGGGCGAGGCCTCCGGCACCGCAGCCTCCGGCAGCGCACTGCCCGGCCGTGCACCGCAGTCCACCACGCTCGGCGCCTTTATGGACGAGATGCCCGTTGGTGCACTGCACCGTTTCGTCGTCTGGGTCGTCGGCATCGGCCTGTTCTTCGACATGTACGAGATCTTTCTCGTCAGCTCGATCGGGTCCGCGCTGCAAAACGAATACGGTCTCGACGGTCACAGCACCGATTTCAAGCTGCTGCTGGCATCGGCCTTTATCGGCATGTTCTTTGGTTCGCTGCTGCTGGGCAGTCTCGCCGATCGCATCGGGCGACGCCGCGCGTTTCTGCTCACGCTGGTCTGGTACAGCCTGTTTTCGCTGCTGGGCGCGTTCTCGATCAATGCCGGCATGCTGGTGATCTGTCGCTTTCTCACCGGTGTCGGCGTGGGCGCGATCTATCCGGTGGCGGACAGCTACCTCTCCGAAATCCTGCCGAAAGACCGGCGCGGCCGTCTTGCCGCCTGGGCCTACACCACCTCGTATATCGCGGTGCCGCTGGTGGGCTTTCTGGCGGTATGGCTCAATCCGCTGCATTACGACGGCATCGCGGGATGGCGCGTGATTCTCGCGATCGGCAGCCTGGGCGCGGTGTTCGTGCTGGCCGTCAAGCATCGTCTGCCGGAAAGCCCGCGCTGGCTGCTCGCGCAAGGCCGTGTGCAGGAAGCCCACAATACGCTGCGCCGTTTCGCCGATAGCGCCGGGGTAGCCATGCCCACGAACTTCGCAGAAAGCGGCGAGCGCAAGCATCCGCTGAGCCTGCGCGAACGCATTGCGCTGCTCGGCAAGGCGCCTTACGACAAGCGTTATGTGATGCTGGTGATCTTCCACCTGTTTCAGGGCTTCGGCTATTACGGCTTCGGCACGCTTGCGGGTGTGGTAGTGAAAAGTCGCGGTTTCGACGTAACCGGCAGCACACTGTTCGTGGCGCTCTCGTTCCTCGGTTATCCGCTCGGCTCGCTGCTTTCCGTGCCGCTGCTGAACTGGATCGAGCGGCGCACGCTGGTGATCGCCTCGCTGGTCACGATTGCGTTGTTCGGTCTGGGTTTTGCCTATTCCGATAACATCGCCATGATTATCTGCTTCGGTGTGCTGACGACTTGCGCTTCGAATGTCTTCAGCAACGCGTACCACGTCTATCAAGCCGAAATTTTCCCCGCGAGCGTGCGTTCGACGGCAATCGGCAGCACGTATTCGCTTTCGCGCATCGTCAGCAGCGCCCTGCCCTTTATCCTGCTGCCCGTGCTGACCCAACACGGTCCGCTTGCCATGTTTGGCGTGATTTCGGGCGCGCTGGCGATTGTTGCCATCACGCTGCGTGTGCTCGGACCGCTCACCACACGCCGTAGTCAGGACGAAATCAATCCGGTTTGATCGATCACAGAACCGACTCCACGTCATCACTCTTTTCGCGCGTTTACTCCATTAGCAAAAACCATTAAGAGAAACGAGCGTTACGCGTCACTTGCAACAACGCGATGATGCCGATCTGGAACGCAATCAATTCCAGACCTTCTAGCGGGATGCCATTACAAAAAATTACATGACAAGAAAATGAATTGCATCCCCGCTAAATTTCCGGCAACAACACAAATACGTACCTCCGCTTATCTCGCGCGCATAAGCTGACATAACAATCTGTCAGCGCGAATTCGAATCAATCAATTCGGATTCCGACATAAACATCGCGCAGCACTCGCTACAAGAACATCGCCACCCTCACCTATCATTCTTGAGAGGGTACTTTCGCGAAGAAAGTCTCCTATATTCCGCTTGGCGCGACGGATGAATTCTTTATCTAGCGCGCACTTTCCCAGGGCCGAACCGGAAAGTCGCTTTCGTATTGTCTCGATGTGATTGACGTAAAATTCAACTCCAGTTCCATCAGGACCGGAGACTCACTTCTTATATTTTTAAAACGTGGGGGAATGATGGCTACGATCTATGTGAATGTGCTTGTCAATGTCGCCAAGGCAATTGCTGAAAACAATCTGGCGAAATATGTTTTTATGGTCGATTCGACCGGCTACAGCGGCGACGGATCGGAAGGGACCAATGAATTGCGCACCAAGTGCCAAAACGGCGATACGATCGTGTGGTCGGCTGTTTCCATCAACCCTGGCGAATCCATTTCCATTCTTTCGTTTAACGGCCAGGCCATTCCCAATATGGTCAATCCGCAAAGTTATCCGCAATACGACGGAACGGTTTGGGGCGGCCGCGTCAACAGCGCGGGAAACAACGTCCAATATACGATTACCATGCTGCTGGAAGATAACGCTCATATGACGTTTGATCCGTTTATTACGGCAACCAATCCGACGCTCAATGAACGTTAAATAGCCGCCGTGCACAAACGATTCCAGCCTGCTTCCAGCACCGGAAACTGACTGGAATCGCACCGGCAGATGGAAAGGCCACGCAATGCGTGGCCATTTACGTTTTCAGCTACGCGCCGACATATAGTCGAACAGGCTCACGATATCCGAACTCGGCGCACTGCCCGCCTTGATACCCACCCAGAGCGTGCGCGTGGACCACGCATCCGCGAGTTTCACTTTGGAAACGCCGATCTTGCCGCGCTCGTCGCTCACCGAATCGCGCGGCAGAATGCCAATGCCCAGCCCCGCTTCGATCATGCGGCACACGCCATCGAAATTCGACGCCTGAATGCGCAACTTGAGCGAGCGCTCGGCGGCGAACGCTGCGTCGGTCATGCGGGCGAGCAGCGAACTGCCGTCGCTCAGGCCGACATAATCTTCGTCGAGCGTATCCGCAAAACGAATGATGTCCTGCTTTGCAAAGCGATGCCCCTGCGGCACCAGCAACACGAGTTCGTCACGCCGATAAAGACGCCGTTCGACGCCCGGCGCGGGCACGTTGTCCGCGAACACGCCAATATCGGCCTTGCCTGCGTTCAGTGCTTCGACGATCTCATGGCTCAGGCGCTCTTCCAGACTGACCTTGATGCCCGGATGCCCGTTGAGAAAGCCGGCGAGATCCACGGGCAGAAACTGCACGATCGCCGAGGTATTGGCCCACATGCGCACGTGGCCGCGCACGCCGGCCGCGTAATCGCCCATCTCGCTCGCCATGCGGTTGACCTGATCGACCACGCGCGTGGCATGTTCGAGCAGTGCGATGCCGGCGGGCGTGAGTTCCACGCCGCGCGCGCGGCGGATAAAGAGCGCGCAGTCCGTCACGCTCTCCAGTTCCGCAATGCGCTTGCTCACGGCAGAGAGCGTGAGCTGGCCGTGCTCGGCGGCCTTGGTCAGGCTGCCATGCTCCGAAACGAGCAGAAACACGCGCAACGACTGCAGATCGAAATGAAGCGGATTGACCATGATGCAAGGGGAAAGGTTTGCTAACGGAACCGATGGATCAGGTCATTGTGCGGCATCTGGCGCGCATGCGAAAGGTGCGTGCCCCAAGCGGGCTTCGATAGGAAGGCAACGGAGGAAGGACTGCGGCAGGCGGGACGAGAGAGGCGGACGCGCGTGGCGCGTCCGTGCACGGGCTCGATCGCCCATGCTTTCGGCAGCGGGACGGCGCCCCCCGTCTCACTGCGAAAGAGAAAAACAATCCGGGAAAACTTTTTCTCCGATCGGAAACTTTAGATCAGTTCGGAGATTTCGATGAGATTCAGATCGGGATCACGCACATAAACGGAGCGGATCTTCTGCGTCGCGCCCGTGCGCTCGACCGGTCCTTCCACAATGGGCCATTCGCACGCATTCAGATGCGTGATCACCGCATCGAGCGGCACCGCGGCGATAAAGCAGAGATCGAGCGCGCCGGGCACCGGCACGTGCGCCTTCGGCTCGAATTCCGCGCCACGCACATGCAGATTGATCTTCTGGTTGCCGAAACGAAACGCGAGGCGCCCCGCGCCAAAGGTCTCCAGTTGCATCTGCAACACTTCCGTGTAGAAGTGCTTCGTCGCTTCGGGGTCCACGCAGGTCAGGACCAGATGGTCGAGATGATCGATCAATGCCATTGATTCACTCCTTATGAGAACGCGCGCTGCTCGGGCATGCCTTGCACGCCGCCAGGCAACGGATGAAGGTCGGTGCGGCGGCCCGCCTTGAGGATCTGGCTCGGCACGTCATGGCCGATCAGCGCAGGCAGACGCGCCGACGCATCAAGCACGGCGGCAAGATTCACGCCGGTATCGTAGCCGTCCAGTTCGAGCATGTGTACCAGTTCTTCGGTGCAGACGTTGCCCGTGGCGCCCGGCGCATACGGACAGCCACCGAGCCCGCCGAGCGACGCATCGAAGCGCACGATGCCCGCTTCGAGCGCGGCCAGCGTATTGGCAAGCGCCATGCCGCGCGTATTGTGAAAATGCAGCGTCAATTCGAGCGCATCGAATTGTGCGCGCGAGCGCTCGCACAGCTCGCGCACCTGACTCGGATAAGCCATACCGGTCGTATCGCAAAGCGTGATGCCATGCACGCCGCGCTCTGCAAAGCGCGCCATCCAGTCGAGCACGGTTGCAAGCGGCACATCGCCTTCCATCGGACAGCCCATCGCGGTCGACAGCGAGACGTTGATCGCCACGCCCGTGCCGCGCATTGCGTCGATCACATCGCCGAGTTGTGCAAACGACTGCTCGCGCGTCATGCGCAGATTCGCGCGATTGTGGCTTTCGCTCAAGGACATCACGAGATTCACTTCGTCCACGTTGCACGAAAGCGCGCGCTCCGCGCCTCGCACATTCGGCACAAGTACCGTATAGACCACGCCCGGTTGGCGCGCGATGCCATGCATGACGGCCTCCGCGTCGCGCAGCGCGGGAATCGCTTTCGGCGAAGTGAACGACGTCACTTCGATCTTCGCGTAGCCGCATGCGCTCAGCGCATCGATCAGTGCGATTTTATCGTCGGTATCGATAAAAGCCGCTTCGTTCTGGAAGCCGTCGCGTGTTGCGACTTCGTTCAGATACAGGCGTTTTGACTGCTTCGTCATGGTCTCCTCCCGCGTTCAGATCACACCGCGTGCGCGCCAGGCGTCACGCGTCGCTGCGTCGATGCCGATCGATTCCAGCACCGTATCGGTATGCTCGCCGAGCGTCGGCGCGCTGTGCTCGATCACACCGGGCGTCGCGTTCAGCTTCGGCACGATGCCGGGCACCTGCACCGGCGTGCCGTCGGGCAGGCGGTCTTCGACGATCATCTCGCGGGCGTGGTAATGCGGATCGGCGGCGATATCCGCCACGTCATAGATACGCCCCGCCGGAATGCGCGCCTCGTTGAGCGCGGCAAGCACATCGTCGAGCGTGCGGCGCGCACACCAGGCGCCAATCGCCTCGTCGATGCGCGCGACCTGCGCGACGCGTCCGTCGTTCTGCGCAAGCGCCGGATCGGCGCCCAGATCCGGGCGCTCGATCAACTCCATCAAGCGGCGATAGATACTGTCGCCGTTGCCCGCAATCAGCGCGTATTTGCCGTCGCTGCAACGGTAGGCATTACTCGGCGCGATGCCGGGCAAGCTACTGCCGGCAGGCTGGCGCACCGTGCCGAACACCGAATACTCCGGCAGCAGACTCTCCATCATGTTGAACACCGATTCATAAAGCGCGACGTCCACCACCTGGCCCTTGCCGCCCTGCTGCTCGCGATGGCGCAAGGCCATCAGGATGCCGATCACACCATGCAGCGCGGAAAGCGAATCGCCGATCGAAATCCCCACGCGCACCGGTGTACGTTCTGGCTCGCCGCTGAGATGGCGCAGACCGCCCATCGCTTCCGCCACGACGCCGAAACCGGGCCGGTCGCGATACGGTCCCGTCTGACCATAGCCCGACACGCGCAGCATGATGAGCCCCGGGTTGATCTCGCTGAGCACGTCCCAGCCCAAACCCCAGCCCTCGAGCGTGCCAGGGCGAAAGTTCTCGATCAGCACGTCTGTTTCCGATACGAGACGACGGATCACATCCTGCCCTTCCGGCGCGCGCAGATCGAGCGTGAGCGATTGCTTGTTGCGCGATTGCGCCGCCCACCACACGGAAGTGCCTTCGTGCAGCAGACGCCATTTGCGCAGCGGGTCGCCGCTGCCCGGCGGCTCGACCTTGATGACGCTCGCGCCGAACTCAGCGAGCATTTTCCCGGCGAACGGGCCCGCGATCAGCTGCCCAAGCTCCAGAACGCGGATACCCGAAAGGGGTCGTGACATGATTGTCTCCAGACTGGTTTTCGAATCTGGACACCATCATGGGCTGGATCGGGCGCTTTGATAATCGATGGTTGCTCAATCGGGGTTGAGCAAATGGAAAGGCTTGCGGTTCGCGAGCGCGGCTCCCGCAATATTCCCGAGATTTTCCCGCGCTTTTCCCGATCGGAAACTTTTGTCGATCAAACAGCAAACCTCGTGGATCACGCGCGCCGCACAATGCAGCGTGACTGAAGGGTGACTGCATGGCGCGCCCTTCCGTGCTCCTTCAAGCGCAACAATTTTCCCGATTTCCGATCCGCCCATTTTCCCGCTCTCGCTCATGACCGACCTGGCTGCGCCACCCCGCGTCGTTTTTCTCGACCGCGCCACTCTTGCGCCGCAATCCCGTTTGCGCGCCTTGCCGTTCGACCATCGCCTGGAAACTTACGATCGCACCTTGCCCGCCGAGGTGACGCAACGTATCCGTGACGCCGATATCGTCATCACCAACAAGGCGCCGATCACGGCGGACGCGCTCGCACAGGCACCGCGCGTACGCATGATCGCCGTCGCGGCAACCGGCACCGACAATATCGATCTACAGGCCTGCGCCGCGCGTGACATCGTCGTGAGCAATATTCGCGGCTATGCGCGCAACACGGTACCGGAGCACACCTTTGCGCTGATCTTCGCGCTGCGGCGCAGCCTCGTCGCCTATCGTGAAGCCGTGCGCGCCGGGCGCTGGCTCGAAGCGGGCCAATTCTGCTTCTTCGATTATCCGATTCGCGATCTGGCAGGGTCGACGCTCGGCATTATCGGCGCGGGCGCGCTCGGGCAAGCAACGGCAGCGATCGGTCGTGCGCTGGGACTGCGCGTGCTGTTCGCGGCACACGCAGACCGCGCTGATACCACCGAGGATTTCGTGCCCTTAGACACGCTGCTCGCGCAAAGCGACATCATCTCGCTGCACTGTCCGCTCACGCCCGCTACGCGCAACCTGATCGATGCAGCTGCTTTCGCACGCATGGCACGCCGCCCGCTGCTGATCAATACCGCGCGCGGCGGTCTCGTGGACGAAGCCGCGCTGGTCGACGCGCTTCAATCCGGGCAACTATCTGGCGCGGGTTTCGATGTGGTTTCGCAAGAACCGTTGCCTGCGCAACATCCTTTCCAGGCGATACTCGGGCATCCCGGCTTTATTCTCACGCCTCACGTTGCGTGGGCGAGCGACGAAGCGATTCAGGCGCTAGCCGATCAACTGATCGACAATATCGCGGCGTTTTATGCGGGGCAGCCGAGGCATGTCGTCGGACGCAAATAAACGCAACGCCTCGAAAAGCAAAAGGCCCTCGCGGGCCTTTTCATTTCCATCTCATCGCTGGCGAATCACGCGCGATGCATCAACAGCACATTCAAGCCGAAGCCGGATGTGCCGTGTGCCAGTCATCGATGGACTGACGCGCCTTGTGCTCCACCATGCTCACCACCATCAGCACATCGATCTTGAGCTTGGGAAACTCGAGGTCCACGACCGGCAACTGGACATCGCGTACTTCGTCTTTCACGCCTTTGATATCTGCGCGGCACAGCCATTGGGTGTCCGTCGCGTCGGCTTTCGTATCGACATTGATCTGAAAGCCACGGTATTCGATCGACATTTAACTCTCCGCCATCTGACAAAACGTAAGCATCACGCGTTGCTGCACTGCAACGCCACCCACGAATATAGCACTGCTGGGTAAATCGTTCAGTACAGCGGGCCAGTGTGCATCAGACAGCGTCAAACGGGCGTGCTCAGAAACCCGCAGCGAGGCCGTCGCGCCGTGTATCGCTGGCCGCCACATAACCGCGTTCGAGGTCATCGCGATCGAGTTTCCAGATGAATTGACCGGAGCCGAAATCCATATAAGGATCGTCGATACCCTGAATGACGTGGCCGCGTGCTTGCAGCGCCTGCGCGGTATCGGCATCGAAAGTCGATTCGATATCCAGCGTGAAATCGCGATTCACTTTCCAGCGTGGCGCATCGCACGCGGCCTGCGGTTGCTGGCCGTAATCGAGCATACGCACCACCGTCTGCAGATGACCTTGTGGCTGCATGTCGCCGCCCATCACGCCGAAACTCATGACCGCTTCATCGCGGCCATTCACCTGCTGCGTGAGGAACGCGGGAATGATCGTATGGAATGGCCGCTTGCCGCCATCGACCACATTCGGCGAAGCCGGGTCCATCGAAAAACCGCAACCGCGATTCTGCATGGCAATACCGGTGCCCGGCACGACTACGCCCGATCCAAAGCCCATATAGTTGGACTGGATAAAGCTCACCATCATGCCGCGCTCGTCGGCGGCGGAAAGATAAATCGTGCCGCCCGAGCGCGGCATGCCGAAATCGAATTGCGTCGCGCGCTTCGGGTCGATCAGCCTGGCGCGTTCCTTAAGATACGCCTCGTCGAGCATCTGTTCGGGCGTCACTTCCATCGATTTCGGATCGGAAACATAACGATAAACATCGGCGAACGCGAGTTTCATCGCTTCGATCTGCAAATGCTGCGATTCGATGCCATCGCATGGCAACGCAGCAATATCGAATTGCTCCAGAATGCCGAGCGCAATGAGTGCCGCAATGCCCTGCCCATTAGGCGGAATCTCGTGCACGCGATAGCCGCGATAGCCCTTTGAAATAGGCTCGACCCACTCTGCGCGATAGTTGCGCAGATCGTCGAGCGTGAGCGCCCCGCCGCCTTCGCGTGCAAACGCCGCGATGCGCTCGGCGATTTCGCCTTCGTAATACGCGCGCGGCCCGGCTTCCGCGAGCCGCCGCAACGTGGCCGCATGGCCCGGCAAACGTACATGCTCGCTGATCTCGGGCGCGCGTCCGCGCGGCATAAATGTGTCTGCAAAACCCGGCTGATTGTGCAATTCCGGCACGGCAGCCTGCCATTTGCGCGCGACGATCGTGGGCACCGCATACCCGCGTTCAGCGATCTCGATCGCGGGCGCCATCAGGTCCGAGAACGGCAGCGAACCGAACTTCGCATGCAGCGCTTCCCAGCCTGCGATCACGCCCGGCACCGTGACCGTATCCCAGCCGCGTTTGGGCTGTCTGGCCAAGCCGTTTTCCTCGCCGTATTTGCGGCGGAAGTAGTCGAGATTCCAGGCAGCCGGCGCGGTGCCGGACGCATTCAGGCCATGCAGGCGCTCACCGTCCCAGACAAGCGCGAAAGCGTCGCCGCCGAGGCCGCACGACACCGGCTCGACCACCGTGATCGCCGCCGCAGCCGCAATCGCCGCGTCTACCGCGTTACCGCCTTTCCAGAGCATGCGCAAACCGGCCTGCGCCGCCAGCGGATGCGAGGTCGAAACGACGTTGCGGGCGAACACCGGCAAGCGCGGCGTCGGATAAGGGTTGTGCCAGTTAAAGCGTGTCATGACGATATCGGTTGAAGTGGTCGAAGCACGGCGAAGCGCCAGCCAGGCGCATCGGTCAGACGGACATGACAATTATCTTGAAGGCTCAAGCAAAAAAACATTAATATTTTGTTTTCGATACTTAAATATTTCTTCCATGCTCTCCCTGCGCATGCTGCGTACCTTGCACGCCGTCGCGCGTAGCGGCTCGTTCGCCCTCGCTGCGGAAAAGACCGCGCTCACGCAGGCGGCCGTGAGTCTGCAGATGCGCGGGCTCGAAGAAGCACTGGGGCGCCAGTTGTTCGACCGGCGCGCCCGTCAGGTGGCGTTTACGCGCGAAGGGCTGGAAATCTGCACGAAGGTCGAACGCATTCTCGATCTGATCGACGAACTGCCTGCCAGTGCGGACGATACGCTGCAAGGCTCGGTGATCGTCGGTGCCGTGGTCTCTGTGATCGGTGCGCTTTCGCTTGCCGTTGCGCACCTCAAGACCGGGCATCCCGAACTGGAAGTGCGCCTGACTTCCGCGCGCTCGGCCGAGCTGGCCGAGATGGTGGAAACGGGTGAAGTCGATGTGGCCGTGGTGGTCGGCAATGCCGACGGCACGGTGCACGAATCGCTCGCATGGACGCCGCTTTATGAAGAGCCGCTCATGCTTGTCACTAGCCGTGCCGTGAAAGGCAACGACACGCGGCGCATTCTGCGCGATCGAAACTTTCTCCGTTTCGATCGCCGTGTTCCAACCGGCAACGTGATCGACAACGCCTTGCGCACGCTCGGCATGAAACCGCAGGAATACCTCGAACTCAATTCCATCGAAACGATCGTCTCGCTCGTGCGCAACGATGTGGGTGTCAGCGTGCTGCCCGTGCTCCACAACGGCAATTGGCGTGACGATCCCAATCTGAAACTCATTACCTTGAGCAATCCGCCGTTCATGCGCACGGTTGGCATGATTCACCGTAAAACCAATCGTCGCGCGGTCCTGTTCGCTACGCTCGCACAGATGCTGCGCGAATAACGAAGTCATTGTCGCGCGCCAATCGGTCCGCGTTCGGCAAGCCCAACCGGAGCGCAGCCAGTCCGCACACGATTCAAGCGCGCGTGCGCGCATCCTCGTGGAATGGCCAATCGCATTCGCGTAAGCTGACGCCAATCTCCGCGCGGATGCTCCATGCCAAGATCGTCCATTTCATCGATAGTGAAGCGATGTTTGTTCTCCGGCATCGGCACCGGGTCCATGCTGTGCGCGCTCGCGCTCACGGCCTGCCAGCTACCCACGCCAGGTCCGCGTACGGATTCCACTGCCCTGAGCCTCACACAGGCGCGCGCGACGCCGCTGGGCGTGGCGATCGAAAGCGCAATCGCTACGCATCCGGGTCTGAGCGGCATCGATCCGCTCGCGAATCCGCTGGACGCCTTCGCCGCGCGCGTCGATCTCGTCCGCGCTGCGCAACGCACGCTCGACGTGCAGTACTACATCTGGCGCAACGATCTCACGGGCACGCTATTGCTCGAAGCGCTGCGCGAAGCCGCGAATAGAGGCGTGCGTGTGCGTCTGCTGCTCGACGATAACGGCATCCCATCCTCGCTCGATGCCACGCTCGCCGCGCTGGATGCCCATCCCAACATTCAGGTACGCCTCTTTAATCCCTTCGCCATACGCAGCCCGAAATCGATCGGATTCCTCTACGATTTTTCGCGCCTGAACCGGCGCATGCATAACAAGTCGCTGACCGCCGACAGCATGGCCACCATCCTCGGTGGCCGCAATATCGGCGACGAATATTTTGGCGCGACGGACGGCGTGGTATTCGCCGATCTCGATGTGCTGGCCGTTGGCCCTGCTGCCAGCGATGTCGCGCACGATTTCGACCGATACTGGTCAAGCGCTTCGGCATGGCCCGCGCATGAAATCCTGCCCGCGCCGCAGCCAGCCCAACTCGATTCGCTCGATCGCGCCGCGCAAGCCGTTCAGACCAATCCCGCTGCAAAAGCCTTTATTGCAGCGCTGCAAGAACAGACCGACGTACGCCGCCTGCTGGACGGCACCCTGCCACTCGAATGGGCGCCCACGCGTCTCGTGAGCGACGACCCGGCCAAGGCGAAAGGCAAGGCCGCGCCGGAATCGCTCGTACTCAATCAGTTGCGCGACATCCTCGGCGAACCGAAGCGCGAAATCGATCTGGTCTCGCCGTACTTCGTCCCCGGCGAACTGGGCACGCAATACTTCACGCAACTCGCAGCGAATGGCGTGACGGTGCGCGTGCTCACGAACTCGCTCGAAGCCACCGATGTGCTGCCCGTCCACGCCGGCTACGCTCGCCGTCGGAAAGCCTTGCTCAACGGCGGCGTGGAATTGTTCGAATTGCGCCGCGCGGCCGGCACAAGCGCGAACAGGGAACAGGCACCCGGCGTATTCGGCAGTTCCGGTTCGAGCCTGCATGCGAAAACGTTCGCGGTAGATGGTCGGCGCGTCTTTGTCGGTTCGCTCAATTTCGATCCGCGCTCGGCCAATCTCAACACCGAACTCGGCCTCGTGATCGAAAGCCCGGTGCTTGCGGGCCGCATCGAATCGGCGTTCTGGACCCAGGTTCCGAAGCTTGCCTGGCAGGCGAAACTCGACCCGGACGGTTCGCTCTACTGGACCCGCGAAACCGCAGACGGCACGATGCGTTACGACACCGAACCAAACTCGCGCTGGAGCTCACGCCTGGCCGTCTGGTTCTTTTCCATCCTGCCGATCGAGTGGCTGCTGTAGCGCCGCCGCATACGCACGCACTCATCCACGAATAATCATTTTTTTCCGATTGGAAACCCGGCGCACAATGCACCGGCGCACGTCACTGCACGCGGGTAACTCCCTATTTCGCACGAGTTGTCTATACAACAAGATTTGAGCATCCTTGCGCTCGTCTGCACGGGCGTCACGCCTACTTCCTGTTACCGGAGCCGTCCGTGGCCATTCCTGAATCCCTCGTCAAACTTGAGCCGGAAAGCCGCAAGCTGCTGGAATCCCGTTCAATCGACTACATTCCCGATACGGAACGCCACGGCAGCCTCTTCAGCCAGTTCACGCTCTGGCTTTCCGCCAATCTGCAGGTGACGGCGATCATCACGGGCGCGCTCGCCGTCGTGCTTGGCGGCGACGTGTTCTGGTCGCTTATCGCGCTGTTGATTGGACAACTGATCGGCGGCGCGGTGATGGCGCTGCACGGCGCTCAAGGTCCGCAACTCGGCCTGCCGCAGATGATTTCGAGCCGCGTGCAGTTTGGCGTGTATGGCGCGGCCATTCCTATCGTGCTCGTCTGCCTCATGTATGTGGGCTTTTCAGCGAGCGGCACCGTGCTCGCGGGCCAGGCCACCGCGCAATTGCTGGCTGTTTCCGATACGACCGGCATCTGCCTGTTCGCGGCGCTGATCGTCGTGCTGACGATACTCGGCTATCGTTCGATTCACTTTGTCGGACGCATCGCCAGCGTGATCGGCGTGCTGGCGTTCTGCTATATGTTCGCGCAACTCTTTGCGCATCACGATATTGGCGCGCTGCTCGCCAACCGGCATTTCACCGTGGCGAGCTTCCTGCTTTCGATGTCGCTTTCGGCTTCGTGGCAGATAGCTTTCGGTCCTTATGTTGCAGACTATTCGCGCTATTTGCCGCGCTCGACCTCGCCGGCTAAAACCTTTCTGGCGGTCGGTTCAGGGTCGGTGATCGGTGCGCAGGCGGCGATGGTATTCGGCGTGTTCGCCGCGGCGCTCGCCGGGCATGAATTCGCGCACCATGAAGTGGCGTATATCGTGGGGCTTGGTGCAAGCGGCGCGGTCGCGGCCATGCTGTATTTCAGCATCGCTTTCGGCAAGCTCACGGTGACCACGCTCAATGCCTACGGCAGCTTTATGTCGATGGCCACGATCGTTAGCGCGTTTCGTGCGAAACGCGCTATTTCTACGCGTCATCGCCTTGTCTATATCGTCGGCATGGTGGGGATTTCGACGCTGGTTGCACTCGCCGGACGCCACTCCTTCCTCAAGGAATTCACGGCATTTATTCTGTTCCTGCTGGCTTTCTTCACGCCTTGGAGCGCGATCAATCTCGTCGATTATTATTGCTTTACGCAGTCGCGCTATGACGTGCCCGCGCTCTCCGATCCCCATGGCCGCTACGGCCGCTGGAATGTGAAAGCGATCACGATTTACGTGCTAGGCGTGCTGGTGCAAATGCCGTTTATTTCCACGAGTTTTTATACGGGCCCTTTCGTCGATGCGCTGGGCGGCACCGATATTTCGTGGATTCTCGGCTTGATCGTTCCCGGTGTGATCTATTACGTCACGATGCGCCGCGCGCCGCAAACCATTCCTGAGCGTTTGATTCTGCCAATCGAGCGCGACTGAAAATACGACTGAAAATACAATTCCTGACACCCAATAAAAAACGGCTCTGGACGATCAATCCAGAGCCGTTCAGCTTTCACGCTTTAATGCTTCACACTACTCAGGACGCAGCATTGAGCGCCTGAATCGCCTCCAGCGCACCGCCCACCATCTTGCGCAGCACGGGCTCGACGCGCTCTGCAAGCGCAGGCGCGTAGTCGAACGGCGCATGCTCGTTCATATACGTCGACTGGCACATTTCAAGCTGGATCGCGTGCACGCCCTGTTCCGGCGCGCCGAAATGACGCGTGATATAGCCGCCCTTGAAACGCCCGTTTGCGATCCACGTAAAGTCGCTTGCGGCAGCAGCCTGCTCCGCGCGCGCCTGCACCGATGCGTGCGTCGTGCGCCCTTCCTGTGTACCGAGATTCAGATCCGGCAGTTTGTCGTCGAATAGACGCGGCAATA
This sequence comes from Paraburkholderia sp. Ac-20340, assembly GCF_017104965.1. Taxonomy (GTDB): domain Bacteria; phylum Pseudomonadota; class Gammaproteobacteria; order Burkholderiales; family Burkholderiaceae; genus Paraburkholderia. Next base: position 188,271 of record NZ_JAAGPR010000007.1, read on the forward strand.
CGCTCGCAATCGAATGCGCTTCCCACAACAGCACGTTGGCGTGCTGGCTGCGCAGGCGCTCAAGCTCGGCGCGCAGCGTCTGATGATACGGTTGCCAATACGCCTGCACCCGGCGCTCGCGCTCCGCCGCATCGGGCGCACAACCTTCGCGATAAATCGGCTCGCCACGGAACGTTTCAGTCGGGCAGAGCGAGGTGGTCGTCTGCCCCGGATAGAGGCTTTCATCGTTAGGCGGGCGATTGAGGTCGATCACGTAACGCGAGACGCGCGCGCCCAGAATGGTCGCGCCCAGCGACTTCGCAAATACATAAAGGCGATCGAGATGCCAGTCGGTATCCGCGACCGTCAATGCGACGTCCGTGTATTGCGCGCGCAGTGCCTCGGGAATCGTGGTGCCCAGATGCGGAATCGAAACGAGCAGCGGCGCGTCGCCGCGCTCGAGGGTGTAGAGATCGGTCATGAGTCGGTCGGTCCGTTCGTGATGAGGCGCTCAGGCGTCTGCGAGCAGGCGTGCCAGCGTCGCGCGATAGTCGGCATAGAGCCGCGCTTCGTCGCGATGGCGGCGGCCTTCGACAACCTTTTCGCCGCCCGTGTAGACATCCAGCACCGGCGTTTGCCCATGCTCGCAGAACACCACCGAAGAAAGCCAGTTTTGCGGCGTTTTTTCCGCGAGATCGGGATGCTGCGCGTCGAGCACGATCCAGTCGGCGCGCGCGCCCGCTTCGAGCGCACCCACCTTGCGGCCGGTCGCCCGTGCGCCGCCGGCGAGCGCCGCGCTGTACAGGCGGTCTGCCACGCTGGTCTGTTGCGGCGCCGCCAGCACATTGCGCTCGCGGCGCACGAGGCGCTGCCCGTATTCGAGCAGACGCAATTCCGCGCGCCAGTCCACGCCGATATGACTATCCGAACCCACGCCAAACACGCCATTCGCGGCGAGATAGTCGTGCGTCGGGAAGATGCCGTCGCCCAGATTGGCCTCGGTGGTCAGACACAAACCCGCCACCGCGCCGCTGCGTGCGAGCGCCTGCGTTTCGCGATCGTCGACATGCGTTGCGTGCACGAGGCACCAGCGCGCATTCACATCGAAGCGATCTAGCAGCCATTGCACCGGACGCGCGCCTTCGGTTTCGATGCAGGCTTCGACTTCGGCGGTTTGTTCGGCGATATGAATATGCACCGGCGCATCCGGTGAAATCGCATCGAGCCCAGCCAGCAGCGATCGCAGCGACGCTTCCGAAACGGCGCGCAGCGAATGCGGCGCAACGCCATAGCGCAGTGCGCCATGCTCGGGCCGCGCGCCGCGCAGCGCTTCCACGATGCCCAGCAATTGCTCGGGCGTGTTGATGAAGCGGCGCTGATCCTCGCGCGGCGCACGCGCTCCAAAACCGCTGTATTGATAGAGCACGGGCAGCATCGTCATGCCCACGCCGGTTTCGCTCGCCGCATCGACCACGCGTTGCGCGAGTTCCGCCGGATTCACATAACGCTGCCCATCCTGCGCGTGATGCACGTAATGGAATTCGCAAACCGACGTATAACCGGCCTTCAGCATTTCCACGTAGAGCCAGCGCGCGACGGCGCCCAGATCGTCGGGCGTGATGCGCGCGGCAAAGCGATACATCAGATCGCGCCAGCTCCAGAAACTATCGGTGGGATTCGCGCGGTATTCGGTGAGCCCGGCCATCGCACGCTGGAACGCATGCGAATGAAGATTAGGCATCCCAGGTATAACCGGACCCGATGCCTTCGCGACACCATCGGGCGCTGCATCGAGACCGGACTGCACGCGCAGCAGCGTGCCCGCTGCATCCCATTCGAGCAGCACATTGCGTTGCCAGCCTTGCGGCAGCCAGGCCTGTGCCGCGAACAGCGAGCGCGAAGCATCATTCATAGTCGTGGCGTGATTCATGCGGTGAGAGGACGATCGAAAACGGTCTTGCCGCCGCGCACGACACGCGTACACAACGGACGGCCAATCCAGTAAGCGAGTTCAGCGAGCGATTGCACTTGCCACACCGCGAAATCGGCGGGACGGTTCACGGCCAGCGTGCCGTGGCGTGCGGCGTCGCCGAATGCGCGCGCGGCGTGCTGCGTCACGCCTTGCAGCACTTCGGGCACGGTCATGCGGAACAGCGTCGTCGCCATATTCATCATGAGCAGCAGCGAAGTGGCCGGCGAGGTGCCCGGATTGCTGTCGGTCGAAATCGCGATGGGCACTTCGTAGCGGCGCAACAATTCGAGCGGCGGCAACTGCGTTTCGCGGATGAAGTAATACGCGCCCGGCAGCAGCACCGCCACGCTGCCCGCTTCCTTCATCGCGGCCACGCCCGCTTCGTCGAGAAACTCGAGGTGGTCGGAAGACAGCGCGCCGTATCGCGCGGCCAATGCCGCGCCGCCGCTATTCGACAATTGCTCCGCGTGCATCTTGACCGGCAGATTGCGGCGCGCAGCGGCTTCGAACACGCGCTCGCTTTGCGCAAGCGAAAAGCCGATGCGCTCGCAGAACACATCGACGGCATCGACGAGACCTTCGTCCGCCAGCGCGGGCAACATACGCTCGCAGACTTCGTCGATATAGGCGTCGGCGCGACCCGCGTATTCGGGCGGCAACGCGTGCGCGCCGAGAAAGGTCGTGCGCACCGTGACCGGATAGCGCTCGCCCAGTTGACGCGCGACGCGCAGCATCTTGCGCTCCGCGTCGAGTTCGAGGCCGTAGCCCGATTTGATTTCGACAGCCGTGACGCCTTCGGCCAGCAAAGGCTCCAGGCGCGCCGCCGATTGCGCAAACAGCGACGCTTCGCTCGCCGCGCGCGTGGCGCGCACGGTCGAGACGATGCCGCCGCCATTGCGCGCGATTTCTTCGTAGCTCACGCCGGCGAGGCGCTGCGCGAATTCATCGGCGCGCTGGCCGCCGTAGACAAGATGCGTATGACAATCGACGAGACCCGGCGTGACCCACGCGCCTTGCAGGTCTTCGCGCGGCCACGGCGCGAAAGCCGCCGGTAACGCCGCTGCCGCGCCCATCCAGACGATGGTGCCGTTTTCCACGGCAATCGCGGCATGCTCGATGGTGTCGCGCGGGTCGCCCTGCGCGCACAGATTCAGGTTGTGCCAGACAGTCTGGTTCATGGCTTGATGGACTCCAGTGCGATGGCGAGCAAGGCGCCCTCGCCTTCCGTCTCGATGCGTGCGTAACGCACGGCATCCGTGGTGTCTGTGGTGTCCGTGGTATCGATACGCAGCGTATCGCCTGCGCCCAGCGCAACGCGTTGCGCGCCGCTCACACGAACATTCAAGGCACCGCTTGCGCAGTAGAGCAGCACTGTTTCGCCGCTGACCTCGCGCGTCACACTATCACGCCATATTTCGAAGGTTGCGCGCGCAACCTCACGGCGCACCATCAGATTGAAGTCGCGCGTAGGACCGTCGATCAGGCGTGCCGAAATGGGCGCTTCGCCGTCGAAACGCGCCACGTCCAGCGCGTTGGCAAGCGTGTGCGTACGCGCCTGCTCGCCCGTTTCGTCGAGCACCATGCCCGCGCCTTCCAGCAGCACGAGCGTACGCGCCACGCCGTCGAAACGCGAAAACGGCCCGGCCTGGGCGACGTCCGCGACGCTCACGCGCCACGCGAACGCTTCAGGCGAGCCGCTCAAAGCGATTTCGCGCGTGACGCCGCCGCCATTCTTCCACGGCGACGCCACCAGATCCGCGCCGCGCAGCAGCGTAAGCCGCGCGGCGGATTCAAACTGGGCAGCTTGCATGGCAGGCGTATGAATCATCGGCCCAGCATCGGCAGCTTGAGGCCCGCTTCGCGAGCGGTCTGCTGCGCGAGTTCGTAGCCGGCATCGGCGTGACGCATTACGCCCGTGGCCGGGTCGTTGTGCAGGACGCGGCCCAGACGCTCATGTGCAGCCTGCGTGCCATCGGCGACGATCACCACGCCCGAGTGCTGCGAGAAGCCCATGCCCACGCCGCCGCCGTGATGCAGCGACACCCACGACGCGCCGCCCGCCGTGTTGAGCAGCGCGTTGAGCAGCGGCCAGTCGCTCACGGCGTCCGAACCGTCTTTCATCGATTCCGTTTCGCGGTTGGGGCTCGCGACCGAACCCGTATCCAGGTGATCGCGGCCGATCACGATCGGCGCCTTCAGTTCGCCGTTCTTGACCATTTCGTTGAACGCCTGACCCAGACGATAGCGATCCTTCACGCCCACCCAGCAGATACGCGCGGGCAGCCCCTGGAACGCGATGCGCTCGCGCGCCATGTCGAGCCAGTTATGCAGATGCGGATCATCGGGAATCAGTTCCTTGACCTTGGCATCGGTCTTGTAGATGTCTTCAGGATCGCCCGAAAGCGCGACCCAGCGGAACGGACCCTTGCCTTCGCAGAACAGCGGGCGGATATACGCCGGCACGAAGCCCGGGAAATCGAAGGCGTTTTCCACGCCCATTTCCAGCGCCATCTGGCGGATGTTGTTGCCGTAATCGAGCGTGGCCGCGCCGCGTTCCTGCAGCGTGAGCATGGCCTGCACCTGATGCGCCATCGACTGCTTCGCCACCTTGACGATGCTGTCCGGCGCAACCTTTTGCGCCTCGCGCCATTGCTCGACGCTCCAGCCTTGCGGCAGATAACCGTTGATCGGATCGTGCGCGCTGGTCTGGTCGGTCACGCAGTCCGGCGTGATGCCGCGCGCCACGCATTCGGCGAACACATCGGCGGCATTGCCGAGCAGACCGACCGAAACCGGCTTGCCCGTCTGCTTCGCTTCTTCGACGATCGCAAGCGCTTCATCGAGCGTCTTCGCCTTGCGGTCCACATAACGCGTCTTCAGACGAAAGTCGATGCGCGTCTCGTCGCATTCCACCGCGATCATCGAGAAACCCGCCATCGTTGCGGCCAGCGGCTGCGCGCCGCCCATGCCGCCTAGGCCGCCCGTGAGAATCCAGCGGCCCTTGGGATTGCCGTTGAAATGCTGGTTGGCCACCGAGTAGAACGTTTCGTAGGTGCCCTGAACAATGCCCTGCGAGCCGATATAGATCCAGCTGCCCGCCGTCATCTGGCCGTACATCATGAGGCCCTTGCGGTCGAGTTCGTGGAAGTGCTCCCACGTGGCCCAATGCGGCACGAGATTCGAATTCGCCAGCAGCACGCGCGGCGCATCCGCATGCGTGCGGAACACGCCCACCGGCTTGCCCGACTGGATCAGCAGCGTCTCATCCTCGTTCAGATCCTTCAGCGACGCCAGAATCTGGTCGAAGCATTCCCAGTTGCGCGCGGCGCGGCCGATGCCGCCATAAACCACCAGCGCGTGCGGATGCTCGGCCACTTCCGGGTCCAGATTGTTCTGGAGCATGCGGTACGCGGCTTCGGCCAGCCAGGTCTTGCAGACCTTCTCGCTGCCGCGCGGCGCGCGGATCGTGCGGGAGGGGTCGAGGCGGGGATCGGTGAAGTTCGGATGGTTCATGGCGTTCGTTCGTCTCGGGATGGAAGTTCGGGCGCGACCGGAAGGTTTTCCAACGTCTGCTTCAAGCGGCGTCGCGGCAACGTGAGAGCTAGTCTATCGCCGTTAAGTTGTATATACAACTCGTTTCAATAAAACAATCGTAGGGGCTTACCCTGGCGATTTTGCGGATTTATTGCATCAATCGAATGATTCCCGCCGATTCACGCCGATATGTTGAATAGACAAGATCACGCCCTCACACCGTCAGAAAAATTCGATATGAAGAATCCTTTCGATGCGGCTTATGCGTTACTAATATTTCTGTCTGGGACGTGATTCCTCCCGGCAAACGCCCCTCAACGCTCCAAAACGCACCATTTCACATGTCGTCCTGTGAGCGGGCGCGCCGGCTCCCGTGGAAGCCCGTCGATGGCTTTTCTGCGGACACCGGCGCCTCGCGAAGGCTGAGGCATGGCATCTCTGCGCATGTACGGCTTCGGCGCAACGCTCTGCGGCTTCGCGCTGACCTGCGTCCGCCTCGTCCTGCTTCTGGCGGCGGAGTCCGCGTTGCCCGCGCGCGCCGCAACCTGTGCGCCGCCTGCGCCCAGCGCCACGTCCTATACCGCCGATGGCTGCAACGGCACGGTCCCGGGCGGCACCTTCAACACCGGCGCCACGGCCTACGCGGCGGTGTTTCACGCGATCAATGCCGGCACCATTACCGTGACCGCGCCGGTCACGCTCGAATCGGCCGGCGACAACTCGACCGGCGCGTATGCCAACAACGGCGGCTCGATCGACTTCGGCGCAAGCACGAACGCGAGCACGATCAGCGTGATCGGCGCGCACTCCAACGGCGTCCATGCGTTTTCCACGGGTGCGTTCATTACGGGCAGCATCAACCTGACGACGAGCGGCGACCGCGCGCACGGCGCGTTCATGGACTACGGCGGCGTGATCGTCCTGCACGACTCAACGCTCGTGACGAACGGCTATCAGGCGGCAGGCGTCGCGGTGGCGACCGGCGCGTTCACGCTGAGCGGACCGAGTTCGATCCTGACGACCGGCGACGGCTCGCCAGGACTTTCGGCGACCTCCGGCAACTCGAGTATCGCCATCGATGCGCTCGACGGGCAGACCTCGGTGGTGACGACCGGCGCGGGATCGGCGGGCGCGAAGGTCGATTCCAGCGACACGATCACGCTGCGCGGCGTCGATCTGCGCACCATCGGCGATGTGTCGAACGGGCTCTACGTCTCGGGCGCGGGCAGCGTCATCACAGCCGGCGACACGACCGTCACGACGCTCGGCGCATCCTCGATCGGCGCACAGGTGCTGGCCAGCGGCAGCCTGACGCTGACAGGCGGCGCAATCTCGACGGGCGGCAGCGCCGCGACAGGTCTCGCGGCAGACGGCGCAGGATCGACAATCGTCGCGCAGGGCACGCATATTTCGACTTCCGGCGCGAACGCGGATGGCATCGACTTGACCCATGGAGCGCAACTGGCGCTCGACTCGGGCAGCGTGAGCGTCAGCGGCCAGAACGCGAACGCACTGCACCTCGCAGGCGCAGGCGCAGGCGATGCGACGACGCAAACCGCCCTCCTCGCGAACAGCACGCTCGCGAGCGCGCAGGGATCGGCGATCGACGTGCTCAATGGCGTGGCCGTGGTGCGGCTTGCGGGCGGCGCGGCCACCGGGCCCGCGTTGCTGACGCTCGAAAGCGTCACGCTGCCGAGCCAGATCGACCTTCTGGCAAGCGGTTCGGCGCTCCGCGGCGCGGCGCTCATGAGCGGCGCCGCCAGCACGGGCGCCATCGCACAACTGACGCTGGTCAACGGCACAAGCTGGACGATCACCGGCGATTCGATACTGACGGGCCTGAGCCTCGACAACAGCACCGTGGCGTTCGCTTCGCCCGCGCTCGCCGGGTTCCACACATTGACGCTCACCCGCCTGACCGGCGGCAACGCGACGCTCGTAATGAACACCTCGCTGGGCAGCGATACGTCACCGACCGACCGCGTCATCGTCAAGGGCGGCGCGGTGACGGGCACGACCGGCCTGCGCTTTCTCAACGCGGGCGGACGCGGCCAGGTCACCACCTACGGCATCCCGGTGATCGTCGTGCTGAATGGCGGCACGGCGCCAGCAGGCAGCTTCGTGCAGCTCGGGCGCGCTGTCGCCGGGCCTTACGAATATCATCTGTATCGCGCGGATTCGGGCAACTGGTTGTTGAGTTCGCAACGAATTCTGATCCCGCCGCTGCCACCGTTACCGCCCTCGCCAACACCGCCAACACCGCCCGCTCCACCCGGCCCGACGCCCACGCCATTGCCTGACTATCGGCCCGAAGTGCCGGTGTATCTCGCCAACGAATACGCCGCCACGGCCATGTTCATCCACACATTGCGCGACCGCATGCCAACGCTGCCCGCGAGCGGCAATAGCGCGTGGCTACGCCTGACCGGCCGCACCGATCAAGGCTCCGGCCCAGCCGATAACTACAGCGCGCGCACCAACACCATCGTCCTGCAGGGCGGCGGCGACATCATGCAGCGCGCGCTTTTCAGCGATGCAGACCGTCTGCACCTGGGCGCGATGGCGGCCTACGGCAACGCGCAGAGCGCAGGCTACGCGGCAGGCAACGACGCACAGGCCTCGGGCAGCACACAGGGTTACAGCGGCGGCGTGTACGCCACCTGGTTCGCCAACGCGGCCACGCAATCCGGCGCCTATGTCGATAGCTGGTTTCAGTACGCATGGTTCGATAACGCCGTGAACGGCAGCGACCTGCCCGGCGTCCACTATCACTCGCAGCGCATGCTGGCTTCGCTGGAAGGCGGCTGGGCATTCGCGCCCGGCTCGGACGCGAACTGGCAGATCGTGCCGCAGGCGCAGGCGATCTGGGTACACCGACTTGGCGTCGATACGACCGAGCCCAACGGCACCACGCTGAACGCCGGTGTCGGCAACGATCTGGTGACCCGTTTGGGCGTGCGGATCGTGCGCGCGCTGGAGCTTGCGAGCGCGTTGCTGCAATGCCACCTGACGCTCAACTGGTGGCACGACAGTTCGACATCGTCGGTGGACTTTAGCGGCGTCACGCTGGATCAGATCGCGCCTGCGAATCGCTATGAAGCGAGAATTGGCGTCGAAAGCGCGTGGTCGCCGCGCTGGAGCGGCATGGCGGAAATCGGCGGGGAATGGGGCCGCAGCGGGACCGCGGGCGATTATCGGCAATACGCGTTGCGGCTTGCCGCGCGTTACCGGTGGTAATGGCGAATAGCGCGGATAAAAACTTAAACCGATCCCGCGAGATGAAAACGCGAAGCCGGATGCCAGAGCCGCACCGAAGTGGCCACATGCCGCCCGACCCAGGTGCGCCGCAACAGCAGCAGGCAAGGCTCGCCGATCTCCATTTCGAGGTACTGACGCACGCGCGCGTCGGGCTTTTGCGCGTAGATGCGGAATTCCGCGCGCTGGATCGGCGCGAGACGCACCATGTAGTGATTGGGCGTTTCGACCGTGAAATCCTGCTCCAGATACTCGGGAAACACTTCGGGATTCACGTAGCGATCCTCGTACTGGATCGGCTCGCCCTCTTCGCTGTGCACGATGCGCGAATGGAACACGGGACCGGCGTCGAGTTCGAGCGCGGCGATGGCGCTTTCGTCGTCGCTGGCTTCGAGCGCGAGCACACGCGCCGCGTGACGATGGCCGCGCGCGGCGATTTCATCGGCGATATTGCGGATCTGCAGGACCGTCGATTCGTACTGGCGCGGCGCGACATACGTGCCCGAACCGCGCACGCGGTTGAGCACGCCCTCGGTCATCAGTTCGCGCAGCGCGCGCGACACGGTCATGCGCGCCACGCCGAACTCCTTGACCATCTCCGTTTCCGAAGGCACGACGTCACCGGGCTTGAGCGCGCCGCTCTCGATTTGCGCGAGGACGTGACGCTTGATCTGTTCGTAGGCGGGCAGCGACGAGTCTTTAGCCGGCTTCTTTTGCATGGTCTTCGTTCTGGTAATGGGCGGCATCGCGGCAAAACGCGACGAGGCGGCCAGATCGGCCGAGGCACATTGTACCGTCCGCCTTGCCGCCGCCCGCGCGCCCAGGCCCCGCTATTCAGGCATGCAAGGCGCACCGGTCCCTGCGCGGATTCGTTCACGGACTGCGTGCTAAGATCGGCCGCTATCCAATCTCACAACCCCGCGCAGGCGCCGCCGCGCCTGGCGAACCTGCGCGTTCCCGGCGAACCATCTTGCACGCACCGACCCAACTTCTCTTCCTGCCCGGCGCTTCGGGCGACCCGGCGTTCTGGCAACCGCTCGCCGATCATCTCGAACATACGGCCACGCGCCGCTTCGTGACGTATCCGGGCTTTGGCGGCGTGCCGGCCGATCCCGATGTCGAGCATTTCGAAGATCTCGTGCGCAAGGTCGTGCAGCAGATCGACCAGCCGACCGCGATCATCGCCCAGTCGATGGGCGGCGTGATCGCCATGCGCGCCGCGCTCGCGAAGCCCGCGCTGATCACCCATATCGTGCTGGCCGTGACGTCGGGCGGCATCGATACGCAGGCGCTGGGCGCGCAGGACTGGCGCGCGGATTTCGCCGCGCAGAACCCGCAACTGCCGGACTGGTTCCTGACGCTGCGCGAAGACCTCTCGGGCGAACTGTCCTATATCCAGCAGCCGGTGATGCTGCTGTGGGGCGACAACGATCCGGTCAGCCCGCTGGCCGTGGGCGAACGCCTGCTCGAACTGCTGCCGAATTCGGAACTCGACGTGGTCAACGGCGGCGGCCACGATCTGGCGAATGCGCATGCGCGCGTGCTCGCGCCGCTCGTCGACGAATTCCTGCTCGGCAGCCAGGCGGACTACGAGGAAGACAGCGACTTCGACGATGAAGACGACGAAGACGATCTCGACGAAGACGGCGACGACACCAACCGCCACGCCTGACCCCGCCTTTCGCGGCCCCGCTCGCTCATGCGCGGGGCCGCGTCCCTCCGGTTTGCATCCGCAAACCCGCCGCGCCGGCAATCTCAATTCTTTCAATTAGCATTCAATTCACGTCGATCTGACGTGAAAAGCCCGCTTGCGTCCGTTATTCCAGCTTGACATTCACACGGCATAAGGCGACTATTGGCCCGTTCGATAAACGAAACGATGTTCACATATCGAACACACAATAATAACAACGGGCCTGGCCGCTTCGCGTAACGCATGCACTGCGCCGCGTGAGGCACTTACGAACCCGCTGCGCCGGGGCTACACGCCTTTGAGCACAGGAGACGCGCCGCCGCTCGGCATCCTGACCACACGCCAAAGTCTGACTGAATCACGCGACCCACGCGCAGCCAGTCCGCCGCATGGGGACGGGCCCATCCGCACACGCACGCCGATCCTGACCGCCCTGGCCAGCAAGATGGCGACCGCTAGAAATAGCCACCGAAGCCACACGCAGCGTGAGCAATAACAGCATGAAAAGAGACCACAACCCCGGCGCACAAGCGCCTGCGAAGGGACGCGGCGTGGTTGCCGCCCTCGTCTATGTATTCGAACGGGTCATGCCCGATCCGTTTGTCCTGTCGATCTGCCTGACCGCCTTCGTCGCCGTCCTCGCGCTCGTCATCGCGCCGCACGGCAATGTGCCGACCGTGCTCGACGCCTGGTACACGGGCACCTTCGGCATCCTCGGTTTTGCGTTGCAGATGATCCTGATTCTCGCGACCGGTTACGCCATCGCCGAAGCGCCGATCGTCCAGCGCGGCCTGCGCGCGCTCGCCGCCCATGCGCAGACGCCCGCGCGCGCCGCGCTGCTGGTGTTTCCGGTCGTGGCGATTGCGGCCTGGCTCAACTGGGGGCTTGGGCTGATCGTCGGCGCCCTGCTGTCGCGTGAAATCGCGCGCCGCGTGAAGGTGGATTTCGCGTGGCTGGTGGCGGGCAGCTATTCGGCGTGGTCGATCTGCAATAGCGGCCTGTCCAGCTCGATCGCGCTGTCGCAGGCGTCGCACGGCAACGCGCTCAATCTGGTCGAAAAAGCCACCGGCCAGGTCGTGCCGCTCGCGCAGACGGTGTTCGCGCCGTTCGTGTTCGTGCCGACCGTGCTGGTGGTGGTCGTCATGACCTTCATCTTCATCCGCATGCACCCGAAGGCCGAAGACGTGGTGGCCTTCAACCAGACGGCCGAAAGCGCCGATAACGCCCCGAGCGACGACCCGCACGCGCGTATCAGCGACACGCCTTCGTTCGCCACGCGCCTCGAACAGTCGATGCTCGGCACGCTGCTGCTGATCGTGCTGGGCGGCGGCTATCTGGCGATGGAGTGGAGCGAAAAAGGCTTCGATCTCGACATCAACACGACGATCCTGATCTTCCTGCTGATCGGCCTCGCGCTGCAGCGCACGCCGATCGCCTATGCGAATGCGATCCGCCGCGCCGCGCGCCAGACCGGTTCGATGCTGCTGCAATACCCGGTCTACGGCGGCATCATGGGCATCATGAAGGGCACGGGTCTGGCGTCGATGATCGCCAAGGCTTTCGTGACGATCGCCACGCCCGTCACGCTGCCGATCTGGAGCTACCTCAGCTCGCTGATCATCACGCTGCTGGTGCCGAGCGCCGGCGGCCACTGGGCCGTGCAGGGGCCGTTCGTGCTGCCCGCCGCGCTGAGCCTGCACGCATCCGTGCCGCGCACCGCCATGGGCGTGGCGATGGCCGAAAACGTCTCGAACATGCTGCAGCCGTTCTGGGCGGTGCCGATCGTCGCGATTGCGGGCATCCGCATCCAGCGCGTGATGGGCTATACCGCCGTGACCTTCGCGGTGTCGCTGGTGATTTATGCGGTGGCGCTGTGGCTCGTGCCCTGAGTGCGATCCCGGCGCGATCTGATCCGCTAATCCGCTAATCCGCTGATCGCCTGATCGAAACGGCGCTGCGTGCCTGGTCACGTCGCGCCGTTTTTCGCTTTTTTCATCCCGCCTGCCGCAGCGCGCAGCGTCCGCGCAATTGCGCCACAATGGACAGCCGCGCTACGCGTTCCAGGAGCCTGCCGTGACCGCACACCCGCCGTCCAGCGACGATCTCGACCCGCGCCTGATCGATTTCGCGCGCGAAGTGTTCGATAGCGCACGCCGCGGCGAAGCGGCCACGCTCGCCACGCTGATCGATCAGGGCCTGCCGCCCAATCTGCGCAACGAGAAAGGCGACAGCCTCGTGATGCTGGCCAGCTACCACGGACACGCCGACGCGGTACGCGCGCTAATCCAGCGCGGCGCCGACCCCGACCTGCGCAACGACAACGGCCAGACGCCGATCGCCGGCGCCGCCTTCAAGGGCTTTGCCGATGTGGTGAGCGCGCTGCTCGACAATGGCGCCGACGTCGAAGGCGCCTCGCCCGACGGCCGCACCGCGCTGATGATCGCGGCCATGTTCAATCGCGTCGATATCGTCGATCAACTGCTGTCGCGCGGCGCGAATCCGCGTGCGCAGGACGGCGCGGGCAATACGGCATTCGACGTCGCCAACGGCATGGGCGCAACCGACGCAGCCGCGCGGCTCGCCTATGCAAGCGGCAGGACGGCCTGAATTCGCAGGCTGCTGCACACGCGTGGCGATGTCGCAGCGCCAAAATCATCGCTCGAATAATCACACGCCGAGTCACACCCTGGTGTCAGTCCTGGTTTGCATACGAGGCGCCGCCAGGCGACGCTATCCCTGTAGCCCGCGTATGCGGCACATGACTTGCTCTGACATCTTGTGTAACCCGTGATATTGTTGGGTTACCGGAGTCGTAGCGCCCAAGTGCCCGTCAATCGAACTCTGTCACCTTCGCGAGCGTCGCCATGAGTGATGTACGCCACCATCTGAGTCCGCGCGACCGCGTGGAATTGCTCTGCTGGCTCACCTGCGGGAGCCTCGGAGCGTACTATCTCAACGAATCCTGGCCCAATGCGGCCTTTCACGTGCAGGCGGCGCACAAGTGGCTCGACCGCCACGCGCGCGAAGCCGACTGGCTGGCCATCGCGCGGCTCACCGCCCTCGCGCAGGAAATCGCCAAGCAGCATGCGTGGTTCGTCGACGCCACATGGGCGCGCGACGCGGTCGAGGAAATTCTCGATACCGACGACCTCAACTATCAGGCCAAGCTGGTGCTGCAAGTGCTCAAGGACTGCGAGCTGGCGCTCGCCGACCGCCGCGCCGCCGATTGATTCCGCGCCTGCTTGCTGCAAAGGCTTCGGCAAACGCCTCGGCAAACTGAATCGCCGCACGTTTCTCCATCAAACGATGGAGGCGGCGGCGCTTTCGTCGCACCATACTCAGGAACGCAGCGCCGGCGCACCTTCAGAACATCGCGCGCAACGACCACAACGCGACGCAAATAGCCAACGCGACGCAAATAGCCAACGCGACGCATCCCGCGCCGCAACCGCAGCGTTATCTGATTTCCGACGCGCCTTGAATGGAATGAGCCGCCTTACACCGGCCGCGTTCGCAACCGCGACATCGGCCAATGCAAGGCGGATAACAGCGCGCCGCTATGACGGCTGCGGCGCCGGTTTGGCGTCGGCGCTGGCGCTGGTCTTCGGCGTCCAGCCGTAACCCAGCGCCTTATACAGACTGACGATCTGCGCGAGCTGCTGATCCTGCAATTGCGACTGCTGGATCTGCGCGGCGAACAGACTGCGCTCGGCGTCCAGCACTTCCAGATAGCTCGTGTAACCGCCCTCGTAGAGATCGCGCGACAGCGACGCGTATTGCGTGAGCGCCTCCACCTGGCGCGTGGTGGCATCGAGTTGATCGCGCGTGCGCGCCACGCCCACCAGCGCATTTTCGACATCGGCAAATGCCTGCTGGATCGTCTGCTGGTAGCTCAACAGCGCTTCCTGATGCTGCGCCTCGGCCTGATGCACGGAACCGGCGATCGCCCCGCCCTCGAAGATCGGTTGCGTGATCGAACCCGCGAACGACCACACGCGCGCCGGCCCGGTCCAGAGACCCGACAGCGCCGTGCTGGCCGCGCCGAACAGACCCGTGATCGAGATATCCGGGAAATACTGCGCGCGCGCCGCGCCAATCGAGGCGTTGGCCGCGATCAGCGTCTGCTCCGCTTCGAGAATGTCGGGCCGGCGCTCCAGCAAGGTCGACGGCAAGCCCGCCGGAATCGCCGGCGCTGTGAGTTGCGTGATGCTCTTGCCGCGCGGAATCGGCCCCGGATTCTGGCCGAGCAATAACGAAATTGCGTCTTCCTGCTGCGAGATCTGCTGCTGGATCGAAAACACCGAAGCCTGCGCCGATTCGTATTCCGACTTCGCCTGACTCAATTGCAGCTTCGACACCACGCCGCCCGCGAAGCGCTGCTCGAACAGATCGAGCGAACCTTCGCGGCTGTGCAACGTTTCCTGCGCGATCGTCAACTGGTTGTCGAGATCGCGCAGTTGCAGATAGCCGGTTGCCACATTGGAAATGATCGCGATACGCGTCGCCTGCTGCGCCGACTGCGTGCCCAGATAATTGGCGCGCGCCGCTTCCGTCAAACGCCGCAAGCGCCCGAACAGATCGAGTTCCCAGGACGCGACGCCTTCCAGCTGCACCTGATTGCCGACCATCGGCGGATAACCGGGCGCGGGCACGCCACGGCTGCGCGAGCCGCCGAAATTCGCGCTGACCTGCGGAAACAGGCCCGCGCGCGTCACCACGTAGCGGCCGTAATACTCTTCGACGCGCGCCGCCGCGATGCCCAAATCCTTGTTCTGCGCCAGCGCCTTGTCGATCAGATCGTCGAGTACCGGGTCGTTGAACTGATTCCACCAGTCGATCGATGCGGGATCGACGGCCTCGCCATTCGCCGAGGCGTAGCGGAACGTCGCCGGCGTTTCGACGGTCGGCCGATGATAGTCGGGCCCGACCGTGCAGGCCGCGAGCAGCAGCACGCTCGCGGCGATTGCGGTGGGACGCCATGCACGCTTGAGTGTCGGGTTCATGGCTTCAACCCTCCTGCGCAGGCGGCAGTGCCGGCGGCGGCGATGGCGAAGGTGGCGAAGGTGGTGTATCGGCCGCCTTGGACTTCTTGCGCGACGACAGCGTTTCGAGCCCCCAGAAGAACATCGGGATGAAGAACAGCGCGATCAGCGTGGCGCCAAGCATGCCGAAGATCACGCCCGTGCCCAGCGAGCGGCGGCTCGCCGCCGATGCGCCGCTGGCGATCGCAAGCGGCACGCAACCCAGGATGAACGCAAGCGACGTCATGATGATCGGGCGCAAACGCAGTTTCGCGGCGTGCAGCGCGGCCTCGTATGGCGACATGCCCTCTTTCTCGCGCATTTCCACCGCGAACTCGAAGATCAGAATGGCGTTCTTCGCCGCCAGCGCAATCAGCACCGTCAAGCCGATCTGGAAGTACACGTCGTCTTCCATGCCGCGTATGAAGATGCCCACCAGCGCGCCGAAGATCGCGAACGGCACCGCCATCAGCACGCCGATCGGCAGCGACCACTTCTCGTACTGCGCCGCGAGAATCAGGAACACCATCAGCAGGGCGAACGCGAACACCATCGCCGCCGTGGAACCGGCCTTCTTTTCTTCGTAGGCCTGACCGCTCCATTCGTAGCTATAGCCGTCGCCGAGCGTTTCCTTCGCGATTTCCTCCATCGCCGCGATGGCCTCGCCCGAGCTATGGCCAGGCGCTGCATCGCCGCTGATCTTCGCCGCCGGGAAGTTGTTGAAGCGATTGACGATGTCCGGGCCCGGCACGAAACGCACGGTCGCCACGGCCTTGATCGGCACCATGCTGCCGGTGCGGTTACGCACATAGAGCTGCTGGATGTCGTCGGGGCGCGTGCGGTATTGCGGTTCGGCCTGCACGATCACCTGGAACAGACGGCTGCCCTTCGGGAACTGGCTCACGTAGGACGAACCGAACATCGTCTGCAGTGCCGTATAAACGTCCTGCACCGGCACGCCCATGGTTTCCGCTCGCTCGCGATCCACCTCCACCAGCAACTGCCGCGAATTCGTGTTGATGGTCGAATTCACGCTGCGCAAGGCCGGATTCTGGCGCGCCTTGGCGATCATCGCGCGCACCTTCTGCTCCAGTTCCTGATAGTTGCCGTCGCCCGTGCTTTGCAGCCAGAACTCGAAACCGCCCGTCGTGCCCAGACCCGGAATCGACGGCGGATTGAGCGGCACCACCGCGCCTTCCTTGAAGGTCGAGAAATACTTCTGCGCATCGCGGATCAAATCCTCCGCGCTCCCGTTCGCGCCACGATCCTTGAAGCCCTTGAGCGTGATGAACAGCGTGCCCGCGTTGGACTTGTATTGCGAGTCGATCAGACTGAAGCCGATCGGCGCCGCCACCGAACTCACTGCCGGCTGCTTCGCGAACCAGTCTTCGGCCTTCTTCGAGAGATCGCCGGTACGGTCGAGACTGGCCGCATCGGGCATCACGACCGCGCCCAGCAGATAACCCTGATCTTCCACCGGCAGGAACGACGAAGGAATCGTCTTGAAGAGCCCGCCCGTGGCCACGATCATCACGACGATCAGCGCCAGCGACAGCGTCACGCGGCGAATCGCGGTCTGCACCCAGCTGCCGTAGCCGTTCGTGAGCTTCTCGAACTTCTCGTTGAACCAGCGAAAAAAGCGGTTTTTCTTCTTTTGATGGTCGTCGGGCTTGAGCAGGATGGCGGCGAGCGCGGGCGACAGCGTCAGCGCGACAATACCCGAGAGCACCACCGACACCGCCAGCGTCACGGCGAACTGCTTGTACAACTGCCCCGTGATGCCGGAAAGAAACGCCACCGGAATAAACACCGCGAGCAGCACGAGCACGATCGCCACGACCGGCCCGCTCACTTCGTCCATCGCGCGTTTGGCCGCCTCTTTGGGTGGCAGCTTGAACTCGCTCATATTGCGCTCGACGTTTTCGATCACCACAATCGCATCGTCAACCACGATACCGATCGCCAGCACCATGCCGAACAGCGTCAGCATATTGATCGAAAAGCCGAATGCCTCCATGCCGATAAACGCGCCGATGATCGACACCGGCACCGCGAGAATCGGCACGAGTGTCGCGCGAAAGCTCTGCAGGAAGATGAAGACCACCAGAATCACGAGAATCACCGCGTCGCGCAATGTGTGCACGACTTCGCCGATCGACTCGCGCACGAACTCGGTCGTATCGAGCGCAACCTCGTATTTGAGGCCCGGCGGGAAGTTCTTCGACAGTTGCTCGAGCGTCTGCTTGACCTGCTTGGCCACCTGCAGCGCGTTTGCGCCCGGCTGCTGATAAACCGCGATCAGCGTGGCCGTCTTGCCGTTGTAGCGGCCGCGCAGCGAGTAGTCCTTCGCGCCCAGTTCGGTATGGCCGATGTCCTTGATACGCACGATGGCCGCATCGCCCGAGGCCGCGCGCAGAATGATGTCGTCGAATTGCGAGGGTTCGGTGAGCCGCCCTTTGGTCGCCACCGGGAAGGTCTGCTGCACGGGTCCATCGGTTGGCGCCTGACCTAATCGCCCCGCGGAGAACTGCTGGTTCTGCGCGCTGATGGCGTTCTGCACGTCGGAAACCGTGATGCCCAGCCGCGCCATGCGGTCGGGCTTGAGCCACACGCGCATCGCGTAGTCGGCGGAACCGAAGATGGTCGCCTGGTTCGCGCCCGGAATACGCTTGAGCGCGTCGAGCACATAGACGTTCGCGTAGTTGGCGACATAGGACTGGTCGTAGGCGTTATCGGGCGAATAGATGGCGATCACCATCATGAACGCCGACGAACGCTTCTGCACCGACACGCCCTGCGCCGTCACCGCATCGGGCAGCGTGGGCAGCGCGAGGTTCACGCGGTTCTGCACGTCCACCTGCGCGAGCGACGGGTCCGTGCCGATGTTGAAGTACACGGTGAGCGTCATGTTGCCCGTCGAGGAACTCGACGAGTTCATGTACATCATGTTGTCCGCGCCGTTGACCTGCTGCTCGATCGGCGCGGCGACGTTCTGCGCGACGATGTCCGCACTCGCTCCCGGATAGGTCGCGCTCACGGTGATCTGCGGCGGCGAGATATCGGGGAACTGCGCGATCGGCAGGTTCAGCATCGACACCATGCCGGCGACCACGAGAATGATCGACAGCACCGACGCGAAAATCGGCCGGTCGATAAAGAAGTGGGAGAACTTCATCGCTCAACCTCCCGCGGCTTGCGAGAGGGTCACGTCCACGCGGCGGGACTTGTCGGCCGGATCGGAGGCGACCACGCGCGCGGGCTTGCGCATGTCGATACGCGCGTCCTGCACGCCCGCGACGATGAGCGCCGAGCGCACGGTGTCGGCGCGCGCGTGCGCGAGCTTTTCGTTCGCGGCCATCGAGCCGGTGGAATCGGTGTAGCCGGAAACCACCACGCGCGTGGCGGGCGACGCGACCAGACGCTGCGCAACCGCTGCGAGCGCCGATGCCGATTGCGCGTCGAGGCTCGCGCTGCCGCTCGTGAAATAGAGCGGCGTGCGGGCGGCGGGGTTATTGGCATCTGCGTTTGCGCTGGCGTTTGCATTTGCGCTGGCGTTTGCGCTGGCATTGGCGTTCGCGCCGCTAGCCGCAGCGGCATTGGCTGCGCCATTCGCGCTATTGGCGCCAGCCGCGCCGCCTGCTCCCGCGGCATTCGCCTGCGCCACCGGCGCCCGCACCAGATGCGCCTTCACCGGCGCGCCCGGCATCAGGCGCAACGTGTTATCCACCACCACACGATCGCCCGCATGCAGGCCCGAACTGATCACCCAGTCGTTACCGTTCCATTCGCCGGTTTCGACCGAACGCTGCTGCGCCTTGCCATCTTTATCGACGGTCCACACGAACGCGCCGCGCGGCCCCTGAATCACGGCATTCTGCGGCACGGCGATCGCATTCGCGCGATCCGCGCCGCGCAGCTTGATCCGCACGAACTGGCCCGGACGCAGCGCGCCGGTGGGATTCTGCACGGTCGCGCGAATCAGATACGTGCCGGTTTGTTCGCTTAACGAAGCATCGGCAAAGGCAATGCGGCCGGTGTACGGATAGGTACTGCCGTCCGCGAGCACGATATAGGCTTCGAGCTTGTCGATCTGCGGCAGCTTGAGCGTGCCGTTTTTCGTTTGCGTGCGCAGATTCAACATCTCGTTTTCGGAGAGCGAAAAGTTGATCCACATGGGATCGAGTTTCGCGACGTAGGTCAGCAGACTATTGGTGGTGTCGATATACGACCCGTCCTGCTTCTTCGCGAAGCTCGACAGCCCCGTGACCGGCGCGGTGATCGTCGTATAGCCCAGATTGAGCGTGGCGCTCGTGACATTGGCGCGCGCCTGTTCGAGCGCGGCCGCGGCCGCCTGTTGCTGGCCGATCGAATCGTCGAGGTCTTTCTGGCTCAACGCATTCTTCGCAACGAGCGGTTTGACGCGATTGAGATTAGCCTGCGCCGTATCGAGCCGCGCCTTCTGCTGCGCGTATTCCGCGCGCGCCGCATCGAGCGCAGCCTGGAACGGCTTGCGATCCATCTGGAACATCACGTCCCCTTGATGGACCATCGACCCTTCTTCATAGATGCGCTTTTCCAGAAAGCCGCTCACGCGTGCGCGAATCTCGACCTGCTGGGAGCTTTCCGTCTGCCCGACGTAATCGAAAACGACCGGCACGTCGCGCAGCGCGACGTCGATCACATCCACATTGGCGGGCGGCGGCGCCGATGCTACCGGCGCTTTGTCGTGGCACGCAGCTGCCACGACGACCAGACCCAAGGACAAGCACAAACGTGCTACCCGATATCCGCGTGTCATGCTTTTCTCCGTTGTCGACGATCTACGCTGGACCGACGAACCTGGGCGAATCCCCGCATACGGGATGTGCTGCGCCGCCTCAAGCTCGGAGAGGATCTTACTGCGTTTCCTCAGAGTGCACGATCACGTGTGCCATTCAAAGCACACCTTATTTATTGTCAATCAATTTCAAAGCCATGCAATGAAACAAATACGCAATATGTTTCGCGGTTTGAAATGAATTTAATTATGGATTGCAAACGTTTATACGTGTCTTTAACGCATTCATTCGATATGGCGAACGATGCCGAACTCCGCGCCGGGTAATGAGCGAATCAGTAACGCCATGGCATCGGGCACGCGGCCGCGCTCGAGTTCGACATGCAGGCAGGCCAGTTCGAGGCGTCGATCGATATCGATGCTGTGAACGCCCATGGCATCGCCGAGCAGGCCATGCAGCAGACATCGCGCGAGTTGTGCATTGGCAGGCGCCACGCGCACCGTCATCTGCACGGTGAGATGACGTGCGGGTCGATGCGGCTTGGCACAACGGTGCGTGGAAGCAGAAAGGTGCGTGAGCAGCGATGCCATATGAGCCAGGCGCATGCCGCCGGTTGCGGCGCGCAATGTTGTTTAACATGGCTCGATTCTAGAAAGCGTCGTGCTAAAACCGCATAAAGAAATAAGCGGCGCGCGCCAATATTGCATAGCGCGCGCCGTATTTGAAGCGAATGCTTCAGTCGAGCGGCCGTCCTGCCGGTTCGCGAATCATCGGCAAGGCAATCAGCGAAACCGCGCCGCAGCCGATCAGATACCACGCCGGCGCGAGCGGATTGTCGAACAGTTGAATCAGCCACGTGGCGAAAAACTGCGCGAAGCCGCCGAAGATCGATACTCCCACGCAATAGACAATCGACATGCCGGTGACACGAATCGATTGCGGAAAGAGTTCGGGCAGCATCACGATATTCGGCACGGCCGTAAAGGCCACGATCACGCCCAGCACCGCCACGACGCCCAGCACGGCCGGCACGGTGGGCACCGAATGAATCAGCATGAAGGCCGGATAAATCACCGCGATCAGCAGTACGCGCGACACGCCGAGCACGCGCTTGCGCCCGTACCGGTCGGACAGGATGCCCGCAAACGGCGAACACGCCGCCGTCACCAGCGCGGCCACGAGCGCCGCGCTCATGCCCACCGACATCGGCAAGCCGAGGATCTTGATCGCGTACGTGGACATGTAGAACAGCACGATATAGTTCGCAGCCGTTCCGCCGATCGTGGTGAGCACCCCCGCCACCAGCGCGGTACGGTGATTCGCAAAGATTTCGCGCAGCGGGCGCGCGGCGACGGCGACCGGCGTATTGGCGTCGACGGGTTCGGCGTGTTCGAGGGTTTCGTCCAGATGGCGGCGGATATACACGCCCACCGGCACCACCAGCATGCCGATCACGAACGGCACGCGCCAGCCCCAGCTATGCAGCGCGGCGGGCGACAGCGCGGTCGTGAGCGCCACGCCGAGCAGCGCGCCGCACACCGTATTGAGCGCCTGGCTCACGAACTGCCAGCTACCGTAGAAACCGCGCGAGCGGTCGTCGGCGTATTCGAGCAGCATGGCGGTCGAGGCGCCCACTTCCCCGCCCACCGCGAAGCCCTGCACCAGCCGCGCCAGCACGATCAGCGCGGGCGCCGCGAGGCCAATCTGCGCGTAGGTGGGCGCGAAGGCGATCAGCGCCGAGCCCAGCGCCATCAGCCAGAGCGTGAGCGTCATGGCGGCCTTGCGGCCCGCGCGATCGGCGAATGCGCCGATCATCACGCCGCCGAGCGGCCGCACGATAAAGCCCACACCGAAGCTGCCCACCGCGAGCAGCAACTGGTTCAGCGCGCCATGCACCGGGAAAAACAGCGTGCCGATGGTGGTCGCGAAGAAGCTGTAGACCGTGAAGTCGAAAAACTCCAGGCCGTTGCCCAGCGTGATCGCGGCGATGGCCTTCGCGCGCGAGGCACGCGTAGCGCGTGTCGGGCCGTGCGCGGCGTCCGGGTCGGTGTGCAGGGTGGTGGCAGTCATCGTGGGTCTCCTGTCAGCCCGGGCGGGTGCGATGCCCTTGCCCGGGTCTCATGCCGTGTTCATGGCGTTGCGCTTCAGGTGCGCTTCAGGTGCGCTTCAGGTGCGTTTCAAGTGCGCTCCATTTGCGCTCCGGTTCTGCCTCAGGCCTGCAGGAAGCGTTCGGCGAGTTGCACCCAGTACGCGGCGCCGGTGGCAAGGCAGTCGTCGTTGAAATCGTAGCCGGGGTTGTGGACCATGCAGCCGCCCTCTCCATCGCCATTGCCGATGATCAAATAACTGCCCGCGCACTTTTCGAGCAGGAACGAGAAGTCTTCGCTGCCCGTGAGCGGCGCGAGTTCGTCGAGCAGCCCGTCTTCGCCGAGCCAGTCGCGCGCGACGTCCTGCGCGAAGGCGGTCATTTCCGCATCGTTGACCAGCACCGGATAACGCCGCTGATAATCGATGCGCGCCGTCGCGCCATAGGCGCTTGCCTGCGCGTGCACCAACGCGGTAATGCGCGCTTCGAGCAGGTCGCGCACTTCGGGGCGCAGCGCGCGCACCGAAAGCTTCATCTGCGCGGTTTGCGGAATCACGTTGGGCGCCTCGCCCGCGTGGATCGCGCCGACCGTCACGATCGCCATATCGAGCGGCGGCACGTTGCGCGACACGATGGTCTGCAACGCGAGCACGATGTTCGCGGCCACCACCACGGGATCGGTCGCCTTGTGCGGCATCGCGCCGTGACCGCCGCGCCCGTCGATATCGATGATGACCGTATCCGACGACGCCATGAACGGCCCCGACCGGAAGCCGAGCTTGCCGGTGGGAAAGCCCGGCATGTTGTGCATGGCAAACACGGCGTCGCAGGGGAATTGCTCGAACAGCCCTTCGTCGAGCATACGCTTGGCGCCGCCGAGCCCCTCCTCGGCCGGCTGGAAAATCAGGTGCAGTGTGCCGTCGAAGGCGCGCGATTGCGCCAGATGTTTGGCAGCCGCCAGCAGCATGGCCGTGTGGCCGTCGTGGCCGCACGCGTGCATCTTGCCGGGGATCTGGCTCGCGTAATCGAGGCCGGTGGCTTCGTGAATCGGCAAGGCGTCCATATCGGCGCGCAGGCCCAGACGGCGCGTCCCGTTCCCCACCTTCAGCGTGCCGACGACGCCCGTGCCGCCCAGCCCGCGATGCACCTCGTAGCCCCAGGCGGCGAGCTTTTCAGCGACCAGATCGCTGGTCACGAATTCTTCGAAGCCGAGTTCCGGGTGCGCGTGGATCGCGTGGCGCAGCGCGATCATTTCCTCTTCGATCGCCGCAATTGCGGGGGGAATCGCCATCGTGTTCATCCGTCGTCTCCTGAAGCAAGGTGATTACTCGATGCCTCAGGATAATGACGCCGATTTGTCGCCGACAGCCCTAAAATGGTTAGCCCGCCAACCGCAGGTTTTCACCCGGGTTTTCCCTCATGAAGTTCCATCAGTTCCGGGCGCTGGTCGCCATGGCCGACACCGGCAGCATCCGCGCGGCGGCGCGCGCGCTGGGCATCTCGCCCGCGGCCGCCACCAAGGCGGTGCGCGAGCTGGAAGCCGAGCAGCAGATCGCGCTGGTGACGCGCAACGCCAACGGCATCGCCTTCACGGAAGCGGGCCAGGCGCTGCTGGTGCACGCGCGCGCCGTCGTGCATCAACTGGCGCGCGCGCAGGACGAACTCGACGCGCGGCGCGGCAGTGGCGGCGGCAAGCTTTCGATCGGCGTGACGCCGTGGCTCGCGCTGTCGTTCCTGCCCGACGCCGTCACGCGTTTTCGCGCGCGCATGCCCGGCATGCAGCTGGAGTTCTACGAGGGTCTGCTCAATATCGTGATGCCGCGCCTGCGCGACGGCACGCTCGACTTTTCGCTCGGCAAGCCGGGCCTCGCCTCGCTGCACGCCGAGTTTTCACAGACGCCGATCTTCGCGACCGAATCCGCCGTGGTCGTGCGCAAGGGGCATCCGCTCGAATTGGCGCATTCGCTGAAGGCATTGCAGGACTGCGAGTGGCTGCTGAACTGGGACCCGGCCAGCAAGGAAATGGTCACCGACGACGTATTCCGCCGTCACGGCCTGCCGCTGCCGCGCACGGTGCATCTCGCGCATTCGTTCATCGTGGCAATGGGCCTGATCATGAATACCGACATGGTCAGCATCTTTCCGTGGCCGCTGGTGGAGACGCGTTTCGCGCGCGAGAACCTTCGCGCGCTGACGCTGCAGGAGGAAGTGGACCGCACCGTGGTGAGTGTGGTCGCGCGACGCGGCGTGCCGCTTTCAGCGGCCGCCGAGTGCTTTCTGGACTGCCTGAAGGATGCGATCCGTGCGGGCGAAGCCTCGCAGGACCCGGAGCGGCGGCGGCTCTACCATTCGTTAGAGCTGTTGATCTGACTTTTCATCAGACCTAGCCGCCGGCCCTTCGATCGCTTTAGAACGACGTACCGATCTGGAACTGGAACTTCTGGTACTGATCGCCCGCGTGCTTGACCAGCGGGAAGCCAAGGTCGAGCTTAAGCGGGCCGATCGGCGAAATCCATTCGAGACCCGCACCGTAGCTGTAACGCAGACCGTTCGCGCCCGTGCTG
Organism: Paraburkholderia sp. Ac-20340; assembly: GCF_017104965.1. Classification (GTDB taxonomy): domain Bacteria; phylum Pseudomonadota; class Gammaproteobacteria; order Burkholderiales; family Burkholderiaceae; genus Paraburkholderia. The sequence goes on from NZ_JAAGPR010000007.1 coordinate 213,153, forward strand.
CTGCCTTCCGAACCCCAGACGTTGCCGCCGTCGAAGAAGGTGAACACGCGCAGCGTGCGGTCGTAGCCCGTGCCCGGCAGCGGGAAGGTCAGCTCGATATTGCCGACCACCATCTTCGAGCCGCCGATCGGATCGTTGGTCGACGTATCGCGCGGACCCAGCGAACCCGATTCATAACCACGCACCGAGCCGATACCGCCCGCGTAGTAGTTCTTGAAGATCGGGTACGCCTTGCCGCCCATGCCGTTACCGTAGCCGCCCTGGAAGTTCATGCCCAGCACGAAGCCACGCGCAAACGAGTAGTAGTACTGCAGCTGCGCATCGGCCTTGTAGTACTCGGTACCGGCCGGCGTGCCGACTTCGGCATTGGCCTGGGCGAAGTAACCACGGCTCGGCACCAGCGCGCTGTCGCGATTGTCGCGCGACCAGCCCACCGTGAACGGCACCGTATTCGACACGCGCCCGAATTCGCTCACGTAGTCCTTATAGGTCTGCGGCGTTTCCGAGTCGATATCGAGTCGATCCTGTTCGATGCCGAGGCCGAAATAGACCATATCCGTTTCCGAGAACGGAATACCGAACTTCATGTCCGCGCCGTACGAAACGATACGGAAGCTCGTGTCGTTGGTGCTCGAATAATAGAGCGGCTCGGTGGTGCGGTAATAGACATCGGTGATGCGCTTGATGCCGTCCACCGTGAAATACGGATCGACCTGCGTCACCGACAGCGTGCGATACGTGGACGCCGTATTCACGTTCAGCGAAAGACTCTTGCCGGTGCCGAACACGTTGTCCTGCGAAATGCCCGCCGAAATGATCGGGCCTTCGCCCGAGCCGTAACCCACGCCCAGCGACAGCGTGCCGGTGGGCTTTTCGGTCACTTTCACGTCGACGTCGACCTGGTCCTGGGTGCCTTCCACCGGCACCGTGCTCACTTCGACATTCGTGAAGTAGCCAAGACGATTGACACGGTCTTTCGACAGCGCCAGACGGTTCGAATCGAACCACGAGCTTTCGAGCTGGCGCATTTCGCGGCGCACCACTTCATCGCGGGTACGCGTATTGCCGACCACGTTCACGCGGCGCACATAGACACGGCGGCTCGGATCGACCTGCAGCGTCAGCGCGACCGTGTGATGGACCTGATCGATCTGCGGTTCGGCGTTGACGGTCGCAAACGCGTAACCGTATTCGCCGAGTTTATCGACCAGCGCCTTGGTGGTGTCCTTGAGCTTCGACGCCGAAAAACGCTCGCCCGGCTTCACGCCGACCAGCTTGCGCAACTCCGCCTCGCGGTCGAGCAGATTGCCCGCCAGCTTGACGCTCGAAATCGTGTACGGCTCGCCTTCATGTACCGAGATCGTCAGGTACATGTCCTTCTTGTCCGGCGACAGCGACACCTGGGTCGAATCGATATTGAATTCGAGGTAACCGCGGTCCAGATAGTACGAGCGCACGTTTTCCAGATCGCCCGTGAGCTTTTCTTTGGAGTACAGATCGTTCTTCGTGTACCACGAAAACCAGTTCGGCGTGGAGAGCTGCATTTCGTCGCGCAGCGTGCTCTCGCTGAACACCTTGGTGCCGATGAAGTTGACCTGGCGGATCTTCGCGCTCGGTCCTTCGATCACCGAAAACAGCAGGCCCACGCGATTGCGGTCGATTGGCGTGACGGTGGTTTTCACTTCGGCGGCGTAATAGCCGCGCGTGAGGTACTGGCGCTTGAGTTCCTGCTCGGAGCGGTCCACCAGGGCCTTGTCGAAGCTGCGGCCCGGCGACAGACCCACCGCGCCCAGCGCCTTGGTGAGATTGTCCTTGTCGAATTCGTGGATGCCCGCGAAATCGATCGTGCCGATCGCCGGGCGTTCCTGCACCTGCACGACCAGCGTGCGGCCTTCGGTGGCAATGCGTACATCGCTGAAGAAGCCGGTGGCGTAGAGCGCGCGGATGGCGTCGGAAGCCTTGTCGTCGGAGAAGGTGTCGCCCTGCTTGATCGGCAGATAGGCGAATACGGTACCGGGCTCGATGCGCGCCAGCCCGTCAATGCGGATGTCCTGCACCACGAAGGGCTCGGCGGCTTGCGCCGTGGCGGCAATGCCGAGTCCGAAGCCGGCGAAGGTCAGCGCGCGTGCGTAGCGCGTAGAAGATGAAACCGTCATGCGGGAGGTCGAGAAGTAGGCCAGCGAAGACAAACGAATACGCCGCGCGAAGCGGCGCGACGCGAGAGACGCTGCGCGGCGAACCGCACCAGCGCGTGAGGATTGGGGCGCGCGCCGCCTGGGCAGGCGCGCCGGGCCGGGAATTCGCAGCGCTCGTCTATTGCATGCGCATCCCGCTGGGCCGCTGCGGCTTGGCAAGGCCCGTAGCAAGCGAAAGCACTTCGGTCATATGCGCGGCTTGCGAGGGGTGCAGGCGGAACGACAGTTCCGCGCCGCCCGGCAGGCGAAAGCTCACGACGAGATGTTGCACGGCGCCGTTCTCGCGGCCGATTTCCCACGCTTCGCAGGGCATCGCGAACTTCACGCTCGCGGTCTTGTGGCGAATGCGCTCCGAACGGCCGATGGCGTTGGACAGGGCGGCCAGCAACTCATGCATGACCGAGCAATGCAGCGCGACGCTGTCCGGCTGGTTGCCGTTGACCATCAGATACTGGCCGTCCGCGGACAGCTCGAAGCCGCGCAGCGAATCGATGGCAAGTGACGTGGACGTGGACATGAACGGCACTCCGTGACAAAAGCATCGGCGGAGTCTAGTGGGCGCGGCGCCGCGCGGCATTACCCGTGCGTTACCTGGATTACTTTCATCAATATTGCGCGACGCTGCGCGCGAGGCGCGCGAAAACGCTGCAGCACCGGCCTGGACGGGGCTGCGCCGCCTTTCAGCGGCGGCTTGCACAGGCTTCTGGCGCAAGCCGCCAGAAATCCGCTGTAACGAGATGGATTACCAACGCTGACAGATCGCAGACAGCAGTGAAACAGGAGCCAACAGAACCATGAACGAACGTTCATGGGGATGAAACGGTTAGCGATGAGTTGAAAACCGACCGGCAAGCGGGCCGAACAGCACGCCGCCGGAGTAACGACGGCCGGGCACTCCGCAAGGGAGCGCCCCGCGTCCACGCTACAATGCGCCTGCCGCTTTACAGCCAGCTTCAATTCCCAACCGACATGTCGAATTCTAACCGGGCCTTTCTGCTCGGCCCGTTGCTCAAGGGCGTCTCCCGCTCGTTCTACCTCACGATGCGCGTGCTGCCCGCCGGCATGCGCGATCCCGTGGGCGAGGCCTACCTGCTCGCGCGTGCGGCCGACACCATCGCCGATACCTCGCTGATCCCGCCCGCCCAGCGCCTCGCGCTGCTGCTGGCGTTTCGCGAGCGCGTGAACGGCATCGAGACCCGCGACGACGCCCTCGCGCGCATCGCCAGCGAAGTGGCCGGCCAGCAGACGCAATCGGACGAAAAGCTGCTGCTCGAATCGCTCGGCGGCGCACTCGACGTGCTGTCCCAACTCGACGAAGCCGACCGCGTGGCCGTGCGCGAGATCGTCACGACGCTCACGGAAGGCATGGAATTCGATCTGCACACCTTCCCCGACGAACATTCGGGCCAGGTGGCCGCGCTCGGCACCTGGGACGCGCTCGACCGCTATACGTATCTGGTGGCGGGCTGCGTGGGCGAGTTCTGGACGAAGATGACCTATATGCATCTGCCGGACACGCTCGCGCCCGCCCTGCGCGACACGATGTATCAGCGCGGCGTGCGCTTCGGCAAGGCGCTGCAACTGGTGAACGTGCTGCGCGATTGCGGCAAGGATCTGCGCATCGGCCGCTGTTATCTGCCCGCGACGATGCTCGCACAGGCCGCGCTCACGCCCGAGGATCTGCTGCAGCCGGGGACGTCGGCGCGCGCGCGCCCGCTCATGTTCGGGCTCGTGCGCATCGCGCTCGATCATTTCCGCGCGGCGATCGACTATACGTTCGCGCTGCCGCGTCTTTCGGTGCGTCTGCGCCTCGCGTGCCTGTGGCCGATCCTGATCGGCCTCGAAACGCTGGAATTGCTGGTGGCGAACGAAGACTGGCTCGATCCGGCGCGGCCTTCGAAGCTCACGCGCAACGACGTCTATCGCATTCTCGCGTGCTCGACGCTCGCGGCCACGTCGAACACGCTGCTCAATGCGTGGTTCAAACGCCTGCTCAAGCGCATCGAATCGCGTATGGCCGCAATCGAGAGAATCTGAAGCTTAAAAAAACGGCGCGAGCGGATTGGTGTTCCGCCCGCGCCGTTTCTCATTACCGCTTTATTGCCGATTCACTGCGTCAGCCCTTCTCGGTCAGCCCTTCTCGCCGCGATACAGCTTGATGATGGCCGAAAAGTCGAGCTTGCCGTCGCCACGGCTACTCATCGCCTGATAAAGCTGCTGCGCAATCGCGCCCATGAAAGCGGGTTGATGCGCGCTCTTCGCGGCATCGGTGGCGAGGCCCAGATCCTTGAGCATCAGATCCGTGCCGAAGCCGCCCGTATAGCCGCGCGTCGAAGGCGCCGTTTCGATCACGCCCGGAAACGGATTGTAGGTATCGGAACTCCAGCAGCGCCCCGTCGACGTATTCATGATGCCGCCCAGCACTTTCGCGTCGATGCCCAGCGCTTCGCCCAGCGCCATCGCCTCCGCCACGCCCGCCATGGTCACGCCGAGCACGAGGTTGTTGCAGATCTTCGCGACCTGCCCCGTGCCCGTCTCGCCGCAATGGACGATGTTCTTGCCCATGCCCGAGAGCACCGGCTTCACGCTCTCGTAGAGCGCCGCGCTGCCGCCCACCATGAAGGTCAGCGTGCCGGCCGCCGCGCCGCCCGTGCCGCCCGACACCGGCGCATCCACGAAAGCATTGCCGTTCGCCTGCGCCAGCTTGCCGAATTCACGCGCGCTGGCCGGATCGATCGTGCTCGAATCGATGATCGTCACGCCTTTGCCGATGCCCGCCAGCACACCGTCTTCGGCGCTCAGCACGCTGCGCACGTGCGCGGCGGCGGGCAGCATCGTGACGACCCACTCCGCGCCGCTCACCGCTTCTTTAGGCGAGGCGGCTTTGGTTGCGCCCGCATCGGCCAGCGTCTGCATCGCCCCGGCGCTCAGATCGAACACGCTCAGCGCGTGTCCGGCCTTGAGCAGATTGAGCGCCATCGGCGCACCCATATGACCCAGCCCAACGAAACCTATTTTCATGAGCGATTCTCCCTCGATGGTCCGCTGTTCGTTTCGCTTGTTGTTGCGCGTTGTGTGTGGGCTCAGCGCAGGCTGATCGTCGTGTTCACGCCGTCGTTGACGGTCGCGTCGTCGAACCAGCGCGCCGTGACGGTCTTGGTCTGCGTGTAGAACTGCACGACCTGCTTGCCGTACGGGCCGAGATCGCCAAGCTTCGAACCGCGCGAACCCGTGAAGCTGAAATACGGCACCGGGACCGGAATCGGAATATTGATGCCGACCTGGCCGATGTCGATTTCGCTCTGGAATTTGCGGGCCGCCGCGCCGCTTTGCGTGAACAGACCCACGCCATTGCCGAACGGATTCGCGTTGACGATCGCAATCGCTTCATCGAGCGTATCGGCCGTGAGCACGACCAGCACCGGGCCGAAAATTTCGTTGGTGTAGATATCCATGTCGGTCTTCACATCGGTGAACACCGTCGGCCCGACGAAGTTGCCGCTTTCATAGCCCGGCACCTTGACGTCGCGGCCATCGAGCGCGAGCGTCGCGCCCTGCTTCACGCCCGATTCGATCAGACCCAGAATGCGCTGCTTCGCGGCACGCGAGACCACCGGGCCGACATCGGTCTTCGGCTCGTGACCCGCATTGACCTTGAGCGCCTTCGCTTTTTCCACCAGTTCGGGCACCCATTGCTGCGCCGCGCCCACCAGCACCACCACCGACGTCGCCATGCAACGCTGCCCCGCCGCGCCAAACGATGCGCCTACCAGCGCATTGATCGCCTGCTCGCGATTCGCATCGGGCAGCACGACGGCGTGATTCTTTGCGCCCATCATCGATTGCACGCGCTTGCCATGTTCGCTGCCGAGCCGATAAACATGCGTGCCCACCGCCGTCGAGCCCACGAACGAAATCGCCTTGATCAGCGGATGCGAGCAGATCGCGTCGACCACTTCCTTGCCGCCGTGCACGACGTTGAGCACGCCCTTGGGCACGCCGGCTTCAAGCGCCAGTTCGACCAGCTGCATGGTCGAAAGCGGGTCTTGTTCCGAAGGCTTGAGCACGAAGGTATTGCCGCAGACGATCGCCATCGGGAACATCCAGAGCGGAATCATGGCGGGGAAATTGAACGGCGTGATGCCCGCGCAAACGCCGATAGGCTGCTGCAGCGTATAAGTATCGACACCGCCCGCGACGTTTTCCGCGAAACCGCCCTGCTGCAATGTGCCGATCGAACAGGCGTGCTCGACCACTTCGAGGCCGCGGAAAATATCGCCTTCGGCGTCGGGCAGCGTCTTGCCCTGTTCGGCGGTGAGCGTCTGCGCAATGCGCGACATGTTCTCGCGAATCAGCGCCTGCAGCTTGAGCATGATGCGAAGACGCGTGCCGATCGGCGTGTTCTTCCACGTGGCGAAAGCCGCCTGCGCGCTCTGCACCGCCCGATCGACTTCCGCAACCGTGGCGAACGGCACGCGCGCCAGCACTTCCTGCGTGGCGGGATTGACGATATCGCGCCACTCGCTCGTCTTCGAATCGACGAACTCGCCGTCGATCAGCAGCTTGACGGTCGACACGTGCGCGTTGGATGCCTGGGTGACTGCGTTCATCTTGCACTTCCTCTCAAAGGTTCGAATGATCCGGCCTTGGCCAGTTACATAGGATGACTGCTTATTTTTTACTCGTGACGCGATCGCATCATGAGTGTGCACACAAAGGCGATCACGGCCAGCACGACCATATACGCCACCACGTAATGCGGCTTGCCGCCGCCGTAGGCGAGCAGCGCGGTTGCGATCATCGGCGCGACGCCACCGCCGAGCACGCCCGCAACCTGTACGGAAACCGAAATGCCCGAATAGCGGATTTCAGCGGGAAATTGCGCGGCAAAGAGTTGCGATTCGGGCGCATAGAGAATCGGGAATACGACGCCCACGCCCAGCACCATCGCCCACCAGACTGTCGCCGCATGCAGCGTTTCGAGCATCGAAAAGAACGGCGCGGCGAATAGCGCCATGATCACGAGGCCTGCGAGAAAGAGACGTTTCTGCCCGATACGGTCGCTGAGCCAGCCCGAGAACGGCATGGTCACGAGCGAAAGCACCGCGCCTGCCGTGATCGCATGCAGGATTTGCACCTTGGGAATCTTGAGCTGGTTCGCGGCGTAAGCGAGCGCAAAGGCAACGACCAAATAGAACCAGGTATTTTCCGCCGTGCGCGCGCCGATAATCGTCAGCAATTCGCGCGGTTGACGGCGGAACACTTCTATCACCGGCGCTTTCACGGGCGCGCCTTCGCGCTTCACGCGCTCGAAATCCGGCGACTCGGGCACACGCACACGAATCACCCAGCCGATCAGCACCAGCGCGATGCTCGCGAGAAACGGCACGCGCCAGCCCCACGAAAGCAGATCCGCTTCGGGCAACGCGGTCACGGCGGCCATCGCAATCGACGAAAGAATCAAGCCGAAACCCACGCCCGTTTGCGGCAGCGAACCAAAGAATCCCTTGCGTCCCGGCGGCGCATGTTCGACCGCCATCAGTACGGCACCGCCCCACTCGCCGCCCACCGCCATGCCTTGCAGAAAGCGCATGGCCACCAGCAGCACGGCCGCCCAGTAGCCGATGCTCGCATACGAAGGAATCAGGCCGATCACCATGCTGGGAATGCCCATCAGCAAGAGCGTGGCCAGCAGCATCGATTTACGGCCGATACGATCGCCGAAATGGCCGAACACGATGCCGCCCATCGGACGGCCGATAAAGCCCACGCCATAGGTCGCGAAAGCCGCGAGCGTGCCGAGAATCGGATCGAGCGTGGGGAAGAAAACCTTATTGAAAATCAGCGCGGCAGCGGTGCCGTAGAGGAAGAAGTCGTACCACTCGATCGTGGTACCGGCCATGCTGGCCCAGCCTGCGATCAGATAGTCGCGGGCGCGTGGTTTATGTCCAGAAACGGGAACGGCCACTGCCGCCCCTTCGGGGGTCGACTGCATGTGCATCGTTTGTCTCCATCTTTATAGTAGGCGACCGTCCGTCACGCGGCTACGAAGCTTTTATGAAGCGGTCTGCTAACGAGTATAGTTATTCGAATATCCACGGCATATAGATGAAAAAGCCCATCCGATATGCAAAAAAACACAACGGGACAGATGGAGACATTGAATTGGGACGATTTGCGCTACTTCCTCGAAGTGGCGCGCACGCAGCGCGCGAGCGCCGCCGCGAAACGGCTGGGCGTCGATCACACCACGGTCGCGCGGCGCGTGCGCGAACTGGAAACCGCTTTGGGGACGGTACTATTCGACAAATCGCGCTCGGGCGGTTTCGTGCTCACGGCGGAAGGCCAGCGCCTGCTCGCCTATGCCGATGCAGTGGAAACCACGGTGCAATCGGCGAGCGAACAATTCGCGCAGGGATCGCAGTCGCTGTCGGGGCATGTGCGCGTGGGATCGACGGAAGGATTCGGCTGCTTTTTTCTTGCGCCGCAACTGGCGCGCTTTACGGCAAGACACCCGGATATGTCGATCGATCTGCTACCGGTGCCGCATTTCGTGAGTCTGTCGAAACGCGAAGCCGATCTGGCGATCATGCTGGAGCGCCCGGAACGCGGCCAGTATGTCTATACGAAGCTCAGCGACTATCGGCTTCGACTCTATGGGACACCTGACTATCTGGAACAGCATCCGCCAATTCGTTCGGCTGCGGATCTGCGCCAGCATGCGTTTATCAGCTATGTCGCCGATCTGGCCTTCAGCCACGAACTCCTTTACCTCGAACGCAGCGCGCCCAATGTCACGGCGAGTCTGTGCAGCACCAGCGTGATCGCGCAATATCACGCGGCATTGCAAGGCAGCGCGCTCGCGATCCTGCCGTGTTTCATGGCCGAACCCGATCCGCGTCTGGTCAGCATCCTGCCCGATGAAGTCGTGGTGACGCGGCGCTTCTGGCTTTGCAGCCGCGAGGAATTGCGCAAGCTGCGCCGCATCACGTCGCTATGGGATTATCTGCGCGCGACCGCCGACGCGAACCAGCCGCTATTGCTAGGCGAATCGCAGAAAATGCACTACGTCGAGCCTTGAACGATTGAAAACAAAAAGGCCGCAGGGACAACCCATTCGTGGATTGCCCATGCGGCCTCGAAGCATCGGGCACGGCCCGCCGCGCGAAGCGGCCGGCGCGTGCCGCGCTCCGGCGATCAGGTCCCGACCGGACGGATCGTCAGCGCATTCTTCACCGACGTCACGCCAGCCACGCCCTTCGCCACTTCCGTAGCGCGGTCGATCTGGCCCTGCTCCGGCACCGTGCCTTGCAGGATCACAGCGCCATCCTTGGCGCGCACGGTGATGTTGGCCACGCTGATGTCCTTGGCCTTCGCCAGTGCGCCACGCACCTTGCGCGAAAGCGCACGGTTAGCGGCCTTGGCCGATTTGTATTGCTGTTTCGACTGCTGGACCGAAGCCTTGGCGGCGTCGGTCGGTGCGGCTGCGGGCGCGCTGGCGGCGTCCTGTGCATAGACGTGAAGCGAAGCAGCGACCAGCATCGTGCCGGCTGCCAGTTTGAACGCCTGAATAGCCTTCATGCAGTTTCTCCTGTTGTCACAGTTTTTTGATGGCCCAGCCGGGCCGTGCACTACACACCCATTCACTACCGGATACCGCTGTCTGCATGGCGCTGCCATGCGCATTGGGGACTAACGATACTCTATTTATTTCGAGTCTGATGCGAAAGCTGCCGCCAAAACTATTCAACCGTGGGTGAAAAGCATCAATTCAACAGAGGAATTGACGCGCGCCGCCAGGCCACGCCAGTACGCTTTCCCGCATGCCAGGACAATGCGAACTCACACCCGGCGCATTCCACATCGATGAATGCAATTGAATGCCATTTAAGCCGCGCCAATCAGGTGCATACATCCGTGCATAAAAAGACCATGCCGCATGAATAAGCGCCTTTTGCCTCATTGATAGCCACGCAATCGCCTGTCCTTATCGACCAGCAACGCGTGTCATTCAAACTGCGTTGACAGACACTCACACAGGAATTACCCGCATTTACGCACGAAAGAAAAAAGCCTGGGCTTATTTGATCAATTGCGCCGCGAGTTGCGTTTTTACCCAGCGATAGAACTGCTGGATCGCCGCTTCACGCGGATGGCCTTCGCGCCAGGTAAAGTAATAGTCGAGCGAAGCCGGAATGCGTACCTGGCCGAGTTGCACCAGTTCGCCGCGCTCGATGAAACCGCGCGCCAGTTGCAGGCGCGCCGTCGCCACGCCCTGGCCCGCCACGGTGGCCTGCAGCAACAGACCGGCATCGTCGAAAACCGGGCCGCGCTCGGGCTCGTCGCCGGCCACGCCCGCCGCCTCGAAGAAGTCGCGCCACGAACGCCGCGAGAAACGCAGCAGCGGCATGGCCGCCAGATCCTCGATGCGAAAGCCGGGATGGCGCGCCAGCAGCGCGGGACTGCACACGGCCACCACCTGATCGTCGAGCAGTTTGCGGATCTGGAACCCCGGCTCGTCCACCCGCCGATACCAGATGCCGACATCGAATGGATAAGGATCGGGCGGTGTGACATCGGCGTGCATGCGCAGCGAAAGATCGACGTTCGGATAGCGGTCGTAAAAGTCGCCCAGACGCGGGATCAGCCAGACCGACGCGAAATCGGACATCACGCTCAATTCGAGCCGGGTGACGCCGCTCACACCCGGACGCGTGGCGTCGAGCGCCTCGCGCAGATCGTCGAGGCTGCGCCGCACGCGCTCGGCGAGTTGCGCACCTGCGGCGGTGGGAATCATGCGGCTGCCCGCGCGGCGAAACAACTCGACGCCGAGTTCCGCTTCGAGCGCGCGCAGATGGTGACTCACGGCGCTGTGCGTCAAATGCAATTCTTCGGCGGCGCGGCTGAAACTGCGCCGGCGCGCCGCCGCTTCTAGCGCGCGCAGGGCCTGCAAGGGAGGGAGCGATCGGGACATGACGTCAAATTCTACTCACAATCGCGACTGAAATCTCTCGCTGGCCTCGCGCGCGGCTTTTCGCCAAAATCGCCTTTTCGCCAGTCTTCCGCCATTCCCACCGCTTTCGGGACGCCTTGCCTTGCGGCCCGGGCGCCCTTCGATCGATCGCAACCATGACCGCACTCAGATTGCGCGTATTCGCCGTCTTCGCGCTCGGCTACTTCGTTTCGTATCTGTTCCGTGGCGTCAACCTCGGTTTCGCGCCGTTCCTGACGCACGAAATGGGCTTCACCGCCACCGATCTCGGCACGCTCACGAGCCTCTATTTCCTCGGCTTCGCGGGCGCGCAGATCCCGGCCGGCGTGCTGCTCGACCACTTCGGCCCGCGCCGCGTGACGTCGTGCGTGATGCTGGTGGCCGCCGCTGGCGCGCTCGTCTTCGGGCTCTCGCACAACATGGGCGCGATGATGGTCGGCCGGCTGCTGGTGGGCGTGGGCGTTTCGGTTTGCCTGGGCGGCGCGTTCAAGGCCACGGCCCAGCACTTCCCGGTCGCGCAGCTGACGCTCGTCAACGGCCTCGTGATGGCGGTGGGCGGTCTGGGCGGCGTGGCGGTCGGCGCCCCGCTCTCGTGGCTGCTGACGATCGCGCCGTGGCGCTCGATCAGCATCGGCCTGGCCGTGCTCACCGCAGCGGTGGCGGCGACCATCTGGATTGGCGGCCCGCGCACGCGCGACACGCACCATCAGGCCAGCGTGCTCGAACAGTTCAAAGGCACCGCGCACATTCTGCGCAGCCACGCATTCTGGAAAACGGCGACGTTTTCCGCGCTGACGCAGACGGTGTTCTACGCAATGCAGTCGCTCTGGGTGGGCGCGTTCCTGCGCGACGTGACGCCGGCCGGCACTGTCGACGCGGCTTCGCGCGCGGCCTCGCTGGTTTCGGTGCTGGGCGCTGCGTTTATCGTCGGCAATATTGGCTTTGGCGCGCTCGCGCGAGCTTTCGAGCGGCGCGGCGTGAATGTCGCGCGTTTCTCCGGCGTGACCATGGCGCTGTTCGTGCTGGTGCAGGCGCTGCTCGCCGCGCGCGTCCCGCTGCCCGCGACGCTACTGTGGGCCGCGTATGGCGCACTCGGCGGCACCGGCATCCTCACCTATGCCGTGCTCGCCGAATACTTCCCGTCGCGCCTGATCGGCCGCGTCAACACCACGTTCACGCTGGTGATCTTCGTGGGCATTTTCGTGACGCAGATCGCCATCGGCGCCGCGCTCGGACACTGGAGCGCCGTGGACGGCCACTATCCCGTGGTGGCGCATCAGGCCGTCTGGACCGCGCTGGTCGTGCTGCAAATGCTCGCGGGCGTGTGGTACTTCATGCCGGGACGCCGCGCGGGCGCGACACAACACGCGATGGAGTCCTGAACCACTGCATTTAACGCTCGCGCGCACCGCTCGCCGCACGCTGTTGCGGCGAGCGTTTTTATTCCGCAATTTATTTCGACATCCGAATTAATTCGACGTGCACCGCCGCGATAAAGTGTCGATAACCTCGTTCCCCGCCATCGATGCAATAGTTTCCTTCAGGAAACACCTGCTCGCATAAATCGCCGCCTCGCGTACAATGCTGCCGCGCCGGCCCCGGGACGCAGCGAAAACCCGCTGACAACCGACTGGCCGGTCGTATGACAAAAGCCGCTCATCAGGCAGCGCCAATGCGAAACATGCCGTTCGATGTAATACAGCAAGCGCTCGCCGCGTGAGAAAATACGCTTTCGATTGTCCAGTTTGTGCACGGTCGTTTCCGAAACGAAACGGGAAGCTACATCCAGGCAGGTCCGGCACGTGTGTGCCGCGGCTATTCGATTGTGTCGATTCATGAAAAAGAGAGAAACTTCCATGCCAGACCATCACCATTCGCACGACGATCACTCCGAATCGTGCGGCTGCGATCTGTCACACCTCCTCGACGGCGTGGACGAGTTCACTCATCGCGTGTTTCCGGGTAACCAGGAGCTGTTCCGCAGCCTGGCCAACAACCAGGCCCCGCATACGCTGTTCATTACCTGCGCCGACTCCCGCGTGTCGCCGGAAATGATCACGCAGGCGCGCCCGGGTGAACTGTTCGTCTGCCGCAACATCGGCAATATCGTGCCGGCTTACGGCGAAATGCTCGGCGGCGTGTCCGCCGTGGTCGAATTCGCCGTGATGGCGCTGAACGTCAAGCAGATCGTGCTGTGCGGCCACACCGACTGCGGCGCCATGAAGGGCCTCGCCTCCGGCGACGCCGCCACCGCCAACATGCCCACGGTCACGGCCTGGCTGCGTAACGCCCAGGCGGCACGCAGCGTCGTGCTCACGCGCGGCCTGGAAGAAGATCAGGTCGTGCAGGCGCTGGTAGAAGAAAACGTGCGCCTCCAGCTCACGCATCTGCGCACCCACCCCGCCGTGGCGGCGCGTATCGCGCAGAACCAGCTGCAGCTGCAAGGCTGGGTGTACGACATCGGCCAGGGCACCGTGTCGATTTTCGACGACACGCACGGCCGTTTCGAATCGCTCGGCGAGGCTCGCGCCCGCCTGCGCAAGGACACCACGGGCTAAACGCCCCTGACGGGACGCCACCCGTCACGCCCGCCGTATCCAGAGACCGGACCACGCCGCCAGGCGTCGTCCGGTTTTTTTCCGCTTGATTCCAGTGATTCTCTCAAACAGCGCAACAATGATTTGACGCTTAGGTAACGATATAGGTGTTTACCCTAGATCACGATCTCGCTATACTCTCGTCCGTAACATATGCGGTGCCCAACCGCAGCAGAAAAATAATTCCGGAGGTTGGTTACCCATGCAGTGTGCTTCCCTGCCGTATCCGCCGTACGAGACGCCGCATTCCCGTCTCACCCGCAACATCCGCACTACCCGCACGATCCGCAATACCTTTGCAGTCGCAGGACGATCGCCCGCGCCGCGCTAACGCCGGCACGCGCATCGCGCCGCCACGCCCTCGCCGGGCGCGGCTGGTCAGAACTTTCAGGCCCACTCCTCGTCAAGCGCCGTTTAACACGCCGCGGCTTTCGCCACGGTGAACGGCCCGCGCTCGCGCGCGCTTTGGCGGCTGGTAATGGGCTTCGCACCCGTCACGGGCTACGCGCCCGGTTACCGAAGGAGTTGTGCCATGGAATCCGCTCTCAAGTCGCCCGCCAAGATCGAAGTCAAGCTGCTGCTGCATCCGCACGACCATCACCGCGCCATGGCCATCGCCAAGGCCGCCAATCTTGCCGAGCGCGATTTTTACGCGCTGGCGATCCACCTTGGCGCGGCGGAAATCATGCGTTCGGCAGAAGCCGAATAAGCAGCCTGCCCGCTCGCGTCAAACCGGCGACGGGTTGCGCTCGCTGAACCCTTCCTGATGCCAGTACGGATACACCGGCCGCACGGCGCTCGCCGCGTCGAGCTTCGCGACCTGCTCCGCCGTGAGATTCCAGCCCACCGCGCCCAGATTCTGGCGTAGCTGCGCTTCGTCGCGCGCGCCGATCAGCACGGTCGCCACCGTCGGCCGCTGCAGCAGCCAGTTCAGTGCGATCTGCGGCACGGTCTTGCCGGTTTCCTGCGCGACTTCGTCGATCGCATCGAGCACGCGGAACAGGTATTCGTCCGGCACCGGCGGCCCCTGCTCGGCGGTTTTGTGCAGGCGGCTCGTCTGCGGCAGCGGCTGGCCGCGGCGGATCTTGCCGGTCAGGCGGCCCCAGCCAAGCGGGCTCCAGACCACCGCGCCCACGCCCTGATCGATGCCGAGCGGCATCAGTTCCCACTCGTAATCACGCCCGATCAGCGAGTAATAAGTCTGGTTGGCGACATAGCGCGGATAGCCGTAACGGTCCGCCACGCCCAGCGACTTCATCAGATGCCAGCCCGAGAAATTCGACACGCCGGTATAGAGAATCTTGCCCGCGCGCACGAGCTCATCGAGCGTCGAGAGCACTTCTTCGGCTGGCGTTTTCGCATCGAAACCGTGCAGTTGAAACAAGTCGATGTAATCGGTCTGCAAGCGCTTGAGCGCATTGTCGACCGCGCGCTTCAAATGGAAACGCGAGGAGCCGACGTTATTGGCGTCGTCATCGTCGAAGCGAAAGGTCGCCTTGGTGGAAATGATGGCCTTGTCGCGACGGCCCTTGAGCGCCTCGCCCAGCACCGACTCCGACACGCCACGCGAATAGATATCGGCGGTATCGAACATCGTGACGCCCGCGTCGAGACAGATGTCGATCAGACGGCTCGCTTCGGCCACATCGGTTGCGCCCCACGCTTCGAAGAACTCGCCCTTGCCGCCGAACGTGCCCGTGCCGAAACTCAGCACCGGCACCTTGAAGCCCGATGCGCCCAGAAAACGGTGTTCCATTTCCGATCCTCCACAAATCGTGCGTTGACGAATCGCCGACGAGTGTACGCGCGTCGCGGGAACGCTGTCGCAGGCCCGCCGCGTTCATCCAGCCGGCTGGACAAGCATTCCGGCGCTGTACACCGGCACTTTCGTATCGGAAACTGTCGCCTCGTTTGTTTCCTTTCCGATGCACCATGATCCGCACGTCCTGCCTGAGTCCTTCCACTCCCATCCGCTTCGAACGCGTTCACACCGCAGGGTGCGAGGCGGCACGATGAGCAACACCAGCGCACGCGCAGTCGGCTGGCTGCCCTATATCGTCGCGGCGACGTTCTTCATGGAGTATCTGGACACCACGGTGATCGCCACGGCGCTGCCGCAAATGGCGCACTCGTTCGGCGTCGGGCCCAACGGCCTGAGCCTGGGCGTGACGGCCTATATGCTGGCGCTCGCCATCTTCATTCCGGCAAGCGGCTGGGTTGCGGATCGCTGCGGCTCGCGCACGGTGTTCTTCGGCGCGGTGGTCACGTTCACGCTGGCGTCGATGTTGTGCGGCGTCTCGCAGAATCTCGGCGAATTCGTCGCGGCGCGCGTCCTGCAAGGCATCGGCGGCGCGATGATGGTGCCCGTGGGCCGCATGATCGTCGTGCGCAGCACCGAGAAAAGCCGTCTGATGCAGGCCATTTCCACCATCACCTGGCCCGCGATTGCTGCCCCCGTGGTCGGCCCGCCGGTGGGCGGCTTCATCACGACTTACGCGTCGTGGCGCTGGATCTTTCTGCTCAACGTGCCGTTCGGCATTGCCGTACTCGTTGCCATTGCAACGATCGTGCCGAATCTGCGCGGCGAGCAACGACGCCCGCTCGATGTGGTCGGCCTCGTGCTGAGCGGTGCATCGCTCACGGCCATTCTTTACGGCGCGGAACTCGCGAGCCAGCCCGGCGAAAATCCGTGGCGCGCAGCCGCGATCGTGGCGGCCGGCATCGTGGTTGGCGCGATCGCGTTCGTGCATGCGAAGCGCCATCCCACGCCGCTCGTCGACGTTTCCACGCTGAAAATCCCCACCTTTTCCGTGACGGTCGTGACCGGCTCGATCACGCGCATCGGCATTGGCGCAGCGCCTTATCTGATGCCGCTGCTGTTCCAGATCGGCTTTGGATTGTCGGCCTTCAATGCGGGTCTGCTGCTGCTCGCCAGCGCGCTCGGCAACCTCGGCATGAAGGCGCTCACGACGCGCATCCTCGAACGCTGGGGCTTTCGTCTCGTCGCGATGGTCGACGTGGCGATTGCCGGCATCTCGATGATTGCCTGCGGCCTGCTCACGCCCGACGTGCCGCTCGCCATCGTGCTGATCGTGGTGTTCGTCTATGGCGTGACGCGCTCGATGCAGTTCTCGACGCTCGCCACACTCGCTTACGCCGATGTCGCGCAGCCGCAGATGAGCGCCGCCAGCACGCTCTGGAGCGCGGCGGCGCAGATGACGAACGGTCTGGGGATCGCATTCGGCGCGCTGGCGTTGCGCGTGGCCGCGAGTTTCCATGGGGAAACAAGCGGCCACATGTTCACGCTCGACGACTTCCGCCTCGCGTTTCTGGGCGCGGGCGTGTTGACGCTGCTATCGGTGTGGGGATATGCACAGATGGCGCGCGATGCGGGCCAGAATGTGGGCGGCGGTTCGCGCCGCCAGCGTGTCTGAGCATGGTTTTGAACGTCATGCGGCAGCATCGCTGCCGCATGACGTTGGCAAGCCCTGTTACTTCGACAGGCTCGCGCGAACGGTGAACTCCTGTTCCGCGCCGTCTTCGAATGCTTCATCGGCCAGTGCATGCAGGGCATGAAAATCCGACGACAGCGGCTCGACCGGATAGCCGCGCCGCTCCCAGGCATCGAGTCCGCCGCGCAGCGCATGCGCGTGATAGATGTGCTTGTCGCGCAGGCGGTTCACGATGCGCTTGGCCGTCACCTCGTTCGGACACACGCAGTACACCACGATGGGCCGCGCGACCAGTTCGGGCGGTAGCGCCTCGCTCGAATCGAGATCGAGCGGCCGCGCACCCGGAATCCGGTACGACTCTTTCTCGCGCACGGTTTGCGGACGCGCGTCGAAAACGATCGGCGGCGACGCGGATTTCATCATGTCGTCGAGCTGATCGGGCGAGATGCGATGCGTGGCCAGCCAGTGCCGCAATTGCAGGCGGCGCGCCCAGCGATACGCCAGAAACAGCACGCCCGCCACCGCGAGCACATCGAAAATCGTCCAGCCATTGGCGCGCACGAACATCGCGAAGCGTGCGATTTCCGAATGCAGCGCCGCCCCGCCGATCAGCCAGGTGCCCGCCCAGAGCGTCGCACCCACCGCATCCCAGAGCAGAAAAATACGCACGTCCATCGTCGTGGTGCCGAGCAGCGGCGCGGACATCAGCCCGAGTCCCGGCACGAACTTCGCCACCGAAAGGATCGGCGCGCCGTAGCGTTCGAACACGTTGCGCGCCACGCGGATCGTCGTATCGAGCGACAGCGAAAAGCGCACGAGTCCGTTGAGCAGGCGGCGACCGCGCATGCGGCCTGCGGTGAACCAGAGCGAATCCGCGAACAGCGTCGCCACCACGGCCGCGAGCAGCAGATTCACATAGGACGCTTCCCCGCCGGCCGCCATCGTGCCCGCCAGGATCAACACCGGCGCGGCGGGAACCGGCACGCCGAGTTGCGTCACGAGCACGCTGAGAAAAACCGCCCCGGTGCCGAAATCGGGCGGGATGGCGGTGGGAAGAGTCCACATTGCGGGGGTTTCCGACTGGAAGCGATCTGATAAGAAAGGAAACATCTGCGCTGTTTTGGCGCAAGTACGGAGATTACCCCAACTGGGCGACTTCTTGCTTGCTCGCCGCCGTTGCCCGCGTGGGCGAAACGGGTATCGCGCGAGGTGAAGATACGGCCCTGCGCCTGGTGCTTTCCCTGCCCATGCGGGCCGACGCTGCGGACGAATTCGGTGCTAACCTCGAAAGTCTTTATCTGTGGTTTTTCTGCATCGTTTTCCTTCATTCATGGCTCACAGAGTTTTCTCGTTTTCGTAAAAGAAACATGCGTTACTGGCGTCTCGACCGAACGGGACCAGCGGCCTCCAACGGCGCATTCGATCTGTCCCGCGTCACCCGCCTCGTTTCCGCGATTGGCGGCGGCGATAGCAATGCGCTCGCGACCGAAGTGCTGAATCTGCTCGGCCCGGCCACCTCGGTTTCGCAATGCACGGTGTTCGCGTACGAATTCGGCAACCGACCGCGCACGGTTTCCGTGGCCGACCATCGCGGCGGGCGTTTTCTGCGTGATGTCGCCGATACCTACGCGCGCCTGTTTTACGCGCTCGACGGTAATCAGCGCATCGTCACCGGCGAAGCCGCCAGCCAGCCGGGCAACTCGCTCGTGCTGCACTGGCAGTCGAGCGAGGACATCGCGCACGAAGGCTATCGCCAGACCTGCTACGCCACGCCCAATGTCTCCGATCGGCTCTCCCTGCTGCTGCAACCCGCTGCGGACATCTGGCTTTCGGTGAATCTCTACCGCGAGCGCGACGCCGGCATGTTCCAGCCGGGTCAGGTGGAACTGGTGGAGTCGCTGGCGCCGCTGATCGGCGAGGCGACGAAACATCATTACGCGCTGCGCGGGCAGAGCCAGATGGGCATTCCGCAATTGATGCTCGCGCGGCTGCGCAGCCTCTGCCCCGAATTGTCGAAGCGCGAACTCGACGCGCTGCGCGGTGTGCTCGAAGGACTCAGCGCCGCCGAAATCGCCGAACACATGGGCGTGAAGCCCAGCAGTGTCGTGACCTATCAGAAGCGCGCGTATCGACGCCTGGGTATTTCCAGCCAGCGTCAACTGTTCGCGCTCTGCCTCGCCAACGACGCGCGCTAACCCGCCTCGCACCATTGGCGCTGTACCCAAAATGAGGACAGCGCCGTCTCCCCCGCACGCGATACTCATTGCATCGCCGTCGGCTAACGAAGCCGGCGGTGCCGCGCGCGACCTCTCGCGTCCCGCGCGCGAACAAAAATTTCCGATCGGAGACAACGCGCAATGAGCGTCGAATTCAAGCCCTATCCCTTCGAGGCGAAGCAGTACGACGCCCGCCTTCCCGCCCTCGCCGATGGCCGCGAAACACAGCGCCACGCCGTCACGATCGTCGGCGGCGGGCCGGTGGGACTCGCTATCGCCTTGGGTCTCGCCAAACATGGCGTGCGCTCGGTGCTGATCGAAGCCGACGAGTCGGTCTGTCACGGCAGCCGCGCGATCTGTATTTCGCGCCGCAGCCTGGAAATCATCGAACGCCTGGGCGCGCTCGATGGCTTTCTCGCCAAAGGCCTGCCGTGGACCGGCGGGCGCAGTTTCTATCGTCACGATGAAGTGCTGCACTTCACGATGCCGCAGGACGAAAACCAGAAGCTGCCGCCGATGGTGAATCTCGCGCAGTACCACATCGAGCAATTCCTGCTCGATGCCGCCGAACGTCACGCGGATCTCATCGATATCCGCTGGCGTACGAAAGTGACCTCGGTGCAGCACGATGCGCATGGCGCGACGCTCACGCTGTCCACACCCGATGGCGATTACGAGGCGCAAACCGACTGGCTGGTCGCAGCCGACGGCGGGCGCAGCACCGTGCGCGAAGCGCTCGGCCTGAAACTCACCGGCACGAGCTACGAAGGCCGTTATGTGATTGTCGATATCCTGCTCGACAGCGCGCGGCCAACGGAGCGCCTCGCGTATTTCGATCCGGCGTCGAATCCCGGCTCGACCGTGCTCGTGCACAAGCAGCCCGACAAGGTCTGGCGCATCGACTACCAATTGCGCGACGGCGAAGACGCCGAAGCCGCCGTCAAGCCCGAAAACGTGATGCCGCGCGTGCAAAACCTGCTCGACATGATGGGCGAAACGGCCGCGTGGTCGCCCATCTGGATCACCATCTACAAGGCCAACGCGCTCACGCTCGAACGCTATCGCCATGGACGCGTGCTGTTCGCCGGCGACGCCGCGCATCTCGTGCCGATCTTCGGCGTGCGCGGCGCGAATTCCGGTATCGACGATGCGGACAATCTCGCGTGGAAACTGGCCTGGGTGACTCACGGACGCGCGAATGCGCGTCTGCTCGACAGCTATTCCGATGAACGCGTGTTCGCCGCGCACGAGAATCTCAGCTATGGCACGAAAAGCACTGAATTCATGGCGCCGCCGTCGTTCGCCTTCGAATTGATGCGCACTGCAGTGTTGAGTCTCGCCGCTCGCCATGCAGGCGTGCGATCGCTGATCAATCCGCGTCAGACATCGGCGATTGCCTACAAGGACTCGCCGCTCAACGCCGTTTCCGATCCGATCGCCGGTGGTCCCGCGCCAGGCACGGTGCTGCCCGAATGTCCGCTCACGATCGTCGATGGCCACGGCGCACGCGCAGGCCACATGACGGATCTCGTCGGCCCGCATTTCACGGCGTTTTATTTCGGCGATGACGGTGGTGCGCCACCTGCACTGGCCGCAATCGAGACGTCATGCAAGGTGCCCTTCACGCTCGTGCCGCTCACGCAACAGACGCCAGCCGATATCACGCAACGCTGCGGCTGGGACCACACGGGCCGCCTCTTTCCGATGTATGGCGCGACGCCTGGCACGCTCTATCTCGTGCGACCGGACGGCCACGTACTAGGACGCTGGCAAGGCAGCGGAGCCACCCTCGCGCAATGCGTGCTGCAGGCGCTCGCTCATGCACTGCGCGCCGCGTGAAATGCGTAAGTCGCAACGCTGCCCCATCGACGCAATCAACCCATCAGGAAAACACCATGAACGCCAGCGATCTCGACACCGTGTACACCCAGTTATGCAAGACCATGACGCAACTGGGCGAAGCCAATACGCCGCTTTTTCTCGCCCGTTTCGCGCTGCTCGCGCTCGAGCACATCGGTGATGCGCAGGCTGCGCTGAGTCTGATCGAAGCCGCACGTGAAGATATGCCGATAGCGCAATAAGCCGCCCACCGTCATGCCGCGCGCCATGTTTCCGATCGTCAACGTCGCGCCGTTTGCAGCAGCCGCGCCAGCCGCGAGCGATTGCTAACGCCGAGTTTCTGGAACGAGCGATCGAGATGAGTGCGCACGGTCGTATAGGAAATGCCCAGCCGTTGCGCGATTTCCTTGTCGAGCAGGCCTTCGGCGGCCAGTGTCACGACCTCGCGCTCGCGCCGCGTGAGGCGTGCGATCAGGTCGCTCGCATCGGGCGACGCGTTAGGGATCGCATTGGGTAAGGCGCCTGGTAGCAGCACCGGTTCTCCCTCCAGCGCCTTCGCGTTCAGCCCTTCGTCGCGCGAGCGTGCCAGCGCGGCGGTAAACGCCGGCCGGATCAGGTCGAGCATCGCCAGTTCGTGATCGGAAAAATTCTCGCGATGGTCCCCGCGCCAGATGCGCAGATCGCCGATATTCGTGTCGCCGTCCCATGCGAACAGATTCAAACCCCAGTGCAAGCCGTCGCGCCGCAGGAAATCGTTGAAGAGTTCGGTGCGCGCGAGTTCTTCATGCGCGATGACATCGGTCACGCGCACCGCTCCGCGCTGATGTTGCAGCAATGGCGTGAGCGGATCACGAAACTGGAAATAGCGTTCGTAATCGCCGAGATTGTCGGCGGACATATTGATGGCGACGCGGTTCGCAAACCTGCCCTGCGCGTCATCCCACACATAGGAGCCGAGAAAATCCGCGCGCAGCAGATCGAGCAGACGCCGCCCCGCTTCGTAACGCAGCACCGCTTCCGGCAGCGAGCGGTCGGCCAGCAGCTTGAAGATATCGGCGAGCAACGCCAGTTCGCGGCTTGTCAGGTACATGCGCGGCGCCAGTGACCCTGCGTTGGGATTGCGGTTGACGGGCTAGCGGAGAGCCACGAACGTTATAGCTTATATAGCGGTTTTACCGAATTCAAGGCAGCGTGCGGGCGCACAACACCGCGGGAAAATCAGGAGGGAAAACTGGAAAAAGCGTGGCGAAAAAGCCGTGCGCAAAAAGAAAATGGGCAGCCGGAGCCGCCCATGAAAACACACGCCGGCTGGTATTCACCGTCGCCGGA
Organism: Paraburkholderia sp. Ac-20340; assembly: GCF_017104965.1. GTDB lineage: Bacteria > Pseudomonadota > Gammaproteobacteria > Burkholderiales > Burkholderiaceae > Paraburkholderia. The sequence goes on from NZ_JAAGPR010000007.1 coordinate 235,773, forward strand.
AATTGCATCCTACGCGATGCCCTGCGCGCTGGAATCCTCATTAAAGAGGACAAACGCGCACCCTATGCGAACTTTTCGTGACCGATTGCGCGCGCTTGCGCTTCATCCTCTCATTTCAGGAAAACTTTCCCGGCAAAAATTTCCCATCGGAAACAAGGTGCGCCCGCAACCGGTAGCATTGACCGCAAGCGTCTAAGCGGCTTATTGCACGATGCGCGTCACGCCACGTCCACGCGGATCGGCAGCCGCTTCGGGCGTATCGCCATCGATGCGGATCGCCTGAATGTCGCCGTTGAAGTTCTGCCCTTTCAGCACATAACCCTTCGCTTCGACCTGCTTCGCGAGATCGCCGTCGATCGGCTCATACGGCTCCCAGAAGATCGTGTTGGGCGGCAACAGTTGATGGTGGAAACGCATCGCGCCCACGGCATCCTTGAGCGGCATCTTGAAGTCGTAGATGTTGCTGATGACCTGGAAGATCGACGTGAAAATGCGCGAGCCGCCCGGCGTGCCAATCACGAGCGACACCTTGCCGTCCTTCGTGAGTATGGTCGGCGACATCGACGACAGCGGGCGCTTCTTCGGCGCAATCGCGTTCGCGTCGCTGCCCACCACGCCGAACATATTCGGCACGCCCGGCTTGGCCGAGAAGTCGTCCATCTCGTCGTTGAGCACGATGCCTGCGCCCGGCACCACCACACCCGAGCCGAAGTAGCCGTTGATCGTGTAGGTGTTCGACACGGCGTTACCCCATTTGTCGACCACCGAAAAATGCGTGGTCTCGGCCTTTTCCGGCATCGAGGTGCCGAGTCCCGGCTGCACGCTCTTCGTATCCGAAGGTTTGTCGGGATCGACTTCGGCGGCGCGTTTGGCGATATACGCGTCGTCGGTCAATTGCGCGACCGGCACCTTGTAGAAGTCAGGATCGCCCAGGTATTGCGCGCGATCCGCAAACACGCGCTTTTCGATTTCCGAAATCAAATGAATGTATTGCGGCGAATTGAGCGGCACGTCCTTGAATTGCGGTGCGAGATCGGCCTTCATCTTGAGCAATTGCACGAGGCCCACGCCGCCCGAACTCGGCGGCGGCGCGGTAATCACTTCGTAGCCGTTCCATTTCGCTTCGACCGGCTGGCGCCACACGGCCTTGTATTCCTGCAGATCGCGCTTCGTGATCAGCCCGTGGCCTTTCATCGATGCGGCAATCAGATCGGCGGTCTTGCCGTCGTAGAAGTCCTTCGCGCCTTGATTGGCGATACGCGTGAGCACATTGGCAAGATCGGGCTGCTTGAAGGTCTCGCCCACTTTCATCTCGCCGAAATACTGGTCGAAATTGGTTTTACCACCGAATTCCTTCGAGGCATCCTCGCGACGCTTCGCCAGTTGCTCGTCGACCATGAAACCATCGCGCGCGTATTTGATCGCGGGTTGCAGCACCTGTTTCCACGGCAGCTTGCCGAAGCGCTTTTGCGCTTCCCACATGCCTTCAACCGTGCCCGGCACGCCCACGGCGTCGTAACCATAAAGGCTCTTGCCTTCGATCACGTTACCTTTGTCGTCCTGATACATCGTGCGCGTAGCGGCCAGCGGCGCGCGCTCGCGATAATCGAGGAAATAAGGCTTGCCGTGCACATAGAGCGTCATGAAACCGCCACCGCCGATATTGCCCGCTTCCGGGTAAGTCACGGCCAGCGAGAAGGCAATGGCGACCGCCGCATCGACGGCATTGCCGCCTGCCTTGAAGATCTCTTCGGCGGCATCGGCGGCATATTTATCGGCAACGGCAACGGCCGATGCATTCAGAACGACGGGGCCTGGCTGGGTATCTTTGGCAAAGGCCGGCGTGGCTTCAAGAAAGCCCGCGGATAAAGCGGAAAGTGAAACGAGTGCGAGAGCGGCAGCGGAAATTTTCGTTCTATCGACCAGCTTCATTGAGTGACCTCCATGATTCGGTTCATCGTATAACGCGTTCTTGCCCAGCTTTCACCGGGCTTGTGGCCCGGTCCCAACGCTTATAGCACGCACAGAAATCGTTTGCGATCCGGCGATCCGCCGATAGCTCACGCGGGTCAAACATCTGCGTTCAAGTCTGCCCGCGCCGCCCGCGTGCGATTTCATCGCCTGCATTGGCGGGCAAACGCATCGTGACGGGAATCGACGCCACCGAGAACAACCCGACCACCAGAAACGCCGGCCAGAAGTCGGTCCAGACGATGCTCGCATGCCCTTGTATCCGATGCGAAACTTGCAGCACGATACCCGCGATCGTCACGCCCAAGCCGAGCGACACCTGCTGGATCACGCTGGCCACACTGGTCGCGCGGCCGATGTCTTTCGTGGGGATATCGGCATAAGCCAGCGAATTGAGGCCCGTGAATTGCAGCGACGGAAAGATGCCGCCCGCCAGCACGATGAACCAGATGAGCCACACCGGCGTGCCCGGCGAAAACGCGCCGTAAATGGCGATGGCCGCGCCCGCCACCGCGGCATTCACGATCAGCGTCTTGCGAAAGCCGAAGCGTCCGAGCACGCGCGACACGATCGCCTTCATGAAGATCGAGCCGAATGCGGACGCGCATGTGATCGCCCCTGAAGCGAACGCCGTCATGCCCAGCCCTTCCTGCAGCGCGAGCGGCAACAGGAACGGCACCGCGCCGAGTCCGATACGAAACAGCGAGCCACCAGCCACGCTCGCGTTGAAACTCGGGATACGCAAAAATTTCAGATCGAGAACAGGCCGCTCGGCGCGCTGCGCGTAGAACCAGTACGCCGCCAGCAAAAGCGCGCCGATCACGCACATCGTCACGGCTTTCGTATTGGAAACCAGCTCGCCGCCCACCAGCGAAAGCCCGAGCATGAAGAGCGATGCGCCGCCCGCCGAGAGCAGAAAACCCAGCCAGTCGAGCGGCCCGGGATGCTCTTCGTGCATGTTGGCGATATGCCGGTTCGCGAGCCAGATACCCAGCACGCCAATCGGAATGTTGACGAAGAAAATCAGCCGCCAGTGCAGATACGTGGTGATAAAGCCGCCGAGCGGCGGCCCCACGACCGGACCGAGCAACGCGGGCACAGTCAGATAATTGACGGCGCGAATGAAGTCCGACTTCGGCAGCGAACGGAAGATGATGATGCGGCCCACCGGCACCATCATCGCGCCGCCGATGCCTTGCACGAAGCGCGCGGCCACGAACATCTCCAGCGAACGCGACGCCGCGCACAGCAGCGATCCCGCCATAAAGATGCCGATGGCCGTGCGGAACACATTGCGCGAACCGAAGCGGTCGGCCACCCAGCCGCAGATCGGAATGAACACGCCCAGGCCGATCACATAACTCGTGACGGCCAGCTTGAGCGTAATGGGGTCCTGGCCGAGATCGCGGGCCAGCGCGGGCAGCGAAGTGACGATGACCGTCGCGTCCACGTTCTCCATGAACATCGAGCACGCGACAATGAGCGGAACGATGAAAGCGCCGAGGGCAAGTGGCATGGGCAGGAACGACGATCAGCGTGGCTGATGGCGTAAAGCTGCCATTATGGCACTGTGTTGCGGAAAGCGGGCGGCCGGCAACAGATGGAGCGGCGCGCAGAAACAAAAAAGCCACCGTTGACGGTGGCCTTTTCGCTCATCAACGCAGTGCGATTACCCGGCGATCTGCTTCATGCGGCTCGCGACCGGCGTGAGTTGCGGCAGCACCTGTTCGGCGGCGCGCGTCACGTCGTTCGGGAAGTCGATCTCGATCCACGGTGCGCCCGTGACATCGGCCGTTTCGAATTCGGCGCCGCGTTCGAGCAGCAGATCGCGCAGCGCTTCTTCGTGCGGCAGGTTCGCGCGGCCGGTATCGACATAACCTTCGACGATCTGCGCGAAGCGCTTCGCCGTCGCTTCGTTCAGGCGGAAAAAGCCCACCGATTCGCCGATGGTGTCGTACTGCAGGCCCACGGCCAGCTGCTTGCGCAGCTCGACGGGCACGCCGTCACGCAGGCACAGCTTCACCGGCTCGTCGCCGGCTTCGAAATCGCGGTCGATCAGCAGACGGTTGGCCGGCGCCTCGCCTGCCACCAGCGGCGCGAACACGCGCTCGTCGTACAGCACATCGGCGTCCATCAGCAGCACGTCGCCGCCGCGCGTCATGGCTTCGGCGGTGCGATGCACCGTCAGCACGCTGCCCAGATCGAAACGCGGGTTCATCACCACTTCGACCTTGTGCGGCCAGCCGATGCGCTTGAGTTCGGCCTCGACCAGTTCAGGCTGGAAGCCGAGCGCGAGCACGACTTCGGTAACGCCCGCCGATTCGAGCATCTGCAGATGACGTTCGAGCAGCGACACGCCCTCGAATTGCAGCAGACATTTCGGAAACTGTTCTCCAGCGCGTTGCTGAAGGCGCAGGCCAAGGCCTGCCGCGAGAATGATGGCGCGCATGCGCAACGTTCCTTGGGAGAAAAAGGTCAATCGGCGATTTCGACAGCGGGGACGCGCGGGGCGCGCCGGCGTTGCCAGCTACGTTCGCTGAAATGCAGATACAGAAGGCCCGGCAAACCGAGCACGATTTCGCGCGCGCGCTTGGTGAGCGAGAGCGCGAGTGCCGCCTCGGGCGGCAGGCCGACGAGCGGCGCGAGCAGCAGATAGCCGCCTTCCTGGACGCCGAGCGAACCGGGAATGGCGAACGCCGCGCCGCGGATCGCCTGGCCGATGCTTTCCAGCAGCAGCGCGTCGATCCAGCCGACCGGATGGCCGAGGAAATGCAGCGCGAGCCACACTTCCGCCGTGCCGACGAGCCAGCCCGCGAGGCTCAGCGCGAAGCTGGCCGCCGCGCGGCCGCGTTCGTTGTAGAGCTCCTTGACGGCTACGTCGATGGCGTCGGCGCGCGTGGCAAGCGACGACCAGTCGCGCTTGCCGAACACCTTCGCCGCGAGGCGAAGCAAACGGCCGAACAGGCCACGACGCTGCGCCACGTAAAACAGGGCGATCATGCCGCCGAGCACGACCGTGGCGATGATCGCGGCCACGCCGAGATCGCGCGGCGCGCCATTGGCGGCGTAAGCGGAAAAGAGCGCGATGCCGAACACCGCGAAGACGATCTGCGCCACGGCCTGCAGCGTCGTGCTGACCGTGATGGCCGCTGCCGCGTCGCGCATGGCCATGCCGCGCTGCGCAAGCTGACGCACCATCGCCACCGGGCCGCCGATCTGGCCGGCCGGCAGCAGGCTGTTGACGGACTCGCCGCTCCAGCGCGCGAGCAGCGCGTCGCGTTGATCGACGCGCTCGCCCTTCCTGAACATCACCGCAATCGCGCCGGCGTCCAGTGCGAGCGGGACGACGTGGAACGCCGCGACGAGCGCGAGTCCCCAGCCGGCAGCCGCCAGCGTGCTCGTGATCGAGCCGAGACCCTGCCACGCCAGCAGCGCGATAAACAGTGCCGTGCCGATCGACAGCAGCAGGATGGCAACACGGCTCACGCCCGCTCTCCGGTCTTGCGCGCGCCGCCGGTGGCGGACTGCAGCGCCTTGCGGAACACCTGGCGGAAGCCGAAGTACGCAATCGCGTCCTTCATGTTCGAGATGAAACGGCGCCACGGACGCATGTTCGGGTTGGTCACGTATTCGAACGTGAGCGAAACGCGCACCTCGCCTTCGCGGCTGGCCGTCACGCGATGGCGCAGTTTATCGCCGTCGAACAGCACCAGCGCGCCCGGCGGATATTGCACGGCGCCCGGTTCGTCGGCCTTGTTTTCATCGCGCGTGTGCAGCTCGTAATCGAGAATGCACGACGAGTCGTCGATCACGCCCAGCAGCACCGTGTAACGGCGGCCGTCGTAATACGAGGTGTCGTAATGCCAGCCGATGTGATCGCCCGCGCGCGTGTAGTAATACAGCGCGTAAGCGTGTGGATCGTCTTCGGGCGAAAGCTGGAGTTTGTCGCCGGTGATCTTTTCGAGCCAGGCGAGCAGCTTGGGCGAGCGGTAAAGCTCGGCGATATACGGCTGCAGACGGTCGATCGTGTGACGGCTCACACTGCCGCCCGCCTTGTGGCCGGGAATGAAATTGCGATTGACCTCGGGCATCAGCGCGTTGGCGGCGTCGATGAGCCGCTGCGTGGCGTCCGCGGGCAGAAAGTCGGAGAGATACAGGAACGAGCCCTGATTCACATACTCGTCGCGCAGTTGCGTCGAGTCGAGGCCGCCTAGCGCGCGGCCAATGGCGGCGTCGGGCACCGCATCCGCAAAGGCATTCTGGCCATCCGCCATGCGCGCATCGCCCGTTGCGGCCTGTTCTTGTTCTGCTTGCACACTCATCTGCTGATCCAAACCTGACTGGTTTCCTTGCCGGCCGCACGGCGCGTCACGCGCCAGTAATCGAGCACCACATAAGCCGCGAACAGCGGCGCGCCGATCGAGGCGGCCAACACAAACGGCGATGCGATTCCGGTGAGCGTCACAAGCGGCAACAGATACAGCACGTCTTCCGTCTCGAAACCGCCGACGAAAGCCTGCTGCGTGCCGGACTTGCCCGCCATTTCCTCGATACGCATGCGAAGGAAGAAGATTACCGCGACCGCCACGCCGGCGATACCGCCGAGCACGGCCGGCGGCACGTGCCATTCGGCCGCAGCCGTTCCAGCGGACGCAACGCCCAGGCCATAGCCCATGCCGAAAAACAGCAGGATGGTCGTGGCGGCGTCGGCCGCGAGATCGTAGAAATGGCCGATACGGCTGGTTTTGCCGCTGATACGCGCGAGTTCGCCGTCGGTGTGATCAACGAAATTCGACAGAACGATCAGAAAGGCGCCAATATTGACGTGCAGAAAATCGCCGCGCGCCAGATAAAAAGCACCGGCGACGCCGATCAGCAGGCGCAGCGTAGTCAGATGATTGGGGGTAACGCGGGTGGAGACAAGCGGTGTCACGAGCCAGCGCGCCGCGCGAGCATCCCACGTGCGCGGCAGCGGCACCACACGGGGCGCCGGGTTAACAGGTTGGTCTTTTCCAGTCATAACCGGGAAGTATAGTGTAAGGCGTCTTAGTACGCTTTCGCGCCTAACATACTTGCGTGTAAATTATTGATTCGCAAGAGGACGGTTGGCTTTCCTTGCCTGACACGGCCTGGCGCGGAATGTGGCGCGGTGTTGCGGTGACGCGCGCGGCCGGAAATCGCAGCGGGCTGCGTCGTGCTTTGCCGCGAGCACGCTCGCGCAAACCCGCGTACAGTGCAGCCCTTTCGCATCGGCCCCGGTTGTGCACGCCAAAGCCGCACCGGCGTGGCTCCAATTTGGCCCAATCGCCAGACATTCGATGAAACGCTTTTCCCTCGCTGCCCTGCTGCTTGCGGCGCTGCCTTTCGTGCCGATGACCGGCCACGCGGCCGCCCTCGACGAATCGCTGACCTGCAAGGAGTCGGCGCACGATTTCATTTCGGGACTGATCGACCAGAAGCTGATCGACGAAAAGCCCATGCGCGTCGAGAGCAATTCGATCAACGCTTTCTGGCCCGCGCACGGCCAGCATCTGACCGCTTACGGCTTCAGCGTGTTCGCGATCGTGGGCTTCCAGCAGGACGATCCGCTTTTCAAGACCGGCGACGGCAAGCCCATCGGCCGTTCGGCCTATGGCGCGGTGGTGGTCGCGACGCAGGCCAGGGTGCAGGCAGCGCTCGACGCCGCCGGCAATACCGCCATCGTCCATCACGCCGGGCCGCTGCTGACGGCCATTTTCTGCAAGCAGGAATAACGCGGCGGCTTCAGAGCCTTTGCAGGAAACGTCGCAGAACCGTTATTCGATACGGCCGAAACCGCCTTCGGCCCACGATTGCGCGCGCGCCTTGGTCAGCTTGAAGTTGGGCGCGACGCGCACCTGCGCGATCTGTTCGCCGTAAGCGTCGAGTGCCGTGAGCATGGCGTAGGGCTCGTATTCGTCGGGCACGATATCGAGCGTGACGTCGATATCGCCATCGTCGGTACGCAGGCCGATGCGCTTGTGCAGCAGCGCATGCAACTGCTGTTCGTGACGGCGCAGCACTTCCGAAGCGGTCTTCACCAGCGTGTTGAACGCCGACGTATCGAGCGGCTTCGGATTCTTCTTGTCGCGGCCCATCGTCCAGGGTCCGACCAGCGCGGGCTCGGGCTCGCCGTCCTTGATCATCTGGACCGCCCAGCCGTCGTCGTCTTCGTTCTTGATCACGCGCGCCATCCAGCCGTCCTTGTGCCACAGGCGCGGGTCCTGAATCACTTCGGCCTCCCCTTCGGCGGTCGGATCGTGGGCGTCATCGGGGAAGTCGGCGGGAGAAGCATCGGTCATGGCGGGTTCCATCGGGTTCTGCGGATCTGCCCGCTTTTTTGCGGACAGGGGCAGGATTTTACCCGCAAGCGCCAGGGCGGCGGTCAGACCGTCCGCTCGCGACGATAGGCGCCGGTGTCAGCCGGGCCGCAATCGGCTGCCGCGTAATAATCGGCAAAATACATAAGCCGATACGCCGATAATGCGTGCCATTCACTTGCCAATCAAAATGCTTTCAATTTCTCAACCGTAATCGCCGACGCGGCCGTTCACGCGTCAATATGACTCATTTCGTTTTTGGCAACACTGTCTTTCACTCCGCGCATTGAACTAATAATGATTTTAAGCGACAGGCAAAAAAAACGCGGCCCGAGGGCCGCGAAAAACAGATGAAAAAAGACCACCCTTGGTCAAAGGGGCAAACGAATTGTACCGCCGCGCACCCTACCTTTAGATCGCATAATCTGGAACAGTACCTTTCAGATTTCGACGTAAATATCGCACGAAAATCGTGCAATCACCGCAATGCACCGTGGCTCAAGCCTCCCGGGTACGTCGCACATGCGCAACAAAATCGGCCTTGTCACATTTTGTCGCATATCTCACGATTAAGAAAAATACCTTTATCGACAAATACTTAGAGGCATTAATCTGGTTATTACAATTTCCAGAAAGAATTGTTGTGCCGGACAAAACGAATCACGACGATTGCCGGAATACACTTTCCCTCGAATCGTCAGACCACGAAATTCATTGCCAGACAATCGGCTTTCGTGAGATTCCCAAGTACTGTCCGGAGTTAAAAGCATGAAAAAAACCCTTATCCTCGCTGGTGTTCTCGGTGCATTTGCAATGAGCGCTCATGCGCAAAGCAGCGTGACCCTGTATGGCTCGCTCGACGCCGGTATCGTCTACGCCAACAATGCGGGCGGCCACAGTCTGTGGGCGCAAGGCAGCGGCGCAATGTCGAACAACTACTTCGGCCTGAAAGGCGCTGAAGACCTCGGCGGCGGCCTGAAGGCCATCTTCACGTTGGAGAGCGGCTTCAATCTCAATAACGGCGGCTACAAGAACGGCGACAGCGGCTTCAACCGCCAGGCCTATGTCGGTCTGCAAAGCGACAAGTACGGCACGCTCACGCTCGGCCGCCAGTACGACTCGATGAACCAGTACCTCGCGCCGCTCTCGGAAGCAGGCGCGGGCTTCGGCAACAACCTTGCCGGTCACCCGTTCGACAACGACAACTTCGCCCAGTCGTTCTCGATCAAGAACGCGGTCAAGTATTCGAGCGCGAACTACTCGGGTCTGCAGTTCGGCGGCCTGTATGGCTTCTCGAACCAGGCTGACGGCTTCGCGAACAGCCGCGCCTGGAGCGCGGGCGCGTCGTACAGCAACGGCCCGCTGAATGTCGCGGCCGGCTACCTGCAATTGAACAACTCGGGCACCGTGGGCGGCAACACGAGCGGCGCGGCTTCGGCTGACCAGAATATCTCGGCACGTCAGCAACGCACCTTCGGCGCCGGCGCGAACTACACCTACGGCCCGGCGCAAGTCGGCTTCGTGTGGTCGCATTCGCAGATCGACGGTCTGCAAAGCCTCTCTAGCGGCGGCGCGACGCTCGCTGGCGTGAGCGGCCTGAATCTCCATATGGACAACTTCGAACTCAACGGCGCGTACCACCTGACGCCAGCGCTCGCCCTCGTCGGTTCGTACACGTTCACCGACGGCACCGTGACCGGCACGGGCAGCGGCGACCAGAGCCCGAAGTGGCACACCGTCATGGTCGGCACCGACTACTCGCTCAGCAAGCGCACCGACGTCTACCTCGCTGGCGTGTATCAGCACGCTTCGGGTTCGATGGGCGTGAACGGTTCGGGCCAGGCCGTCGCCAACGTCGCTGCGATCAACACGCTCTCGCCGTCGACGACCAACAACCAGATCGCCGCGACCGTCGGTCTGCGTCACCGCTTCTAAAGCGCCCCGAAGTCATCGCACAAGCGTCATCGCACAAGCGCGCGATCCGCGCTTGTCAGCCTTCAGCAAGACGCCCGGTTGCCACAAGCAGCCGGGCGTTTTTTTCGATGTGCTTTCGCGCCGTGCTTTCAGTTTCGTATCGGCAACTTTTGACGTTCGCGCAGGCACGCGATCGAATGCGCGCTAGCGCTCGCGCAGTTGCATCTTTTTACGTCTCTATGAGCGTGCTTCGATGAACGCGTGCGTATACTCATAAACACACGTGTCCTGCAACGCAGCCTGCGTTGCCTCCTGTCCCGCACCCGTCACGCCGCTCATGAATACCTTCTCGGAACGCCTCATCGCCATCGTCCCGCTCGCACTCGTTGCCGCTTGCGGATCGTCGCCATCCAGCACTGCCTCGAATGGCGAAACCATGATTTACGCGTCGTCGGCGCGCTCGCCTTCGTCGATCGCGAACTGCCTCGAAGATCGACTGTCCAGCGTGCATGAATCGCGTAACGGCAACAGCATGGAACTCGTCGTGGGCTCGCGCTCGGACGCCTCGTACCTGGTCACGCTCATCCCGAGCGGCAGTGGATCGGTGATTCGTGTGACCCATGGCGCGTCGACATCGGACGATCCGCCCGAACCCGAATTGCGCTTCGACGTGGCGCGCTGCACGACCTGATGTGAACGCGCGCGAGAACTGTTGCAACTAACCAAAACGCTAAAAGCCCTTTATTTAGCGGACAAAATGAATTCTCGCGTCTTGCCCCTGTCATGATGCCGTCACATCTGCGAAGATTGCGCCCTCTTTGAAATTCGCAAGACAACGCTTCATGGCATCTGGGTCCGCACATCACGCCACCGGCTGGGCCGCCGGTGTCATCGCCGCTGCAATCATCACGCACGCGGGAGCGGATACGCCCTGGCATCTCGCTGCCGCATTGGCTTTTGTTGCCGGCGTGGCAGGCGGCACGGCGCCCGACTGGCTGGAAGTCGCGTGGTGGAGAAAAAAGCGCAAGCTCTGGGTCACGCATCGCACCATCACGCATTGGGGTGTGGGCTGGGTGGCCTTGCTGCTGTGCTCGTACCGTGAGCTCGGGCATTGGTTGATCGCCGCGCCCGCATTCGGCTTCGCCTGCGGCGGCTTGATCCATCTGTTCGCGGACTGGCCGAACCCGCTGGGCGTGCCCTGGATCGCGCGCCGTCATTCACTGAACCTCTGGCGCAGCGGACGATGCGATCTCATCGTGATCGGCGCTTCATGGGTTGCCGCGTGGTTCTTCGCCGTGCATGGCGTGCCGCATAGCTGGTCGTTCGAGACGCTCCGGCGGCTGGCCTGACGATCTGCAATCCGAAATAATTGACTGAGCTTTCGGGCAGACGGCGCCTGCTTGCGCCGCCTGCCCGAACCTTCCATTCCACCAATCAGTCGATCAGTCGATCGAGAAGTCGATGCCTTGCGCCAGCGGCAGCGCCGACGAATAGTTCACCGTGTTAGTCGCGCGCCGCATATAGCCCTTCCACGCATCCGAGCCCGATTCGCGGCCGCCGCCGGTTTCCTTCTCGCCGCCGAACGCGCCGCCAATTTCCGCGCCGCTCGGCCCGATATTCACGTTGGCGATCCCGCAATCGCTGCCCGATGCCGAAAGGAAACGCTCGGCCTCGCGCAAGTCCGTCGTGAACACGCAAGACGACAAACCGTGCGCGGCAGCGTTATTCGCGGCAACGGCATCATTGAAGTCGCGATACTTCATGACGTAGAGAATCGGCGCGAAGGTTTCCTTGAGGACGATGGCGCTCTGTGCCGGCATTTCCACCAGCGCGGGGCGCACGTAATAGCCGTTGGCCAGTCCCTCGACCTGAACCCGCTCGCCGCCCGTGACCGTACCGCCTTCGGTACGCGCCTGCTGCAGTGCCGATTGCATGCGCTCGAACGCGTGCGAATCGATCAGCGGCCCCATCAAGGTGCCGGTTACCAGCGGGTTTCCGATCGGAACCTTGGCGTAAAGCTGCTTCAATCGCTCGACGGTCGCCTCGTAGACGCTCTCGTGCACGAACAGGCGGCGCAGCGAAGTACAGCGCTGCCCGGCCGTGCCAACCGCCGAAAAGAGAATCGCGCGCAAGGCGAGTTCGCGGTCGGCGCTGGGCGTCACGATGCCCGCGTTATTGCCGCCGAGTTCGAGAATCGAGCGGCCAAAGCGCTGTGCCACGGTCACGCCGACCGCGCGGCCCATCTCGGTGCTGCCCGTCGCGCTCACGATCGCGGCGCGCGGATCGGCCACGAGTTTCGCGCCGACGTCGCGGCCGCCCACCACCAGCGAAACCAGGCCATCGGGCGCGTCGCCAAACGCATTCAGCGCTTCGCTCATGAGCCTCTGCACGGCCAGCGCAGTCAGTGGCGTTTTCTCCGACGGCTTCCAGATCACGGGATTGCCGCAAACCAGCGCAAGCGCCGCGTTCCAGGACCACACGGCGACCGGGAAATTGAACGCCGAGATCACGGCGCACACGCCCATCGGATGCCAGCTTTCGGCCATGCGATGGCCGGGGCGTTCGGATGCGATCGTCAGGCCGTAAAGTTGCCGCGAAAGACCAACCGCGAAATCGCAGATGTCGATCATTTCCTGCACTTCGCCCAGCCCTTCCTGCAGGATCTTGCCCGCCTCCAGCGAGACCAGGCTGCCGAGCGCTTCCTTGCGTTCGCGCAGGCGCTCGCCCAGCAGCCGCACCAGTTCACCGCGACGCGGCGCGGGTACGTTGCGCCACTGGAGAAAGGCTTCCTGCGCGCGCGTCAGCGCCGCGTCGACGTCCGCCGCCGACTGGCTGGCCACCCGCCCGATCAACTCGCCGGATACCGGCGATCTCACTTCGATGTCACCCGACCTGGCTGCTTCTGAAATGCCGAGGTCGGCAAGAATGCGTGTTGCGTCCATGACCGATCCTTTTATTTCCGATAAGAAACAAACGTGATGCAGCCGACTATACACGGGGCGAGATGGTGCAGCAAGACGGAGAAAGCCGAACGCAACAAAGCCTGCCGGACGGGCGTTTCACGGCTTGATGGCGCCATTTTTTCAGGAAAGCCCGTCTCCACGCAGAAGTTTCCTTTGAGAAACATCGCTCAGCCGAGCGAGTTTCCGATAGGAAAAAAATGTCGCTCGACACCGCACACTGAATGCAAAAGGGCCATCCAATACATCGGATAGCCCTTATCGACCGGGAAACACCGGCCAGCGCGCTACGGCCTTGCGCTGGCAATCCGCCGTTCATGAAGCCGCTCATGACTCCTGCACGCACTCGGCGCGGCCCATGCGGTGCCCGATTATCAGACCTGCGTCGTAGGCGGATTCGAGCGCGCGGCCAACGTCATCCGAACTGACCACGTGGTAGTCGGCCGTTTGCTTGCCCGTCAACTCGAAGCGCTCGACTCCGAGCGTTCTCCGCGAGATGGCTAACAGTAATTCAAGACGTTCGTCGCGCATTTTCTTCTCCAGACTTGACCTTCATCATCTAAATCAATAGTAAGGACCACCCTACCGTTCGTCACGTGACCCCTCGACGCATATCGAGGCTCTACTCAAATCCTTACTGTATTGAAAGACAAGTCTGACAAGGACAAGATCCGCGGCAATCTTTAAGCATTGTTAATTCAGGGCGATAAATGGCGCAGGTGCGACAAAACATCCTTATTCGCCGCTGCCAGCTCGCCCGTTCGGCTGCAAAGCGATAGCAAACATTGGCCATCCGCTTAGCCGTTTGGCCGAGGTTTCCGAAAAGCAGCGCTTTGCTATGATCGGAAACGTGCCAGAACACCCGCCTCCCTTTTACCGATCATGGACACCACGCTCACGCAATCGGCCGCCTCGTCGACCGCGGAACTCGGACATCGCGTCCGCGCCGCGCGCCTCGCTCAGGACCTGACCATCGAACACGCCAGCCGCGTGTGCGGCGTCTCGCGCTCGACGCTGTCGAAGATCGAAAACGGGCTGATGTCGCCAACTTTCGACGTGCTGCAAAAAATCGTCGCGGGTCTGAAGATCGATCTAGGCGAACTGTTCGGCTCCACGCCAAAGCTCGACGCCGGCGGCCGTCGCGCGCTCACGCGGCGTGGCGCAGGCAAAACGCACGCGTATCGCGGCTATTCGATGGAATTGCTGGCCACGGAACTCGCGCACAAGGCCATGCTGCCGTTTCTCGTGCGCATCACGGCACACTCGGTGGATGCGTTCGACGACTGGGGGCGCCATGAAGGCGAGGAATTTATCTACGTGATCAGCGGCAGCGTCTGCCTGCACACCGAGCTTTACACGCCCACTGACCTCGAACCCGGCGACAGTTTGTATTTCGACAGCCGCACCGGTCATTACGCCGTTTCCACCAGCAAGGAAGACGCCGTGGTGCTATGGATGTCCACCGGCGAGTCGATTCCGGGCGCGCTCGAAGCGGCCCAGGCATTGCAGGCCGCGCCTGCCGCAAAGCCGGCGCGTTCCAAAAGGAAACTTTCGGCAACGTGACGGCACAGCGCAACGTTCAGCGCATCACGCCTTGTTTTTAGCGCGCGAGCGCGCCTTCTTTGCCGCAACCGGCGTCTGCGTGCCCGATCGTTCGCGCGTCGCCTGCCGCACCGCCTCCATCAATGCGCGCCCAGCCGCGCTCGGCTGCGTATCGGTGCGCTGAATCAGGCCGACCGGTTCTTCGCCGCCGGCACTCGGCAACGGCAAGCGCACCAGCGTGCCCTCGCGCAGATCGTATTCGACCGCGCCCGAAGGTACGAACCAGACCGCGTCGTTTTCCAGCGCGAGCGCACGCCCCACCGACACCGACAGCAACTCGACAAACGAGGTCAGCGGCGGCGCGCCCCAGGCCGCCAGCAGACTGTCCGCGGCCTGGCGGATCAAGGTGCCGAACGGCGGCAGCACCAGCGGAAATTGCGTCGGGAATTGTGCGAGCGGCCTGACTGCGCCCGTGCCTGCATCCGCGTCCGCGACGAGCGGATGGCCCTTGCGCACCACCACGGCAAGCGGTTCGTTATAAAGCTGCTCGAAGCTCAGGCCGACCATCCGCTCGGGATCGGCAAGCCGCCCAACCGCAAAGCTGATCGCGCCCGCCTTCAGCCGCTCCAGCAATTCCGCATTCGCGGCCGTCAGCAGCCGCACGCTGACGCGCGGCCACTCGACCGTGAAGCGCCGCATCGCGGCCGGCAACATCGCGGTCGCCACGGTCGGCAGCACGCCGATATCGAGCGTCGCGGCCACGGCCCCTTCCTCGCGCGCCAGCAGCGCGACGCCCTGACGCAACGCGCTCACGCACGCGCTCGCGTGCGGCATGAAAAGCTGCCCTTCGCGCGTGGGCACCGCGCCATGCCGTCCGCGCTCGAACAGCTTCACGCCGAGCGCCGCCTCGAGCTCGGCAATCGTCTTGGAAACAGCGGGCTGCGTGATCGACAGACTCTCCGCCGCCTGCTGCACGCTGCCGAACTGCGCAACCGCTAGAAAGCATTGGAGATGGCGAAATTTGACACGGGAATCGGCGAGGCGATTTTGCATAACGATTGGTTATACGAGACGCGATAAAACGTCATTTTGCATAACTTTTCGCATTGGATAAAGTGGCGTCATGCACGGGCCGCGACCGTTGGCCACGCTGCAATAAACTTCTTCCCACAAATCCTGCCAGGAGACACCCCACCATGGACGAGTCCATCCTGTCGCCGCGCGACTTCGATTCGCATCCGGCGTTTGTCTATCCTCCGTATCGCTCCTCCACCAAACGCGGCCCGACGCTGCCGATGATTCCGCTGAAGGAAAAGCTGAAGAATCTGCACGCGCCCGTTTATGGCGCGGAAGATCTCGGCGCACTCGACCACGACCTCACGCGTAATGCGGCACGCAACGGCGAACCGCTGGGCGAGCGCATCATCGTGACGGGTCGCGTGCTCGACGACGGCGGCAAGCCGGTGCGCAACACGCTCGTGGAAATCTGGCAGGCCAATGCAGCGGGACGTTATGTCCACAAGCAGGATCAGCACGACGCACCACTCGATCCGAACTTCCTCGGCGCAGGCCGCTGCGTGACGGATAACGAAGGCCGCTATCGTTTCCTGACGATCAAGCCGGGCGCGTATCCCTGGGGCAATCACCCCAACGCATGGCGTCCGCAGCATATTCACTTCTCGCTGTTCGGCGATTACTTCGGCTCGCGCCTCGTGACGCAGATGTATTTCCCCGGCGATCCGCTCCTCGCGTTCGACCCGATTTATCAAGGCACGCCGGAGCAGGCACGCGAGCGCATGATTTCGCGCTTCTCGCTCGACACCACCGAAGACAGCTACGCACTCGGCTACGAATTCGACATCGTGCTGCGCGGCCCGAACCAGACCCCCACGGAGCGTTGATCATGGCACTCAAGGAAACGCCCTCGCAAACCGTCGGCCCGTATTTCGCCTACGGCCTCTGCCCGCAGCAATACAACTTCGATTTCAAGAGCCTGTTCACGCCCGAACTGGCCAGTTCGAAAACGCCCGGCGAGCACATCACGCTGATGGGTCACGTGATCGACGGCGACGGCAAGCCCGTGTTCGACGCGATGCTCGAGTTCTCGCAGGTCGATGCGCAAGGCCGCTATCCCGACTCGCGTGCTCAAGTGGCCGAAACGGGCTTCCGCGGTTTCGCGCGTGTGGGCACCGGCACGGACCCGGAGCAGCGCTTTGTCGTGCGCACGGTCAAGCCGGCCGCCGAAAACGCCGGTGAAGCGCCGCACGTGAATGTGATCGTCATGATGCGCGGCATGCTCACGCATACCTTCACGCGTATTTATTTCGACGACGAAACCGCTGCGAATGCAGCCGACCCGGTGCTCGCTTCGGTTCCCGAAGCACGCCGCAATACGCTGATCGCACGCCGTAGCGAACAGGCCGGCAATATCGTTTATCACTTCGATATCCGCATGCAGGGCGAAGGCGAAACCGTGTTCTTCGACCTCTGATGCAGTGCGCCGCGCGGGCTCCAACATGACTATTGCGTGTACTTTCACGCGCCTTTCATGAACCGGCCCTAAGATCGCTATCACTGCGATCTGATCGCGGAACTCCGAGCAGTACCTTGATGAAGCCTGCCATAAGCAGGCTTCTTTTTTTGCGCGATGGCTTTAGGCGAATGCGTTTGCAAAAAGCAGAAAAATCAGCCGAGCGGCCGCACGCCGATCAGCAGACCATGCAGCCAGAACGCGAATACGGCCCACGCCACGAGGCCGATAAGGACCACCATCGCGTCGCGTGAAACCGCGCCTTGTGCATAGACGACGCCGGCCTCGCGATCGCGCCTGCGGCCCGTGCGAATTTCAATCAGCGCCCAGACGAGAAACACCAGGAAAAGCAGCATCGCGTGCAGCGTGCCGTTGGCGAGCAGATGCGCAAATGCCCAGAGCGCGACGCCGCTCACGAAGGGCTGGCCGAGTGCGCGTTTGATGTGATTGCCCGGCACATAGGCCGCTGTCAGCATGATGAAGGCGATCGCCGTCAACAGCGCGGTAACGTGCGCCATCCCATGAGACGGCAACCAGACCGGCACCGGATAGCGCCGCGCAAGCGCATAGCCTCGCACCGTAAAGACGATGCCGAGAATCGAGAACAGCGCGAACATGCCACGCCATGCCTTGAGGCCGAAACGCTCGATCTGCGCCGCGCGCCAGGGCGCCGCCACAACACGAATCGAATGCACGCCGATAAAGAGCACGAGACCTAGAACCAGCAACGCCATATCGCCCCCTCGCGGCAGTCGGGCCGCAATGAGCGCGATTATCGCGCGGATCGCCTGACGCAGGCTTGAGCCTGGTTAATCGGCATTGGCATCGGCATCGGCGCAATAGCAATGCTACGAGCACTATGCGCGTGCGAACGCAAAGCGCAGACTCCGCAGAATCAGGACGCTTTCTATTTAATACTCAATATTCGTGGAAAGGCATTTTTAAAACGCCACTGAAAAAATATTCGAAAAAAAAGCAGAGATAGCCAAACGAATGCCTGGCGGAATTCTGGCGGAATCGGACTGTTTTCTGGGGCTGCCGTGCGCTATGCGGCAGTCATTCCGCTAGCAGCGGAAATGCTCGATATCCTGACCCGCATGCTTATAACGCAGCAGCCAGCTCGGCATATCGCCTTCTCCATTCCAGGAGTTGCCATATGCGTCGCGATACTTGGGTAGCCGTGCGCTTTCTGCAATGGATGATTCAAGTTCTTCGAGCGTAATGCCGTACTCTTCCATGCGGTGTTGAATCCACAGGATGAGCCGTTCGCGCGCCTCACCGTCGAGGTCGAACATCGGTTAATTCCTCTAGCATCGCCAAGGGGACCAGGCGCCGATCGATATCGAATCGTCTGGCCTGAAAAGACAAAGGCTTCGCCATTTAGCGCGAAGCCTTGCTGCACTGATGAGGTGACCAGGAGGTGGAATCCGTGGCCGGTCCGGAGGGGATCTGAGTCCGCTGCTCCGCTCGCCAGAATGTGCCGCAAAGGTGCGCGGCTGCTTGCTGCAAGCGGAACCCATCATACCTTGCCGCCGCCGCCCAGATCAAGCGATTTGACGCCTGCGCAAGCCACCTAAAGCCATTGCAGGCGTCTTTCGCCGACCTTCTGGCGGGTTACCCCTGGGACGCCGCCGCGCGCCTTCTGCGGGCGCCTGGCGCGGCCGCGACGACGTCCGCGGCTTGCGTCTGCACCGGTTCGCTTTGCGCCTCGCCGGATGCCGTGCGCGCGAGCACCGGTTTGAGCGCGACGCCCGTGTGGCTCGCGGCGATTTTCACGAGTCCTTCCGGTTCCGCCGCGCCGACGATCGTGCCGCCGCCCACACCGCCTTCCGGTCCGAGATCGATGATCCAGTCGGCTTCGGCGATCACGTCGAGATCGTGCTCGATCACCACCACGCTATGACCCGCATCGGCGAGACGGTGCAGCACACGAATCAGACGCGCGACGTCCGCCATGTGCAGCCCGACCGTGGGCTCGTCGAGCACGTAAAGCGTGTGCGGCGCTTTCTGCCCGCGCCGCGTGATGTCGTCGCGTACCTTGGAAAGCTCGGTCACGAGCTTGATGCGCTGCGCCTCGCCGCCCGACAGCGTCGGCGACGGCTGGCCGAGCGTGAGATAGCCCAGCCCCACATCCTTCATCAACTGCAGCGGATGCGAAATACTCGTAATCGAAGCGAAGAATTCCACCGCCTCGTCAATCTCCATCGTCAGCACTTCGCCGATATTGCGGCCGCGCCACGTCACCGCCAGCGTTTCCGGGTTGAAGCGCTGACCGTGACAGACATCGCACGGCACTTTCACATCGGGCAGGAAACTCATGCCGATGGTGCGCACGCCCTGGCCTTCGCATGCCGGGCAACGGCCGTCACCGGTATTGAACGAGAAACGCGATGCGCTATAGCCGCGCGCGCGCGCTTCGAGCGTATCGGCAAACAGACGGCGAATCGCATCCCACACGCCGATATACGTGGCCGGACACGAACGCGGCGTCTTGCCGATCGGCGTCTGATCGACTTCGAGCACGCGGTCGATGGTCTCCCATCCGCTGATCGAATCGCAGCCTTGCCATACGTGCGAAACCTCAAGTTTCGGCTTCGCCGCGGTGCGGGCGATCACGCTGGAGCGGCGCTCCGCAGCGCTCGGCGCAGTCTCTTTCGCGTTCTTGCGCGCACGGCGCACGGCCGGCGACGACAGCACCGATCGGCCCACCGCATCGAGCAGATTGGAAAGCAGCACATCGCGCGCGAGCGTGGACTTGCCCGACCCGCTCACGCCCGTAATCGCCACGAGACGGCCAAGCGGAATCTGAGCCGTGACGTCGCGCAGATTGTGCAGCTTGCCGCCATGCACCGTGAGCCATTGCGCCGGCACCGCTTCGTGGCCCGCACGCGCGGGCTTCACTTCGCGGCGCGGCTGCAGCGGATGCACGATCGGCTGCGCGAGATAGCGGCCTGTGAGCGAATCGGGCTGCGCCGCGAGATCGGCGACCGTGCCTTGCGCGACCACGCGACCACCGCGTTTGCCCGCGCTCGGCCCGATATCGATGATGTGATCAGCACGCCGAATCGTATCTTCATCATGCTCGACCACGACCAGCGTGTTGCCTTTATCGCCGAGATTGCGCAGCGCGTTGAGCAGAATCTGGTTGTCGCGCGGATGCAGACCGATCGTCGGTTCGTCGAGCACGTAGCAGACGCCCTGCAGATTGCTGCCCAGTTGCGCGGCCAGTCGAATACGCTGCGCCTCGCCGCCCGAAAGACTCGGCGCAGCGCGATCGAGGCTCAGATAACCCAGACCGACTTCTTCGAGGAATTGCAGACGGCTGCGAATTTCGCTGATGACGTCACGCGCAATCTGCGCATCGCGGCCATTGAGTTCGAGCGATTCGATCCAGCGGCGCGTTTCGCCAACGGTCCATTGCGCGACGTCGACAATCGCATGTTCGTCGAACGTGACCGCACGCGCTTCGGGATTCAGACGCGTGCCGTGGCAATCCGGGCACGGCGTATCGGCCATGCCTTCCGGCTCCTGCTCTTCCGAAGGCAGCGTCTGTTCGCGGCCGCGATCGTCGGCGGCCATCACCGTATCGTCATAGGCCGCGCGTTGTTCGCGCGTGAGCGCGAGGCCCGTGCCCACGCAGGTCGTACACCAGCCGTGTTTGCTGTTGTACGAGAACATGCGCGGATCAAGTTCGGGATAGCTCGTACCGCAAACCGGGCAGGCGCGCCGCGTCGACAACACCTTGATTTCACCGATCTGCGAGGTCGATTTACCGTCGCCGATTGCATTATCCAGACCGTCGAGCGGCGCCAGCAGATGCACCACGCCCTTGCCGGCGTCGAGCGTCGTGGCCAGCATTTCGCGCAATTGAGCCTCGTTTTCAGGCTCGATCACGATATCGCCCACCGGCAACTCGATGGTGTGTTCGCGGAAACGGTCGAGTTTTGGCCACGGCGCAACCGGCACGAATTCGCCATCGACGCGCAGATGCGTATTGCCGCGCGCCTTCGCCCATTTCGCGAGATCCGTATAGACGCCCTTGCGATTCACCACGAGCGGCGCGAGCAGACCAACGTGCTGACCTCGATGCTCGCGCAACAATTGCGCGACGATCGCATCGCTGCTTTGCGACGTCACCGGCGTGCCGTCGTGAACGCAATGCTGCATGCCGAGCTTCACGTACAGCAGACGCAGGAAGTGCCAGACCTCGGACGTGGTCGCCACCGTACTCTTGCGGCCGCCGCGCGACAGACGCTGCTCGATCGCAACCGTGGGCGGAATGCCGTACACGGCGTCCACTTCCGGGCGGCCCGCAGGCTGCACGATCGAACGCGCGTAAGCGTTCAGCGATTCCAGATAGCGGCGCTGGCCTTCATGAAACAGAATGTCGAAAGCGAGCGTGGATTTGCCCGAACCCGACACGCCCGTGATGACGTTGAAACGTCCATGCGGAATATCGACGTCGAGCGCCTTGAGATTGTGCTCGCGCGCATTCACGATACGCACGACGTCTTCGCCCTGGATCTCGCGGCGCGCCTGCGCGGCGCGCATCGCGGTCTGCAAGGCAACGCCCTCTTCTTCCGCGAGCACCGGCTCGACACCATGGCCGAGCGCCGCTTCGTAGCGCTCCAGCGCAGCGCCCGTGTGCGAACGCGGGCACGCGATCACATCGTCCGGCGTGCCCACGCACACCACTTCGCCGCCCGCGTCGCCGCCTTCGGGACCGAGGTCGATCAGCCAGTCCGCGGCACGGATCACATCCAGATTGTGTTCGATCACCAGCAGCGAATGGCCGCCCGCCAGCAGCTTGCCGAACGCGCGCATCAGCTTGGCGATATCGTCGAAATGCAGGCCCGTGGTGGGTTCGTCGAACATGAAAAGACGTCCGCCCGCCGACGTTTTCTTGCCGCGCGCCTGCGCCGTTTCCGCGAGATAACCGGCGAGTTTCAGGCGCTGCGCTTCGCCGCCCGAAAGCGTCGGCACCGGCTGGCCGAGCTTCACGTATTCGAGGCCGACATCGACGATCGGCTGGATCACGCGCAATACTTCGTCATCCTTAGCGAAGCACTGCGCGGCTTCGCTGACCGTCAGATCGAGGACATCCGCCACGGAGAGCGCACGGCCGCCACGCTCGATCTTCACTTCGAGCACTTCCGGGCGATAGCGGCTGCCGTCGCAATCCGGGCAACGCAGATAAACGTCGCTCAGGAACTGCATTTCGATGTGCTCGAAACCCGAACCGCCACAGGTCGGGCAGCGGCCCTCGCCCGAGTTGAAACTGAACATCCCCGCCGTATAGCCGCGCTGCTTCGCGAGCGGCGCCTTGGCAAACAGCTTGCGGATTTCATCGAACGCGCCCACGTAGCTGGCCGGATTCGAGCGCGCCGTTTTGCCGATTGGCGATTGATCGACGAACACGGCGTCGGTGATCTGCTCCGCGCCGCTCAGGGCGCGATAAACGCCCGGCGATTCCGTGGCCTTGCCAAGATGACGCGCCAGCGCCGGATACAGCACGTCCTGTACGAGCGTCGATTTACCCGAGCCCGACACACCCGTCACACAGACGAGGCGCTGCAACGGAAACTGCACGGTCACGTCGCGCAGATTGTGTTCGCTCGCGCCTTCGAGCAGCAGGCTGGGCGTCTTTGCATCGACGGGCCGGCGCTCCCAGTGCGAAGCATCGGCCACCGCGCGATGACCGCCCAGATATTCGCCGGTCAGCGTGCCGGACGAACGGATATCCCTGGGCGTGCCGTCATAGACGATCGTGCCGCCGCGCTCGCCCGGCCCCGGACCCATGTCGATCAGGCGGTCGGCGGCCAGCATCACCGACGGATCGTGCTCGACGACCACCAGCGTATTGCCGGCATCGCGCAGGCGCTGCATGGCTTCGACGATACGGTTCAGGTCGCGCGGATGCAGCCCGATACTCGGCTCGTCGAGCACGAACAGCGTCTTCGTCAGCGAGGTGCCGAGCGCCGTGGTCAGGTTGATCCGCTGCACTTCGCCGCCGGAAAGCGTGCGGCTCTGGCGGTCGAGCGTGAGATAGCCCAGGCCCACATCGCAGAGATATTTGAGCCGTGTGCGCACTTCGGCGAGCAGCAGCTTGAGCGCATCGTCAAGGAGTGCCGACGATAGCGAGAGATCGTCGAAGAAGCGCCGGATACGCTCGATCGGCAACAACATGACATCGTGCAGCGTCAGACCCGGCAGCGCTTCGAGTTGCGCACGCGTCCAGTCCACGCCATGCGGCAGAAAGCGCGCCGATGGTGCGAGCACTTCGTCCGCGTTTTCCTGCGTGCCCAGGCGCCACTGCAGCGCTTCGGTCTTCAAACGCGCGCCGCCGCAGGTTTCGCACGGCGTATAGCTGCGATATTTCGACAGCAGCACGCGAATGTGCATCTTGTACGCCTTCGATTCCAGGTACTGGAAAAAGCGCTTCACGCCGTACCACTGCGTTTGCCAGCTACCCTTCCAGTCCGGCGCGCCGTTGATGACCCAGTCGCGCTGTTCCTGCGTGAGTTCGGCCCAGGCCGTATCGCGCGGTACACCGGCCTTGGCGGCATAACGCATCAGGTCGTCCTGACACTCCTTCCACGCGGGCGTTTGCAGCGGCTTGATCGCGCCGTCGCGCAGCGACTTGCGCGCATCGGGAATCACCAGACCCCAGTCCACGCCGATCACCCGGCCGAAGCCCCGGCACACTTCGCAGGCGCCATACGCCGAGTTGAAGGAGAACAGCGCCGGTTGCGGGTCCGCGTAGCGCAGATCGCTGTCCGGGCAATGCAGGCCGGTGGAGAAACGCCAGATCTGCGGTTCGGGTTTCGTATCGGAAACGTCGCTCGCGGCGTCGGTTTCCGATACGACATAAATGTTCACGCGCCCGCCGCCGCGCTTGAGCGACGCCTCGATCGCCTCGACCACGCGGCTCTTTTCCGCGTTCTGCAGGCGGAAACGGTCAGCCACCACGTCGAGCACCTTGCGCGTGCCGTCGGCCGCTTTCACTTCGCGCTGCGCCTGCACGCGCGTATAGCCGCTCGCGGACAGCCATTGCTGGACTTCCTCTTCGGTGGTCGTATCCGGCAGTTCGACCGGGAACGTCACCACGAGGCGCGGGTCGCCCACTGCCGTGCGCGCGCGCAGTTCGGCGTAAATCGTTTCCGGCGTGTCGTGCCGCACCGGTTGCGCCGTGACGCGATCGAACAGATTCGCAGCGCGCGCGTACAGCAGCTTCAGATGGTCGTTCAACTCCGTCATCGTGCCGACGGTCGAGCGCGAGCTGCGCACCGGATTGGTCTGGTCGATGGCGATGGCCGGCGGCACGCCGTCGACGCGATCGACTTGCGGACGATCCATGCGGTCGAGAAACTGACGCGCGTAGGCACTGAAGGTTTCGACGTAACGACGCTGCCCTTCCGCGTAAAGGGTGTCGAACACGAGACTGGACTTACCCGAGCCGGACGGCCCGGTCACCACCGTCATTTCGCCGGTGTGGAGGTCGAGATCGAGGTTCTTGAGGTTGTGCTGACGGGCACCGCGGATTCTGATGGATCGGTTATCGCTCACTTGCGCTGGCATTCCGGATGGATCACAGGCGTGGGACCGGGCGGCGGCGCCCGGCAGCTTTTGGCCCGGGTTGGCGGGCCGAACGGTGAAGATTTTACTGTATATTTATACAGCATGCAGGGCGCGTGCTTAATCGATGCCGTGGGCGTCGAGCAGCCCGTCAAGTCGGCCGGATGGCCTACCCCATCCGGCTGGTTGCGTCAGATCGCGGTTAGCGGTGAGCTTTGTCCGCGCCGGCCCACTCGCGCCACATCGCCTCGTACGCAGTTTCCATACCGCGCGCGAATTTCGCTCCGTCCATCAGCGGCGACGCTTCCATCCGGGCACGCAAGGTCGCGCGCAGATACGCGAGACGCGGCAGATAGGTCGCGAGCGACACGACGGTCTGCGCGAAATCCTCGTCGGAAAAGGCAGCGAGTGCATCCAGCCCCAGATTGGCCAATTGCGACAAGCCAGCCCGCCCTGCGCAGGTTTCGCCGACGCGCGTCACCACCGGCACGCCCATCCACAGCGCGTCGAGCGTCGTGGTGTGGCCGTTGTACGGCAGCGTGTCGATGGCGAGGTCGATCTCGTGATACGTACGCAGATACGCATCGCGCGGCTGGAACGGCACGAAGCGCACGCGCGACGGCGCAATGCCGTGACGTGCGAGGCGTTCGGCCAGCCGCGTCTGCGCTTCGCCTTGCGCGGCCATCAGCATCAGACGCGCATTGGGCAGCGCCGCGAACACGCCCGCCCACAATTCGAGCGTGCGCTCCGTCAATTTGCAGGGATTGTTGAGACTGCCGAGCGTTACGTGTCCCGCCTTGGCAGCAGGCAGTGCATTGACGGCCGGTTCGTGCGCGAGCGGGTCGTAGCACCAGAACGTATCGGGCAGACGGATCGTGCGTTCGCTGTAGTGCGCCTCGTACGAAAGCGGGTCGAGATGCGGATCGGTCAGCCGGTAACCCATCGCTTCGATACCGGTCGTGCCCGGATACGCGAGCCACGCAACCTGCACGGGCGCGGGCTGGCGCGCGAACAGCAAGGGGCGGCCATCGGCCATATGCATCGTGAGATCGACAAGAATGTCGATGCCGTCCGCGTGAATCCGTTGCGCGAGCGCGGCGTCGTCGAGCTGGCGCACGTCATGCCACACATCCACGTGAGCCGCGAGACGCGCAGTTGTCGAGTCGGCTCGAACGACGCTCGAATAGGCGTGAATCTCGAAGCGGCTTTTGTCGTGATTCGAAAGCAGCGGCATCATGAATAATGCCTGGCAATGCTCACGAAAATCCGCTGAGACATAGCCGATTCGCAAACGTCGTCCTTGCGCGCTCCTGAGCGCGTGCGAAAAACGCTGCGCGCGCAACGGTATTTCGTGTTGCGCCGACCAGCGCCGCGCCTGCGCGAGGATCGCTTCAGGTTCGGGCGACTGAAATGAAAGCGCGTAGAGCAGATTGCTATGGGCAGTGAGATTGCCTGGATCGCTTTTAACGGCGCGCTCGAAACAGGCAACGCCTTCGTCAAGCTCGCCGCAATCCTTCAAGACATTGCCCAGGTTATTGAGCGTGGGCGAATGATCCGGTGATAGTTCAAGCGCCTTGCGCAACAGCGCGCGTGCCTCGTCTTGATGGCCGAGCGCTCGTTGCAGATTGGCCGCGTTATTCCAGGCATCGACGAAATCGGGCCGCACGCGAATGGCGGTTTCGAAAGCGTCCATCGCCGCCTTGTGTTCGCCCAGCTCGCGGCACACGTTGCCCAGATTGTTGGCCGCTTCGGCGTGCGCGGGATCGATCGACAAAGCATGGCGATACTGCGCCTGCGCCTCGCGACGCTGCCCCAGCGCGTGAAGAGCGCTACCGTAGTTGTAGGCGGCATGCGCAAAGTCCGGCGCAATCGCCAATGCGCGCGACAGCACATCGGCGGCTTCCTGCGGCTTTCCCTCGTCCATTAACAGCGCGCCGAGATTCACGAGCGCGGCGGTCGAATCGGGGGCGAGCGCAACGGCTTCGCGCAGCAGCGTCAGTGCGCGCTCACGCGAACCCTGAGCGCGCAGCAACGTGCCTAGGTTCACCAGCGCTTCGACATTGCCCGGTTGCGCCGCGAGCGCACGCTCGTAGGCGCCTTGCGCGAGCGACGTTTCACCGAGCAGTCGGCGACAATTGCCGAGATTATTGAGCGCGTCGGCGCGTTGCGGGTCGCGCTGCGTGACGGCTTCCCATGCGAGCGCCGCATCGCTGAGCGCGCCTTGAGCCTGCAGCGCGCTGGCGAGTCCGAACCAGTGATCGGGGTCGGTTGCGTCTTCTTCGAGCAGACCGCGATACGCAGCGGCAGCCTCCGCATGACGCTGCGCGAAGGCATAGGCTTGCCCCAACGCTTCACGATAGCGCCGGTTGGTGGGTTCGATCTCCAGCGCTTTCGTCAGGCCTTCGATAGCGTCCTGAAAGCGGCCTTGCTGAAGATCGATCACCGCAAGCCGGAAGCGCGCCGCGCCGTGTAAAGGGTCGAGTTCGACAATGCGGCTGTAGCCCTCGCGCGCCAAAGCAAAATCGCCGGCAATATGCCGTTCGTGCGCCTGCTGAAACAGTTCTTCGATCTGCATCCGGATAAGCCAGCCGATGAGCAAAACAATCATTGTAATGGGGGCAATGAGCCGGCCATCGAATGGGGTGTTTTTCGTCTCCCCGAAGTCAAACTTTTGATTCGCAGTGCGATTAAAAAATCATTCGACTTGCATTCATTAATTAACCTCGGACTTTCCATGCGGCGCTATGAGTGCTCGATTTCGCGAATTGAACTTCGCTGATGTCTGCACAAAACAAAAGCGCCGGGGCATGACATCGCCCCGGCGCTTTTGCGCATCGGTCGCAGCAAAAAATCAGGCCGCGATATCCACGCCCTTCAAGGTCTTGACGTCGACCGGCTCGGCCAGCCAGGCGCCGATCTTGCCGCGGAACGCCACGTAATGCGCGCTCTCGCGATGCGCCTGCACCGCGGCTTCATCCACATAGGTTTCGTAGAGGTGAAAGCCCGGCGAACCGTCTGCGCGGCACAGCAGGTCGTAGCGCCGGTTGCCCGGCTCCTTGCGCGTTTGCGCCACCATCTGGCGCAGTTCCGCTTCGAGGTCGGCGACGTGTTCGGCTTTCGGCGTGAGGCTGGCAAACAGATAAATGCTCATCGAGATGTCCTTATCGGCAACGAAATTTCCGATCGGCAATATTTGAGTATTGCCGATCCTGCACGGCTTATGCGTCGATCAAAACCCGCTTAGGCCTTGTAGCGTTCGAGCCAGTGCGCGTACGGCGCCGGCAGCGTCCAGGCCGCGCGATCCACCTTCAGTTCCTGCGCGGCGAAGTACGGCCAGTGCGGATTCGCAAGATGCGCGCGACCGACCATCACCAGATCGAGCTGCTCCGAAGCGACCGAGCGCTCGGCCAGTTCCGGCGTGCCGATACCCCATGCCGACGACACCGGCAGACCGGCTGCGCGACGCACTTTCTGTGCGATCGGTGCGAGGAAGGCCGGCGCCCACGGAATCTGCGCGGTCGGCGTCGAGAAACCGACGCTCACGCTCAGCATGTCCAGACCTTCGCGCTTGAAGTTCTTCGTGAGTTCGATCGATTCGGCGAGCGTCTGCTCGTCGCGGCCATCGTATTCGATCACGCCAAAACGCGCGGTCAGCGGCAGATGTTCCGGCCAGACCTTGCGCACGGCAGCGAGCGTTTCCAGAAGGAAACGGCTGCGGTTTTCCAGGCTGCCGCCATAGGCGTCGGTACGCTGGTTCGAGTGCTCCGAGAAGAAGCTCTGGGCGAGGTAACCATGCGCGAAGTGCAGTTCGAGCCATTCGAAGCCGGCGTCGAGCGCGCGCTTTGCGGCTGCCACGAAGTCTTCGCGCACCCGCGCGATATCGTCGGTCGTCATGGCCTGCGGCACCTTCGGCAGATTCGCGCCGAACTCGATCGCCGACGGCGCGAGGGTTTGCCAGCCGCGTGCATCGCCTTCGGGGATATGGTCATCACCTTCCCACGGACGGTTCGCGCTCGCCTTGCGGCCGGCGTGCGCGATCTGGATGCCGGGTACCGAACCCGCCGCCTTGATCGCCGCGACGGTCGGCGCGAAGGCCTTGGCCTGCTCGTCGTTCCAGATACCCGCGCAGCCCGGCGTGATGCGGCCTTCCGGCGACACCGCCGTCGCCTCGACGATCACGAGACCCGCGCCGCCACGCGCGATCTGCGCGTAGTGAACGTGGTGCCAGTCGTTGATCATGCCGTCTACGGCCATGTACTGGCACATCGGCGGCACGGCGATGCGATTACGCAGGGATACATCTTTGAGCTTGAACGGTTCGAACAATGCGGACATCTACTGCTCTCCTTTAGCGGCGCGAGCCGGCACGGCGGCACGGGCTGCGCCCTTGAAAAAACGTCGATCGCTGGGATCGGAAAATCGGGATTTCCTTTCGGCACGCCTCATTGCAGCAGGCAACAAAAACTCGCCACGCCGCGCGTAACGCGCGGCGCGTGGAGTTGCCGAAAGGAAACCGGGATAAGACGCGCGGACTTCGCTTACTTGCCGCGCAACTGGGCGAGCAAAGCCTCGGCGACCGGCTCGGACGATGCGGGATTCTGGCCGGTGATCAGCAGGCCATCGGTGGCCACGTGCGCGGCCCAATCAGCGGCCTTCGAATAGTTGCCGCCATTCGCCTTGAGCATGTCTTCGACGAGGAACGGCACCACATCGGTCAGCTCGACGGCGGCTTCTTCGCTGTTCGAGAAGCCCGTCACCTTCTTGCCGGCGACGAGCGGGCGGCCATCGGCGCCCTTCACATGACGCAGCACGCCAGGCGCGTGGCACACGGCCGCGACCGGCTTGCCTGCCGCGAGGGTCTTTTCGATCAGCGCGATCGACAGCGGATCTTCGGCGAGGTCCCAGAGCGGGCCGTGGCCGCCGGGGTAAAACACCGCGTCGTAGTCGTTCGCGTCGACATCGGCGAGACGTTTCGTATTGGAAAGTTCTGCGCGCGCGGCGGCGTCGGCATCGAAACGGCGCGTGGCCTCGGTCTGCGCCGAGGGATCGCTGCTCTTCGGATCGAGCGGCGGCTGGCCGCCCTTGGGCGAAGCCAGCGTGATCTGCGCGCCGGCGTCACGCAGCGCGTAATAAGGCGCGGCAAATTCCTCGAGCCAGAAACCCGTCTTTTTGCCCGTGTTGCCGAGTTCGTCGTGCGAAGTCAAAACGATCAGTACGTTCATCGACGTTCCTTTTTTCGATGAGATCAGGACGCTCTCGCGTCCAATGAAACCGGTCCAGCCGCGCGATATCGATTCGTGTCACTACCTGCAGCGGGCAATCAATTAGACCGGTCGTCTAGAAACTTTCCGTATGACATGACGCTTTGCGAAGGCGCCCGCTCAAGGGCGCTCAAACAATGATGTCATGCCGATGTGGCGTGCGGGTTACGCTTGCGGCCGGGGCTGAATCACGCGCCCAGCGGCAGATTCAGGAGTTGCCGCGTGGTCACCATGGCGGCATCGAGCGGACGCCGATCGCGACGGATCTTTTCCATCAGCGTCGCGCCCAGCCAGAGTTCGTAGAGCGTGGCCGCCGTGGAGTTCGCATCGCCGATACCGCTTAGCGAACCATCTGCGCAGCCTTCCTCGATACACACGCCGATGCGCCGCACGATCTCTTCCGTGCCGCGACGCAGAACCGCGCGCATCGGCTCGGATAGATCGCTGACTTCAGCGCCCAGCTTGACCGCGAGGCACTTGCCGTCCGGCCCGTCCGCGCACTGCATCAGGCGCCATTCCTCGAAATACCCCATCAGGCGCTCGACCGGCGAGCCGCCGCGCTGCACGAGCTGCTCTTCAAGGCGATCCGCATACTCCGTGAAATACGACGTCAGTAAAGCTTCACCGAACGCCTCTTTCGAGCCGAAATAGTGATAGAACGACCCTTTGGGGACGCCCGCGGTCGCGAGAATCTCGTTCAGACCGACGGCTGAAAAACCCTTGCCCAGAATGATGGGCATGGCGGTATCGAGGATGTGTTGCCGTACTTCGACGGCTGGCGCTGCGTTCATGGGTTGCCATGTTACAGGCGGATTAGACCAGTCGTCTAGCAATCTCCCGACTCTCAAAGTGGCTTTATCGCGCTGGCCGTTGCAAGCGTGTTCGGGCACCGAAAAACGCGCGGCGGCTGGAAATTTCGCATCGGAAACTCACCATCTGGAGAGCCATCCATGTCGTTACGTACCCTGCTCTGTTTTGGCGATTCGAACACCCACGGCACCAAACCGCTCAATCTGCCCGGCGTGCTGGAGCGCTTCGGCCCCGCCGATCGTTGGCCCGGCGTGCTGGCCGCGACGCTCGGCAGCGGCTGGCAGGTGATCGAAGAAGGCCTGCCCGCGCGCACCACGGTGCACGACGACCCGATCGAGGGACGTCACAAAAACGGCCTCGCGTATCTGCGGGCGTGCCTCGAAAGCCAGTTGCCCGTCGATGTCGTCGTGCTCATGCTGGGCACCAACGATCTCAAGACGCGCTTTTCCGTCACGCCGGCCGATATCGCCAATTCGGTGGACGTGCTGCTCGAAACGCTGGTCGCCTGCCGCGCCGGTCCGAGCGGATCGACGCCGCATGTGCTGCTGATGTCGCCGGTGCCGATCGACGAGATCGGCTTTCTCGGTGCGATCTTCACGGGCGGCGCGGCGAAGTCGCGTCTGCTCGCGCCGCTCTACGAGCGTGTGGCCGTGAAATACGGCTCGGCGTTTCTCGATGCAGGCGAATTCGCCAAGGTCAGTCCGACCGACGGCATCCATTACGAAGCCGATCAGCACCACAAACTCGGCCGTGCCGTCGCCCAGGTCGTGCGGCAACGCTTCGCCACCTGAGGCCCGAAAAGCAAAACTTTCCGATACGAAACCCCAAAGAAAAACGCCGCCGGGCGCGAGCCCTGGCGGCGTTTTTTGCTTTTCAGCGGGATGTGCAGTTAATCGACGATTAACGCGACATCATGTTCATGCTGACGTTGTGCATGACCCACAGCGTACCGATCACGACGATCAGCACCGTCATGGCCGTGAAGCCAAATGCGGTCACGTTCCAGCGTTGGCCCGACGACGTGTTCATATGCAGGAAGAACACGAGGTGGACCACGATCTGCACGACTGCCAGGGCAGCGAGGCCGAGCAGCGCGGTTTCACGCGGCAGGCCGCCATGCAGGACCAGCCAGAACGATGCTGCCGTGAGCACCACCGCCAGGACGAAACCCGCCACATAGCCGCCGAAGCTGCCGTGGCTTTCTTCTTCGTGGATAGGATGAGCACTCATTTAAATCACGCTCGCAAGGTAGACAAAGGAGAACACGCAGATCCAGACGATGTCCAGAAAGTGCCAGAAAAGGCTCAGGCACGACAGGCGGCGGATTTCGCGATCGCCCAGTGCCGGCGCCTTCAGCGTCTGCACCATCAGGACGACCATCCAGATCATGCCGAACGTCACGTGGATACCGTGGGTGGCAACCAGCGTGAAGAACGACGACAGGAACGCGCTGCGTTGCGGGCCGTTGCCTTCGGCGATCATGTTCGCGAACTCATGGAGTTCGAAATACAGGAACGTTGCGCCCAGCAGGAACGTAATGGCCAGCCAGAACAGCACTTGGCCCTTGCGTTGCTTGTGCGCGCCGATCATCGCGAAGCCATACGTGATGGACGACAGCAGCAGCACTGCCGTTTCCATCGCGACGCCATTGATGTCGAACAGGTCCTTGCCGGTCGGGCCGCCTGCGAACTGGTTCTGCATGACGGCAAACACTGCGAACAGCGTGCCGAACAGAATACAGTCGGTCATCAGGTACAGCCAGAAACCGAACACCGAGTGTGACGGCGGGTGATCGTGGTGATCGTGCTCCGCGAGTGCGGCCGCACCAGTTTTCGTCAACATCAGTTGGCCTCCAGTGCTTCTTCAACCTTGCCACCGCGTTGCTTGGCAGCAAACGCCTTGGCCAGTGCGCGACTACGCGCTTCTTCGTCTGCCCGAACCTTGGCGGCCGGGATGTAATAGCCTTCGTTCTTCTGGAAGCTGTAAGCGATTGCCGTACCGACGATGCCGATAAAGCCAACGATCATGAGCCACCAGATGTGCCAGATGCCAGCAAAGCCGAGCACCAGGCTGAAGAAACCGATGAACAGACCTGCGCTCGTGTTCGAGGGCATGTGAATGTCGGTGTAGTGCGTGTTCGCGACGTCAACGGTTGCGCGGCCGGTTTCCTTCAGATGCTGGAACTCATCGAGTTCCGACACGTTCGGGATGATCGCGAAGTTGTACGACGGCGGCGGCGACGACATCGACCATTCCAGCGTACGGCCACCCCACGGATCGCCCGTCACATCGCGGTTTTCCGGCAGGTTGCGGTCGCGGATCGACACATACAGCTGCATCAGCTGGTGAGCGATACCGATTGCCACGAGCACTGCGCCAACCCACGCGATGATCATCCACGGATGCCATGCCGGATTGTCGTAGTGGTTCAGACGACGCGTTGCGCCCATGAAGCCCAGCACGTACAGCGGCGTGAAGGCAACGTAGAAGCCCACGAGCCAGAACCAGAATGCACGCTTGCCCAGCTTTTCGTTCAGCTTGAAGCCGAATGCCTTCGGGAACCAGTAGTTGAAACCAGCCAGGTAGCCGAACAGCACGCCACCGATGATGACGTTGTGGAAGTGAGCAATCAGGAACAGCGAGTTGTGCAGCACGAAGTCGGCACCCGGGATCGCCATCATCACGCCGGTCATGCCGCCGATGGTGAAGGTGACCATGAAGCCGAGCGTCCACAGCACCGACGAGTTGAACTCGAGGCGACCGCGGTAGATCGTGAACAGCCAGTTGAAGATCTTCACGCCCGTCGGGATCGAGATGATCATCGTGGCGATACCGAAGAACGCGTTGACGTCAGCGCCCGAACCCATCGTGAAGAAGTGGTGCAGCCAGACGACGAATGCCAGCACCATGATCGCGCAGGTTGCGTACACCATCGCCTTGTAGCCGAACAGCGGCTTCTTGGCGTAGGTCGCGACGACTTCCGAGAAGATACCGAACGCCGGCAGGATCAGGATGTACACCTCGGGGTGACCCCATGCCCAGATCAGGTTCAGGTACAGCATGGCGTTGCCGCCACCGTCATTCGTGAAGAAGTGCGTACCGATGTAACGGTCCAGACCCAGCAGCGCGAGCGTAACGGTCAGAATCGGGAACGCAGCCATGATCAGCACGTTCGTGCACAGCGCCGTCCACGTGAACACCGGCAGCTTCATCATCGTCATGCCAGGAGCGCGCATCTTGATGATGGTGACGAAGAAGTTCACGCCGGTCAGCAGCGTACCGACACCCGAGATCTGCAGCGCCCACAGGTAGTAGTCGACACCGACCCCTGGACTGTATGCGAGCTCCGACAGCGGCGGGTAAGCCAGCCAGCCCGTCATCGCGAATTCACCGACGACCAGCGAGATCATCAGCAGGATTGCGCCAACGGCGGTCATCCAGAACGACAGCGAGTTCAGGAACGGGAACGCGACGTCGCGTGCACCGATCTGCAGCGGCACCACGATGTTCATCAGGCCAACCATGAAAGCCATGGCCATGAAGAAAATCATGATCACGCCGTGAGCCGTGAAGATCTGGTCGTAATGGTGCGGCGGCAGATAGCCCGGCGCGTTGTAC
This sequence comes from Paraburkholderia sp. Ac-20340, assembly GCF_017104965.1. Lineage (GTDB taxonomy): Bacteria > Pseudomonadota > Gammaproteobacteria > Burkholderiales > Burkholderiaceae > Paraburkholderia. The sequence goes on from NZ_JAAGPR010000007.1 coordinate 270,292, forward strand.
GCGAGAGCCAGCTGGGTACGCATCATGATTGCGTCGGCGAAGCCGCGCAGCAGCATGATGAGGGCGAGCACGATGTACATCACGCCCAGACGCTTGTGGTCGACGCTCGTCAGCCACTCCGTCCACAGATATTTCCACTTACCGAGGTAAGTGATCCCACCGAGCACGAATGCGCCGATGATAGCCATACCGACCATCGTGCCGAGAATAATCGGCTCGTGATACGGAATGTCGGCTAGTGTAAGTTTTCCGAACATGCCTGGTTACCCCTTGGTCACGCACGACGGGTCACTGAAATTCGTGACGTGGCCGTTGTTGTACTTCGCGATGATGTTGTTGAAGAGCTTCGGGTCCACCGTCGAGAAGTATTCAACCGGTGCCTTCTCGCTCGGCTGCGCAACCGTCGCGTATTGATCCATCGAAAGCTGCGTCGAGGACGCCTTGACCTTCTGGACCCATGCGTCGAAGTCTTGCTGGCTCGTGGCGAGAGTACGGAACTTCATGTCCGAGAAGCCCTTGCCGCTGAAGTTCGCCGACAGGCCGGCGTAGTCGCCTGCATGATCGGCGATCAGGTGCAGACGGGTCTGCATGCCTGCCATCGCGTACACCTGGGTACCCAGCTGCGGGATGAAGAACGAGTTCATCACCGAGTCCGACGTAATGCTGAAGTTGACCGGCGTGCCGACCGGGACGGCCAGCTGGTTCACCGTGGCGATGCCCAGATCCGGGTAGATGAACAGCCACTTCCAGTCCAGCGCGACCACTTCGACGTTGATCGGCTTGACGTTCGATTCAAGCGGCTTGTACGGATCGAGTTCGTGCGTGGTCTTCCACGTGAGCACTGCGAGGAACAGGATGATCAGCGTCGGGACGGTCCAGACGACGACTTCGATAGCCGTCGAGTGCGACCATTTCGGCGCGTAGGTGGCGTTGCGGTTCGATTCGCGATAGCGGTACGCGAACCACAGCGTCAGGATGATCACAGGGATCACCACGATCAGCATGGCCCAGGTGGAGGTCGCGATCAGCGACTTTTCCGCCACGCCCACGCTACCTTTGGGGTCGAGGACTTCCAAGTTGCAACCGGAAAGACACATGGCCAATCCGGCGCTGACGGGAAGCAATAACCTTTGCAAGGTTGTTCTTTTCATCACGTTTGCCTGAATTTCATTCATTGAATAGTTCCGGGCACATCCCCTGACATCCGGCAAAGGAAGCGCGCCCGAATCATACAGCCGCTTTGATCCATGACAATCAATGAATGCTGAAAATGATCTTTGTCAAAACAAAAGTGAGACACTATGTCGCATGGGTTCGCGAGGTTTGTCGCGCCTCATCAACACACGCTCAAGCAGCCCCATTTAGGTCTTGACGCCAATCCGCCGCGGCTTTTTTTCCGAATTACACAATCCGAAAACAGTTGAACGCACCTGCGCGCCGCGCCGCTTGATGAGCGGGACGGCGCGCAGGTGCGTCGTCATTCTTCTGCAGTGACCGGCCTGATTACGTCGGCGAGCGCGGCACGCGCACTTCCGCTTCCGTACCGGCGCGTGCGGCATCCGTGCGCACTGCGTCGGCGTTGGCCGTATCTTCGGCAGGCTGCTTGGTGCGGCCGGCCTGGGCCACCAGATTGGCGGCCGAGAGTTCGATTGCGTCGGTCATGGGCTTCGGATAGATGCCCACTGCCAGCACCAGTGCGGCCAGCGACGCGAGAATCAGCGTTTCGCGGCGGCCGATATCGGCCAGCTTCGCGACGCTCTTGTTCGCCACCGCGCCGAAAATCACGCGCTTGTACATCCACAGGGTGTACGCCGCGCTCAGCACGACCGTGGTCGTTGCGATCGCACCGATCCAGAAGTTCACGCGGATCGCGCCCATGATGACCATGAACTCGCCCACGAAGCCCGAGGTACCCGGCAGGCCCACATTGGCCATGCAGAACACCATCATGAAAACGGCGTAGCGCGGCATGACGTTGACGACGCCGCCATAAGCCGAGATCGTGCGCGTCTTGGTGCGGTCGAACAGCATGCCGATCGAGAGCAGCATCGCGCCCGAGACGAAGCCGTACGAAATCATCTGGACGATGGCGCCTTCGGTGCCGATCTGGTTGAAGAGGAACAGGCCCAGCGTGACGAGACCCATGTGGGCGATCGTCGAGTACGCGAGCAGCTTGGTCATGTCGGTTTGCGCGAGCGCCAGCAGGCTCGAGTACACCACGGCGACCAGCGACAGCGTGATGATGGCCGGCGCGAAGAAGTGCGCGGCGTCCGGCGTGATCGGCAGCGTGAAGCGCAGGAAGCCGTAGCCGCCCAGCTTGAGCATCGCGAGGATCACGGTCGCGCCGGTGGGCGCTTCGAGGTGGACGTCCGGCAGCCAGGTGTGGAACGGCCACATTGGCACCTTGACCGCGAAGGCCGCGAAGAAGCCGATAAAGACCAGCAACTGCGGCACGAGGCCCATCGACAGGTTATGCCATGCGGCCATGTCGAAGGTGTGCGCCTGGCTGTACAGATACAGCATCGACACCAGCATCAGCAGCGAGCCGGCCAGCGAGAAGAAGAAGAACTTGACCGCGGCGTAGCTGCGGCGGGCATGGCCCCACGAACCGATCAGCAGGTACAGCGGAATCAGGGTCGCTTCGAAGAACACGAAGAACAGCATGCCGTCCGTGGCCGCGAAGGTGCCGACCATCAGACCCGAGAGGATCAGGAACGCGCCGTGGTACTGGGCCACGCGCACGGTGATCGACTCCCACGAGGCAATCACGATCACGAGCGTCGTGAATGCGGTGAGCACCACCAGCCACATCGAAATGCCGTCAATCCCGAGACGCCAGGCCACGCCGAAGTCCGGCAGCCAGTTGCGGAATTCGACGAACTGCATGGCGGCAACATGGTTGTCGAAACCGGTAATCAGCGGAATGGTCACCACGAGGCCGACGATCGAGCCGATCAGCGACAACCAGCGCGTGCGCTGGGGGTGGCTATCCGACCCGAGGCGCAGCACAGCCACGCCGAACAGGATGGGGATCCAGATCGCCAGACTCAGGAATGGAACGGATTGCATTTCAACAGGACCTTAAAAATGCGGTGCACAGAGTTCGTCCGCGCGCGGGCTGGCGCGCAGGCAAACTGAAAGATTAACGCGGGGTGAAAGTCGGACCAGACTGGCTGAAATGGTTTTGTCAGCTGAGAGGCGAAATGCAACACACGTTCAAGGGTTAACGAGGGTAAACGGAATATGGAACTTTTGCAGCGCAACAAGCCAAATCCGATCAGCGCCTGATGTAAGTCATTGTTTTTGCGTCGCTTTCTGCTAGCGCAAAAATCACAAAACATCACCGCCCAATCTGCTTCTGGCCTCAAAAGTGCCCTCGGGGACCTCATGGACGCATGTGCAAGCGACACACCGCCACACCGCGCGGCCGAAATAATACCTTACTTGTTTCTTTGGCCTCAATGACTTATGCATAGGGGCCCGATCCTGCAGGCCCCGCCGGGCCGGTGCGGCGCGGGTTTGCGCAGTGCAAAAAAAAGCCCCGGCCGTCTTCGGGCCGGGGCGAACTCTCACGATGCGCCAGCAACGCTGGAACACGCATGGACGGGACTTTAGCGGCTTGTGGCCCCTGAATTAAGCGCAACGCCTGGAAGAGTCCTTTCTGGCGTCACGCTGGATTCTGGCGGCGCTGGCGACATCGTCCTGCCACATGCGTGTGGGTCAGCGTCGTACTCGCGTAGACGCAACTGGCATCGCCATTATACAAATGAGAATCATTTGCATTTGGATGTTTTTTGGGGCATCATGTTTCCCATGCCGGCGAGCCCGGCCCTGACTGATCCGCGCACTCCGGCTGCGCGCCCGACCGCCCTGTTCGCCCGAGGCCCACATGAACTACACCGCCGCATTCGCGAGAACCGACACGCTGATCGACGACACCTTCGTCCAGCACCCCGATAGCGCCGAGCAAACCATCCTGCGCGCCGTGCGCACCTGGCTGCGCCCGCACTGCGACGCCTACGGCAAGGCCGAAAGCTGGCGCGGCGTGCTCGCCGACGCGGGCATGGGCGCCGAAGGCATCGGCCATTTCGATCTGCTGATGGGCACGCTCTGCCGCGCCACCTGCCGCCCGCTGGACACGCGATGCCGCTGCGCGTCCGAACTGGCGAAGGACGAAGGCTCGCTGCTGCAGGTGCTCGCGCTGCTGCAATCGACGCGCAGCGAAGCCGCCGTGCAGTTGCTCAACGACTGGCTGCCGACGCAGAGCGTGAGCGGCATGCTCAAGACGGCGCGCTGGTTCGCCATCTGCCTGCTCGACGCCGGCGTGCAACTGAGCGACCGCACGCGCCGCGTCACCTATATGCACTGATGGCATCGATGCGCCCGTTTTGCTGCGGCGCAACAATCATGCCCACCGCATAAGCTCATTACGAAAGACGATTTGGGCGGCACGCCACCCGCCGGTAGCATTGCGAGCTTTCCAGCCGCCGCTCCGCCCCGCATGTCTGCCTCACCCCTCTCTTCGCTTTCCGGCGCTTCGAGCGCCAGCCGTCCGCTGATCCGCAGCGCCGCCGATGTCTCGCGCCTCGTCAACACGGGCGGCGCGCCCGGCAGTAACGCGCGCATCGTCGTGGCGATTGCGCTGGGCGGCGTGTTCCTCGACGCCTACGACCTGGGCGCCCTCGCCTTCGGCCTCAAGGACGTCGCGCGCGAATTCTCGCTCTCGCCGGCGGGCACCGGCTTCGTTGCCTCGGCGATCACGTTCGGCGCCATCGTCGGCGCGTTTCTCGGCGGCTTCCTGACCGACCGCATCGGCCGGTATCGCGTCTTCATGGCCGATATGTTCTTCTTCGTGGTCGCCGCACTCGCCTGCGCGCTCGCGCCTAACGCCTGGGTGCTGGGCGGCGCGCGCTTCGTAATGGGACTGGGCGTGGGCATCGATCTGCCGGTGGCAATGGCCTTCCTCGCCGAGTTCTCGCGCCTGTCCGGCCGCGGCAACAAGGCCGCGCGCGTGGCGATGTGGTGTCCCGTCTGGTACGCGGCCATCAGCGTGTCCTATCTGCTCGTGCTGGCGTTCTACGCGACGCTGCCCGCCTCGCATTCGCACCTGCTGTGGCGCCTGACGCTGGGCTTCGGCGCGGTGCCGGCGCTCGTCATCATCGCGATTCGCAGCCGCTATATCAGCGAGTCGCCGGTCTGGGCCGCGAATCAGGGCGATCTCGCGGGCGCGGCGCGCATCCTGCAACGCTCCTATGGCATCGATGCCGATGTCGCCCCCGAAGCCCTTCAGACGGCCGCCAAACCGGCGCGCGTGGCGTCGTGGAAGAACTACGGCGCGCTGCTGCGCGGCGTCTATGCGCGCCGCACGACACTGGCGACGGTGATCGGCGTGGCCTCGTCGTTCGCCTACAACGCCGTGGCGTTCGGCCTGCCGGTGATCATTTCGAGCTTTCTCGCGCAGTCGATGCTCACCACCATCCTCGCCTCGCTCGTGCTGAACCTGGGCTTTGCGTTCGTGGGCGGTCTGATCGCCGTGCGCACCGTGCCGCGCTTCGGCGCATGGAAGATGACGGTCTGCGGCTATGTCATCCAGTTCGGCGCGCTGGTGGGCCTGGCGATCGTCGGCAAACCGGCGACGACGCCCGAAGTCGTCAGCGCCGTCGCCCTGCTCGCGGCCTTCCTGTTCGGCCAGGGGATCGGGCCGGGCTCGCACAGCATGACGTTCGCCTCGCTCGGCTATCCGACTTCGCTGCGCGGCGTGGGCGTGGGTCTGAACCAGACGCTGATGCGCGCGAGTTCGACGGTTTCGCTATTCCTGTTCCCGGTGCTGGCCGCCGCGCTCAACACGCGCGTGTTCTGGATCATCGCGATTGCGCCGCTCGCGGGCCTGGTCGCGCTGCTGGCGATTCGCTGGGAGCCGTCGGGCTACGATGTGGATGCCGAAGATTTTGCCGACGCGGGCCATGCGCAACACGCAGTTGGCGTTCGCGCGACGGAAGCGGTGGAATAACCGCATCCGCATTCAGTATGCAAAAAAGCGGCGCGATAACATCGCGCCGCTTTGCTTTTATGCCGTGCTTTTATGTCGATTAATTCGGATGACCGATCAAATTCCGTCGATATTTATTTCGGGCGCGAAGCGATGCGCTCGCGCACGAAATCGCGCACCGCACGCGCCATCTTCGGATATTGCTCGCCCGGCACCGCGAACAGCACCAGCGCACACAGCGCGAGCACGCCGCAAAAAAGAAACGTGCCGCGATACCCGAACGCCTGCACCAGCATGCCCGAGAGCACGCCGGACAGAATCGAGCCCAGCCGCGACGCATTGAAGAACAGCGCCGTCGCGCGCCCCGGAGAATCGGGCATCAGATCCTGAATGAACGTCATGCCGAGACACGAAGTCACGGCCACCACGAATGCGTTGAGAATCTGCATCGGAATGAGCGCGTGCACGCCGGGCGCCGCCGCCATCGACGCGAAGTACACCGCATGCACGACCGCGCAGGCCGCCAGCCAGTGCGACTTGTTCAGCTTCGACGCCTTTGCGCCGAGCGCGAGCATCATCGGAATTTCCATGAACGCGCCGAGGCCCAGCATGATCGACACGTCGAGCCGCGAGCCGTCCAGACCGTGGACGATATACAGCGGCAGCACGATCATGGTCGCGTTGGCCGCGAGGCCAATCAGCGTAAGCGCGACGATGGCCCGCATGATGTCCTTCTGCGGGGCATCCGGCGCGGGCGGGTTCAGGCGCTGCTTCACGGCCGGCTGCACTTCGGCCTGCGTGAGCGGCTGGCCCTCGTAAGGCGCGATGGCTTCCTCGGCGCGCTCCTGCGCCACGTCCTGGGCGGTGGGCCGCTTCATCAGATGCTGCGTGGCGTGTTCGTCCTGACGCGGCTCGCGCATACGCCAGACGATCACGCCGCAGGCCGCGAAGCTGGCCGCAGCGAACAGGAAAAGACCGTAAAAGCCGGTGGCTGCGAGCACCAGCGCGCCCACCGCCGGTCCGAACACCCACGCCGCCGAGAGAATCGTGCGCAAGGTGGCGCTGGCGAAGGTGCGCTCGGCGTCGTCGGCGGCCGGCAAGGCGGCGCGGCTGAACGAGAACACCAGCGACATCGCGCAACCGCCCGCGCCGATAAACGCGATGCCCACGGCCAGCAGCAGCCGGTAATCGCGCACGATGCACAGACAGATATAGCCGAGCGTGGCCGCGCATAGCGACACCAGCAACAGCAGCCGATGCTTGCCCGTGCGATCGCTCCAGCGCCCCGCTGCCGTACTGGCGATCACGCCGCTGGCAGCGATCGCGGTCATGAACACGCCCAGACGGAACGGCGTCATGCCGGCGCGCTCGACGCCGAATAGCGAGAGATACGGTGCGGTGAAGGACATCGCCACGCCGAGCATCAGGGTGGCGCCGGCAAGCGGCAGAAAACCGGGAATACGCAGGAGACCGACAAAGCGCGAGTTGTTGAGCACGGCGCGTTGGAGAGTGGCGGGGAAGTGGGGAAATGGCCGCGGCGCGCGGGGGCGACGCGTTCGGGCAGTCGGGCTTGCAGGCTCTTACGGCGCTCTTCAGACCGCTAGAACCCGCACTTGATGCCGTTTTCGCACCCGATCAGCAGGTCGATTATCGGGCGGAAACGGCGCGTGGCGCAAGGCGAGTGTTATCGATATCAGCATCTGGGCCCGATCCTTCGGACTATCCACAGATTTTGTTGGCAGGCCTGTGCGTAACCCTGGGATGAGTGCGCCAAGTGTTTGATGCATATCGAATTGTCTGCTACGTTGCGGATTGCAGCAGGTTTGATGCGAATTCGACCACCAGCGCCGTCCTTGTCCACAGTTTTCGTTGACAGCCCTGTGGGCAACTACTGGACATCGCATCCAAGCCCATGATCCCAAAGGGAAAACACCCAAAAATCAGCAAAAATGCACAAAAAGTGCGCAGAAAAGTTGTCCACAGCTTCTTGGGATAAACCTGTTGATAACCCGCTTGCTAGCGCGCCAACTCATTGATCGGATAGGCAGTTAGTCGATTTAGTCACGGAATTAGCAGAATGTTTCCGATCGGCAACTTTTGACCGCGACTTGCCCGACTCCCTGCCCACCCAGCCCTGCCCCGTCACGCAAGATCGAGTGCGCCCGTGAGATCGCCCGGCGGCATCTGTCCACGCTCGGCAAACGCGCGGTCACGCGAAGCGACGCCGTCGAGCGGCGCGAGCCCGTGGACCCGGCTGATCAAGCGCAGGATTGAGTTGGTGTCGTAGAAGGTGTGATCGACGTGCCCTTTCTTCGCGAACGGCGCGATCACCAGCGCCGGGATGCGCGAGCCCGGCCCCCAGCGGTCGCCCGTCGGCGGCGCCACCGGGTCCCACCAGCCGCCATTCTCGTCATGCGTCATCACGATCACGGTATTGGCCCACTGCGGACTGCGCTGCAGATGCCCGATCACCGCGGCGATATGACGATCGCCCGACTCCACATCGGCGTAACCGGCGTGCATGTTCAGATTGCCCTGCGGCTTGTAGAACGTGACGGCGGGCAAGCGCCCCGCGTCGATATCGGCGAGCAGCCGGTTGGTGGCCGGATCGTCGCCCACGCCCGCGTCGCGCAGATGCCGCGCGCGCTGCGCCGTGCCCGGCGCGAAACTGGCGAAGTAATTGAAGGGCTGATGGTGGTACTGGAAATCGGGCACCGAACCGGTGTCGCGATGGTCGAGCGCGTACTGCCAGGCGCCGCTGTACCACGCCCAGTCGACGCCTTTGGCCGACAGCCGGTCGCCGATCGTCGCGAAGGTCTGCGGCGGCATCACGCGCACATCGGCCGGGTCGGCCCATGCCGGATTGCCGTCTTCGGCGGGACGCACGCTGCTCGGCTGATACGGCGGCGCCATCGTGTTGACGGCGTAGCCGTCGGGCGTGAAGGCGCCATCGTTGACGAACTTCGGCGGCCCGCCCAGCGCCGATGCCGGGCTGCTGGCCGCCACCTTCAGACGCGTGCCGAGCGGATCGTCGCCGTCGAGCACGGACACCAGATGCTTCGCCGGACTCGCCTGCACGTTCGGGTAATACGGCGCCTGGGCGGCAATCAGATAGATATGGTTGAGCCACGACCCGCCGAAAGCGGCCATGAAAAAATTGTCGCAGAGCGTGTATTGCTGCGCGAGTTGCCAGAGCCGCAAGCTCTCGGCGGAGTTCTGGTAATAGCCCATCACGAGGCCGCCCGAATCGCCCCACGCAGCGAACTGGTCGTTGCGGCCGGCGTTGATCTGCATCTGGTTCTGATAGAAGCGATGCACCAGATCGCGCGTGATGATTCCGTTCGGCAACGGCGCGCCCTGCGTGTCGACGATACGAAACGGCTGGTTTGCGAGGCCCGCGATCGCCTTCTCGCCGATCATGTAGCGCTTGCCGTCGAGTTCCTGCGCCTGCGGCACGAGCCCGCCCCAGATGGCCGGCAATTGCGCGAGCGGCGTCTTGCCGTCGCGGTCGAGCTGCGCGTAGCGCGAGGCCGGCACGCCAGAGAGCGGCGTCTGCACGCCGGGGAAATTGCCGTAGAGATTCGTGAAGCTGCGATTCTCGGCGTAGATCACGACGATGTGGCGCACCTGGTCGCGCAGCGCGGCGTCCACGCGCGCTTCGCCGGCGCTGCGCGGGCCAAGACCGGCATTCGACTCCGGCGTCTGGCAACCGGTGAGCGCCAGCCCCACGCCAACCGCGGCGATACCGCCAAGCACACGGCGGCGCGCGGGATCGTCGGGACCACTGTTTTCGGTGCCTGTGGTGCTTACGTCGAGTTCGTCCGACTTCGCTGCCTTGGGATCGTCCTGCTTCATCGCCCGTCTCCTCTTTGCGGTCAAAGAGCGCACAGCAGGCGCCTTGCGCGCGCCTGCATTCGCCCTGCGGTTCACACGTCCTGCAGGAGGATACCGCGCGTAGCGGCCTTCCGGCGGCGCGGTGCATGACAGTTGCGTGACGCGAAAGGACGCTAAAAGGCGGAACCGCGCGCTGTATCGGCCGCGCGGTTCGGGCTTGAACAGCAGATGGAGAAGGCTACACGCTCAGGTATTGCGTGGCGGCGTCGCGGGTTGCGGCCCTTGCGCCAGGGTCTGCGCGGGGCGCGTCAATGCGCCGTCCGCGCGATGGTTTTCGTGCGGCGCGCGCGGCACCACCGGCAATTCCACGCGCTCGTGACGCGGCACATTGCTGTCGTCGGTCCAGAGCGGATCGGGAATCTCGGCGAACACCTGGCGCAGCCGTTCGCCCCACGTCGAATGCAGCATCTGGAAATAGGCATTCGAATCGTCAAGCGACGCGTAACGCGTCACCCGCAGCGAATCGCGTTCGTAGACCAGCAGATCGAGCGGCAGCCCCACCGACAGGTTCGAGCGCAGCGTGGAATCCATCGAAATCAGCGCGCATTTGGCCGCTTCGTCGAGCGGCGTGCGCGGCGTCAGCACACGGTCGATGATCGGCTTGCCGTACTTCGATTCGCCGATCTGAAAGTACGGATTCACGCTCGACGTTTCGATGAAATTGCCTGCCGCGTAGATCTGGAACACGCGCATGGCCTGGCCCTGGATCTGCCCGCCCAGAATGAAGCTGCAGTTGAAATCGACATTGAACTGCTTGAGCGCTTCAGCATCGCGCCGATGCACTTCGCGTACGGCCTCGCCGACGATACGCGCGGCCTCCACCATGCTCGACGCGCTCCAGAGCGAGGGCTGCGCGCTGTCGCGCTGCTCGGTCAGCACCTGCATGGTGGCCTGCGTGATCGCCAGATTGCCCGCCACCAGCAGCACGAGCACGCGCTCGCCGGGCTCCTCGAACACCGCCATCTTGCGCGATGTGCTGATGTGATCGACCCCCGCATTCGTGCGTGTATCCGACAGGAAAACCAGCCCCTCTTCTACCGCCAGCGCTACACAGTACGTCATAGTTGTCCTTCGGATCGCAGTGCGTTTCTCGTGTAGCCGCGATTTTCGCACGCTACGGAGCATGCGTTGCGTATGAGAAACCCGCGCCGCGGCTCTACGCTGGGCGGGTTTCCTTTCGTATAACGAGAAAACTATTGCTGCTGTTCGCCTTGCGCGCTCACGCGCACGCTCACATCGAGCGTTTCGCCCAGTCCGCCGATCCGCCGCCCGCGCACCGGCGCAGCCGCTTCGTAATCGCGCCCCACCGCGATGCGACAGTATTTTTCGCTGGCGAAACAGGCGTGCGTGACATCGACTGTCACCCAGCCGTTGTCGAGCCACACATCGACCCAGGCGTGACTCGCCATTTCCGGCACGTCGCCGGGCGCGAAATAGCCGCTCACGTAACGCGCCGGCACGCCGCGCGCACGGCACACCGCCAGCATCACATGCGCGTGATCCTGGCACACGCCACGGCCTAGCGAAAACGCATCGGTGGCCGAATGCGCGACATCGGTCACACCCGATTCATATTGCACGCGCTGCGTAATACGCGCCGCCGCGTCGAGAATCGATGCCACGCTGTCGAGCGGCCCCAGACTTTGCGCGAATTCGGCGAGCGCCGTATCGGCTTCCGTCAGCCGCGTGGGCGAGGTGAAATGCCAGGTGGGGATCGGCCCCTCGCCTTCGGTCAGACGCCCATCCGCGAGCGGCACGGTTTCCACTTCGCCGCGCACACGCAGGCGTATTTCGCGGTGCGGGCGCGACAGCACCAGCGTCATCAAGGTGTTGCCGTAAGCGTCGCGACTGGCTTCCAGTTTGCCTGGCGCATCGACATGCCATTGCGTGACGATCTGCGAAGCCGTCGTGATTGGCGAGAGGCGCAATTGCTGGATCGAGTAATGTACCGGCGCGTCGTAGCGGTACACGGTGTCGTGGCGAATCGCGAGTTGCATGGCGAAAATCCTTCAACGAATCGATCTGGAATCCGAATGACTTTTCAGTGCATCAACCCAGCGGCAGCATCAGATACGTGCGCGCCACCTGGTTGCCCAGTTCATACACGCGCGCGAGAAACTGCGTGAGGAAGGTATGCACGCCCACCGAGAAAATCTGTCGCAGATCGGCGTAAAGCAGTTCGGCGCGCAGCTTGCCGGCTGTGCGCTCGACTTCGCGCGAGGCATCGGTGCGCAGCATCGCGAGATTCGCGCACACACCGTCCATCGATGCAAGCAACGAACGCGGCATCTGCTGATTCAGGATCAACAGTTCGACCACGCGCGCAGGCGTCACCACATCGCGATAAACCTTGCGGTAAATCTCCAGCGCCGATACCGAACTCAAAATCGACGTCCAGTAATAGAAGTCTTCGAGCTGGCGTGCGGCCGAGCGCGAATCGGCCTGATCGACTTCGACAAAGCGCACGTCGAGAATACGCGCCGTGTTGTCGGCGCGTTCGAGGAAGGTGCCGAGTTGCGTGAAAAACAGCGCGTCGTCCTGCAAGGCCGTGCCCACACGCACGCCACGCGAGAGATGCGAGCGGAACTTCACCCACTCGAACAGGGATTCGGGATGCGTAGTCAGTTCGTTACCGCGCAGCAGTTCGGCGAATTGCAGCCAGGTGTCGTTGACGGTTTCCCACCACTCAGTCGTGAGCGTGCCGCGCACGGCGCGAGCGTTTTCGCGCGCGGCCTGCAGACACGAATAGATACTCGACGGATTGGTTGGGTCCGCAACGAGAAAATGCAGCACATTGCTGCGCGTGGTTTTGTCGTGACGTGCGTCGAAAGCCGCATCGAGTTCGGAAATACGCAACATCGCGCGATGCGTGCGCACTTCATCGTCGGCATTGCCGGGCAAGAGCAGCGCCGTCAGGTTGATGTCGAGCATGCGCGCGGTGTTCTCCGCGCGCTCCATATAACGGGCCATCCAGAACAGGTGATCGGCGGTACGGCTCAGCATGCTCGCTCCTCTTTGTTTCCGCTTTTTGCGACGTTTTCCACAGTAATGAATAGCGCACTCATTCGAGTACCCAGGTGTCTTTCGTGCCGCCGCCCTGCGACGAATTCACGACCAGCGATCCTTCCTTGAGCGCCACGCGCGTCAGACCGCCCGCCGCCATCTGGATCGTCTTGCCCGACAGCACAAAGGGCCGCAAATCGATATGGCGCGGCGCAATGCCGGCTTCGACAAAGGTCGGGCACGCAGAAAGAGACAGCGTGGGCTGCGAAATGTAATTGCCCGGACGCGCAATCAGGCGTTCGCGAAACGCCTCGATTTCCTCGCGCGTCGAAGCCGGGCCGACCAGCATGCCGTAGCCGCCCGCGCCATGCACTTCTTTCACGACCAGTTCGGGAAGATGATCGAGCGTATAGGCGAGATCTTCAGGGCGGCGGCATTGCCACGTTGGCACATTGTTGAGAATGGGTTTCTCGCCCAGATAAAACTCGACCATGTCCGGCACATAGGGATAAATCGATTTATCGTCGGCAACGCCCGTTCCCATCGCATTGGCCAGCACGACGCGGCCCGCGCGATATGCCGTGAGCAGACCCGGCACGCCCAGCGCGGAATCGGCGCGAAATGCCAGCGGGTCGAGAAAGTCGTCGTCCACGCGTCGATAAATCACATCCACACGCCGCGGCCCTTTGGTCGTGCGCATGAATACATAGTTATCCTCTACAAACAGATCGCTGCCTTCGACCAGTTCCACGCCCATTTGCTGGGCGAGAAAGGTATGTTCGAAATATGCGGAGTTGTACATGCCCGGCGTGAGCAGCACGACCACCGGATCGTCCACACCGTCGGGCGCGCACGAACGCAGCGTTTCCAGCAGCAGATCGGGATAATGCGCAACCGGCGCAACCTTGTGCTGGACGAATAGCTCCGGGAAAAGCCGCATCATCATCTTGCGGTTTTCGAGCATGTACGAGACGCCCGATGGCACGCGCAGATTGTCTTCGAGCACGTAGAACGCGCCGTCGCGGCCATCACGCACGATATCGATACCGGCAATATGCGCGTAAATGCCAAGCGGTAAATCAATGCCCTGCATTTCGGGCCGATATTGCGCATTGGTATACACCTGCTCGGCCGGAATAATGCCCGCGCGCACGATATTGCGCTCGTGATAAACGTCGTGCAGAAACAGATTGAGCGCCTGGACGCGCTGACGCAAACCGCGCTCGAGCGTGGCCCATTCGTCAGAGGGAATAATGCGGGGAATCAGATCGAAGGGAATCAGCCGCTCGGTTCCCGATAGATCGCCGTTGACCGCGAACGTAATACCGACGCGCCGGAACAGCAGGTCCGCCTCGGCGCGTTTGCGCGCCATCGTCTCGCCAGTCTGCCGCTCCAGCCAGTGCTGGAAGCGTTCGTAATGGGCGCGCACAGCGCCCTCGTCGCGCATTTCGTCATGGACTTGCATCGGCTCGTTCTCGCGCGTGGATGCAGCGAAACCCTGACGTCACGTCACGGGCGGCGCGCTGCGGTACGCTACGAAAAGCAAGGCGTATGCCATCGCCGGAACGCGGTTGTTCCAGCGTAATCCGGCTTTTATGCGCCCGAATGGTGCATGATTTCGGGCGCCATCGCGCGAGGGTCAAGCCGCGCGATTCGACGCCTCATCATGGTGCAGTCTAGTGGGAAGGAGCGTGCTTGCGCAACCGACGCAAGCACGACAATCAGCGCGATTGCGCCGCCGTCTCGCGCCGTTGCTGTTGTGCGCCCAGCCCCGTTCGCTGCTGCACGCCCCATTTGCGGCGCCCAAGCAGAAAATGCAGCCATCCGAGCGCCGCGCCCATGTGGCGCATCAACTGGAACGAGAACGGCTCGAAGATCGCTGCGAGCAGCGCCATGCCGAAGCTCGAACTCTTGCGGTCGCCGCTCCAGCGCCGGTACAGATGCACGGAGAACAAATGAAACGCGAGGTCGATCACGATCTTGCCGACGATCACCGCCAGCACCGGCAGGACGATCGTAAAGCGCCCATCGAAGAGAAAACCCAGCAGCAACGCAAATGCCGTGAGGCCGTAGATCGGTTGAACCGTATCGAATGCCTTGACCGGCAGCATCATGAGACCGAGCTTGCCATAGCGGCGATTGCCGGTCATGTCGCGATACCAGTATTGCGTCTGCAAAAAGCCCGCAAACCAGCGGCGGCGCTGACGCAGGAAACTCGCGAGCGTGCCGGGTGCATCGGTCGTCGCGCGCGCCGTGCCGATCACGCGCACATCCCAGCCGAGGCCTTCGCGCGCGGAATAGCGGCGCAGCCGGTGAATCAGTTCGTAATCCTCTACAAGACAATTCGGATCGAAGCCGCCTACCGTGACGACCGCTTCGCGCCGAAACGCAGCAAAAGCGCCTGAAACGAGCAGCAAACTATCCGCACGCATCCACGCAAAGCGCGAGATGAAATTGCGGATGTATTCGTAAGTCTGGAACCACTGGAAGAAGCGCCCGCTCGGCGTCGTGCCGCACACCGGCGTAAGCAGCCCCGCCGCCGCGACGAGCGCGGGTTCGCGTGCGAACGCGTCGGCCATGGCGGCGCAGGCATCGGGTTCGAGCAGCGTGTCGGCGTCCACCGTCATCACCGCATCCGTGTCCATCGCGCACAGTGCCGCGTTGAGCGCACGCGCCTTGCCGCCGTGCGCCAGCTTCAGCCAGCGCAGATTCGGATAGTGCAGCGACGGCGCGCTCATGCGCCCTTCGCCGGGATCGGTCAGGCCATAACGCTTCGCGAGTAACGCGGCGGTGCCATCGGTCGAACCATCGTCGGCGATCACGATCTGGCGCGGCGCGCGCGTCTGCGCAAACAGCGCATCGAGCGTGATCGGCAGCACGCCCGCCTCGTTATGCGCGGCGACGATGACGCCCAGCGTCGGCATCGAAAGCGATGCAGATGCGGGCACAACCATGCCAATGTCCTGCGCGGGCCGCAACAGCACGCGCGCCTGCCATGCCACGAAGATCAGCAGCACCGTGTCGTAGATCACGTAGGCGATGCCGGTCGACCACGCGACCACGCCTTGCAGGAAGAACGCGCGTGCGAACAGCACAAGCCATAACACCATGACGCTCAAATGAATCACGATGCTGACGAGCGGCGTGGGCGGCGGCGCGATACGCGGCGAAGTGCGCGCGAGCGCCTGATCGAGCAAGTCGTTCAAGACAGTCCTTTGTCGTCGTTCACGGCATCATCCGGCGCAGCACCGAATGACGATCGATCCACTGATGTTTGAGCGCGCCCGCAATATGCAGCGCAAGCACGCCATAGAGCGCATAACTGCACGCCGTATGCAGCGCGCCGAACTGCTCGTGTAACGCGTTCTTGGTGGCGGGATCGAGATTCATGATGAAGCCGATACGCGGCCACTGGAACAGCCCGAACAGATACATGGGATGCGAAGCCGCAGCCACCCACGCCGAGTCGTGCAGCCAGCCCGTGAGCGGCATCGCGAAGATCAGCACGTAGAGCGCGATATGGGCCGCGTGAGCGGCCGCGCGCTCCCATGCCGGGAATTCGGCGGGCAGCGGCGGCGGACGGTGCGTGAGGCGCCACAGCACGCGCAGAATCGCAAGCCCCAGCACGGTGATGCCGATGGACTTGTGCGTGTCGATCACGAAGCGGATGTTTTCGTCGGAGAGCGTGCCGTCGGGCAGCAGCGAAGCCGTCAGGCCAAGCGCGACGTTGCCCAGAATCAGCAAGGCGATCGACCAGTGCAGCAGCACGGCCACGCGCGTGTACTTTTGCGCGGGCGCGGCGGCGTTGAAACGCGATTCGGCGGAAAGAGAAGTTTTCACGTGAGCGAGCCGTAACCTTTCAGTAGGAGATAACGCGCGGTGCGGAATCTTTATTCCCCGCCCACGCAAAGATTGTTCGAATGTCGCTGGGCGCGTCTGCAAAACGGGACGCCATCACGGCGCACGCGCATTATGCGCCCTCGGACCTGACACTGCAGAAGCCAAAAGATGGCGGAATTGCCAGTTTCCATTCGGGCAATGAAAAAGCCGGAACGGCGCTTGCGCACCGCTCCGGCCTGCGAATCGGAATACCTGGAACGTCCTGCCGCTTCCAGCGACTTATTGGCCGCTGCCCGCCTGTTCCTCGATCTGACGCCCCACATTGGCGTCGATATTCTTCCAGTATTCGAACACGCGTTCGCGCACGGGACTGCGCACGCCATTCAGGCTCGCCACCACCTGCTCGACGAGCAAGGCGCGCTGCTTGTCGTTAAAGACGTTACGCACAAGATTGCCTGGCTGGCCGAAATCGTCGTCTTCCGCGTGCAGCGCATAAGCGCTGCGGACCATTTCGCCATCGGCTTCCCAGCCATCGTCGGCGGGACCGGTCTGATCGGCCCACGGACGCCCGAAGCTGTTCGGCACATAAGTGGGCGCGTTGCCGGTGTGTTCGAACGCCATATGACCGTCGAACTGATAGGTCTGCACCGGCACTTTCGGCTGGTTCACCGGCAACTGATTGAAGTTCGTGCCGATACGCGCACGGTGCGCGTCGTTATAGGCGAATGCGCGGCCCAGCAGCATCCTGTCCGGCGACAGGCCAATGCCCGGCACCGTATTGCCCGGCGAAAACGCTGCCTGCTCGATCTGCGCGAAAAAATTCTCCGGGTTGCGATTGAGCGTCATCGTGCCGACCTTGATGAGCGGATAGTCCTTGTGCGACCACGTCTTGGTCAGATCGAAAGGGTTGAAGCGATAGTGCTTTGCCTGCGCGTAAGGCATCACCTGCACCGAGAGCGTCCACGTCGGACATTCGCCGCGCTTGATCGATTCGAACAGATCACGCCGATGGAAATCGGCATCGCGCCCGGCAGTGGCTTCGGCTTCGGCATTGGTGAAAAACTGCATGCCCTGATTGGTGTGGAAGTGATACTTCACCCAGAACTTCTCGCCCTGCGCGTTGATCCACATATAGGTATGCGAGCCGTAACCATTCATATGACGCCAGGTTTTCGGCAGACCGCGCTCGCCCATCAGATACGTGACCTGATGCGCGGATTCCGGATTGTTCGTCCAGAAATCCCATTGCATTTCGCCGTCGCGCAGACCGGAATCGGGCAGACGTTTCTGGCTGCGGATGAAGTGCGGAAACTTCATCGGATCGCGCACGAAAAACACCGGCGTGTTATTGCCGACCAGATCGTAATTGCCTTCCGTGGTGTAGAACTTCAGCGAAAAACCGCGCACGTCGCGCCACGTATCGGGGCTGCCCATCTCGCCCGCCACGGTGGAAAAACGCGCCAGCATTTCCGTGCTCGCGCCCTTCTGGAACAAGGCCGCCTTGGTGTACTTCGAGACGTCCTCGGTGGTCTTGAACTCGCCGAACGCACCCGAACCCTTGGCGTGCGGTTGACGCTCCGGCACTTTCTCGCGGTTGAAGTGCGCCATCTGCTCGAGGAAATGCACGTCATGCAGCAGGATCGGACCATCCGGTCCGATCGTCAGCGAATTGCGGTCGCTGACGGCCGGCGCACCCGCGCTCGTCGTGGATTTACCGAGTGACTTACCGCTCGAATCAGCCATCTGAACTCTCCTGTGGAGTCGCCGGCCGCGCAACGCCGTACTGGACGCCGCGGACGCGAACGGTCTCTGCAGCGTGACGCGCGTGGCATCGCACGGCGCCTGTCGCGACTCTGATTGGGGGACGACCCGGCGCCTGCCTGCACGCCAGGGAATGGCCATTCTGCACGTCCTCGCCAAGCATTGCGCTTAAGCGGTCGCTCGCGCATCGCAAGCGTTGGCGCAGCAGAAAAGACCGCCAGGACAGCGTCGTTTCGCATCGGAAAATTTGTCGCCACGCGCCAGGTTCATGCGTTTCGAATCGGAAATTTCTGGCTTGCTGCGATGCCTGCCGATGTCAGCATTTTCTTAATACGAATCAAGCGTTTACTGAAATGTTGCGACGCACAAGATAACGCTTGACTTGGTTTTCTTTTGAGATATTATGAAGTCGATTGCTGCATCGCACCAATACGCGAACCGGTGATCGATAGAACGTATTCTTCTTTTCGTAACGGAACCGACGCGTAGCGGTCCCCCATCAGGAACGACGACATGACTCTGCCTACTCCCGAACAATTCGCCGCCACCCAGAAAGCTGGCCTCGAAACCCTCTTCGGCCTGACGACCAAGGCGTTCGAAGGCGCAGTCAAGCTCGCCGAACTGAATATCGAAGCAGCCCGCTCGGCGATCGCCGAAGGTCAGGAACACGCCCAGCGCACGCTGACGGCCAAGGACCCGCAAGGCTTCTTCGCCCTGCAAGCCGGCTTCGCACAGCCCGCCGCCGAAAAGGCGCTGGCTTATGGCCGCAACGTGTACGCCATCGTTTCGGCTACGCACTCGGAATTCTCGGAAGCCGCGCAAAGCCAGTTCGAACAGCAACAGCGCGCTGTCCAGTCGTTCGTCGACACGGCGGCCAAGAACGCGCCCGCCGGTTCGGAAAGCGCCATCGCGGCATTCAAGACGGCCATCACGGCAGCACAAGGCGCATTCGACTCGGTGAACAAGGCTGCGAAGCAGGCTACGGAAATCGCCGAAAGCAACATCGACGCCGTGACCAAGGCAGCGTCGAAGGCGGCCGCACAAGCTACGCGCGCTGCAAAGCAAACGGCTTAAGTTTTAGGGCGGCTTCTGGCGCCTTCGTGGCGACAGAGCGTTGCCGAGAACGGGTTTCGCGAAAGCGAAGCCCGTTTTTTCTTTTCGGCGACGAAGTTTCCGATCGGCGTCGTTCTGGCGAATCGCCGTCAATCGTCGCAGTTCCCCACGTCGAACATCGCTTTCAGCGCGCAATGGGAAGTCAGCATGCGTGCACCGTCATGACCGACGCCCGGGACGACGTGGAAATGCTGATTCAGACCGTTCGGATGCCGCGACTGCATATAGCGGAAGAAGCTTTCTGCGCGCGCGAGGCGTTGCGGCCCTTGCGCCTGCGCGGCGCAGCTTTTGTCGAGCGAAGCCGATAAAGAATCGCGATCCGCCCCGCCCACCAGATAGAGAATGTGCCGCTGCGCGTAGCGCGTTTCCAGTTGCTCCGGCGTCTTTGAGCGCATGAACGCCGGACGCGCATTCATGCCGTATTTCCAGTCATCGAAACCCGGGCAGCGCGAAGCATCGACAGCGACCGGGCGCTGCGCGTTGAAATACGCGTACGACGAAGGACTCGCCACCACAAAGCGCACGTCGATGCCGGCCTGCGCGAGATCGTCCGGCACATCGGAGGCAATCGCATAGCGCTGCAGCACTTGCGCGCCGCCCGAATGCCCGGCGAACACAATCGTCTTGAGATGGGGGAAATGCTGTTTGTCCGCGAGGCGGCGCGCGATGGCGTCGAGTACCGCGTACGCGCCCACGGGCGCGCCGGTTTTCGCGTCGGCGCCGCCCATCCACGCGTTGGCGTGCCAGCTTAAAAGATCGCCCGGCGCGTGAAAGGCGCGCGTATCGTCAGTCGAAAGGAATTGCGGCGCGATCAGGATCGTACTGCCGGCATCGACGCCCGCTTTGTCGCGCGCCTGCTGCGCCGTGCGGAAATAATCGTTGGCGTTGCGCAACCGTCCATGCAGCACGATCACAGCGCGCACGACGTCGGGCTGCGGCACGTTCCAGTCGGCGCTTGAATCGAGCGCGAATTCGGCCTGACCTTGCGGCGTATCGATCGGCATGCGCGCACCGGCAAGCGCATCGACCGGACGTGAATCCGATGCATGCGCGCGGGCAGCATAAACAGAATCGCTAATCGAAACAGCAAGCGCGCAGGCCAGCGCTATTGCAGCGGCGGCGCGCAGAACAGTCGTACCCATCGTGTTTCCTGTTGGAAAAACACAGGATAAAACGTTCGAAAAGGAAACTCGCCGACTGCGGCAGTAGAAAAGCGGCCAGCATCGCGCGGGCCGCTCATTGAGAACGTGATATCGCCTGGCGAATCAGGAACCGAACATTCGGTTCACGGCATGTTCGAGGTGATCGCGCATGGCCTGCGAAGCGCGCGCGACATCGCGTGCCTGAATCGCTTCGAGCACTTCCAGATGCTCCTGCTGCACGATGCGCTGACGCTCGATCGACTTCACGAGCGACAGGTTGCGCGACAGATTCATGCTGAAAACCATCTGCTCCTGAATACCGGAAAGTGCGGTGATAAAGAACTGGTTCTTCGACGCGCGGGCGATCGCCATGTGAAAGGCGAAGTCGTCTTTCGCGCCAATGCCCGAGGTTTCGATAATCGTCTGGAGATTGTCCCACTCGCGGCGGATGGCCGAGAGATCGGCGTCATCGGCCTTCTGCGCGGCGAGCGCCGCGGCGCCCGCCTCCACCACCACGCGATATTCGTAGCAACGGCGAATGTCCGACAAGGTTTCGAGCGGCGCGAAGCGGCGCACGTCCGGGTCGGGACGGCGCATGACCGTTGTGCCCGAACCGTGGCGCGTGGCGATGATGCCGTCGGCGCGCAGTTGCGCGAGCGCTTCGCGCACGGTCGGCCGCGAGGTCGCGAAGCGTTCCGCGAGCATATGCTCGGTCGGCAGGCGTTCGCCTTCCTTGTATTCGCCTTCGATGATGCGGTTCAGGATGTCGCTGTAAATCCGCGCCGGCATATTCGGCGCTTTCTGCTCAGCCATGGTCAGGTGCTACGCGGTGAGTTGTCAGGTATGTCGTGGATTGTAAGTCATATGACGCAGTCACAGAGCGAAACGCCCCATCCGGCAAGGCTTCTGCGATATTTACAACAATGTCTTCGCCGCTCATCGCAAGGCGCTCACGGCGATGCGCAGCGTGGCCGTTTCGCTTTGTCCCGGCGCCAGCCAGCGCAAGCCCAGACCGTTGTGGATCGCGTCAGGCAAACCGAGCCACGGCTCGACGCAATAAAAATCGGCGTCGGGCGCGAGCGTCCACGAGGTGACCGCGTACCAGGGCAATGAATCCGGGCGCTTCAAGTCGATTTCGATGCTGCGGTTCAGCGTGGGGATATCGATACGTACAGGTGTTTCCGGCTCGCCTTCGATGCAGTGAAAGCGATCGACGATCTGCGGGTCGTCGAAGGCATAGCGCGTGGCGCCAGCTTGCGGCTCGGTCGTCGTGCCGTCGGCGAGTTGATGCCGGTAGACGTTGCGCGGCAGCGTGAGCGTCGCTTCGCCGCGCTGCGTGTGCGGCAACGCGAAGTAGAAATGATGGCCCGCGTAGTACGGCATGCGCGCGTCGGACGAATCTTTCGCATCGGAAACTTCTGCCGTATTCGTCGTGATCAGGCTGACTTCGAGCGTCGCTTCATCCACCAGCCGATACACCGCCTCGAAGCGGAAACGAAACGGATAGCCCGCCTGCGTCGCCGCGCTATCTTTGAGCGTCATGCGCACGCTCGCGCCGTCTTCATCGACTTGCGCAGCGAACGGCAGATCGCGCGCGAAGCCGTGCAAAGGCACTTCGCGCACGACGCCCTGCGCATCGCGCCAGAAGCCGATGCGCCCATCCACACGATGCCGCGCGATAAACGGAAACAGCAGCGGATTGCCGCCACGCACCAGCGCGGGCTGCGTCCAGTCGGCGGCATCGGGCCAATGGATGATGGACGCGCCGTGCAGATGCCACGACAGCAGACGCCCGCCCGCTTGCGGCGCGAGCAGCAGACGCGAACCGCCGCGCACGATTTCGATGACTTCCTGGTCCTGAAACTTCGGCATGTCGTATCGGAAATAGAGAAAACTTTTGTCGTGCGCCAGGCTGCTCGCGCCAACCTGGCTTTGTCTTTGTCTTTGTCTTTGTCTTTGTCTTTGTCTTTGTCTTTGTCTTTGTCTTTGTCTTTGTCTTTGTCTTTGTCTTTGTCTTTGTCTTTGTCTTTGTCTTTGTCTTTGTCTTTGTCTTTAACCGCGCGCCTTTTTCCACTCGGCGTAAGCGGCCAGCGTGGCTTCGTTGGGCGGATACGTGCCCGGCAATGCCGCACCGGCCTCGATGCGCTCGGTGATAAAGCATTCGAGCGATTCCTGCTCCACCGCCGCCTGCGCGACTTCCTCGACGAGATGGCGCGGAATCACGACCACGCCATCGGCGTCGCCCACGAGAATATCGCCCGGAAACACCGCCACGCCGCCGCAGCCGATCGGCACGTTCAGATCGACGGTGTGATGCTTGCAGAGATTGAGCGGTGCGGAAGCGCCCGCGCAATAGACCGGAATGCCGAGCGCGGCGATGGTCGCGCTGTCGCGCACCGGGCCGTCCGAAACCATGCCCGCGACGCCGCGCATCTTCAGACGCGTGGCGAGGATCGAGCCCATCGACGCCGCATCGGTCACGCCGCGGCAGTCCTGCACCAGCACCGCACCGGCGGGCACGGTTTCCACGCCCTTGCGCTGAGGATGCTCGGGATTCTGGAACGCGCTCAACTGGTCGAGATCCTCGCGCGCCGGGATGTTGCGCATCGTGAAGGCCGGGCCGACCAGATTGGGCGTGCCGGGCGCGGGCGACGCCAGCGGCTTCACGCCCTGGATAAAGACGTTGCGCAGACCGTGCTTGAAAAGCTGGGTGGTGAGCGTGGCCGTGGAGACGTGGCGCAGTTGTTCGAGCGCTTGTTCGCTCACGGGGATGGCGGGTGAATTCATCGTGTCTCGTCCGTTTTTGTGGCGCGCGAGGGTCGCGCAGGCTGGCCGCCAGGCATTGATGGAACCTCGTAGGCAGTTCGAGAAAACCATCGCCGGGCGCAATGCTCGCATTGTTGTAATACAACACGAAAATTGTCAACCAGCCCGATGGGTCTTGCTTCGGCACAGGTCATCGGACAACCCGCTCGAGCCTTGATTCGTCGGCTTGAATGCACTTGTCCAGCACCGCCTTCGACGATCCGCACGGCCTTTGATCACCCGCAGATTTGCGCCACGTCCCAGGGAAATCCCCATCCAAACATAATTTGCTTTACAACTTTGCGGCAAATAGAATGATGTCTTACATGACGAGCCCTATCCGGGCCCGTCACGGCCCACCAGAGAGAACCGAAAAAAGGCTGAACAACGGTGCGGGACCGCAGGGTTGCATGACAACACGGCGGCTACGCCACCAGCAGACACACGCTGACAACATTCATCGGGACGCACGAACGCAGGCGGCCACAACACGGGACCGGAACGGATACTTCCAGAGCATCCGCCGACGGTTCGACAGGAGACGAGCAGTGCAACGCAAGACTATCAAAGGGGTGCGGTGGTGGATCATCGGCCTCATCATGATCGGTACGGTCTTCAACTATCTCGCGCGTAGTTCGCTTTCCGTGGCCGCGCCCACGCTCACGCAGACGATGCACATGACCACGCAGCAGTATTCGTACGTGGTCACGGCCTTCCAGGCCTGCTATGCGCTCTCGCAGCCGATCGCCGGCTTCGTGCTCGATTCGGTGGGCGTGAAGATTGGTTTCGCGATCTTCGCGTTCGGCTGGGCCATCGCCAACATGCTGCACGGCCTGGCCAGCAGCTGGCCCGCGCTGGCGTTCTTCCGCGGCCTGCTCGGCATGAGCGAAGCGGCGATCTTCCCGGCCGGCATGAAGTCCATCAGCATGTGGTTCCCGGCCAAGGAGCGCTCGGTGGCCACGGGCTGGCTCAACACCGGTACGTCGATCGGCGCGATGATCGCTCCGCCGCTCGTGGTCTGGTGCATTCTCAAGTACAACTGGCAATTCGCCTTCGTCCTGACGGGCGGCGTGGCGCTGATCTGGGTCGCGCTCTGGCTCGTGTTCTTCAAGACGCCCGCCGAGCACCCGAAGCTCTCGAAGGAAGAAGCCGAGTACATCAGCGCCGGTCAGACCGACGCGCAGAAGGCCGGCATCGGCAAGCGCGCCTCGTTCAAGGAAGTGCTGAAGACGCGCCGCTTCTGGGGCATCGGCATCCCGCGCATGCTCGCGGAACCGGCATGGCAGACCTTCGGCGCGTGGATTCCGCTCTACATGGTCACCGTGCGTCACATGAACCTGAAGGAAATCGCGCTGTTCGCGTGGATGCCCTTCCTGGCCGCCGACCTCGGCTGCCTGATCGGCGGCTACCTGGCGCCGCTGTTCATCCGCTGGTTCGGCTGCTCGCTGATCACCTCGCGCAAGCTCGTCATCACGACCGGCGCGCTGCTGATGGTCGGCCCGGCCTGCGTGGGCCTCGTTGCCAGCCCGTATGCCGCCATCGCCCTCTTCTGCGTCGGCACCTTCGCGCACCAGACGATCTCCGGCGCCCTGTTCACGCTCGCTTCGGACGTATTCGGCCAGCATGAAGTGGCGACGGCCACGGGCCTGTCGGGCATGTTCGGTTATCTTGGCGCGACGGTGTTTTCGCTCATCGTCGGCGCACTGGCCACCACGATCGGCTATAACCCTCTGTTCGTGTGTCTGATGCTGTTCGACATCATCGGCGCCTGCGTCGCCTGGCGTCTGATCTCGAACCAGCAGCGCGACAATGTCGCCACGACCACGCTGCACGCGCAGAACGTGAAGGCCTGATCGATCGATCATCGGCCGGCACCCGCGAGGGTGCCGGCTTTTGGCGTTTTTATGTGAGGTAAAACCACTGTGAAGAAAGTTGCATTGTCCGGCGCGGCCGGCCAGCTTGGCACCGTCCTGCGCAAGGGTCTGCACGAGCGCGGCGTGAACCTGCGCTCCGCGGCCGGCACGAAGCCGCTCGAACCGCTATTCGACGGCGAAGACGTCATGCACGGCGACCTGCGCGATCCCGCAGTGGTCGATCGTCTGCTCGACGGCGTAGATGTGCTGATCCACATGGCGGGCACGAGCGTCGAGCGTCCCCTGCCCGAGATCATCGAGAACAATCTGCGCGGGCTGGTGGAAGTGTATGAAGGCGCGCGCCGGCATGGCACGAAGCGCATTCTGTTCGCGAGCTCGAATCACGCGATCGGGATGTATCCGGTCGAAGACAAGCTCGATCTCGACTGCGCGTTTCGTCCCGATGGTTTCTACGGGCTGTCGAAAGCGTGGGGCGAATCGCTGGCGCGGCTGTACTGGGACAAGCACGGCATCGAAACGGTGAATGTGCGCATCGGTAGCTGTTTGCCGAAGCCGACGGAGTTTCGCCATCTGAGCACGTGGTTCGGTCACGAGGACCTGTTCCATATGATCGATCGCGTGATCAATGTGGAATCGATTGGCTTTGCGGTGGTGTGGGGCGTGTCGAACAACACGCGCAGCTACTGGACGCAGGAAGGCGCCAGCGACGATGCGAAGCGTCTGGGCTACGAGCCGAAGCAGGACGCGGAAGACTGGGCGCAAGAGATTCTCGCGAAGGAAAATCCGCTCGATGCGACGGCGCAGCGTTATCAGGGCGGCAGTTTCGCGAGCTTTGATTTCACGCCGGTTGAGCAGCGTGGGAAGAAGGGTTGATCGCCTGAGATTGCTTGCTCGAAACGAAAAAGCGCCCACATGGGCGCTTTTTTACAGCACGCCCCAACCCATCACACCACACCCGACTTAATAATCATCTGCACCGCGGCCGCGAGCACGCACACCAGCACCACCACGCGAAACGCCAGCGGATGCAATTTATCGCGCAGCGGCCGGATCAAAAACATGCCGATGATCGCCGGCACACTCGCCAGCGCGGAGATACCCAGATCGGTGCCGTTCGCATGCGCGCCGCCGCTGAACGTGGTGATGAGCGTGAGTACCGACACCACCAGAATGATCGCGATCTGCTTGGTGAACACTCGCCCCGAAGCACCCGAAGCGATCAGATACATCGCCAGCAACGGCCCCGGCACCGAAGCGATGCTCTCCATCAACGCCGCGCCAAAACCCAGCAGAAAGCCCACCGGCTTCACATACGCAGGCGAGAGCGCGAGTTTAGGCGAAGCCAGCAGCAACGCAGCCGCCACGATCAACGCGAGCCCCGAAGCCGCCTGCGCATGATGCGGCTCCAGGTGGATCAGCAGCGAAACACCCACCACATTGCCAACTACCGTGCCGATCAAGGGCGCGGCAATCTGCCTGACCGTCTTCCAGAATTCCCCGCCTTCGAGCGCCTGCGGAATATTGCCGAGAATGATCGGCATCGATAGCAGCAGCACCGCCTGTTTGACCGGCAGGAAGTGCGTGAGGATCGGCATCGCCACGAGCGGCACGCCGATGCCCGTCACGCCTTTCACCATGCCGCCGAGCACGAGCGCAATGGCGATACCGCAAAGCTGCAGCGCGTCGAGCGACTGCATATGCGGGAGCAGAACGCCCCCGGAAAAGTGGAAATCGAACATCGTGGACGATGAGTGCGTGGATGAACGGCAACTCGCATCGGGATTTTTGCGATGCCGGGCCTGCATGATAGCTCAGGCCGCGACCGGTCCATCGTCCTCGACTTTATCGCCCGGATCGCCCGGACCGCGTCAAGCCTTCTTCACGAATTCCGTTTTCAGGCTCATTGCGCCGAAGCCGTCGATCTTGCAATCGATATCGTGGTCGCTGTCCACCAGGCGAATATTCTTGACCTTGGTGCCCATCTTGACCACGCCGCTCGAACCCTTGAGTTTCAGGTCCTTGATGACGGTGACGGTATCGCCGTCCTGAAGGATATTGCCGGCGGAATCGCGATACACCCGTGCGGCGGCATCGCCCGCTTCGGCGGCTTGTGCCGACCATTCATGCGCGCATTCCGGGCAGACGAAGGTGCTGCCATCTTCATACGTGAATTCGGAATGGCATTTCGGGCAGGGAGGCAGTGCGCTCATGTTGAATCCTTGGTCTGGCAAGTTCTACGAAAGCGCGAAAGTATACCGTGCCCGGTTCATCGCTTAATTTCCGGCGCGCGCTTCGTGTGCGATTCACATGCCGTTGCAGCCGCCGCTTACAAGTCAAATCCCCGATTCACCACACGCTCCCTTTCGCATCAGCCGATAAAAAAACGGCGGCGCCGCAATGGCGCCGCCGTCAAACCTGCCTCGGAGCGTGAAAATCCGGTGTAACGCTTAGAACCGGTGCACGATGCCGATCGCGCCCGCCACCTGGCTGCGCGACGAGGACGGCGCACTGTTCTGGCCGTCGCCGATATCGGCGGTCGCGTTGATGATGTTGCCCGCACCGTTCGTGCCGAGCGTCTGGCCGCCCGCGCGCTGATAAGCCTCGACGAAGTACAGCCCCGTGCGCTTGGACAGGCTGTAGTACTGCGAGAGGTTGAACTGCTGGTACGAAGCCGCGCTGCTGATGCCGTTGGCCTTGGTTGCGCGCGTGTAGCTATAGCCGGCTGCGAGATCGAGCGTCACGAACGGCTTGTAGTGCAGCACTACGCCGCCGGTGTTCCAGATCTGCGTGTCGAAGAACTTCGAACCCGAACCCGCCACGTATTGCACGTTCGAATAGGATGCCGAAATATCCCATTGCGAGTTGAATGCGTAGCCGCCGGTCACCGCAAGGCGCTGTTGCGTCTTCGCGGTTTGGTAGCCATTGGTCACGCCCGAAACGCCCGGCTCGCCGTTGCTGTATGCCGTCGAGCTCGTCCCCCAGGTGCCGCCGCCGCTCGTCGAGTTGCTCAGACGCTCGAAGCCTACCGCCAGCCCAACCGGACCGTGGATATAGTTGGCCGCCACGCTCCACGACTGGCCTGCGCCCGTGCTGCCCGCCACGCCGCCTAGCGCGTACATGCCGCTGACCGTGAAGCCGGCGATATTCGGCGAGGTATAGACGAGCGAATTGTTGATCCGGTAAATCGTATCCATCGAATCCAGATCGCCCGGGTGCGCGCCGTATGCGCCCGTGAGCCACGTGGTCGGGCTATACGGCGAGAGCAGCGTGTAGTACGGCGCGTACTGGCGGCCGGCGGTCAGCGTGCCGTAGTCCTTGTTCGCAACGCCAACAAACGCCGCGCGGCTGAACATCAGATTCGAAGTGGATTGCGCGCCGTTCGCCGAGTTATAGCCCTCTTCAAGCTGGAAGATCGCGCGCGTGCCGCCGCCCAGATCTTCGCCGCCCTTCAAGCCGAAACGCGAACCGGCCCACACGCCCTGCACCATCTTGACGGCGGAATGACCGCCCGAATTGCTGCCCAGCGATGCCGAGCTGCTTTGATAACCAATACCGGTATCGACGATACCGTACAGCGTGACGCTGCTCTGGGCGTGTGCGCCCAACGCCGCGAATCCAAGCGCGGATGCGATAAGGGTCTTCTTCATCTGTACTCCTGATGTAATCGTTGTGATGTATTGCTTTTTTAACTACGTTTGAATCTCATTGCGAGAGTGCTCCTCCTTGGCGGCACGGGGCGCCGCTTTACGCAACGCCCCGTGCCTTCAGGTGCCAACCCGATCCGCTTAGTGGATCTCGGGTTCGCCGCCCGCTTCGCTGCTACCGCCACAGCCGCCCGCGCCTTCACGTTGCATGAAGTCGAATTCGCAGCCGTTGTTCGCCTGCATCACGTGCATCTGATACATCGCGCCATAACCGCGCTTGAAGCGCGGCTCCGGCTCGACCCACGCGGCCTTGCGGCGCGCCATTTCTTCATCGGAGATCAGCACGTTCAGGCGGCGCTCCGGCACATTCAACTCGATCAGGTCGCCGTCCTGCACCAGCGCGAGCGGACCGCCGATAAACGATTCGGGCGCCACGTGCAGCACGCACGCGCCGTAGCTCGTGCCGCTCATACGCGCATCGGAAATGCGCAGCATGTCGCGCACGCCCTTTTGCAGGATCTTTTGCGGAATCGGCAACTGGCCCCACTCGGGCATGCCCGGCGCGCCGACCGGACCCGCGTGCTGCAGCACGATCACGCTGTTCTCGTCGCAATCCAGGTCTTCGCTGTCGATGCGCGCGGCCATGTCGTTGTAGTCCTTGAAGACCACCGCCTTGCCCGTGTGCACGTGCAGACGCTTTTCGGCCGCGCCCGGCTTGATGACCGCGCCGTCCGGCGCGAGATTGCCGCGCAGCACGGCCAGCCCCGTGTCCGGCATCAGCGGCTTGGCGCGACGATAGATCACTTCTTCGTTGTAGATCTCGGCATCGGCGATGTTTTCGCCCAGCGTCTTGCCGTTGACCGTCATCTGCGAACCGTCGATCAGATCGCCCAGTTCCTTGAGCATCGCGCGCAGACCGCCCGAATAATAGAAGTCCTCCATGAGGTACTTGCCGGTCGGGCGGATATTGGCGAGCACCGGCGTGCGGCGCGCGACATCGTCGTAGTGCGCGAGCGTCAGATCGACACCGGCGCGGCGCGCCACGGCGATCATGTGCACGATCGCATTGGTCGAGCCGGAGAGCGCGAGGCAGGTCGTGACCGCGTTATCGACGGCCTTGCGCGTGATGATGTCCGAAGGCTTGAGGTCTTCCCAGACCATTTCGACGATACGCATGCCGGTTTTCGCCGACATCTGCGCGTGACGCGAATCCGGCGCGGGAATCGAGGCGAAACCCGGCAGCGTGAAGCCGAGCGCTTCCGCGGCGCTCGTCATCGTCGATGCCGTGCCCATCGTCATGCAGTGGCCCGGCGAGCGGGCGATGCCGCCTTCCACGCCCTTCCAGTCTTCTTCGGTGATCTTGCCTGCGCGCAGGTCGGCCCAGTACTTCCAGGTATCCGAGCCCGAACCCAGCGTCACGCCGTTCCAGTTGCCGTTGAGCATCGGACCGGCGGGCAGGAAGATGGTCGGCAGATCCATCGAGATCGCGCCCATCAGCAGCGCGGGCGTGGTCTTGTCGCAGCCGCCCATCAGCACGACGCCATCGGCGGGATACGAGCGCAGCGTTTCTTCCGCTTCCATCGCGAGGAAGTTGCGATAGAGCATCGTGGTGGGCTTCTGGAACGGCTCGGAGAGCGTTTGCACCGGCAGTTCGACCGGGAAACCACCGGCCTGCCAGATGCCGCGCTTGACCTCTTCCACGCGCTGCTTGAAGTGCGTATGGCAGGGGTTGATCTCGCTCCACGTATTGAGGATCGCGATCACCGGCTTGCCCGCGTACTCCTCGCGGCTGTAGCCCATCTGCGCCGTGCGCGAGCGATGGCCGAACGATCGCAGGTCGTTCACGCCATACCAGCGGTGGCTGCGCAGTTCTTCGGGGGTCTTTCGCTTGTTGCTCATCTTGCCTTGCTCCAGTGTTTCCGCGGATGTGTCAATAAAACCGCCGGCGCGGGCCGACATCGCGCTAGCGCGATTCCTTCACACGCGACACGAGTTGGGTCGGGCTGACGAATTGCAGCGCGACCAGCACCCATGCAAGCGTGATAGCCATGTAGATCATCGCCATGGCGTCGATGGACTGCGGCGCGCGTACGCCCGTCGAGAACACTGCGTAATACAGCGCGACGACGAGGGTTTGCGTGTCGGGTCCGGCGGTAAAGAAAGTCAGTTCGAACATGCCAATCGTGCGCACCAGCACGAGCAGCCCGGCCGCCAGCATCCCCGGCACGAGGAGCGGCAGCAGTACATAACGGAAATAGCGCAGCGTGTTCGCGCCGAAAATACGCGCCGCCGATTCCAGATTCGGATCGATCTGCTCGATGAACGGCGTCATCACGAGAATCACGAAAGGCAGCGCGGGCACGAGGTTCGCGAGGATCACGCCGGTCAAGGTTCCCGCGAGACCGGTCTGGTACATCGCCGTGGCCATCGGAATCCCGTAGGTCACAGGCGGCACCATCAGCGGCAGCAGGAACACCAGCATGCAGATGCGCTTGCCCGGAAACTGCGCGCGTGCGAGCGCATAGGCGGCCGGCACGCCGAGCGCGATGGACAGCAGCACGACCGCGCCCACCACTTCGAACGTGACCCACAGCACGCTGCCCAGCTGGAAATCGCGCCATGCCTGTGCGTACCAGTGCAGCGTAAAACCCTGCGGCAGCGGCGTGCCGAACCAGCGCGTGGCGATGGAATTCACGCCCACCGTGGCGATCAGCAGCACCACGTTGAGCAGGAAGAACACCACGCCGCCCCAGACGAGCACTTTCCAGAGGATGTCCGGCACGCTGGCGCGCGGCTTCGTTTGCGGCGCACTGGCGCCGCCAGCGGCGCTGCCGCGCTGCTCATCCGGCATATTCGCGTGCAGGCCGGCTGCGTTGCGTTGATGTGCGGTCATCAGCCTTTCCCTCCGCTCACCGGGCCCGAATAGAAGAAGCGTTTCGCGCCGAGCATCGCCGCCACCACCAACAGTTGCACGAAGCCCATCGCAATCGCGATCGTCGAGGCGAGCGAGTAGTCATAGCTTTCGAACGCCGCTTCCGAAGCCGCGATCGAAATCACGCGCGTGGGACCGGCCGGCGCGCCAAGCAGCACCGCCGAAGGAAACACCGAATACGCCTGCACGAACGACAGACACGCGGCCATCGTCAGACCGGGCGCGAGCAGCGGCAGATAGATCAAACGGAACTGCTGCCACGGACCGGCGCCGAGCGTGGCGGCCGCGCGCGCAAGCGTCGGATCGATGCCCGTCACGTAGGACAGTGTCAGCAAAAACGCAAACGGAAAACCCGAGACGATCAGCGAAATCAGCACGCCCCAGTAGTTGTGCGTGAGACGAATCTCTTCGCTCGTGTACAGATGAACCGCGTGCAGCGCCTGCGGAAACCAGCCGTTCGGGCCGAAGTAGCTGAGCATGCCATCGGCGATCAGCACAGTGCCGAGCGTCACGGGAATCACGAGCAGCGTCGTCACCAGCTTCTGATACGGCGACTTGCGGCGCAGCGCGAACGCCACCGGCAGCGACAGCCCCACGTTGATGATGGTCGCGGGAATGGCCAGCTTGAGCGTGACGAACACGGTGGGCCACAACGCGAGATCGTGGAAGAACTGCACGTAGTTCGCGAGCATGCCGCCGCCGTTCATCGGCTTGAACGAGAGCACGAGGCCGTAGGCGAACGGATAGAGAAACAGCGCGATGATGAAGCCGAGCGCAGGCGCGACCAGCCAGCCGCGCGCGTCACGCGGCGCCTTGGTGAGCGACGTGACGAGCGTACTCATGCGGCACGCTCCGCATAGGCGAGTACGCGCGACGGCGCGACGCGCAGCGTGGCGCGCTCGCCCGCTTCGAATTCGCCTTCCACGCGCGCCCACAGCTTGCCGAACGGCGCATTGGCGAGCAGCAGCGAATCGCGGCCGCCGTATTCGACCATTTCGACTTCGACGTCGAAGGCGTTCGCATCGCCCGCATTGGCGCGCTCGAAATCTTCGGGGCGCATCGCCACGGAAATCTCGCCGCCGCGCACGTCGCCCATCGGCACGCCCGTGAGCGTGATACCCGATGCCGACAACGCGACATGTTCGCCACGCTCGCCGCTCACCGCGAACGGCACGACATTGCGATAACCCATGAAGCGCGCCACATGCAGATTCGACGGGCGGCTATAGACTTCCTTGGGCGTGGCGACCTGCTGCACGACGCCCTCTTTCATGACGACGATGCGATCGGCCATTGAGAGCGCCTCGTCCTGATCGTGCGTCACGTAGATGGTCGCGCGTTCGAGCTGACCGTGAATGCGGCGGATTTCCGCGCGCATTTCAATGCGCAGTTTCGTATCGAGATTCGAAAGCGGTTCGTCCATCAGCACGAGCGGCGGCTCGATCACGATCGCGCGCGCAATCGCCACGCGTTGCTGCTGGCCGCCCGAGAGCTGGCCCGGCAGCTTGCTTTCGTGGCCGACCAGTTGCACGAGTTGCAGCGCCTCGCGCGCGCGACGCTTCGTTTCCTCGCGCGAAACGCCCTGCATTTTCAAGCCGAAACCCACGTTCTCCAACACCGTCATGTGCGGGAACAACGCGTAATTCTGGAACACCATGCCGAAGCCGCGCTTCTCGGGCGGCAGCACGTCGATACGTTGTTCGTCGAGCCAGATGCTGCCGCTCGTGAGCGGTTGCAGGCCCGCAATGCAGTTGAGCGCCGTCGACTTGCCGCAACCCGAAGGGCCGAGCAGCGCAATGAATTCGCCACGGCGAATGTCGAGATCGAGACCGCGCAACGCGGCGAGCTGCACGCCCTCTGCGTTGGCGAAACTCCGACATACCGCGTCCAGACGCAGACGATCGAAAGAATGCTTCATGACACCTTCCTGACCCACGTGATCCACTTTTCAGAGCCAGGTTTCAGGCATTGCCCGAAACCTGGCTTCGCGCCCTTTACACCGATTATTGCGACTTCTGCGAGCCGACTTCGCGATCCCATTTCTGGAATGCCGCGACCATCGCCTGCGCCGAAAGCGGCTGGACGTGCGGATACTGCGTGAGCCACTTCGCGTATTCAGGACGGCCATATTTGGCGATCACGTCCTGGCTTTGCTTCGGCGCCATCGCGAGCGTCACGCCGTTCACGGCCGGGCCCGGATAGAAGTAGCCATCGTCGTAGGTCATCGCCTGTTGCTGCGGTTCGAGCATGAAGTTCATCAGCTTGAGCAGCACGGCGAGTTTTTCCTTCGACACGCCCTTGGGCACCACCATGAAGTGCGCATCGTTCACCCACGTCATGTTGTCGAAGGCCTGCACCTTGAACTCGGCCGGCACGATGCCGAGCGCGCGCGGGTTGATGTCCCAGCCCGTCACGGTCACCGTCATGTCGCGCGTGCCCTCGCCCAGTTCCTTCATCACCGCCGAGGTGCCGCCCGGGTAATACGGCACGCACGAATTCAGCTCTTTGAGGAAGGCCCAGGTCTTGTCCCAGCCGTTGATCGGGTCTTGCGGATTCTTGTCGCCGAGCAGATACGGCAGGCCCATCAGGAAGGTGCGGCCCGGACCCGAATTGGCCGGACGCGCATAGATCAGCTTGCCCGGATTGGCCTTGCAGTACGCGAGCAGTTCAGCGGGCGTATGCGGCGGCTTCGCGACTTTCGCAGGGTTGTATTCGACCAGCGGACCCGCAGGCATATACGACACTTCCAGGCCGTAGCCCTGCGCGAGTTCCTGCATCTTGCGCGGACCCGGCGCGTACTTGTCGAGCACGCCCGGCAGCGCCGCCGTTTGATCCGGCAGCAGCTTCATCCACAGGTTTTGTTCGATGCCCGCGGCAAGCGCGTCGGTGCCCGTGAGGACGAGATCGATATCGGCGCGGCCGGCGGCCTGCATCGCCTTGATCTTGCCAGGCAGTTGTGGCGCGGGCGCGTTGGTATAGGTGATATTGGAAACGAGATTCGGGTACTTCGCCTTGAACGCCTCGAAAGCTTTCTGCGTGAGTTGCAGATTGCCGGCCACGTCGACAATGTTCAGCGAAACAGGATCAGCCTTTGCCGCGTTCATGCCGAACGCCGCTACGGCCGCCACACAAACGGCCAGCACCCTGGCCTTCAAGCGTCCATCGAACATCGCATCTCCTCACTCTGTTTATGGAATTTTTTCTTTGCGGCTGGGCTATTTCTTTGTTCTTGCCTCGCCGTTTTTAGCCGAGGTCGTGTCTGAGCGCCGCGGTCAAAGGATGCCGAACCACACATCAAGTTGTCAAGCAACGTATCTGCCGATGTAAGAACTTTTTAAGCCTGATCTGAAAGCTTCATCGGCAGCCTTGCGAGGAAGGCGCTTGCAGCGGTTCTGCAAGCGCCTTCGCGCGAGGTTTTAGCGCTTATTTACGCACCAGCTCGCCGTCGCGCAGACGCCACAGCGCGAGCGGGTTCTCGTCCTGCAATGCCACCGGCAGCAGTTCCGCCGGCAGATCCTGATAGCAGACCGGACGCAGGAAACGCTCGATCGCCATCGCGCCCACCGAGGTCGTGCGCGCATCGGAGGTGGCCGGGAACGGACCGCCGTGCACCATCGCGTACGACACTTCGACGCCGGTCGGGAAACCGTTCGCCAGAATGCGGCCGGCCTTGCGCTCCAGCACCGGCAGCAGACGCGCGGCCATGGCGTAGTCGTCGCGATCGATCTGCAGCGTGGCCGTGAGCTGGCCTTCGAGATGCTCGGCCACGCGCACGAGTTCGGCTTCGTCGCGGCACGCCACGACGATCGACGTCGGCCCGAAAATCTCGTCCGACAACGCGTGCTGCGCGAGGAACGATTCCGCGCTGGTCTTGAACAGCAGCGGCAGCGCGGCGCACTGCGCGTCCGTCTGCGTGCCTTCGGCCAGTTGCTCGACGCCTTGCGCGGTCTTGCGCGCCGCCACCGCTTCGCCATATGCCGAGGCGATGCCCGCCGTCAGCATGGTTTGCGAAGGCTTGCCCGTGAGCGCCGCGCTCGCGGTCTGCACGAAGCGGTCGAGTTCCGGCGAATCGATCGCCAGCACCAGGCCCGGATTGGTACAGAACTGGCCGACGCCCATCGTGAGCGAATCGACGAAACCCTGCGCCAGCGCCTCGCCGCGTGCAGCCAGTGCGGCCGGCAGCACGAACATCGGGTTGATGCTGCTCATTTCGGCGTAGACGGGGATCGGTTCGGCGCGTTGCGACGCGATCTGCGCCAGCGCCAGACCGCCGCGACGCGAGCCCGTGAAGCCCACCGCCTTGATGGCCGGATGCGCGACCAGCGCTTCGCCGGTTTCGTTGCCGCCGCCGAAGATCAGCGAGAACACGCCTTCGGGCAGACCGACATCGGCGACGGCCTGCTGGATGGCGCGGCCGACGAGTTCCGACGTGCCCGGATGCGCAAGGTGCGCCTTCACGACGACCGGACAACCGGCAGCCAGCGCCGAAGCCGTATCGCCGCCCGCCACCGAGAACGCCAGCGGGAAGTTGCTCGCGCCGAACACGGCCACGGGGCCGAGGCCGATGCGTTGCGCACGCAGGTCCGAGCGCGGCAGCGGCTTGCGATCCGGCAGCGCCGAATCGAGCACCGCGCCGCACCAGCGGCCATCGCGCACCAGCGACGCGAACAGGCGCAACTGGCCGACCGTGCGGCCGCGCTCGCCTTCGAGGCGCGCCTTGGGCAGCGCCGATTCCAGCATCGCGCGCTCGATCAGTTCGTCGCCGATGCCGAGAATGCGTTCGGCGATCGTTTCGAGCAGCTTTGCGCGGGTTTCATGCGGCGCGGCGCGGAAGGCGTCGAACGCCTGCGCCGCGAGTTCGCAGGCGCGCGTGACTTCGGCCTTGCCGCCGAGCCCGAACGACGGCTCGATGTCCTTGCCGAGCGCGGGCGCGAAAGCGCGCATCTCGCCCGCCTGGCCGCGCACGGCCTGCGCGCCCAGCAGCATGTTTCCGGTGATAGACGACATGGTTGCTCCGTTCAGTTCAATCGGTTGCGAGGCGCTCAAGCGTGCGCCGCCGCCAGCGACTGCTCGAACGCCAGCAGTTCCTTCGCGGCCGCGCCGATGGCGGGCAGCGCTTCGGCCGGCGACTGCGACAGCAGCGGCAGGATCGGGCCCATGTCGGCGATACCGGAGAGCGTGACGGCGTCGTGCAGCACGCGGATCAGCGAGATATCGTCGCGCAGCGTTTCGAGCGGCATGAAGGCGTCATAAATGCGTTGCGCTTCGTCGGCGCGGCCTTCCTTCGCGGCCTTGAGCAGCGCCATGACGGCGTGCGAAGCGATACAGCCCGAACCCGTGGTCCATGCAGCCAGACCGAAGTCGCGCACGTGGACCAGTGCGGGACGCTCGCCCATGCCCGACACCACCTTCGAAGCCGGCACGCTTTGCAGCAGGCGGCGCAGATACGGATCGTTGGCCGGATCGGCGCGCACGATGGCGTATTTCACGGCGATCAGGGTGCCGCGGTCGATCAGGCGCACGAGCGTGTCCACATCGACGTAATCTTCGCTCTTGATATAGAGCGTGAGCGGAATGCCGGCGGCGTCGGCGATGCGCGTGAGACCGGCTTCGACGCCTGCGGGCGTGGTGAAACCGGCGAGCGGCAGCACCATGGCGGTCTGGTATTTCGTCTGCGCGAGGATGTGCGCCTGGTCGAGCATCTTGCCGTAGTCCGGGCCGATGGCCGGGATCACGCGCGTTTCCGGTGCGGTCTGCTCGGCGAGCATGTCCAGCAGTTCGCGGAATTCGCTGACGGCGACGTGGTAGAGGTTTGCGTTGCCGCCGTAGAGCAGCGTGCGGATACCGCCCGCTTCCATGTGACGGATGAGCTTGCCGTTAGCTTCAACGTCGAGCGAGAAATCGGGGCGGCGTGCCAGGGGGGGCACCGCCATCACGGTCGAAGCGAATTCGCTCTCGACGATCGGGGACACGTTCATGAGGCCTCGTGCTGGATGGGAGGGTTGTCGATGAACTGAACAGTAGCACCGGCCTCGCTTAGTTGTCAAACAACTTGGCGATTTGTTAGGGTTTGTTTGGAGGGCGGGTTCGGTGGCCTGCGCCACAAGGGATCTGAGCGATTCCCCTTTCTCATCAGACAAATACCGGCAGCGCAATGCCTTAGCAAATCCTCCCGGCTTCTGACAACCGGCCGCGCCGATTCTTCCCCTAAAAGCAACAAAAGCGGCAACGCGTCACTTGTCAGAAAACGTCCTTCGAGCTTCGCCGTTCGCTCAAGCCGAAGCGAGCTCATCGCCAGTAAGCATCTGATTCGCATAAAGAATCTGTGGCGCAAGCAGCACTATCCCACCGCCCCGCAGCCCTACCACATCCCCCGGTCCACCCCCACCCCTACAGCGACTGAAATTGATTGTTGTAAAATTCTTCGATAATAATGGAACCGGTTCCAATTACCATTGCCCCGCAATGCGGCCCAGGCTAAAAGCCGCTCCCCCGCAAACGGCACGGCCAGATCAGGCCGCGTCGAATTGATACAGAATCCAACCATGTCCGAATCTCCTCTCTCGTCACGCCGGGGCTTCCTGCGCACGGCGGTGGTGCTCGTTCCGGCAACCGGCGCGCTCGCGGCCTGCGAGGGCGGCTCGCAGCCGTCTGCGGGCGCCGCGCAAGGCGGCAGCCAGGCGAGCGCGAGCCAGTCCGCTCAAGCCGACTACAAACCCCGCTTCTTCGATGCCCGCGAATGGACCTTCCTGCGCGCGGCCGTCGACCGTCTGATTCCCGCCGATGCCGAAGGCCCGGGCGCCCTCGAAGCCGGCGTGCCCGAATTCATCGACCGTCAGATGGATACGCCCTACGCGCACGGCGCGCTCTGGTACATGCAGGGGCCATTCCAGCAAGGCGTGCCGGAACTCGGCTATCAGATGAAGCTGGTGCCGCGCGATCTGTATCGCCTCGGCATCGCGGCGGTGAACGCGTATTGCGGCAAGGCGTACGGCAAGGACTTCGACGCGCTCGACGCCAGCACGCGCGACGCCGTGCTCGGCGCGCTCGAAGCGGGCAAGGTCGAACTGGACGGCGTGCCGGCCAAGGTGTTCTTCGGCCAGTTGCTGCAGAACACGCGCGAAGGCTATTTCAGCGATCCGATCCACGGCGGCAACAAGAACATGGCCGCGTGGCAGATGATCGGTTTTCCCGGCGCGCGCGCCGACTTCATGGATTTTGTGAACCAGAACGGTAAGGCTTACCCGTACGGTCCAGTTTCGATCAACGGGGAGCGCACGTAATGGCGATCAAGAAACCTCATGTGGACGCGGTCGTCGTCGGCTTCGGCTGGACTGGCGCGATCATGTCGAAGGAACTCACGGAAGCGGGTCTGTCCGTGGTCGCGCTCGAACGCGGCGAGTATCGCGACACCTACCCGG
Organism: Paraburkholderia sp. Ac-20340; assembly: GCF_017104965.1. Taxonomy (GTDB): domain Bacteria; phylum Pseudomonadota; class Gammaproteobacteria; order Burkholderiales; family Burkholderiaceae; genus Paraburkholderia. The sequence continues at coordinate 309,710 of NZ_JAAGPR010000007.1, forward strand.
ATGGCGCGTACCCGAACACCATCGACGAGCTCACCTACAACATCCGCAAGAAGCTCTTCCTCGACCTCTCGAAGACCACCGTTTCGATCCGCCACAGCGCGGCCGATACGGCGCTGCCCTATCGTCAGCTCGCCGCGTTTCTGCCCGGCGAAGGCGTGGGCGGCGCGGGTCTGCACTGGTCGGGCGTGCACTTTCGCATCACGCCGGAAGAGCTGCGCCTGAAGAGTCATTACGAAGAGCGCTACGGCAAGAAGTTCATTCCCGAAGGCATGACGATCCAGGATTACGGCGTCAGCTACGACGAACTGGAGCCGCATTTCGACTTCGCGGAAAAGGTCTTCGGCACCTCGGGTCAGGCGTACAAGGTGGGCGACAAGGTCGTGGGCGACGGCAATGTGTTCGAAGCGCGCCGCAGCGACAATTTTCCGTTGCCCGCGCAACTGAATACGTATTCGGCGCAGCGCTTCTCCGATGCGGCGAAGTCGCTCGGCCTGCATCCGTATCGTCTGCCGTCGGCCAATACCTCGGGTCCGTACACGAACCCGTATGGCGTGCAGATGGGCCCGTGCAACTTCTGCGGCTATTGCAGCGGTTACGCGTGCTACATGTATTCGAAGGCCTCGCCGAACCTGAACATCCTGCCCGCGCTCAAGCAGGAAAAGCACTTCGAATTGCGCGCGAAATGCCACGTGCTGCGCGTCGAACTCGACGATACGAAGAAGCGCGCCACCGGCGTCACCTATGTCGATCCGTCGGGCCAGGAAGTGTTCCAGCCCGCCGATCTCGTGATCGTCTCGGCGTTCCAGTATCACAACGTTCACCTGCTGCTGCTTTCGGGCATCGGCAAGCCGTATGACCCGGTCTCGGGCGAAGGCGTCGTGGGCCGCAATTTCGCGTACCAGAATCTCTCGACCATCACCGCGTTCTTCGACAAGGACACGTACACGAATCCGTTCATCGGCGCGGGCGGCAACGGCGTGGCCGTGGACGACTTCAACGCCGATAACTTCGATCACGGTCCGCTCGGTTTCGTCGGCGGCTCGCCGCTGTGGGTGAACCAGGCGGGCGTGAAGCCGATCAGCGGCATCGCTACGCCCGCGGGCACGCCCAACTGGGGCTCGCAGTGGAAGAAGGCCGTCAAGGACCACTACGCGCATACCGTGTCGATGGACGCGCACGGTTCGAACATGTCGTATCGCGACGTGTTCCTCGACCTCGATCCGACCTATCGCGATTCGTATGGCCAGCCGCTCTTGCGCATGACCTTCGACTGGAAGGACAACGACATCAAGATGGCGCAGTACGTGACCGGCCAGATGAAGAAGATCGCCGAGGCGATGGGCCCGCAGTCCATCAACGTCTATACGCGCGAATTCGGCGCGCACTTCGATTCGCGCCGTTACCAGACCACCCACCTCGTGGGCGGCGCGGTGATGGGCACGGACCCGAAGACCAGCGTGCTCAATCGCTATCTGCAGAGCTGGGACGTGCATAACGTGTTCGTGCTGGGCGCATCGGCCTTTCCGCAGGGCATCGGCTACAACCCGACGGGTCTGGTTGCCGCACTCGCGTACTGGTCGGCGAAGGCCATCCGCAATCAGTATCTGAAGAACCCCGGCCCTCTGGTGAGCGTGTGACGAGCCGTATGAAGACGATCTTTTCCCCCACGCGCATCGTGCGTCGTGCCGCACGCCTGACGGTTGCGGCCGCAACGATCTCGGCGGCTGTGCTGGCTGCGCCGCTTTCGGCCAGCGCCGCCAATGCCCCCGCCGCCAGCACCCAAGCCGACGCCGCGCTCGTCGCGCACGGCGAATATCTCGCACGCGCCGGCGACTGTATCGCCTGCCACACCGCGAAAGGCGGCAAGCCCTTCGCGGGCGGCCTGAAATTCGACACGCCGATCGGCGCGATCTATTCGACCAACATCACGCCCGACGCCAATACCGGCATCGGCAAGTGGAGTTACGCGGATTTCGCCAAGGCGGTGCGCGAAGGCGTGCGCCCGACCGGCGACACGCTGTATCCGGCGATGCCCTACCCGTCGTACGCGCGCCTGTCCGATGACGACATGAAGGCGCTCTACGCGTACTTCACGCAGGGTGTCGCGCCGGTCGCGGCGCAAAACCGCGCGGTGGACATTCCCTGGCCGATGTCGATGCGCTGGCCGCTAGGCATCTGGCGCACGATGTTCGCGCCGAAGGTGCAGGCCTTCGACGGTTCGCATTACAACGATGCAATCGTGTCGCGCGGCGCCTATCTCGTGCAGGGTCTTGGCCACTGCGGCGCGTGCCACACGCCGCGCGCGGCGACCATGCAGGAACGCGCGCTCACCGATCTCGAAGGCGACGATTTCCTCGCGGGCGGCGGCCCGATCGACGGCTGGGTGCCGTCGAATCTGCGTGGTAATCCGCGTACCGGCATCGGCACCTGGAGCGAAGACGATATCGTCCAGTTTCTGAAAACCGGCCGGAATCTGCATACCGCTGCGTTCGGCGGCATGACCGATGTGGTCCAGCACAGCATGCAGTACATGACCGATGCGGATCTGCTTGCGATGGCCCGCTATCTGAAGACGCTGCCGTCGAGCGACGCGAAGGAAACGCCCTACGCCTACGATGCCGCCGCCGGTCAGGCGCTGCAAAGCGGCGACGCCAGCGCGCGCGGCGCCGCGGTCTATCGCGACAACTGCATGGCCTGCCACCGCAGCAACGGACGCGGCTATACCCGCGTATTCCCGGAACTCGGCGGCAACCCCGTCGTGCAGGGCACGGACGCCACTTCGCTGATCCACGTGCTGCTCACGGGCGCCGCGCTGGAAGGCACGAAAGCCGCGCCTTCGACCTTCACGATGCCGCCGTTCGGCTGGCGACTCTCGGATCAGGAAGTCGCCGATGTCGCCACCTTCGTGCGCACGAGCTGGGGCAATACCGGCGCGCCGGTCAGCGCCGGTGACGTTGCCAAGGTGCGCAAGACGGTCAGCATCGTCACGACCGACACGCCTGCGGGCGCGTCGTTCAAGCGCTAGGGATGCAATCCAGGCCTTGAATTCAGGCCTTAAAGCGCGGAGGTTTTCGCGCGCGGCATCGCGCCGCGCGCGGAAAAATCACTAGCGCTTTCTGCGCGACTCCGTAAAATCCACGCCTTTTTTCCGCGCGCAGGCCGCGGGCCGTCTCGCATCCGCACGCGAGACGGTCTGTTCCTGCGCGCATAACAAGAGACCGCAGCATGGCGGTCCGCCTCTCATCGAGACAACACATGATGAAAAAACACCTGATCTCTGCACCGATTCTGATGTCGCTCGCGGGCGTCGCGGCGGCGCAGGGCTCCGTTACGCTCTACGGGATTGTCGATGCGGGTATCACGTACCGCAGCAATGAGCGCACCGGCAGCGCAGGCGCCTATCAAGGCCACTCGAACGTGGGCGTGACGAGCGGCAATCTTTCGGGCAGCCGCTGGGGCCTGAAGGGCAAGGAAGATCTGGGCAACGGTCTGGCGGCGATCTTCCTGCTGGAAGACGGCTTCGACATCAGCAACGGCACCTCGGGTCAAGGTGGCCGCCTGTTCGGCCGTCAGGCATTCATGGGCCTCACCGACAAGCAATACGGTTCGCTCACGATGGGCCGCCAGTACACCTCGCTCAACGACTTCGTCGCGCCGGTCGCACCGGTCAGCGTGGTGGGCGGCTTCGGCGCGCATCCGGGCGATATCGACGATCTGGATCAGACCACCCGCGTCGACAACTCGATCAAGTACACCAGCGCGAACTACTCGGGCTTCACGTTCGGCGCGTTGTACGGCTTCGGCGGCCAGGCCGGCAGCCTCAAGCGCAAGAACACGTGGAGCGTGGGCGGCGCGTACGCGAACGGCCCGCTGCGCGTGGGCGTGGGCTACGAGCGCTCGGACAACAGCAAGACCAGCACCGCGGACAGCACCTACGGCAAATGGCAAGGCACCTACGACGGCACCTTCAACTCGTCGATCAACGAAGGCTACGCGAGCGCGCAATCGCAGCAGGTGATCGCGACGGGCGCGACGTGGGACTTCGGCACCGCGCTGGTCGGCGTGAACTACAGCAACGTGCAGTACAAGGCCGGCACGAACTCGCTCTACTCGGGCACGGCGACCTTCAACATCGCCGGTGTGTTCGGCATGTGGAACGTGCAACCGCGCACGCGCCTGTTCGCGGGCTACAGCTACACGCGTGGCAGCCACGTCGACGGTCAGGACGATGAAGCGCAGTACCACAACGTCTCGCTCGGCGCGCTTTACGATCTGTCGAAGCGCTCGACCGTGTACCTGCTCGCGGGCTATCAGCACGCTTCGGGCATGACGCTCAACGCGCTCGGCGAACCGGTGGCAGCCACGGCATCGGTGTCGGACAAGGGCAACAGCCACTCGTCGGCGGCCCAGTCGCAGGCGATCGTGAGCGTGGGCTTCCGCCAGAAGTTCTAAGCATCACCATGCAAAAGGGCACGCGGCGCAACTGCGCGGCGTGCCCTGCGTGCGGTTCGTCCAGTGGGCGAACCTTTGCCTCTATCGATCAGGAATCCCGACTAATATGCCGGCTCAGTGCAGCACTTCCGGGCGCGCGAGCAGACCGATGAATTCATCGATCGACAGCGCCGGCGCAAGCTCGGAAAGCGTCGAGTAGATCACGGTATCGTAGATCGCGGAACCCGCGGCCGATTCGAGTTCGACACCCGCCGCAGCGGCGCGATATTCCGCGCGCTCGTGGGCGATCGAGAGAATCAGTTGCGCTTCCGATTTGGAAAATGGCGTCTTCATATCCTGGCTAACGGCGGCGCGGATGGAACCTTTAGGGTAAGGCGCGGTAAGTCTTTGCCGCTATCGGCGCAAGCAAAACGAAAGATTCAACGCGCTGCGACTTCGTGCGGCGGCGCGGGTTGTGGCGCCATGGCGGGCGGCGTGATCGTATAGCCCGCGTCGCGCAGATGCTGAAGCAGCGATCGCTCGCCAAAGAAGTGGCCCGCGCCCACGGCCACCAGTATTGGCCCTTTACCGTAGAAGTAACCGTCCTGCGCGAGCGTTGCCGCGAAGATATCGGTGCCGCGCGCGAACAGATACTGGCTGAAATCGTAATGCGCGTCGCTTTCGCCGGGATAACGCGCATTCGCCAGACGCTCGAGCGCCGCTGCATCGCCCACGGCCCACGCGCTCTGGAACGATTCGTATGACACTTCGCCGGGCGATCGGCCACCGTGCAGGCCCGTGCAGACGCCCTGCAAAAAGGCTTCCTGGTCGGCGGCGGGCATATCGTCGAAAAGCTGCATGCCCTGCTCCATCGTTTCCAGGTAGATCAACGGAATCTGCCGATGGCGCGCCAGCGTTTCCAGCCGCTCGTCGATGCCGGGAAATACCAGCGGCGCAGCCGCTTTCACAAAATGCGCGCGCTTGCCGCCGTTCGATACCCACTGCCATTGATGCAGGCGCACGGCCTCCACGGCAAAGCCCGCCAGCCACGGCTTGGTCTGGAAAAAGGTGCGGATATCGGCGCCGCTTTCGCGCGCGCAACGCGCCAGCGATTCGGCCGTCATCGAACTCACGTGATTCGCCAGGCTGTCGCTCGCCGGATAGAGGCCGATGCGTTTGATCGTCTGCGTGTCCTCGGGCGTGGGCTGCGTGTGCGTTTCCAGCACGATTGCCTGCACGCCGCTGGCGAGCGAAGCGAGCGCGGCGTTCACGCGCGGATCGTCGATGGCCAGCGCGTGGATCGTCGGTAACAGGATCAGCGTGGGATGGTCGGGCGAGCGCGCGACCCAGACGGGCGGATGGTCTTCCGCGGACCTGACGGCCTGCGCCTGCGACAGCGCCGGATACGCGGCGGCCAGCCATAGCGCCGCGCAGGCGAGCGCCACGCGGCGGCATGTCCCGGAGATACGCGCAACGCTGATCATTGTTCGACCCCGCCTGAGGGGAAGGCCCGCTCACAGCATACGCTTTGCAAAACGGCCTCTGCGTGCGTCAGCCCACACGTCGCGCGTGCGAAGATGCGGGTCTGAATCACTGGCCCGAGGAGCGCCCATGGACCGTCTGCAAGCGATGCAGATCTACGTGAATATCGTCGAACGCGGCAGCTTCACGCAGGCCGCCGAGGCGCTGCAGCAGCATCGCCCGGCCGTCACGAAGGCGGTGCAGCAACTGGAAGCGGAACTGGGCATCCGCCTGCTCAATCGCAGCACGCGGCGCGTGAGCACAACGGCCGAAGGCGAAGCGTTCTATCAGCGCTGCGTGCAACTGCTCGCCAACGTCAACGACACCTTCGCCTCGTTCGCGCAATTCGCGCAGAATCGCCCGCAGCCTAAAGGGCGTTTGCGGCTCGATCTGCCGGTGGCGCTCGCGAAGGCCGTGGTCGTGCCCGCGCTGCCCGACTTCCAGCAGCGTTATCCGCAAGTGGAGATCGTGCTGGGCGTGAGCGATCAACCCGCCGATCTGATCAGTGAAGGGATCGACTGCGTGCTGCGCGTGGGCGCACTCAAGGATTCGGGTCTGATTGGCCGGCAGATCGGCATGGTGCAACTGGCGACCTGCGCGTCGCCTGCGTATCTGGCGCGCTACGGCGTGCCGCGCACGCTCGACGATCTACAGTCAGCAAGCCAGCCGCACAAGGCTGTGAACTTCTTCAGCGGCCGCAACCGCCGGGTCATGGACTGGACTTTCCGGCAAGGCGGCAAGACCGTCACGCTCAAGCTCGCGAGCGGCATGCTCACCGACAACTTCGACGCCCTGCTCGCCTGCGGCCTCGCGGGCTGCGGCATCGTGCAGGCGCTGCGGCCCGCGCTGCAACCGTCTATCGATACCGGCCATCTGGTGGAAGTGCTGCCCAATATCGCGCCGGTGCCCAAACCGGTTTCCGTGCTCTATCCGAATCGCGATCATCTGCCGGGCAAGGTACGCGTGTTTATCGACTGGATTTCGGAACTCGCGGCGCGGCGGCTGCCGGGCTGAAAGCGCCTCGTACCTGGACGGTCGAAACGGTCGAAACAAAAACGCTTCGATTGTTATTGATCGAATAACAATGAGTCATCGGACTGCGCGTTTATCCGCGCCGCGACGCGGCCTACAGTATCCGTTCGAAACCGTTTGATCGAAGGAGTCTGAGATGTCACGAGTCGTCCGTTTCAACCGCGTCGGTGGTGCCGAAGTGCTGCAGATCGACGATGTCGATGTGGCCGCGCCCAAGGCTGGCGAAGTGCAGATCCGCGTCAAGGCCATCGGCCTGAATCGCGCCGAAGTGATGTATCGCAGCGGCCAGTACACCTACGCGCCGCCATTCCCCGCGCAGCTCGGTTACGAAGGCTCGGGCGTGATCGAAGCCGTGGGCAGCGGCGTGCAGGACTTCGCGGTAGGCGACGCGGTGAGCGTGGTGCCCGCGTTTTCGTTTATCGAATACGGCATGTATGGCGAACTCGTCAACGCGCCCGTGCATGCGGTGGTGAAGAACCCGGCCGGGCTGTCGTTCGAGGAAGCCGCCGCAACGTGGATGATGTACGCCACCGCCTGGGGCGCGCTGATCGAGTTCGGCGGCCTCAAGCAGGGTGAAGCGGTGCTGGTGGGCGCGGCGTCGAGCAGCGTGGGACTGGCTGCGATCCAGATCGCGAACATGGTGGGCGCCACGCCCATCGCGCTCACGCGCAGCGAGAAGAAACGCGCAGCGCTGCTGCAAGCCGGCGCGAAACACGTGATCGCGGGCGGCGGCGCGGCGCTCACGCAGCAGGTGCTCGACATCACGCAAGGGCGCGGCGCGCAGATCGCGTTCGATCCCGTGGGCGGCCCGGAAGCGGCGCATCAACTGCGTGCGCTCGCGCGCGAGGGCATGTTCTTCCAGTATGGCGCGCTCGACACGCGCGATCTGAGCGTGCCCGTGATGGACCTGCTCGGCCGTCATCTGAGCGTGCGCGGCTACGAGCTGTTCGAAGTCACGACCGACGCCGCGCGGCTCGCGCGCGCCAAACGCTTTATCACCGAAGGGCTGGCCTCGGGCGCGCTCAAACCGGCGATCGACCGCACGTTCCCGTTCGAGCAGATCGCCGACGCCCACCGCTACATGGAAGCCGGCGAGCAGGTCGGCAAGATCGTCGTGACGGTTTAAGCGGCGCTTATCCGCGGCGATCAGGGACGATCGGCGGCCTGGTCGCCCTGCGCCGCGCGCGCTTTCGCCAGCACGTCGAGATTGCCCTCGCCGAAGCCTTGATGGCCGCTGCGCTGCACCACTTCGAAAAAGATCTCGCCCGCGCGGCGCTTCACGAAGGTCTGGAAAAAGAGGCGCGGCACGCCGTCCGCGCCCATTTCTCCGTCGATCAGGATGTGGCGCTTGCGCAGCGCTTCCAGATCGACGCCATGGCCCGGCAGGCGCGCATCGACGGAATCGTAATAGGCGGCCGGCGGCTCGACGAACTCCACGCCGTTGGCCATCAGCGCGTCGATGCAGGGCACGATATCGTCGGTTGCCAGGGCGATATGCTGCACGCCCTCGCCCGGATGATCGGGCAGATAGTCGTGCATGAGTTCGGTGCGGTGCGTGCCTTCCTCGTAGACCGGAATGCGGATCTCGCCGTCCGGCGACACCATCACGCGCGACTCCTGCGCCACGTGCCAGTTCGCGTTGATTTCGTGGATCTCGCGGAAATGCAGCAGATCGCGATAAAAATCGAGCCATTCGCCGATACGCCCCGCGCCCACCGTCTGCGTGAGGTGATCGACGCGTTGCAGGCCGGTGCCGCTGTGTTCGAGATCGGCCTGCGCCGTGGCCATATCGATCGGACGAAAGTCGATGTCGAAGATCGAAATATCGCCCACGCCGCCGCGCTGACCGCCACGGCCGCGCCAGCGATCGACGAAATAGATATGCGAGTCGCCAATGCCCTGAATGGCCGGAATGCGCAATTCGCCCGCGCCGACGCGCTCGCCTTCATAGGCCCACGCGCCCACGCGCAGCGCATGCTCGAAGGCGCGCCGGGCGTTCTCCACGCGCACGCCGATCGCGCAGATGCCCATGCCGTATTCCTCGGCATAGCGCGCGGCGAAGGAATCGGGTTCGGCGTTGACGAGGAAATTCATCTGGCCCTGGCGCCACAGCGTCACGTCCTTGCTGATATGACGCGCGATGGCCTTGAACCCCAGCTGCGTGAGCTGCGCCGCCAGCGCCACGGGCTCGGGCGCCGCGAATTCGACGAACTCGAGCCCGGCCATGCCGAGCGGATTGGCCTGCTCCGGCGTACCGGAAATGGGGTTGGACGACATGCGGGAAGCTCCTGATACCAGACGTTGAAGCGTCAAAAGAAAACGATGAAACCAGGCGGCGGCACAGCTAGAGAGTGCGGGCAGAACGCGCGCGGCGCAAGCCCCGGCACAATCTCAGGGTGCGCTGGACTGCTCGCCAGGCCCCATGCCGCCGCGCGGCAATTTTAACCAATTCGTACACTGCGCCAAAGACGGCCCTGATGCCGGGAGGGCGTCAGTCTCCGTGCTAACCCTGAAAGCGTTCGATAATCGCACACTTATGGGCGATAATCGCGCATTTCGCGCGTTGTACGCATTGATCCGGGGCACGCGCCGCCCTATGCTCCGTTTCACCGCTGCCAACCACATGCGCGCAGCGAAAGACGCAACACCGCAAGCCACACCGCGAGTAACTACGCAGGCAGACAAAAACGCTGCCGGGACTGGAGACATCTCATGACCCCCACCCTCGAATCCACGGGCGCCGCCGAGCCGGCCAAGCAAAGCCATTCGCGCAGCCAGGCGAAGAAAGCGGCCCTTGGCAGCTTTGTCGGCGCGGTTGTCGACTGGTACGACTTCCTGCTCTACGGCATCGTCGCGGCGCTGGTCTTCAACGCCGAATTCTTCCCGGCCATCGGCAAGAACATGGGCACGCTCGCGGCCTTCGCGACCTTTGGCGTCGGCTTCCTGTTCCGTCCGCTCGGCGGCGTGGTGTTCGGCCACTACGGCGACCGCCTCGGCCGCAAGCGCATGCTCGTGCTGACCGTCATGCTGATGGGCCTGTCCACGGTCGCCATCGGCCTGCTGCCCACCTTCGCCACGATCGGCTGGTGGGCGCCCGTGCTGCTCGTGCTGATGCGCGCGATCCAGGGCTTCGCCGTGGGCGGCGAATGGGGCGGCGCAGCGCTCATGGCCGTCGAAAGCGCGCCCAAGGGCAAGAAGGCGTTCTACAGCAGCGGCGTGCAGGTGGGTTACGGCGTGGGCCTCGTGCTCGCGACCGGCATTGTCGCGCTGCTGAGCCATCTGCTGGGCGAGACGGCGTTCCGCTCGTGGGGCTGGCGTCTGCCGTTCCTGTTCAGCGTCGTGCTGGTGCTGATCGGCCTGTGGGTGCGTTCGAGCATGGACGAGTCGAAGGAATTCGTCGAAAAGGTCGAACACGCCGATCGCAAGCTCAAGATGCCGGTGCTCGAAGCGCTCACGCGTCACCCGAAGGCTTTCCTCTACATCGTCGCGCTGCGTCTGGCCGAACTCTTCACGATGTATATCGTGACCGCCTTCGCCCTGAGCTATTCGACGGCGAATCTCGGCCTCTCGCGCGATCTGTTCCTGGGCATCGGTCTGTTTGTCGGCGCGATTTCGTGCGTGACGATTCCCTGCTTCGCCTGGCTGGCCGACCGTCTGGGCATGCGCCGCATCTATCTGGTTGGCGCGGTGATCGGTCTGGTCAGCGCAGTGCCGTTCTTCCTCGCACTGGAAGCCCGCTCGACGCTGTGGATCGTGCTCTGCTCGGTGGCGCTCGCCAACCTCGCGCACGACATGGTGGTCAGCGTGCAGCAGCCGCTCTTCACCGAACTGTTCGGCGCCGAATACCGCTACAGCGGCGCAGGCGTGGGCTATCAGTTCGCCAGCGTGGTGGGCGGCGGTTTCACGCCTTTCATCGCCGTGGCGCTGGTGGGCGCGGGCAACGGCTCGTGGCATCTGGTGGCGGCCTACCTGGCCGTGGGCTGCCTGATTTCGCTGATTGTCGCCGCGCGCATGAAACCCGCGCAAGCCTGAACGCAACGCACCATCCAGCAAGCCATCACGAGGCCGGGCGCATGCCCGGCCTTTTGTGCTTCAAAGCCTGCGCGCCGATGAACCCCACATGAAAACGACGAATCTCGACAAGCGCGACTGGATCGCCGGTCTGGAAAAAGGCCTGGCGATTCTCGAAGCCTTCGACAGCGAGCACGCCCGCATGACCGCAACCCAGGCCGCCGAGCGCACGGGTCTGTCGCGCACCGCTGCGCGGCGCTATCTGCTCACGCTCGAATCGCTCGGCTATGTCTATACCGATGGGCGCCTGTTCGGCCTCACGCCGCGCGTGCTGCGCGTGGGCTGGTCGTATTTCGATTCGGCGCGCCTGCCGCGCACCGTGCAGCCCTATCTTCAGCAACTGAGCGCGACGCTCAACGAATCGGCGTATGTGAGCGTGCTCGACGGCTGGGATCTGGTCGTGATCGCGCGCAACGGCGTCTCGCGCGTGATGACCACGGGCTTCGTGCTGGGCGCGCGCGTGCCCGCGCCGCTGATCTCGCCGGGCGTCGTGCTGCTCGCGTACAAGGAGGATCAGCAGGCGGTGTCGGCGTGGCTCGACGCCGTGGAACTCGCGCCCTTCACGCCGCACACGCTGACCAGCGCAACGCGTCTGCGCGAGAAAATCGTCCGTGCCCGCGCCGACGGTTACGCGCTCATCGAACAGCAGTTGCAGGTGGGCGTGCGCGGCGTGGCCGTGCCGCTGCGCAACCGCGCCGGCGACGTGATCGCCGCCTTGAGCACGAATATGTCGATCGGCAACGAAAGCGCGGAAGCAGCCGTGACGCGCGTGCTGCCGCATCTGCAGGAAACCGCGCTGTCGATGCTGAACGTGCTGTAACGCACACCCGCGCAGCGCAAATTAGCGCGCGGCTTCGGCGACGATCCACGCTTCGAACAGGCGCATCGCCGGTGCCATTGCCCGCGACGCCAGGCTCGTGAGCCAATAACTGCCGGTCGGCACCTCGACATCGAAGGGCCGCACCAGCAGCCCCATCTGCAACTCGCGCTCGAACATGCGCGCGGGCGCGAGCGCTACGCCCGCGGCCTGCATCGCCGCTTCGGCCATCAGGCGCGACGAATCGAAAATCGGCCCGCTCACGGTCCACGGCTCGACGCCTGCCGCATCGAACCAGCGCAACCATTCGTCGGTGCGATAGGAGCGCAGCAGCGTTTCCCTCGCGAGATCCCCGGCAGTGCGCAGACGCCGCGCGATCTCCGGCGCGCACAGCACCGCCAGCGGCGCGTCCAGCAGATGCGTGTTCTGCGTCGCGGGCCATTTGCCGTCGCCGAAACGGATCGCGAAATCCAGCCCCTCGCCCGCCAGATCGACGAGATTATTGTTGGTCAACAGGCGCAGTTCCACGAACGGATGCGCCTCGCGAAACGCCTTGAGGCGCGGCATCAGCCAGCCGATCGCGAACGTCCCCACCACGCCCACCGTCAGCACCTCGCGCAGGCGCCCGCCTTCGAACTGCTTGAGCACGGTCTCGATGCGGCCGAACGCGTCGCTCAACACCGGCAGCAAGGCGCGCGCTTCATCGGTCATGCCGAGGCCGCGCGGCAGTCGCCGGAACAAGGGCACGCCAAGCCAGTCTTCGAGCATGCGCACCTGCTGGCTGACGGCGGCCTGCGTGACCTTGAGTTCGAGCCCGGCGCGCGTGAAGCTCAGATGGCGCGCCGAGGCTTCGAAAGCGCGCAGCGCGTGGAGCGGGACGTTGGGACGCATGGGCTATCCATAAGTTTTGCTTTTGGGTGAGGCAAATTATCGTCGCTTGTGAATGGGGCGGCAACGCCACAGAATTCGCCTTCACATTCGCGTTTCACCACAACGGAAGCCAAACGATGCCGAACCCCTTTCTTTTTAAGATGAAAGTTATGCTGATGGCTGCGATGTCTGTCGCCATGACCGCACAGGCTGCCGAGCCCGCCGAAAAAGCCGTCGTCGATGCGGCCATTCAACCGTTGCAGGCTAAGTACGGCATTCCGGGTGTGGCGGTCGCCGTCACCGTGAACGGGCGGCATGCGTTCTACAACTACGGCGTGGCGTCGAAGACCACCGGTGCGCGTGTCGATCAGGAGACGCTGTTCGAAATCGGCTCGGTGACCAAAACCGTCACGGCCACGCTGGCCTGCTATGCGCAGACGAACGGCAAGCTCTCGTTTTCCGCGCCCGCGAGCGAGTACGTGCCGGCGCTGCGCGGCAGCGTCTTCGATCACGTGAGCGTGCTGAATCTGGGCACGCACACGTCCGGCCTGCCGCTCTTCGTGCCCGACGGCATCGACACCGATGCGCAAATGAACGCCTGGCTGCGCAACTGGCAACCGGCGAGCGCGCCGGGCACGCAGCGCGTGTATTCGAATCTGGGTATCGGTCTGCTGGGACGGGCGGCGGCGAAGAGTTTGGGGATGCCGATCCGCGAGGCGTTCGAGCAGCAGCTTTTTCCCGCGTTCGGCATGACGCATACGTTTATCGACGTGCCGAGGGCGAGCCAGGCGCGTTACGCGCAGGGTTATGACAAGAACGATGTGCCCAGGCGCCTGAACCCCGGTGTGTTCGCCGATGAAGCCTATGGCGTACGCACGACCAGCGGCGATCTTGCGCGTTATCTGGACGCCAATATGGGTATCGGCAAGCTCGACGCGACGTGGCAGCGCGCGATCGACTGCACGCACACGGGCTATTACACGAGCGGCCCGTTCACGCAGGATGTCGTCTGGGAGCAGTACCCGTGGCCGGTGGCGCTCGACACGCTGCAACGCGGCAACAACCCGGACGCCATCCTCAAGCCGATGGCCGCGCACGCACTCACGCCGCCACTCGCGCCGCAAGCGGATGCGCTCATCAACAAAACCGGCTCGACCAACGGTTTTGCAACCTATGTGGCCTACGTGCCCGCGCGGCGTATCGGCGTGGTGATTCTGGCGAACAAGGCGTATCCGGCCGAGGCACGGGTGAGCGCGGCTTATGCGATTCTGGAAGCGCTGGATCAGGCGGAATCAAAGACGCGGAAGTGATGGACGCGTTGCGCGCCACTCAACCACCCGCAGGCCCCGCACAACGCCCGCACGACCGCGCCTGCCCCAGCCGCAAGCGCCCGGCGCTGATCGTCACCTCGTTGCCGCACTCGCACCGGCAGACCCACATGCCATTGCCGGCATAGCGGTCCGTGGTCAACTGGCCGAACACTTCGCCGCCCTTGAGCGACGGCGAACCCGGCCGCGAGCGCCAGACGCGGCGCTGCTCGCCGCAGCCGCAATCGCGCGTCTGGCCGCTCTCCACCTCGCCGAGGCTGGCCGTGACGTGGTTGCCGCAGCGGCATTTCCAGAGCCACACACCGGCACCGCGATATTGAAGCGCGACAAGATCGCCAAACGCGCGGCCAGCGACATCGCGGCTCGGCGGGAAAGGCCATTCTGGCGGCAAGGGGGGACGAATACGCTGGTTCACGGAGGATAAATGGGATTCAGCGACCTGATCTCAAGCATAACCGCGTCACAGACGGCCTGGGAGCCGCCTCGATGCGGGGCACGAACACGTATTTTGACATCTTGCGCGCATCCTGACTGTTGCAGCGTGTGATGCGGTGCAATCGACAACGCTTGACCTTCAGGTTGACTTGAACGTTATGGTTACGGCTAACGGCTGCCAGAGCGCACTGCGCGTGCCGCAAACCGATCAACGGAGAACCGAGGCCATGACCCAGCGCGTACTGCACGTCGTCACCAATGTCGCCCACTATGCGGACGTGGCCGACCCAACCGGCCTGTGGCTCTCCGAACTGACGCACGCCTGGCATGTGTTCGCCGCACACGGCTACGACCAGCAGATCGTCAGCCCGAAAGGCGGCGAGTCGCCGCTGGAACCGCGCGCACTCAAATGGCCGCTCGCCGATGCCTCCGTGAAAGCCTGGCTAGACGATAAGGATTGCCAGGCACTGCTGGCGAGGACCGCGCGCCCCGATCAGATCGACCCAGCCGATTTCAATGCCGTCTATTTCACGGGCGGCCACGCGGTGATGTGGGATTTCCCCGACGATGCGGGCCTGCAAAGCATCACGCGTGACATCTACGAGCGCGGCGGCATCGTTTCGTCGGTTTGCCACGGCTACTGCGGATTGTTGAACACCACGCTTTCCGACGGCACCCGTCTGGTGGAGAAACGCCGCGTCACCGGCTATTCGTGGGTCGAAGAAGTGCTCGCGGGCGTGGCAAAGAAAGTGCCGTACAACGCGGAAGAAGCGATGAAGCAGCGCGGCGCGCGCTATGAAAAAGCCCTGCTGCCCTTCGTTTCCCACGTGATCACCGACGGCCGCCTGGTGACCGGGCAAAACCCGCAGTCCGCGAAAGCCACGGCGAAACAGGTTGCTGCGCTGCTCGGTTAACTGCGCCGCCGGGTCTTGCGCAAGGTCTTGACGTCCGCGGCGGCCAGCGCGGGCGCGGGCACTTTCACTTCGCCCGCGCGAATACGCGACAGCACGCGCTTTGCATTGGCGCTGCAGTCCATATCGTCGGGCTTCGCCTCGATCTCCTTGAGCAGCGCAACGATATGCGCCTTGCTCTGCGCGAGACGCTTTTCCAGCGCCTCGATATCCAGCACCTTCGCGCGCAGCGTTTCGATCAGCGTGCCATGTTGCCACTGCTCCATATCGGGCGGCAGCAACATGCGGATTTCGTCGAGACTGAAACCGGCTTGCTGCGCTGCCGAAATCAGATCGAGCACCAGCACGGCTTGCGGCGCATAGGTGCGATAGCCGTTCGGTTCGCGCTCGACTTTCAGCAAGCCGATATCTTCGTAGAAACGAATACGCGAAGCCGCCAGGCCCGTGCGTTCGGCCAGTTCCCCAATCTTCATGATGTCCGTACTCTCCGATCAGACCCAACCCGGCGCGAGCGGCGTGGGCAAATTCAGCACGATTTGCGCATCCTTGACGACATCGAGTCGAACGATCTTCGATGCGCCCAGTCCGTCCAGCAACTGGCTCAAGGGGCCGCCGCCACGCAACAGTTTTACGTCGCGCGGCAACAGCCTTTGCGCAAAGGATAGCGTATTGGTCTGCACCGTCGCCTGATGCCAGACTCCATCGACTTTATTGATCAAGGTGTTGGTCGCCATATGCGATTGCGGCGCCACATTTCGCAACGCCGGCAGCGGCGCATTCAATACCAGGTCCTGCGTGCCATCGGGTCCGGCAATCTGCGCGCTTACATTGGCGCCTATATTCAGAGCAATATCGGCGCGCCATTTCGGCAACTGATAACCATAGACGCCGCGCACGCGTGCGATTTCCGTCGTCACGGGCAGCGCCAGTACATGCGCATGAAAACTGCGCCGACGCATGGAATCCAGCAGTTCCAGCGCGTGCGAACCGCGCGCGCCAGGACGGCGAATCACGATCGCGATGGAGACCTCGTCATAAGGATCGTTATCGCAAACCGAATACGAGAAGAACGTCAGCGCAACCAGCCCATAGCCGGGAAACGCGCGCAGCGGTTCGAGCGGCGTCGGCAACATCGTCCGCAATTGCGCTAACGGAGCAAGCAATAAAGCCTGAATATGGCTGGTGCGATAGTAAAAGTTAGGCGCCCACGTCGGGCCGACTCGCGACTCGACCAGTTGCTTGGGAATCCTTCTGAAAAAATCGATATTCCCTGCAGCGGGATCACGCGCCACTTCATCCAGATCGGGATTCATCCTGAAGCGGTCGTAATAGCCACCCGCCGGCACTTCCACCCTATGCGGTCCAAATTCGACTTCCGTTCGCAGCCTGTCCATATTCGCCGACCTTTCCGATAGTTGATCTTTCGGCACTTTAAGGTTCAAGTCAGCCTGAAGGTCAAGCTGTGCGTGACCGCACAGATAGTGCTTGACCTTCAAGTTGACTTTAATCTTAAAGTCGGACCACGATGAAACGAGGTCAACCATGAACGTGTTCGACAAACTAGCTTTACCCAACGGTTCGACGATCCCGAACCGCATCGCCAAAGCCGCGATGGAAGAGAACATGGCCGATGCCCGTCATGCGCCATCGGCGCAATTGACGCGTCTTTATCAGGTGTGGGCGGACGGCGGCGCGGGCCTGCTAATTACCGGCAACGTCATGGTCGACAGCCGCGCGATGACCGGCCCGGGCGGCGTGGTGCTCGAAGACGACCGGCAACTGGATGCGTTCAGGCAATGGGCGAGCGTCGGGCGTTCGAAGGGAGCGCAATTCTGGCTGCAGATCAATCATCCGGGCCGCCAGATGCGCGCCAATCTCGGCCAGCCCACCTGGGCGCCTTCCGCTGTGCCGCTCGCGCTCGGCAAGATGTCGAAGCATTTCGCCGTTCCTCAGGCCATGACCCATGAAGTGATCGAAGACGTGATTCAGCGTTTTGCGCGCACGGCGCGGCTGGGCGAACTCGCCGGATTTACGGGCGTCGAGATTCACGCGGCGCACGGCTATCTGCTGAGTCAGTTTCTTTCGCCTTTGAGCAATCAGCGCAGCGATCAATGGGGCGGCTCGCTGGAGAATCGCGCGCGCCTGCTGCTAGAGATCGTTAAAGCCGTGCGCGCCGTCGTATCGCCGCGCTTTGCCGTGGCCGTCAAACTCAATTCCGCCGATTTTCAGCGCGGCGGCTTTAGCGCCGACGACGCGCGTCAGGTCGTCAAGCTTCTCAACGAACAGGCCGTCGATCTGGTCGAACTGTCGGGTGGCAGTTATGAAGCGCCGGCCATGCAAGGCGATGCGCGTGACGGCCGCACCCTGGCGCGCGAAGCCTATTTCGTGGAATTCGCCCGCGATATCCGCACGATTGCGCGTATGCCGGTGATGGTCACGGGCGGTATCCGCCGACGCGCGATTGCGGAACAAGTCGTGACGAGCGGCGTGGATATGGTGGGTATCGGCACGGCGCTGGCCATCGATCCGGATCTGCCGCGCGCATGGCGCGCCGGTAAAGATAACGCTCCGGCGCTTGCGCCTATCACCTGGAAGAACAAGCCGATGGCGTCGCTGGCGAATATGGCAACCGTCAAATTCCAGTTGCACCGGCTGAGCACAGGAAAGCAAACCGATCCCACCGTATCGCCATTACGCGCATTGATTCTGCAGCAACTGGCCGATGTTTCGCGCACGCGAAAATACAAACGCTGGATGATGCAGCAAGCGAAATAATCGGCGGGATAAGCGCTTTTTCCGTAAAAGCTGGCGCGCTTTTTAACCGCGATTTTTTTCCCGGTAGCCTAATATCGACATATCAGGTTTCGGCCGGACCGGGACGTTTTCGGACATGATCGCAAGATGATCGAACCCGGACGCCAGCGCGCATGAGCGAGGAAAAGCCATCATGAATAGCGTGACTACCAAGGTCTGGCACGAATTCAAGGAGATGTTGCCGCCCACTATCTTTTTCTTCGTTATCCTGCATATTGTCGCGCTGATCCGTTCGCTGATGACACACGACACAGGCATATCGTTACCGACTTCCGGTGCCGTGACGATCGCCGCGCTGGTGCTCGGCAAATCGGTTCTGCTGGCCAACATGCTGCCGTTCGTGAACCGCTTTCCCGAGAAACCGCTGATCTGGAATGTAGGCTGGAAAACGGTGATTTATACCGCTGTCGCCTCGCTACTCCATTACCTCGAACGTCTCTTCGATTACTGGAAGAGCGCGCACAATCTGGCCGCCGCGAACCATCAGTTACTCGTCGAACTCGACTGGGCGCACTTCTTCGCCATTCAACTGCTGCTGGTCGTGCTGATCATCAACTATTGCGTCATGGCCGAACTCGCCCGCGTTATCGGCAGGCGCAGGCTGTTCGCGTTCTTCTTCGGGCCAATGCCGCGTTTGCCGGCCGCTCACGAGGTCTCGTAACGCGCCGCTTACTGCGCGGCGCTCAAACCCATAAGACGCTGGCAATCCGTGCCGCTCGCGCGCGCGGCGCGCTGTTGATCGGCGTCGAGCTTCGCGAAGCGGGCCAGCGCGTCGTCCGCCGCTGCTGCGTTGTATTCGAGCTTGTGCAGGCCGTAGTCCGAATTCCCGTTCTCGATCACATATCGCATGCTCTTGCGCGGATCGCGGCCGCCGTCGTTGATGACGTCGTTGGTCGTCACGTGGCAAAGCAGCGCCGAATAGTAATCGCGATCAGCCGCGCTAATGCCCGGGCGTAAAAAGTGAGCCACCGCTGCGGCCGAAAGAATCAGGAGCAGCAGCGCAATCCAGCGTTTTTTCTTCATCGAATTCAAATCTTTGTGGCGCGCGCAAGTACGCGCAGCCAGAACAGAGAGCGGTTGGAACTTGTCGCGCAAGTGCGAACAAGCCGGTTGACATGCGCCTGCGAACACGACATTCGCAACGGCGATCCCCCGAATCGTGGCGCGATTATAAGCGCCTTGCGAAAACGCGGCGCCCGCGAGCACAAACAGGGCCGTACGCCACATCGCGAATTTAGTATACCCCTGTACCCTATCTGTGTAATATACCCCCCTACGGTATATAGACCATCGCGCAGCCACTTTCGACAAGCGTGCGCGGGCATTTCAGGTAAGGAAAAAGGCGGCGTGACGGACTTCTCCACTCTTCTTTCGCAAGGCGCGTCGAGCGCATGGCTGTTCATTCCCAGCGCGATTCTGCTGGGCGCGCTCCACGGCCTGGAGCCCGGGCATTCGAAAACCATGATGGCCGCCTTCATCGTGGCGATTCGGGGCACGGTCGGCCAGGCTGTGCTGCTGGGTCTTTCCGCGACCTTGTCCCACACCGTCGTGGTCTGGGCGATCGCACTTGCAGGCATGTATTTCGGGCGCAACTGGAACGCGCAGACGAGCGAGCCGTACTTCCAGATCGCCTCGGCGGTGCTGATCGTGGGCGTCGCCGCGTGGATGATCTGGCGCGCCTGGCGCGAACATCGGCATGCCCACGCGCATCACCACCATCATGGTCACGATCATGACCACGACCATCACCATCATCACGAGCATCATCACGATCACGATGGCCTCGATATCGGTTCGCAGGAGTATCAGGACGCCCACGAACGCGCGCACGCGGACGATATTCGCCGCCGCTTCGCCAATCGCGATGTCACGACTGGCCAGATCGTCATGTTCGGGCTGACTGGCGGCCTCGTGCCCTGCCCCGCGTCCATCACCGTGCTGCTGTTGTGCCTGCAATTGAAGCGTTTTGCGCTGGGCGCATCGCTGGTGCTGTGCTTCAGCATCGGCCTCGCGCTCACGATGGTCGCGTCCGGCACCCTCGCCGCGCTGAGCGTCAAACACGTCTCGCGCCGATGGAGCGGCTTCGGCAGTGTCGCGCGCAAGGCACCGTATTTTTCCGGCGCGTTGATCATGCTCGTGGGTCTATTCGTCGGCTATCAAGGGCTGAGCGCGCTGGCCGTAGTGTGATGCTGGCCCGCAATCGCGGGCGGCCCCCACGCTATACTCGCGCATCCATTCTGTCGAGGTAACGCATGAGCCACACGATTCGCGATAAACAGAAGCTGCTCAACCGGGTGCGCCGCATCAAGGGGCAGGTCGAGGCTATCGAGCGCGCACTCGAAGACGAACGCGGCTGCATGGACGTGCTTCAGCTGATCACCAGCAGCCGCGGCGCGATGAACGGGCTGCTGGCCGTGGTGCTCGAAGATCACATCCGCACACATCTGGTCGATGCGGAACCCGAGGACGAGCACGGCAGCGGCAAGGAACAATTGATCGAAGTGGTTCACAGCTACTTCAAGTGAACCTGCACTATGGCTGTTAAATCGCCCTGTATCGAACTCTGTGCCTTCGACGGCAAGACCGGCTTTTGCACCGGCTGCCTGCGCACGCGTGAAGAAGCGCGTAGCTGGAAGAAAATGACGGACCACCGCCGCCATCAGATCATCAACGAAAGAAGCCGCCGCCAGGCCAAACTGGGACGCGAAATACAACAGGCGTCGTCGGATGAATAGCGCTATCTGAACGACGCCGTGCAGCGGTAGCGTTTGCGCCGCTCAGTGATCGGTCAGCCCCAGCATCTTGTCGAAGAAGATGCTCGCGAGCACACCCGCGCACTTGCGTGCCCCACCCCAGATTCGACATCCCGCGCGAAAGAAAACCCCAAGTATGAGTGGGTTCGAAGCAATCGACTATACTTTTGCATTCGTTCTCTCTTCGACTTATTCACTGCAATGATTCAACCGGGCACCGTATTCAAGGACAACCTCGCGCAACTCCCCGCAATCGACGGCATCGAGCGTATCGATCTGGTCGACGGCCAGGGCACCGTGGTGTCGACGATCGAAAACAAGCCGGGCAAGCAAGGCTCGCTGGCTGTTTATCACTACCTGAAGCAGGCTTTCGGCTCGCTCGACGCGAAGGCCGCCGAACACGGTCTGGCCGTGTTCGCGGAGCACACCGCCGACGCGCGCAACCGTCCGGGCGCACACCCGAACGTCGATCGCCTGCTGGAAATCGCAGCCGGCGGCGAGGCGCTGCGTATCGACGTGATCGCCGCCGCCTGACGATTCGCGCTGCAAAGCGGCCGCACATTCTGCGGCCGTTTTTACATCGCCATCATGCTGGACACGACGGAGTTCTACCGTAGCGGCGCGCTGGAAGTCGCGCGTATCCGCGCCTCGGGCGCGGCGGCCTTCCCGCGTCACACGCACGCCGAATATGTGATCAGCGCCACGCTGTCCGGCAGCGAGGATGTCTGGCTCGACGGCAAAACGTTCTGCTCGCCTGCAGGCACGTCAACCGTTTACAACCCGTTTGCGATTCAGGCATCGGAATACGATCGCACCGCGGGCACGACCGAATTTATTTCGTTGTACCTGGAACCGCGGCTTCTGGCCGATATCGCCCATGCGAATGGCTGGGTATCGCGTGAGTCTGCGCAGGAAGTCACTCAGGGCGTTTTCGACGATGAAGCGCTGCATCGGCATATCGTCGATGTCTATCTCGCCGCGCGTTCGCTGCACGACGACGGCAACACCAGGCCCGATACGCTCGAATACGACACCGCGCTGACCGAACTGGTTGCGGCTTTGCTCGCCAACGGCCACACGCATACGCCGCATGCGGGCGACGCGCGGCTAAGCGCAACGCGCCTCGACAATGTGCAGGCGTTCATGCGCGAACGGCTCGACGCGCCGGTCAAACTCGACGAACTCGCCAGCGTCGCCGACGTCAGCAAGTTTCATCTCATACGCGCGTTCAAGGATGCCTTCGGCATGTCGCCGGGCAAATATCATATGCAGTTGCGCCTGATCGAAGCGCGACATCGATTGCGTGCGGGCGCAACGATTGCCGATGTGGCATTCGCGCTGGGCTTCTACGATCAAAGCCACTTTATCAACGCGTTCCGCAAGGCCCTGGGCGTGAGCCCGTTGCGATTTGCTAAGGCATGACGCCCAGAATCAGCGTGCGGTAACCCGACGTCACCACCTGAAACGCGAAGAACGCAAACAGCGCCGCCGACGCGAAATAGCAGAACGACAACCCGCGCGCGCCAAAGCGCTTGCCGCCCTGACGTGCCGCGAAGCACACCGCGACAGTCCACGCCACGCCCGCCGCGAAAAAGCCGCCCAGAAAGCTGCTGGTCGCCTGCCAGCCGTGCACGCCCGATTGCGCGATCAGCGAACCGCCCACCGCCGCGAACCAGACGATCGCGGAAGGCGATGAAAGCGCGAGCAGCACGCCTTTGGCGAACTGCTGAAGCGGCGTGCCATGCGATTCGGATGGTTGTTCTACGCTATTCGAACGCACCGAAGCCAATGCCGAGCGGATCATCTTGAACGCCAGCACCGCCAGCACGACCGTTCCGCCCAGCCACATGCACCATCGCACGCCGGGAAATTGCAGCAAGGCGGTCATGCCGGCGAGCGCGAGCACCGCGTAGATCAGATCGCCGATACACGATCCCAGCCCCAGCCAGAAGCCATTCCAGTAACCGCGCTGCATGGCGAGATTCATCATGGCGATGTTGGCGATGCCGATATCGAGGCACAGCGAAAGCGAAAGCAGAAAGCCGTTGGTTGCGGGGTTCATTGCGTAAGAAAGGCGCGAGCAAAGTCCCGATCATGCAGCAGGCCGTCTGCGAAGTATTGGAAGAAATTGCTGGGGAAATTTGTCTGCAATCAACCAGGGCTACACTTGGCCGTGGATATCCACGCCGCACCCGCTCAACGCCTGCGCGACGCGAAACGCTGCGCGCCCCAACACCCATAACGGAGTACAGCATGCCTAGCGATATCGAAGTGCGCCGGCTCGATGCAAACGAAGCGGCCGCCAGCATCCCCGCGCTCGCCGATGTGCTGATCGATTGCGTCGAAGGCGGCGCTTCGGTGAGCTTCATGGCGCCGCTCGCGCGCGAGACCGCGCTCGCGTTCTGGCAGCACGTCGCCGATGGCGTGGCCGCGAACGAACGCATCCTGCTCGTCGCAGAAGACGCGCAACGCCGCATCGTCGGCACGGTGCAGATCGTCACGGCGCAGCCCGAAAATCAGCCGCATCGCGCCGATGTCGCGAAGATGCTGGTCCTGCAGGAAGTCCGTAAAAAAGGCATCGGCGCGCGTCTGATGCATGCCGTCGATACCCACGCGCAACAGGCGGGCAAAACCGTGCTGGTGCTCGACACGGTCACGGGCGGCGACGCCGAGCGGCTTTACGCGCGCGCGGGATGGCAGCGCGCGGGCACGGTGCCGGAC
Organism: Paraburkholderia sp. Ac-20340; assembly: GCF_017104965.1. Classification (GTDB taxonomy): domain Bacteria; phylum Pseudomonadota; class Gammaproteobacteria; order Burkholderiales; family Burkholderiaceae; genus Paraburkholderia. The sequence goes on from NZ_JAAGPR010000007.1 coordinate 333,414, forward strand.
TACGCACTCATGCCCGACGGCCAGTTCTGCGCAACCACGTTCTATTACAAGCAACTCGATCCCGCGCGCCGCCCGCCTCAAGCTTTGACAGTGTGAACCTTAGTGGAAGCCGCGCACCTGCACCTGCACTTTGCCGTCGCGAATCGGCATGACGTCGGGGTTATCGTCGCCGACTTCATTGGCGATGGCGTTGTTCAGCTTGTCGTTCATCGCCAGCAACAATTCGCCGTTGCGCTTGCGGTCCACGGCCAGATTGCGCATCTCGCCAGGATCGCTCGCCACGTCGTATAGCTCGACGTCGTTCTGCGCGAACAGCGTTTCCATCGACGTCGGCGTATTGAATTGCAGCGGCGAGAAGTAACGCGTGAATCGATAACGCCCGTCGAATACGCTGCGTATGGTGCCGCGCAAACGGAAATCCGGCTGCTGCGCCAGCGCGCGGCGGCGCAATTCGTCTTCGGGTACGCCTTTTTCGCGCAGCGTGCCCAGTTCCTTGAGCATCCATTCGCTGTCGTAATAGAGCAGCATCGCGTAGTTGAAGAGCGCCGTATCGCGCACGCTATTGGTCTGCGCTTTCTCGGGCGCGGCCAGCCAGGGCACGAGGTTTTTACCCTTGAGCGCAGGCCCGCCGATGCTCGCGCGGCGCGCGTCGTCGAGACCCGTGAGGCCAAGCAAGGTCGGCGCGACGTCGATATGCGAAGTCAGCGCATTGCATTGCTTGCCGCCCGGATAAGCGGGATGGCGAATCACGAACGGCACATGATTCTGCGGCTGATACGCCGTCGCGCCCTTGCCCACGAGTTGATGCGCGCCCACGTGATCGCCGTGATCGGCGGTCATCACGACGATCGTGCGCTCGTCCAACCCGAGCGACTGCAGCGATTGCAGCAGACGCACGACATGCGTATCGCAGTCGCGCAGGCAGTTAAAGTAGTTGTCCTGATAGACACGAATCCGTTCGTCGGTGAACGGATAACGGCCGACCAGATTCGCGTGCGCCGCATTGAACATGCCGTGCGCAGGCGGGCGGCCCGGCTCGTCGTAAGGCTGATGACGCGACGCCGCGAGCGGCACGCGATCCCACTTCTGCTGATAGAGCGCATCTTCGGGCGGATGCGCGTTGCCGAGCATCGGCTTGTTCGCGTCCTGCAGGTTCGAGCCCGCAGGATCGGTATTCACGAACATCACGTCATGCGGGTTCACGAGGTTGACCGCGAGAAACCACGGCTTGTTTTCTTTCGCGAGGCGCGGCGCGTGATTGCGCATCCAGCTCACGGCCGATTCGGTCGTGATGCCGTCGTAGTTATAGCCGCCGCGCACCATGCCGATCAGATCGCCCACGCCGAAATAATCGTCGAAGCCGTATTCCTTGATCGTGTGGTTGTAGTCAGCCACGGGCGCGGTGTAAGGGCTGGCCGTTTCGTGCAGTTTCGAACTCAGATGCCATTTGCCCAGATAGGCCGCGTAGTAACCGGCGTCGCGCATCATGTCGCCGACCGTGCGAATGTCCGGCGACATATCGGGCTGCCAGGGCACGCCCGCGTTATCGAGCACGCCGGTGTGCTGCGTGTGCTGCCCCGTGTAAATGGTCGAGCGCGAAGGCGAGCACACGCACGAGGCGATCTGGTGATTGCCGAAGGTGATGCCGTCGCGGCGCAGCGCCGAGCGGCCCGGCACCGGGAACGGCCAGGCGTCGAAGTGGCGCTCCTGATCGGTGAGGATGAAGAGGATGTTGTAGCCCGCGGGCGCCTCGCCCGGCGCGGCGGCGGCCTGGCGGAACGCCGGCACGCCGTCCGAGGGCGTGCC
>NZ_JAAGPR010000080.1 GCF_017104965.1 Paraburkholderia sp. Ac-20340
CCAGCAGGCGCGCGGTGAGATCGGCAGGCAGCGTGAAGGCGAGGACTTCGGTGTCGCGCAGGCGGGCGGGCGCCTCGGGTGCTACGTGTGCTTCGGCGGCTGCGACAAGACGTGCGGCGGCGGTTTGCGCGCGTGCGGCGGCGGCGTCCGCGCGCGCGTGCATTGCGGTCCATGCGTCGGGCGCCGCAGCGTCGGGCGTGCCGGATGCGGCCTGTTGCTGCTCGACCCATGCGCTCCACGGCAAGGCGTCGGCTTTTGCGTCGCTCGCGTTGCCCGCGTAGGCGCGCTCGAAGGTCTCGAACAGCAGGCGCCACGACATGCCATCCACCGCGAGGTGGTGCGCCGTGAGCACAAGGCGGCCTTCGCCGCGCAAACGCACGTAGGCGGCGCGCAGCAAACGGCCCGCGCCGATGTCCAGACTCGCCTGCAGCCGCGTGCCGATCTCGCGCAGCGCGGCGGGCCAGTGAGGCGCGCTGGCGTCACCGTCGAAATCGGCGAGATCGAGCAGCGTATGCGGGGTGTCGAGCGCTTCGACCGTGTCGATCGCCTGAACCTGCTGACGCCAGCCGGGCGATGCTTGCCCGGCGTCGTGGAAAAAGCGCAGGCGCAGCGCGTCGTGCGTCGCGATCATCGCGCGCAACGCGGCGATGACGCGCGCCACGTCGAGTTCGCCATCGACGCGCAGCGTGACTGTCTGGTTCCAGTGCGATTCGCCTGCCGGGAAGCGCTCGAAGAACGCGCGCTGGATCGGCGTGAGCGGCAGCGGCGCGTGCGATTCGGCGGGCAGCGGCGCGGCGTCGTGCGGCGCCTCGCTGGCGACGCGCGCGAGGCTGGCGATCACCGGTTGCGCGTAGAACGTCTGCAGCGAGAAGTGCAGCCCGGCCTGCGCGGCGCGCGCGACCACCTGCAGGCTCAGGATCGAGTCGCCGCCGGCTTCGAAGAAGTTGTCGTGCACGCCCACGCGATCCGAACCCAGCACCGTGCGCCAGATGTCGAGCAGACGGGCTTCGCGTGCGTCGCGCGGGGCGCTGGGCAGGGCGTCGTCGGCGTTCGGGGTATCGACGGGATCGGGCAGCGCGCGGCGGTCGAGCTTGCCGTTGGCCATCACCGGCAGCGCGTCGAGGCGCTGCAGCACCGCGGGCACCATATGCGCGGGCAGGCGCGCGCGCA
>NZ_JAAGPR010000081.1 GCF_017104965.1 Paraburkholderia sp. Ac-20340
AGCACGTCGCCTTCGGCGTCGCGGATCAGATCCAGCGCCATCCATTCGACGAAGAACGTGGTCTTCGCAGCAACGTTCTGCTGGTACAGCGTGTGCAGCAGCGCGTGACCGGTACGGTCAGCCGCCGCGCAGGCGCGTTGCACCGGCTTTTCGCCGTAGTTGGCCGTGTGGCCGCCGAACGGGCGCTGGTAGATCGTGCCGTCCGCATTGCGGTCGAACGGCATGCCCATGTGTTCCAGTTCGTAGACGGCGTTCGGTGCTTCGCGGCACATGAACTCGATCGCGTCCTGGTCGCCGAGCCAGTCGGAGCCCTTGATCGTGTCGTAGAAGTGGTAGTGCCAGTTGTCTTCGCTCATGTTGCCCAGCGATGCGCCGATGCCGCCTTGAGCAGCGACCGTGTGCGAACGCGTCGGGAACACTTTCGAGAGCACGCAGACCGACAGGCCAGCACGCGCCAGTTGCAGCGACGCGCGCATCCCCGAGCCGCCCGCGCCGACGATGACCACGTCGAACTTGCGACGCGGCAGAGAATTCTTGATTGCAGCCATTCTTTTACACTCTCCAGAGAATCTGCGCGGCGTAGCCCAGGCTGCCGAGCAGCCAGGCGATCGTCAGCACGTCCAGCGCGATGCGCAGGCCAACGGGCTTGATGTAGTCCATCCAGATGTCGCGCACGCCAATCCAGGCGTGATAGAACAGCGCGAGCAGCGTGACGAACGTCGCGAGCTTCATCCATTGGGCGGAGAAAATCGACGCCCAGCCGTCATAAGAAAAGTCGTGTGCGCCGAAGAACAGCACGAGCAGCACGATCGTGTAGATCGCCATGATCACGGCGGTGGCGCGCTGGGCAATCCAGTCGCGCAGGCCGTAATGCGCGCCCACGACGAGGCGCTTCGGACCGATACCGTTTTTAGCCGACATTCTTAAAACGCTCCGAAGAGTTTTGCCGCGAAGGCGATCGTGAGGACCGTGGAGAGGACAACGACGACGAGCGAGGTCGATTTGGCCTTTTCTTTAGCCGCGAGGTCATGGTTGAAATCCATGAACAGGTGGCGCACGCCAGCGCAGAAGTGGAACAGGAACGCCCAGCCGAGGACCAGCACGACGAGCTTGACGATGATGTTGGAGAGGAAGCCCCGGAAGACTTCGAAGCTGAGTTCCGAAGTGAGGCTCTGGTCAAACAGGAACAACAGGAAAGGCAGGAAAATGAATAGAAGTGCACCGCTCACGCG
>NZ_JAAGPR010000082.1 GCF_017104965.1 Paraburkholderia sp. Ac-20340
ACGCGCCCGCCCGCTGGCGCACGCGCGGCAGACGCGCTGCGCGCCTGGGTCGCGGCGTACGGGCCGACGATCCGTCTGGGCGTGCTGACCTCCGTGTGCGGCTTCGCGTCGATGCTGTTTTCGGGCTTCCCCGGCCTCGTGCCACTCGGCGCGTATTCGATCGCGGGCCTGGTGCCGGCGGCGCTCGTCACGCGCTGCGTTCTGCCGCGTCTGCACGGCGCCCCGGCGCTCACGCGCGACGTCACGCGCCTGGGCGGCTGGCTCGCGCGCGCCGGCCAGGCCGCGCCGCGTCTGCGCTGGCCGCTCGCGGCCGTGGCGCTGGCGGCGCTCGCCGTGCTCGCGCTGCATCGTGACGGCCTGTGGAGCCACGAACTGTCCGCGCTGAGCCCGGTCCCGGCCGCCAGCCAGGCGCTCGACGCGCGCCTGCGCGCCGACGTGGGCGCGCCCGACGTGCGCTATCTGGTCGAAATCCCCGCCGCCAGCGAACAGGCGGCGCTCGAAGGCGCGGAAAAGATCGGCGCAAGTCTGCAGCCGCTGGTCGATCGCGGCGTGCTGGCCGGTTTCGAAAGCCCGGCGCGCTATCTGCCGAGCGACGCCACGCAGCGCGCGCGCCTCGCCAGCCTGCCCGACGACACCACGCTCGCCGCCCGTCTGCGCGCCGCGCTCGCCGATCAACCGATCGCCCTCAAGCCCGACGCCTTCGCCCCCTTCCTCGCCGATGTCGCGGCCGCCCGCCACGCCGCGCCGATCACGCGCGCCGATCTGCGCGGCACCTCGATGGGACTCGGCGTCGATGCGCTGCTCACGCCGCGCGCGGGCGGCGGCTGGAACGCGATGCTCGCGCTGCGCGCACCGGACGGCGCAACGAAGGCCGATACATCGAGCCTCGACGCGGCAACGGTGCGCAACGCCGTCGACTCGGCAGGCGTGCCGGGCGCGCTGTTCGTCGATCTGAAAACCGAAGCGGACCGCCTCTACGCCAACTACGTGCGCGAGGACATTCGCCTCTCGCTGGCCGGTTTCGCGGCGATCGTGGTGCTGCTGGTCGTCGCGCTGCGCTCGCCGCAACGCGCCGCGCGGGCGCTCGCGCCGCTCGTCG
>NZ_JAAGPR010000083.1 GCF_017104965.1 Paraburkholderia sp. Ac-20340
GAAAATGACTGACATTGTGATCGTTTCGGCCGCCCGTACGGCGGTTGGCAAGTTCGGTGGCTCGCTGGCGAAAGTGGCTGCGCCGGATCTCGGTGCGCTGGTGATCAAGACGGCGCTCGAGCGTGCGGGCGTGAAGCCCGAACAGGTGAGCGACGTGATCATGGGTCAGGTGCTCACGGCGGGCTCGGGCCAGAACGTGGCGCGTCAGGCATCGCTCAAGGCGGGCCTGCCGGCAGCCGTGCCGGCCATGACGATCAACAAGGTGTGCGGCTCGGGCCTGAAGGCCGTGATGCTCGCGGCAAACGCGATCATCGCCGGCGATTCGGACATCGTGGTCGCAGGCGGCCAGGAAAACATGAGCGCTGCGCCGCACGTGCTGCCGGGTTCGCGCGATGGCTTCCGCATGGGCGACGCGAAGCTGATCGACAGCATGATCGTCGATGGCCTGTGGGACGTGTACAACCAGTACCACATGGGCGTGACGGCAGAAAACGTCGCGAAGGAATTCGGCATCACGCGCGAAGAGCAGGATGCGTTTGCAGCCGCTTCGCAGAACAAGGCCGAAGCCGCGCAAAAGGCGGGCCGTTTCGACGCGGAAATCGTGCCGGTCGAAATCCCGCAGCGCAAGGGCGAGCCGCTGCGCTTCGCCACCGACGAATTCGTGCGTCATGGCGTCACGGCCGAATCGCTGTCGAGCCTGAAGCCGGCGTTCTCGAAGGAAGGCACGGTGACGGCCGCCAACGCTTCGGGCATCAATGACGGCGCGGCCGCGGTGGTGGTGATGTCGGCGAAGAAGGCCGAGGCGCTGGGCCTCACGCCGCTCGCGCGCATCAAGTCGTATGCAGCAGGCGGCGTCGATCCGAAGATCATGGGCATGGGCCCGGTGCCGGCTTCGAAGCGTGCGCTGGAGCGCGCGGGCTGGTCGGTGGGCGATCTCGACCTGATGGAAATCAACGAAGCGTTCGCGGCGCAGGCGCTGGCCGTGAACAAGCAGATGGGCTGGGACACGTCGAAGATCAACGTGAACGGCGGCGCGATTGCGATCGGTCACCCGATCGGCGCATCGGGTTGCCGCATTCTGGTGACGCTGCTGCATGAAATGCAGCGCCGCGACGCGAAGCGCGGCCTGGCGTCGCTGTGTATCGGCGGCGGTATGGGCGTGGCGCTCGCACTCGAGCGTCTGTAA
>NZ_JAAGPR010000084.1 GCF_017104965.1 Paraburkholderia sp. Ac-20340
ACCTGCTCGGCTTCCTTCACGCCGAAGCCGCGCGTGGTCATCGCCGGCGAACCCAGACGGATACCGCTCGTCACGAACGGCTTTTCCGGGTCGTTCGGGATCGCGTTCTTGTTGACCGTGATGTGCGCGGCGCCCAGCACGGCTTCCGCTGCCTTGCCGGTGATGTTCTTCGCGCGCAGGTCGACCAGCATGACGTGGCTTTCCGTGCGGCCCGAAACAATACGCAGACCGCGCTTGACCAGCGTTTCAGCCAGCACGCGGGCGTTCTCGACCACTTGCTGCTGATACGTCTTGAATTCCGGCGATGCCGCTTCCTTGAACGCAACGGCCTTGCCGGCGATCACGTGCATCAGCGGGCCGCCCTGGATACCCGGGAAGATCGCCGAATTGATGGCCTTTTCGTGCTCGGCCTTCATCAGGATCACGCCGCCGCGCGGGCCGCGCAGGCTCTTGTGCGTGGTCGTGGTGACGAAGTCGGCGAACGGCACCGGGTTCGGGTAGACGCCCGCAGCGATCAGACCGGCGTAGTGCGCCATGTCGACCATGAAGTACGCGCCCACAGCCTTCGCCACCTTGGCGATACGCTCGAAGTCGATACGCAGCGCAAATGCCGACGCACCCGCGATGATCAGCTTCGGTTTGGTTTCGTGCGCGCGCTTTTCGAGCGCTTCGTAGTCGATGTCTTCGTTCGCGTCGAGGCCGTAGCTGACGACGTTGAACCACTTGCCGCTCATGTTGAGCGCCATGCCGTGCGTGAGGTGGCCGCCTTCGGCCAGGCTCATGCCCATGATGGTGTCGCCCGGCTTGAGCACGGCGAAGAACACGCCCTGGTTGGCCTGCGAACCCGAGTTCGGCTGCACGTTGGCGGCTTCCGCGCCGAACAGCGCCTTCACACGGTCGATCGCGAGCTGCTCGACGATATCGACGTTTTCGCAGCCGCCGTAGTAACGCTTGCCGGGATAGCCTTCGGCGTACTTGTTGGTGAGCTGCGAACCCTGCGCGGCCATCACGGCCGGCGAGGTGTAGTTTTCCGACGCGATCAGTTCGATGTGCTCTTCCTGACGGCGGTTCTCGAGTTCGATCGCGGCAAAGAGTTCGGGATCGACGTTGGCGATGGTGCTTTCGGCTC
>NZ_JAAGPR010000085.1 GCF_017104965.1 Paraburkholderia sp. Ac-20340
GACATGGGTAACACTTCGGACAAGTGAATCGTCTGGAGCCGGCCATGCCGTGGAACCCGAGAGACACCATGAATCTGCGTCTGGAATTTGTTCATCTGGCTTTGCAGGAAGGCGCTAACCGGCGCGAGCTGTGCCGACGTTTTGGCATCAGCCCCAAGACCGGCTACAAGTGGCTTGCGCGTCATTCTGAGCAGGGCGGCACCGGCGCGCTGGCAGACCATTCCCGGCGCCCGTTGCAGAGTCCGGCACGCACGCCAGCTTCGATCGAGCAACGGGTGATCGAACTGCGTCGGGAGCATCCGGCCTGGGGCGGACGCAAGATCAGCCAGCGCCTGCACGATCTGGGACACACCAATGCGCCTGCGCCCAGCACCGTGACGGACATCCTGCATCGACACGGCCTGATCGATCCGGCGGCCTCCGAGGCGGCCACGCCGTGGACACGTTTCGAGCACGAGCGGCCCAACGATCTCTGGCAGATGGATTTCAAGGGCTGGTTCGAGCTGCAGGACGGTCGGCACTGCTCTCCGCTGACGGTGCTGGACGATCATTCGCGTTACAACCTGACACTCGATGCCTGCATTGCCACCGATACCCGCACCGTGCAGCATCATCTGGAGCGCACCTTCCGACGCTATGGGTTGCCGCTGCGTATGAATGCCGACAACGGCTCGCCGTGGGGTAGCCCCAGCCATCCCGGACAGTTGACCGAACTGGCGATCTGGCTCATTCGTCTGGGCGTGCGACTGTCCCACAGCCGGGTGGGTCATCCGCAGACCAACGGTAAGGAGGAGCGCTTCCACCGAACGCTGAAGGCAGAGGTTCTCGCGGGTCGTCATTTCGGAAACCTGAACAGTGTGCAAAAGGCATTCGATGCATGGAGAATGGTGTACAACCACCAGCGGCCCCATCAGGCGCTGGATATGAAAACGCCTGTCACGCGTTATCGGCCCAGTGCGCGCACATTCCCTGCGATCCTGCCGCCGATCGAATATGGGGAAAACGATGTCGTGCAACGCGTCGGATGGAACGGAGAGCTACGCTTCA
>NZ_JAAGPR010000086.1 GCF_017104965.1 Paraburkholderia sp. Ac-20340
TGCCGGCTGCGCCGGGGCCGGGGCAGGCCTCGCCTTCGGGCGCCTCCGCCCCGCTCCCCAGCGACACCGCCTCCACCGAAGCCCGCAAGATGACGCACGACGCCGCCGCCTACATTCGCGGCCTCGCGCAACTGCGCGGCCGCAACGCCGCGTGGGCCGAACGCGCCGTGCGCGAAGCCGTGAGCCTTTCGGCCAGCGAAGCGCTCGATCAGCACGTCATCGACCTGATCGCGCTCGATCCCGCCGATCTCGCCCGCCAGCTCGACGGCCGCGTCGTCGCCACTGCGGCGGGCAATGTGCGCCTTGCCACCGCCCACGCGCCGCTCGTTGCCGTCGCACCCGACTGGCGCAGCCGCCTGCTCGCCATCGTCGCCGATCCGAATGTCGCGTTGATCCTGCTGACGATCGGCGTCTACGGCCTGTTCTTCGAATTCGCCAATCCCGGCTTCGTGCTGCCGGGCGTGGCGGGCGGCATCTGCCTGCTGGTCGGTCTGTTCGCGATGCAGCTTTTGCCGGTGAATTACGCGGGCCTCGGGCTCGTGCTGCTCGGCCTGGGATGTCTGGTCGCCGAGGCGTTTTTACCGACCTTCGGCGTGCTGGGCTTGGGCGGCATCGTGGCGTTCGCGTTTGGCGCGGTGATGCTGATCGATACCGATGTGCCCGGCTACGGCATTCCGCTGCCGCTGGTGGCGGGCCTGTCGCTCGAAGCATTGACTTCATCGGATGACTCCGGCGCCGCCTTGCCGCTGGCGGGCAGCGAAGTCTGGGAAAAACGGGTCAATTGATACGCGTTGGCCCTGGTGGATTCCCCAGGAACC
>NZ_JAAGPR010000087.1 GCF_017104965.1 Paraburkholderia sp. Ac-20340
GAAAAAAAAAAAATATACTAGCTATCGCTCCTAGAAACGGCACTACTTATATCAGTCCAATTTTGTACTTTATGCTATATTTGACGAAATATGAGACTAGATTCTCAACAGTCTTTCCATTATTACTCATGCCAACACTATCTATATTCTCTAGTACGTCGACTCCATACCTAGTCTCCTACTGCATCTGTCCGCAACCTTCTACTTTCACCTACACTTCACCACTCTAGTGCTATACGTAGTCGACGACGAGGTGCGTACAGCATATCTATAGCAGACAGTAGAGTGTGGCGCAAGGCACTGAGAAGATAGTAGAAGACTATACAAGGAATCACGTACTCAGACTAACAATACGTAGACGATAGGAGACGTTGCAGTAATCTGGATATGTGTGTAGCGTGTATGTGTTTATGCATCATGTGAAACATTCAGTACAGTTTTTTTCTTTTTTTTTTTTTTT
>NZ_JAAGPR010000088.1 GCF_017104965.1 Paraburkholderia sp. Ac-20340
AAAGCTTGTTTGCCAGCTCCCCACCGCTTTTCGCAGGCTACCGCGTCCTTCATCGCCTGTGATCGCCAAGGCATCCACCACATGCACTTGTTCGCTTGACCCTATAACGGGTGTGTCTCTGGCTCCCGAAGGAATCGTCGATCACTCGTTACAGGTTGAGTATTCGTGTTGCGCCGTATTTCAAGGCAATCTTTCGATCACTTAAAAATACATTGATACAATCACAACCCTGATTCACTTACTCCACACCCATCTCTAAGTGTGTTTCAGATGAATCTCTTTACTACTTCTTCCTGATTGTTAAAGAACGACAGCCGATATGGTGTTTAATCACATCGCTCTGACTGGCTCAATCGCCAATGCAAAATGCTCTGCAACCGTTTCGGGTTCACAGAAGACTGTGCATTGAGGATTGGTGGAGGATGACGGGATCGAACCGACGACCCCCTGCTTGCAAAGCAGGTGCTCTCCCAGCTGAGCTAATCCCCCAGTCACAACATGAACTACAAGGGCCTTGCCGCCACAGACAAAGATGGTGGGTCTGGATGGATTCGAACCATCGACCCCCGCCTTATCAAGACGGTGCTCTAACCGACTGAGCTACAGACCCCTGAGTCTGTCTTTGATACAGCCGACAAGTGTGAGCGCTTGGACAATGAATGCAGCGGGCTCTGGAAAGGAGGTGATCCAGCCGCACCTTCCGATACGGCTACCTTGTTACGACTTCACCCCAGTCATGAATCCTGCCGTGGTGACCGTCCTCCTTGCGGTTAGACTAGCCACTTCTGGCAAAACCCACTC
>NZ_JAAGPR010000008.1 GCF_017104965.1 Paraburkholderia sp. Ac-20340
CGTGGCCGACGGCGCGTTCGTCGCGCGGGCGCCGCGTGCCGCCGTCGCCTTCACGGCCGCCTTCTTTGCAGGCGCTTTCGGTTCGGGTGCGGCCACCGCATGCGCCGCCGCAGCGGCTGCAGCCTTCACCTTCGACGAAGCCGGGCGCGCAGCGCGCTTGGGCTTTTCGACCACAACGGGTTCAACAGCAGCCTTGGTCGCGTTGGTGGCTTTGGCACGCGTTCGCACCGGCGCGGCCTCTTCCACGCGCTTAGCCGATGAAGATGCCGATGCCGCCGCGCCCTGCGAACCGCTCTCGGCCGTTTGCGAACCGGCGCCGGATTTCGAGCCCTCGCCACCGCCGCCCGAACCTTCCGAACCACCGGCCCCGCTGCTTCCCGGCGGCGGCGGCAACGCATCCTTCTCGCTGCCAGGTTCCAGGCCCAGCACACGTTGCACTTCGGCAAAACGCTCGGCGCGCTCGCCTTCCAGCGGCTCGTACGCCGTGGCGACCTGATACACCACCGCCATCAAGGTGCGCCGCGTGCGAGCGTCCGGCACGAGATCGGGCAGCGCCGCAATCGCCGCGTGCGCGTCGAGTTGCACGATCGCGCCCTGGCGGCGCGCCGCGTCCTTGAGTTCGGCGATGGTCGGCTGCCGGTCGCCCAGATACTCGCGCCCGAGTTCGCGCATGCGCTGGAACGGGCGGTACTGCACCACATGCATTTCATCGGCGAGATAGGCCAGCACGCGCATGAACGCATCGAGCAGCGAACCGCTATGCAGATGCGCGCGCGCCGCACGCAGACGCGTCTGCGCGAGTTCCTTGCGCAGTGCCGATAGCGGCGGCGCAATTGGATCGAGCGGCGTGTTGGGCGCAACGCCCACCCACGCCTGCACCCACGGCGCCGTATAGAGGCTGTAGAACGTGCGCTCGACCCACGCATCGCGCGCATCGCGATACGCATCCCACGCGCCTTCGATGCTCGCCGAGACCTGCTTTTCCATCAGCGTAAATGGATTGTCGGGCGCGGCGGGTTTGCGATGCGCGCGCACCGTTTCGGCGATGGCCGGCAACACGCCCAGCGCAGGATTCGCGTCGCTGAACATGCTGCGCTCCACGCGCGACGGATGCGACTCGCGCAACAGATGCGCGCTCAGCGCATTGCTCGAACCGCGCACGACCGGCGAAACGAACAGATCGTAAATACGCTGATTGTTCTCCGCGAAACGGCGCACGACTTCGAACGGCTGCTCGTCTTCGCGGCCATCGTCGAGCGCGAGCACATCGTCAATCGTGCGGCGCTCGAAGCGGATTTCATAACGCCCTTCGAGCGCTTCGAGACGGCCCGCTTCCGGCGTCGAATCGGTGATCTTCGCTTCGTAAAGGCCCGGCGAAAGCACGTCGATCAGATCGAGCGCCGAAAATAGTTCGGTGTGCTCCTTATTTGCCACGCTGGCCGAAACGAAAATCCCCAGATGCCCGACCTTGTCATGCAGGCAATAGACGATCACCTGTTCGTTGGCGACGATCTCATCCACGCTCGCGTAGAGGTCGGGAATCCAGTTGAGCGCCTGTTGCGGCGGCGTGATGTTGTCGCCCCACGAAGCCAGCACGATGATCGGCGTGCGGATGTTGCGCAGATCGACCGGCGCGCGCGCGTTCTTCGCGTACACCTCGTTGCGCGTCAGGTGATTGCCGACAAACAGGTTCTGCACGATCCAGTCGATTTCCGCGCGGTTCAACTGGAAATGGCCGCCCCACCAGCGCTCGAATTCGAGGAAGCGCTCGCGCTCCGTATCGACTTTCGCGTAGAGGTTGTAGAGCTTGCCCCAGAACGTGTTCGACGGATTGAGGTTCTCGAAGTTGGTGACCAGATGCGCGCCGTCGAAGTGGCCATCGCCCAGATCGGCAGCCAGCGACGACGCCCACGAACCGCCCAGCATGCCGCCCGAATAACGCATCGGGTTCTTGCCGATCACACCGGCCCAGTACGAGAGCGGCGAGCCGGCCAGCATCAACGGACCCACCAGCGAAGGCGCGGAAGCCGCGAGCAGCGCCGCCGCCCAGCCGCCCTGGCAGTTGCCGATCACGAACGGCAGGCCATCGGCGTCGGCGTGCATTTCGCGCACTTTGCGCAGGAACACGGCTTCGGCCTTGCCGACCGATTCGATCGTCTGCGTTTCGGTCGGCACCGGGAAGAAGGTCACGAAGTAGCAAGGATGACCCTTGCGCAGCGCGATGCCCACTTCGCTGTCCATCTTGAAGCCCGCAATGCCGGGACCGTGGCCCGCACGCGGGTCGATCACCACGAACGGACGCATGCGCGCATCGGTTTCGACGCCCGGCTCCGGCTTGATGCGCAGGAGTGCGTAATTGCACGGATCGTCGAGCTCGCGGCCATCGACGATCACGTCGTAGTCGAACGCGAGCACCGGCGGCATGCCCGCCTTCTCGTGCATATAGGTCTGGTTGCCGCGCTCGCGCAGCACGTCGAGAAACAGCACGCTGCGCTGCCACGCGTCGAACAGGTAATCGAACAGCGGCTGGATCGCGGCGGGCGCGGCCGCGGGCAGTTTCGGCGCGGCGGGCAACGTGGCGGCGGCGCCCGCTGCGCGCGTGAGCGCGAAACCGCTGAACGGCGCGGCGGCCTGCGTGAATGCCGATTGCCACGCGTTGCCCAGCACATTGTTCAACGCCGATTGCGCGGCTTCGGCCGATTCGGCAAAAGCATCGGCGATGGGCTGGAACGGCGGCAAGGCCTGGAATGCGGAGAGCGAGGCAAGCGGCTTGAGCGGCCAGAAGGGCCAGAACGTGGAGGCCGGATCGGCAGGCGCGGAGGAAGAGGAAGTTGCGGGCGAAACGGTGGAAAGGGCGGAAACTGCCACGACACGAATCTCCTTTGACGGGTGCGCGCGGCCTGCGGCCAGCGGGCCTGGCGGGCGGCGCATACGGTGCGGCGGGTGGCGTCATGCAGCGTGATTGGCGCGCGCCCAGACTGCGCATCGATGAGGCCCGATACACGGGCGTGCGCACGCGGCAGTCATGCTGCACTGCAAAAGTCCAATCTAGGCAGCGCCGTGCCGAAAGTCAAGGCGGGCCGGATCACGCTGCGAAGTCACGGTTGCGTCATGATCGCGCCGTGGCGTGAACACGCCGTGACAGAAACATGTCGATGGGCGCGGCGCTTTGCTGCACAAGCCACGCGCGAGCGGCGCGTTACCATGCGCACTGCATTGAACCGGCGCACCGCGCGCACTTTACGCGCTGCCTCCCGCACGCTGGACTACACTATTGGCGCTTTGCGCGGCGCAACAATCGCGGCGCGAAAGGGAACGACGCCCTCGTCACATTCGTGGTCGAACATGCTTTTGCGTGGAGCCTGAAATGACTGCAACGCCCGACAAATATTCGGTCCTGCTGGCGCGCTGCGCGGGTCTGCCGCCCGTGCCCACGGCCGTCGCTCATCCCTGCGATGTCTCGTCGCTCACGGGCGCGCTCGACGCCGCGAATCTCGGCCTGATTGCGCCGATCCTCGTCGGCCCCGAAGCGAAGATCCGCTCGGTGGCACAGGAAGCGAACCTCTCGCTCGACAACGTCCGGATCGTCGATGCGCCGCACAGCCACGCGTCCGCCGAACTCGCCGTGCATGCGGTGCGCGCGGGCGAAGCCGAACTGCTGATGAAGGGCAGCCTGCACACCGACGAACTGCTGCACGAAGTCGCCTCGGGCACCAACGGCCTGCGCACGGAACGACGTCTCTCGCACGTGTTCGCGATGGACGTGCCCAACTATCACAAGCCGCTGTTCATCACCGACGCCGCCGTCAACATCTTCCCCAAGCTCGCCGATAAAGCCGACATCGTGCGCAACGCCATCGATCTCGTGCAGGCGCTGGGCATCGCCACGCCGAAGGTGGCGATCCTCGCGGCGGTCGAAACGGTCTCCGACAAGATGCCTTCGACGATCGACGCCGCCGCGCTGTGCAAGATGGCCGATCGCGGCCAGATCGAAGGCGGCCTGCTCGACGGGCCGCTCGCCTTCGACAACGCCATCAGCACCGAAGCCGCGCGCATCAAGCATATTCATTCGCCGGTCGCGGGCGATCCCGACATCCTGCTCGTGCCCGATCTCGAAGCGGGCAACATGCTCGCCAAGCAGTTGACCTTTCTCGCGGGCGCGGAATCCGCCGGCATCGTGCTGGGCGCGCGCGTGCCCATCATTCTCACGAGCCGCGCCGATACCGTGCGCTCGCGCATCGGCAGTTGCGCGATTGCCGTGCTGCTCGCGCATGCGCGGCGCGCGCGCCAGAACGCGGAGGTGCTGTAAATGAGCGTCGATAATGCGCATGCATCGGCCCAGCATCACCATCCGAACGGCGGCGAAGGCCAGATCGTGCTGGTCGTGAACGCGGGTTCGTCGAGCATCAAGTGCTCGGTGTATCGCGTGATCGACGATGCCCACGCGGAAGGCGGCCTGCGCGCGATTCATGGCGCGGGCGGGCAGATCGAAGGCATCGGCGTGGCGCCGCGCGTGGAAGCGCATATGGCCGACGGCCGGCTGATCGTCGATGAAAAATTCCCCGTCGCGCAGGTCGCCGATCACGACGCTGCGTTCCGTCTGCTGCGTCTCGTGCTCGCGGTGGGTTTGCGCGACACGCCGCCCGCGGCGATCGGCCATCGGGTCGTGCATGGCGGCGCGCATTTCAGGGACGCGGTGCTGATCGACGATCAGGTGATCGAAGAACTCGATTCGCTCACGCCGCTCGCGCCGCTGCATCAGCCGCACAATCTCGCGGCGATCCGCGCGGTGCGCATCGCCGCGCCCGAACTGCCGCAAGTGGCCTGTTTCGATACGGCGTTTCACGCGGGCAACGACGTCATGGCGCAGCTATTCGCGCTGCCCTACCACTACTACGAGCAAGGCATACGCCGATACGGCTTTCATGGCCTCTCGTACGAATACATCGCGCATCATCTGCACGCCGTTGCGCCCGATATCGCGCGCGGGCGCGTCGTGGTCGCGCATCTGGGCAATGGCGCGAGCCTGTGTGCGATGAAAGACGGCCAGAGCGTCGAAACGACCATGGGTCTCACCGCGCTCGACGGCCTGCCGATGGGCACGCGCTGCGGCGCGCTCGACGCGGGCGCGGTGCTGTGGATGATGGAACGCGGCATGGGCCACGACGAAATCGAGAAGCTGCTGTATCACGACTCGGGCCTCAAGGGACTCTCGGGTGTGAGCAGCGATATGCGCGAACTGCTGAAAAGCGACAGCGCGCAGGCGAAGCTCGCCATCGACTTCTACACGTATCGCATTGCGCAGGAAGTGGGCAAGCTCGCGGTCGTGCTCGGCGGGCTGGATGCGCTGGTGTTCACGGCGGGGATCGGCGAACACGCGCCGCAGATTCGCGCGCAGGTGTGCGAGCGTCTTGCGCCGCTATTCGGCGTGACGCTCGATACGGCGGCCAACGAGGCGGGCAAGGAGCGCGTGGCCGCGCACGACAGCCGCATGCCGGTGTTCGCCGTTCGCACCGACGAAGAAGGCATGATCGCGCTGCATACCGCGCGACTGCTGCGTGGCGCGAAGCCGCACTGATCTTCGCATTGATCGGCACACTGATCGGCGCACAGCGGCTCAATCGCTCAGGCGTACTTGAGCCGCGCTTCGATTTCGAGCGCGGCGCTTGCGTGCGCTGCATCGGCGTCTTCTTCGCGCAGACGCCGCGGCGCTTCGCATTGCACGAGCGTATCGACGAAATACTTCGCGCGCGGCCACGGCCCGAAGCCTGCCGCCGTGTTGATATGCCCGGCGTCGCCCAGGTTCACGAACGCGCTGCCCAGTTGCTGCGCAAGACGCTGCGCGCCTTCGAGCGACATCCACGGATCGGTTTCGCTGCCGATCAGAATCGACGGCACGTTCAGGCGGCGCGCCTCGAACGGTCCGGCAAAGCGAAACTTCTCCGGGCTCGCGGGCGCGACGAACAGCACGCCGGCCACATCGGCGCTCAACAAGCCGTTTTCCAGCGCATACGCCGTCACGAGGCAGCCGAAGCTGTGCGCCGCGAGCAGGAACGGCCCGCGTTCGCGCGCGAGCCGCTGCGCCAGCGCGCGGCTCCAGATCGCCAGATCGGGCGCGTCCCAGTCGTCCTGTTCGACGCGCAGCGAACGCGGAAACTGGCGCTCGAGCCAGCTCTGCCAATGCGCGCCGTCGCTGCCGTGCAGGCCCGGCACGGTGACGAGTCGCGGCGGCCAGCGTGATTGGGCGCACGAAAGCATGATTTTTTCCTCGTATCGACGGATCGTGAAGGGATTGTGGTCCGCACCGCGCGCGCGCCGAACCAATTTTTTTTGCTTTGCTTTTTCGCGGACCGCCGATGGTGCAGTGCGGCGCACGCGAGCAGCGTTTCACGCCGAGAAAGCGCCGCAGCTTACGGTTTCAAAAAGTAGAATGTGAGTTTGTTTGAGACGGACTTCGTTCAGCGATTTCGAGGGAAACGTAGCACGATGAAAATTCTGTTCTGGCTCCCGCAGGCCGATGCCTCCGCCTGGCTCGCCGGCCTCGCGCGCGCCCTGCCCGGCGCGGATCTGCGCGAATGGCAACCGGGCGACGACGCCCCCGCGGATTTCGCCGTCGTCTGGCATCCGCCGCGCGAACTGTTTGCCGCGCCGCGCGGGCTGCGCGCGGTGTTCAACCTGGGCGCGGGCGTCGATGCGATCCTCGCGCTCGAACGCGAACATCCCGGCACCCTGCCGCCGGACGCGCAACTCGTGCGTCTCGAAGATTCGGGCATGGCGCCGCAAATGGCCGAATACGTGCAGCACGCGGTACTGCGCTATCTGCGCCGCTTCGACGATTACGCACGGCAACAGGCGCGCCGCGAATGGCATGTGCTCGCGCCGCATCCGCACGAAACCTTCACGGTGGGCGTGCTCGGCCTGGGCGTGCTCGGTGCGCAGGTCGCACGCGCGGTCGCGTCGCTCGGCGTGCCAGTGCGCGGTTTCTCGCGCAGCGCGAAAACCATCGACGGTATCGAAACCTTCTCGGGCGAGTTGCACGGCCCATCGTTCGACGCCTTTCTCGACGATGTGAAAGTGCTCGTGAACCTGCTGCCCGCCACGCCCGACACCGAAGATGTGCTGAACGCGCAGACCTTCGGCAAGCTCGCGCGCGGCGCGTATCTCGTGAACGTCGCGCGCGGCACGCATCTGGTCGAACAGGATCTGCTCGACGCGCTGGCGAACGGCACGCTCGCGGCGGCCACGCTCGACGTGTTCCGCACCGAACCGCTGCCGCAGGATCACCCCTTCTGGCAGGAGCCGCGCATCACGATCACGCCGCATAGCTCGGCGCTCACCTTGCGCGACGAAGCGATCTCGCAGATCGCGGACAAGATCGAAGCGCTCGCGCGCGGCGAAACCGTGAGCGGCGTGGTGCACGTCAAGCGCGGTTATTGAGCCGCGAGTCGTGCAAAAAAAACGGAGACAGACATGGCAGCAAACACCCTTCCCGGCGCGGTAAAAATCGTCGAAGTCGGCCCGCGCGACGGCCTGCAGAACGAAAAGGATTTCGTGCCGACCGCCGTGAAGATCGAACTGATCGATCGCCTCACGCAAGCCGGTTTCGCGAATATCGAAGCGGCGTCGTTCGTCTCGCCGAAATGGGTGCCGCAGATGGCCGACGGCGCGCAGGTGATGGACGGCATCGCGCGCCGCACAGGCACGATCTATTCCGCGCTCACGCCGAACCTGCGCGGTTTCGAAGGCGCGCTCGCCGCCCGCGCCGATGAAATCGTGATCTTCGGCGCCGCCAGCGAAGCGTTTTCGCAGAAGAACATCAATTGCTCGATCGCCGAAAGCATCGAACGTTTCGCGCCCGTGGCCGAAGCGGCGAAAGCCAATGGCGTGCGCATTCGCGGCAGCGTGTCGTGCGCGCTCGGCTGCCCGTATCAGGGCGATGTGCCGGTGGAATCGGTGGTGGACGTGGTGCAGCGCTTCGCCGCGCTCGGCTGCGACGAAATCGATATCGCCGATACCATCGGCGTAGGCACGGCCAAGCGCGTGCACGAAGTATTCGAAGCGGTCACCAAGGTGTTTGCGCGCGAACGGCTTTCGGGCCACTTCCACGATACCTACGGTCAGGCGCTGGCGAATATCTATGCGGCGCTCGAAGAAGGCATCGCGATCTTTCATGCTTCGGTGGCGGGTCTGGGCGGCTGTCCGTATGCGAAGGGCGCGACCGGCAACGTGGCGACCGAAGACGTGCTCTATCTGATGAACGGCCTGGGCATACACACGGGCATCGATCTCGACCAGGTGGTGGCCGCCGGCGATTTCATCTCGCGCACGATTGGCCGCGCCAATGTGTCGCGCGCGGGCAAGGCGCTGCTCGCGAAACAGCAGAACGCCATCGCTTGCGCCTGATCCGACCTTGAATCGCAGTACGAAGGAATCCATACAATGACGGACACCCTGATCAATTCCGAAAAAGACGGTATCGAAGCGCTGCCCGAATCGGCGCGGCGCGTGGCGCAATTGCTGCTCGATCACGGTCATGCGAAGCCGGTCGTGCTGCTGCCGGAAACCGGCAAGACCTCGGCAGAAGCGGCTGCGGGACTCGGCTGCGAAGTCGCGCAGATCGCCAAGTCGATCCTGTTTCGCCGCCGCAAGGACGACGCGCCCGTGCTGGTGATCGCGAGCGGCGCAAATCGCGTCGACGAGAAAAAGGTCGAGGCGCATGTGGGTGAAATCGGCCGCGCCGACGCGAAGTTCGTGCGCGAGATGACCGGCTATGCGATTGGCGGCGTGTGCCCGATCGGCCACGCCACGCGCCCCGTCACGCTGATCGACGCCGATCTGTTCGCGCTCGACAGTCTCTGGGCGGCGGCGGGCCATCCGCATGCGGTGTTCAATCTGTCGCCGCAGGAACTCGCGGCCATGACCGGCGCGCCCGTGGTGGACGTCGCGCTGCGTGAAGCATGAGCACGCCTTCGCCCTGCATCAACATTTGCCGCATGAACGAAACGAGCGGCCTGTGCGAAGGCTGCCTGCGCACCATCGACGAGATCGCGTCCTGGTCCACGCTCGACGATGAAGCGAAGCGCGCCGTGTGGGATGCGATCGAGCTACGGCACGCGAACTGGATCACGCATCGCGATGCCTTGCCGGGACGCGTGCAATGACGGCACCCGCTCGCGTCGTGAAGATCGGCGAGACGTTCAGCGACACGCTCGCGCTCTCGCCCGCTTCGGTGAAAGCGTTCGCCACGCTCGTGAACGACATGAACCCGCTTCATCATGACGATGCGTATGCCGCGCAAAGCCGCTTCGGCGGTTTGATCGCTTCGGGCACGCAGCCCACCGCGCATTTCATGGCGCTGCTCGCGACGCATTTTTCGCAGTATGCGCAGCCGCTCGGTCTGGAATTCGACATGAAGCTCAAGCGCGCCGCGCAGGCGCACGACGTCATCACCTTCGAATGGCACGTGGTGGCGGCGCACTGGAAAGCGAGCCTCAACGGCGATCTCGTGAAGCTCGACGGCACCGCGAAGAACCAGCACGGCGAGACGCTGATCGTCGGCCATTCGACCATACTCGTGATGCCGAAGCCGCAGGCTTCCGAAGGCGCGGCGCCATGAGCGAAGCCACGCTGCCTGGATTACCTGCGTCGATACGCGTATTCGAGCGCGGCTGGCTTTCGTCGAACAACGTGCTGCTGGTCGATCGCGAACGTAGCGCGCTGGTCGATACCGGTTACGCCACGCACGCGGCGCAAACCGTTGCGCTCGTGCAGCATGCGCTCGCGGGCCGCGCGCTCGACACGATAATCAACACGCATCTGCATTCGGATCATTGCGGCGGCAATGCGCAACTGCAGGCGCAATGGCCGTGCGACACGCTGATCCCGGCCGCCAGCGCGCGCGCCGTGCGCGAGTGGGACGAAGCGCGGCTCAGCTTTCGCGCGACGGCGCAGACCTGCGATCGCTTCGGCTTCACGGGCACGCTGGCGCCCGGCGCACGCCTGACGATGGGCGGCTTCGACTGGGACGTGATCGGCGCACCGGGCCATGATCCCGATTCGCTGATGCTCTACGCGCCCGAACCGCGCGTGCTGATCAGCGCCGATGCGCTCTGGGAGCATGGCTTCGGCGTGATCTTCCCGGAACTCGAAGGCGAAAGCGGTTTTGCGGAGCAACAGGCGGTGCTGGACGCTATCGCGCAGCTAGACGTGGCCACGGTGATTCCGGGTCACGGCCAGCCGTTCACCAACGTGAACACAGCGCTCGAACGGGCGTATTCGCGGCTTGCCTGGCTGCGCGCCGATCCCGCACGCAACGCGAAAAACGCGCTCAAGGTGCTGATCGTGTTCAAGCTGCTGGAGGTGCGCACGCTGGGTTTGGGTGCGCTGGAAACGATGCTGGCCGAAGCCTCGGCGCTGCACGCGGCGGCGCAGCAACTCGCGCTTCAAAGTGCGTGGCCCGCGCTGCTGCGCGAACTGACCGGCGAACTGGCGAAGAGCGGCGCGCTGGTGCTGCGCGAAGACCGCATCGAAGCGCCTGAATAAAAAAACGCTCGTCCTTTTTGGGGGACGAGCGAGAGTATCTTGCTCTGACGTGATCAAACGTGTGAGCCGATCATACTCGCGCGCGATTGCACGTCGCATCGGTGATTTCCCTACAGACTGACGACGGTGCGCAGCGCCCTCCCAGCCGCCCGAAAATCACCCGAATTACTTCGCGATCCGAATCTATATCGCATGCATGAACTACGGCTCACATGCCGAGTTGCAGGCGCAACCATTCGAACAGATGCGAGCACAGATAGAGCCCAAGCCCGATCGTGCCGCCAATCACCGTCCCGTTCACGCGGATTTCCTGCAAGTCTTTGCCGATCTTCAGCTCGATCAGGCGCGCCGTTTCGCGCGTGTCCCAGTTGCGCACCGTATCGCGGATGTGATGCGTGAGATAGCGCGAAAACTCCGGCGCCATCGCACGCGCGGCGTCTTCCAGATGGCCGTTGAGCGAGGCGCGCAGATCGGCGTCGGCGGCAAGCGCTTCGCCCAGCCAGTGCCCGGTGGCGGCCACTTTCGCGTGCAGCGTCGAATCCGGTTGGTCGAGATCGTCGCGCAGCCAGGCGCGCAGACTGTCCCAAAGCTCGCGCGTGTAATCGTTGAGCGCGCTGCCTTCGCGCAGGCTCGCCTTCAGCTCCTCGCCCTTGCGCAAAAACGCCGGATCGCTCTTGAGTTGCTGGATCAGCTTTTGCATCACCTCGTCGAACTTCTGGCGCAGATGATGTTCGCGATCCTCGCTCACCTGCAGCAGCAGACGGCTCACCGCACTCTCCAGCACGCGCGCGCCCTTGTCGCCGAGCCATTCCGAAGGCAGCATCCACTCGCTCTTCGGAAACTCGCCCTTGAGCCCATCGACGATGCGCGACGCCACGAACGCACGCGTACTTTCCTCGGCCAGCAGCAGGCCAAGCTGATCGAGCATGCGGTCGAGCAGTTCCTGATGGCGGCCATCTTTCGTGAGCGTGTCGAGCATCGCGCCCGCCGACTTCGAGAGATCGACCTTGTCGAGCGCCGCATGCAAACCGTCGCGGATAAAAGCCTGGATGCGCGCGTCGTCGGTGAGGCCGAGCAGGCCGGACATCAGACGCACCGCGTAATCGCCCAGCCGCTGCGCATTCTGCGGCGCGGTCAGCCAGCCCGATAAACGCTCGACGGGATCGTGCCGGCGAATCAGCCCGACCAGCGAATTCACGTCGAGAAACTTCTCCTGCACGAACACGGCGAGTTCGTCCGCGATGCGATCCTTGTTGCGCGGAATCACGCCCGTACGCGCGGCGATGAAAGGAATCGGCACGCGCCGGAACAGCGCCACCACGGCGAACCAGTCGGCCAGCGCGCCCACCATCGAGGCTTCGCTCACAGCCTTGATGCCGTCGACGATCACGCCCGGCGGCGACAGCGCCGTGACGACGAACACCACGGCGGCCGCGATCAACAGGAAAAGCGCGCGACGTTTGGCGCGAATGAGTTCGGCTTCGTCGCGGCTGAGTTCGGATGAGGACATGCGCAGGCGGATCGGAGTGCATTGAGATCCGCGCCATTATGCGGGCAGTCTCCGAACCATGCGGCTCGCGCGGGCGGCGCGCCGCCTTAAACCGTCGACGCTTTCTCGCGCTGCGGCACGATCCGCCAGCCGAGGTTCACGCCGGCCGCCGCGAGCAGGATCAGCGCCGCGCCCGCGATCTGGATCAACGCCAGGCGCTGGCCGAACGCGAACCAGTCCACCAGGATCGCCATCACCGGATAGATGAAGGACAGCGCGCCCGTCATCGCCGTGGGCAGTTTCTGGATCGCTCCGTACAGCAGTACGTACATCACGCCCGTATGCACGATGCCGAGCGTGACGATCTGCGCCCAGTGCACGGGCGTATCGGGCAGCGTGCCGTAGTGCACGAACGGCGCGAGCGCCAGCGCGCCGAAACCCAGTTGCACGAGCGCGAGCAGATGCGGCGGCGTGCCCTTCAGATGCCGCGTGATGATCGCCGAGATCGCATAGAGGAAGGCCGCGCCCGCCGCGCAGGCCACACCCGCGAGATATTCGCCCGGCACCGCGAGCACGGCAGGCGGCACCTCGACCACGCCCACGAGGCCGACGAAGGCGAGCGCGAGCCACACGATCGTCGATGCGCTCACGCGTTCGCGCAGCAGCAGCGCGCCGAGTCCGACCAGCATGAAGGGCTGCGTGTTGTAGACGGCCGTGGCCATGGAAATCGACGCCCGCGAATACGCCGCAAACAGCAGCACCCAGTTCGCGACGATGGCCGCGCCGCCCAGCATCGCGAGCCCGAGTGTGCGCCACGGCAGCAACGCCCGCCGATAAAGCCCGAGCGCCGCGCACACCAGCGCCAGCGTCGCGCCGCCCAGCACGCAGCGCATGAACACGACATTGAGCGCGGGCTGCTTCGACGCCACCACGAGCCAGCCGATGGTGCCGGACATCAGCATCGCGACGATCATTTCGCCCGCGCCGCGGCGTACTTCAGGGGAAGCCATGAGCATTTTCCTCGCAAGAATCTGCGAATTAGTTTACTGGCTGTACAAGGCGGAATACATGGCGAAAACAAGGCCGAAACTGCTCATAGCCTTAGAATCGAAGGCAATCTGCCCTTTGGATGAGCGAAATCATGAACACACGTGCGAATACATCCGCGCCCGCTGCGCTCGATGACATCGACCGCGCGCTGCTTGCGGCGCTCGCCGAAGATGCGCGCGCCAGCGTGAGCGAACTGGCGCGGCAGATCGGGCTATCGGCGCCCAGCACGTCGGAGCGCATGCGCCGGCTCGAAGCGCAGGGCGTGATCGGCGGTTACACGGTGCGTATCGACCCGCGTGCGCTCGGCTACACGCTGCAGGCGATCGTGCGCGTAAAGCCGCTGCCGGGCCAGTTGCATCTGGTGGAGGCGATGTTGCGGCGCATTCCCGAGTTCATCGAATGCGACAAGGTGACGGGCGACGACTGCTTTATCGCCCGCGTCTACCTGCATTCGATCGAGCAACTCGACGACATTCTCAACAAGGTCACCGAGCGCGCGGAGACGAGCAGCGCCATCGTCAAATCGACGCCGGTGCCGCGCCGTCTGCCGCCGCTCGTGTAGAACGCGCGCTCAGCGTTCGGTGGCTTCGTCGGTGGCTTCGAAGAACGCCAGCATTTCGGCCACCAGCGCTTCGTGCGCTTCCTCGGGAATGTAGTGGCCGCAGTCCAGCGCGCGGCCGCTCACGTCGCGCGCGACCTTGCGCCATTCCGCCAGCGGATCGAAGCAGCGCTCGATCACGCCATGCTCGCCCCACAGCACGCGCAACGGGCAACCCACTTTATGGCCGCGTTCGATATCGGCGCGATCGTGTTCGAGGTCGATGGTCGCGGAGGCGCGATAGTCTTCGCACATCGCGTGCACCGCGCCCGGCTGGCGCAGCGCCGCGCGATACGCGCCCAGCGCCTTCGGGGCGAACGGCGCGAGGCCCGCGTGACGGCTGCCCATCACGCGCTCGATATAGGCATCGGGATTCGCGCCGATCAGCGCTTCGGGCAGCGGCTCGGGCTGGATCAGCAGGAACCAGTGGAAATAGAGCGTGGCGAATTCGCGGTCGGTCTGCTCGTACATGGCGAGCGTGGGCGCGATATCGAGCAGCATCAGCCGTTCGACAGCCTCCGCATGATCGAGCGCCATGCGATGCGCCACACGCGCGCCGCGATCGTGCGCGCACACCAGGAAGCGTTCGAAGCCGAAGTGGCGCATGACCTCGACCTGATCGGCGGCCATTGCGCGTTTCGAGTACGCGGCGTGGCTCGCGTCGCTGGCCGGTTTCGACGAATCGCCGTAACCGCGCAGATCGGTGGCAATCACGGTGAAGTGCTGCGCCAGATCCGCCGCACAGCGATGCCAGATCATGTGCGTCTGCGGATGACCATGCAGGAGCAGCAACGGCGGGCCTTCGCCGCCGCGCATCCCGTTGATCTCGACGCCGCCCGCGGTCCGGACGGTGAAAGGCGTGTATCCCTCAAACGGCATGATTTGTCTCTCTCTTGTCCCTGTTGGTCTGCTGCCATTGTATGAGGCGTGCGCGAGCCCAAAGCGTGGTTTCGGGCTCGTAGCGCTAGAAACCGAACACTCCCTCGAATCCGCTTCGAACCCGGTCCGGGCGACAGCGTGCCTATAATCGAACGACCGTTTTTGACCGATTCTGGCTGGCGCGCCGCCCTGCATCGGCCAGCGCCGCGCGCCGCGTGCCCAAGGAGATCCGCTCATGGCCTTGCCTGCCGTTCTGCAGAACCTGTCGTTGCCCGTCGTCGCCTCGCCGATGTTTATCGTCAGCTATCCCGATCTCGTGCTGGCGCAGTGCAAGGCGGGGATCGTCGGTTCGTTTCCGGCACTCAACGCGCGTCCCGCCGAACTGCTCGACGAATGGCTCACGCAGATCCAGGCGCAACTCGCGGCGCACAAGGCCGCCCACCCGGATGCCGTGATCGGGCCGATCGCCGTGAACCAGATCGTTCATCAGTCGAATGCGCGCCTGGAGCACGACATCGGCGTATGCGTGAAACATCAGGTGCCGATCTTCATCACCAGCCTGCGCGCGCCGCCGAAGGAACTGCTCGACGCCGTGCATGGCTATGGCGGCATCGTGCTGCACGACGTCATCAATCTGCGGCATGCGGGCAAGGCGCTCGAAGCGAGCGTGGATGGGCTGATTCTCGTGGCGGCGGGCGCGGGCGGGCATGCGGGCACGACCTCGCCGTTCGCGCTGGTGGGCGAAGTGCGGCGCATGTTCGACGGCCCGCTCGTGCTGTCGGGCGCGATCGCCAACGGCGGCTCGATCCTCGCCGCGCAGGCGATGGGCGCCGACCTCGCCTACATGGGCACGCGCTTTATCGCCACCCAGGAAGCGCATGCGGTGGAGGGCTACAAGCACGCGATCCTGGGCGCCAAGGCCGCCGACATCGTCTACACGAACCTGTTCACGGGCGTGCACGGCAACTACATCCGCGAGAGCATCGTCAACGCGGGGCTCGACCCGGACGCGCTGCCCGAATCGGATAAATCGGCGATGAACTTCGGCGGCGACAAGACCAAGGCGTGGAAGGACATCTGGGGCGCGGGCCAGGGCGTCGGGTTGATGGACGATGTGCCGTCGGTGGCGGAACTGGTCGCGCGCCTGAAAAGCGAGTACGACGAAGCGAAGGCGCGGCTCGGGATCGCGCGATAACCCGATCGCGCGATCAGGCTTTGGGTCGCTTAGACCTTCACGCGCTGCGCCAGCGCGCGGATTTCGTCGGCATTCGGCCAGAGCGCACGTTCGCCGAAGCGCGCGGCGAGAAAGTCCACGAACGAGCGCACTTTCGCCGACAGATGGCGGCGGCTCGCGTAGACCGCGTAGATGGGCAACTCGCGCGGCGGCAGCGCATCGACGAGCAGCGGCACGAGACGGCCTTCGGCGATATCGTCGCCGATCACTTCGGTGCCGAGCATCGACAGTCCGCCGCCTTGCAGCACCACCACGCGCAGCGCTTCCAGATGATTGACGATGAGGTTGCCGCCCGGCTTCGGGCGCGCGCCCGCTTCGGAGAACGGCGCGAGTTCCGCCGCCGAAGCGCCCGCGTAATGCACGAACTTGTGCTTCGCGAGATCGGCGACCGTTTTCGGCACGCCATGGCGGCGCAGATACTCCGGCGAGGCGCACAGCACGATATGCGCGGTCGCCAGCGGCCGCGCGATCAACGACGACGACTTCAGCCCCGAAGGCGAGGCGCGGATCGCCACGTCGAAGCCTTCGTCGATCAACTCGACCACGCGGTCCGACAAGGTGATATCGACGGTCACCTGGGGGAAATCCGCCGCGTAATCGGCCACCGCGCCCATCACGTGGCGCAGACCGAAAGCCGTCAGCGACGACACGCGCAGCCGCCCTTGCGGCACCACGCTGGCCGCGCCCACGGCCTGGCCGGCTTCGTCGAGTTCCGTCAGCGCCTGGGCGACGCGTTCGTAGTATTCGCGGCCCGCTTCGGTCGGCGCGACGCGGCGCGTCGTGCGGTTCAGCAGCCGCGCGTTGAGCTGCTGCTCCAGGTGCATCACGTGTTTGCTGGCCATCGCCGCGGACATGCCCATCCGCTCGGCCGCCGCGACGAAGCTCCCCGCTTCCACCACCTGCCGGAAAACTTTCATGCTGACGAGGGTATCCATCGCGCTGCTCTTGCTCGTATCGGTTAAACGGTAAAACGGTCTGACGTGATCAGGAAACAATCCGCGTTATTGTGCGCGCTTTATCAATTACTGGTAGCCAAACGCGCAGCCTGCGATCTTTCGGCTTCTTTCCGCTTCTTTCCGGCGCGCCAAAGAAAAACCCCCGCGCTGCGGACAGCGCGGGGGTTTTCCTGGCAATGCGTGGCGTTGCCACGCGAAGCGATGCGGCCGAACGCTTAGAACTTCGCGCGCAGGCCCACGCCGTAGGTCATGCCCGTCGACATGTTGTCGTAGTGGTCGTACATGTACGCGGCATACAGGTCGGTGCGCTTCGAGAGCGGGTAGTCGTAACCGACCGCTGCCGTGTTGTGCGTCTGGTTCAGGCCGCCGCTGTCGCGCGAGTACGCGTACGACGCCATCACCGTGCCCGGGCCGACCGGCACCGACACGCCGCCTTGCGCCGTGTTGACGTGCCAGCTGCTGATGTCGCTGTTGTTGTTCGTGTACATGTACTGGCCGAAGAACTTCGCGTACTTCAGGTCGTACGACAGACCCACCTGCGCAACGCTCTGGCTGCGCAGACCGACGACGGTCACGTCGCCGCTCAGGATGCTGCCGATATCGCCGGGCGAGCTGTTGAAGTTCACGTACTGATACACCGCCGTGGCAGCGAACGGGCCGTGGAAGTACAGCGCCTGGGCGCTCCACTTCTTCTTGCCGTTTTCGCCGGCCGTGTTGCCGAGCGCGTACATCACCGAGCCCGACAGGCCGTTGAAGTTCGGCGTCGAGTACTGGATCGCGTTGTTCCAGCCCGAATCGCCCACCACGCCCTGGTCGGTCGTGTAGGTCGGGTACGTCGAAAGGCCGAGGTACACGTGGTACACCATCGGCGAGAAGGTGTACGAATCGATGAACGGGTTGAACAGGATCGTCGAGACGAACAGTTGCGTCGTCAGACGGCCCGCCGTGACCGTACCGTAGGGCGATTCGATACCCACGTACGAGTTACGCGCGAAGAACGTGTCACCCGAGAAGCGGCCGTACTGGCCGTTCTGTGCGCGGAAGAAGCTTTCCAGCGTGAAGATCGCCTTGTAGCCGCCGCCCAGATCCTCGGAGCCCTTCAAGCCCCAGTAGGACGTGGACATACCGCCGCCGCCGACATTCCATGCGGTCTGGCTGCCGGGGAAGCGCGTGGCGCCGACCCACTCGTCGACCTGACCATAGAGCTGCACGCTCGACTGTGCGAAGGCCGACGACGATGCGGCGGCGAGCACGGCGGCGATGGCGCCGGCCTTAAGGGACGTACGCAGCGGCGCACGCAGCGCGCGGCTAACGGCTGATTTCATGGGTTCTCCTGTCTTTGTCAAAAAAAGGTGTGACTGGCGGCTTTGGCGCTCGCGCAAACCGTTTGTTTTTCGTCGTTCGCAGGCGTGGCCGTTCTGGGCAGGTCCATCTTTGCGGACCATTTTTCTGGACAAAAATATCGGCTGTTATCGCCGGTATATCGGCCCGATTAGTTTGCTGTCCGCAAAACCTGCACTGATGGGATCCGGCGCTCTTTATGGCGCATCGCAACATGAACGACGTCGGGCTCATGGCCCATGTGGACGGGGCTTCTGCCCGTTTTTTGCGCTTTCCGGCCTGGCCGTTGACGCGCCGCCACAGCGAAGACGAGATTTGATGACGAAAGGGTTCTGTATGACGAGTGATTTCAGAAAAAGTGTGGTATCCACGCGTCAGTTTTGAAGCGAAAAAGCGCTTGCGGGGGGAAACGGGGATTTCAGGCGGGATCGGGCGCGGGAGAAACGCGGAAAAGGACGACTGGAAAGGCGCGGAAAGAAAGGTGCGCAGGCGGGGAAAGTGCGTGCGCGAAGGCTTATTGGCGCGCGGGGGTCAGGGTGCGCGGCGGTGCAGCTTTGCGGCTCGGCAGGCACGCTCCGGGCAGCACGCCGGGCTGGCTGTTAGTTGCGGTTAATTACGATACGGCGAAGGCATCGGCGGACGCGGGCCATCGCCGCCGCCCCGCTGGAACGGCCGGAACGTGCCACGTTCCTCGTTATAGCGCGCGACGTCCTCGCGGATCGAACCGGCGCGTACCGGCGAGTCCGCCGGCGGATGCGGCACCTGACGGGTCTCCGCGCTGACCGGCTGGATCGGCCCGCGATAATTGCTGAAGCCGTTGCCGTAGGGGCTGTTGCTAAAGCCTGGCGTTTCGCGACGCTCCGCCTGACGGCCACCGCCAGGCGCGCCGCGTTCGCGCCAGCCGCCTTGATCGGCGACGCGCAAGGGCGCCGGGTTGTTGTAGCGTGCGCCGCCACCGGGCATGCCGCCGTAGCGCGGCTGACGGGCAGCGCCCGCACCGCCCCAATGCATGGGCGACGCTTCGCGCATCATCGGCGCATGGCCGAAACCACCGCCGCCACCGCCGTGAAAACCGCCGCCGCCATGAGGCGCGAACGAGGGCTGGGCATGGGCGAGCGCAACGAGGGCCGCCAAACCGGCCCCCAGCATCCACTGTCCCATCCGTAACAACCCTGCGCGCATTTTGTCGATCACCTGCCCGACGATCCGCATGACCACCCGCCATTCGGGCCATGGCAGGCCAGTTCCGGGAAGCGTGTGCTGCGATGCGTAACGATTGCCGCCGCAACGGTCTGCACACGTTCCTTGACGGTAATTTATGGGCCCCCGGTATGGGTGTCGAGCCAAAAAGTGTTATGCCCTCGGAAGGGTTGTAACACCATGTTACTGTTCGATTTTTCGGGTTTTGGAGGGTTGTCGCACGGGCCTGTTTTGTGCTGGTTTTGTGCTGGTTTTGTGCTGGTTTTGTGCTGGTTTTGTGCTGCATCGCACCGCCCAATGCACCTTCCCGAAGCTGTTCCGGGTGAGTATTTCGTCGTACTTGAGAAGCGGTCTTTTGCATGACGAATGAACATGAGGATCGCGATGAACATCGGACACACCGCCATCGGCGCATTCCCGGCACACTCGAAACCGGCGCGGCAAAACCGTTCTGGATCGCGCGCCAACATGCGCCTCACTCATTAATCAATTCCGCAAATGAATTTGCTTTTTCAATGGCCTTGCGCAGACAATAGGGCCTCCCGATGACCCCTTATGCCCGCGATGCTCGCGTCGAACGACGCACATTGCCAGGCGCCGATATGCGCACTTGAGATCGTCCGATGGCACGTCCGAAATTCCTGCCCGATAACTTCACGCTCTGCCTCGTCGGCACCGTGATCCTCGCGAGCCTGCTGCCGGTGCACGGCCAGGCCGCCACTGGGTTCAACTGGCTCACCAATATCGCGGTCGGGCTGCTGTTCTTCCTGCACGGCGCCAAGCTCTCGCGCGAAGCGATCGTCGCGGGCGCCACGCACTGGCGTCTGCATCTCGTCGTGCTGGCCAGCACCTTCATCCTGTTTCCGCTGCTCGGGCTTGCGCTCAAGCCGGTGCTTTCGCCGCTCGTCACGCCTGCGCTCTATATGGGCGTGCTGTTCCTGTGCACGCTGCCGTCGACCGTGCAGTCGTCGATCGCCTTTACGTCGATTGCGCGCGGCAACGTGCCGGCGGCCGTGTGCAGCGCTTCGGCGTCGAGCCTGATCGGCATCTTCGTCACGCCCGCGCTGGTGAGCCTCGTGGTGACGAACCAGACGGCCGGCGGCAGTTCCGCGTGGCATACGGTCTGGAACATCGTGCTGCAACTGCTCGTGCCGTTCGTGGCGGGCCAGTTGCTGCGCCCGGTGATCGGCGGCTGGATCGAGCGCAATCGCGGCGTGCTCAAGTTCGTCGATCAAGGCTCGATTCTGTTCGTGGTGTACGGCGCGTTTTCGGAAGCGATCAACGAAGGGCTCTGGCATCACACGCCGCTCGCGGCACTGGGCGGCCTGCTGGTGGTGAATGCGGTGCTGCTGGCGCTGGCGCTCGGCATGACGATCTTCGCGAGCCGCAAGCTGGGCTTCTCGCGCGCGGATCAGATCACGATTATTTTCTGCGGCTCGAAGAAGAGCCTCGCGGCCGGCGTGCCGATGGCGAAGGTGATCTTCGCGTCGAATGCGGTGGGCGCGGTGGTGTTGCCGCTGATGCTGTTCCACCAGATTCAGTTGATGGTGTGCGCGGCGCTGGCGCAGCGTTGGGGCGCGCGCGACATGAGCGCGGAACGTGCGGCCGTTGCGGGCGACGAGTCGCAGGGTGGCGCGGCTGCGGCGGGGCGGCGTTAAGCGCGGTCTTCCCACTGCTCGAGTGCATGAAGGTGACGCCGAGAGCACCCTGGCAGCGGTCGTTGTTTATCCAATCTCAATCTCAATCTCAATCGCAAGCGCTCTGCTGAGCTTCGAACTCAGCCAGAATCTGCTCTGCCCTGCCCCACGGAAGCCGCCTTCCGTGGGCTCGCATCTGTTGATAGGCGCTGCGTGCGACCTGAGCGTTGATCGTTCCCGCTCGCAGCATTTCCGCCACGAGCCAAAGCGTGCCACGCACTTCGACTCGCTCGTTTTCCGCCGCGGCTCGCAGGTCCCGGTCGCCGGTCAGCAGCGGGCACTGTGCTTCTGCCGCGAGCACCAAAGCGAACAGATCCATACGGCCGGGGCGGCGGTACTGCCGGGCAAGAAAAGCCGCTCGCGCCACCATCCGCTCATCAAGCTCCCGTACTTCCAGTCCCATATCGAGCAAATGCGCGTGCTGCGCTTCCAGCTCTTCGTAGAAGAGCACATCGGGTAAAGCGAACTGGTAGTCGAGGCTGAACATGGAGGCGGTCAGTCCACCTACCTCGATGTCGATCAATATGTTGGCATCACTGATGAGTAGCAGCATCGCTGCCCTCCAGCGCGCGTTCAGCCCGAAAGTCGATCAGCGACATCGACAGTAATTCTGCGGCCTTCGATTCGCCGATATAGTCTTCGGCCAGCGCGTGAAACACCATCTGCTCGAACACATGCGCCTTCTGTGCCGGATACGGTTTGCCGGGTTCGGTGATATGCCAACCCTTACTCCGAAACTGCTTCGCCTGCTCGTCGCGCCATGCAGGCGACACGATGCCGAGGTCGCGCGCACGATAAAGAAGACCGGCCATGCTCAGGCCAAACTCTTCCTTGAGCAACGCCAGTTCCTTCGGCTCGATGAAGCTACGATGCGCGCCCAACTCCTGTATCACCGATTGACGCGGAATCAGAAAAGCACCAGCAAACCGGTTGCACGCCAACTCTTCGTCGAGGCCCGTTTCCAGTCGATCAGCCAGGATCAGGTGCCCCAGTTCATGCGCGAGCGTAAAGCGCTGACGATCTCCGGGCCAGTTGCTGCCAACCACAATGACCGGCAATCGACCGACCGACGCCGCAAGCCCGTCGAACTTGGGATCAGCATTGGCGTCGATCATGAATACGCGGATGCCATGCGTTTCCAGTACGTCGATCAGGTCCGGGATCGGGGCGTAACCCAGGTCCCACGCCTTGCGCACCGTCTCGGCCGCACATTCGATCTGCGCCAGCCCGGAGATGACCTCAGGCAGCGCGTGGACCGGCCCGAAAGGGGCAATCGGCGGAGATGGGAACAGGTTCTCAAGCTCGATACGACGTTCGATGTGATCAATCACCTCATGTTCGATCGCTTCGAGGCGCTTCCGGGGCAGTGTGCTGCGTTTGCGATATTCAATGCGGTCAAGAGAAACCGTTTCCGGGCGGAAAAAGTACTCCGTTCGCACGTTGAGCGTGCGGGCCAGCTTGAGCAAGGTCGACGATGACGGCGTCGCTTGTCCGTCTTCGTACTTCTTGATGGCCGCATGCGTCAGGCCGACTTGTGCGCCAAGGTCGCGCAGTGACAATCCTGCCGCCTTCCTGGCGCGGTGCAAGCGTGGACCGATCATGGCAGCACTCCTGATTAAGGTTTACAGATTAAATAATTTTATCTGATTTTGTAAACCCTCATCGAGGCCTTCGCAGAACCTGGCGCAACGGGATCGGTATGGATGTCGAGCGGGTCACCCACGCCTTGACTGGTGCTGCATCGGCATGTCGGGCGCGAACCCGCCATTGTCCCGTTCCGACCAGGAGGACAACCTGACGCACATCAGCCACAGCCGCTTTGGCTCGCAAACGTTGCACAGCCCCTCCGCGCCCTTTTTCTTCGAACTGTCATGAAAAGTTCATTTAATTGTCCGACGCTGCTGCCGATATTCCCGTCGTTAAAGCCATCCTGGCTCTATCCATGTCTGCACGTGCGTCCACGCCGTCCGCCTCACCGATTGTCGGCGCCACTGAAGGTCCGGCCAGCATCGAGGCCCTGATCGCCCAACGCCAGTTGCGCGCCGTCTTCCAGCCGATCGTCGATTTCGACGATGGCGCCATCCTCGGCTACGAAGGCCTGATTCGCGGTCCGGCCGGCTCGCCGCTCGAGTCGCCCGCCGCGCTGTTCGCGCACGCGGGCGCTGCGGGCTGCACCACCGCGCTCGAACGCGCCGCCGCCGACGTCTGCATCGACGCCTTCACGCAGCTCGGCTGCAACGGCAAGCTGTTCCTGAACTTCAGCGCGGGCGCGCTGTGCCAGCTGGCCAGCACGGGCATCGGCGCCCTGTTCGCGCGCATCGACGCGCAGCGCGTCGTGATCGAGTTGACCGAGCAAAGCGCCATCGCCGATCTGCGCGAGTTCACGCCCGTGGTGGCGGCCTTGCGCGCGGCCGGCGCGCAGTTCGCACTCGACGATTACGGCAGCGCCAACGCCAGCATGAACGTCTGGGTGCAGCTTCAGCCCGACGTGGTGAAGATCGATCGCTTCTTCATTCAGGACATCGCCAATACGCCGCTGAAGTTCGAAGCCGTGCGCGCCATGCAGCATTTCGCCCAAGCGAGCGGCGCGCGGCTCGTGGCCGAAGGCATCGAGAACGAAGCCGATCTGCTCGTGCTGCGCGACATGGGCATCCAGAGCGGCCAGGGCTTTTTCCTCGGCCGTCCCGATGCGCAGCCGCCGCGCAAGCTCGACGAGCGCACGCGCGCCGCGATCAGCGCGCATCACATCGCCGTGTTTCCCGAAGCGACGCGTCAGAGCGGCGCAAGCGCAACGGGCGGCGGCGCGCCCGCGCAGAAGATGGTGGTGCACGCGCCCGCGCTGCCGCGCCGCGCGACCAATAACGACGTGCTCGATCTCTTCAACCGCATGCCCGATCTGCACGCGGTCGCGGTCGTCGAAGGCGAAACGCCCGTGGCGCTGATCAACCGGCGCGCGTTCATGGACCGCTACGCGCTGCCCTATCACCGCGAGCTGTTCGGCAAGAAAGCCTGTCTGCAATTCGCCAACGCGCAGCCCGTGCTGATCGAGCAGACCATGAGCGTCGAGCAGATGGCCGCGCTGCTCGCGAGCGACGATCAACGCTATCTCGCCGATGGTTTCGTCATCACCGATAACGGCCGTTACGCGGGGCTCGGCACCGGCGAAAGTCTCGTGCGCGCGGTGACGGAAGTACGCATCCAGGCGGCGCGCTACGCGAATCCGCTGACGTTTCTGCCTGGCAATATCCCGATCAGTTCGCACATCGAACGTCTGCAATCGCACGACGCGGGCTTTCACGCGTGCTACGTCGATCTGAACCAGTTCAAGCCGTTCAACGATCAGTACGGCTACTGGCAAGGCGACGAGGTGCTGAAATTCGCGGCCCAGGTGCTCGCCGATGTGTGCGACCCCATGCGCGACTTTCTCGGCCACGTGGGCGGCGACGATTTCCTGATCCTGTTTCAGAGCGAAACGTGGCGCGAGCGCGCCAGCCGCGCGATCGAAACCTTCAATGCGGGCGCGCTGCGTTTTTACGCACCCGCCGACCGGCTCGCAGGCGGCATTCACGGCGAGGACCGGCAAGGTCATCCGACGTTCTTCAGCTTCGTGACGATGGCGATCGGCTGCGTGCATATCGCGGCGGGCACCGGCGCGCAGCACGGCAGCGAAGCGATCGCGTCGCTGGCAGCGATTGCGAAGCGGCGCGCCAAGCAGGAGGCCGCCGGTCTCGTGGTGATCGAAGGCAGCGACAGCGCGGAACTGCTGCCCGCGCTCTCGCACGGCGAGGTCTACGCCGAAGCGCAACGGGCGATGCCTGCCGCGCACAGCTAACGCAGCTGGCTCACCGTCGACAAAAGGCCGGCGCGGATCGCCTATCCGCGCCGGCCTTTTGGTCTTTTAGCGGCTGTCGTTACAGCGGCTGTCGATACAGCTAGATCGTCCCCATCAACACGAGCACGACCACGACGATCACGACGATCCCCAGCGTCCCGGATGGCGCATAGCCCCACGAGCGGCTATGCGGCCAGGCGGGAAAGGCGCCGATCAGCATCAGGATCAGGATGACCAGAAGCAAGGTGCCTAGCATGATGCCTCCGTACGGTTCGAATGATGACGCGACCGATTGAGCAACCGCTGTTCCCGCGGTCTTGTTTAGCTAGTTTTACTAAACACGTAAATTTACGTTTATCTGTGTAATTACGGGTATTTACGGGGCTTTTATGGCGCGATGCAACGTTGCGCTACCCTGTTTTTACTATACAATCGCCGCACATCTGGCCATGTCGCCGCAACAGGCGCGCAGCAAGCAGACAGGAACCATGGGGACAACCATACGCGACGTCGCGCAGGCGGCCAATGTGTCGATCGGCACGGTCTCACGCGCGCTCAAAAACCAGCCGGGCCTGTCCGAGGCCACGCGCACGCGCATCGTAGAAGTGGCGCGCTCGCTGGGCTATGACTGCGGGCAACTGCGCCCGCGCATTCGCCGCCTCACTTTCCTGCTGCATCGCCAGCACAATAATTTCGCCGCCAGCCCGTTCTTCTCGCACGTCCTGCATGGCGTCGAAGACGCCTGCCGCGAGCACGGCATCGTGCCCGCGCTGCTCACCGCCGGTCCCGCCGACGACACCGTCCAGCAACTGCGTCTGCACGCGCCCGATGCCATCGCCGTGGCCGGTTTCGTCGAGCCCGAAATGCTCAACGCGCTGGTCGCGCTGCAACGTCCGCTCGTGCTGATCGACCTGTGGGCGCCGGGTCTGCGCTCGGTGAACATCGACAATGCCGCGGGCGCCGCGCTCGCCATGCATCATCTGTTCAGCCTCGGGCGGCGGCGCGTGGCGTTTATCGGCGGGTCGCTCGCGCACTACAGCATCGCGCAGCGCGCGCTCGGCTACCGCCGCGCCTTCTTCGAAGCCGGGCTGCTGTTCGATCCGTCGCTGGAAACCACCATCGACGGCGGGCTCGATCCCGACACCGGCGCGTCGCAAGCCATGCAGCGTCTGCTCGATACGGCGCGCCAGCGCGGCGCGGCGCGGCCCGACGCCGTTTTCGCCTACAACGACGCCGCCGCGCTCGCCGCCATGCGCGTGTGCCAGAGCCACGGCCTGCGCGTGCCCGAAGACATCGCCATCATCGGTTTCGACGATATTGCCGGTGCCTCGCATGCCTCGCCCGCGCTGTCGACCATCGCCGTCGACAAGGAAGCGCTCGGGCGGCGCGGCGTGGAACTGCTGCTCGAAGAAACGCCCGAATTCCAGCCGCCCGTTCAAGAGATCGTGCTGCCCGTGCGGCTGATCGAACGCGCCAGCACGGCCATGCCCGCGCTCGCCACCCAAGCCCAGTCAACCTGAGAACGCCATGACGAAGCCCACCGACACTCTCCAGGCCAACACGGCCACGAATGCCAGCGTGCCCGCCGTCGCGAGCTTTCGCGACCGTGCGTTCCTGCTGGGCCATATCGAGGACACGCTGCGCTTCTACGCGCCCAACTTGTACGACGCCTCGGGCGGCTTCTTCCACTATTTCCGCGACGACGGCTCGGTGTACAACGCGCATTCGCGCCATCTGGTGAGCAGCTGCCGCTACGTCTTCAACTACGCGATGGCATACCGCGAGTCCGGCGACGTGCAGCATCTGGAATACGCGCGCCACGGCCTGCAGTTCCTGCGCGAGGCGCATTGGGACCCGCAGCATCAGGGCTACGACTGGGAGATCGACTGGCGCGACGGCAGAAAGCGCGTGCTCGACGCCACGCGTCACTGCTACGGCCTTGCCTTCGTGCTGCTGGCTTACGCGCACGCGGCGATGGCCGGCATCGAAGAAGCGCGGCCGATGATCGGCGCCACCTTCGAGCTGATGGAACATCGCTTCTGGGACGGCGCAGCGGGCCTGTACGCCGATGAAGCCAGCGCCGACTGGATCGTGTCGAGCTATCGCGGCCAGAACGCCAACATGCACACCACGGAGGCGCTGCTCGCGGCCTACGAGGCGACCGGCCATCTCGTCTATCTCGACCGCGCGGAGCGCGTCGCCTCGAACATCACGCTGCGCCAGGCGAAGCTTTCGCAAGGCCTCGTGTGGGAGCACTTTCACGCCGACTGGTCGGTGGACTGGCACTACAACGAAGAGGACAGCTCGAACATCTTCCGTCCGTGGGGCTTCCAGCCGGGCCACCAGACCGAATGGGCGAAGCTGCTGCTGATCCTGGAGCGTCATCGTCCGCTGCCGTGGCTGCTGCCGCGCGCCATCGAACTGTTCGACGCCGCCATGGCGCACGCGTGGGACAACGATCACGGCGGGCTCTACTACGGCTTCGGCCCGGACTACACCGTCTGCGATCACGACAAATACTTCTGGGTGCAGGCCGAAACCTTCGCCACCGCCGCGCTGCTCGCGAAGCGCACGGGCAACGAGCGCTTCTGGGACTGGTACGACGAGATCTGGCGCTATAGCTGGGCGCATTTCGTCGATCATCGCTATGGCGCGTGGTATCGCATTCTCACCTGCGACAACCGCAAGTACAGCGACGAGAAAAGCCCCGCGGGCAAGACCGACTACCACACCATGGGCGCGTGCTACGAAGCGCTCAACGCCCTGCCGGGACGCGGCATGGCGCCGGTGATCGGCCGCGAGGCGGCGCTCGCCGACGAACCCCGCGCAACCGGCACCGACGGCAACGCCTGAGCGCCACCGCGGCGACCCCGCGCATACGAAGCAGCAACGCATCCAGCGAACGATCAAGCAAGGATCAAGCGATGAGCACCTGCAGCACTGGCCCCGACTTCTCGTCCGGCTTCCCCGCGTTCATCTCGGCGGGCGACATCCTCACCGATCTCGTGCGCGGCGGCGCGCCCGACGGCGCATCCGCGCCGGCAGGCGTCCCGGGCATGGACTCGCACTGGCGCGCCCATCCCGGCGGCGCGGGCTGGAACGTGGCGCGCGCGGTCGCGCGTCTGGGCCTGCCCACGGCCTGCGCGGGCGCGCTCGGCACCGACAACTTCTCCGACGAACTCTGGAACGCCAGCGTCGCCGCCGGTCTCGACATGCGCTTCATGCAGCGCGTCGAGCGCGCGCCGCTGCTGGCGATCGTGCATCAGACGCATCCGCCCGCGTACTACTTCATCGGCGACAACAGCGCCGATCTCGCCTTCGATCCTGCGAAGCTGCCCGAAGGCTGGCGCGCGCACGCGAAGTGGGCGCACTTCGGCTGCATCAGCCTCGTGCGCCAGCCGCTGGGCGAAACGCTCGCCACGCTCGCGGCGGATTTGCGCGCGCAGGGCGTGAAGATCAGCTTCGATCCGAACTACCGCAACCTGATGGCGCACGGCTACGAGCCGATCCTGCACCGCATGGCCGCGCTCGCCGATCTCATCAAGGTCTCCGACGAAGACCTGCGCATGCTGTTCGCCGATAAGACCGAACCCGAGGCGATCGCCGCGATGCGCGCGCTGAATCCGGCGGCGACGCTGCTGGTCACGCGCGGCGCTCAGACCGCGACGCTCTACGTGGGCGACGAGGTGTTCGAAGCCGCGCCGCCGCGCGTCGAAGTCGCCGATACCGTGGGCGCGGGCGACGCTTCCATCGGCGGGCTGATGTTCAGCCTGATGAGCACGCCGCAACGTAGCTGGCCGCAGCATCTGGCGTTCGCGCTGGCTGCGGGCGCCGCCGCTTGCCGACGCCCCGGCGCGCATTCGCCGACGCTCGACGAAGTGGTCGCGCTGATCGCCGATTGAGCAACGATTAAGCGTTGCGGAAACCGGTTCAGGCGCGCGCCGTGCGCTGCCATCGACGAGCCAAAACCTGACACTGGCGCATGACACGAAAGCGTCCCGCCAGCGTCACGAGCGTGCCCCGCAGCCGCACGATCAACGTGCTAGCATGAGTTTTCCTTGCGCGAGGAGCAGGCTATGGAAGACGTCAGCTACACGAAGGGGATCTACACGGCGGTCGCCTCGGTGCGGCCGATGAACGCCGGGCAGTACCAGGGCATGGTCTCGCTGGCGCGCGACGACGGCGAGGAGCTCGAAAACGCGCTCTACGAAGTCGATGCCGCTTCCGGCACGCCGGAAGAAGCGCTGGAGGAAGCCAAGGCGCTGGCGCATCGCCTTCTCGGCGAACTGGAACTGTAAGGCGGTACGAAGCCGCCGGGCGCGCGCCGTCGCGCCACCTTTCGTTTTTTCGCAAACGCGCGCGGGGCGGCGATCCCGTCCCCCGCGCCGGTCCCGGGCCGCAGGCATCGTTCGAAGCAGGTTCCGCACGTCACCCGTGCACGCGGCAGGTCAGGCAACCACGGTCAGGAGGACATCATGACCGAGCAACTTTTCCTCTACGGCGTCTACGCCATCCACGTGCATCCGCTCGAACTGCAGGGTGCGCGCTGGGACGCCGAATATCAGATCACCCATCGCGACAGCCCCGTCCAGCCGTGGATCACCATCGGCGGCAGCACCGGTTATCCGGCCAGCGCCGAAGCCATCGACGCCGCACACCGGCAAGCCATCGCCGATATCCAGCACGGCGCGGGCATTCCGAAGCCGCGCGCGTTTCCGTGATCGTCGGCGTGGTTTGAGGCCGTGGCTCGAGGTCGTGGCTCGCGGCTTTAGCGCGCCGTTTGCTGCACTTCGCTTGATGTGCCTGCGTGTGCCGGCGCCGGGCGCGTTCGTCCCTGCTTGTTTCGCTTGATCGGCATTGCTACGCTTGCGGGCAAACCGACCCCGCAGCAGGGACTGCCATGACATCCGACACGCCGC
This sequence comes from Paraburkholderia sp. Ac-20340, assembly GCF_017104965.1. GTDB lineage: Bacteria > Pseudomonadota > Gammaproteobacteria > Burkholderiales > Burkholderiaceae > Paraburkholderia. The sequence continues at coordinate 29,738 of NZ_JAAGPR010000008.1, forward strand.
CGCACGCGCGCGACCAAGCCAGCGCCGCATCGACCGCCGATTCCGCCACCGCCCCCACGCCCCGCAACGCCAACCGCCGCGGCGCGCGCAAGCTGCGCATCGGCTCGCGCGACGTGTTCGTCTACGGCATGCCCGTGCAGACCTGGCGCGACTTCTACCACTACGCGCTGACCATGCGCTGGCCCACCTTCTTCGCCTCGCTCGGCGCGCTCTTCATGGTCCTCAACGCCGCGTTCGCGGGCCTTTATCTGCTCGGCACGGCGCCCATCGCCAACCAGTATCCGCACGGTTTTGCGGGCGCGTTTTTCTTCAGCGTCGAAACCCTCGCGACGGTCGGCTATGGCGACATGCATCCGCAGACCGTCTACGCGCACCTGGTCGCGACGCTCGAAATCTTCGTCGGCATGGCGAGCATCGCGCTGGCCACCGGTCTCGTGTTCGCGCGCTTCTCGCGGCCGCGCGCGAAGATCTGGTTCGCGCGCCAGGTGGTCGTGCATCCGCTCGAAGGCCGCATGACGCTGATGGCGCGCGCGGCCAACGCGCGCCAGAACGTGATCGCCGAGGCCTACGCGAAACTGCGCCTGATCCGCATCGAAACCACCTCGGACGGTTACACGGCGCGGCGCATCTACGACCTCGATCTGGTGCGCGCGGAACATCCGCTATTCACGCTCGGCTGGAACCTGATGCACGTGATCGACGAATCGAGCCCGCTGTACGGTGCGAGCGCCGAATCGCTGGCGAAGCAGGCGGCGTCGCTGCATCTGGTGATCGAAGGCTCGGACGAATCCACCGCGCAGACCATGCAGGCGCGCCACATCTGGACCGATGCCGAAATCCGCTGGCAACACCGTTACGTCGATCTGATGAGCGATGCGGACGGCACCAGCGTGATGGACTACACGCACTTTCACGATGTCGTGGCGTTCGACGAAGCCAGGCCTTACGGACCGCGCGTGATTTGAGGCGATCCGGCGGCCTCGCCACACGCGCAGGAAAATCTCTCTCAAAAACGCGGATTCACGGGCAGACTGTCGCGCGGATGTCGGTCGCGCCCAATTAGTTAGCAAAAAATTTCCCTCATTGGCGCGAAAAAATAGAGTCTTCAACGCATCCGGCGATGTCCCGCGATGCGTCATAGAAAAATTGGAGACTCCCCCAAATGACCGCGCGCCCCGCCTTTGGCAACTCGCTTACGCAGAGCGATACGCCGCTCGATACGCCGCCCCTCGCCGACTACAAGCTCACCGACAACCTCACCGCCACGCGCGGCCGCATCTTCCTGACCGGCACGCAGGCGCTGATCCGCCTGCCGCTCATGCAGCGCGCGCTCGACCGCGCGCTCGGGCTGAACACGGCGGGCTTTATCAGCGGCTATCGCGGTTCGCCGCTCGGCATGGTCGATCAGCAGGCGTGGAAAGCGAAGAAACTGCTCGAAGCCGCCGATGTGCGCTTTCTGCCCGCCATCAACGAGGAACTGGGCGGCACGGCCGTGCTCGGCACGCAGCGCGTGGAAGCGGACCCGGAGCGCACCGTCGAAGGCGTGTTCGCGATGTGGTACGGCAAGGGCCCGGGCGTCGATCGCGCGGGCGATGCGCTCAAGCACGGCAACGCCTACGGTTCGTCGCCGCATGGCGGTGTGCTGGTGGTGGCGGGCGACGATCACGGCTGCGTGTCGTCGTCGATGCCGCATCAGAGCGACTTCGCGCTGATGGCGTGGCACATGCCTGTCGTGAACCCGTCGGATATCGCGGACATGCTCGAATTCGGCCTCTACGGCTGGGCGCTGTCGCGCTATTCGGGCGCGTGGGTGGGCTACAAGGCGATTTCGGAGACGGTGGAATCCGGCTCGACCGTCGATCTCGACGCCATCAAAACCGACTGGAGCGCCCCCGAAGGTTTCACGCCGCCCGCAGGCGGGCTGCACAACCGCTGGCCCGACCTGCCGAGTCTCGCGATCGAGCAGCGCCTCGCCGCCAAGCTCGACGCCGTGCGCCACTTCGCGCGCGCCAACAGCATCGACAAATGGATCGCGCCGAGCCCGCACGCGAACGTGGGCATCGTCACCTGCGGCAAGGCGCATCTGGATCTGATGGAAGCGCTGCGCCGCCTCGACCTCACCGTCGCCGATCTGGAAACGGCGGGCGTGCGCATCTACAAGGTGGGGCTGTCGTTTCCGCTGGAGATGTCGCGCATCGACGCCTTCGTGGCCGGTCTCGACAACGTGCTCGTGATCGAAGAAAAGGGCCCGGTGATCGAGCAGCAGATCAAGGATTATCTGTACAACCGCACGAGCGGCGCGCGTCCGGCGATTGTCGGCAAGCACGCGGAAGATGGTTCGCTGCTGCTTTCCGATCTGGGCGAATTGCGTCCTTCGCGCATCCTGCCGGTGTTCGCCGCGTGGCTCGCGAAGCACAAGCCCGCGCTCGACCGGCGCGAGCGCGTGGTCGATCTGGTCGCGCCGCAAATCCTCTCGAATGTCGCCGATGCCGTGCGCCGCACGCCCTACTTCTGCTCGGGCTGCCCGCACAATACCTCGACGAAGGTGCCGGAAGGCTCGATCGCTCAGGCCGGTATCGGCTGTCACTTCATGGCGTCGTGGATGGAGCGCGACACCATGGGCCTGATCCAGATGGGCGGCGAAGGCGTCGACTGGGCCTCGCATTCGATGTTCACGAAAACGCGCCACGTGTTCCAGAATCTCGGGGACGGCACCTACTTCCATTCAGGCATCCTTGCGATTCGCCAGGCCGTGGCCGCGAAGGCCAACATCACCTACAAGATCCTCTATAACGACGCCGTGGCGATGACCGGCGGCCAGCCGGTCGACGGCAGCATTTCCGTGCCGCAGATCGCGCGTCAGGTGGAAGCCGAAGGCGTTTCGCGCTTTGTCGTCGTGAGCGACGAACCCGAAAAATACGACGGCCATCACGGTCTGTTCCCGAAGGGCACGACCTTCCATCACCGCAGCGAACTCGACACCGTGCAGCGCGAACTGCGCGAAACGCCGGGCGTGACCGTGCTGATCTACGACCAGACCTGCGCCGCCGAAAAGCGCCGCCGCCGCAAAAAAGGCGAATTCCCCGACCCGGACAAGCGCCTCTTCATCAACGAAGAAGTGTGCGAAGGCTGCGGCGATTGCGGCGTGCAATCGAACTGTCTTTCGGTCGAGCCGGTGGAAACCGAACTGGGCCGCAAACGTCGCATCGATCAATCGTCGTGCAACAAGGACTATTCGTGCGTGAACGGCTTTTGCCCGAGCTTCGTGACGATCGAAGGCGGCAAGCTCAAGAAGGCGGCGGGCGCGGCGTTCGATCCGCAGGCGCTGGCTGCACGCGTCGATGCGCTGCCGCTGCCGGCCACCCATCTCGACAATGCGCCCTATGACATTCTCGTCACGGGCGTGGGCGGCACGGGCGTGGTGACGGTCGGCGCGCTCATCAGCATGGCTGCGCACCTGGAAGGCAAGAGCGCTTCGGTGCTGGATTTCATGGGCTTTGCGCAGAAAGGCGGATCGGTGCTGTCATTCGTGCGCTTCGCCGCCACCGACGCGCTGCTCAACCAGGTGCGCATCGACACCCAGCAGGCCGACCTGCTGCTCGCCTGCGATATGGTGGTGGGCGCGAGCGCCGACGCGCTGCAAACGGTGCGTCACGACCGCACCCGCATCGTCGTGAATACGCATGAGATTCCGAACGCGTCGTTCGTGCAGAACCCCGAAGCCAACCTGCACGCCGATGCACTGCTCGCGAAAATGCGTCACGCCGCAACGGCCGGTCATGCCGATGCGCAAGACCCGCTTTCGACCTGCGATGCCCAGGCGCTCGCGCAACGCTATCTGGGCGACACCATCGGCGCGAATATCGTGATGCTCGGCTTTGCGTGGCAACTGGGTCTCGTGCCGGTGTCGCTCGCGGCGCTCACGCGCGCGATCGAGTTGAACAACGTGGCCGTGCAGGCGAACCTCTTTGCGTTCTCGATTGGCCGTATGGCCGCCGCCGATCCCGCTGCGCTGGAAGCGCTCGACGTGCAACGCGCGGCTGCAGCCAACGCCACGGCGCGCAAGCTCACGCAAACGCTCGACGAGCTGGTCGCCGACCGCGAAGCGCGTCTGCTTGCGTACGGCGGCGCGGCTTACGTGAAGCGTTATCGTGCGCTGGTCGATGCGGCGCGCGGCGCGGATCGTTCGACGGAACAGGGCTTGTCGCGCGCGGTGGCATCGACGTTCTACAAACTGCTCGCGGTGAAGGACGAATACGAAGTCGCAAGACTGCATGCCGATCCGGCTTTCCGCTCGGCGCTCGAAGCGCAGTTCGAAGGTCAGGCCGGCAGCGATTTCACGGTGAAGTTCAACCTCGCGCCGCCGCTGATCGCCCGCGAAAAGCACGGCCAGCCGCCGCGCAAAATGCAGTTCGGCCAATGGCTCTGGAGCGCGCTTGCACTGCTTTCGAAGGGACGCGGCGTGCGCGGCACGTGGTTCGATCCGTTCGGCCGCACGCTTGAGCGCCGCATGGAACGCGCCCTCGCCGACGATTACGAAGCGACGCTGCGCAACGCGCTGGCGAAACTCTGCGCCGATAACGCCGACGAAATCGCGAAGCTCGCCAATCTGCATCAGCGCGTGCGCGGTTACGGTCACGTGAAGCTGGCGAATCTCGCGGCGGTCAAGCGTAGCGAGCGCGAACTCGGCGCGCGCCTGAAGCTCGACGTGAAGACCAGCGCGGTCGTGCAGCAAGCGATCGATTCGTTCAAGGGCGCGGGCGCGCTGCGCGGCATTCCCGTGGTCGTATCGAAATAGGCCTGTTTTAAAGGCACAAAATGAACGGCGCGGGCGATTCACACCCGCGCCGTTTTTTATTCACGCGCGTTTTCAGGCGAGCAATTCCGCCAGCCAGTCCACATCGCCGCACAGCACGCACAGACGGTCGCCCACCTGCACGGCCATCGAAAGCGTGACGCACGGCAAGGCCTCGTTGATCGACAGATACGGCGACGTCACATGCACGCGTCCAGGCGCGACCAGCGCCGCGCGGAAGTACGGCCGGCGCAGCCAGTTCGCGCCCTGCGCGTCGTCGAGCGGCAGGAAGCGCGCGTCGTGTTCCGCGCGGTCCACGCGCAGCACGACATTGCGGCCCGCCTGACGCCCGTTCGCATCGAGCAGAAAACAGCGCGCCGCGTGATCGAGCGCGAGAAAATTCCAGCACACTTCTTCGAGCGGCTCGCCCGCGCCCAGCCGTTCCGCCGCGCGTTCGAACGCGCGCAGATACGGTGCGAGCCGGGTGGCGGTGCCGCGCTCGCGCGTCTCGGTTTGCTGACGGAAACGATCGGTCGCTTCCGCGATCACGGTCTGCGCGTGCGAGGAATCGGTGAGGCCAGGCGCGGGCCGCGCGAAGAAAAAGCCCTGCACGAAATCGGCGTTGCAGGACAGCGCAAGCTGCGCTTCCTGCTCCATTTCCACGCCTTCGATCAGCACGAGCTTGCCCGCCTCGTGCAGCAGCGCGACCAGCGCGGGCAGCGTCGCGGCCATATCGGCGCGATGCGCGGCGTGCATCAGCATGATGCGGTCGAGTTTGACGATGTCGGGATTCAGTTGCCAGACGCGGCCAATATCCACATGCCCCGCGCCGAAGTCGTCGAGCGCGATCAGAAAGCCGCGCTCGCGGAAGGCGTGCACGGCATGCGCGAGCGCGTCGAGGTCGGTGGCCTCGGCTTCCAGCACTTCGAGCACGACGCGGCGCGGCGCAATGCCCAGCCGCTTGAGATTGGCGAGCAGCGCGGCCGCGTGATACGGCTCGGTCAGCGTGCCCGGATGCACGTTGAGAAAGAGCCACTCGCGCTCGGCGCCGAGCAGCGCGAAGTTCTCCAGATGCAGCCCCTGCGCGAGCCGGTCGACCTGCAGCACATCGCCCACGCGCGCGGCCTCGCCGAATACGTCGATGGGCGAAATCGGCCGGTCGAGCGGATCGTGCGCGCGCAAAAGCCCTTCGTAGCCGATCGCGCGCATATGCGAGAGGCTGAAAACCGGCTGGAACACGCTCGTGAGCGTGAGTTCGCCATGTTGCGCGCTGTAGCGCTGCAGCCCCGAGGTGACGCTCAGATCGAACCCGTGCGGCGCGAGCGCCGTCTTTTCCTGTTGCTCTGTGATCATGCCTTCCTCTTCGCGCAAGTTGATCGCCGCGGCTTGCTGCCGCGACCGATGCGTTGCGCCACGCAGGGCGATAAAGCAAAGTCCGTGCACGCCTGCATCCGGACCCGCCGCGCATCGTTCCCTGCACCGCCAATCGCGCCTGTGCGCGGCCAACGGGCATGCAACACATCAAACCGCACCAAAATCGTGCATCCACACTCGATGAAAAACCCGACTGCGCGCTTCGCGGCGACCTGCGCCGCCCTCGGGCTAAACTACTTGTAAGCTCGCCGCCGCCTGCCGCAAGAGATTTCGCTGCCGCAGAGCGCGCTCACCCACGCCCCCGCATAAAGGGACACGCCCCACGCGCTTTTCGCGCCTGAGCGATCGTCCTCGCCGCACCTTTTGTCTGATCGATGGAAAACCTCTTCACCGTTCTCATTCTGCTCCTTGCCGTCGCCCTTTCGGGCGTCATCGTGCGACTTCTGCCGATCAAGCTGCCGTTGCCGCTTTTGCAGATCGGCATCGGTGCCTTGCTGACGTTTCCGCGCGTGAATCCGCACGTCACCTTCGACCCGGATATCTTCATGGCGCTGTTCATTCCGCCGCTGCTGTTCGCGGATGGCTGGCGCATTCCCAAGCGCGAATTCTTCATGCAGCGCCGCGCGATCCTGATGCTCGCGCTCGGCCTCGTGCTGCTGACCGTGGTGGCGGTCGGCTATTTCGTGCACTGGCTGGTGCCGCAGATTTCGCTGCCCGTCGCGTTCGCGCTCGCGGCCGTGCTCTCGCCGACCGACGCCGTCGCGCTTTCGGCCATCGCGGGCAAGGACCGCATTCCCGCGCAACTCATGCACATTCTCGAAGGCGAAGCGCTGATGAACGATGCGTCAGGCCTTGTTGCGCTGAAGTTCGCCGTGGCGGCGGCGCTCACCGGCTATTTCTCGCTGCGCGAAGCGACGCTGAGCTTCTTCGTGATCGCAGCGGGCGGCCTCGCGGTGGGCGCGATCATCGGCTGGGGATTCAGTTTTGTGTCGGAGCGCTTTCTCAACATCACGTCCGATGGCGATCCCGCGCCCGGCGTCGTGATGACGCTGCTGATTCCGTTCGCGGCCTATCTGTTCGCCGAGCATCTGGAAGTCTCGGGCGTGCTGGCCGCCGTCGCGGCGGGGATGATGATGAACTACACGAGCGCGGCGCACATGGGGCCGGTGTCGGCGCGCGTGCGGGCGGCGAGCACGTGGTCGATGATCGAGTTCGTCTTCAACGGCATGGTGTTCACGCTGCTCGGCCTGCAATTCCCGGGCATTCTCGGCAAGGCGCTGCTGGAAGCGCATCACACCAGCAATCTGCAGATGCTGCGTCTGCTGATGTATATCGCCGCCGTGCTGGCCGCGCTCTACGCCATGCGCTTCGGCTGGGTCTGGCTGCTGCGCTGGGTGGCGAGCCGCGGCGCGGCGCGTCATGGCGTGTCGAATGCGGTGCCGGGCCTGCGCACCGTGGCGATCACCACGGTTGCGGGCGTGCGCGGCGCGGTGACGCTCGCGGGCGTGCTCTCGCTGCCGGTCGCGCTCGATAACGGCCTGCCTCTGCCGGGCCGCGACAGCGCGATCTTTATCGCCACGGGGGTGATTCTCGCTTCGCTGCTGGTGGCGATCGTCGGGTTGCCGTTGCTGCTGCGCGGCGTGCGGCGCGGCGGCGAATCGAAGCATGCCGCCGAGGAGCGTCTCGCGCGCGTCCAGGCGGCGCAGGCGGCGATTCGCGCGGTCGACGCGCATATGGAGAAGGCCACCGAGGATATGGACGAATCGGAATTGGCCCATGCCGCCGATACCACGGCGCGCGTGCTGGACACCTATCGCCGACGCCTCGCCACGCTCGACGCCGATCACGACCGCAGCAAGAACGCGCGTCAGGCGGAACAGCTCGAAGTGCAGATGCGGCTTGCGGCGATGCGCGCCGAACGCGCGGCACTGCTCGAACTGCGCAACACGAATACGATCAACGACGAAACGCTCGGCAAGCTGATGCGCGAAGTCGATCTCACCGAAACGGCGATGATGAATCGCGGGCGCAGTCGAGGCTAGGATCGCGATTAAGCGTGATTAAGCGCGCTCGCTGCGGCCATAAAAAAAACGCGACGCCTTTCGAAAGAAGGCGTCGCGTTTTGCATTTCACCGCGTATTTTAAGGCTTAAACCGCGGCTTCCTGCGCCGGCTTTCTGCGCAGCAGCGCGTACAGCACGATTGCGCCGAACGTAGCAGTGCCGATGCCGCCGAGCCCGAAGTTGCCGAGCTTCAGCGAAAAATCGCCCGCGCCCAGCACGAGCGTCACGGCCGCGACGATCAGATTGCGGTTGTCCGAGAAGTCCACCTTGTTGACCACCCAGATGCGCGCGCCCGTCACCGCGATCAGACCGAACACGACGATCGACACGCCGCCGAGCACCGGGCCCGGAATCGTCTGGATCACCGCGCCGAACTTCGGCGAGAAACCCAGCACCAGCGCGATCAGCGCGGCAATGGCGAACACCAGCGTCGAATAGATCTTGGTAACGGCCATCACGCCGATGTTTTCCGCGTAGGTCGTCACGCCCGTGCCGCCCGCGAAACCCGAAACGATCGTCGCGAGACCGTCGCCGATAAACGCGCGGCCCACATAGCGGTCGAGGTTATGACCGGTCATCGCCGAAACGGCCTTGATGTGGCCGAGATTTTCCGCCACCAGAATCACGGCGATGGGAATCAGCAGCGTCATCGCGTGCGGCTCGAACACCGGCGCGCTGAACTTCGGCATGCCGAACCAGGCGGCGTTGGCAACAATCGAAAAATCGATCGGCTTGCCCAGACCCATGCCGTTGGTCACGATCGCGTAAATCACATAAGCGATCAGCAGGCCGACCAGAATCAGCAGACGCTGCAGCATGCCGCGCGTGAACACCGCCACGGCGCCCACGCAGAGCACGGTGACCAGCGCCATCCACGAATCGAACTGCGTTGCGCTCACGCCCTTCACGGCGATCGGCGCGAGATTCAGGCCGATCACGCAGACGATCGCGCCGGTCACGACCGGCGGCATCAGCGTTTCGATCCACTTCGTCCCGATCACCGACACCAGCACGCCGATCAGCGCATAGACCACGCCGCACGCGATGATGCCGCCGAGCGCCACGGGAATATTCGTGTTCGGGCCATGACCGCCGTAGCCCGTGACCGCGATCACGAGGCCGATGAAGGCGAAGCTCGAGCCGAGATAGCTCGGCACGCGCCCGCCGACGATCACGAAGAACAGCAGCGTGCCGATCCCCGACATGAAAATGCAGAGATTCGGATCGAAGCCCATGAGCAGCGGCGCGAGCACCGTCGAGCCGAACATGGCGACGACGTGCTGCACGCCCATCGCGAACATCTGCGGCCAGGCGAGACGTTCGTCGGGCGCGACGACGGTTTTTGCGGCGCCGGTTTGCGCGCGCCAGCGGGGAAACCAGGAATCGGACATTAGGGCTCCTCTTTGTGTGCTTGTGTGCCGTTGTGACCGCAACCGGCGCTTGCGCGAACTCGAACGCCGCATCGTCGATGCGGTGTCGGCTGCGGTGTCGGCGGTTTGCCGGCGTGGTCGGGTGCTATTTATTGGGACGGGGATCGGGGCGAGGGCTGCATGCGTCGATACGGCGAGCCCCGCGCCTGCCCGTCAGAGAAATCACGCGCGAGTGTACGGAGCCGCAATCCACGTGGCAAGGCAAGTCTTCCTGCATGTGGGCAGGACGAAACAGCAATGGCGCATCGAGACTTCGGGCGTGCATTCGGACAGCCCGCCAGAAAATTCGGACAAGTCTTATATCGATGGCCGGGGGCCGCACGTAGACTCAATCTACTGCGTGACCCCATGACTGTTCATGCAGAGGTTGTAAGTTGTAAACTCTCCGACTTCCCGCTCATGCCTCCCCGGCCTGAGCGGCTTTTTTTTGCCCGGACGTTTTTGCCTGAACCTCGCTTTTGCTTGAACCTCTTTATGCGGACTTTTTCAGGCGAAAGCGCCTTGCGCCAGTTCCCGCACGTAATCGCGCACGCCCTCGGGCCAGTCCACGCTCCACGCCTCGAAACGCGCGCGCTCGCCGGCATAGAGCGCACGCAGCGCCTCTTCGTAACCCGGCAGATTGCCCGCCAGCGCCGTCATGAAACGATGCACGGATTCGCGCGATGTGCGCACGCGGTCCTTTGCCTCGCTCGCGTGACGCGCGCTTTCCACCAGCTTGCGCAGCACCACCGACGCCCCGCCCGGCTGCGCCGCCAGCCAGTCCCAATGACGCGGCAGGAGCGTGACCTCGCGCGCCACCACGCCAAGCTTCGGACGGCCACGGCCGCGGGGCGTGTCTTCGCCGATGTCGTCCTGCGGCGCGTCTTCGCTTGCTGATTGCGTTTGCGCCTGCCACGCGGCATCGGCGGAAAGACGCGCGGCGACATCGGCGGGACGGCCGCGCAGATCGAATTCCACCTGCGTGGCGTCGCGGTCGTCGAAGATCAGCACGGAGGCCGCTTCGCCTTGATCCAGCGCCGCCTTCACGGCCAGCGCCACGTCGAGCGGCGCGCCGCGCGCAATCAGGCGCGTGCCTGCAAATGCCGTCACGCCTGCGGCGTGGGACGCGGGTTTCTCATGAGTCGTATGTGTCGCTGTCATCGTGATCACCTTGCTGTGTCGATGCAGCGAATATTACCCGGGTAAATTTATCGGCGCAATATTATCCGGGTAAAATTTTGTCAAAGATCGGGACCGGCGCCGTGCGGCTCGCCGGCCAGGCTCGGCTGCCAGACGGCAACGCGGTTGCGGCCCGCGCGTTTAGCCGTGTAGAGCGCGGCATCGGCGGCTTCGATCAGCGTGCGCCAGGATTCAAAGCTGCCCGCCGACGTGCTCGCCACGCCCACGCTGGCCGTGAGCACGTTGTTCGGGCTGTCGGCGTGCGGAATGTCGAGCGTCTCGATGGCGGAGCGCAGCTTTTCGGCGTGCGCGAGCGCCTGGGCCGCGTTGGTGTCGGGCAGCAGCAGCACGAACTCCTCGCCGCCATAACGCGCCGCGCAGTCGCCCGGACGCCGCGCGTGCGCGCCGATCGAGCGCGCCACGGCCGCCAGCGCGCGATCGCCCGCCGAGTGGCCGTAGCGGTCGTTGAAGAGCTTGAAGCGATCGACGTCGAGCATCATCACTGCGAGCGGCTGGCCCGAGCGGCGCGCGCGCAGCCATTCGTGATCCGCGCGCGTTTCGAAAGCGCGGCGATTGGCGAGCGCCGTGAGCGCATCGGTGCCCGCGAGCGCGCGCAACTCCTCTTCGAGCAGTTCGCGACGGCGCAACTGCCGCGAAAGCAGCACCGCCAGCGCGACCAGCGAAGCGTCGAGCAGCACCGTCAGCGAGCCGATGATCCACGCGCGCGCACGCCATTCGGTGTAGATATCGCCTGCGGCCACCGCCACACTGAACACGAGCGGATAACCGTCCACGCGGCGAAACGCGAACCAGCGCCGCACGCCGTCCACCGGCCCGTTGCCGAAAAAGCCGCCCTCCTGCGCGCGCCCGATGCGCTGAAACAGCGCCGATTCGGCGAGATTCTTGCCGATCATCCCGGCCGCGTACGGACGGCGCATGAGCAGCGTGCCGTCGGCGAGCGTGAGCGCGACCGTGCCATGCGCACCGATTTCGACGCCACTCATCAGGCGCCGGAAATAGTCGAGCTTCATCGTGCCCACCACCACGCCCGCGAACGAGCCATCGGGCTTTTCGAGGCGGCGGCTCAGGCCGATGGCGGCGTTCTCCGGGCCGTCGCGCGCGATCATCGGCTGGCTGATATAGAGGCCCGTCTGGCGCGAATCGCGCTGGGCGATGAAGTAGTCGCGATCGGCGATATTGACGTCGCGCGGCAACGTCGAACGTGAATCGAAGATCACATCGCCAGCCGCGTTGGCGACCAGAATCGCGCCGAGATTGCGCGCCGTCGCCGAGCGGTCGAACAGCACGTTCTGGCGGATATCGTCGGGGAGTCCGGCCAGACGCGGATCGTCGATGGCGTCGATTACGGCCTGCAGCGACATCGCGTAGACATCGAAATTGCGCTGCGTGTCGCGCTCGAACAGCAGCGCCATGTTGAAGGCCGCGGCGCGCGCGCTCGCCAGCGCGTCCTCGCGCATCTGCGCCATGACCCAGCCGGCCACCGCGGTGAGCACGGCAGCCAGCACGATGCTGATGGCGATCATGACGTACGGTCGGCGGGTCATCATGGCGTGGGACTCGCGGGTGCCCGGGCGAACAACGGGCAAGGAACAGCCGTATCGGCGAACACACAAAAAAGCCGCGCGCGTCGATGCGCGGCGCGCGCGACGTGCCGGTTTGCAATCGAGTGTACATCCTGAAAACGGCCCGCGCGCGCCGTTTATGTGGCGTGCTTCACAGTGTAGACAAGTGAGTTTTCAGCCTTGATTTCATAGGCATTCGACAGAAGAATGCCGGGTTTGCATCACACGCCATTTTGATTCGGAATCCTGCTTTTTTGTGCGTTGTTGCGAGGCGGAATTCTTCTGCGTTATGTGCGCTAACCGCTAGTCGGCGTCGTGCAGTCCCGTGATCGCACTCGCTTCGATCCACGTGCGCCACTGGCTGGCGAAATCAAAATGTTCGTCGATGGCGAAGGCGCGTTCGAGCGCTTCGTCGAGCGTCGCGCCGCCTTGCAGGGCGACGAAAGCCGCGTGCGCGGCCTGCGTATGCGCGAGCGCAGCGGGACGCCATTGCGGACGCACGATCAGCGTCCAGCAAGGTGTATCGACGCGCTCGGGCCACCGTTGTTGCGCCGGATCGTCTTGCCGATGCGCGCGCCAGATCCCGAACGCCGCGAAGCGCGATTCGAGCGCAACGCAGGCCGGATGCACCGCAAGCCGCGACGCCATCAACCGCTCCACGCCGATTGCCTGCCACTGCGCTGCGGCAATTGGCGTGCAATTCGCCGCGAACGCCGCAACGTGCAGCGCCCATTCGAGACGCGCGACATCGCCGAAATACGCGTAACGTGCGTCGGTTTCATAACCTTCGATAAAGGCGGGCAAGTTCGCGCCGAAGCGGTTCAGATCGGCATCGCGCGAAGGATGGGCGCGTGCGTACGCGAGTGCGAGCGCGTCGAAATACGCGTCGCCGGTGAGCTGGGCGAGCACGGGAAACGCGCTGGCCAGCGCCGCGCGCCGGGCCGCGCGCACGTTGCCGCGATATAAACCGAGTAGACCAACGACCTCGATGCCATCGCCCGCTTCCGCTTTCTGCAGATGCGCGGCGAGCGCGGCATCGGCGGCGGGATCGTCGATGGCATCGGCAAACGCCGACTGCAACGCTTCGAGCGATGGCTTCATGCGTGCGCACTCATGCGTTCCTGCGCCTGCCGCGCTTCGTCGAGCAGCACGGCCAGCGGCGGCACATGCGTGTCCCATTCGATCAGCGTGGGCACCGCGCCGAAACGCTGCAACGCGGCCTCGTAAAGCGACCAGACCTCGGGCGCGACGCGCGAACCATGATCGTCGATCACGGCCGCTTCGCTCACGCGATGGCCCGCAAGATGCAGTTCGCCGACGATGTCGCACGGCAGCGCGTGCATCGCGGCGAGCGCGTCCTCGCCGTGATTGCGCTGATTCACGTAGAGATTGTTCACGTCGAGCAGCACGCCGCAACCGGTACGCCGCGCGAGTTCCGCGAGAAACGCGGCTTCGCTGTAGTCGTCGTCGCGAAAACGCACGTAGGTGGAGACGTTTTCGATCAGCACGCGGCGGCGCAGCGTGTCCTGCATATGCGTCACGCGCGCGCTCAAGTGATCGAGCGATGCCTGCGTGAGCGGCATCGGCAACAGATCGTGCAGCGCGGCATGCGGCGTCGCGCCCCAGCAGAGATGCTCGGAGACGAGCGCGGGTTCGATGCGCGCCACCAGTCGTGCGAGCCGCGCGAGATGCGATGCGTCCAGCGGCGCCGCCGAACCGAGACCCAGCCCGACGCCATGCAGACTCACCGGCAGATCGCGGCGCACCGTTTCGAGCACGTGCAGATCGTAGCCGCCATCGCCGAAGTAGTTTTCGCTATGCACCTCGACCCAGCCGACGGGCGGCGGCGCCTGCATGAAGGCATCGTAGTGCGCATGACGCAAGCCGATGCCGACGCCCTGCGCGGGCCGCGACGGATGGGCGGGCGTGAGCATCGTGGTCATGCGCGTGCGGATTTACTGCTCAGGCGTGCCGCCGAGCTTTTCGCAGGTGCCTTTGGGCATCGTCTTGAAGTCGCCCTTGTCGTGATCGACCTTGGCCTGACCCGCGCAATCGTGCACGCCGGTCTTGCTCGAACAGTCGTTCTGACCGGCCTTGGCGACGCCGTAGCAGTTGACCTTGTCGTCGGCGTGCGCGACGCCTGCCGTTGCCAGACCCGCCAGCGCGGCGGCGATCACAGCCTGACGGCCGAGCGCGTTTTTCATGGGAAATCTCCTGGAAGTTGCGGATGGCGCGCGCGCTGACGCATGCGCGCTGCGTGCGCCCTATTTTGCCTCAGCGATCAATCCGCGACGCAAACGGACGGGCGTGGATTGCGCGCCCAGGCGATCCGGCACTGAATCGGCGTGCGAATTATCTCGGTTTTCGCAATGATGTTTGCCGCATCCCGATATTTATCTTTGAAGTGCACCGCAATAAAGTCACATCAACGGATCGAGCAAGCAGATTGTTACGATCCGAAAGATAATTTTTGGAGGTTGTAGATCATGAAGTCCCTTATTGCCGCAGCGCTCGCCGCTACCGTTCTGGCCGCCCCGGCCGTGTCGTTTGCTCAAGCCAGCCAGCAGCCGCTGACCCGCGCCCAGGTTCGCGCCGAACTCGTGCAACTCGAAAAGGCCGGCTATCGCCCGGGTCTGTCGAGCCCGTACTACCCGGAAGACCTGCAAGCCGCGCAAGCGCGCGTCGCGCAACAGAACGCCACCGCTGAAGCCACGGCCTACGGCGCATCGACCAATGGTTCGACGCAAGCCGGCAGCCGCACGGCGAACATCAAGCCGGTTTATTTCGGCCAGTAAGTTGTTGAAGATGCCCGGTCGAACGCAGCTCGCTGCGTGACCTACGCCAGGCAGGCCCGCTCTGCAGGAACTTAAGAGCGGGCCTGTCAGTCTTTGTGCAGACACGTTAGTTATCGTTGCCTTGCGCCGCGCTGGAATCCGTCCTCGCGCGCAGGGCACGCCCCAGGAAACCTCCGCCGCCGGATATCCGGCGGCTTGCCCGGGCACTCGTTGCCCGGGCCTTTTTCCTCTTTTTTGTGGGCGCTGCACGTCTTGTTCTATTGGTTCGCGCTTCGTTGGCGTCGGTGCGCGAACTCGCTGCTTGCTCTCCCCTGCTTTTATTCTGTTGTCGCGGTATGCGTGTGTACGTTGCGTTGTGCAGCGTGGATCGTCTGCGCCCGGCTCAGACGTGCGAGACGCGCGCTGGCGACTTGCACGATCATCGCGACGATGGCGGCTTCGGCAAAAACCCTTATCGACGTCTGATGGCTCAGACCCAGCGCAAGCACGAGGCAGAACGCCGCGAAGCCGAAGCGCCCCAACACCATTCCCCGTAGCAACGCGATCACGAAAGGCGCGCCCTGCGCCCGATGCGACGACACCGCCAGCACACTACCCAGCAACGGAAACACGGCGAGCAGACCGCTCCACGCCGGGCCGAGTCGCGCGGACATCGCCGTCACGGCGAGCGTGAGCGCGGCGCCCGCGGCCATGCGCGTGGCGAGATCGGTGCGTGTGAGATTTGCGCCTGACGCGCCTGATGCGCTTGCCGTGCTGCGCGGCAGGAAGGCCTGGCCGAAACACGTCGCCGCCAGCGCGACGCCCAGCGCCCACGGCCACGACACCGGCAGATGCGAGAGCACGCATGCCGCGACGAACCACGCACACAAACCCGCTGCGAGCGCGAGCCACCACGGCCGCGCGCGGCAGGTCCACGCGTAGGCAAAATTAAACGCTTCGGAAGCGAGGATC
This sequence comes from Paraburkholderia sp. Ac-20340, assembly GCF_017104965.1. GTDB lineage: Bacteria > Pseudomonadota > Gammaproteobacteria > Burkholderiales > Burkholderiaceae > Paraburkholderia. Next base: position 45,886 of record NZ_JAAGPR010000008.1, read on the forward strand.
GCGTAGAGCGAAAGCGTGGCGGCGCGCGCACCGAAAGCGTCGCCGTGCTCGATCACGAGCAGAAAGAGAATCGGCCCGGCTACGACGGGTAATCCGGCCAGCCAGCCCGCCACGCGCGGGCCCCAGAGCTTGCCGGACATCGACACGAACAGCAGAAACAGCGGAACGAGCGTGAGCTTGAGCGCGAGCATCGGGCTTGATTGTTGGCATGGAGAGCGAGCGCCGATGGTAGCAGCGCGCGCGCTCAGAAGCGGTGCCGGATGCCCGTAGCGACGACCAGTTGATTGCGTCCGCTCGACGGATCGAACGCATTGATCGCGGCCGGTGCGCCTGCGGTTGCACGTTGATAGAGCGTTTCGGCGTAGACGTCGGTGCGCTTGGACAGTTGATAGATCGCCTGCACCCCGCCCTCGTTCCAGTGCGCCGACGACGCCTTCGTGTACACGTACATGCCGGTAAGCGAGACCGTCGGCGTGACCTGCCAGACGGCGTTGAGCTCGTAGTTGCTGAAGGCGATGGACGGCAGGCCCGCGCCGCTATCGGCATCGACGATACCGGTCTGGATCGCGCGCGACCACGCGGCGCCGAGCGTCACATCGCCGAACGCGTAGTTCGCGCCGACGCCGATCGTGTCCTGCTTCTGCACGAAGGTATCGACGATATCGCCGCTCGATCCCGGCAAGGCGAGCGGATCGTAGGCGCCCGCACCAGTCGCGCCGCGGTTGTTCGCGTGCAGCCAGGCGACGCCCGCGTTGAAGCTGCCCGCCGCGTAGTTCGCGCCGAGGCTGTAGGCGCGGTTATCGGCGAAACGCCCCGCGCCGTTCGAGAACGCGTACATGCCGCCGAAGGTAAAGCCGGCGAGCGTCGGGCTGGTGTATTTGATCGCGTTGGCGGCGAGGTAGGTGTTGTTGGCGTTGTCGTTGTCAAACGGATGCGCGAAGGCCGTGCCGCCGGCGCTGCCCGTGAGCGTGAAGGGCGCGAAGTAGTCGTGGATGGAATCGTATTGGTGGCCGAGCGTGACGGTGCCGAACGATTCGGATTCGAGGCCGACGTAGTACGGATGGTCGTTGCGTTCCTCGCCGTTGGCGACGGAGAAACCGCGTTCGAGGCGGAACAGCGCCTTCATGCCGCCGCCGAGGTCTTCGCTGCCCTGCAGGCCCCAGAAACTGCCGTCGATGAGGCCGGTGGCGAGCTGGTATTGCGCGTGGCCGCCGACGTTGTTGGCGTAGGCGAGGCCCGCGTCCAGTTCGCCGTAGAGGGTGACGGTGGATTGGGCGTTCGCTGCGGTGCTTGCGGCCGCGAGCGTGGCGACGGTGATGGCGCAGGCAACGGCTAGCGCAGCCTTCTTGCGGTAAGGGCTGGTCATGGCGGATGGACCGGTATTCGGTGTTCGTAGAGGACGGCGGTGGCGCGGCGTTCCGGCGCCTTGTAATCTGTTGAAATATTAGTAAGGAATGTAGGTTCGAGGCAATGGTTTCACGCCGTTCCAATGACGGTTTCGTGAAACTGATGGGATGGCGCAACGGGTGGGGTTTTGGGGTATTGGTTTTTTGGTGTTGGTGGTGGTCTTGCTGTTGCGCTGGGTGGCCGTGGTGGCGGGGGGTCTGAGGGGCGGGGCTGTTAGTTGCGATTAGTAGCCGTGGGTGACGAGCGATAACACCGAGAGATCGGGATGCGTGCCGTCGATGATGCTGCGGCCGATGTGGGCGGCTTCTTCTACTGCTTCCTGCTGCGTGCGGAAGGTTTCTTCGCCGTCTGCGTGATAAGGGACGGTGTGGCCGGGTTGCGCCGGGTTTGCGCCGGGGTGGCAGACGTAGCCCGTGTAGGTGTAGCGCACGGCGTTTTCTTCTATCGGCGCAGCGCAGATGTGGATTTCGAAGCCTTCGTAAGCGAGCGTTTGCGGCTCGAGTTCGGGTTGAAGCGCGGGCATGGCGGCCTCCTGCTTTTGGGCTTCTTTGGCTCGTGGATTGTTCGCGGGGTATGGGGGAAGTTTAGGCGATGGCGGGGTTTGAGGCGCATGCCTCGTGTCTCTGAATTCTATTGATCAGGAGGTTTGGGATGGCGACGAATACTGTGCGAATTCATCGTGTGATGCGCGCGCCGGCTGAGCGGATTTATCGCGCTTTTCTGGATGCTGGAGCGCTGGTGAAGTGGCTGCCGCCGGATGGGTTTACTGCGGCGGTGCAGCAGATCGATGCTGTCGTGGGCGGGAAGTATCGGATGTCTTTTACTAACTTCACCGATGGGGCGAGTCACTCGTTTGGCGGGGAATATCTTGAGCTTGTGCCGTATGAGCGGATTCGGTATTCGGCTGTGTTCGATGATCCGAATCTGGCGGGGACGATGGTGACTACGGTGGTGCTGAGGGAGGTGTTTTGTGGGACGGAGGTGAACGTTACCCAGGCAGGGATTCCGGAGGCTATTCCGGTTGAGGCGTGTTATTTGGGGTGGCAGGAATCGGTGGAGTTGTTGGGGAGGTTTGTGGAGGCTGTTGTTTTAGGGTAGTGAGTTTGAGGTGGGAGTGGTTGGGGTGAAACTGGGTTTTTTGCTGTTGCGTGTCGGTCGTAGAAACGCAAAACCCCGCGAGCCTTTGGCTGCGCGGGGTTTGTGGTTTTCGAAATTCTTGGTGGAGCGGATGAGGATCGAACTCACGACCTTCGCATTGCGAACGCGACGCTCTCCCAGCTGAGCTACCGCCCCACTGCCGTTCGAGTGTAGCACACCTATTTTTCGGTGTACCAACCGAGAAATTGCGCCGCAGCAACCCAAATCACTTAGCGGAAGAAGCCGGCGCCCCAGCCAAAACCCAGGCAACGACATCATGAATATCGCCGGCGCTCATCCCCGGATGCGAAGGCATCGGAATAGCACCCCAAACCCCCGACCCACCATCCCGCACCTTCTTTTCCAGCTTCGCCTGCGCGCCCGCATCGCCCTTGTACTTCGCGGCGATATCCTTGAACGAAGGCCCAACAAGCCGCCGATCCACCGCATGGCAGCCCATACAGGCATTCGCGCGAGCCACCGCAACACCATCGGCGGCAAAAGAAGCCGCAGCCGTCCCCATCAACACCAGCCCAACCACCAAACGCCGCACCATCACATCGACGCTCCAGTCGAGCCCGAATGCGCAGGCGACGATTCCATCACCGGCGCGGGCGACTGCTGATCGATCGGACGCGAACTCACGCCCGAATCCGGGATCGCGCCAACCGTCGGCGCATCCGCAGCGCTACCCTGCACCGAAGCATTGGAAACCGGCGCATTACCCGAAGACGAAGCCATCGCCTGTTCCGGCGCGATGTACTGATAGCACTTCACCACCTGCGCCACGCCCGAAACCGTGCTCGATGCATTGGCCGCAACATTACCTTCACGCTGCGTCACAAGCCCCATCAAATAGATATTTCCGCGCTCGGCCACAACCTTGAAGTTATTCGCCGAGATTTCCTTGTACAGCACCAGCTCGCTCTTAACACGCCCTTCAAGATACGAGTCATTGGCACGCGACGAGAACGAACTCGCCGGCTGCACCGAAAGCTCGTTGACGATCGAACCCACGTTCGGAATCCCGCGCACCACGCTCTCGGCCTTCTGCTTCGACGCCTCGTCCGGCACCTCGCCAGTCAGCAGCACGCGCTGATTGAACACCGCCACGTTGACGTGCGCGGTATCGGGCAAATTGCTCGACACATTCGACAGCGCCTTCACCTGGATTTCGCGGTCTTCGGTTTGCGAGCCCACCGTGCGACGGTCGGTCGCCACCAGTGCCGTGCCGCCCGCCGCGCCCGCGAGCGCGAGGAAGCAACCCTGCAGGCTCGCGCACAGCGAGGCCGCGAAGCCGATCGTCAGCGTGGTCCGTGCCAGCGCGCGCGTCATGCCGTTTCTGCTCATCAACTCCCTCTCCTTGATCCTACGGTGTCAGTCCGACTTCAATCTTCGCCCATCAGCATCGCGTCGATGCCGTCGCACAGGCAATGGATGGTCAGCAGGTGTACTTCCTGGATGCGCGCGGTCCGCTCGGACGGCACGCACAGGTGAATATCGGTATCCGCGAGCGTTTCGTTGGCGAGGCCGCCACCCTTGCCCGTCAGCGCGATCACGATCATTTCGCGTTCGTGCGCTTCGACGATCGCCGCCAGCACGTTCGCGGAATTCCCCGAAGTCGTGATGGCGAGCAGCACGTCGCCGGGCTGGCCGAGTGCGCGCACCTGGCGCGCGAACACCTGCTCGTAGGCGTAGTCGTTCGACACCGCCGTGAGCACCGATGCATCGGTCGTCAGCGCGAGCGCGGGCAAGCCCGGACGGTCGCGCTCGAAGCGGCCGATCAGTTCGGCGGCAAAGTGCTGGGCGTCGGCGGCCGAGCCTCCGTTGCCGCAGGTCAGGATCTTGTTACCGTTCGCCAGCGCGGCGAACATCGTATCGACCGCGGCGGCAATCGGCACCGCCTGGGTTTCCATCGCGGCGAGCTGGGTCGCTGCGCTATCGCGAAAATGCTGTTGAATACGTTCGACGGACATCGACTCTCTAATCTGTACTGCGGGTTTCGCGATGTTCTCTCGCGAAAATCCCTTGGTTGCGGCGTGCCGCAAGTTTAGCGCACTCGCAGGGGTTCTCTTCCGGCGTTCTTTTCCATCGCGCGTGCTTCTTTATGCCTACAGCGTCCGACTTCAGCTTTCATCTTCGCGAAACGCGTCGCGCAGCCACGTGAGGCGGCCGCCTTCGAACGTCACCACGTCGAAGCGGCAGGCCGGCGGCAAGGCGTCGTGTTCGGCCGCATACGCGAGCAGATAGTGACGCGCGGCGCGCAGCAGGCGCTGCCGCTTGTGCCAGCCCACGCTCGCAGCCGCGCCGCCGTAGGTGGCCTGCGTGCGCGCCCGCACTTCCACGAACACCAGCGTGCCGTCGCGCTCGCGCATCACGAGATCAAGCTCGCCGCCGCGGCAATGCACGTTGCGCGCGACCAGCACCAGGCGCTGACGTTGCAGCCAGTTCAGCGCATGCGCCTCGAAGCGCGCGCCTATCGCACGGCGTTCCGACTTCGACCGGGCTCGTACAGAAAAGTTGTCGCGGTCGGTGCGCGCCGCCTTCGCGGGCTCGACATGCGTCCCCGCCGCCGCGCGCTCCCCTGCGTGGCACAATGACGGCCTCTTTTCTTGCGTTCGCGCGTTCCGTGTCATGACGTCGTCTCCTTTCGAACTCGCACAGGCCCAGCAATATCCGGCCGCCACGCTGTACGTCGTGGCGACGCCCATCGGCAATACCGCCGATATCACCGTGCGCGCGCTGCACGTGCTCGGTCTAGTCGATCGCATCGCCGCCGAGGACACGCGCAATACCGGCCAGCTGCTCACGCGCTACGGTATTTCGAAGCCGCTTATCGCCGTGCACGAGCACAACGAGCGCGAAGCGGCGCAGCGCGTGATCGAGCATCTGCGCGCGGGCGAACGCGTGGCCTGTGTGTCCGATGCGGGTACGCCGGGCATTTCCGATCCGGGCGCCAAGCTCGTCGATGCGGTGCGCGACGCCGGTTTCCAGGTCGTGCCGCTGCCGGGCGCAAGCGCGCTCGCCACCGCGCTTTCCGCGGCGGGCGACTGGGTATCGACGTTCACCTTCCTCGGCTTTCTGCCGCCCAAGGCGAAGCAGCGCGCTAGCGCGTTGCAGCCGCTCGCCTCGCATGCGCACGCGATGGTGTTCTACGAAGCGCCGCATCGCATTATCGAAACCGTGCAGGCGCTCGCCGATGCGTTCGGTCCCGCGCGGCGTCTGTTGATCGCCCGCGAGTTGACCAAGTTACACGAAGCGATCTGGCACGGCACCCTGGCCGAAGGGCCAACGTGGCTCGCCGAAGATGCGAACCGTCAACGCGGCGAATTCGTGCTGGTCGTGGAAGGCGCGAGCGCGCCTGAATCCGGCGAGGCGGATCACGATGCCATGCTGCGCGTGCTGCTAGCCGAGATGCCGGTAAAGGGCGCAGCGAAGGTGGCGGCGGCGCTCACGGGTGCGTCGCGCAATGCGCTCTACGCGCGTGCGCTCGAACTGAAGGGCGAAGGCAGCGAAGACAGCGACTGAAGACCGACTGCGTCCCGCTGAAGCCAGCAGAAATAACAAAGGGCTGCCCGATCCGGGCAGCCCTTTGTTTTGATACACATCACATCGAATCTAACGGGATTCGGCCCTCGTGCATCGTCCGGTGCGCGCCACGCGCCAACACGGATCGAATCACGTCGACAAAACCCGCCAGTCCAGCCGAGCCGCAAGGCTCAAGCGATCACTGGGTGTTGTTCGAGTTCGCAGCCAGCATTTCAGCTTGAGCGGCCTGAGCAGCCTTCGCTTCCTGGCGCGAGAGTCCTTCGATGTTCACCTTCGCCGTACCGGCATGCTGCAGGCCGAGCATCTTCGCGGCGGCGTAGGAGAGATCGATCACACGGCCGCGTGCGTACGGGCCACGATCGTTGATCTTCACCACCACCCACTTCGAGGTCGCCGGGATGCTCACGCGCACATACGAGCCAAGCGGCAGCGTGCGGTGCGCAGCGGTCATGGCTTCCATATTGAAACGCTCGCCACTGGCGGTCTTGCGGCCGTGGAAAGCGCGGCCGTACCACGAGGCGCGGCCGGTCTGGTGAAACGAGCCGACGTCGACAGCGTTGTCGTCGATCGCCTGTGCATCGGCGAGCGAGTTGTCGCGACTGGCGCCCGAAGCGGGCAGCGCCGCCAGTGCGGAGCCATAGCTCTGCGGCGACGCGAACGCGGTGTGCGCGTCCTTGGTGCTGAGCGCGTTGCCCTGCGCCTGGTCCTGTGGGCCGGGCGGCATGGCACAACCTGCCAGCACGGACACGGCTGCGAGACTCCCGAGTCGTCGTCGAGAAAGTCCAAAGTTCATAAGTTAGCCATCACGTTTCGAGGCTGTCCTGCACCCTGGTGGTGCATCGCTGGATAACCCCGGCGGTCGCAGGCAATAGGACGCCGCGCGCGCCTTGTCGTGTGAACAAAAGGCGTGCGAGTGCCAATACCCGGATGCGGCCCCATATGCCGCTAACCGCTGGTTTTCTTTCACGTCTGGCGCAACCTGTCCCCGGCAGCCTGACCAGACCCCACATGCCGCCATCGAACGCGATGTACACATTCAGGCACGCCGGATACAACACGGCGCACAGGAACGGCGGCGTAGGCCCCACCCAGCGTCACGGCAGCAAGTCCGTGGCAGGCGCGCGGCGCCTGGCTGGGTAAGACGTGCGGTGCCGAACGGATCGGCACCTGATTTGCCGTCTTGTAAGGCAGCCTGTTTAGCTAGCCTCTGAGACGGCACTGCTTGACGGCGATGCATCGCGACCCATTATTTACTGCAGGTCACATCGCCCAGTGAATGCACGCGCAAACGTGCTTGATGGACCGCATTATACCTAAAAGTAATTCCTGTCATGCTCGGCACCCGCAAATTGCCATGATTTCTAACTATTGATGCAATAAAGACGTTTGGCGCGGCCGGTTTGCATTCGTCCCAGCCCTTGTCAGACAAGGCATGCGCCGATCCCCCGGCAAGCGCGGGCGGCCCCTGGCGCACCCCGGTACAATCGGGTTTTGGGTTCGCCTCCGGCTCGCGCTAGAGGCGCGCCTCTAAAACGACAAACCCTCTCCTCACTCCACGACCTGAGCCCGACCGCGCGCATGAAAGTCACGCTGATCCCCGTCACGCCGTTCCAGCAAAACAGTTCGCTGCTCGTCTGCGAGGCGACGCAGCGCGCCGCCGTCGTCGATCCGGGCGGCGATCTCGATCGCATCGAAGCGGAGATCAACAAGCAGGGCGTGCAGCTCGAAAAGGTGCTGCTCACGCACGGTCATCTCGATCACTGCGCGGGCGCCAGGGAACTCGCGGACAAATTCGGTGTTCCGATCGAAGGCCCGCAGGAAGACGAGCGCTTCTGGATCGAGCAGTTGCCGCAGCAGAGCGTGCGCTTTGGCTTCGGCCACGCGCAGGCGTTCGAGCCGGATCGCTGGTTGCTCGACGGCGACACCGTGCGCTTCGGCAACGAGGCGATGGAGGTCTATCACTGCCCCGGCCACACGCCGGGTCACGTGGTCTTTTTCAGCCGCGAGCACCGGATCGCGCTGGTCGGCGACGTGCTGTTCGCCGGTTCGATCGGCCGCACGGATTTCCCGCGCGGCAATCACGCCGATCTCGTGCGCTCGATCCGCGAAAAGCTCTGGCCGCTCGGCGACGACGTCACCTTCGTGCCGGGCCACGGGCCGGTCTCGACGTTCGGCGAGGAGCGCCGCTCGAATCCCTACGTGGCGGACAGCGTCGTCGGCGACAAACCGAGCCAGGCGCAGTGGGGCTGAACCCAACGCCCATCAACACGCGCATCCGGCTGAACCGGTTGCGCGCTATCAACAGGAAGCGATGAATCAAGCCGCCATCGAAGAAATCTATGTCAGCACCGACGTCGAGGCCGACGGTCCGATTCCCGGCCCGCACTCGATGCTCAGTTTCGCCTCGGCGGCCTATACCGCCGACAAGCGCCTGATCGCCACGTTCTCGGCGAATCTCGCGACGCTCGACGGCGCCGCGCCGCATCCGGTGCAGGCCGCGTGGTGGGAAACGCAGCCCGAAGCATGGGCCGCCTGCCGCAAGGATCTGCAGGACCCGGCCGCAGCGCTCGTGGCCTATGTCGAATGGGTGGAGGCGCTGCCGGGCAAGCCGGTATTCGTGGCGATGCCGGCAGGTTTCGATTTCACCTTCATGTTCTGGTACATGATGCGTTTTGCGGGGCGCTGTCCGTTCTCGTGGTCGGCGCTCGATATCAAGACGCTGGCGTTTGCGATCACCGGTCTGCCTTATCGCAAGAACATCAAGCCGCGCTTTCCGAAGCACTGGTTCGACGATCATCCGCATACGCACGTGGCGCTCGACGACGCCATCGAGCAAGGCGCGCTGTTCTGCAACATGCTCGCCGATCTGCGCGCGCAGCAGGCCGCGCTCAGCGCGATGGCGAATGCCGGCGACGCTGCCGATGCCAAGGGCCAGTGAAGGTACATTCACGGTCCATTCGAGGCGCGGCTGAAAGGGCCAACTCAAGGCAAAACGCCGCGCGTCGGACTCAATATTAGGTAATCTCCCTCGTCATCTGCGGTTTGCATTGCGTTTCGTTTTCCCGGCCTCTAACATTCGGGAATACGGCGACGCACTGGAGGCGCATTTGACACTCGATACGTTCTCTCAAAAGATCCTGCGCCTGTTGCAGCTCGACGCGCGCCGCTCGGTGCAGGAAATTTCCGATCAGGTCGGGCTCTCCAGCACGCCCTGCTGGCGCCGCATCAAGGATATGGAACAGTCGGGCGTGATCCAGCGCTACACGGCGCTGCTCGATCGCGAAAAGCTCGGCCTGCATGTCTGCGCGCTCGCGCATATCCATCTCACGCGCCACACCGAAGGCGGCGTCGAGGCATTCGAGCGCGAGATCGCCACCTGCCCCGAAGTGACCGAGTGCTACAGCACCACCGGCGAATCGGACTACATCCTCAAGATCGTCGCGCCGGACATCAAGTCCTACGACACTTTCCTGCACGAACGCATCTTCCGCATTCCGGCGGTCGCGCAGGTGCGCACGAGCGTCGTGCTGCGCGAGATCAAGTTCGATACACAGTTGCCGCTTTAAATGCCACTTTGATTGCCGCGGTCATGGCGCTTTAACGCGCGCCGCGCTCAACGCGGCGGCGTCGCGGTATCCGCCGTCATCTGCACGGCTTCCAGCCGGCTCGCGCCGAGCTTGCGCCGCAGCGCTTCCAGATCGACATCGGCGAGACGCTTTGCGTCGTCGCGCGCCGCCAGCACGAACTGGATGTCGAGGCCCGTGCTCAGGTAGTGCAGCGTCACCGCTTCCACATGCACGTCATGCGCCGCCAGCGCCTCGCGTAGCGCGCTGGCCACTTCGCCGCGCGGCGGCAGATTCGACACCGATCGCACATGCATATCGTCCTCGGGATCGACGTGAATCAGCGCGTCCAGCACGCGCGCATCGTTGAGCAGACGCGTGCGCGCCATTTCCGCGATGAAATGTCCTTCGGATACCGAGATAAACGGATCGACCAGAATATGCGCGTCCACCAGCGCGAGGTCGCCGGTCTTGCGCGTACGCAGTTCGTGTACGTCGAGCACGCCGGGCGTGCTCGTCAGCAGCGCACGCAGATCGGCGGCGGCAGATTCGTCGAGCGCGCGGTCTGACAGATCCTGCAGCGCATCCCAGCCGAACACCCAGCCCATGCGCGCGACCATGAAGCCGACGATGGCCGCCGCGATCGGATCGAGCAGGCGCACGCCCGCCAGACTGCCGACAATGCCCAGCGCCACCACCAGCGACGACGCCGCATCCGAACGCGCATGCCACGCGTTCGCAATCAGCATGGCCGAGCGCACGCGCTGCGCCTCGCGCAGCATGTAGCGAAACAGCGCTTCCTTCGACACCAGCACCAGCACCGCCACCGCAAGCGCGCTCGCGTGCACGGGCGGAATATCGCCGAGATTGGCCAGACGCGTGCCGGCGCGCGCGAGCATGCCCACACCGACCGCAATCAATAATGCGCCGAGAAATAGTGACGCAACGGTTTCATAACGGCTGTGACCGTAATTGTGATCGGCATCCGGTTTTGTTCCGCTATGCCGATTCGCGATCAGCACGACGAAATCGGAAACCAGATCGGAAAGCGAATGCACGCCATCGGCGATCAAGGCCTGCGAATGCGCAATCACGCCGACGGCAATTTGCAGCACGACCAGCACCGAATTCAAGACAACGCTGACATACGTTGTCTTGCGGGCGACCTGCTGTTTATCGGATAACGCGGCGGCGGTGGAAGGCGACATGCTGGTCAAAAGCGCGAGGGATATTTCAGCGATTGTAAACGCCACGCCGTCCCCAATTGGAGATAACCCTGGAAACCTCTTTTAAATCAGGCGACTACAAGAACCCTTCGTATTCGCGTTCAGCATCTCACGTAGAAGCGTGCAGGCCGTTCAGGCCGCAGCGATGCAAAACACGCGGCAAACTCCAGAAAGCGAAAGAAAGGTTCGGTAAGGTAAATAACAAAAAGCCGCGCGTCTCACGTGACAGCGCGGCTTCTTTTTAAGCGATGAGCTCTGGAGCTCACCCCATTACTACTTATTACTTCGAGATCAGATATTGATCGCGGTCCTTGCCGGCGATCCAGCGCGGCGGCTTGCCGCGGCCCGACCACGTGCTGCCGCTGTCCGGGTCGCGGTACTTCGGCGCGACGCTCGCACGCGAACGGCTGGCTGCCTTGGCGGCCTTGCCTGCAGCGCGGCTGCCGCCGAGTTCGGCGATGGTAATGCCGTAGTCGGACATTTTCTGTTTGATTTCGTCGAGGACCTCGGCATATTCGCGAGCCTTCGCCTCTTCAATCTGCTTTTCCAGCTTTTCGCGCTGAGCGAGGAGTTCTTTGTATGACGACATGAGTCAGGTGCCTTGGTGGTTTGTTGATAATGGCTACCGATCTGATGCCAGTATGCCGATTGACAGTTGATGCGCCTCGGAAATTGGAGGCGAGATTAACACACAATCGAATGTCGCGAAAAGCGCGCGGCAATAAAAATAATCAAAATATTTTACGAAACGTTTGCTTGCCGATTGGCCACGCTTAGCCGGTGTTTGCTCGATAGAACAAATGGAAAGAATCTTTCATATCGTGCAAATCGGTATTTTTACTAAATGCCCCTTTTTTCTGATAAATCCGTTTCTCATAAATCGCAAGGCATGGAAATTAACTGACTAAAACTGACCAAACATTTCATGCCATGATAACTTCTGACGAATCCCGCTCATAATCGCTGAATGGCGCAATGCACCATACACGGCAGCGCATTAGCACTGCCGTGATTTAGAGAAAATATTCAGTCTGAGTAACGGGCGAGACAATCGGCTAGCACCGCATGCAAGGATGCGGCATCGCGTTGCGGTGTTTCGAAAACTTCGCGAGTGCGTTGACCGTCGATCAGCAGATCGGCGCCGTAACGGTCCACGCCCAGCAGCGCAAAGCGATCGCGCGGCGCCGGACGCACTTCGGCCAGGCGGATCAGTGCTTCTTCTTCCTCGGCGGCCAATGGTTCGAGCGTGTCGAGATCGGCGCCGTCGAGCCAGCCCATCGCGCCAAAGCCGCCGATATAGCGCAGCCGCTCGATATGCAGCGTCCAGAACGTGAAGTCGCCGAGCGCGAGATAACGCGCCGCGTCCGGGTGATAGCGCAGATAGCGGCGCGCGAGCGGCGAACCGGCATCGTCATGGGTCGGCTCGAACAGGCCGAGCAAGGTCATGCGCGGCGCGTTCAGCACGTCGTCGCCCTGGGTTTGCGCCACCAGAAAGCCCGCGCGCGGGTCGCCCTGCAGATTGCGCGTGTGCTCGGCCAGACGGCTCACGAGGATCACGGGGCGATGCTGGGCGTCGGTCGCGAAGGGCAGCAGCGTCGGATACGGAAAGCCATGCGGATCGCGCGCATGGGTCGCGAGCGTGCCGGCGCCGACCTGATGCAGCAGATGCAGCGGAGCGTGAGCGGGAATCTTCAAGGAAACGTCCTCGGTCGGTGGAGTCGATGATGTCGATGATGCCGATATGGCGGCGATGACCAACCGCCTTCGCTTTCTATCTTCTATTAGAGCAAACCGCGCGCAGGACCGGCGTGAGCAGGACCGGCGCGCCTTCGCTAGAATCATCGCTTGCCTTTCAGACGGCTTGTGCTGCCCATCGCGTGCGGCCAGGCGGTCGCCTCCAATCAGCGCCGATTCAGCGCGCGCCCTCTCTTCGACGGGATTTTCCGTGTCCGACCGCACCACCGATCCGGCGTTTTCGACGTCCTCTTCCGCGCCGCATGCCGCAACGCCCGCCGCGGCCCATCGCGCCCTGCCCGCCGCCACGCGCGAGCGCGCGCGCTACGCCACCATGGCGCTGTTCTTCATCGCCGGGATGATGTACGCCTCCTGGGGCGTGCACGTGCCCACGGTGCGCGACAAATTCCACCTGAGCGCCGCGATGCTCTCCTACGCGCTGTTCGCCGTGGCGGGCGGTTCGATCGCCGCCATGACGACGATCGGCGGCTGGATCGCGCGCGTGGGCTCGCGCCGCGCCTGCCTCGCGGGCGGCCTGACGATGTCGATCTGCGGCGCGCTGATCCTCGTGGTGCCGTACTACTGGATGCTGCTGGTCGTGCTGGCCGCGTTCGGCATCGGCATGGCGACGCTCGATGTGTCGATGAACGCCGAAGCCAGCGCCGTCGAAGAAGCCGTCGGCCGCCCGATCATGTCGGCGCTGCACGGCATGTTCAGCCTGGGCGGGATGGCGGGCGCGGCGACCGGCGGCGCGCTGCTGTCGCGCGGCATGGCGCCCGCGCTGCATCTGTTCCTGGCATCGGCGCTCGCTGCGGTCGTGCTGTGGATTTCGTGCCCCGCCGTGCTGCCGCACGTGCCGCACGCCGCCCATGGCGAGCACGCGAAAACCGGCAACCGCTGGCGCACGCCCGCGCTGTGGGCGCTCGGCGGCATCGCCCTGATCGCGCTGATCGCCGAAGGCGCGATGTACGACTGGGCGACCGTGTATATGCGCGACGTCGTGGTGTCGACGCCCGCGCTCGCCAGCGCCGCCTACGCGGCGTTCTCGGGCGGCATGGCGATCGCGCGTTTTGCGGGCGATACCGTGCGCGCGCGCTTCGGCGCGCCGCAACTGGTGCTCGCGAGCGCCTCGCTGGCGTGTGCGGGGATGATCGGCGCGCTGCTGCTGCCGTATTCGATCACCGCGCTGACCGGCTTCACGCTGATGGGTCTCGGCCTCGCCAATATGATGCCGGTGCTGTTCGCGGCGGCGGCGCGCGTGAAGGGCATTCACGCGGCGGAAGGCCTCGCGCACGTCGCGGGCATCGCGTATTTCGGGCTGCTGTTCGGGCCGGTGGTGATCGGCGCAATCACGCAGGTGACGAATCTCACCGTCGGTCTCGCGGTCGTCGCGCTGTGCGCGGCGCTGGTGGCATTTGCCGGGCCGAAGGTGTTGCGGCGATTGGGGATTTGAAGCCGACCGAGACATCAGACTTCACTCAAAAAAACCAAAAGCCCGACACCTTCCAGTGCCGGGCTTTTTCACATCGACACCCGCCGGCGAACCGGCGGGCGCTGCATGCGCAATTACATCTTCACTACGTCGAGCAGCGACTTCTTGCCTGCCTTGTAGTTGTACAGCGAGATCACGCCATGCTTGAGGTCGCCCTTCGCATCGAAGGTCGTCTCGCCGATCACACCCTTGTAGTCGGTGGCCGGCATCGCAGCGAGGATCTTCGCCGGATCGGTCGAGTTGGCGCGCTTCATCGCGTCGACGATGATGTACACCGCGTCATACGTGAACGGCGCGTAGATCTGGATCGGCTGGCCGAAGCGCTTTTCGTACTTCGCTTCGAATGCCTTGCCGCCCGCCATCTTTTCCAGCGCCATGCCGGCTTCCGAACACACGATGTTGTCGGTTGCGTCGCCGGCCAGGTCCGAGAGCTTGTCGGTACACACGCCGTCGCCGGCCAGCACCTTGGCGCGCAGGCCGAGCTGCTTGGCTTGCTTGGCGAACGGGCCGCCGGTGGCGTCCATGCCGCCGTACATGATCGCGTCGGGGTTTTCGCCCTTGATCTTCGTCAGAATTGCGCGGAAGTCGACGGCCTTGTCGTTGGTCGCGTCATGCGAAACCACGTTCATGCCGAGCGACTTGGCGGTCTTTTCGAATTCGTTCGCGAGACCCTGACCGTAGGCCGTCGAGTCGTCGACGATAGCGACGCTCTTCACCTTCATGGTCTTGGACGCGTAGTTCGCGAGCGCCGGGCCTTGCTGCGCATCGGTCGCCACGACGCGGTACGTCGTCTTGAAACCTTGCTGCGTGTAGGCCGGGTTCGTGGCCGACGGCGAGATCTGCACGATGCCTGCATCGCTATAGATCTTCGAAGCCGGAATCGACGTGCCCGAGTTCAGGTGGCCAACGACTGCCACGACCTTGTCGTCGACGAGCTTCTGCGCGACCTGCGTAGCCGTACGCGGGTCAGCCGCGTCGTCCTGCGCGTCGAGCACGAGCGTGACCTTCTGGCCGTTGATCGTCAGGCCTTTGGCGTTGATCTCTTCGACTGCGAGACGCGCGCCGTTTTCGTTGTCTTTACCAAGGTGCGCGATGCCGCCCGTCAGCGGCGCGACGTGGCCAATCTTGATGGTTTCGTCGGCGCTCGCCACCGTTGCGAATGAGGCGCACAGCATGGCTGCAGCGCTGATCGGCAACAGCTTGTGAAGCTTGATAGTCATGTAAGTCTCCAGTTTCGAACCCAAAAGCTACGTAATCGCCCTGTGCCCCCGCGCCCCGAACGTGTCGCTCCCCGTGCGGACGACCACGCAGGATGCATCCTTGATGCACCTGGCCAGTATGGTTTCGAATGCCGTTTGTGACAGCGTTCGCGCACCATACTTGCGCGCAAGTGTAGGTGATCAAATTAATTTGGGGGACTTTTTTCAGATATCGGGGCGAGTACCAATAGGTTTTCACCCGAGTGCTTCGAAACCCTGATCAATTTCTCGCAAACCCTTATCCAGCAAGGCTCGAAAAAGAGGTTTGCAATCCTTTAGAAAGCTTTCTCCAGGGTCCATCCGAATATTTTTTTGATATTTTTGGCGAGTTATAAGGCGGGCGAAAAAGCGGCGCGGCAACGTTTGCATGAGGCGAAGTTGATTCGAAGTTGATTGAGTGCGCAACTGATTCGTACAACATGACAATCGATATCGTTAAAGTCAGCTTTCGATTAATTCCTGACGCGCTCGCGCGACGCGCCAGGTGATGTGCGCAGCACGGTTTTTATGTCCGCGCGATGTCTACGCCGCGCGTCTATCTTCAGGCGTGAAAACTGCGCAACGCGGCGCGCCATTCGGCGTCGATCGCCTCCACGAGTTGTGCCGCGCCGATGCCCGCTTCGCGCACGCGTGAAAGCGGCGCGCCTTGCCCCGACCACAGCGAAAGCCAGTCGCCGTCATTCGCGCGCGCCGCACGCTGACGCAACTCCTGCGTGAGCGCGTTTTGCACGGGATACGGCGCGACGGTTTCAGCGCGCGCTTCGAGTTGCATCATCAGCGGATTGCGGATGCCGCGCGCGTGACGGCCGGTGATCGCGCGCGTGACCGACGTGGCGGTATCGGCGGACGTGCGCAGGCGCGCTTTCCAGTCGGCGGCGATCGCGCTTTCCACGCAGCCCAGAAACGCCGTGCCCATCTGCACGCCCTGCGCGCCCAGCGCGAGCGCGGCGGCGATACCGCGTCCGTCCATGATGCCGCCCGCCGCCAGCACGGGCAGACCGGTCGCGTCCACGACTTGCGGCACCAGCGCCATCGTGCCGATCAACGCATGCGCCACGTCGCCGATGAAGGTGCCGCGATGGCCACCCGCTTCGGCGCCCTGCGCGACGATCGCGTCCGCGCCCGAATCGCGCCAGGCGAGCGCTTCGGCCACGTGCGTCGCGGTGCCGATCACGTAGCTGCCCGCCGCGTGCAGGCGCGCCACGTCTTCCTTGCCGAGCAGACCGAAGGTGAAGCTCACGACCGGCACGCGCAGATCGACGAGCGTATCCAGTTGCGCGCGAAAGTCCGGAGCATAAGCCGCCAGCGGCGCGCCAGGCGGCAGATCGAATTGCGCGCGCAACGGATCGATGGCCGACAGCGCGCGGCGCACGGTGGCGTCGTCCGGGCGCGCGACGTCCTGCACGAACAGATTCACGCCGAACGGCTTCGAGGTGAGCGCGCGAAGCGCGGCCACTTCGCTGGCGAGCTTTTCGGGTGCCAGCGCGGAAACCGCGATAAAACCCAGGCCGCCCGCATTCGACACAGCGGCCGCGAGCGCGGGCGTGCTCGCCCCCAACATCGGACCTTGGACGAGCGGCAGGCGCAAATCGAAGCGGCGGCTGAATGACGTAGAACGTGGCGCAGGAAGTGACGCAAAAGCCGAAGAAGAAGTCATGGCGATATCCTTGCTGATCGAACGATGCCCGCCACCGACTCTAACGAAGCCCTTCGCAGGCGAAAAATGAATAATCGAGATCATTACGATCCGCTTGCGAGAACGGTGCCGGCGAGAAGCGCGCTGCGTGATGTCACCGGCCTATGGCAAACTGGCTGCCCGTTTTTACGGCATTGTTTTTTCGGCATTACCTAATCGCGAAGAAGGAGAGCAACGTGAGCGTATCGACCAAGTGGATCGACATTCCCGCCGGCAAGGACAGCTTCGGCGCCTATCTCGCCCTGCCCAAGGGCGGCAAGGGCCCCGGCATCGTCATCCTGCAGGAAATCTTCGGCGTGAACGGCCATATCCGCGACGTCGTCGAGCAGTACGCGCTGGACGGCTACGTGGCGATCGCGCCGGACATCTTCTGGCGCAGCGCGCCGCGCGTGGAGCTGGAATACACGGGCGCCGACCGTGACCGCGGCATCGAACTGATGAAGCAACTCGATTTCGGCAACGTGGCTTCGGACATCGCCGCTACCGCCGACACGCTGCGCAAGCTGCCCGAGTGCACGGGCCGCGTCGCGGCTATCGGTTATTGCCTGGGCGGACGTCTCGCCTACATGGCGGCGGGCGCGGGCGCAGTCGACGTCGCGGTTTCGTACTACGGCGGCGGCATCCACACGCAACTCGATCTCGCCGACAAGATCAAGCAGCCGATCCTGTTCCACTACGGCGAACTCGATCACGGCATTCCGCTCGACGCGGTCGGCCAGGTGAAGGAGCGTTTCGCAGGCCGCGACAACGCCGAAGTGCATATCTATCCGGGCGCCGATCACGGCTTCAACTGCTCGGTGCGCGCGTCGTACAACCAGAACGCGTCGGCGCTCGCGCACGGCCGCACGCTCGCGTTCCTCGCCGAGCATCTGTAAGTCGCTCGATGTGCGCGACTCACACGAGAACATCGCGAAAACATCGCGAAAACAACGCGTGACCGGGTTGTGACAAGCACGGACATCTAAAAAACGGCCATTGCGGCAGAATCGCTGCAATGGCCGTTTTATTTTGTCCGCTGAAACAAGCTCAACTGCGTCGCAAGCTGCTTCCCGACGCCGACAAGGAGTGCACCACTTGCAGTCCGACTATCTGGAATACGACGCCATCGGCCTCGCCGAACTCGTGCAGCGCCGCGATGTGAGCGCGCGCGAACTGCTCGACGACGCCATCGCGCGCGTCGAGGCCGCCAATCCCGCCATCAACGCGGTCGTGCTCAAGGACTACGACGCCGCGCGCCAACGCGCGCTGCGCATCGAAGCGGGCGGCGACGGTTTCGAGGCGCTCGCGCCAGGGCCGCTCGCGGGCGTGCCGTTTCTCATCAAGGATCTGGGCGCGTCGGTCGCGGGTCTGCGCATGACCTTCGGCAGCCGCCACTACCGGCATTACGTGCCGACGGTCGATGCGCCCGTGGTCGAGCGTTTTCGCGCCGCCGGTCTCAACATCTTCGGCAAGACCAGTTCGCCGGAACTCGGCCAGATGCCGTACACCGAGCCGGAACTGTTCGGCGCCTGCCGCAATCCGTGGAGTCTCGATCACACGCCGGGCGGTTCGAGCGGCGGCGCGGCCGCGGCGGTGGCGGCGGGCATCGTGCCGCTCGCGCATGCGTCGGACGGCGGCGGCTCGATCCGCATTCCCGCCTCGTGCTGCGGGCTGTTCGGCCTGAAGCCTTCGCGCGGCAAGCAGCCGCCTTCGAACGTGCCACCCGCGCCCGGTGCGCTGGGCGTCGATCTGGCCGTGTCGCGCAGCGTGCGTGACAGCGCGCTCGTACTCGATCTGTTCGCGGGCGATCCCACGCTCGCGCCTGGCGCGCCGGGCACTTATCTGGCGGCGGCGCGCGAGCCGCTCGACGGCAGCAAGCCGCTGGCGATCGCCTATATCGACGACCCTCTCTTCGCCGATGCGCTTTCGCCCGACGTGCGCAGCGCGCTCGACGACGCGGCCGCGCTGCTTGCCTCGCTCGGTCACAACGTCGAGCCGGTGAAACTGGGCATCGATTTTTCGGCGGCGCGCGAGGCGTTCCTGATGCTGTGGTCGGTCGTCGCCGAACAATACGTGCTCAACGCCGACACCATCACCGGCACGAAGCCGCGCCGTCAGGACTTCGAGATCGCCACCTGGGCGATGGCGCATATCGGCCGCAAATTCGGCGAGCGCGAACTGCCTGCCGCGCTCGACGTGCAGCAGCGCATCACCGCGCAACTCGCCGATCTGATGACGCGTTTCGATGTGATCCTGTGCGCGACGCTCGCGGGGCCGCCGGTGAAAATCGGCGAACTGAAGCCCACGCAGGCGGAGCGCATGCAGATGCGCGCCGTCACGGCGATGCCGGTGGAAGCGCTGATGAGAAAACTGCTGACCGAAGCCTCGAACAAGGCTTTCGCGTGGGCGGGCTGCACCGAGCTATTCAATCTGACGGGACAGCCGGCGATGTCGGTGCCGCTCGCGTGGAATGCGCGCGGTTTGCCGATCGGCGTGCAATTCGCGGCGCGCGAGGGCAACGATGCGTTGCTGCTGCGACTCGCGGCGCAACTGGAAGCGGCGCGCCCGTGGTTCGGCAGGCGTCCGCCGCTGTTGATGGCGCGGGCCTGAGTGCCGCCGATGCGTCCCGAAGCGCGCGCCGTCTGAAGCAGGCTCAGGCCTTCTTGTTATAGGCGCTGCACCAGCCCTTGCCGGCGACCTGCTTGCCGCCGAACATCGGGCACGGAGCGAAGGCGTCGGTGGCCTTGCCCTGATAGAAGGTGCAGTTGCTGCAATCCTGGCCGGCGGCGTATTTCGCGAATTTCGCCTTGTCGACCTTGCTGGCGTCGAGCTTGTAGCCGAGCGCCTGGGAGGTGGGGTCCGACTCGGTGGCTTTCGGCGCGTCGGCGAAGGCCTGACGCGACAGCGCAACGGTCGTGGCGACGCCAAGGCTCGTGATCAGAAAGCTGCGGCGGGACGATTTCATGGGACGTACTCCAGTATTGTGGGCACACCGTTCTGACGACGGCGTGGCGTGAAGGATAGCAACGCAGCCACGACGCGTGCGCCCGAAATTCCGGAGATAAGGGAAGCGCATCTTGCGAAAGATGCGCCTTGAACGGGCGAGAAATGGGGCCCGCTGGGGCTTGGGTGGGCCTTGCGCGCGGTTGAACCGCCGCGGGCGCGGCGGATTGACGCAACGTCTGAGCGTCCTTAAGCGCGCCCCGCCATTTCGCACACGCGCTGCGCGATCGCGAGCGAGGCCGTCAAACCCGGCGACTCGATCCCGAACAGATTCACGAGCCCGCGCACGCCATGCGCGGCGTTGCCCTGAATCACGAAATCGGCGGCCGGTTCGCCCGGACCCGAAAGCTTCGGCCGGATGCCCGCGTAAGCCGGTTGCAGCGCGTCATCGGGCAGGCCCGGCCAGTAGCTGCGGATCTGCGCGTAAAACGCCTCGGCGCGACGCGGATCGACGTCATAGTCGATCGACTTGATCCATTCCACGTCGGGCCCGAAACGCGCCTGGCCGCCCAGATCGATGGTCAGATGCACGCCAAGACCGGCCTCGTTCGGCATCGGATAAATGAGCCGCGAAAACGGCACGCGCCCTGACACGCTGAAGTAATTGCCGCGCGCGAGATAAAGCGGCGGAATATGGCGCGAATCGAGACCGCGAATGCGTTTGGCGATATGCGTCGCGTGCAGTCCCGCGCTGTTGATCAGGCTGGCCGCGCGAATCTCGGTGGGCGCATCGCCGCCCGTGCGGATCACGAAACCGTTCGCCGTGGCGTCGATCGATTCGACCGGCGATTTGAGCGCAACCATCGCGCCGTCGCGTTCGGCATCGCCTTGCAGGGCCAGCATCAGTTGATGACTATCGACGATGCCGGTTTGCGGCGAGTAGACCGCCGCCACGCATTCGAGCGCCGGTTCGAGCGAAAGCGCTTCGCTCGCGCTGATGCGCGTGAGGTCGAACACGCCATTTTCCTTGCCGCGCGCGAGGATCGAATCGAGTTGCGCAATCTGCGCGGGCGCGGTGGCGACCAGCAATTTGCCGCAACGCGCGTGCGCCACCTTGCGCGACTCGCAGTACTCGTAGAGCATTTCGCGCCCGCGCACGCACAGCGTCGCCTTGAGCGAGCCGCGCGGGTAGTAGAGCCCCGCGTGGATCACTTCGCTGTTGCGCGAACTGGTGCTGGTGCCAATCGCGTCGGCGGCCTCCAGCACGATCACTTCACGTCCGCGCGCGGCCAGCGCGCGCGCCACGGCAAGGCCAACCACGCCCGCCCCGATCACCACACATTCGATCTGATCCATGTCCCTGCGCCCGCCTCCGGCCATTGCGGCGGCGCTGCCTGTGCTTCTGCGCGCCGCCTGCGTCTATGCGATGGGCGCGGCGCCACGCTGCGAATCGTCTATCGACATGCGGGTTGAATCGATTCGAAACCGGCGCCGCCTCACGAAAATTGTACGCCGTGCGCGGCGGTGGCTCCGATGCCCATTCGCGGTGTAGGCGTGCTGGCGAACACGCGCTTTCAGGAAGCGATGCGGATCAGTTAATGCGGGTTGCGGATCTGCGCTTTACCCAGTTGCCCTCAGTGACGCGGCGTAGCGATCTGCACGCGCGGAACCGAGTAGCCGCCGGTGGCGAATTGCTGCGGATAGTCGGGCGAATTCGGGTTCTGCATTTCGCCGCTGGCGCGGGCCTGCGCGAGTTCGGCCTTGACTTCGGCACGGCTTTTGGGCGCGTTGCTGGAGGCGTAACCGGAGGCAAAAGCCGGTGCGGCGGCGAAAGCGGTAGCAGCGGCAAGAACGAGAGCGGCGAGCGAGACAGTCTTCTTCATGACGAAACCTCTAACGGTAAAGATCGGTAATCGGCGCGCGCAAATCTAGCCATGAATGCCGGCAATCGCGCTGGGTCGGTGAATCTCAGTGACTTCAGTGTAAACACGTACTATCGATAAACCATCCCAATAAATAACAAGTCACCGTTGCAATAGAAATAACAATCGCATTTCCACTGACGATAAAAATGCACCATCGTTGCGCATATGTCGTCAATGTCGATATGCGAAGTGGTTGAAGCGCGGCCGCGCCGTCCCCATCTGCAATGGACTGTTGCGGTCCGGCGTTTGCGAACCCGGTATAGGATCGATGGTCATAAGGAACCCGCCCGCCGCTGCGAAACGCCTTTGTCGAGTCGCGCGGCATGCGTGCATGGAGCCCGGTATATGACGTTGTGGACACCGTTGAAGCCTTACCTGATCGCTGCTGCGCTGTGCGCCGGCGCCGCCCTGCCGGCCACGGGCGCGCAGGCCCAGACCACGCCGGCTACGCCAGCCTCGGCGCCCGTCGGCAAACCGAATGGATTCACCGATGCCGCCGCCAGCGCCGCGCTCGCGAAAGCGGCCTCGCAGACTCAGGCCGCACGGCCGGCATCGGCGCCCGTCGCCGTTGCGCCTGACGGCACGCCGCCCTCGGTCCATTGGACGCTGCAGGTGATGCGCGACGGCCAGCAGATCGATACGTTCGACGGCACCACCACCGTCGGCCAGGCGCGCACGGATACGCACCACAAGGTCGTCTCGCATAACGTCGGCTGCAAGGATCAACCGGCGGGCAGCATCGACCTGCAACGCACCATCACCGTTTCGCCCTTGCAGGCGAGCGCGAGCGACACGCTGATGCAGATCGAGGCGCAGGAAACGCTGGAAAACCCCGCCGCGCCCAAAACCACCGATGGCTGCAAGCTGCCGCCGCAACCGCGCCAGGTGGGCGCGAGCCATCCGGGGCTGAATCTGCCGGCTGGCCAGTGGGTCAACTGGACCATCGTGGACAAGGACCCGACGATCGTCTATCGCGTGCGGGCGAGTCTCGCGCCGCCCTCGGTGCAGCCTTGATGCGCGCCTGGCATCGGCGCGGAATCGGGCGCGGAATCGGGCGCGGAATCGCCTTGAAGCCGTCGTAAAAAATCGTCGTAAGAACCTGCCGTAACCAGCATGCGAAATTTCGAACAACCTCTGATCGACCTGGACCCGGCTCATACCGGGGACTTCGTCGCGGTGAGCTGGAACCTGCACAAGGGCCGCTCGCCGCTCGGTTTTCAGGCCTGGGAAGCGATGCGGCGCTGGGTCCAATCCACCCATGCCGATGCCTGGTTTCTCCAGGAAGCGATGGCGCGGCGTCTGCCGCAGCCGTTGTTGTCATCGACATTCGGCGCGCCGCTGGGCGACCCCATCGAAGATGTCTGGCAATGCCAGGCGACGGAAATCGCCCACGCGCTCGACTTGCAGATCGCGCTCGGACCGAACGTTTTCAAACCTTCGTGGCGGCACGGCAACGCGATTCTTTCGCCGCATCCGCTCGATCTGGGCGGCCGCTGGGATATCTCGGCGCACCGGTTCGAGCGGCGCGGCCTGCTGGTTGCGCGCGCAAGTTTCGCGGGCCAGTCGGTCACGCTGCTGTGCGCGCACCTCGCGCTCACGCGCAGCGCACGCATGCGGCAGATGACGTGGATCGCGCACTGGATCGCCAAGGAAGCGCCGGACGGCCCGCTCGTGCTCGCGGGCGACTTCAACGACTGGCGCAACGATTCCGTGCCGCTTTTCGCCGAACACGGCCTGCAGGAAGTGGCCACGCTGCTGGGCGAACCCGCGCGCACCTTCCCGGCGTTTTCGCCGGCGCTCGCGCTCGACAAGATGTTCGTGCGCGGTCTCAAACCGGTCGAGCTGATCCAGCCCGCGCAGGAAACCGCGTGGCTGTCCGATCACCTGCCGTATATGGCGCGGCTGCGGCTCGAATAAGGGCCTGAGGCGCGCGCAACGCGGCGCCGAAAACATCGGCAGGACACCGATGCAATGGCGCGTGGATTTGCACGCACAGGGGCTCGCGCCGCGCTACCATGTCGCGTCGCGCGCCTCGAACGGCGCGTTTTTTTGCAGCCCGCCATTTCAACGCCCGCCGCCATGCACCACCTCGCCACGCTGCTTCAGATCGCCGTCGTCTACGCCTTCGCGCTCATCAGTCCGGGACCGAACTTTTTCATGGTGACGCAGCTTTCGCTGGCCGGGCGGCGCGGGCTCGGTATCGCTTCGGCGTTCGGCGTGGGCGCAGGTTCGACGCTATGGGCCGCGCTTGCGATGCTCGGCTTCGCCGCCGTGCTGCAGCAGATCGACTGGCTTTATCAGGGTGTGCGCGTGGCGGGCGCGCTGTATCTGCTGTGGTTCGGCCTCAAGCTGCTGCGCTCGGGCGTGCGCAAGGACCCCGCTGAAACGCATGCACCGGAAGCGCCCGTGACGCCGCTGCCGCCGCCCGATCGCCGCACCTGGCTGCGCACGTGGCGCGCGGGCTTTCTCACCTGCCTCACCAATCCGAAGTCCTGCGTGTTCTGGACCAGCGTGTTCGCCGCGGTGTTTCCCGCCCATCCGCCCACGTGGTTTTACGGCGCGGCGCTCGCGCTGGTCGCGTCGATGTCGTTCGGCTGGCATGCGAGCCTCGCGCTGCTGTTCGCCGATCAACGCACGCAGCGCGGCTACAAGCGCCTGCGCCGCCCCATCGACGCGTTTTGCGGCACCGCGCTGATCGGCCTCGCGGCCAAACTCGCCGCCGATCGCTGAAGCTACGAAACGGTGAAGCGATCGTCGCCGCAACAGCGAAAGCGGCGGTAAAACGCCGCGCAACGCGCACTGTAGTGGCCTCGACAGCAGGGTCTATGCTGCGGTCTGACAGACCTTCCGGTATCATCTAGGCCGAAGAATTGCATTAAATCGCCGGTGTGCGTCGATATTCGGGTACCGATCCGATCACGATTGCACGCCGTTTGCGGCCAGCGCGCCCTGTCACGGCGCCGCCTCCCAGCCGACGCCAGCGATCCCCGTCACGCCCCGCGTGCGGGCGCCAGCAGAACGCCTCGCCCATGGCGTGGCCCTCTTCCCCTTTCGACGCGGCGTCGCCCACGAGGCGCGCTCGCGGTAAAATGGCGGATTGCGCCTCGTTCGCCTTCGCGCGACTGGCCGGCGACCAATGGGTATCACGGCGGGTACAACGGCGGGGTACATCGGCGGGCGCATGGCGGCAAACCGCGCGCCGCGCATCGTCAGGACCGCCCGTCATGCCTCGCATGTACGGCCGGAAGGAACGCCCCGTTTGGCGGACCTTGTTTCGCACCTTCAGGAACCATGAGCAAATTCACCGAAGAAACCGTTCTGAGCGTCCACCACTGGACCGACACGCTTTTCAGCTTCACGTGCACGCGCGACCAGGCCCTGCGTTTTGACAACGGCCAGTTCACCATGGTCGGCCTCGAAGTGGACGGCAAGCCGCTGATGCGCGCGTACTCGCTCGCCAGCGCGAACTACGAAGAGCATCTCGAATTCCTCAGCATCAAGGTGCCGGACGGCCCGCTCACGTCGCGCCTGCAGCATCTGAAGGTCGGCGACAAGGTTCTGATCGGCAAGAAGCCCGTCGGTACGCTGGTCGCGGACAACCTGCTGCCCGGCAAGGTCCTGTGGATGCTGTCGACCGGCACGGGCCTCGCCCCGTTCATGTCGATCATCAAGGACCCGGACATTTACGACCGTTTCGACAAGATCGTCCTCACGCATACCTGCCGTTTCGTCGATGAACTCGCATACAAGGAATTCATCACCGAAGAACTGCGCGAGCATGAGTATCTGGGCGAGATCGTGCGCGAAAAGCTGGTCTACTACCCGACCGTCACGCGCGAAGTGTTCGACAACCGCGGCCGTATCACCGAACTGATCGACACCGGCAAGCTGTTCACGGACCTCGACCTGCCCGGCTTCACGCCCGAGCGCGACCGCATCATGCTGTGCGGCAGCACGCACATGCTGCGCGACACGGTCGAACTGCTCGAAAAGGCCGGCCTGAAGGAAGGCAGCAACAACGAGCCGGGTCATTACGTGATCGAAAAGGCCTTCGTTGGCTAAATCGGGCGGCTAACTGGGATAAGCTCAGACCACCGTCTTACAGAGTGTTTTCGGCTGACGCCGCCCCCAAAACCGGAGCCATGCGCTCCGGTTTTTTTTCGCGGCTTGCACGCCACACTGCGACATGAAATGATGCACAGCGGTTACATTTTTCGCGGAATTCAAGTAAGTTGCTTGTCAGTGTTTTTCCTACAAAAACGCCGGATGCCGACCTCATCCAGGCTCTCAGGGTTGCGCCGCTAAGCCTTGTCCCGACTGAATGTTTTCCGTTTTTGGGATAATATCGCGGCGCAGCATTAGTCATACCGTAAGGCCTGGTGGTATCAGTGCCAGGTTGTTACCGTATGTAAATTTCGTTACGCTGCGCCGTGCCGTAAGACCACGCCGGCGCTTCGCCGCGCTGGCCTGAACAGCGCTGGCAGAAGAACAGCAGGAAACCGATTCCTTATTGGGATTAACGGGGGATTGATGGATACGTCGACTCACGCCGCGTTCGACGCGCGCCCGCCTCGTGCGGATGCGACCGCTACGCGCACTGCACAGGCAGCCGGCGGACTTTCCTTCCTCGCGGACGCCGAAGGCGCGCGCGCGGCGCTCGACGCCATCTCGCGCGTGCAGCGGCAGATCGTCGCAGCGGGCGCCGCCCGTGTTCATGCCGACGAAGCCGCCCGCCGCCGCCTCGCACGCGAACTGCACGACAGCGTCGGCGCCGAACTCGCCGCTACGCGCTTCGCGTTAGCAAACGTTCAAACGTGGCTGCCCGCCGATGCCTCGCCGCAATGCGCGCAGGCACTCGCACTGGTGGTGCGCTCGCTCGACGCGGCCGCCGAAGCCGTGCGCCACGTGCTCGACGGCCTGCACGCCCCCGAACTCGACGAAGGACTGGCGACTGCGCTCGCGAACTGGACGCGCGGTTTTGGCGCGCGCACGGGTCTCGCGGCCAGCTTCAGCGTGCGCGCCTCTTCCGGTCACTACGGCCGGGGCTTCAGCGCCGAAGACAAGGAACGCCTCGCCCACCTGCCCGACGAAGCTGGGCTCGCGATCTTCCGCGTGGCGCAGGAAGCGCTCACTAACGTCGCGCGCCACGCCCAGGCGTCGCGCGTCGAAGTGCGGCTCGCCTGCACGCCCTACGCCCTCGTGCTGAGCGTGATCGACGATGGCATCGGCCTGTCGCGCGAAGCGGCGCGACGCGCCAAGAAGCAGAGCGGCCAGCGCGAAGAAAGCGCGCCCTGCGCCGAAGACGGCATCAACCGGCGCGGCGCCTATGGCATCGCCGGCATGCGCGAACGTTGTGCGGCCTTTGGCGGCGCGCTGCGCGCCATGGCCAACCCGCTCGCCGCCGATGCCGCGCCCGAAGCGCGCGAGCGCCCCGGCACGACCGTGGAAGCACGCTTCTTCTGGGACACGCTGCTTGCGCGCGCGAACGCCGACGTCGCCTCGAATCTCAGCACGAACATCGGCCCGAACCTCGCCAAAGGCATTCACTCATGACCCTGCGCATCCTGCTCGTCGACGATCATGCCGTGGTGCGCCAGGGCGTGCGCCAGTTGCTGCTCGACCGCGGCATCGCCAGCGAAGTGATCGAAGCGCAGACCGGCGCGGAAGCGCTCACCGCCATCGCCAAACACGCCTGCGACGTGGCGCTGCTCGACATCTCGCTGCCCGACATGAGCGGCATCGAAGTCCTCAAGCGCGCGAAGAAAAAGGCGCCGCGCGTGCCGGTGCTGATGTTCTCGATGTATCGCGAAGACCAGTACGCCGTGCGCGCGCTCAAGGCGGGCGCGTCGGGCTATCTGTCGAAGACCGTCGATGCCGCGCAGATGACCGCCGCCATCCAGCAGGTCGCGAGCGGCCGCAAATACGTGAGCCCGGCGATGGCCGAAGCGCTCGCCGATTACGTGCTGATCGACGGCGAACAACTGCCGCACGAAAAGCTCTCCGACCGCGAATACCAGACGCTGTGCATGCTCGCCTCGGGCAAACGTCTGACCGATATCGCGCATACGCTGTCGCTTTCGGTGAAGACGGTGAGCGTGTACCGCACGCGCCTGCTCGAAAAGATGAAGCTCGCCAATAACGCGGAGCTGACCTTCTACGTTATGAGCAACCAGCTCATCGATCTCTCGCCCGCGCCGGCCGTTTGAGCGCCGCGCCGGTTCGGCCGGCGCACTAAGCCCACTAAGGCGGCCTTCTCGCCACAAGCCCTTGATGTAGAAATACATTTCGCCGATAGCAACGCGCGCAGGCAAGGTTTGCGCGCGGCGAAGCCGCTTTGCGGCGGAATCGACCGCCCAATCCGATGCGGAACCGGTCCATTCCGACCCGAATCGGCCTGAATCAATCAGGTTGAAAGCTGCGATCGGCTAAAATTATGGGTTTCCCCCGACATACGGCACGCGAGGCGCGATGCATTCGATCGCCCGCCCGCGCGTTACACCTGGAGTTCCCCGCCAAATGTCCCTCTTTCGCAAGAAAAACGTCGAACACATGCTGCAGGCAAGCGCCAAGGGCGCCGGCCTGAAGAAGGCGCTCGGCGCATTGGACCTTACCTTTCTCGGCATCGGCGCGATTATCGGCACCGGTATTTTCGTGCTGACCGGCACGGGCGCGGTGCAAGCCGGCCCCGCGCTGATGGTCTCGTTCCTGATCGCCGCCGTGGCCTGCTGTTTCGCCGCGCTTTCGTATGCCGAATTCGCCTCGACGATTCCCGTCGCCGGTTCGATCTACACCTACTCGTATGCCACGCTCGGCGAAGTGATCGCCTGGATCATCGGCTGGGATCTGATGCTCGAATACGGTCTCGCCAGCTCGGCCGTGTCGGTGGGCTGGTCGGGCTATCTGCAGTCGCTGCTGTCCGGCTTCGGCGTGACGCTACCCGCTGCGCTCACCGCCGCGCCCGGCGCGCTGCCCGGCGTGCACACGCTCTTCAACCTGCCCGCCTTCCTCGTGATGATGGGCATCACCGCGCTGCTGTCGATCGGCGTGCGCGAGTCCACCCGCATCAACAACATCATGGTCGCGATCAAGGTCACGGTCGTGCTGCTGGTGATCGCCGTGGGCGCGTTCCACGTCACGCCCGCGAACTGGCACCCGTTCATGCCGCACGGCTGGAACGGCGTGTTCGGCGCGGCGGCGGTGATGTTCTTCGCGTTTATCGGCTTCGATGCGGTGTCCTCGGCCGCCGAAGAAGTGAAGAGCCCGAAGCGCGATCTGCCGGTCGGCATCATCGCTTCGCTGGCTGTGTGCGCGGTGCTGTATGTGTCGGTGGCCGCGGTCGTCACGGGCATCGTGCCGTGGCAGCAGTTCGCCAACATCGGCCACCCGGTTTCGTACGCGCTGCAAGTCGCGGGCGAAAAATGGGTCGCGGGCTTCATCGATCTGGGCGCGGTGCTGGGCATGCTCACCGTGATTCTGGTGATGAGCTACGGCCAGACCCGCATCATCTTCGCGATGTCGCGTGACGGTCTGCTGCCGGCGAAGCTTTCGAAGGTGCATCCGCGCTTTGCCACGCCGTTCTTCACGACCTGGCTCGTGGGCATTTTCTTCGGCCTGATCGGCGCGCTGGTGCCGCTGAACGTGCTCGCCGAACTGATCAACATCGGCACGCTCGCGGCGTTCTCGATGGTCTCGGTCGCCGTGCTCGTGCTGCGCAAGACGCACCCGAACCTGCCGCGCGCCTTCCGCTGCCCGGGCGTGCCCGTGGTGCCGGTTCTCGCGGTGGCGTCGTGCCTGTTCCTGATGCTCAATCTCGCGTGGCTCACGTGGGTCGCGTTCATGGTGTGGCTGGTGATCGGCCTCGCGATCTACTTCCTGTATTCGCGCCGTCACGCGCATCTGGCGCGCGCGCCGCAGGATCGCTAAAGCGCACACGCCAGCACGCAGTTTTCGCTGCACTGCAACGGCCCGCACGGTTTTCCGGCGGGCCGTTTTTGTTTGGATTCGCGCGTGAAAGAGCGCGTGAAAGAGCTCTTGAAAGCCGGGTACAAGCCCGCGCAGCGCAGATCGGCAAAGTGTGCTTTACTGATCGAGCCTTATCGCAATATCCCTCGCACTACGCAAAAAAGCTCCAGGCATTACTGAACAGCAACGCACCAGCAGGGGCGATTGCGGGCCCAGGCCGGTGTCTCTATCCCCCATTACCTTGGATGGGACCGGAGTTTCGCGCATCGCTCATCGAGGCGACGCTCTCCGGCCGACACAGGAGACAAAGTCCATGTCGATCAGTCTCAGCCTGACGGTCAACGGCAAGCCCGTAACCGCCCAGATCGAACCCCACACCTTACTGGTCCAGTTCCTGCGCGAGCAGATGCGGCTCACGGGCACGCACGTCGGCTGCGACACCGCGCAGTGCGGCGCCTGCACCGTCCATCTGAACGGCCGCGCGGTCAAGTCGTGCAACACGCTCGCCGTGCAGTGCGAAGGCATGACCGTGACGACCATCGAAGGACTCGCGGCAGAGCACGGCAATGGCAACGGCGCAATGCATCCGATGCAGGCCGCGTTCCGCGAATGCCACGGCTTGCAATGCGGCTTCTGTACGCCCGGCATGGTGATGAGCGCAACGGCGCTCGCCACCGACAAACCCGGTCTGACCGAAGCCGATGTGCGCGCGAATCTCGACGGCAATCTGTGCCGCTGTACGGGCTATCACAACATCGTGAAGGCCGTGCTCGCAGGCGCAGAAGGCATGCAGGCCGCCGCCGCGCAACCTGCCGCTGCGGCATAACGGGGAGACGGCCATGAACGCACCCGACTCCCCGGCGCCGCATATGATCGGCGCGTCGATCAAGCGCAAGGAAGACTATCGCTTCCTCACCGGCGCAGGCCAGTACACCGACGACGTCGTGCTGCCCGCCCAGAGCTACGCCGTATTCGTGCGCTCGCCGCACGCTCACGCGCGCATCCGAAGTATCGATACCCACGCCGCCCAAGCCGCGCCTGGCGTCGTGGCGGTGTTCACCGGCGCGGATCTCGCCGCTGAAAACGTGGGCGGCCTGCCGTGCGGCTGGCTGATCCACAGCATCGACGGCACGCCGATGCACGAACCTCCGCATCCGGTGATCGCGCACGAGAAAGCGCTGCATGTCGGCGATCAGGTGGCGCTCGTGATCGCCGAATCGCTCAAGCAGGCGAAGGATGCCGCCGAACTCGTCGAAGTCGATTACGAAGAACTGCCCGCTTCGATCGACACGGCTCACGCCGGCGACGACGGCCAGCCGCTCGTGCACGACGCCGTGCCGAACAACACCTGCTACACCTGGGGCCACGGCGACAAGGCCGCCACCGACGCCGCCTTCGCCCAGGCCGCGCACGTCACCACGCTCGACATCGTCAACAACCGGCTCGTGCCGAACGCCATCGAGCCGCGCGCCGTCAACGCGAGCTACACGCAGCACGACGACAGCTACACGGTCTACGTGGCGAACCAGAACCCGCACGTCGAACGTCTGCTGATGGCCGCGTTCGTGCTCGCGCTGCCGGAAACGAAGCTGCGCATCGTCGCGCCCGATGTGGGCGGCGGCTTCGGCTCGAAGATTTTTCTCTACGCCGAAGACGTGGCGCTCACGTGGGCATCGAAGAAAATCCGCCGTCCGGTGAAGTGGACCGCAGAACGTTCGGAATCCTTTGTTTCCGATGCACACGGCCGCGACCACGTGACGAAAGCCGAACTCGCGCTCGACAAGGACGGCAAGTTCATCGCCATGCGCGTGCACACCACGGCGAACATGGGCGCGTATCTGTCGACGTTTGCGTCGAGCGTGCCGACCATCCTCTACGCGACCTTGCTCGCCGGCCAGTACACCACGCCCGCGATCTACGCCGAAGTGAAGGCCGTGTTCACCAATACCGTGCCAGTGGACGCGTATCGCGGCGCGGGCCGCCCGGAAGCGACTTACGTGGTCGAACGCCTGGTGGAAACTGCCGCGCGCGAACTGAATATCGATCCCGCCGAACTGCGCCGCCGCAACTTCATCACGACCTTCCCTTACGCCACGCCCGTGGGCCTCACCTACGATATCGGCGATTACGAAGCCTGCCTGTCGCGCTCGCTCGAACTCGCCGACGTCAAAGGCTTTCCGGCGCGCCGCGACGAATCGAAGGCGCGCGGCATGCTGCGCGGCCTCGGCTACTCGTGCTACATCGAAGCGTGCGGACTCGCGCCGTCGAATATCGCGGGCGCGCTGGGCGCGCGTGCAGGTCTGTTCGAAGCGGGCGAAATCCGCGTAAATCCCACCGGTTCGGTGACCGTGTTCACCGGTTCGCACAGTCATGGCCAGGGACACGAAACCACCTTCGCACAAGTGGTTTCCGAGCGTCTTGGCGTGCCGATCGAGCAGATCGACATCGTGCACGGCGACACCGCACGCATTCCGTTCGGCATGGGCACGTATGGCTCGCGCTCGATTGCCGTGGGGGGATCGGCGATCATGAAAGCGCTCGACAAGATCGAGGCGAAGGCGAAGAAAATCGCCGCGCACATGCTCGAAGCGGGCGTCGAAGATATCGAGTTCGCCAACGGCGTGTTTCGCGTCGCGGGCACCGACCGCACGAAGAGCTTCGCCGAGATTTCGCTTG
Source organism: Paraburkholderia sp. Ac-20340 (assembly GCF_017104965.1). GTDB lineage: Bacteria > Pseudomonadota > Gammaproteobacteria > Burkholderiales > Burkholderiaceae > Paraburkholderia. Next base: position 78,434 of record NZ_JAAGPR010000008.1, read on the forward strand.
CGGCTTACGTGCCGCACAACTATCCGCTGGAGACGCTCGAACCGGGCCTCGACGAAAGCGCGTTCTACGATCCGACCAATTTCACCTATCCGTCGGGCGCGTATATCTGCGAAGTCGAAATCGATCCCGATACCGGCGAAACGCGCATCCAGCGCTTCACGGCCGTGGACGACTTCGGCAACGTCATCAATCCGATGATCGTCGAAGGTCAGGTGCATGGCGGTCTTGGCCAGGGCATCGGTCAGGCGATGCTGGAGCGCTGCGTCTACGACAACGAGAGCGGCCAGTTGCTCTCCGGCTCGTATATGGACTACGCGATGCCGCATGCCTCCGATGTGCCGTCGTTCACCGTGGAGACCGCGAAGGGCACGCCCTGCACGCACAATCCGCTCGGCGTGAAGGGTTGCGGCGAGGCGGGAGCGATCGGTTCGCCACCGGCTGTCATCAACGCGATTCTGGATGCGCTCGCGCCGCTCGGCGTGAAGGACATGCAGATGCCGGCGACGCCGCATCGCGTCTGGCAGGCGATTCAAACGGCGAAATCTGCCGGTCAACCTTGAGCGGAGGCGCACCATGTACTCGTTCGACTACCAGCGCGCCAGCGACGCGCAAGGCGCGGTAAAAACGCTCGCGTCCGACACCGAAGCGAAGATCCTCGCAGGCGGACAAAGCCTGCTCGCGGCGATGAAACTGCGCCTCGCGCAGCCTTCGACGCTCGTGGACATCACGCGCATTCCCGAGCTGAAAACCATTCAGGTGGACAGCAAGGTCGTGAAGATCGGCGCTGCCGTCTGTCATGCCGACGTGGCCGCGAACGCGCAGATCATCGCCACGCTGCCGGGCCTCGCGCAGCTTGCGGGGCAGATTGGCGACCGCCAGGTGCGCGCGCTCGGCACGATCGGCGGCTCGCTCGCCAACGACGATCCCGCCGCCGATTACCCCGCCGCCGTGCTCGGCCTGAACGCGACGGTCGTGACCGACCGCCGCCGCATCGCCGCCGACGACTTTTTCCTCGGCATGTACGAAACCGCGCTCGAACCCGACGAGCTGATCGTGGCCGTCGAGTTTCCGGTGCCGCAACGTTCTGCGTACGAGAAGTTCCGCAATCCGGCTTCGCATTTCGCGTTGACGGGCGTGTTCGTCGCGCAGCTTGCGGATGGCGGCGTGCGGGTGGCGGTGACGGGCGCGGCGTCATCGGTGTTTCGTGCGACGGCGCTGGAAGACGCGCTCAAGGCGAGCTTTACGCCCGCCGCGGCGCGCGCGGTGAGCATCGCCGCCAACGACCTCAACACCGATCTGCATGCGAGCGCCGACTATCGCGCGCATCTGATCCCCGTGTTGACGGCGCGCGCGGTGACGAAGGCGCTCGGCTAGTTCGCGATCGCTCGCGCTGCCTGCGCTCGCCGGCCGACCGGCGCAGCGCGGGCGGCGCGCTTTCACGCGCTTTCACGCAAACCAACAGGCACGTCATGCTTCCCGCCACCATCGACGACACGCTCGCGCAACTCGAAGCGCAGCGCTATTTCGCCAGCCGCGAACTGGCGACTGCGCTGTTTCTCGCGCTCAGGATGGAGCGTCCGCTCTTTCTCGAAGGCGAACCGGGCGTGGGCAAAACCGAACTCGCCAAAGCCGCCGCCGCGCTCGCGGGCACGACGCTGCTGCGTCTGCAATGTTATGAAGGCCTCGACACGGCCAGCGCGCTTTACGAATGGGACTATCCGCGTCAGATCATGGCGCTGCGTCTGGCCGAATCCGCGGGAGAAAAGCCCCGCAGCGACACACTCTATCGCGACGAATTTTTGCTCAAACGCCCGCTTTTACAGGCGCTGGAAAGCGATCCGCACAATCCCGGCGCACGCCGCGTGCTGTTGATCGACGAAATCGATCGCGCCGATGAACCGTTCGAAGCCTTCCTGCTCGAACTTCTTTCGGACTTCCAGGTATCGATTCCCGAATACGGCACGGTGCGCGCGAACGTGCCGCCGCTCGTGATCGTCACGTCGAACCGCACGCGCGAAGTGCACGATGCGCTCAAGCGGCGCTGCCTGTATCAATGGCTCGGCTATCCCGATCGCGAGCGCGAACTGGCGATCGTCGCCGCGCGCGCACCGCAAACGAGCCTTGAATTGCAGCGCCGCGCCGTGGCGTTCGTGCATCAGCTGCGCACGATGGATCTGTTCAAGGCGCCCGGCATCGCCGAAACGATCGACTGGTGCCGCGCGCTTTCCGCGCTCGCGGTGACGGAACTCGATCCGCAATCGGTGCAGGACACGCTGGGCGTGCTGCTCAAGTATCAGGACGATCTCGCGCAACTCGACTCGCAGCGGATCGCCAGCACGCTCGCGCTCGCGGAGTAACGCCGATGCCGATCACGCCGACCCGCGCGAACGAAAACGAAAACGCCAACGCGCCGCCCATGCTCGCGCGCAACGTCGTGCATTTCGTGCGCGTGCTGCGCGGCGCGGGCCTGCCGATGGCGAGCGCGCGCGCCGTCGATGCACTCGATGCGCTCAGTCATATCGACCTCGCGCGCCGCGACGATGTGCGCGCCGCGCTCGCCGCCGTGCTCACCGCCGCGCCCGACGAACGCGAACTGTTCGACGCCGCCTTCGCGCTGTTCTGGCGCGACCCCGACTGGGAAAACAAGCTGCGCGCGCTGCTGCTGCCGAAGGTGCAAGGCGGCCTGCCGCCGCCGCGCCGCAATAATCGCCTCGCCGATGCACTCGCCGCGCGTCCCGCCACGCGTGCGGGCGCCAAACCGCCCGCCAGCCACGAAGAACACGAGTTGCGCGCGCACGCGACCTTCAGCGCCGAAGAACGCCTGCGTCAACGCGATTTCGACACGCTCAGCGCCGACGAATGGCGCACGCTGCGCCATCTGATCCGCGCGCGCCGTCTGCCGCTGGCGAGCGCGCCCACACGCCGCCTGAAAGCCGCTTCGCACGGCACGCACGCCGATCTGCGCGCAAGCGCGCGTCAGGCCGTGCGCGCGGGCGGCGACTGGACCGTGTGGAAATACCGCGCGCGCGTCGAGCGCAAATTGCCGCTCGTGCTGCTGCTCGACATTTCCGGGTCGATGAGCAGTTATTCGCGCGCGGTGCTCTACTTCTGCCACGCGCTGCTGCAATCGCGCGAACGCCTGCAGGTGTTTCTGTTCGGTACGCGTCTCACGCACGCCACGCGCGCCTTGCGCGAACGCGATCCCGATGTCGCGCTCGCGCAGCTCGGCGCGCAGGTGGCGGACTGGTCGGGCGGCACGCGCATCGGCGAAACGCTCGCGCAGTTCAATCGGCGCTGGGCACGTCGCGTCCTGGGCGGGCGCGCCACCGCGCTGCTCGTCACCGATGGGCTCGATCACGATCCGGGCGGCGCGCTCGGCGACGAAATGGCGCGGCTGCATCGCTTTGCGCATCGCGTGGTGTGGCTCAATCCGCTGCTGCGTTATGGCGGTTTCTCGCCGAAAGCGCGCGGCGTGCAGGCGATGCTGCCGCACGTCGACGCGCATTACCCCGTGCACAACCTCGAATGCCTCGAAGCGTTCGGACGCAGCCTGCGGGAGGCGCCGCCGGGCCGCGCCGTCGCGCCCCGCGGCGCGGACGTCACGCATCCCAAAGCGCAAGGAGCGATACGATGGAGCTGACCGAAAGCCACACTTTGCCGGTGCCGCAGCAGCGCGCCTGGGAAGCGCTCAACGATACGGCGATACTTAAAGTGTGTATTCCAGGATGCGAGAGCATCGAAGCCGACGGCGAAAACACTTATGCTGTCGCCCTGACCGCTGCTGTCGGCCCCGTGAAGGCGCGCTTTAAGGGCCGCATGCAGCTCGCCGATATCGACGCGCCGCGCAGCTACACGATCCAGTTCGAGGGCCAGGGCGGCGCGGCGGGCTTCGGCAAGGGCGATGCGCGCGTGACGCTCGAACCCGCAGGCGACGACGCCACCACGCTGCATTACACCGCCAGCGCGCAGGTTGGCGGCAAGCTCGCGCAGATCGGCTCGCGGCTCGTGGACGGCGCCGCGCGCAAGATCGCCACGGAGTTTTTCAAACGCTTCGGCGAGCAGCTTGGCGCCGGCGATGCCGCCGCGCCGCCAGACACGTCCGACGCCACGGACACGACAGAATCACCCGCCGCGGAAGGCAGCGAAGCCGCCGACGGCGATGAACCGCAAAAAAGGAAACGATCATGGACAGCGTGGATCTCGAAGTCCTGAAATCCAGCGTACGCTGGCTCGAGGAAGGCCACCGCGCCCTGCTGGTGACGGTGGTGAAGACGTGGGGCTCGTCGCCGCGCCCGGAAGGCGCGATGCTCGTCGTGCGCGACGACGGCCTCGTGGTGGGCTCGGTGTCGGGCGGCTGTATCGAAGACGATCTGATCGACCGCGTGCGCCGCGAAGGCATTCACATCGTCAAGCCCGAAGCCGTGAAATACGGCATCACCGCCGAAGAAGCGCATCGCTTCGGCCTGCCTTGCGGCGGCACGATCCAGCTCGTGCTGGAACCGCTCACGCCGGCATCCGGCGTCCGCACGCTGCTGGAGACGGTCGAGCGCGGCCAACTGGTTGCGCGCACACTCGATGTCGCCTCGGGGCGCGCCACGCTCGGGCCGGCCAGCGCCACCGATGGCATCGATTTCGACGGCGAGCGTCTGCTCACGATTCACGGTCCGCGTTACCGCATGCTGGTGATCGGCGCGGGGCAGCTTTCGCGCTATCTCTGCCAGATCGCCGTGGGGCTCGATTATCAGGTGACCGTGTGCGACCCGCGCGAGGAATACACCGATACCTGGAACGTGCCCGGCACCGCGCTCGTGCGCACCATGCCCGACGACACCGTGCTCGACATGAAGCTCGACGAGCGTTGCGCGGTGATCGCGCTCACGCACGATCCCAAGCTCGACGATCTCGCGCTGATGGAGGCGCTCAAGACGCGCGCGTTCTACGTGGGCGCGCTCGGGTCGCGGCGCAATAACGCGGCGCGGCGCGAACGTCTCAAGGAATTCGATTTGAGCGATGCCGAACTCGCGCGCCTGCATGGGCCGGTGGGCATTTATATCGGCAGCCGCACGCCGCCGGAAATCGCCGTGTCGATTCTCGCGGAAGTCACGGCGGCGAAGAACGGCGTGTCGCTGCCGACCATCCTCAAGGTCGAGGGCGCGAAGGCCGCGCGCGAGCAGGCGGCGAGCGTCGGTTCAAGTTGCGACGTTTAATCGACCGCGTTAATCGACCACATATAGAAAACGGGCCGCAGCGTAATGCTAGCGGCCCGTCTTTTTAGCGCGTTAAACAAGCGCTATTCGCTTCTGTACGACTACGCGATCAGCCAAACAGCTTCATGGCCTGCGCGAGCGTATTGGTCACGCCCCACACGAGCGGCACCACCACGTAGAGCCAGAACACCGCCATCAGCACCTTGTTCGATGGCTTCGGCGTTGCGACTGCGTTGCTTGCATTCGTCATGATCTGCGCTCCTTATTTGCCAGCGGCCGCGAGTTGCGCGTCGCTCATGTGATGCTTCTCGTGCACGCGGCGCACCAGCAGGTTGCAGACGAAACCCACCACCAGCAGCGAAGCCATGATGTGAACGGTCATCGTGTAGGCATCGGCCTTGGCGACGCCGTGCGCAACCTGATACGCGCGCACGTAGTTCACCAGCACCGGGCCCGCCACGCCCGCCGCCGCCCATGCGGTCAGCAGACGGCCGTGAATGCCGCCGACGAAAGCCGTGCCGAACATGTCCGCGAGATATGCGGGCACGGTCGAGAAGCCGCCGCCGTACATCGACAGGATCAGGCAGTAGGCCAGCACGAACAGCACGATGTTGCCGCTCTGCGCGAACTGCGGCACCGCGTAGTACAGCACCGCGCCGAACACGAAGAAGATGAAGTAGGTGTTCTTGCGGCCGACCCAGTCAGACGCCGACGCCCACACGAAACGCCCGCCCATGTTGAACAGCGAAAGCAGGCCGACGAAACCGGCTGCCGCGCCTGCGGTCACGGTGTCCTTGAAGCTTTCCTGGATCATCACCGAAGCCTGGCCGAGAATGCCGATGCCCGCGGTCACGTTGAGGAACAGCACCAGCCAGATCAGGTAGAACTGCGGCGTCTTGAGCGCCTGATCGATATGCACGTGCGAGCGCGAAACCAGCTTGCCGCTCGTCGCGGGCGGGGTCCAGCCTGCCGGCTTCCAGTCCTTGGCGGGCACGCGAATCGCGATCGAGCCGATCGTCATCGAGATGAAGTAGGCCACGCCCAGCACCACGAAGGTCTGCGCGACGCCCACGCTCGTGTCGCTGGAGAAGTGCTTCATCAGCATCACGGACAGCGGTGCGGCAATCATCGCGCCGCCGCCGAAGCCCATGATCGCGAGGCCCGTCGCCATGCCGCGGCGGTCCGGGAACCAGCGGATCAGCGTCGACACCGGCGAAACGTAGCCCAGACCCAGCCCGATGCCGCCGATGACGCCATAGCCGAGATACAGCAGCGCGATCTGATGCAGATAGACGCCGAGCGCCGAAACGAGGAAGCCGCCGCCGAAGCAGCAAGCCGCCGTGAACATCGTGCGGCGCGGGCCGACGCGTTCGAGCCACTTGCCGCCGAACGCAGCCGAGAGGCCCAGAAACACGATCGCCAGCGAGAAAATCCAGCCGAGCGACGTGAGCGTCCAGTCATCGGGCGACGACTGGGTAATGCCGATCACTTTCGTGAGCGGCGAGTTGAACACCGAAAAGGCGTAGGCCTGGCCGATGCACAGATGCACCGCGAGCGCGGCGGGCGGCACCATCCAGCGCGAAAAGCCGGGCGGTGCAATGGTGGCCTCCTTGGAAAAGAAGGGCGCGGCTGCGGTGCCGCGCGTCGAATCCGCAACGCTGCTCATTGGTCGGTCTCCCTGGGAAGCGTATGTTCGTCATCACTGTGCAGGCGCGCGATTTGTTATGGAGACCGGCCAGAAAGGCATTTTCGGGCGGTTTCGAACGGTTGGGTGCGCGCGGCTGCACGAAGCACTTACGTGCCGGAATTCCGGCACGCCCGAACGTTAGTGCGACAACCGGGCACTTGGCAATATGAGATAGCGATGCATATGAGGCTGGTGCAGCGCAATAACGCCGCCGGCAGCCTCTTCGAGGCAGGAAGGAGAGCGAAGAAAATGCGGATAAAACGGGATGTGTAGCGTTTTCGCCGCGCCTTAGAGCAGGCCGATGGCAAAGGCCGCGGCCACCGAACCGACCACCAGCACCACGCCCACGGTCTTTTTGCGATTAAGTTCGGTCCACAGCAGCACGCCGGTGAGGGAAAGCAGAATCAGGCTGCCGGCGATGGTGTCCATCAGCAACACCCAGCCGATGCCCATGCCCACACCGCGATGCAGATTGTTCAGCGTGGCGAAGAACGCACTCTGCGTGCGCCGCACGGAAACCGTGCTGTTGCCCACCCAGTATTCGACGGCGATGCTCTCGTGCGGTCCCATCAGCGCGAACTGCCAGGATTCGGGCTGCACGACGCTGCGATCGCCCCACGCGACCGGATGCGCCTTCTCGCGGCGAATCTTGCCGGGCTTGCCATCGAATTCGAGGGTTTGCTGGAGCCAGCGCGCAAGCGCTTCCGGCTTGGCCGGACGCTGCGCCGGATCGGCGGGCAGCGCGACCTGCATTTCCTTGACCTGCGCGGTGCCCGACGAGATGTGCAGCGGCCCGGCGCGATGGTTGAGCAGGAAACCCGTTACGCCGAACAGCAGGCCTAGCACCGCGCCCCACAACCCGACCCAACCGTGCACCTTGCGCAGCCACTTGATGAAATTGGCGCGGCGCGAGCGTTTGCGGCGCGCGGCCAGATCGGCGGCATCGAGGGGCTGGCCCGCGCGGCGCACGACATCGGCGATATCGGGGGTCGTAGACTCGATCAGGGGCTCGTCAAGACGGGCGTTCACGGCACAGCTCCAGGCATGGCGGACGCCGCTCGAAGCACGCGCCCAGCTTACAATTGAGAATGGTTATTATTACATAGCAGAAAGCCATCTGACAGATTGGGATGCGGCGAAGCTGCGAAGCTGGAATGGGAAAGCGGAAAAAATGCCCGAAATCGGGCTGAAATCGCCGGATTCCTGGCACTGGAAGCGCTTTTATCGCCTATGTGCGGGGCCCCCGCTTGACAAGGAATTAGCCTGACTTTTAAGTGAGGGGATTGCCTGAATCTGTCTTGAACCACCCACGCCAGCCGTCCCCACAACCGCCGCGCCGTCAACGGAACGCCGCCATGCGCCACGTCCTCGTTCTTCTCATCGCTGCTATCGGCACGGCTATCGCCCAGACTGGCTGGGCGGGCAGCGAGCCCGCTTCCGCGCCTTCGGTCAGCAGCCAGGCGCCCTACACGAACGAAGCGGAAACGCAGACCTTCACCATCAACGCCGACGGCTCCTACACCAAGCTCGACTCGCTCACGCTGCGCGTGAACACCGAAGCCGGCATTGCGCGCGCGGGCCAGTACTACGTCTGGTTCAACCGGGAGATGGCGCACGTCGACATTCTCGAAGCGTGGACCGAGGACGCCCAGGGCGGCCGCCATGACGTGCGGCCCGACCAGATCCGCGACGTGCAGGAAGTACGCTCCTTCGACGCCCCGATGTTCCAGGACGTGCAGGACAAGGTGATCGTGTTTCCGGCCGTCGCGCCCGGCGCGCGCGTGCATCTCACGTGGCGCAAAACCCAGCGCGTGCCGCTCGTGCCTGGCTGGTTCAGCGACTTCACGCCGCCCGACATGGCGCCCACGCTCAACTTTCGCGCGATCTACGATCTGCCCGCCAACGTGCCGCTTTACGCCGATGCGCGCGGCTTCACGTCGATCAAACCGGTCACGGCGAACGGTCGCACGCGCTATGAATATCGCTACGACAAAGCGAACTTCGATCGCCTCGAATATGGTTCGGTTTCCTATGTAAGTTATGGGGACCGTCTGATGGTGTCGACGTTTCCCGATTACAGCGCGTTCGCGAAGGTCTATCGCGAAGCATCCGCCGACCCGAGCGCACGCGACGCGGCCATCGTGCAGCTTGCGCAGTCGCTCACCGCTCGCGACGCGACGCCGCGCGCGAAGGCGCAAACGCTCTACGACTGGGTGCGCCGCAATATCCGCTACGTGGCAATCAATGTCGGGCGCGGCGAGATCGTGCCGCATCGCGTCACCGACGTGCTCGCCAACCGCTACGGCGACTGCAAGGACCACGTGGCGCTCTATGGCGCGCTGCTCGACGCCGTGGGCGTGCACAACGTGCCTGCGCTCGTGAACAGCGGCACGATCTATACGCTGCCCGCCGTGCCCGGCTTCGGCGTGATCAACCATGTCATTACGTGGCTGCCCGATCTGCAGATGTTCGCGGATTCCACGGCGAACAACGTCGAATTCGGCTATCTGCCCTCGACCGACATGAATCGCGAAACCGTGCTGGCCGGCGACGGCACGCTCATGCGTACGCCCGCCACCGCGAACACCACGCGCGATAGCGATCTCGACATCACCGTGGCGCCCGATGGCTCCGCGCGCTTCATCTATCGGCTCGAATCGACGGGCTGGGCCGCCGAGCAGACGCGCAGCGTGCTGCGTCTGCAAACGCCCGCGCAGCGCGAGGAATCATTGCAATGGGAACTGCGTAACGCCAATCTGCGCGGCGAGGCGAAGCTTGCATCGAGTCCGCTGGAGGCCACCGGCGGGCCGCTGATCGTGACGCTCACGGGCACGCTGGACAGCTTCGTCGATCCGCAGATGACCACGCCCGTGCCCACGCTCACGAGCCTCGTGGGCGGGCTGGACGCGAGCCTGCGCTACTGGCTGGGCGAGCCGCGCCGCACGCAGCCTTTCGTGTGCCGCAACATGGTGGTGACCGAGCGTGCGCGCATTGCATTGCCGCCGGGTCTGCGCGTGCTCGACATGCCTTCGCCGCAGCACGCGGGCAATGCGTTTATCGATTTCAGTTCGGACTATGCGCTCGATGCGAACGCCAATGTGCTGCGCGTCAAGCGCACGGGCCGCACGCATTTCCCAAGCGATGTCTGCAGTGCCGCCGATTTCGCGCAGATGCGCCCGGCGTTCGAGACGATGGCGCGCGATCTGCGCGCGCAACTGATCGTGAAACCCGAGGCGAAAACGGCCTCGGGCACGAGCGCGCAGGGAAACATCACGCGCGATTGATGGAACGCTCTGGCGACGCGTTCAAACCGGCCAGAGCGGCCCTTCCTGCATGGCGCCAATCTGCTCGCGCAATTCGAGAATGCGCTCTTCCCAGTAGCGCTGCGTGTTGAACCACGGAAACGCCGCCGGGAACGCGGGATCGTTCCAGCGCCGCGCGAGCCACGCCGAGTAGTGAATCAGCCGCAAGGTGCGCAGCGCTTCGACCAGATGCAACTCGCGCTGGTCGAACTCGCAGAAGTCCTCGTAACCGGCGAGCAGATCCGCGAGCGCGCGCGACGCATCTGCACGATCGCCGGGCAGCAGCAGCCACAGATCCTGGATCGCGGGCCCCATGCGGCTATCGTCGAAGTCGACGAAATGCGGGCCGGCGTCGGTCCACAACACGTTGCTCGGGTGACAGTCGCCATGCAGACGCAGCGGGCGCACATCGCCCGCGCGTTCGAACGCCGCTTCCACGCCTTCCAGCGCGAGACCGACCGCAGCCTGCCACGCGTCGCGCACATCGGCGGGCACAAAACCGTGTTCGAGCAGAAACGTGCGCGGCTCGTAGCCATAGCTTTCGATGTCGATGGCAGGACGCTCGCGATACGGATGCAGCGCGCCCACCGCATGAATGCGGCCGATAAAACGGCCGATCCATTCGAGCGTTTCGCTGCGATCGAGATCGGGCGCGCGGCCACCGCGACGCTCGAACAAGGAGAAGCGAAAACCTTCGTGCTCGTGCAGCGAGCGGCCTTCGAGTACCAGTGCGGGCACGCCGGGAATTTCGCGAGCGGCCAGTTCGGCCACGAAAGCGTGCTCTTCGAGAATGGCCTCGTCGCTCCAGCGCCCCGGCCGATAAAACTTGGCGACGAGCGGCGCTTCGTCTTCCACGCCAATCTGATAGACGCGGTTTTCGTAGCTGTTGAGCGCGAGCATGCGGCCGTCGGTGCGACGGCCTGCGGGCATCAGCACGCCGTCGACGGCGTCGAGCACGCACTCGGGCGTCAGGCGCGCGTAGGGCGCGAGCGAATCTCCCGCAGCGCCGGATTCGTCAGCCGCGTCGGAAGAAGAGGAGGTGTGATCGTTCATCCCCGCATTGTGCATCTTGCGGGCCGCGGCGGCGAGTTGCGCGCTGCGTCCGGCGTAATCGCGGCGTGCGGATCGCACACGCCGCGTACATGCGCTGCGGGGTTGAGGCGCTGCGCATTGCGCACGCCAGGGAGCGGAGCGCGACGGCGCTACCGGTCAGGACAGGTACTGAACCTCAGTGAACTTTGGCACCGGCGGGCATTACCTGCTCGCCCGTATCGATCAGATCTTCCAGAAAAAAGGGCTCGGTATTGAGCTGACGCGATGCGCCGGGTTCGCCGACGTACCACGTCACCATGGCCATGTCGCCGAGAATACGCATCACGATGCCGCGTGCGTCATGAGGCACGGCGATATGGACGGTGCGGACAATAGAACCGATTTGCATGATGTTTCCCCGTTCCCAAGTCAATGCCGTCTTCCCCGCAGGAAAGGCCGGTCAGTGTACTGACAAAAACCCGTGCGCATACGAGGTTGCGCACACATTCAACCTGCGCCGGCAACCTGCCGCACACTCCATTGCATCGTCGCGCGACATGATGACGAAACCGCGACGATACCCGCAGGAGCGCACGTGCGTGCTAAACCGGTTTACGCATTGTTGCCTTTTTGGCCCCGCGCGCAAAGCAAAAAAATAGGGGGGCCGATCCACGCGCAACACGCTGTATTCACGTGCCGGGCGTATCGACCCCACCATCACTTTCGCACGAAGCCCGCGCGCCTGCAGTGCTATCCGCATGCGCCGCCGGCCCGGCAAAAGGCTGACTGTACCAGATGGTGAACCGGCTTCCTGAACTTCAGCATGCTGACGACCGGGCACGAAAGGGCAGACCATAACCCATATCGACGACATTTCCGTGACGCCTGCACTTGCGCGCTGCACCGGCCGCGAACCGCATCGAATGCACATTGTGCCGTTGAAATAGCGATATTCAGTTGCGCACGCAACAACATGAGCGCGCGCGTCGCACAAAAACAGGCGCTAAAAGTGCGGATCGGCACGGCAAGGTTCGCGCAACAGGCGTATCGTTGCGCCTTTGCGATTTTCGCCAGCTTTTCACTAAGGAGTCCATGTCGTGACTGCATCATCGGGCGCCGGCAGCAAGGCCGCCCCTTCGGCCATTCCCTATATCGAGCGCGGCACGCGTGAGTTCTGGCGCGCGAGTCTCGCGCTGCTGTTCGCGGGCTATGCCACGTTTTCGCTGCTCTACTGCGTGCAGCCGCTGTTGCCCGCGTTCTCGCAGACCTTCGGCGTGAGCCCCGCGCAAAGCAGCCTCTCGCTGTCGTTCAGCACGGCCGCGCTGGCCTGCGCGATCTTCGTGGCGGGCTTCGTCTCCGAAGGCTGGAGCCGTCGCACGATGATGACAGCGTCGCTCACGGCGTCTTCGCTGCTCACCCTCGCGGTGGCGTTCGTGCCGCACTGGAACACGCTGCTGGTGCTGCGCATGCTCGAAGGCATCGCGCTGGGCGGCGTGCCCGCCGTCGCCATGGCCTGGCTCGCCGAAGAGATGCACCCCGAAGGCCTCGGCCTTTCCATGGGGCTGTACGTGGGCGGCACCGCCATCGGCGGGATGGCCGGACGGGTGATCACCGGCATTTGCACCGACCTGTTCGGCTGGCGCGTGGCGGTTGCCGTGATCGGCGTGCTGGGGCTCGCGTCGATGTTCGCGTTCCGCTCGCTTTTGCCGCCCTCGCGCCATTTCGTGCCGAAGAGCGGCCTGGGCTTCGCGCATCATCGCGCGGCGCTGCTGCGCCATCTCGCGCGGCCCGGCCTGCCCGTGCTGTTTTCGCTGGGCTTCGTGCTGATGGGCAGCTTCGTCACGCTCTACAACTACATCGGCTACCGGCTGATCGCGCCGCCCTACAACATGAGCCAGGCGGCGATCGGCGCGATCTTTCTCGTGTATCTGACCGGCGTGGTCGCGTCGCCGTGGTCGGGCCGCATGGCCGATACCTTCGGGCGCGGCCGCGTGCTGATCGTCAGTCTTGCGCTGATGCTGATCGGCGTCGTGCTCACGATGTTCGCGCCGATCGGCGCGATTGCGGCGGGCATCGCGTTTCTGACGATCGGCTTTTTCGCGGGCCATTCGGTGGCGAGCGGCTGGGTCGGACGCCTCGCGCGCGAAGCGAAAGGCCAGGCGGCGGCACTCTATTTGTTGAGCTACTACCTGGGTTCGAGCATCATGGGTTCGGTCGGCGGTCACTTCTGGGCCGCGTTTGGCTGGGGCGGCGTGGCGGGTCTCGTGGCCGCGTTGCTCGTGCTGGGCCTGGCTGGCGCGAGTCTGCTGCGCAAACGCGAGCAGGCCGGCGCGGCCTGATCCGGCGCGTCACCTGGACACAGCCGGACACACCCGGCATCACGCGGAACGCAGAACGCATCGCCGGAACCGGCTGACGAAAGCTGTTCGTAACCTTGAAGATGAGGCGCAAGCGTGTTGCAGCGCACCCGGCACGGCGGCTCAAAGTCCCGCCAGGCGGGGCCACGCAGCGAGGCGCAGACAACACAGCAGCACGTCTGCGTGCCTCCACGTTTGCAGCCCTCACCTATACTCGATTCAGGGCCGAAGCTGCCGCGTCGCGCGCGACGTTATCGCGGCAGGAAGGACACTCGCCGGCCCCTAATGACAAGGAGACGAGCATGTCAGGTTATTTCACGATCGGCGACTTCGTGATGATCATCCCGATGGCCCTTGCAGGCGCGCTTTTTCTGGGGGCCGTGCCCTGCTCGACTGAATTCAGACATAACTCGTTGCGGATCATCGGCGCGTTGATCGGAGCGCTCGCGGCGGTCGCGCTAGTCGAAACGCTGCCTGCGTTGATGTAACGCGTTGATGTAACGATCCGGCGCTTTATCCATCCATGTTTGTCGCACGCGCCCTTCAGGGCGCGCGTGATCCTGCACGCGTCTAACGCACCCCTAACGCACCCCAACGCCCGCACCCCTAACGCACCCCAACGCCCGGCTGCAAACCGCGCAACTGCCGTAGCGCCGCGCGCCAGTAGGCTTCGCGCTTTGGCGCGCCGGTGGCGGCCGCGGCTTCGGCGAGATCCGGCAACACGGACCACGGCAAAGTCGGATGCAGATGATGTTGCCGATGCAGATGATGATTCATCAGCATCAAGCCAACCACGCGCGGCACGCGAAAATCGCGCGCACGCCCCGGTTCGTCGAGCGCGACGCCGTAATGCGGCAGGTTATCCGCCAGCGACAGCCACAAACCGCGCAGATACATCGCCAGCACGAGCACCGGCCAGGCCTTCCCGTACAGCGCGAAAGCGCCTGCATAAAGCACGATCGAACCGAGCCAGTCGCGCCGCGCGCGGCTTCGTTTCGTGGGGTCCTGCACGTGGTTCGAGAAAAGACGCTGCACCTGTGCGCCTTCTTCGCCCTGCGCGGCCACCCCGCGCTCGATCACCGTGCGCGCGAGGCGCACCGGCACGAACGCCAGCAGCGGCGCGAGCAGTTCCGCCACATAAAGACCGCCGAGCAGACGCACATACCAGGCGATGCGGCGCATCCAGCGCGGACCGTGCGCATCGTCGACATCGGGACGATCGAAGGCTTCGCGCGTGAAGCGGTGATGCATCAGGTGTCCGAAACGTACCGCGTCGAACGGCATCGCCAGGCCAATCGCCAGCAGCCGCGCGAGCGCTTCATTGGCGCGGCGCGAACGCAGCAATTGCCCGTGGATGCCTTCGTGAATCAAACCCCAGTGCGCGGGCGTCGCCAGCACGACCGGCACGAGCGTCGCCAGCAGCGCAAGCGTCGGCCCGCCTGCGGCATGCAGCAGCAAGGGCAAGCCGACTAGCTGATAAACCAGCACCAGCCCGGTTACGCCGATCAGCGCGACGTTCGCGCGCACCGGAATCGCGCGCCGCAACGCCGCCGTGGCTGGCCGCGCGGCAAGTGGCTCCGCATTGACCGCATGGGTCGCATCGACCTCGGCGGACACAGGACGAACGGCGCTCGTAGACTCCATCGGCATACCTCGCGGCAAAGACTGCCGCGAAAATAGCAGCGCCGCGTGACAGCGAGAAGGCGCGCGTCTTGCAGCGCATTACGACCGCGCGAACGGGTGCAAAGCACGCTCTGCATCGACGAAAAAAAACCGCCTCGCGCGAGGCGAAGCGGTTTCCATACCTTGCACGCGAACGCGCATCAGCGCATCAGATTGCCTGATCGGTCGACGGCTTTTCCCACAGATTGATGCCGCCTTCGGTTGCGAAGCGATCGATTTCGGCGAGTTCTTCCGCCGAGAATTCGAGGTTCTTCAGCGCCGCGACGTTCTCGCGCACCTGCTCCGCACGGCTCGCGCCGATCAGCGCCGACGTCACGCGGCCGCCGCGCAGCGTCCACGCAATCGCCATCTGCGCGAGGCTCTGGCCGCGACGCTGGGCGAGTTCGTTGAGCTTGCGCACGTGCTCGATGTTTTCCGCGCTCAGATGCTCGCTCTTGAGCGAGCCGCCGCCCGGACGGTTCACGCGCGCATCTTCGGGCACGCCGTTCAGATACTTGTTCGTGAGCAGACCTTGCGCGAGCGGCGTGAAAGCGATGCTGCCCGTGCCGATGTCTTCGAGCGTATCGAGCAGGTCATGCTCGATCCAGCGGTTGAGCAGGTTGTACGACGGCTGATGGATCAGCAGCGGCACCTTGTACTCAGCCAGCAGCTTCGCCATTTCGCGCGTCTTCTGCGCCGAGTACGACGAAATGCCCACATAGAGCGCCTTGCCCTGCTGCACGGCCGTGGCGAGCGCGCCCGCGGTTTCTTCCAGCGGCGTTTCCGCATCGAAACGATGCGAATAGAAGATATCGACGTAATCGAGACCCATGCGCTGCAGGCTCTGGTCGAGGCTCGCGAGCACATACTTGCGCGAGCCGCCGCCCTGACCGTACGGACCCGGCCACATGTCCCAGCCTGCCTTCGACGAGATCAGCAGTTCGTCGCGGTACGGGCGGAAATCGTCCTTGAAAATACGGCCGAAGTTGGTTTCCGCGCTGCCGTAGGGCGGCCCGTAATTGTTGGCGAGATCGAAGTGCGTGATGCCGAGGTCGAAGGCCGTGCGCAGGATTTCACGCTGCGTCGAAATCGGCGTAGTGTCGCCGAAGTTGTGCCACAGGCCGAGCGACAGTGCCGGCAACTTGAGTCCCGACTTGCCGCAAAAGCGGTATTGCATCTCCGAATAGCGTTCAGCAGCTGCTTCGTAGGCCATCTTGAATCCTCGAACGAGAACTGGTTTCAGAAAGTCCGGCGGCGGCGCGCAAAGCCTGCGCATATTGCGCGAATAACGCAGCAATAGCGCCATAAACGCCCCAAATAGCGGGATATGGCGCACCACGCGGCTTGCCATGCTAGCCGATCCGCGCGCTCCTTGCAGATGTCCATCATGTGGGACAGGACAATGGACGTTGCCGCCGCGCTCACCTACACTGCGGCGTCCGTCCCTTGCATGGAGTCTTTATGGTCAAAGCGCTTTCGTTCGCGCTGATCGCCTGCGGCGTCGCGCTGCTTTACTTCGGCGGTCAGTCGTTTCACTCGTTCTCGAACGACGTTTCGCGCATCGTCACCGGCGCGCCTACCGACCGCACGATGATCCTGATCGTGGCTGGCGCGGCTGCAACGGTCGCCGGCTTGACCGGTCTGGTGGTATCGGGACGCCGGCGTTAAGCCGACGCCCTTCAAGACGACACCGGGCGACACCAGACGACACCAGGCGACACCCGGCAACGCCGGGCGCCATCGAGCCTGGCGTCAGAGCAGCTTGACCTCGGGCAGCGAAGCCGAGCGCGTGCCCGGCAGCGGCACGTTGCTCGCGCCGTGGTAGGTGTAGACGAGCGAGAACTTCACGTCGTCGCTCTGGTTCTGCCCCGCCGAGTGCAGCGTATTGCAGTGGAAAAACACGACATCGCCCTTTTGCAGCGTGGGCGATGTCGCCTTGTCGATCCATGCCTGGTTGTCCGGCAGATCGGAGCGGAAAAACTTCGCGCTGTCGAAGCTGCCCGACGTGAACGGCGCCGTATGCGAGCCCGGCACGAACCACAGGCCGCCGTTCTCGATGGTTTCCGGCCCGAGCGCGAGCCACACCGAAACCAGATCGTCGCGCTCGAACGACCAGTAGCGCACATCGCGATGCCAGCCGGTCAGGCTGCCGTAGGCGGGGTGCTTGGTCATCATGCAGTTGTGATGCACGCGCGAAAGCACCGGCTCCTCGCCGAAATACAGCTCCATCCAGCCCGCGATCTCGGGCGACGTCGCCCACTCGCGGAACAGCGGATGACGCCCATGCGCGTCGAGCAGACGCCGCACCGTATGGCCGCCGGGCGCGTCCTTCGAATCGGGCGCGCCGGGATATCGCAGATCGGCTTCGAATTCGAGCGGCGCCACGGCCGCCTCCAACTGCTCCTGCGCCACGCGCTTGATCTCGTCGCACCGCTCGGGCGAAACGAGCCCCGGCACGACCACGAAACCGCGCTCGTGCAGCGCCTGCACCTGTTCCTTCTTTGACTGGACTGACATGAGACTTCCGTTATTCGAGGCCTGCAAAGACCGCGGCCATCCGGACCGCGGCTGCGGCGCCGCGCTCGATGCGTTGATGCACTAGAAGCGCGCCGTCCGCTCGATTGTAAGAGCGCGCGCACGCGGCAGGAAGCGGCGCGCGCACGCATCGATGCTCACATCGACGCACATCGATGAAGCAGCACCGCACCGGCATGGCGACTAAGGGCGCGATGACATGCATCAAGAACGCGCGGGGAACCGGCGGGGGCGGGTATTAACCGACTTTCGGGCGTCATGATTCGCGTGTAGTCTGCCCGCATGCTGTTTTTCGACAAAGAACATCTATCGCGCGGACGAACCGCCGTCGAGCCTTGGCCCACCGGGGCCGCGGCCCTTTCAGGTTCATCCCGGCGCGCCCTCTCCCGCCCTGCGCACACCAGCCGGCCAGCCCTGCGTTTCCCTTTATTGTGACCACGCTAAAAATAGGCACGTTTGGTGCTGTGGATAGGGCACGCACCGCACGCACACCTGCTCGAATCGATGCGCCGCTCATGGCGCGCTTCGAACTTCGTACCGAATCCGACACTGCTCACACCATGAATACCCTTTCCGATACCCGTCGCATGAGCCATGCTGCCCTGAAAGCGGCGCGCCCCGCCCGCCGCCATGTCGTGCGCGCCCTGCGCCACCATGCCGCGCGCACGCGCGCAATCGCTCAACAGGTACGCGCAGCGCATCCGGTCGACAACATGCGCACGTGGTTCCATACGTTCTTCTCGGTGCTGCGCCAGCGCGCCGGTTCGCGCCACTTCTCGCTGCGCACGCTGCTGTATCGGCCGAATGCGACGCTGCGCGCGCTGGCTGCGCCGTCGACCGTGCATACGGCCCGCAACGCGCGCCGGCCGCGCCGTAACACGCCCAGCAGCGAAGGCTGGTTCGGCTTCGCGATGCGCTAAACGACGCGTTAAAGCGCGGCGGCATGCCACGCCGCACCGCATAACAAAAAACCCCGCCCGGGCTTGCGCCCTGCGGGGTTTTTCTTTGCGCGACGATGAACGGGAAGGCCGGTGTCAAACCAGCCTTCGCGCAGCGTGCTTCGCGGCTTAAGCGAGCGCGCCAACCGGCTCCGTGCCGGCCGCTTCGGCCAGCGCGAGCGCCTTGTCGGTCGCTTCCCACGAGAATTCCGGCTCTTCGCGGCCGAAGTGGCCGTAAGCAGCGGTCTTTTCGTAGATCGGACGCAGCAGGTCGAGCATCTGGATGATGCCCTTCGGACGCAGATCGAAATGCTCGCGCACGAGCTTCGTGATGGTGGCGTCCGAAACCTTGCCCGTGCCGAACGTGTTGACCATCACCGAAGTCGGCTCGGCCACGCCGATGGCGTACGAAACCTGGATCAGGCAGCGCGATGCCAGACCGGCGGCGACGATGTTCTTCGCCACGTAACGGCCCGCGTAAGCGGCCGAACGGTCGACCTTCGACGGGTCCTTGCCCGAGAACGCACCGCCGCCGTGCGGGGCTGCGCCGCCGTACGTATCGACGATGATCTTGCGGCCGGTCAGACCGCAATCGCCCTGCGGGCCGCCGATCACGAAACGACCGGTCGGATTGACGAGGAACTTGATGTCGCCCTTGATGAGGTCGGCCGGCAGGACCGGCTTGATGACTTCTTCGATGACGGCTTCGCGCAGCGTGGCCAGATCGATGTCCGGCGAGTGCTGCGTCGAGAGCACGACCGTGTCGATCGCGTGCGGCTTGCCGTCGACGTAACGCACGGTGACCTGCGACTTCGCGTCCGGGCGCAGCCAGGGCAGACGGCCGTCACGGCGCAGGTTCGACTGGCGCTCGACCAGGCGGTGCGAAAGGTGGATCGGCAGCGGCATCAGTTCGGGCGTTTCGTCGCACGCATAACCGAACATCAGGCCCTGGTCGCCAGCGCCTTGATCGAGGTTGTTGTCGTGCGCGCGGTCGACGCCTTGAGCGATGTCCGGCGATTGCTTGTCGTAAGCGACGAGCACCGCGCAGCCGCGGTAGTCGATGCCGTAGTCGGTGTTGTCGTAGCCGATGCGCTTGATCGTGTCGCGCGCGACCTGGATGTAGTCGACGTTGGCGGTCGTGGTGATTTCACCGGCGAGGACGACGAGACCCGTGTTGCACAGCGTTTCCGCTGCAACGCGCGAGTATTTGTCCTGCGTGAGGATGGCGTCGAGGATTGCGTCCGAGATCTGGTCGGCGACCTTGTCCGGATGGCCTTCCGAAACCGATTCGGAAGTGAAGAAATAGTCGTTTGCCACGTGTAAGGCTCCTTGTAGCTGGTGACGGTTAATTTCACGTAGCCAGCTTCGGGAGCTTTGAAGCGGCGACGCTTTAGCGGATTTCCTGGTCCAGTTGGTCATGACCGCACACTTAGCTCCGTGGCGCGATACATGGCGAACCGGCTTCGCCCCGCAAGTTGTCAGTTAACTCGGCGAAGCCCGTATTATAGCGACTTCCCTAATTTGTCGCAGAGTCACACCGCGTGTTGTCAATCGTTTTCTCCACTGCTACCTGGCACGTCACGGGAGTCGCCGCATGCTAGGCAAACTCGGCTCACGTTTCGCCATTGGTCTGCTGAAACTATTTGCGATCCTACCCTATGGTTTCGTCGCTCGTCTGGGAGACGGGCTGGGCTGGCTGCTGTACCAGATTCCAAGCCGCCGCAAGCGCGTCGTCCATACCAACCTGCGCCTGTGCTTCCCCGAATGGAGCGAGGAAAAGCGCGAGGAAGTCGCAGGCCTCCATTTCCGCCAGGCGATCCGCAGCTATATGGAGCGCAGCGTGCAGTGGTTCGGCTCGGCGAAGAAGCTCGAAAAGCTCGTCCAGCTCGACAGCGAAATCGACCTGACCGATCCCAACCTGCCGCCGACGCTGTTCCTCGGCCTGCATTTCGTGGGGATCGAGGCGGGGTCGATGTTCCTGAACTACTCGCTGCATCGTCCGTGCGGATCGCTGTATCAGCCGTTTTCGAACCCCGAATTCGAAGCCGCCGCGAAGGCCGGCCGCAGCCGCTTCGGCGCCGAAATGGTCAGCCGCGCGGACAGCGCGCGCGCCGTGCTGCGCTGGCTGCGCGACAAAAAGCCCGTGATGCTCGGCGCGGATATGGACTACGGCATGCGCAACTCCACCTTCGTACCCTTCTTCGGCGTGCAGGCCTGTACGCTGACGGCGGTCGGGCGGCTCGCGAAAGTCGGTCATGCGCAGGTCGTGCCTTTCATCGGCGAGGTGCTGCCCAATTACAAGGGTTATCGGCTGAAAGTCTTCAAACCTTGGGAAAACTATCCGACCGGCGACGATGAACTCGACGCGCGTCGCATGAACGCGTTTCTCGAAGAGCAGATTCCGCGCATTCCCGAGCAGTATTACTGGGTGCATAAGCGGTTCAAGACGCGGCCTGAGGGTGAGGCGAGCGTGTATTGACCGGCTGCGCGTCAACGTGAAAAGCCGCCTGCGGGCGGCTTTTTGCTTGCCGGCCGTTTTCGATGCCCGCTACCGGCGCCGGGCCACCGTGTATCATTCGCTATTCGCCACGAATCCTCTCGCAGCAAGGAACAGAAGCAAATCGTGAAGCTGAAATTCACCAAGATGCACGGCGCGGGCAACGATTTTGTCGTGCTCGACGGCTATACCCAGTCGCTTACGCTCACGCCCGAACGCGTGCGCGCGCTCGCCGACCGCCATTTCGGCGTTGGCGCGGATCAGTTGCTGGTGGTCGAAAAGCCGACCATCGACGGCGTCGATTTCCGCTATCGCATCTTCAATTGCGACGGCGGCGAGGTCGAACATTGCGGCAACGGCGCACGTTGCTTCGTCAAATTCGTGCGCGACCACAAGCTCACCGATGCGCGCAGCGTGCGCGTGCAGGTCCAGAAGGGCGTGCTCACGCTCGTCATGCAGGACAACGGCGAAGTCGTGGTCGACATGGGCCGCCCGGTGTTCGAACCGGCGCAGGTGCCATTCGATGCAAACGGCCTCGACGGCCGCCGCGAAGGCAACGACACGCTCTGGCCACTCGACATCAACGGTCAGACGCGCTGGATTTCAGCGGTGTCGATGGGCAATCCGCATGCCGTGCAGATCGTCGACGATACCGAAGCTTTTGCCGTGCTCGAAGACGGTCCCGTGATCGAGAAGCACGCACGCTTCCCGAACAAGGTGAACGCGGGCTTCATGCAGATCGTGTCGCGCAATGAGGTGAAGCTGCGCGTGTTCGAACGCGGCGCGGGCGAAACGCTCGCGTGCGGCACGGGCGCGTGCGCGGCGGTGGCCGCGGGCATTCGCCGCGGTCTGCTCGATTCGCCGGTGAAGGTGCATACGCACGGCGGCATGCTCACGATCGCCTGGGACGGCGCACGCGACGAAAACGCCGCGCTGAGCATGGCAGGCCCGGCCACGACCGTGTTCCAGGGCGAGATCGAGCTTCAGGACTAAGGCTTGAGGCATTCCTGTCGAAGCGCCGATGAAACCCGCGCTTCGACATCCGCGCGCAGCATTGCAGGACCCAGCACTACGCAAGACCTTCCGCGTCGCGATTGCATCGGCATGCATCTGGATGCAATCGTGGCGTGTCACGATATATCGCCTCATCCGGCGCGCAACCGCGCGCTGCTTCCTGACCGAACGCGCTTATTGACGTGCTAACAACATGACCGATCGCGAAGTCGCCGATTATCTGCTTGCCAACCCTAACTTCTTCGTCGAGCACGCCGAACTGCTGGTCTCGCTCAAACTGGGCAATCCGCACGGCAAGGCTGCCGTGTCGCTCCAGGAGCGCCAGATGGAGATGCTGCGCGAGAAGAACAAACACCTGGAACTGCGTCTGTCCGAGCTGCTGCGCTACGGCCACGAGAACGACAGCATCGCCGCGAAGATGGTCCACTGGACCTCGCTCGTGCTCGCCGAGCGCGATCCGCACGCGTTGCCGCGCATGATCGCCGAGCGTCTGCGCGAGGAATTCGACGTGCCGCAATCGGCGCTGCGTCTGTGGGATGTCGCCGAAACCCACGCGCAGGCGAGTTTCGCGAAGCACACGGGCGAAGAAGTGCGCCTGTTCGCGGCCAGCCTGGAGACGCCGTATTGCGGCGCGAACACCGGTTTCGAAGCCGCGCAATGGCTCGACGGCGCCGAAGGCGAGCCGCAATCCGTTGCGATCATCACGCTGCGCAAGCGCGTGAGCGATGAAGAGCGCGACCCGAGCGGCGAGCCGTTCGGTCTGCTCGTGATGGGCTCGCCCGATCCGCGCCGCTTCCATGACGGCATGGGCACCGATTTCCTGCGCCAGATCGGCACGCTCGCCAGTGGCGCGCTGGCCCGTCTGCTGCCGCATTGATGTTGCATCGAAGCTGTTTTTAACCGTACCGAAGCCGCCACCGTGAACCCGACCGATCCGATCGCCGATTACCTCGACACGCTCGAGCACGTGCGCCGGCTCTCGGCGCACACGCTGCGCGGCTACGCGCACGAACTCGACGAGCTGAAGAAGCTCGCCAACGGCCGGCCGCTCGAACGGGTCACGCCCGCCGAGGTGCGCGGCGCCGTGGCGCGCGCGCACGCGGGCGGTCTGTCGGCGCGCTCGATCGCGCACCGGCTGTCGGCGTGGCGCGCGTTTTATCGCTGGCTCGCGGGCCGCATCGAACTCGACGCCAATCCGGTCGCCGCGGTGCGTGCGCCCAAGCGCGCGAAGACGCTGCCCAAGGCGCTTTCCGTCGATGACGCGACGCGTCTCATGGAGGCGCCCGGCGCCGCGAGCGAAGCCGCCGCCGGCAGCCTGGAAGCGCTGCGCGACCACGCGATGCTCGAACTGTTCTACTCGTCGGGGCTGCGGCTGGCCGAACTCGTGGGTCTCGACGTGCGCTACGTGCGGCGCGACGGCTACGAATCGGCGGGCTGGCTCAAGCGCGATGCCGCCGAAGTCGAAGTGCACGGCAAGGGCGATCGCCATCGCCTCGTGCCGGTCGGGCGCAAGGCGCTCGATGCGATCGATGCCTGGCTCGCCGTGCGCGACGCCTGGGTCAAGCACGACGACGCCCCGCTGTTTCTCTCCGTGCGCGGCAATCGCATGGCGCCCGGCGTCGTGCGCGAGCGCGTGAAGCGCGCCGCGCTGGTGGCCGGGATTCCGGCGAACGTCCATCCGCACGTGTTGCGGCACTCGTTCGCCACGCATCTGCTGCAGTCGAGCGGCGATCTGCGGGCCGTGCAGGAACTGCTCGGCCACGCCAGCATCGCGGCGACGCAGGTGTACACGTCGCTCGATTTCCAGCATCTTGCGAAGGTGTACGACAACGCGCATCCACGCGCGAAGAAGCGCGACGAATCGGGCTCGTAAGCAGACACATACGCAAGCCCATAAGCAGGCCCACAAGCCGACAAAGCTTCGCCGCGCATCCACCGTTTTCAGCGCGTCCAGCGCTCGCATGCGCAGCCATCTGGACGACGCCGCATCATTGGCATCACATCCATCATGAACATCGTCACACTCAAGCCGTCGAAAGAAAAATCCCTGCTGCGCCGCCATCCGTGGGTCTACGCCAACGCGATCGATCGCGTCGACGGCAAGCCCGCCTCCGGCGCCACGGTGATCGTGCGCGCGCACGACGGCCGCTTCCTCGCGCGCGCCGCGTACAGCCCGCATTCGCAGATCCGCGCCCGCGTCTGGAGCTTCGACGAAAACGAACCGATCGATCACGCGTTCTTCAAGCGCCGCGTGCAGCGCGCACTCGCGCATCGTCAGGCGATGGTGCGCAACACAGGCGCCGTGCGCCTGATCTTCGGCGAAGCGGACGGCCTGCCCGGCCTGATCGTCGACTGGTACACGGAAGACGTCGCGCAGAACGCGCGCGGCCAGCTGGTCTGCCAGTTCATGGCGGCGGGCGTGGAAGCGTGGAAAGAGGCCATCGTCAACGCGCTGACGCAGGCCACGGGCTGCCCGAACGTCTACGAGCGCTCGGACGTGTCGATCCGCGAAAAGGAAGGCCTGGAGCCCATCACCGGTCTGCTGGCCGGCGACGAGCCGCCCGAAACCATCATCGCGAGCGAAAACGGCGTGCGTTATCACGTCGACGTGCGCAAGGGCCACAAGACCGGCTTCTACGTCGATCAGCGCGACAACCGCGCGCTGGTGCAGACCTACGCCGATGGCCGCGACGTGCTCAACTGCTTCTGCTACACCGGCGGCTTCTCGCTCGCGGCGATGAAGGGCGGCGCGAAGCGCGTGGTGTCGATCGACTCTTCGGGCGAAGCGCTGAACACCGCGCAGAAGAACGTGCAGGCCAACGGCTTCGACGCCGACCGCGCCACCTGGCTCGACGCCGACGCCTTCAAGACGCTGCGCCGTCTGCACGAAGAAGGCGAGCGTTTCGATCTGGTCGTGCTCGATCCGCCCAAGTTCGCCGCTTCGCGCGAGCACGTGGATCGCGCCTCGCGCGCCTACAAGGACATCAATCTGACCGGTTTCAAGCTGCTGCGTCCGGGCGGTCTGCTGTTCACCTACTCGTGCTCGGGCGCGATCGACGCGGAACTGTTCCAGAAGATCGTCGCGGGCGCGGCCGCCGATGCGAAAGTCGATGCGCGCATCATCAAGCGGCTGGGCGCGGGCGTCGATCATCCGCTGCTCACGGCGTTCCCGGAAGGCGAATACCTCAAGGGCCTGCTGTTGCAAATCGCCTGAAACGGCCCTATCTGCGCTTGATTCGCGCACGCGGACATGCCGCGATCCGGCCCCGGATCGTCGCCACTCCTGCGTGCGCGCCGCAGATATGATTCAATAGATAGTTATGTTGTAACACTGGCGACAGAGCGCGCAGACCGCGCGACGCGCCGCGTCCTCACCCGACACTCATCAGGCACAGAGCATGGCAAACAGCATGATTCCCGTCACCATCCTGACCGGCTTCCTCGGCAGCGGCAAGACCACGCTGCTCAAGCGCATCCTCAACGAGAACCACGGCATGAAGATCGCCGTGATCGAGAACGAGTTCGGCGAAGAGAACATCGACAACGAAATTCTCGTGCAGGACAGCAACGAGCAGATCATCCAGATGAGCAACGGCTGCATCTGCTGCACGATCCGCGGCGACCTCGCACGCGTGCTGGGCGACCTCGCGCAGCAAAAGCGCGACGGCAAGCTCGACTTCGAGCGCGTCGTGATCGAAACGACCGGCCTCGCGAATCCGGGCCCGGTCGCGCAGACGTTCTTCATGGACAACGAGATCGCCGACACCTTCCTGCTCGACGCGATCATCACGCTGGTCGATGCCAAGCACGGCAACAAGCAGCTCGACGAACACGAAGTCGTGCAGCGTCAGGTCGGTTTCGCCGATCGCATCTTCGTCACGAAGGCCGATCTGGTCGATGCGAAGGAAGTCGCCGATCTGCGTCACCGCGTCCTGCACATGAACCCGAAGGCGCAGGTGCGCGAAGTGAACTTCGGCGAAACGGACATCAAGGAAGTGTTCGATCTGCGCGGCTTCAATCTGAACGCCAAGCTCGAAATCGATCCGGACTTCCTCGCCGAAGACGATCACGAGCACGCGCATGATCACGCGCACGCACACGACGATCACGGCCACGCGCATGATCACGCCGATCACGCCGATTGCGATCACGACCACGGCAAGTGCTCGCACGAAGGCCACGATCACGGCCATCACCATCATCACGCGCACCACGACGACAAGATCAAGTCGTTCGTGTATCGCAGCGACCGCCCGTTCGATCCGAACCGCCTCGAAGACTTCCTCGGCGGCATCCTGCAGATCTACGGCGAGCACCTGCTGCGCTACAAGGGCGTGCTCTACATGAAGGGCGTCGACCGCAAGGTCGTGTTCCAGGGCGTGCACCAGATGATGGGCAGCGATCTGGCCGCCAAGTGGCTGCCGATCGAAAAGAAGAACAGCAAGATGGTGTTCATCGGCATCGATCTGCCGAAGGATCTCATCACCGACGGTCTCGACGCCTGCCTGGTTTAAGGCGCGTCTGAAACGCTAAATCCGCGTATCAGACCAGTTTGATGTCGCTTTGATGTTTGCACGCCCGGCTTTCACGCCGGGCGTTGTCGTTTTTAACGGCATTTATCGGCCTTGCAATGCGTGCAATTGCGTCTTTCCGTGCGTCGCGCATCAAATAACGTACCCGACCATCGCTTTTTCACGATTGGCGCGTTATATTTTCTGGATATCGATCGTAAGACGAAGCTGCGAACGCAGGGATTTCCCGCTTGCGGCGCGAGTTTGCGGTTCGGTTACAATACGGCCCCACTGGAAGAGAGGCGCCCCGGAGTCTCCCAATATCGGTTTCCGGCTATTTCGGGCAACAATCGCCCCCGGCCGCGCATCGCGTCGCAGCGCGCAGCCGGTACGAAATATGCCTCAGGAGCATCTGAACCACGGTTTCCAGAGGAGTTCGGCCCCGCAGCGGCGCTCAGGCGTCACGACAATTCACCGTCCGTGCCAGCCGGTGCGCACCTTGGCGCGAAAAAGCGCGCGCAAAAACGCGGTTTTGGGTGGTAAAGGCCACTGCGGGCAACACAAAAGTGCAGGCAAACTGTGCCAGTTTTGCCTCACTCATTGAAGAAGCAAGCCAGATGACGACGACACGACTCTTGACCGAAGCCGAAATCCTGAAGATGAGCGACAAGGATTACATGAACGAGGATCAGCTCGCCTTCTTCAAGAACCGGCTCGAACAGCTGCAGGCGGAAATTCTCCGCAATGCGGGACAGACCACCGAGAACCTGCGTGAAACGGTGATCGTGCCCGATCCGGCCGACCGCGCAACGATCGAGGAAGAGCATGCGCTCGAACTGCGCACGCGCGACCGCGAGCGCAAGCTCCTGAAGAAGGTGCAGCAATCGATCGCGCGCATCGAATCGGGCGATTACGGCTGGTGCGAAGAAACCGGTGAGCCGATCGGCATTCCGCGTCTGCTCGCCCGCCCGACCGCTACGCTCTCGCTCGAAGCGCAAGAGCGCCGCGAACTGCGCCAGAAGCTGTTCGGCGACTGACCGGCTGCCGGCTGCGCCACGTACCCCGTGAGCGCTTGCCGGATCGACTGCCTTCTCGAAGAAGCGCACGGAGCCCCGTGCGCTTTTTTTATTTGCGCGTGCCGCCCGCGTGCGCCAATACGCATCCCGCTCCCGCCTGCGTCGCACGCCTCTTCGGCGTATTCAGCGCGCTTATCCCGTTTTCTGCGCCGCGCACTCTTGAAGTGCCCGCCGCCGCCCTAAACTTCTATCGACACGCCCGCCAGCGCGTCCTGATGCACGGCTTTGTGCAAGTCCGAAGCCCATTCGCCAGGCACGCGCGGCGCGTACCGAATCCCGATGGCGCGGCAACGCGGAAATGACCTCCGCAGCCGCGCCAGTCTCTACCTGGCATCAACGGTAAAAGGAACGCACATGGAGCAATTTCACGGCACGACGATCGTATCCGTGCGGCGCGGCGACAAGGTCGCCCTCGGCGGCGACGGCCAGGTCACTCTCGGCAATATCGTCATGAAGGGCGGCGCGAAGAAGGTGCGGCGCATCTACGGCGGCAAGGTCATGGTCGGCTTCGCCGGCGGTACTGCCGACGCGTTTTCGCTGCTCGACCGCTTCGAAGCCAAGCTCGAAAAACATCAGGGCAATCTCACGCGCGCAGCCGTCGAGCTCGCCAAGGACTGGCGCACCGACCGCATGCTGCGCCGTCTCGAAGCGATGCTGATCGCCGCCGACGCCACCACCACGCTCGTCATCACCGGTAACGGCGACGTGCTCGATCCCGAAGGCGGCATCTGCGCGATCGGTTCGGGCGGCTCGTACGCCCAGGCGGCCGCAAAAGCGCTCGTCGACAACACCGACCTCTCGCCGCGCGAGATCGTCGAAAAGTCGCTCGAAATCGCGGGCGACATGTGTATCTACACGAATCACAACCGCGTGATCGAAACCATCGAGTAACCCACCAGGACGACAAGGAATCACGATGAGCACCATGACTCCCGCCGAGATCGTCTCGGAACTCGACAAGCACATCATCGGCCAGGCCAAGGCTAAAAAGGCCGTGGCTGTCGCGCTGCGCAACCGCTGGCGCCGTCAGCAGGTGGCCGAGCCGCTGCGCCAGGAAATCACGCCGAAGAACATCCTCATGATCGGGCCGACGGGCGTCGGCAAGACCGAAATCGCCCGCCGTCTGGCCAAGCTCGCCGACGCGCCGTTCATCAAGATCGAAGCCACCAAGTTCACCGAAGTGGGCTATGTGGGCCGCGACGTCGACAGCATCGTGCGCGATCTCATCGAAATTTCGGTGAAGCAGACGCGCGAAACGGAAATGCGCAAAGTGCGCAGCAAGGCCACCGATCAGGCCGAAGACCGCATTCTCGACATCCTGCTGCCGGGCGCTCGCCCGGTCGGTTTCAGCCCGTCGGAAGCGGCGCCTGCCGAAGGCGATAACGCCACGCGCCAGACCTTCCGCAAGCGTCTGCGCGAAGGCCAGCTCGACGACAAGGAAATCGAACTCGACGTCGAAATGCCGCAAGCCGGCATGGACATCATGGGTCCTCCGGGCATGGAAGACATGACCGAGCAGATCCGCTCGATGTTCGCCAATCTGGGCGGCGGCAAGAAGGCGCGCCGCAAGGTGAAGGTCAAGGAAGCGCTCAAGCTGCTGACCGACGAGGAAGCGGCCAAGATGCTCAACGACGAAGAGGTCAAGCAGAAGGCCGTGCAGAACGTCGAGCAGAACGGCATCGTGTTCCTCGATGAAATCGACAAGATCGCCTCGCGCAATAACGAAGGCGCAGGCGGCGGCGAAGTGTCGCGCCAGGGCGTGCAGCGCGATCTGCTGCCGCTCGTGGAAGGCACCACCATCAACACGAAGTACGGGATGATCAAGACCGATCACATCCTGTTCATCGCCAGCGGTGCGTTCCATCTCGCGAAGCCGAGCGATCTGATTCCCGAACTGCAGGGCCGTTTCCCGATCCGCGTGGAACTGGAATCGCTGTCTGTCAAGGACTTCGAAGCAATTCTGGTCTCTACCGACGCAAGCCTCGTCAAGCAGTATCAGGCGCTGCTCGCGACCGAAGACGTGCAGCTCGATTTCGCCGAAGACGGCATTCGCCGCCTCGCGGAAATCGCCTACTCGGTCAACGAGAAGACCGAGAATATCGGCGCGCGTCGTCTTTATACGGTGATCGAAAAGCTGCTGGAAGATGTGTCGTTCGCGGCGGGCAATCATGCCGGCCAGAGCGTGACCGTCGATGCGGCTTATGTCGACAAGGCGCTTGGCGAAGTCTCGCAGGACGAGGATCTGTCGCGCTACGTGCTGTAAGCCGTGCTGTAAGCGCACCCGGCGTTTTCTCGCTGCACCAGCAAAAAGCCCTGCAAATGCAGGGCTTTTTTCATTGCGATACCGCTTCGAAAACGCTTACTGCTTGACCGGGCGCTTCGCGAGCTTGCGCTGCAGCGTGCGGCGATGCATGTTGAGCGCGCGCGCCGTGGCCGAAATATTGCCGCCGTGCTCGGACAGCACGCGCTGGATGTGCTCCCATTCGAGACGCGCAACCGACAGCGGCGCGGGATGCTCGATGGCGGCATCCGCCTGCAGCGCGCTGGCGTCGCCTTGCAGCGCCGTGAGGATCATTTCGACGTTGGCAGGCTTGGCCAGATAGTTATCCGCGCCGTCCTTGACCGCCTGCACCGCCGTGGCGATGCTCGCGTAGCCGGTCAGCACGAGCATGCGGGCGTCGGGCTGCAGATCGCGCAGCGGCGCGATCAGCGTGAGGCCCGAGTCGTTGCCCAGATGCAGGTCGACGGTGATCTGCCCAAACTTCTGCTGATTGGCGAAGCGGATTGCTTCTTCGGCGTTGTGCGCCTGCTGGACCTGGTAACCGCGTCGCGTCAGACCGCGCGCGAGGATGTCGGAGAAGACTTCGTCGTCGTCGATCACCAGAAAATTCATATCGCTCATGCCACTTTCTCCGTGTTGCACCGATGTTCCGTATCGTTCGGGTCGGGGCCGGCCGCGTTGATCGCGCCAGGCCTCGCCTGAACCCAGATTAATGCCCTTGATGCGCCGCTGCCGCGCCGTCGCGCGAGCCCGCAGCCACGCTCGCCTCACCCGCCACCACGCCTTCGCTGACCGGCACGCGCAGCACCGCGCGCGTGCCGCGCGCCTTGCGCGGGCGGGCGCTGACGGCCGATTCGTCCGCGCCACGGCTGGCCGAAGCGCTGGCCGAGACATCGGCGAGATCGATCGACCCGCCCAGACGCGCCGCCGACGAAAACGCCAGATACAGTCCCACGCCATGGCCGCCCTGCGTGCTGTCCACCGGCGCCGCGCCCAGCGAGGCGCGCAGCGATGGCGGAATGCCCGGCCCTGCATCGCAAACCTCGAAATCGATATACCCCGGAAGCGACGCGGCGCGTAGCGTCACAAAGTCGCGGCTCGCGCGCGCGGCGTTGTCGAGCAGGATCGTGAGGATCTGCCCGACCGCCACGGTGTCGTCCAGGCACAGGTCGGAAGGCGTATTGCCAAGCAGTTCGAAATGCACATGCGGATGGCGCAGACGCCACTGCTCGACAAACGGCTCGAGCCATTCGCTCACGGCCTGACGGCTGCCCGTGGACGATGCCCGGCTACGCAGGCGCGCCAGCGCGGACGTGCAAAGCGTGATCTGTTTGTCGAGCAGTTCGAGGTCGGCGGAATAGGGTTCGAGGCCTTTGTCGCTGCGGGCGATGTCGCGCAGTTCTTCCGTCAGCATGGCGATGCTGGACAGCGGTGTGCCGATTTCGTGCGCCACGGTGGCCGCCTGCACGCCGAGCGCCACCGCGCGTTCGTCGCGCAACAGGCGCTGCTGCGCATCCGCAAGCGCGCTTTCGCGCTCGCGCAGCGCGCGCGACATGCGCGCCACGAACCACACGATGAGCGCGACGCTCACCATGAAGTTCACCCACATGCCCGCGCGGTAGTAATCGAACAGGTTGGCGGGATTGTCGAGACTGAGCGGAACGTTGTCGAAACCGAGCAGCACGTAGCAAACGACCGCAAAGCACGCGAGCCAGGCCGTGAGATACCACGGCAGCACGGCGGCCGCGATGGCGAGCGACGGCAGATAAAGCGAAACGAACGGATTGGTCGTGCCGCCCGAGAGAAACAGCAGCGCCGAAAGCGCGCCCAGATCGACCCATAGTTGACCGAACAGTTCGAGATCGGATTCGGGACGATCCTGCGTGACACGCAGCCAGGTCACGCCGTTGAACGCGACTTCGAGCGCGATCACGAACAGCATGGCGGGCAGCGGCAATTGCACGCCGAAGAAGAATTGCACGAACGCAATCGTGCACAGCTGGCCGATGATGGCGAGGCTGCGCAGCCAGAACACATGGCTAAGATTGACGCGGGCACTGACAGTTATGCGATGCATGGCGTCAGTTTACCTGTTCGGACTTGTCTGATTCATCGTCTTGAAAAGGTTTGCTTCAATATCTGTCATACGCCGATGACTGAAACGGCGGCTTTTTCCGACATGGCAAGCAGAAGATGACTACCTTTACGCCCGATCCCACTCAAACGCTGCGTGATCTCTTTTTCGATTTCGTTGATGCCGCCTGCGGCGATATGTCGTCGGTCGACAGCTTGCTGTACGCCACGCGCGCCGCGCTGCGCGGGCTCGACGACGATACGCTGATGGTGCTCGCCTCACGCGCCCAGCAGCCCGAACTGGCGAACGAAGCGGTTCGCCTGAGCGCCGCCGCCGCCCGGCTCGAACCCGGGCGCGCCGCCACGTGGTTCGCTGCTGGCCTGGCCCTGCAATTCACGAATCGCCATGCCGACGCCGTAGCACCTTACCGCCGCGCACTCGAAATCGATCGAACGTTTCCAAATCTGCGCAACAATCTTGCGACCGCCTTGATGCAGATCAATTCGAACGCCGACGAAGCCAACTCACTGCTCGATGAACAGCTCGCGCAGGACCCCGATGACATCAACACCTTGACCAATCTCGGCCGCGTGCGTGCCGACGAAACCGATGTCGCACGGCCACTCGAAGCGAGCCGCCGGGCCATTGCGCTGGCGCCTCACAATCCGCTGGCGCTCAACAACTACTCGATGGCCAACCGGGAGGCGCAGAACTGGGCGGAAGCCGAGCGCGCGGCCCGTACCGCCTGCCAGTATGCCCCGAACGACGCCTCGATACGCGTGAACCTGGCGATGACGCAGCTCGTGCGCGGCAACTTCGCCGATGGCTGGGCCGATCACGAGTTGCGCTGGCAAGGTTCGAGCGAACTGAAAGCCGGTCGCCCGGTGTTTCCGAAGCCCGAATGGCGCGGCGAGCCGCTGGCCGGCCGCACGCTGCTGGTGTGGGGCGAACAGGGCATGGGCGATCTGCTGCAGTTCAGCCGCTATATCCCGATGCTCGCCGAACGCGTGCGC
The DNA here is from genome assembly GCF_017104965.1 of Paraburkholderia sp. Ac-20340. Lineage (GTDB taxonomy): Bacteria > Pseudomonadota > Gammaproteobacteria > Burkholderiales > Burkholderiaceae > Paraburkholderia. The sequence goes on from NZ_JAAGPR010000008.1 coordinate 111,620, forward strand.
CGCGAAGGCGGCAAACTCCTGTGGAATTCGTTCCCGCAGATGGGCGCGCTGCTCGCTCGCAGCATGGCCGGGCACTATGACCAGTACACGGCGGGCGGCCCTGTCGAAGCGCTGCCGCCGTTCGATTACGAGATCTCGCTGGTCAGCCTGCCGTTGTTCTTCGCCACCCGCGAAGACACGATTCCCGGCCCGACGCGCTATCTGAGTTCCGAACCGGCCGCCACCGCGCGCTGGCGCGAACGCCTGGCCGGTGAGACGCGCCTGAAAGTCGGCCTGACCTGGACCGGCAGCCTCACGCACAAGCGCAATCCGTTCCGGCGCGTTGGCCTGGATCGCCTGGCGCGTCACTTCGGCGGCCTCGACAACGTGGCGTTCTACTCGCTGCAACCGGGCGCCGAAGCCGACGTCGCCGCCGCGCGCGAAGCCGGCTTCGAGGTGATCGACTTCACCCGCGAGTGGAAAAATTTCGACGACACCGCCGCTTTTGTCGATGCGCTCGATCTGGTGATCTCGGTTTGCACGTCGAGCGCGCATCTGGCCGGTGCGCTCGGCCAGCGCACCTGGGTGCTGCTGGACGTGAATCCGCATTGGGTCTGGCTGCTCGATCGCCGCGACAGCCCGTGGTACCCGAACACCACGTTGTATCGGCAGAAGCAGTTCAGGCAATGGGAGCCGGTGCTCGACGACATGCGCGCCGATCTGGCGAAACTGGCCGCCGCCCATCGGGCCGGGGCGGCCTGAGCATCGCGCGTCAGCGGGGCGCGCCGCTCTTCGGCGCGCCGCCCGCCGCCACCGCCGCGGCGAGACATTCGGGGCACATGCAGCGGCCACGCGGGTCGAGCTGGTTGGCCGGCAAGGCCGGCAGCGCGTTGCACCAGCAATCGAATGGCTCGGTGTGGCGGCCGCAGTCGAAGGCGCAGCCGCAGCGCGGACAGCGCGCGTGCCGGACGGCATGCGGGGATGAAGCGGAGGCGGTCATGGCGGCGCGCTCCCAGGAAAGCCGGCGGCGGCAATGAAGAAATGATGCCACAGCGCGAGCTTCGCCCAAACGCCCCGCTCGCGCGCCATCGGCAGGGTTGTCGCAAGATTTTCACGGAAATTGCCGCAAGATCGCGCACAAAGCACGCCAATTACGCCATGACGCGCGCATCTGTCGCATGATTGCATCGCTGCCGGCCGCCACCTGGCGAAAACCCTGTTGCAGCGCGCTAGTCCTGTACAATTCGGCCTGTTTCGCCCGCGCTTTTACCAGCGCGCCTTTTCAGGCGTTTTTCGCCCCGTTTTCCTGTCCAGCCCCGCCGCCATGTCCGAGCCCATCGACCTCTCGCAGATCGCGCCTACCCTGAAAGCCGAAATCCTGGCCGAAGCGCTGCCCTACATCCGCCAGTACCACGGTAAGACCGTCGTCATCAAATACGGCGGCAACGCCATGACCGAAGAGCGTCTGAAGCAGGGCTTCGCGCGCGACGTGATCCTGCTCAAGCTCGTGGGTATCAACCCGGTCATCGTGCACGGCGGCGGCCCGCAGATCGACACGGCGCTGAAGAAGATCGGCAAGCAGGGCACCTTCATCCAGGGCATGCGCGTCACGGACGAAGAAACCATGGAAGTCGTCGAGTGGGTGCTCGGCGGCGAAGTGCAGCAGGACATCGTCACGCTGATCAACCACTTCGGCGGCCATGCGGTCGGCCTGACCGGCAAGGACGGCGGCCTGATCCACGCCCGCAAGCTGATGATGCCGGACCGCGACAACCCGGGTCAGTACATCGACATCGGCCAGGTGGGCGAAGTCGACGCGATCAACCCGGCAGTCGTGAAGGCGCTGCAGGACGACGCGTTCATTCCGGTGATCTCGCCGATCGGTTTCGGCGAAGACGGCCTGTCGTACAACATCAACGCCGACCTCGTGGCGGGCAAGCTCGCGGTCGTGCTGAACGCCGAAAAGCTCGTCATGATGACGAACATCCCCGGCGTGATGGACAAGGAAGGCAACCTGCTGACCGATCTTTCGGCGCGCGAGATCGACGCGCTGTTCGAAGACGGCACGATCTCGGGCGGCATGCTGCCGAAGATCTCGTCGGCGCTGGACGCGGCCAAGAGCGGCGTGCGCTCGGTGCACATCATCGACGGCCGTATCGAGCATTCAGTGCTGCTGGAAATCCTGACCGAACAGCCGTTCGGCACGATGATCCGCTCGCACTAAGCGTCACACCAGGCTGTACTTGCTGCGCCCGGTTTCACGGGTCCGGCAGCAAACCGGCGGCGGCTTCACGCTGCCGCCGGCTTCTCTCTTCGCGCGACATACGCGCCTGCATTCGATGAACGCAGCACGATGACCCGCAGCACATCCGACACTTCCCGTCCGCTTCGTCGTCGCCCGCATGCTGCACGCGGCTCGCGCGGCGCCAGCACGCCCGGCCGGCGCACGCCCATCTGGCTGTTCGATCTCGACAACACGCTGCATGGCGCCTCGCGCGCGATCTTCCCGGCCATCAACCGGGGCATGACGCAGTACATCATCGATGCACTGGGCGTGAGCCGCGATGTCGCCAACCATCTGCGCACCAGCTATACGCAGCGTTACGGCGCGGCGCTGCTCGGTCTCACGCGCCATCATCCGATCGATCCGCACGACTTTCTGAAGGTCGTGCACACCTTCCCCGATCTGCCCAACATGGTTCACGCCGAGCGCGGTCTCGCACGCACGCTCGCGGCGCTGCCGGGCCGCAAGATCGTGCTGACCAACGCGCCCGAGGCCTACGCGCGCGCCATGCTCGCGGAACTGGGTATCGAACAGCTGTTCGAGCGCGTGGTGGCGATCGAGCACATGCAGACGCGCGGACGCTGGCGCGCCAAGCCCGACCACGGCATGCTGCGCGCCGTGCTGCGCGAGGCGCGCGCGCCGCTCGCGGACGCCATCCTCGTCGAGGACACGCACGGGCATCTGAAGCGCTACCGGCGTCTGGGCATCCGCACGGTCTGGATCACCGGCCATCTGCCCGCGCATCTGGAGCGCTGCAGCCGGCCGCACTATGTCGATCACCGCGTTCGTTCGTTAAAATCCTTGCAGCGCGGCCTGCAGCACACGCCGCTGCGAGGCCGGCCGCGCGTCTGACGCGCGACTGCCCGCGCAACGGCAACGGCCGCAACCCTGACGCCCGACGGACCACGGGCGCAGCGCGCAGCACGACATGACATTCGCCGGATGCGCCCAGCGCACCCAGAGCGACGATAAACGGCAGGACTCAGCGGTACGGCGGCCCGATAACGCAATGGCCCGCCAGCCGCACTCAGGGGCGACATTCATGCAGCCGAGCCATTCGTTGGAAACGCGTGACGCAGTCGTAGCAGCAGAATCATCCGCAACACCTGAAGCCGCGCCGCGCCGCAGCCGCCCGAAGCCGGGCGAGCGGCGCGTGCACATCCTGCAGACGCTCGCGTCGATGCTCGAAGTGCCGCGCGGCGAGAAGATCACCACGGCCGCGCTCGCGGCAAAGCTGGGCGTCTCCGAAGCGGCGCTGTATCGCCATTTCGCCAGCAAGGCGCAGATGTACGAAGGGCTGATCGACTTCATCGAGCAGACGCTGTTCGCGCTGATCAACCAGATCGTCGCCAAAGAGCCGGGCGGCGTTTTGCAGGCGCGGGCGATCGCGCTGATGCTGATCCAGTTTTCCGCCAAGAACGCCGGCATGACGCGCGTGCTGACCTGCGAAGCGCTGGTGGGCGAACACGAACGCCTCGCCGAGCGCGTCAATCAGATGCTCGACCGGATCGAGGCTTCGCTGCGCCAATGCCTGCGCGTGGGCCTCGCCGAAGGCCGCGAAAGCGGCGCGCCCGCCCTGCCCGCCGGTTACGATCCGGCCGTGCGCGCCAATCTGATGGTGCGTTACGTGATCGGTTGCTGGCATCGCTATGCGCAAAGCGGCTTCACGCGCTCGCCCGCCGAACATGCGGATGAGCAGATTCGCGTGATCCTCGCGTAATCCCTCGCTAATACGCTCAAACCGGCCCGCGCGGCCGCTTTGCACTTTTTCCGATATACTCTGCATTCCTTTTGCAATACCCACGCGCCGATTTGCTGACTCGATTGCGGGCGCGTGAACTCCCTGGACATGGGTCCGGCGGAGTTCGATATAAATGCGGCTAAAGAGGTCGTCAGCTGCGCCAACTCATTCGCACTCCGCGCTCGCCGACACCGTTTAGCCGCCCGAAAAACACAGGCGGAACGAATGGAATCGATCGGCATCGTCGCTCCTCAAACACTGCATTTCGACGAGCCTCTGCAACTGCAGAACGGCACGGCGCTGGCCGGGTACGACCTCGTGGTCGAGACCTACGGCACGCTCAATGCCACGCGCAGCAACGCGGTGCTCGTCTGTCACGCGCTCAACGCGTCGCACCACGTCGCGGGCGTCTACGCGGATAACCCCAAAGATGTCGGCTGGTGGGACAACATGGTCGGGCCGGGCAAGCCGCTCGACACCAACCGCTTCTTCGTGATCGGCGTGAACAATCTGGGCTCGTGCTTCGGCTCGACCGGCCCGATGAGCATCGATCCCGCCACCGGCAAGCCGTGGGGCGCGAAGTTTCCGGTCGTGACCGTGGAAGACTGGGTCGACGCGCAGGCGCGCGTGGCCGACCGCTTCGGCATCGAGAAATTCGCGGCGGTGATGGGCGGCAGCCTCGGCGGCATGCAGGCGCTGGCCTGGAGCCTGCGCTATCCCGACCGGCTCGGCCACTGCATCGTGGTCGCCTCCACGCCGAAGCTTTCGGCGCAGAACATCGCCTTTAACGAAGTCGCGCGTTCGTCGATTCTTTCCGACCCGGACTTCCACGGCGGCGACTACTACGCGCACAACGTCAAGCCCAAACGCGGCCTGCGCGTGGCGCGCATGATCGGCCACATCACCTATCTGTCCGACGACGACATGGCCGAGAAATTCGGCCGCGCGCTGCGCCGCGCCGAAGGCGCCGAAGCCGCCTACAACTTCAACTTCGACGTGGAATTCGAAGTGGAGTCGTATCTGCGCTACCAGGGCGACAAGTTCGCCGATTACTTCGACGCCAACACCTATCTGCTGATCACGCGCGCGCTCGACTACTTCGATCCGGCCAAGGATTTCGACGGCGATCTCACGCGCGCGCTCGCGCACACCAAGGCCAAATACCTGGTGGCGAGTTTCAGCACCGACTGGCGTTTCGCGCCCGCACGCTCGCGCGAACTGGTGAAGGCGCTGCTCGATCACAAGCGTCAGGTGACTTACGCCGAGATCGACGCGCCGCACGGCCACGACGCCTTCCTGCTCGACGACGCGCGTTATCACAACGTCGTGCGCGCCTATTACGAACGTATTGCTGCTGAGGTGGGCGCATGAACCAGAGCGCTTTCGACAGTCTTTCCGCCCGTCCCGACTTTCGCACCATCGCGCGCTGGATCGAGCCGCGCTCGACCGTGCTCGACCTCGGTTGCGGCGACGGCGCGCTGCTCTCGCTGCTCGGCGAAGAGATGGAGTGCACGGGTTACGGCATCGAGATCAACGACGCGGGCGTGCTCGCCTCGACGAAAAACGGCATCAACGTGATCCAGCAGAATCTGGAAGACGGCCTGCGCCTGTTCGAAGACGCGAGTTTCGATTTCGCGATCCTTTCGCAGACGCTGCAGACCATTCACCAGACCGCCGCGATCCTGCGCGAGACCGCGCGCGTGGGCAAGGAATGCATCGTCTCGTTCCCGAATTTCGGTTACTGGCCGCACCGGCTTTCGGTGCTCAAGGGCCGCATGCCGGTGTCGAAGTCGCTGCCTTACCAGTGGCACAACACGCCGAACGTGCGGGTGCTCACGGTGAAGGATTTCGAGGCGCTGGCGCCCGAAGTGGGCATCGAAATTCTCGACCGCGCCGTGCTGCACGGGGGCCAGACCGTTCGTTGGGGTGTGAACTGGCGTGGTAGTCTTGCGGTCTATCGCGTGAAGAAACGCTGACGCCGGGACCGCGGCGCGCGCTTTTCACCGCATCCACCGATACACCGCGCCGCCGCTACCCGACGACATGCCGAATCCGCCCCAAGAGGCCACCACACAAGACGCGCACGACGCTCATGACGTCAATGCGCACGAAGACCATCCAGGCTGGCGCGCGTACCTGAACACGCACATGCTGATCTGCGTGTTCCTCGGCTTCACGTCGGGGCTGCCGCTTTTCACGCTGGTCTATCTGGTGCAGGCCTGGCTGCGCTCCGAAGGCGTCAATCTCAAGGAAATCGGCCTCTTCGCGCTGATCCAGTTTCCCTATACGTGGAAATTCGTCTGGGCGCCGCTGATGGACCGCTACGTGCCGCGTCTGCCGTGCTGGAAGCCGGGCCGCCGGCGCGGCTGGATGCTGGTCACGCAGATTCTGGTGGCAGGCGCGATCGCCGCGCTGGGCTTTGTCTCGCCGAAAGAATCGATCTGGACCGTGGCCGCGCTCACGGCGCTGGTGGCCTTTTTCGGCGCCAGTCAGGATATTTCGATCGACGCCTACCGGCGCGAACTGCTCAAGGATACCGAACAGGGTCTGGGCAACGCGGTCCACGTGAACGCGTACAAGATCGCCGCGCTGGTGCCGGGCTCGCTCGCGCTGATTCTCTCGGATCACCTGCCGTGGAGCACCGTGTTCGTCGTCACGGCGGCCTTCATGATTCCCGGCATGCTGATGACGCTCGTGGTGCGCGAGCCGGAAGTGCATGGCACGCCGCCCAAAAATCTGCGCGAAGCCATCGTGCAGCCGTTCGCCGAATTCGTGAACCGCGACGGTCTCGCCGCTGCCCTCTTCGTGCTGGCGTTCATCTTTCTGTACAAACTCGGCGATACGATGGCCACGACGCTTTCGACGTCGTTCTTCCTCGATATCGGCTATTCGCGTACTGAAATCGGCGTGATCGCCAAGATGACCGCGTTCGGTGCGAGCCTAGCGGGCGGCATTCTGGGCGGCATCGCGCTGGTGAAGATCGGCATTGGACGCGGCCTGTGGATTTTCGGCTTTTTGCAGATGATCTCGACGCTCGGTTTCGCGTGGCTGGCCCAGCTCGGCCCCGGTTCGCCCACGCTGGCGCTGATCTACGACGCCGTCGTGACGGCAAGCCACGGCGTATCGCAGATCGCGGCGATCTTCGGCGCGCATGCGCAGCTCACGCTCGATCCGCGCGCGGTCGCGCTCGCGCTCGTCTACGGTTTCGAGACCTTCGCGACAGGCCTTACACTAGCCGCCTTCACCGCCTACATCGCGAGCACGACCGACCCGCGCTACACGGCCACGCAGTTCGCGCTGTTCACGAGCCTCGCCTCGGTGCCGCGCACGCTGGCCTCCGCCGCCAGCGGCTTTGTGGTCGCGAAAATCGGCTGGTTCGATTACTTCATCGCCTGCACGCTACTCGCTCTACCGGGTATGCTCCTGCTCATTCGTATCGCCCCCTGGAGAAACCGGAAGTGACCCCGCCTCAGCATGCCGTTACCGCCTCCCGTCAGACGCACCGACGTCCGGGAGGCAGAAGCGTGCACGCCGCGGGGCCGCAGCGTGAGCGCCTTCGCACCGCCTTGCGCACGATTGCGCTGATGCTGGTTGCCGCGCTGCCTGCGGGCTTTGCGCAAGCCACTGAAAACCCGGCTGCCAATACCGCCAGTTCCGCTTCGACACCCGCTCCCGCCGCGCTCTCCAGCGCCGCTGAAACCGCGGGCGCGGCCTCGGCCAATGCGCCGACCCTGCCGCCGCCGGGCAACAACCTCGGCAATACCGGCAATCCCGGCACTCTGTCGCCCGCCCTGCAGAACGGCGGTCCGAGCACGGGCCGCGTGGTGCGCTTCGGCAATATCGGCGTATTCCGCAATCTGATTCCGTCGCCCGCGCTCGAAGCGCAGGCCGCCGCCGAATACAACGAGATCGTGCGCGGCGCCGCGCATTCGAAGCTGCTCTATCCAGAAAGCGATCCGCACGTGCAGCGCGTACGCCAGTTCGTCGACCGGCTCGCGCCGTATTCGCTCAAATGGAGCGATCGGGTGAAGAACTGGAAGTGGGAAGTGGCCGTGATCCGCTCGCCCGATATCCGCATGTACTGTCTGCCGGGCGGCAAGATCGTGGTGTACGGCGGCCTGCTCGACCGCGTCAAGCTCAACGACAACGAACTGGGCATGCTGCTCGGCCACGAGATCGCGCACGCGGTACGCGAGCATGTGCGCGAGCGTCTGGGCGAACAGCAGGCCGCGCAGATCGAATCGGGCGTCGTGCCGCAACTCTTCGGGCTGGCCGATCTGGGCGTGTTTCCGCTAGGTATCGGCTCGCGTCTGGTGGAAATGCACTATGGCCGCGCCGATGAAACCGAAGCCGATGTGATCGGCAGCGATATCGCGGCCCGCGCGGGCTTCGATCCGCGCGCGGCGCTCACGCTCTGGGACAAGCTCGCGGTGGCGACGAAGTCGGACCGCGATCAGGGCTTTATCTACGTGCATCCGTACACGCCGGCGCGGCGCGCGGATATCGCCAAGCGTCTCGCGGACATGATGCCGCTCTACGCGAAGGCCGTCGGCAAGCCGCTTAACGAATTGCCTGATTATCAGGGCATCGCGGCGGTGCAACGGCGCAAGGTGGTGGCGGCGCCCTGAGTTCGGGCGCGCGCCTGGCTGGCGATCGCTACGCCACGCTTACTTCTTCTTGACCTTCCAGTCGTAATCGACCGTCAGCGGCGCGTGGTCGCTGAACTTGATGTCGCGGAACACATCGGTGCGTTTCGCCGTCGCCGCGATGCCCGGCGTGGCGATCTGGTAATCGATACGCCAACCCACGTTCTTCGCATACGCCTGACCGCGATTGCTCCACCACGTGTACTGCTCGGGGCGCTGATCGAGCGTGCGGAACACATCCACGTAACCCACTTCGTCGAACAGTTGCGTGAGCCACGCGCGCTCTTCGGGCAGGCAGCCGGAGTTCTTCTGGTTGCCCTTCCAGTTCTTGATGTCGATTTCCTTGTGGACGATGTTCACGTCGCCGCACACGATCACTTCGCGCTCGCGGCTGAGCTCGGCCAGATGCGGCATGAACGCGTCCATGAAGCGATATTTGGCCTGCTGGCGTTCGTCGCCGCTCGAACCCGACGGCACATACACCGAGATCACCGACAGATTGCCAAAGCGCAGTTCCACATAGCGCCCTTCGGCGTCGAACTCTTCGCTGCCGAAGCCGATGATGACTTCGTCCGGCTCGCGGCGCGCGTACACGCCCGCGCCGCTGTAGCCCTTCTTCACCGCATGCTGGAAGTAACCCTTGAAATCGTGCGGCGCGAGGAATTCGGGCGTCATGTCGTCCTGCGAGCACTTGATTTCCTGCACGCAGAGCACGTCGGCGTTCTGTTCGCCGAACCATTCGAAGAAGCCCTTCTTCGCCGCGGAGCGGATGCCATTGAGGTTCGCGGTGATCACACGCAGCATTTTTCTATCCTTGTTGGGGTTTCGTTTTCAGGCGATGAAGCAGGTTCGAGCTTGAGTTTCAGGCTTGAACATCACTCGATCTTCATGCCTTCGAGTTCGGGTTTCGCCGGCGGAAATTCGAGCTTCAGGCCTTCCATCAGGCGCAGCAGCAATTCGGCCACCATGACGTTGCGATGCGTCTTCGAATCGGCGGGAATCACGTACCAGGGCGCGTGCTCGCTCGACGTGGCCGCGAGCGCGTCGCGATAAGCGGCCTGATAAGCGTCCCAGTGCTTGCGCGCTTCGAGATCGGAGAGATCGAATTTCCAGTGCTTCGAAGGATCGTCGATACGCGCCTGGATGCGACGGCGCTGCTCGTCCTTCGAAATGTGCAGCCAGCATTTGATGATGGTCGTGCCGTTTTCCACCAGCATGCGTTCGAAGTCGCGAATCTGCGCGTAGCGGCGCTCGCATTCGGCCGCGTCGATCTGGCCCATCACGCGCGGCACCAGCACGTCTTCGTAGTGACTGCGGTTGAAGACCGCCAGTTCGCCGGCGGCCGGGACGTGCATATGCACGCGCCAGAGGTAATCGTGCGACGCCTCGATCGGCGTGGGCGCGCCAAACGGCACGATGCGCAGGCCGAGCGGATCGACTTCGTGGAACACCCCGCGAATGGTGCCGTCCTTGCCGCTCGTGTCCATGCCCTGCAGCACCAGCAGCACGCGCTGATGACGCTGCGCGTGCAGACGCTCCTGCAGCACGTCGAGCTTGTCGCCAATCGCGGCGAGCCGCTCGCGATCGCTGTCCTTGCTGCCCGTGGAGAACGGCTTGGCCGACGGGTCGATCGCTTCGGGCGAGAAGGCATCGGCCTTCTTGTCGCCGAAATACGGCACGCGGAAATCGTCGAGGTTCGGGGAATTCGGGGACTTCGCCATCGCTTCGGTTCTCCTTGGTCAATCCGCCTCTTCAAGCGGCGAGGCGGCGTCGCACAACCTGCACGACGCCGCCTCGCCAGTCTGCCGCTCGACAGCCCGTCAGACTATCAGCCCAGCTTCTTCTTCAGCAGTTCGTTGACCTGCTGCGGATTCGCCTTGCCCTTAGTCGCCTTCATGGCCTGGCCGATCAGCGCGTTGAAGGCCTTTTCCTTGCCCGCGCGGAATTCCTCGACCGACTTCGGGTTCGCGGCGAGCACCTCGTCGATGATCGCTTCGAGCGCGCCGGTATCGGAAATCTGCTTGAGGCCCTTCGCTTCGATGATGCGGTCCACGGCGCCTTCGTCGGTGGCCTTCTCGTCCCACATCGCCTGGAAGATTTCCTTGGCGATCTTGTTCGAGATCGTGCCGTCGGCGATACGCGCGAGCAGCAGCGCGAACTGCGCAGCCGAAACCGGCGATGCACCGATGTCCAGACCTTCGCGGTTCAGTTGCGACGAGACTTCGCCCATCAGCCAGTTCGCGGCGGCCTTCGCCTGCGCGGCGCCTGCCTTGGCGACCACGGCCTCGAAATACGCGGCCATCGCCTTGCTCGACGTCAGCACGTTCGCGTCGTACGGCGTCACGCCGTATTGCTCGACGAAACGCGTCTGCATCGTGGCCGGCAGTTCGGGCATTTCGCCCTTCACGCGCTCGATCCACGCTGCGTCGATCGTGAGCGGCATCAGATCGGGATCGGGGAAATAGCGGTAATCGTGCGCGTCTTCCTTGCTGCGCATCGACCGCGTTTCGCGCTTGTCCGGGTCGTAGAGACGCGTTTCCTGCACCACCGTGCCGCCGTCTTCGATCAGCTCGATCTGACGACGCACTTCGTACTGGATGGCTTCTTCGAGGAAGCGGAACGAGTTCAGGTTCTTGATTTCGGCACGCGTGCCGAACTCCTTCTGACCGACCGGACGCACGGAGACGTTCGCATCGCAACGGAACGAACCTTCCTGCATGTTGCCGTCGCAGATGCCGAGCCACACGACCAGCGTGTGCAGCGACTTCGCGTAGGCCACGGCTTCCGCCGCGCTGCGCATTTCAGGTTCCGTAACGATTTCGAGCAGCGGCGTGCCCGCGCGGTTCAGGTCGATCCCCGTCATGCCCGCGAAGTCTTCGTGCAGCGACTTGCCGGCGTCTTCTTCGAGGTGGGCGCGCGTCAGATTGATGGTCTTTTCGTACGCTTCCTTGCCGGACTTTTCGTTGGCCGGCACCTGGATCGTGATCGTGCCGCCCTGCACGACCGGAATCTCGTACTGGCTGATCTGATAGCCCTTCGGCAGATCCGGGTAGAAGTAGTTCTTGCGCGCGAAGATGCTGCGCGGCGCGATCGTCGAACCGATCGCGAGACCGAACTGGATCGCGCGCTCGACGGCGCCGCGGTTCATCACCGGCAGCACGCCCGGCAACGCGAGATCGACGGGGCAGGCCTGCGTGTTGGCGGCCGCGCCGAACTGCGTCGATGCGCCCGAGAAGATCTTGGAGACCGTCGACAGCTGCGCGTGCGTCTCAAGACCGATAACGACTTCCCATTGCGTGCTCATGCTTTACACCCCTGCCGGCGCCTTGCGATGCCAGTCGGTCGCGCGCTGGAAAGCGTCGGCGACCTGCAGCATGCGGGCCTCGTTGAAATAGTTGCCGACGATCTGCAGACCGACCGGACGTTGCGCGTTCGCGCCTGCGCCGAAACCGCACGGCACGCTCATGCCGGGCAGACCCGCGAGGCTGGTCGACAGCGTGTAGATATCCGCGAGATACATCTGCAGCGGATCGTCGCCCTTCGCGCCCAGATCCCATGCCACGCTCGGTGCCACCGGACCCATGATGACGTCGCACTGCTTGAACGCTTCCTGGAAGTCCTGCGCAATGATGCGTCGGATCTTCTGCGCCTGCAGGTAGTACGCGTCGTAGTAGCCGTGCGAAAGCACGTAGGTACCCACCAGAATGCGGCGCTTCACTTCGCGGCCGAAGCCTTCCGCGCGCGACTTCTTGTACATGTCGAGCAGGTCGGTGTACTGGTCGGCGCGATGGCCGAAGCGCACGCCGTCGAAACGCGACAGGTTCGACGAGGCTTCCGCCGGCGCGATCACGTAGTACACGGGAATCGACAGTTCGGTCTTGGGCAGCGTGACTTCCACGAGCGTGGCGCCGAGCGACTCGTAGGTCTTGAGCGCGGCGCCGATGCTCGCACGCACGTCGTCGGCCAGACCCGCGCCGAAGTATTCCTTCGGCAGGCCGATGCGCAGGCCCTTGAGCGGTTTGTCGGCGGTAGCGTCCGGCGTCCAGTTCTGGCCGAGGTGACGCGTGTAGTCTTCGTCCTCGCGCTGCAGGCTGGTGGAATCGCGCTCGTCGAAACCGGCCATGGCGTTGAGCAGCAGCGCGCAGTCGGCGGCGCTTTGCGCCATCGGGCCGCCCTGGTCGAGCGACGAGGCGAACGCGATCATGCCGTAGCGCGACACGCGGCCATACGTGGGCTTGATGCCCGTGATGCCGGTAAACGACGCAGGCTGACGGATCGAGCCGCCGGTATCCGTGCCCGTTGCGGCGGGCGCGAGGCGTGCGGCCACAGCCGCGGCCGAACCGCCCGACGAGCCGCCCGGCACCGCGTTCTTGTCCCACGGGTTCTTCACCGCGCCGAAGTGCGAGTTCTCGTTGGACGAGCCCATTGCGAATTCGTCCATGTTGGCCTTGCCGAGCGTCACCATGCCGGCGCGTTCGAGGCGTGCGACCACCGTGGCGTCGAACGGGCTCACGTAGTTTGCAAGCATCTTCGAGCCTGCGGTCGAGCGCCAGCCGCGCGTGACGAACACGTCCTTGTGCGCGAGCGGGATGCCGGCGAGCGGGCCGGCGTGACCCGAGTGCAGGAGCGCGTCGGCGGCCTTCGCCTGGGCGATCGTCAATTCGGGATTGACGTCGACAAAGGCGTTCAGGTCTTGATGTGCCTCAATCCGGCCGAGGAAATGCTGGGCCAGTTCGACTGCGGAGCACGCCTTCGCGGCCAGTGCGGCGCGCAGTTCGGTCAAACTTTTGTCATGCATTGCGTGATTCCTGGAAGATCGTAACGGGGCGGTCACAACGATCGCACCGTCCGGGAGCGCCTCGCACATGCGCGGGCTGCGCCCCGCCAATTCGGGGGTGGCAACGTTTTCAGAAGTTAAGCTCAGATGACTCGAACTTCTTCGAAAACGCCGCCAAAATGAGCGTTTGTTTACTCAATCACACGCGGGACAAGGTAAAGTCCGTCCTGTACCGCGGGGGCGGGGCGCTGGAAGGCCTCGCGATCCACGGTTTCGGTTACCGCGTCCTCGCGCAGTCGCAGCGCGACGTCTTCGATCTGTTCGATCGGATGCGCGAGCGGCGCAATACCCGTGGTGTCCACGGCCTGCATCTGCTCGACGAGCCCGAAGAAGTTATTCAGGCTTTCGAGCGTATTGCTGGCCTCGGCGTCGGCCAGTTCGAGGCGCGCGAGATGCGCGATGCGCTTCACATCGGTCAGGGTCAGGGCCATGCGGTCACCGGAAAAAAATTGAGACTGGAGCAGCGCGCAAAAAACGGTGCTGCAACAGCGATTTATCGCGCCGGATCCGGGGGCGGAAGAAAGCCTCGACGAGGTCAAAAACTGCCATTCGGATCCTGCAAAACAGGCAAAATTATAAGGTATCATTACGCGTTCGACTCAAACCCGGACCGCCTTGCACCTGCCTTTCAACCCTGGTCGCAGCAATTTGCGCCCAGCAGGCGCGCAGCGGGGCCGCCTCCGGTAACCATTCCCGCAGTTTCAGGCTCCTCGCGGCGGCGCTTTCCGCCCGTCCTGAGGCTGTTATTTTTTCCGCTGCCGCCCGTGACCCGCTCGTCCCGTAGGTCGGCCACAAGCGAGACAGGATTTTTGAATGTTCGGTTTTCTGCGTAGCTACTTCTCCAACGATCTCGCGATCGACCTCGGCACCGCCAACACGCTGATCTACATGCGCGGCAAGGGCATCGTCCTTGACGAGCCGTCGGTTGTGTCCATCCGCCAGGAAGGCGGCCCGAACGGCAAGAAAACGATTCAGGCAGTCGGCAAGGAAGCCAAGCAGATGCTTGGCAAGGTGCCGGGCAATATCGAAGCCATCCGCCCGATGAAGGACGGCGTGATCGCCGACTTCACCGTCACGGAACAGATGATCAAGCAGTTCATCAAGACTGCACACGAATCGCGCATGTTCTCGCCGTCGCCGCGCATCATCATCTGCGTGCCCTGCGGTTCGACCCAGGTCGAGCGCCGCGCGATCAAGGAAGCCGCGCACGGCGCAGGCGCTTCGCAGGTCTACCTGATCGAAGAGCCGATGGCCGCTGCAATCGGCGCCGGCCTGCCGGTCTCGGAAGCCACCGGCTCGATGGTGGTCGACATCGGCGGCGGCACGACCGAAGTCGGCGTGATCTCGCTGGGCGGTATCGTGTACAAGGGCTCGGTGCGCGTGGGCGGCGACAAGTTCGACGAAGCGATCGTCAACTACATCCGCCGCAACTACGGCATGCTGATCGGCGAACAAACCGCCGAAGCCATCAAGAAGGAAATCGGTTCGGCCTTCCCGGGTTCCGAAGTCAAGGAAATGGAAGTCAAGGGCCGCAATCTGTCGGAAGGCATCCCGCGCAGCTTCACGATTTCGAGCAACGAAATCCTCGAAGCGCTCACCGATCCGCTGAACCAGATCGTCTCGTCGGTGAAGATCGCGCTGGAACAAACGCCGCCGGAACTGGGCGCCGACATCGCCGAACGCGGCATGATGCTCACGGGCGGCGGCGCGCTGCTGCGCGACCTCGACCGCCTGCTGGCCGAAGAAACCGGTCTGCCGGTGCTGGTCGCCGAAGACCCGCTCACCTGCGTGGTGCGCGGCTCGGGCATGGCGCTCGAGCGCATGGACAAGCTGGGCAGCATCTTCTCGTACGAGTAAGCGCTGAGCTGCGGGTGCAGGCGGCGCGGTCGATGTCGATGCCAGCGCGCCTGCAATTGCCAGCGCAGGGTCGCCGGCAAATCCGCTACCATCGACGCGCAACGAACGTGAGAGGCGGCAGACATGCTGCCGCGCAGCACGGCGTCCCCGGGTTTCCGGCGTGACGCCGCCAATGCCTCGCACGTTTCACCGTTAGTTTCACCGAACCGCACACGCCCCCGGCGCCGACCATGGAATACAGTCCGCCGCCTTTATTCAAGCAAGGCCCTTCGGCACTCGCACGGCTGCTCTTCTTTGTCGTGCTGTCGATCGCGCTGCTGATCTCCGACGCGCGCTTCAAGACTCTCGAAGTCGTGCGCGGCGTGCTCGGCGCTGGCCTCTATCCGCTGCAACGCGCCGCGCTCGTGCCGCGCGACCTCTTTATGGGCGCCGCCGATCTGGCCGTCACCAGCGCCTCGCTGCGCCAGGACAACGCGCAGTTGCACGCGCGCAATCTCCAGCTTTCGCAGCAAGCCAATCAGGCCGCCTCGCTGGCCGCCGAAAACACGCATCTGCGCGCCCTGCTGCAACTTTCGCAGCGTATTGGCGCGCCTACGACGCCTGCTGAAATCCAGTACGACACGCGCGACCCCTTCACCCAGAAAGTGGTGATCGGCGGCGGTTCGCAGCAGGGTGTGCAGGACGGCGCGCCCGTGCTCAGCGAAGACGGCGTGATCGGTCAGGTCACGCGCGTATTTCCGATGCAGTCCGAAGTGACGCTCGTGACCGACAAGGACCAGGCCGTGCCGGTCGAAGTCGTGCGCACGGGCCTGCGCAGCGTGATTTACGGCACCGCCAAGGGCGATCTGCTCGATCTGCGCTTCGTGCCGATCAGCGCCGACCTGCAAAACGGCGACGAACTCGTGACCAGCGGCCTGGACGGCGTCTATCCGCAAGGTCTGCCGGTGGCGAAGGTCATTCGCGTCGATAAACAGGCCGATACGGCGTTCGCGCGCGTGGTCTGCGCGCCGCTCGCCGCCGTGCGCGGTGCGCGCCAGGTGCTGGTGCTGCATTTCGTGCGCCAGGTGCCGCCGAATCCGGTCGAAGCCGCCGAGGCCGCATCGGCAGCCGCCGCCGCCGAAGCCAAGGAAGCGAAGAAGAAGGCCGCGAAGGACAAGAAGGCCGACGACAAGTCGAAGGGCGCCTCGGCGCCCGCCGCCGCCAAGCCTGCAGCAAATGTTACGCAACCTGTGACGCCACCCGCTACGCAAGCCACGACGCAACCCGCACCGGCCAAACCCGCCGCGCAAGGGGGCCACTGATGGCGCGTCCGCAATACATTCTCCAGCCGGTCAACCCGTACTTCATCGCGTTCAGTCTCGCGGCGGCGTTCCTGTTGAACCTGCTGCCGTGGGGCAAACTGCCGGGCGTGCCGGATTTCGTCGCGCTCGTGCTGCTGTTCTGGAACGTTCATCAGCCGCGCAAGGTGGGCATGGGCATCGCGTTCTGCCTCGGCCTGCTGATGGACGTGCATAACGCCAACCTGCTCGGCGAACACGCGCTCGCCTACACGCTGCTGTCGTTCGGCGCGATCACGATTCACCGCCGCGTGCTGTGGATGTCGATCGGCGTGCAGATGTTCGCCGTCACGCCCCTGCTCGTGGGCGCGCAGGTCGTGCCGTTCGTGATCCGCCTGTTGATGGGCGCATCCTTCCCCGGTTGGGGCTATCTGATCAGCGGCTTCGTCGAAGCCGTGCTGTGGCCGGTCACCAGCCTGTTGCTGCTGCTGCCGCAGCGCCGCCCCGTCGATCCCGACGATACGCGGCCCATCTGAGCGGCCTCGCGCCGCTCACCGTTGAAAGTCGCAACCGATGACCACCTCTTCCTACCGGCCCGCCGCAGCGCTCGCGCGAGGCGCGGGCTTCGGCGTATGAGCGCATGACCGAATTCAAGGACACCCAGCAGCAGCTCACGAAGTACCGCCTGCGCGTCGCGGCGGCGGGACTGTTCGTGTTCGTCTGCTTCGGGCTGATCGCGTTCCGTTTCCTCTATCTGCAGGTCTGGAACCACAGCAAATACTCGCTGCAGGCCGACGAAAACCGCATTTCCGTCGCGCCCATCGTGCCGAACCGCGGCATCATCACGGACCGCAACGGCGTCGTGCTGGCGAAGAACTATTCCGCCTACACGCTGGAAATCACGCCCTCGAAGCTCACCGATACGCTCGACAACACGATCGACCAGCTCTCGACCGTGATCCCGATCGATGCGCGCGACCGTCGCCGCTTCAAGAAGCTGCTCGAAGACTCCAAGAACTTCGAAAGCCTGCCGATCCGCACGCGCCTGACCGACGACGAAGTCGCCCGCTTCACCGCCCAGCGCTTCCGTTTCCCGGGCGTGGAAGTGCGCGCGCGTCTGTTCCGCCAGTACCCGCTCGGCACCACGGCTGCGCACGTGATCGGCTATATCGGCCGCATTTCGCAGCGCGACCAGGAACGTATCGACGATCTCTCGGACAAGAACGACAGCGATCCCGAGCACTACGATCCGCGTCTGGACGCGAACAACTACAACGGCACCGACTACATCGGCAAGATCGGCGTCGAGCAGAGCTACGAAACCGAACTGCACGGCCTGACCGGCTTCGAGGAAGTGGAAGTGACGGCGGGCGGGCGCCCGGTGCGCACGCTCTCGCGCACGCAGGCCACGCCGGGCAACAACCTCGTGCTGTCGATCGACATCGGTTTGCAGCAGGTGGCGGAGCAGGCTTTTGCGGGCAAGCGCGGCGCGCTGGTGGCCATCGAGCCGTCGACGGGCGACATTCTGGCCTTCGTCTCCGCGCCCAGTTTCGATCCGAACTCGTTCGTGGACGGCATCGACCAGCAGACCTGGGACGAGCTCAACAACTCGCCCGATCACCCGCTGCTGAACCGTCCGTTGCACGGCACCTATCCGCCGGGCTCGACCTACAAGCCGTTCATGGCGCTGGCCGCGCTCACGCTGCACAAGCGCACGCCGCAGTGGGGCTTTTCGGACCCCGGCTATTACATGTTCGGCGGCCACCGCTTCAATAACGACGTGCGTTCGGGTCAGGGCTGGGTCGACATGAACCGCGCGATCATGGTGTCGAACGACACCTACTTCTTCATGCTCGCGCACGACCTGGGCGTGGACGCCATCGCCAACTTCATGAAGCCGCTGGGCTTCGGCCAGTTGACCGGCATCGACATTTCGGGCGAAGCGCGCGGCATCCTGCCCTCGACGGAATGGAAGCGGAAAGCCTACAAGAAGCCCGAGCAGCAGAAGTGGTACGAAGGCGAAACGATCAGTCTGGGCATCGGCCAGGGCTACAACTCGTTCACGATCCTGCAGCTCGCGCACGCCACGGCCACGCTCGCCGATAACGGCATCCTGATGAAGCCTCACCTCGTGAAGGAAATCGAAAATCCGATCACGAAGGAAGAGCATCTGACCGTGCCGAGCGAAAGCGGGCGTCTGGATGTGAAGCAGTCCGATATCGATGTCGTGAAGCGCGGCATGGAAAACGTGACGATGAATCCGTCGGGCACGGCGTACAAGCTGTTCCAGACCGCGCCGTACACGTCGGCGGGCAAGACCGGTACGGCGCAGGTGTATTCGCTGCAGGGCGCGAAGTATCAGGCGCATGCGGTGGCCGAACATCTGCGCGACCACGCGCTCTTCACGGCGTTCGCCCCGGTCGACAAGCCGCAGATCGCGCTGGCGCTGATCGTCGAAAACGGCGGCTGGGGTGCGCAGTCCGCTGGCCCGATCGCGCGCCGCGTGCTCGACTACTGGCTCGTCGATCGGCTGAAGCCGGGCGCCGAACAGGCTGCCGTCGCGGCCGCGGCATCGGCGACGCAGGACGCGTCCGCGCCGGTGATCGGTCTGCCGCCGCAAGGGGCTTCGGCGCCTGCGGCAGTGTCCGGTGCATCGGCAGCATCGGCGGCATCGGGCGTGCCTGCTGCGACCGTGCAGCCGATGGTGCGCATCGCGGCCGGCTTCACGCCGCTGCCGATTCCCGGCGCGGCGTCCGCGGCCGAAGCCGCTTCGGCGGCTTCCGCCGCACAGGCTGCATCGGGTGCGAACGCGGCATCGAATACCGCACCGAATGCGGCGTCGAACGCCGCAGCCGGCGCTCAATCCGCCAGCAAAAATGCCGCGTCCGCAGATTCCGCCGACGCAGCGACCAGCAACACGGACGACGACGCCCCGGCCCAGCGCCCCGCCGCCGCGTCCTTGCCGCGCCATTTCGGCCCCGGCCCGCATCGTCCGCGCCGCCCGGCTCATGCGCCCGCGGCCGCCACGCTCGCGCCGCCGCCCAAGCCCGCCACGGGCGGCATCGACGAGTAAGGAGTTCCCATGCCTCTTCTCCAGTTCGACAAGATCGACAAACGCGCCGTGCTCGACACGCTGCGCAAGATGTTCCTCGGCTTCGACCGCCCGCTCGCGCTCACCGTGTTCCTGCTGCTGTGCGTGGGCATCGTCACGCTCTACAGCGCGAGTCTGGACGTGCCTGGCCGCGTCGAAGACCAGTTGCGCAACATCATGCTGACCTTCGTGCTGATGTGGGGCCTCGCCAATGTGCCGCCCAATACGCTGATGCGCTTCGCGGTGCCGATCTACACCTTCGGCATCGCCTTGCTGATCGCGGTGGCGGCGTTCGGCCTCACGCGCAAGGGCGCGAAACGCTGGATCAACGTGGGTGTGGTGATCCAGCCGTCGGAAATCCTGAAGATCGCCACGCCGCTGATGCTCGCGTGGTACTACCAGCGCCGCGAAGGCGTGATGCGCTGGTACGACTTCCTCGTGGGCTTCATCATCCTGCTCGTGCCGGTTGGCCTGATCGCCAAGCAGCCGGACCTGGGCACCGCCGTGCTGGTGTTCGCCTCGGGCTTCTTCGTGATCTATTTCGCGGGGCTGTCGTTCAAGCTGATCGTGCCGGTGCTGATCGCGGGCATCATCGCGGTGGCGTCGATCGCCGCGTTCCAGGACAAGATCTGCCAGCCGCAGGTGAACTGGCCGCTCATGCACGACTACCAGAAGCACCGTATCTGCACGCTGCTCGATCCCACGTCCGATCCGCTCGGCAAGGGTTTCCACACGATTCAGGCGGTGATTGCGATCGGCTCGGGCGGCCCGCTCGGCAAGGGCTGGCTCAAGGGCACGCAGTCGCACCTGGAGTTCATCCCCGAAAAGCACACCGACTTCATCTTCGCGGTGTTTTCCGAGGAATTCGGCATGGCGGGCGGCATCGTGCTGCTCACGCTCTATATGTGTCTGATCGCGCGCGGGCTCTATATCGCGGCCAATGGCGCGACGCTCTTTGGCCGATTACTGGCCGGCTCGCTGACGATGGCGTTCTTCACCTACGCGTTCGTGAATATCGGCATGGTGAGCGGGATTCTGCCCGTGGTGGGCGTGCCGCTGCCGTTCATGAGTTACGGCGGCACTGCGCTCACGACGCTCGGTATCGCCATCGGGCTGATCATGAGTGTCGGGCGGCAGAAGCGGCTGATGCAGAGCTGACGGCCTGCACGCTTTGCGCCTGGATTCGCGCCTGGATTTGCGCCTGGAAAACAAAAACGCGCCGGTTTCGACCGGCGCGTTTGCGTTTGGGGACGCGCATTATTGCGACTGCGCCGGCGCGGCCTTCTGCAGTTGCGCGCTCAACTGCTGAAACTTCAGGCGCGCCACCGGATCGCCCTGCGCCGCCGCCGCCGCGTAGTAAGCCCGCGCGACGTTGAGGTTCTTCGGCACGCCATCGCCGCCGCGCTCGTAGAACGAGCCGGTCACGTATTGCGCGGTCATGTCGCCGCCCTCGGCGGCCTTCTTGTACCAGTAGAACGCCTGCTTGTTGTCGCGCCCGGTGCCGCGTCCGTCGAGGAACTGGTTCGCGAGCGCGAGTTCCGCCTGCACGTGGCCCTGCTTCGCGGCCCTGAGGAACCACTGGTGCGCTTCGACCGGATTGCGATCGACGAAGTCGCCATCGTCGTACATCTTGCCGTACACGTATTGCGCGTGGGACATGTTGGCGTCCGCCGCCTTGCGCAGCCATTTGCGGCCTTCGCTCACGTCCGCCGCGCCGCCTTCGCCGTTGAGCAGCATCATCGCGTAGTTGAATTCGGCGAGCCGATTGCCGTGCGCCGCCGCGCCCTGGAATTCGGTGCGGGCGACCGCGAGATTGCCGGCGTTGTAATCGGCGACGGCGCTGGCCGTCTGCGGATCGGATTCCGCGCTCACCGAAGGCTGGCCGCCCGTGCCCGCCGCGCAGGCGACGGCGCTCGCGCCCGAAAAGGCCAACGCAAACGCCCAGTGGCGTACCGCTGCAGAACTACGCTTCATGCGCGCGCCTCCTGCAGTGCCTGACGCGTCGCGCGCACGAGCCACATCACATCGGCGGCAAGCGCAATGAAGCTAAAGCCCATTTCGCGATACTGCTTCGCCTGCGCCGCGTCCATCGCGAAGATGCCCGACGCCACGCCCGCCGCACGCGCCGCCGCCGCGATGCGCACCATTGCCGCCGCGACATCGGGATGCTTCGAATCGCCCAGATGACCGAGGCTCGCGGCCAGATCCGCCGGACCGACGAACAGGCAATCGACGCCCGGCACCGCAGCGATCTGCTCGACGTTGGCCAGCGCCTGCGCCGACTCGATCTGCACGATCGAGGCGATCTGCGCATTGGCGCCGTGCAGATAGTCGCGCCGCATGCCGTAGGCCGCCGCGCGCACCGCGCCCGCGACGCCACGCTGGCCGTCCGGGGTATTGGCATCGGGATATTGGGTGGTGCTGACCGCCTGCCGCGCCTCCTCGGCCGAACCGATATTGGGGAACATCACCGTGCGCACGCCGGCATCGAGCACGTGCTTGACGAGCCAGGGCTCGTTGGCCGCCACGCGCACGACCGGCTCGGTCGGCATATGCGCGGCCGCGATGGCACGCAGTTGCGCGATGGTGTCGCCGCTGTCGTTGGGCGTGTGCTCCATGTCGATCAGCAGCCAGTCGAAGCCGGCATGCGCCAGCGCCTCGGCAGCCGTTTCGCTGCCCATCGACAGCCAGAGGCCGAACAGCGGTTCCGCCTGCTTGAGGCGTTCCTTGAGGGGATTGGTGAAGGTGCTCATCGCCGTGCTCCCGGCGAGGCTGCGGGAACCGTGCGTCCCGCGCGGGCCACCCGGCCCGGCAACGCCACGGCCGGCATGTCTCGCTTCGCTATGTGGTTATGTGAGCGGCGACGCCAGTGCCCGACGCCGCCTTGCGAAAGCGATCATACCGCGCCAAAAGTACGCAGGCCGGGTGGAAAACCCGGCCTTGCGCGGCGCTTCAAGTGCGTAACTACGCTGGCATTGCAGGCGCAATGCACGGCCGTCAGTCGCGGATGACTTCGGCCCAGCAGTTCGGCGTTTCGTACAGGCGCACCTTATGCAGCTGCAGATTCACGCCGTAGTGCGCGTCGTAGACGCTCGCGAGGATTTCGAACGCGATGGCCGCGAGGTTTTCCACGGTCGGGATACGGTCGATCACGACGGTCTTGTGGCCCGGCAGCGTTTCGAGGAAACCGCGCACCTGCGTGTCGCCTTCGAAGACGAGGAACGCGTGGTCCCACAGATCGACGAGATGCTGGTTCGCGAGCGCCTTCACATCGGCGAAATCCATCACCATGCCGCGGTCGGGCGCGCCTTCCGTTTCGACGGTGTCGCCTTGCAGCGTGATTTCGAGCACATAGCGATGGCCGTGCAGATTCCTGCACTGGCTGCGGTGGTCGGGAATGCGGTGGCCCGCATCGAATTCGAGTTTTCGGGTGATCGTCAGCACGGCTGCTTCAACGGAAAAAGGCAAAATTCAGGGAATATTCAGGTACTTGTGAGTCTGCATCGACAGGCGCCACTGCGGATGTCGCTTGCACCAGTCGATCGCGAGCTTGGTGTTCAGGTCGCGCGAGGGACCGTCCATCGGCTGGACCAGGAAGTACTCGAAGTCGAGCTTCGCGTAATCGGCCAGACGCTGGTTGTCCTGCGGCACCACGACCTTCAGTTCGTTGCCCTTCGTGACCACGAGCGGCGCGTCGGCCTTCGGGCTCACGCAGATCCAGTCGATGGTTTCGAGCACCGGCAGCGAACCGTTGGTTTCGATGGCGATCTCGAAGCCCGCCGCGTGCAGCGCATCGACGAAAGGCTGATCGATCTGCAGCATCGGCTCGCCGCCCGTGCAGACCACGAAGCGGTTGTTCTCGCCTTCCGGCCACAGCGACGCGATCTTCGCGACCAGTTCCTCGGGCGTGCGGAATTTGCCGCCGTTCTCGCCATCGGTGCCGACGAAATCGGTGTCGCAGAAACGGCACTGCGCGCTCTCGCGGTCTTCCTCGCGGCCCGACCACAGATTGCAGCCGGCGAACCGGCAGAACACGGCCGGACGCCCGGCGTTCGCGCCTTCGCCCTGCAACGTGTAGAAGATTTCCTTTACCGCGTAAGTCATGCTGCTGCCTGGTTTGATACCTGTGCTGCCGGGGCGCGGTACGTACGTGCAGTGACTGCGGTACGTGCTGGATCGCGCTCGCCTGGCGTCGACGGGAAGACTCGTGGGGAGCCGGTGCTTGCGGGCGTTATTGTGTCGCGTTTGCGGCGGGTCTGCTTGCTTGCTGCTTTACTGCTGCTTGCGCGTCACGCGTCGTGTTACGAAGGGCGCTGCCCGTGCGCCGCTTCGTTTGTCATTCGATACTGCGGTTGCCGTCCGGTGCAGCGCCTTCAGACCGGCGCTTCCGTCACCTGCTCGCCGGCCAGATACGCTTCGTAGCCGCGCTTGCGCAGCTTGCAGGCCGGGCATTCGCCACAGCCGAAGCCCCAGGCGTGCAGCTCGGCGCGCTCGCCCACGTAGCACGTATGGGTTTCCACGCGCACCAGTTCGACCAGCGCCTCGCCACCGAGTTGCTCGGCGAGTCGCCACGTGTCGCCCTTATCGAGCCACATCAGCGGCGTTTCCAGCACAAAGCGGGTGTCCATGCCGAGGTTCAGCGCGACTTGCAGCGCCTTCATGGTGTCGTCGCGGCAATCGGGATAGCCCGAAAAGTCGGTTTCGCACATGCCGCCTACCAGCACGCGCAGGCCACGCCGGTAAGCGATGGCCGCCGCGATCTGCATGAACATCAGGTTGCGGCCGGGCACGAAGGTGTTCGGCAGGCCGCTTGCGGCCGTTTCGATCTCGATCTCGCGCGTCATGGCGGTATCGCTGATCGAACCGAGCACGGACAGATCGATCATGTGATCGTCGCCGAGGCGTTCGGCCCATTCGGGAAACTCGCGCGCGATGGCGGCGCGAAAGCCCTCACGGCACTCCAGTTCGACGCGATGACGCTGGCCGTAATCGAAGCCGAGCGTCTCGACGGTTTCGTAACGGTCGAGCGCCCAGGCGAGGCACGTCGCCGAGTCCTGGCCGCCGGAAAACAGCACGAGCGCGCCGTTTCTGGTTTCTGTTCGAGTCACCGTGAAACTCCGAGTTGAGAGGTTCCGCGCGGTCGCAAGCCTTCAAAACCCGCCGGGCGGACCGGCCCGGGCATGTCGCCCACCGGCCCAAGCAGTATAGGCCGCAGCCTGGTGGCCGATATCGGCGCCACTTTATACCGCTGATACCGGATGCCTTGCATCGCCTGCTGCGGGAGGACTCACCAGCACACAGGGGACCGCCAATGAAAAAGCCCCAGGAATCGAACGATCTCCTGGGGCTCTGCATTCTGGTGGCCTGGGTCGGAATCGAACCAACGACACGCGGATTTTCAATCCGCTGCTCTACCAACTGAGCTACCGGGCCAACGAAGAAGGCAAAGTATATAAGCCTTTTTCGGTTTGCGCAAGCCCCTTCTCAAAACTTTGTGAAGAGACTGCGCTGAAACTGCGATTGAATCAGCGGCTGGGGAAAGCTCACTCGCCCTTGCTCTTGCCCAGATCGACGCCAAGCTGCTTGAGCTTGCGATACAGGTGGGTGCGTTCGAGCCCGGTTTTCTCCGCCACGCGCGTCATGCTGCCGTTCTCGCGTGCGAGGTGGTACTCGAAGTACGCACGCTCGAACGCGTCGCGGGCATCGCGCAGCGGAATGTCGAACGAGATCGACGCCGTCTGCGCGGCGCTCACGCCAGGCGAGCCTTCGACGCCCAGCACCGGCAACGCCGCCGCCGAGGCCACCACGGCCGGGCCGCCCGCCACCGGTTTCGCGCCAGGCGCGCCCGCCGCCGGCGCTGCCGCGGCCGTGCCGCGCGCGAGACCCTGCTCGACGGCCTTGAGCAGCTTTTGCAGCGCGATCGGTTTTTCGAGGAAGTTGAGTGCGCCGATCTTGGTCGCCTCGACCGCCGTGTCGATGGTCGCGTGTCCCGACATCATGATGACCGGCATCGACAACTGACCTTGCGCCGCCCACTCCTTCAGAAGCGTCACGCCATCGGTATCCGGCATCCAGATATCGAGCAGCACCAGGTCCGGCACCTGACGCTGACGGAATTCACGCGCCTGCTGCGCGTCCTCCGCGAGCTCCACGACGTGTCCTTCGTCGCTGAGGATCTCCGAGAGCAATTCCCGGATGCCCATTTCATCGTCTACCACCAGGATGGTTGCCATTTACGCTGCCCTTGTCTGCACTGTTGCTTTTGTTCCTTGCTCCGCCGCTGCGCGCGAACTACTGGCGCCCGGTTTGCCCGTTGCGGCATCCGGTGCGGTGTCATCGGCGAGCTGGAGAAAGAGAATCGAGATCTGCGCGCCTTCTATCACATCGCCCGCTTTCATGCGATTACGAATGTCGATACGCGCGCCGTGCTCGTCGACGATCTTCTTGACCATCGCAAGCCCGAGTCCTGTTCCTTTGGCCTTGGTCGTCACGTAGGGTTCAAACGCGCGCGTAAGAATGCGCGCCGGAAAACCCGGCCCGTTGTCCGACACCGTGAGACGCACCGCGACGCGCGTGCGGCCTTCCGCATCCGGATCGCCGTATTCTACGGCCCGCGTCTCCAGCGTCACACGTGGCGTGGCGACATCGGCCACCGCATCCTGCGCGTTCTGCAGCAGGTTGTGAATGACCTGACGCAATTGCGTGGCGTCGCCGCGTATCACCGGCAGATTCGACAGCTCCACCTTGATCGCGCTCTTGCCTTCTTCGGCGCCGTAAAGCGTGAGCACTTCGCTCACCAGATCGTTCAGTTGCAGGCTCGCGAGCACCGCCGGCGGCGTGCGCGCGTAGTCGCGGAAATTGTCGACCATCTGCTTCATCGCGGCGACCTGATTGACGATCGTGGTCGCGCCGCGCTTGAGCACTTCGGCATCGGACGGCCCGAGCTTGTCGGTCAGCTTCATCTGCAGGCGTTCGGCGGAAAGCTGGATCGGCGTGAGCGGATTCTTGATCTCGTGCGCGAGACGCCGCGCGACTTCGCCCCACGCGACCGAACGCTGCGCGGAGATCACGTCGGAAATATCGTCGAACACCACCACGTAGCCGGAGGTCTGCATGTCGCCGGCGTCGCGCCCGGTGTCCGACACCAGACGCGCGCCGCGCACCAGCAGCGTCAGCGGATCGGTTTCGCCCGCAACGGGTACGGAGAACTGCTGCTGCCAGTGGCCGCGATCGACGCTTCGGTCTTCGCCGTCGCGCCGCGACGCTTCCTGATCGGCGAAGGCCTTGCGCACCATCGCCGCGAAGTCGCCGAGCGCCGCGACGTGATCGATCGGCAGACCCAGCTGCGTCTCGAACGGATGACGGAAGATGCGTTCCGCGCCGGGGTTCGCCGTGGTCAGGCGGAACTGCCGGTCGAACACGAACACGCCCGCCGTGAGGTTGGCGAGAATGCTTTCGAGATAGGCCTTCGAATGTTCGAGCGCGACGCGGTTCTTCTCCACCGCAAGGCGCGCTTCGGAAAGCTGGCGCGTCATCGCGTTGAAGGACTGCGTGAGGAAGCCCAGTTCGTCGCGCGACTTGATTTCGCGTTTAGGCGTGTAGTCGCCTTCGGCCACTTCCTTGGTGCCCTGCGCGAGCAGGAACAGCGGCCGCGCCAGCTGGTTGCCGAGCGCGAGCGCCAGCATCATCGCCACGAAGGTCGCGAGGAACAGCGCGAGCGTCAGCGTGCCGATGTACATCTTGCGCAAGCCCGTGCGGCCCAGCGCCTTTTCCTGATATTCGCGATAGGCGCGCTGCACCGCATCCGCGTTGCGCGCGAGCGCGGCGGGCACGGGTTGTTCGAGTTGCAGGAAGCGTTCGGCGGGTTGCAGGTCGGTGGTGTTGCCGTCCGGAATGCGCGTGACCACGCGCAGCCGCAACGCGCCCTTCGGACCATGCAGACGCGGATCGCCATCGACTTCGCCTTCGATCGCCGCATAGCCGCGCCCGCGCGCCTGATCGATCATCAGCTGCGAAGGCAAATCGGCCGGCATCAGCGAGGAGAAGTTGCTCGATGCCTGCGCCACCACGTGCATATCGGGCGCGGCGCCCGACATGCTGCGCACCGGCTCGACGATGGTCGCGTCCTGCACGCCGAACTGGTCGCGCGCGCGCAAAAGCGTGAGCGTCGTGCCCGCCGAATCGCCGTTGGCAATCTGCTCGGCCATCAGGCGGCCCTTGGTCTGCAGATCGGACAGCGAGGCGTCGAGCATGCCGCGCCCGAGATTGAGGCCCGCCGTGAGCGCGGTTTCCACGTTCACGTCGAACCACGATTCGATCGAGCGCGACACGAACTGGTACGACACGATGTAGATGATGCCGCCCGGCACCACGCCCACCAGCGCGAAGAAGAACGCGAGTTTGGCCAGCAGCCGTGTGCCGAACTTGCCGCGCCGCAGACGCACGGCGATCACGATCACGAGCGCCGTCACCACGGACAGGAAGACGATCGCCACGCCGATATTGGCCGCGTAGAGCCAGCCGTAATAGCGGTCGAAGAATTCGGTATTGGCGCTCGCGGCCGCGAGCAGCACGAGCAGCAGCGTCGCGGTGAGCGCGACGGTCGACACCAGCAGCCTGACGACGAAGCTGCTGAAGCTGCCTCCGGTGGCGCGGCGCACTTTATCTAGCACGATCGGTCACCGTGAATCCAAAGCGCTTCCAGTCGGAAGCGAGATTCCAGTCGCGGTTGTTGACCGCGTCGATCTGGAAAGGTTTGGGCATGAGCGCCACGTCGAGTTGCATGCGCACCGAAGCCGTATAGGTCTCGCCCGGATGCACCTGGTTGCGCTCGATCACGTGCCACGAGGTCACGTGCTTGATGACGGCGAGCGCTTCCGAAAGCGTCGAAAAGCCGAGTTGCAGCCCGCCGCTGGAGACGCGGTACTCGCGCGTGAGCGGCTGGAACGACAGGCGGATGCTTTGCGACACGCTTGCGGGCTGTTCGTCGAACCAGTACCAGCGCGGGCGCGTGAGTTCGAAATCGGTGGTGAAGTAGAGCGGAATGCCCTTGTTGACCGCGTCTTCCAGGCTGCTGTTGAGCTCGAAATCGAAGCGGGCGTCGAGGCTCCAGCCGCTGCTGTCGGCCTGCAATGAGGCGCGCTGCACCGAAATCGAATCGGCGCGCGCGGGCGTGACGGCGAGCAAGCCGAAGGTCAGCGCGAGCCAGAGCAGGGCCGCGAAGCGCAGCGGGAAGAAGCGTTTAATGGTCACCGTTTCTGAAAGCGCGCGTAGAAGAAACCGTCGTGATCTGCGGTGCGATCGGGAACGGGGCTGGCGCTTGTGCCGAGGTCGGTACTTGCGTCGGCTTCGCGCCCGGCGGGCAGCAGTTGCCCCGGCGCGTCCAATCGTACCGCATCCGCGTGGGTGCTTTCAAACCAGCGCGCCTGGGCTTCGCCTTCCTCGGGGAAGATCGAGCAGGTGACGTAGAGCAACTCGCCGCCCGGCTTGAGCAGACCCCACAGCGCATCGACGATACGGCGCTGCTCCTGCGCGAGCGCCGCGATGTCGTTCGCGCGGCGCAGCCAGCGGATATCGGGATGGCGACGCACGATGCCCGAAGCCGAGCACGGCACGTCCGCGAGAATGCGATCGAACGGCTGGCCGTCGAACCATGCGTCCGGCACGCCGGCATCGCCGATCACGACGCGGCCGATACGGGCCGGGGCATCGTCAGCGTTGTGCTCCGCGAAACCCAGCCGCGCGAAGTTTTCGCCGATCCGCGAGGCGCGCACGGCGTCGCTTTCCAGCGCGATCAGGTCGATATCGGCGAGTTCGAGCAGATGGCCGCTCTTGCCGCCGGGCGCCGCGCACGCGTCGAGCACGCGCATGCCGTCACGCACGTCGAGCGCGGTTGCAGCGAGCTGCGCGCCCGCGTCCTGCACGGACACATCGCCGGCCATGAAACCGGGAATGCGATCGACGGGCAAGGGCGAAGCCAGACGCACGGCGTACTCGCCGATCTGCGTCGCCGCGATATTTTCGGCCGCGAGGCGTTGCACGTAATCGGCCGCGTTGGTGCGGCGCTCGTTCACGCGCAGCGTGAGCGGCCCGTGCGTGTTGCCCGTTTCGAGAATCGTCTGCCACTGGTCAGGCCACGCGCGGCGGATCGCGTCGATCCACCATTGCGGATAGTTCCAGCGCGCGACTTCATCGGCCTGCGCCGCCGCCAGCGCGCTCTCGCGCTCGCGCAGGAAACCGCGCAGCACGGCGTTCACGAGGCCCTTCGCAAAAGCGCTTTCGCGGCGCGCGCCAATCGCGCGCACAGCCTGGTCGACCACGGTGAAAGGCGTGTAGGCCGCATGCGCTTCGTCATCGACGAGCAGTGCCAGCGCGCACGCCAGCAGATTCGTCACGTGCGCGGGCGGCGCCTTGCTGATGCGCTGCTTGATCAGATAATCGACGATGCCAAGACGACGCATCGTGCGATACGCGATGTCCTGCACCGCGCCGCGCGCCATCGGCGTGAAATCGGCCGGCAAGGCGGCGAAGACGCTCGATAGCGCTGCCGGCAAAGCCGAACCCGCGCGCACCGCACCGACGGCGTACGCAGCCTGGTCGAGCGCGAAGCCGAGCGAGTCGGGGGCCAGATGCACGGCCTGCTGGCTTTCGGTTCCGCGCGGCGAGCCCGGACGTGAGCCCGGACGCGAGCCCGAACGCGAGCCCGAACGTGAAGCGGGACGTTTGGCGTGAGCAGGACCGGACGGGCGGCGGGAAGAACTGGATGTCATGAAGAAACCGGATGCGGCCGCACCGTGGCGCGGCAAATGGAGCACAAGCGACCCATTGTAGCGTGGCGCGAGCGCAACGCCGCCGGGCGCACTGCAAATGAAAAGGGCAGACCCATGGTCTGCCCTTTCGATCGGCTTGATTCAGCCTTATTCAGCCTGTTCTGGCCCGGAGGTGCTTCAGTCGAAGCGTCCGGTGCGGGCCATCTCCATCAAGCGCGCGATGCGCTCTTCGGTGGCCGGGTGCGTCGAGAACAGATTCGCAATCGCGCCGCCCGACAGCGGATTCATGATCATCATCTGCGCCGTGGCCGGATGCTGCTCGGCGGCCGGGAACGGGATGCCCTGGGCGTAGCGATGAATCTTGTCGAGCGCCGAAGCCAGCGACTGCGGATCGCCCGAAATCTGCGCGCCGCCACGATCGGCTTCGAATTCGCGCGCACGCGAGATCGCCATCTGGATCAGCGCGCCTGCAATCGGCGCGAGCAGCGCAACGGCGATGCCGGCGATCGGGTTGGACGGACGGCCGTTTTCGTCGCGGCCGCCGAAGAACATTGCGAAGTTGGCGATCGCCGAAATCGCGCCGGCCATGGTCGCCGATATCGTCGAAATCAGGATGTCGCGGTGCTTCACGTGCGCCAGTTCGTGCGCCATCACGCCGCGCATCTCGCGCTCGGACAGCACGCGCAGGATGCCGGTGGTCGCGGCCACGGCGGCGTGCTCGGGATTGCGGCCCGTGGCGAAGGCGTTGGGCGCGTCTTCGTTGATCAGGTAGACGCGCGGCATCGGGATATTCGCGCGCGTGGCCAGTTCGCGGACCATGCGGTAGAACTGCGGCGCCGTGGTTTCGTCGACTTCCTGCGCGTTGTACATGCGCAGGACCATCTTGTCCGAGAACCAGTACGAGAAGAAGTTCATGCCGAGCGCGATCAGCAGCGCCAGCATCATGCCGCTGCGCCCGCCAACCATGCCGCCGATGGCGATGAAAAGGGCCGTAATCGCGGCCATCAACATCGCGGTTTTGACCCAGTTGAACATGTTCTTTGCTCCTTCACCCATCAAGAATCGAATCGGTCATCGAAACGCCGCTGTCCCAACCGTTGTGACAGCGAGCGCATTGTAAGCGATTTGTTAGATATGGGCGGATCGGAAAAATTCAATCTCAGCGCGTGCTGGTCGCGAGCTTCAGACCCAGCCCGACGAATGCCGATCCCACCGTGCGGTCAAGCCACTTCTTGATGCCCGGCTTGCCCGAAACACGTTGCGTGACGCTGCCAGCAACCCACGCGACAAAGCAGCTCCAGACCGTGCTCATCGCCACGAACGCCGCACCGAGTGTAAGGAAAGCCAGCGTCTTGTGCGAACTCGTCACGTTCACGAACTGCGGGAAAAACGAGACAAAAAACAGCACGACCTTGGGGTTCAGCACGTTGGTCCAGAAGCCCGAAAGGAACAACTGGCGCAGCGGGCGCGACTGGCTGGCCACGGCGGCGCTGGCTGGCGCGGCGGGCGTAGCTTGCGTCTGCTTCGTGAGAATCAGCCGTACGCCGAGATAAACGAGATAACACGCGCCCACGAGCTTGATGACCGTGAAGGCCGTCGCCGATGCCGCCAGCAGCGCGGTCAGGCCGAACGCACAGGCCAGCGTGTGCACGCAGCAGCCCGCCGAAATTCCCAGTGCCGACACCAGCCCGGCGCTGCGCCCTTGCGCGACGCTGCGCCCGACGATGTAGGCCGTATCCGGGCCCGGCGTGACGTTCAAAAGGAACACAGCGGCGAGGAAAAAGCCGAAATGGGTAATGCCAAACATGACGATCTCTGCAAAAACGACTCGGTACGGGGTGCGAGCCGTCGTATGCAAGATCTTGCAGTGGTCTCGACACCCTTGCCGATTCTAACGCGCGCCGTATGACGCGCGTTACCTGGCCGAATGGCCGACTGGTGGGGGTTTCGGTCAGCGTTTAAGCTGGCTCAAGCCGTCGGGGTTTCGGTCAGTGCAAAACACTGGCCGGCCGTCAGCGGCATGCCGGCGAGGAATTCACGCGCGGGCAGGCGCTTGCCGCCGGGTTTTTGCAGCTGCGTGAAGCGCAGCGCGCCTTCGCCGCAGGCCACCACCACGCCAGCCGGCGAAACATCGAGGATCTGGCCCGGCGCGGCGTGCGCAGGCACGCTCACGTCCTGCGCCACTTCGGCGGCCCAGAGCTTGATGAGCGCACCGTCCAGCGTGGCCGCGCCGCCCGGGAACGGGTCGAATGCGCGAACCTGGCGCGCCAGCACGCCGGCAGGGCGGCGGAAATCCAGCGCAGCTTCGTGCTTGCCAATCTTCCCGGCGTAAGTCACGCCATCGGCGGGCTGCGGCGTGATCGGCAACTGGCCGGTGCGCTCGAGCTGGATCAGCCAGTCCACCACGAGTTGCGCGCCCAGATTGGCGAGTCGATCGTGCAGCGTCGCGGTTGTGTCGGTGGGCGTGATGGGCGTGCGCACTTCGGAGATCATCGGGCCGGTGTCCAGGCCCGCATCCATCTGCATCAGCGTGATGCCGGTTTCCGAATCGCCGGCCTCGATCGCACGGTGGATCGGCGCGGCGCCGCGCCAGCGCGGCAGGATCGAAGCGTGGATGTTGATACAGCCGGACGGCGGAATGTCGAGCACTTCCTGCGGCAGGATCAGGCCGTAGGCGGCCACCACCATGACGTCGTGCGGCGTTGCATTGAGCAGGTCGAGCGCGGCGCTCGCCTCTTCCGGGTACTTGCCCGCGCGGCGCAGCGACGTGGGCTGCGCGACCGCAATGCCATGCTCTTCGGCGTAGCGTTTGACGGGGCTCGCCTGCAGCTTCATGCCGCGACCGGCAGGGCGGTCCGGCTGGGTCAGCACGAGCGGCACGGGAAAGCCCGCCTCGTGGATCGCGGCAAGCGCGGCGGCGGCAAATTCCGGCGTACCGGCAAAAATCACGCGAAGGGAATGGCTCATGGGCACGGACAGATCAGCAAACGAACAAGGTACAGGCGTGGCGCACGGGCATTACATCGCGCGTTCGAGCTTCTTCATCTTGCTCTTGATGCGCGTCTGCTTGAGCGACGACAGATATTCGACGAACACCTTGCCCAACAGGTGATCCATTTCGTGCTGGATGCACACGGCCAGCAGGCCTTCGCAGTCGATTTCGAAGCTTTCGCCCTTTTCGTTGAGGGCGCGCACGCGCACTTTTTCCGCGCGCTCGACTTCGTCATAGATGCCCGGCACCGAAAGGCAGCCCTCTTCGTGGATCTCGCGTTCCTTGCTCGACCAGACGATTTCCGGGTTGATGAAGACCTGGAGTTCGTCGTGCGAATCGGACACGTCGATCACCACGACGCGCTCGTGCACGTCCACCTGGGTGGCCGCGAGACCAACGCCGGGCGCCGCGTACATGGTTTCGGCCATGTCGGCGGCGAGCTTGCGGATGCGGTCGTTGACGACCTCGACCGGCTTGGCGACCTTGTGCAGGCGCTTGTCCGGGTAATGAAGAATGTTCAGTAGAGCCATGGTTCGACAGGTTTCTCGTTGGGCGCCTCGGGGCGTGTGCTGACGTGTACTCACACGCGCGCTAGCCGTTCGGCCAGCTGGTCAGCCCCATGCGGAAAACAGAAGATGTACAGACGATATACGGACAAAGCGGCCGGAATCAACGCACTGCAGATTGCAATCCGTTGCAATTCCTTGCATCGGCCAGCGCCATGCCAGCAGCCCGCCGTGACGATGCGTCACAGCGCCGCAAATGAATTTCGGATAGTGAAAATTTTAACACGACGGGCCAGGCTTCGCCCGCCGACGGAGAACCGCCCATGCCCGCTGCCCTGCCGCTCGCCGCCGACGAACTCGCCGCCTGGCTGCGCCTTGCCCATGCGCGCGGTTTGAAGCCCATCGCGCTGCGCGCGTTGCTTGGCGCATTCGGGTTGCCGCAGCAGGTGCTGGGCGCGCCGTTCGACGCGCTTGCGGCCGTGGCCGGGCGCGACGCCGCGCAAGCCGTGCTGGCGCCGCCGGACGCCGGTTTCGCGCAGCAACTGGCCAGCGTAGCAGCGTGGCGCGCGCAGCCGGGCAACGCGCTCGTGACGCTCGCCGATCCCGCCTATCCGCCACGCCTGCTGACGATGCCCGACCCGCCGCCGCTGCTTTACGTGAAAGGCCGGCTCGATCTTCTGCATGCGCGCAGTGTGGCTGTCGTCGGCAGTCGCAGCGCCACGCCGCAGGCGCTGGAAGACGCACGGCGCTTCGCGCGCACGCTCGCGGCGGCAGGCCTCGCGGTTGTTTCCGGCCTCGCGCTGGGCGTGGACGGCGCGGCGCACGAGGGCGCGTTGCCGGAGCGCGGCGGCACTGTCGCGGTCATCGGCACCGGCGCCGATCTGGTCTATCCGGCCGCGCATCACGCGCTCGCGAGACAGATCGCCGCACAGGGCGTGATCGTCACAGAATGGCCGCTCGGCACGCCGGCGCGATCGGCGAACTTTCCGCAGCGCAATCGCGTGATTTCGGCGCTCGTGGAGGGCGTGATCGTGGTGGAAGCGGCCATGCGATCGGGTTCGCTGATCACCGCGCGCCTTGCCAACGAAATGGGGCGCGATGTGTTTGCGCTGCCAGGCTCGATTCACGCGCCGCTCTCGCGCGGCTGTCATCGGCTGATCAAGGAAGGCGCGCAACTGGTGGAAACGCCCGAAGAAGTGCTCGAGGCGCTTGGGCTCGCACAGCCGGCGAAACCTGCGCGGCGGACCCGAGCCAAAGACACGCAAACACAGACGCAGACGCTGCCGCTGCCGCTGCCGCTGCCGCTTGCCACGCCTCCAACGCCGCTCGAAGCGCAGGCCGAAACCCTCCTCGCCGCCTTGGGCCACGCGCCCGCCACGCTTGAAATCCTCGCGCAGCGCACCGACATGGCCGAAGCGACGCTGCAAGCCACGCTGCTGCGCCTCGAACTGGCCGGCCACGTAAGCGCGCTGCCGGGCGGGCGCTACACGCGGGCCTCCCACTGCTAGCGCGCCGCCGTGTTACATTCGCGCCAAATGCACCGACTCTATATAGAAGAGACCGCAAGGAACCACCATGCCCGCGCTTGACCTCGACACCGATGCCGACCAGATCGCCGAGCGCGTCAGCAACAGCGACACGCTGTTCGTCGCGTGCCTGTGCGCCGAGTGGTGCGGCACCTGTCGCGACTATCGGGCGACATTCGACCGGATCGCCGACGCGCATCCGGAAATCTGCTTCGCCTATATCGATATCGAAACGCACGCCGACCGCTTCGACGATCTCGACGTGGAAAACTTTCCCACTATCCTGATCGAAGACAGCAAGGCCACGCGCTTTTTTGGCACCGTGCTGCCGCATGGCGCGGTGGTCGAACGCATGCTCGCCGACCTCACGGCGCTGCCAGGCGTGGCCGATGCGCCGAAGTTGCGTCCCGCGCTGCTCGAGGCCTGAAAACAGGCTACATACGAGCGATTCGGGCACGGGCCGCTGCACGTCCGGGCGCTTGCCCGCCAGCGCGCCGCGACAAGATGATTGGCGCCCTTACGACGGCGCCAAAACCGGTCCGCTGACAGCCTGGCCGATGACAAGAAAATCGCCGTCCGCGCGCCATGTGCTATAAAGCGGTCGTTAACGAGGCGCCCAACGGCGCGCCGGCCCAGCGGTCAAGCCAGACGGAATAACCGCGGGGCGCCAACCCGGATACACCCACACACAACCAGTCATGTCCAAAGCTCTGATCATCGCCGAGAAGCCATCCGTCGCGAACGACATCGCGCGCGCTCTGGGCGGATTTACCAAGCATGACGAGTACTACGAAAGCGACGACTACGTGCTGTCGTCGGCGGTCGGCCATCTGCTGGAGATCGCCGCGCCCGACGAGTACGAAGTCAAGCGAGGCAAATGGAGCTTCGCGAATCTGCCCGTCATCCCGCCCCACTTCGACCTGAACCCGATCGCCAAGAGCGAATCGCGGCTCAAGGTGCTCACGAAGCTGCTCAAGCGCAAGGACGTCACCGCTCTGATCAACGCCTGCGACGCGGGGCGCGAGGGCGAACTGATCTTCCGCCTGATCGCGCAGCACGCGAAGGCGAAGCAGCCGGTCCAGCGCCTGTGGCTCCAGTCGATGACGCCGCAGTCGATCCGCGACGGCTTCGCGAACCTGCGCAGCGACCAGGACATGCAGCCGCTCGCCGACGCCGCGCGCTGCCGCTCGGAAGCGGACTGGCTCGTGGGCATCAACGGCACGCGCGCCATGACGGCCTTCAACAGCAAGGGCGGCGGCTTCTTCCTGACCACGGTCGGCCGCGTTCAGACGCCAACGCTGTCGATCGTCGTCGAACGTGAAGAGAAAATCCGTCGTTTCGTGCCGCGCGATTACTGGGAAGTGCGCGCGGAGTTCGTCTGCGCGAGCGGCTTCTACGAAGGCCGCTGGTACGACCCGAAATTCAAGAAGGACGAGCACGACCCGGAAAAGCGCGACTCGCGCCTCTGGAGCCTGCCCGCTGCCGAGACCATCGTCGCTGCCTGCCATGGCCGCGAAGGAATCGTCACCGAGGAATCGAAGCCGTCCACCCAGCTTTCGCCCGCGCTCTTCGACCTGACGAGCCTGCAGCGCGAAGCCAACGGCCGCTTCGGCTTTTCGGCCAAGAACACGCTGGGTCTCGCCCAGGCGCTGTACGAAAAGCACAAGGTCCTCACCTATCCGCGTACCGATTCGCGCGCGCTGCCTGAGGATTACCTCAGCACCGTGAAAGAGACGATGGAGATGCTCAAGGAGAGCAACAACTACCTGCCGTACGCCAAACAGGCGCTCGACAAGGGTTGGGTGAAGCCGAACAAGCGCATCTTCGACAACTCGAAGATCAGCGACCACTTCGCAATCATCCCGACGCTGCAGGCGCCGAAGAATCTGTCGGAGCCGGAGCAGAAGCTGTACGACCTCGTCGTGAAGCGCTTCCTCGCCGTGTTCTTCCCGGCAGCGGAATACCGCGTCACCACGCGTATCACCGAAGTCTCGGGCCATCATTTCAAGACCGAGGGCAAGGTGCTGGTCGAGCCGGGCTGGCTGCAGATCTATGGCCGCGACGCGGCCGGCGACGACGCCAACCTCGTGCCGGTGAAGAAGGACGAGAAGGTCAAGACCGACAAGATCGCCGCGCATCAACTCGTGACCAAGCCGCCCGCACGCTACAACGAAGCGACGCTGCTTTCGGCGATGGAAGGCGCGGGCAAGCTCGTCGACGACGAAGAACTGCGCGAAGCCATGGCCGCCAAGGGTCTGGGCACGCCGGCCACGCGCGCGGCCATCATCGAAGGTCTGCTGGGCGAAAAGTATCTCGTGCGCGAAGGCCGCGAGCTGATTCCCACGGCCAAGGCGTTCCAGCTGATGACGCTGCTGCGCGGTCTCGGCGTGGAAGAACTCACCGCGCCGGAACTGACCGGCGAATGGGAATACAAGCTTTCGCAGATGGAGCGCGGCAGGCTCGCGCGCGATGCGTTCATGCAGGAAATCGCCCGCATGACGCAGACCATCGTGAAGCGCGCGAAGGAATACGACTCCGACACCATCCCCGGCGACTACGCGACGCTGCAAACGCCGTGTCCGCATTGCGGCGGGCAGGTGAAGGAAAACTATCGCCGCTTCGCGTGTACGAAGTGCGAATTCTCGATCTCGAAGATTCCGGGCGGCCGCCAGTTCGAAATTCCCGAAGTGGAAGAGCTGCTGCAGAACAAGACGATCGGGCCGCTGTCGGGTTTCCGGAGCAAGATGGGCCGTCCGTTTTCGGCGATCCTCAAGCTCTCGCTCGACGACGAGATCAAGAACTACAAGCTCGAATTCGACTTCGGCCAGGATCAGGGCGCGGAAGACGGCGAAGCGCCCGACTTCTCGCAGCAGGAAGCCGTGGGCGCCTGCCCGAAGTGCAAGGGGCGCGTGTTCGAGCACGGCATGAGCTATGTCTGCGAGAACTCGGTCGCCAATCCGAAGACCTGCGACTTCCGCTCGGGCAAGGTGATTCTGCAGCAGGAAATCGCCCGCGAGCAGATGGGCAAGCTGCTGTCGGAAGGCCGCACGGACCTGCTGACGAGCTTCAAGTCGTCGCGTACGGGCCGTAACTTCAAGGCTTTCCTCGTCAAGCAGCCGGACGGCAAGATCGGCTTCGAGTTCGAGAAGAAGGAACCGAGCGCGAAGACGGCGGCTAAAACCGCGGCGAAGAAGTCCGCGGCCACGGCAGATGCCGACGACGCGGCGAACGACGCAGCCAACGACGACGCAGCAGAAACGGCCAAAAAGCCGGCGCGCAAGACCGCTGCGAAGACCACGGCCGCAAAGGCCGCTCCGGCGCGTAAAACCGCCGCTCGCAAGACGCCGGCTCGCAAGACGGGTTCTTGATGTCTGCTTGATGTCTGCTTGATGTCTCGATGCAAGGGCTCGCCAGCGAGCCATGAGCACTAAAGAAAAAGGCGCAGCTTCTTTCGAAGCTGCGCCTTTTTTATCGTCTGAATGCGCGCCTGATGAGCGCGCAACGCAATTTACAGCGGCGAAATCGCCGAACTGCGCGTGCGGCCCGCCGATGCGCGGCCGGCCTTCGGCGCGCGTTCGGTTTCCACCGCGCTGCCGCGGCTGGAGTCGAGAAGTTCGTTGATCGGCTCGGCACCGTCGAAGGCTTCGGGCACCACCGGATGCGCTGCGCTATTGTGTGCGGCTGCGGAATCGGCAGGGCGCGCCTGGCCATCCTTGACCCACTGCTCGCCAAGCTGGCTGTTCGGCGTCTGGCTGAAGTGCTCGACCAGATGGTCGATGAACGTGCGCACCTTGGCCGGCAGATGGCGGCGGCTCGGGTACGCCACGTTGATCTCGACCTGCGGCAGGCGGTAGTCGCCCAGCAGACGCACCAGACGGCCGCGCGTCATGTCGCGCCCGATCAGGTAGCTCGGCAGGATCGCAATACCCATACCGAGCAGCGCGAACTGGCGCAGCATTTCTGTGTTGTTGGCTACGATCACGTTGCTCGGGCGGACACGAATTTCGCCATCCGGCCCCGTGAACACGCGCTCGTCGCCCCAGTATTCCGATGGCAGCGACAGCGACGGGTGTTCCATCAGATGCTCGGGACGCGTGGGCGTGCCGTGCTTTTCCAGATACGCGGGCGTCGCGCAGACGGTCATGCAGCCGGTCGTCAGACGGCGCGTGACGATGCTCGCGCTACGCATCTGGCGCGCCGTCACCACGCCCAGATCGAAGCCTTCTTCGACCAGATCCACCTGACGGTCGACCAGCGTGACGTCGGGAATCACCTGCGGATAGCGCTGTGTGTAGGTTTGCAGCACCGGCGCGAGGTTGTGCAGGCCGAAGACCACGGGCGCCACGATGCGCAGCGTGCCCACGGGCTCGTGGTTGCGCGCCACGACCATCTGCTCGACATCTTCGAGTTCGTCGAGAATCTGGCGCGCGCGTTCGAGATAAACCTGACCGGATTCGGTGAGGGAAAGGCTGCGGGTCGTGCGGTTGAGCAGACGCGTGCCAAGCCGGCCTTCGAGGTCGGCGACGTGACGCGTTGCAACCGCATTGGAGATATCCATCGCCGAAGCGGCCCGGGCGAAACTGCCGAGGTCCGCCACTTTGACGAATACTCGCATCGACTGCAAATGATCCATGAGACAACTCCTGCGTGTTACTTGTCCGCCGAAAACCGGCGGAGGAAACCGGGAATTCTCCTACGACATCGGAATTCGTGCAGAAGTTGCCTCCACAGCGCTGAATTTCTTCAAAATTTTCGCTACTGTCACCGAATACGCAGCGCTGACACGCTGATTGTTTCCTGTGGCGAAACAATTTTGCGCAATGCAGCGTAGCGGCGGGCGTTTGCGAGCAGAAAACGCCTGCGATTTTTGCCGGAAATTACGGTATTAATTTGCCCCTAAAATAAAAAGGCCGCCTTCGAAGGCGGCCCTTTAAAACGTTCGCGCTCAATGACTTTCAATATTATGTAAGTGAGCGCTCACATTTACGTCATCGGCAAACTGGTTGGCGTTTTAAAACCGTCCTTCCAGCGCCGCACGCGCATCGCGCAACGCCTGCGGCAGGCCGTGCGAGAGCGTGTCGAACAGTTCGGTGTGGAGCGCGAGTTCCGCACGCCAGGCATCGGCA
This sequence comes from Paraburkholderia sp. Ac-20340, assembly GCF_017104965.1. GTDB lineage: Bacteria > Pseudomonadota > Gammaproteobacteria > Burkholderiales > Burkholderiaceae > Paraburkholderia. Next base: position 152,251 of record NZ_JAAGPR010000008.1, read on the forward strand.
TCGACGGAAATCACCTGGGCGAACTGCGCCGGCGTGAAGTCCAGACCGCGCCAGTCGAGGTCCTCATAGCGCGGCGATACACCGAACGCATGGCCCTCCCCTTCGGCCTGACCTTCGATGCGGCGCACCATCCACTCCAGCACGCGCATGTTTTCGCCGAAGCCCGGCCACACGAATTTGCCGTCCTCGCCCTTGCGGAACCAGTTCACGCAGAAGATGCGCGGCAGCGTCGCGCCGAGCTTCGTCAGGCGCTCGCCGACCTTGAGCCAATGACCGAAGTAATCGGCCATGTTGTAGCCGCAGAACGGCAGCATCGCGAACGGATCGCGGCGCACCACGCCCTGCTGCCCCGCGGCCGCAGCCGTGGTTTCCGAGCCCATGGTCGCCGCCATGTAGACGCCCTCGGTCCAGTCGCGCGCTTCGGTCACGAGCGGCACCGTGGTCGAGCGGCGGCCGCCGAACAGGAACGCGTCGATGGCCACGCCCTTGGGGTTTTCCCAATCCGGGTCGATCGACGGACACTGCGAGGCCGGCGCCGTGAAACGCGCGTTCGGATGCGCGGCCTTGCGGCCGGTTTCCTTCGCGATTGCCGGCGTCCAGTCCTCGCCTTGCCAGTCGATCAGATGCGCAGGCGGCGTATCGGTCATGCCTTCCCACCAGACGTCGCCGTCATCGGTGAGCGCGACGTTCGTGAAGATCACGTTCTCCTTGAGCGTCGCCATGGCGTTGAAGTTGGTCTTTTCGCTCGTGCCCGGCGCGACGCCGAAGTAGCCCGCTTCCGGGTTGATCGCGTAGAGACGGCCGTCCGCGCCGGGCTTGATCCACGCAATATCGTCGCCGATCGTGCTGATTTCCCAGCCGTTCATCGCGGCCGGCGGGATCAGCATGGCGAAGTTGGTCTTGCCGCACGCCGACGGGAACGCCGCCGCCACGTGATACTTGCGCCCTTGCGGCGACTTCACGCCCAGAATCAGCATGTGCTCGGCGAGCCAGCCTTCGTCGCGGCCCATCGTCGACGCAATGCGCAGCGCGAAGCACTTCTTGCCGAGCAGCGCATTGCCGCCGTAACCCGAGCCATAGCTCCAGATTTCGCGCGTCTGCGGGAAGTGGACGATGTATTTGGTCTTGTTGCACGGCCAGGCCACGTCCTGCTCGCCCGCCGCCAGCGGCGCGCCGACGCTGTGCACGCACGGCACATAAGCACCGTCTTCGCCGAGCACGTCGTACACCTCGCGGCCCATGCGCGTCATGATGCGCATGTTCACGGCCACGTACGGGCTATCGGAGAGTTCGACGCCGATGTGCGCGATCGGCGAGCCGAGCGGGCCCATCGAAAACGGCACGACGTACATCGTGCGCCCGCGCATCGAGCCGGCGAACAGGCCGTCCAGCGTCGCGCGCATTTCGGCGGGCGCCATCCAGTTGTTGGTGGGGCCGGCGTCTTCCTTCTTGTCCGAACAGATGAAGGTGCGGTCTTCCACCCGCGCCACGTCTGACGGATCGGAGCAGGCGAGATACGAATTCGGCCGCTTCTGCGGATTCAGACGGCGCATCGTGCCGCCATCGACCATCTGCTGGCACAGGCGGTCGTATTCCTCCTGCGAACCGTCGCACCAGACGATGCGTTCGGGCTGGGTGTGCGCGGCAACGCTTTGCACCCACTCCACCAGTTTTCGGTGGCGAACCCAGGCCGGCGCCTGCGCGGCGGCCTGTGCGGGGAAATCGGGATGATTCATCGAGTGTCTCCAACTGGGCTGATAAAAAATCGTTTCAGGCCCTTTTCGACGCTGCTGGCGAGAGGCGTAACTGCTGCGAGGCGACCACTTCGGGCACCTTGTTCCGCGCAGATGGGCAGATCGTCAAGGCCTTCTCAGCAAGGGGTTCGCAACCGTCTGTAAAGCGGCTTGCATCGCGGCCCGTCAAGCTGATAAAAGTGAAAAATTCTCGTTCAAACCGCATCCAGCCGTATTGAGCGCCGTCGCACGAAACGCAAATTGAGTGCCCGACTGCTTCATGTTTTTCATGGATTCCGTGCAACGAATGGCTCCCTGATATTCATACCAGCCTTCACGGCGCTGCATAGTGGGATAACCACCAGATGAACACCGTGTTGCACTGCGACGTACGGCCTCGCGGCGAGCTTTATCCCAAGTGCCACACCCGAATCGCTACACCCCGAATCGCTACACCTTTACCCAAGCTGCCATGAAAATTGCCATCCTTGACGACTACCAGGACGCCGTCCGCAAGCTCGACTGCTTTCAATTGCTCGCCGAACACGAGGTCAAGGTCTTCAACAACACGGTGCGCGGCCTCGGCCAGCTCGCCAGCCGCCTCTCGGAAGTCGAGGCGCTTGTCCTGATTCGCGAACGCACGCGCATCACCTCGCAACTACTCGACAAACTCCCGCATCTGCGCATGATCAGCCAGACGGGCAAAGCCGGTCCGCATATCGATATCGACGCCTGTACGGAACGCGGCATCGCGGTGCTCGAAGGCACGGGCTCGCCGGTCGCGCCCGCCGAACTCACCTGGGCGCTGATCATGGCGGCGCAGCGGCGCATTCCGCAGTACGTCGCGAACCTGAAGCAAGGTGCGTGGCAGCAGTCGGGCCTGAAAACCTCGGCGATGCCGCCGAACTTCGGCCTCGGTCAGGTGCTGCGCGGTCAGACGCTCGGCATCTGGGGCTACGGCAAGATCGGCCGTCTGGTGGCGGGTTACGGCAAGGCGTTCGGCATGCGCGTGATCATCTGGGGCCGCGAGCATTCGCTGGAAGCCGCGCGCGCCGACGGCTACGAAGCCGCCGCCAGCCGCGAAGCGCTGTTCGAGGAAAGCGACATCCTCTCGCTGCATCTGCGCCTGCACGACGACACGCGCGGCATCGTCACCCAGGAAGACCTCCTGCGCATGAAGCCGACTTCGCTGCTCGTCAACACGAGCCGCGCGGAACTGCTGGAAGAAAACGCGCTGCTGGGCGCGCTGTCGCACAACCGCCCGGGCATGGTCGCCATCGACGTGTTCGAAAGCGAGCCGATCCTGCAGGGCTACAGCCTGCTACGCATGGAAAATGTGATCTGCACGCCGCATATCGGCTATGTGGAGCGCGAGAGCTACGAGCTGTACTTCGGTGCGGCGTTCCGCAATATCCTGGCGTTCGATGCGGGCGATCTTTCGCACGTGGCGAACCCGGAAGCGCTGCAGGGCGGCCGTCGCAAGTAAAGTAAGCGATCGCCCTTGCATGACAAAAAGGCGGCCCGGTTTTCACACCGGGCCGCCTTTTTTCGTGCTGCCGCGCTCTTCTCAAGCGTGCGACGCCGCCTCGAACACATCGGACACGCGCTCGATAAAGCGCTGACCGTCCTCGTAGCCGAGGTTGTAGGCGTGCTGCATCTGCTGCGGGCTGGTGTAGTCCCAGCTCGAAATCGGCACCTTCGCCGAAGGCTGGATGTAGAGGCGCTGCTGCTCGCCGCCCGCCTGCGTGCGGTGCTTGACCACGAACATCTGCGGACGCGGATACAGCCGCGTAACCATCACCAGCACGCGGCCCGGCGTATCGTCGAGCGCGCCCACGGGCACGTTGTCGACCATGCCGCCGTCGAGCACCGGCCGGCCGTTACGGCGCAGCACCGGCGTGAACGGCGGCGTGCACGACGACTGCAGCACCAGATCGGCGAGATCGTCGACGCGCTCGCAGGCCTGCGCCGTCACGAATTCCGGATAGAAGCCGAGCTTCTGGCCAAGCGTGGGATGCAGTGTCTTGCGGATGTGCTTTTCGATGTTGTACGCGATCAGCCCCGCCGCCACCGCACTGCGCGCGCCGAGCCAGCGCGGCACATGCGACACGCCGATGCGGATCTCGGGCGCGTCCTGCAGCTTGCCGAACTGCGGCCCGTAGATGTCGAGCAACGCCTGCCGATAGATACGGTAATGCGGAAACACCGATTCGCTGCGCAGCAGATTGCCCCAATAGGCGTTGCGCTTGTTGTGCTTGAGCGCTTCTTCGTAATACTGCATGACCCACTGCGAATCGCGCGTGTAGATCATGCAGGCGGTGGCCGCGCCCGCCGAAATGCCCGTGATCACGCGCGGACGGATCTGCAGTTGCGGCTGCACGACGTCCCAGAATCCCGCCTGCCACCAGCAGCGGTTGCCGCCGCCGGCAAAGACAACCTGATCGAACATGTCCTCGTCTCGTTGCGAATGCTGAACGCGATAGCTTAGTCGAGCAACGCGTAAGTCGAGGTGGCGTGAACCGCCATCCGACCGTCTTCGTCGTAGAGTTCTATTTCGCCGAACACCAGATTGCGGCCCATGCGCAGCACGCGCGCCGTGATCGTCACGTCGCCCTTGCGCACCGCGCGCATGAAACTGGTATTGAGCGCGACGGTGGTCATCGGCTTGAATTCGCCGAGCGCCGCCGAAATCGCGACGATCATCGCCGTATCGGCCGCCGCCATGAACACCTGACCGCAGATCACGCCGCCCGAGTGGCGCAGCTCGCCGGAGAACGGCAGGCGCAGGGTGGCGCGCTCGTCCGTGACCTCGACCGGCTTCAAGCCGAGCGCCTTCACCCACGGCGCCAGCACGCGCTCTAGCAGCGCGTCGATTGCCTTATCGTCCATCGTCTGTTGCCTGTCCTTGCTTGTCTCGTACTTATTGGGATTGTGTGCCGCGCGACGTGGGCCGCAGCGCCAGCGGCTGTGTGCGCACATGATACCGGCAGAAATTGCCGATGGCGGATCGAGGCAGGGAAAGCGCGCAGGAGTGGGGCGACGGGTTGGGGTTTTCGCGGGCCGCGCAGGCCGCCGCCAGGAGGCGAAAACCGCCCACCGAAGTTTTTTTAGGAATTTTGCGAAAAGGTCTTGCCAAGACTCAAAACGACAGGCATAATCTTTCTTCTGTTGGGGGCGTTAGCTCAGTTGGTAGAGCAGCGGACTCTTAATCCGTAGGTCGAGTGTTCGAGTCACTCACGCCCCACCAGCGAATTCATGTAAAAAGCCCGGTCTTCTGACCGGGCTTTTTGCTTTTCCGCGCGACCGTGACCGCTACGCCACTCCGCGCGCGCAAGGCGGCTCGCCGCCGTTCACGTCAGATTCAAACCGCCGCCGGCGCGCGATCTTCGCGACGCGTGCGCACCACCATCCGCTCGACCTTCCTCGGTTGTGGCATCCAGCGTCCAAGCGACTCGAAGCCGTCGAGCTGGCGCAGCATCGTATCCACCGTCGCCAGTTGCATATGCGTGAGGTGGTTCTGCCGGAGCAAAGCGTGCAGCCGCCGGCGCCAATACTCGGGACCCATCACCGGTTCCTCGAAATTGCCCGCCAGCGATTGCGGCATCACGCGCGCGATGTGCGCGATTTCCTGTTCAACGAATGTCGTCATGGTCCAGCCCCCGGTGTCCGTTCGAAAGTCCTACAGTGTTTCTTATCGTATGACGTTACTGTAGGACGCCCGGCGGGCGTCGCCAGCCTACTCGATCAGATAGGGGGAATTTGGCGTTTCAGGACCGTCCTGGGCACGCGCGATGCTCGGGCGCACCGTCGGCCGCCGCAGTTGCACCTCGGCCGTTTTCGGACTGCTCCGATAGGTCTTTTCTGACGGAAATCAGATCATGACTCATCCAATGCACACTCCGAAGAGGCTGTAGTCATGCACGGTCATCCCACCGACAAACTCGTCGCCGGCGCAATCGTCGGCGGTGTTCTCACCGCACTGCTCGTCGTGCTGCTGGTCTGGCTCGATTTTCCGTCCGACCGCCACTACAGCGCGCCGTTGCGGCTGGCTGTGCCGGCGCTCATCTCCGCCTGCCTGCTGTTCCCGCGCCCGTTGCTGCACCGCACGGTGCTGCACGCGAAGCGCGATCCCAACCTGCTCGACGAAGACCTGAACCTGTTGCTGCTAGGCCGCCTGATGGGCCTCGTGGGCGGCATCGTGTTCGGCATTTCGCTCGCCTCCGAAATCCTGTGAGGACCGCGCAGGCGCGCGCCGATCAAAGGAACGGCTTGCCGTCGACCTGTTCGTAGACGGGCTTGCCGTCGTCGTCCTCGAACACTTCGAGGTAGTTGCGCGCGCCACACAGCGGGCAGCGGAACAGCGGCCCCTGGCCTTCGTTCTTGATGACCACTTCGTTTTGTTCCCACGGGGTGCCGCAAGACTGATTGCGGCAGATGAAGGTTTCTTCGGACATTGCAGATTCTCCTGGCTGTTACGGGTGCAAAGCCTACCGTATGCGCGCCCCGCGCGGCGGTTTTTTCCCATCGCATCGTCGCGGTGCTGTTCATTTTCTGAGCAGGGCCGCCGCACGCTGTTCCGCAGCGATACAGCCTGAGCGCTCCGCCTCGCGCTGTCTGGCGCTCAATCTCGACGCTTCGCGCCCTCCTTTCCCCGCTCAGGCCCGCCGCTGCGTGCCCGCAGCCCGATTGGCATGCTTCTGGCGTAAGCGTGCACCGGTCGCGCGCCTGCCGTTCATCGAGGCGCGCCCATCCATATCGACATAGAGCACAACGAGGAGCACGCAGATGAATCACGCGGACATGCAATTTCTGACGACCGAGTTCCCCTACAAGAAGCAGTACGGAAATTTCATCGGCGGCGAATGGGTGGCGCCGCTGGGCGGCGAATATTTCGACGACATCTCGCCGATCACCGGCCATGCGTTCACGTCGATTCCGCGCTCGCGCGAAGCCGACGTCGAACTCGCGCTCGACGCCGCCCACAAGGCCAAGACCGCGTGGGGCAAAACCTCGCCGGCCGATCGCGCCAACATCCTCAACCGCATCGCCGATCGCATCGAGCAGAACCTGCACAAGCTGGCCGTGGCCGAAACCATCGACAACGGCAAGCCGCTGCGCGAAACGCTCGCCGCCGATATCCCGCTTTCCGCCGATCACTTCCGCTACTTCGCGAGCTGCGTGCGCGCGCAGGAAGGCGGCATTTCCGAAATCGATCACGACACCGTCGCGTATCACTTTCACGAGCCGCTCGGCGTGGTCGGCCAGATCATTCCGTGGAATTTCCCCATCCTGATGGCCGCGTGGAAGCTCGCGCCCGCGCTGGCCGCCGGCAACTGCGTGGTGCTCAAGCCCGCCGAGCAGACGCCCGCGTCCTTCCTCGTGCTGGTCGAGCTGATCCAGGACCTGCTGCCGCCGGGCGTGCTCAACGTGGTGAACGGCTTCGGCCTCGAAGCGGGCAAGCCGCTGGCGTCGAACAAGCGCATCGCCAAGATCGCCTTCACCGGCGAAACCACCACCGGCCGCCTGATCATGCAGTACGCGAGCCAGAACATCATCCCGGTGACGCTGGAACTGGGCGGCAAGAGCCCGAACATCTTCTTCGCCGATGTGCTCGATCACGACGACAGCTATTTCGACAAGGCGCTCGAAGGTTTCGCGATGTTCGCGCTCAATCAGGGCGAAGTCTGCACCTGCCCGTCGCGCGTGCTGATCGACGAGAAAATCTACGATCGCTTCATGGAGCGCGCACTCAAGCGCGTGGCGGCGATCCATCAAGGCCATCCGCTCGACACGAAGACGATGATCGGCGCGCAGGCCTCGCAGGAGCAACTCGAGAAGATTCTTTCCTACATCGATCTGGGCAAGCAGGAAGGCGCGCAATGTCTGATCGGCGGCGAGCGCAATCCGCTGTCCGGCGAACTGGGCGATGGCTATTACGTGAAGCCGACGGTGTTCCGCGGCCACAACAAGATGCGCATCTTCCAGGAAGAGATTTTCGGGCCGGTCGTTTCCGTGACGACCTTCAAGACTGAAGAGGAAGCGCTGGAAATCGCCAATGACACGCTCTACGGTCTGGGCGCGGGCGTCTGGACGCGTGACGGCACGCGTGCGTATCGCTTCGGCCGCGAAATCCAGGCGGGCCGCGTGTGGACCAACTGCTATCACGCTTACCCGGCGCATGCGGCGTTTGGCGGCTACAAGCAATCGGGGATCGGCCGCGAAAACCACAAGATGATGCTCGATCATTATCAGCAGACCAAGAACCTGCTGGTGAGCTATAGCGACAAACCGCTCGGCTTCTTCTAAGCGCGTTTCAGGCACGGGCAACATCGAGGGCGTCGCATCGTGCGGCGCCCTGCTCGTTTCTACTTTCCGCTTCTACTTTTTAGTCCGGAGGATCGCGACATGGTCGAACGCGTCATCGCCACTCCCGCCGCACTCGCGCTGATCGAACAACTCGCGCGCGAGCATGGCCCCTTGCTCTTTCATCAATCGGGCGGCTGCTGCGACGGCAGCGCGCCGATGTGCTTTGCCATCGGCGAATTCATGGTCGGCAATGCCGATGTGCAACTCGGCGAGATCGGCGGCATGCCGTTTTATATGACCGAAGCGCAGTTCGAATACTGGCAGCACACGCAACTCATCATCGACGCCGTGCCGGGCAACGGCGGCATGTTCTCGCTGGAGCGGCCTACCGGACTGCGTTTTCTCACGCGCTCGCGGCTCTATGACGACGAGGAAAACGCGTGGCTCGAAGCGCATCCCGTCGCGCGCGTCAGCCTTTGAAGGACGGCTGCGTCGATCCGGCCAGGGAAAGAACGTTGCGCGAGACGCGGTGATATCGTGAAACGCATCCCATGCGCCTTCGCGCGCCCGCCCCTGCGCGGCCCGAAGCGGCCGCCGAATCTGGAGACGCCATCATGCAAGACCGCGATGTGAAACTCGTCACGCTGGAGCCGATGGATCTGCTCGCTGTCGGTCACGTAGGTCCGTATATGAAGATCGGCGATGCTTTCTACACGCTTGCGCAGTGGCTGAGCGAGCGCAATGTGCGCACGGCGGGCGCGAGGATGGTCGGCGTCTATTACGACGATCCGAACACGGTGGAGGCGTCGAAGCTGCGTTCCAAGGCCTGTCTGCATCTGGGCGAGGAAACCGATGTGGAAATCCTCTCGCCGGTCGAGGCGTTGCAGTTGCGCGGCGGCGCGCATGCGCTGGTGCTGCACAAAGGGCCGTACCAGGGACTGCAAGAAGCGTGGATGTGGTTCTACAACGAGGGATTGCAGAAGCTCGGCCGTCAGCCGGATTTTTCGGCGCCGTCGTTCGAGGTGTATCTGAACACGCCCGATGAAGCCGCGCCGGAGGATCTCAAGACCGAGCTTTATATTCCGCTCGTCTGAGGGCGCGATTCGCTGAACGCACGAAGTACGCGACGAAGCCGCTGGGAGGTTATCCAGCGGTTTTTGCGTTTACGCGAATGGGCTTTAGGGTTTTAAGATTTATGTATACGTAAACGTAGTAATAGTTAACAAGCCCCTGGGTAATCTGTGGATAACCGGGGAAAACCATTGAGTAAACAAGGCTGTGGAAAATTCATAAGTCTGCGGGCGTAAACGGGAAAATTCCCGGCTGCCTGGGACAACTTTTCCACAGTTTTTCCAGGTGCAAAGTTATCCCCGATTCGTGCACAGCGAATTCCTGGGGTTGTCCGCGGGTTATCCGCTGGGTGGTGTGGATAAGCGGTGTGGGTCGCGCAGGCGCCAGGAAGCGGCGCCTGCGTCGCTTAATTTTCGGCGGCCAGCGCGCGTTTCAGGCCTTCCCATTCGAGCCCGAAGCGCGCCAGATATTTGCGCAGGCGGTCCGCGTCGTTCGGCTGTTTCTTGCTTTGCCTCGATACGGCAAAGAGCGTGCGCCCCGCTTCGGACAAGCTCGCCGACACGCGGCACACATCGAGCACGCGTTCGAGTTGCACGCGGTCGAACAGGTCGATTTCCGTCGATTGCGCGCCCAGCACGGCATCAACGAGTTCTTGTTCTTCGCGCTCGCCCGTCCACGTGCGGGCAAGCCGCTCCACTTCTTCTTCGGCGATCGATTCGGTGATGCGGCCGGCGTCGGCGAGCGTCGCCATGCGTGTGATCGAAGCCGATAGTTCGCGAAAATTGCCCGCCCATGCCGCGCGTGGGGACGTCGCGAAAGCCAGGAAACGGCGCTTCGCTTCGACATTGAAACGCACCTGTTCGCCCTGCTCGCGCCCGAAGCGATCGAGCTCGAAGTCGAGATTCGGCTCGATATCTTCGCGACGCGCGGCAAGTCCAGGCAGCGCGTAGGTCCACAGGTTGATCCGCGCGTAGAGATCCTCGCGAAACGTGCCGGCCGCCACCATCTGCCGCAGATCGCGATGCGTGCCGGCGATCAGTTCGAAATCGCTCGTCACTTCCCCATCGGCGCCGACAGGGAAAAAGCGCTTCTCCTCGATCGCCTTGAGCAGCATCGCCTGTTCGTCCAGACCGAGTTCGCCGATTTCGTCGAGAAATAGCAGGCCGCCGTCCGCTGCGCGCAGCAGACCGGCGCGGGCCGTCTGCGCGCCGGTGAACGCGCCTTTGATGTGGCCGAAAAGCGTCGACATGGCCGCGTCGCCGCGCAAGGTCGCGCAGTTGACTTCGATAAACGGCCCGGCAAGCCGATGGCGCGCGCGCTTGAGTTCGTAGATGCGCTTCGCGAGAAATGACTTGCCCGCGCCGGTGGGTCCAACCAGCAGCATCGGCGCACGTGAGCGCACGGCTACGCGTTCGAGCTGTGCGATCAGCGCATTGAACTGCGCGTTGCGTGTGGCGATGCCCGCCTTGAGAAACGACACGGTTTCGTCGCGTTCGCGCGTGAAGCGCTGCGCGATGCGGTTGTAGCGCGACAGGTCGAGATCGATCACCGAAATCGTGCCGGGCCCGCTTGGACCTTCATCGGTGCGTTGCGGCGGCCCGGTCTGCACGAGTTGTGCAGGCAGATAGCGCGCTTCCGCGAGCAGGAACCAGCAGATCTGCGCGACGTGCGTGCCGGTCGTGATGTGGATCAGATAGTCCTCGTGCTCGAGGTCGAACGGGTAGCCGCGCGCGTAATCGTGCAGCGTCGCGTAGACCTCCTCGAAATCCCACGGATCGCCGATCGACAGCGGCGTGAGGCGCACCTCCGTATGCGGCGAGAGCCGCGCGAGATCTTCCTTGATGCGATTCGCCAGCCGCTCGTAGTCCGGCGGATGCAGCAGTTCGAGCCGGTCGATTGGCCATTCGGGTTGCGAACAGAGCGAAATCGTGGGGCGCCACTTCTCCCAGCGGCGCGGTGGGCGCCCGCCCTGATCGAGCACGATGCCGAGGAAACCGATCGCAACAGTCTTGCGCATGTTTATCCAGAAAGATAAGAGCCGATCCGATTGTATCGATATCCGGCGAATTCTCGTTGTGATCGGTCGCCGCTCTGGCGCGTACAAAAAATAAATTACTTCACTAATTCAAGGGTTTGCGAAATTCTGCAGACGAGAGGGGCAGCACTGGCACGCTCCTCGCTAAATAGAGTGCAGCCTGATGTCCCGCTGACCCACGAGCCAAGGTTCAAACGCCTTACTGGTGCGCCGCCGCCGAATCGCTTCGTCGCGGCAGCGCATGCCGCCATGGACAGACGACGGCCTGGGGCGCGCACGGGTGTGCTTTGTTCGGGTTCGAATCCCGGAGCGTCCACCTTGTTCGATAGCTCGACCTGGTAGAGCTGCCGGCGCAAGCCGGACGGTAGCGGGTTCGAATCCCGCTCGAACGCTGTCCGCAAGGGCAGATTCTCGATAAGCAGTACCCGCCGGTGCGGGCCGTGAGGCCCGCCGCGCGTCGCACCGGTTGCGACGCCGCGCGAACGGCCGGGCGGCCGAAGTGGCCAGCGTAGACAGATACGACGAAGTCAGCAGTGAGACATCGCCGCATCGGCCATCGCGAGTCCTTCGCTCCGCTCACCCGTTCGCGTCGCGTCACGATCCGTGCGGCGCGCGCCAACTGGCCCTGAACAAACAATAAGGACAACGATATGTGGATGCGTCATGTAGTGAAAAAGAACGAACGCGCGCTCTTGATGAACGAAGGCGATTTCGTGAAAGTGCTGGAACCGGGTGTGTTCCGCGCTTTCGATCCGTTCAAACGGCTCTCGGTGCAGACCGCGCAACTCGATGCGCCGCTCGCCGACGCCGCCCTCGCCGACTGGCTGCGCCGCGATGCGCAGGATGTGCTCGCGCAGCACTTCGTCGCAATGGATCTCGCCGACGATGAAGCGGGCCTGCGCTATGCGGACGACGTGCTCGTCGAGATTCTGCCGCCTGGCACGCGCCGTCTGTACTGGCGCGGACTCGTCGAGCATCGCCTGGAGCGCGTGGATTTCGCGCAGCACGGCGAGCTGGCCGCGGCGCTCACGAAACGGCTGATGCAGCCTGCACTGCGCGCGCGTGGCATCGCCGGCCTGAATGGCGTGCTGCTCGCACAGGTGCCGGCGTTCCACGTCGGCGTGCTGAAGATCGACGGCAAGATCGAACGGCTGCTCGACGCAGGGGTTTCGTCATTCTGGCGCTTCGGCCGCGATGTGGCAGTCGAACTCGTCGATCTGCGGGTGCAGGCGCTTGAAGTGGGTGGGCAGGAAATCCTGACGCGCGACAAGGTCGCGCTGCGCCTGAATCTGGCCGCGACGTGGAGCTACGCGGACGTGCTGCGCGCCTTCGGGCAGTTGCAGAAGCCCGCCGATCATCTTTATCGCGAGCTGCAATTCGCGCTGCGCGCGGCCGTGGGCACGCGCTCGCTCGACGAGCTGCTCGAAGACAAGCAGATGATCGACGAGGTGGTGATTGCACAGGTGCGCATGCGGCTCGCGGATTCGGGGCTGGAGATCCGTAGCGTCGGCGTGAAAGACATCGTGCTGCCGGGCGATATGAAGACGATCCTCGCGCAGGTGGTCGAGGCGGAAAAGGCGGCACAGGCCAACGTGATCCGCCGCCGCGAGGAAACGGCTGCGACGCGCTCGCTGCTGAATACGGCGAAGGTGATGGAAGAAAACCCGACCGCACTGCGGCTCAAGGAGCTGGAAACGCTGGAGCGTGTGGCGGAACGGATCGACCGTATTTCGGTGTTCGGCGGGCTCGATCAGGTGCTGAACGGACTTGTCAGCATCAAGGCGTGAAAACGTACAACATGGAAGCAGCGATAGCGGCGCACGCATGCCGCTCATCGCGCAATAAAGCATCAGGTGAATGACATGAGTGAACTCGATTATCAGGTGATGGAACTGGCGAACGGCAAGCCGGTAAAGATGTGGACGAACGGCGTGGCGCTCGAGGAAGAAGCGCGCACGCAACTGCGCAACACGGCGCAGATGCCCTTCGTTTTCAGCCACATCGCGGTGATGCCGGACGTGCATCTGGGCAAAGGCTCGACGATCGGCAGTGTGATTCCCACCCAGGGCGCGATCATTCCGGCCGCGGTAGGCGTGGATATCGGCTGCGGCATGATGGCCGCGCGCACGACGCTCACGGCCGCCGATCTACCGGACTCGCTCGCGGGCCTGCGCGGCGCAATCGAGCGCGCGGTGCCGCACGGGCGCGCACCGGGACGCCGCGATCCGGGCGCGTGGGGCAACCGCGCGCCGGCTAATGTGGACGCCATGTGGAAAACGCTCGAGCCGGGCTTCAAGCGCATCGTCGAAAAGTATCCGAAGCTCGCAAAGACCAATCACTACACGCATCTCGGCACGCTGGGCACGGGCAATCACTTCATCGAAGTCTGTCTCGACGAAAGCGAGCACGTCTGGTTCATGCTGCACAGCGGCTCGCGCGGCGTGGGCAATGCGATCGGCAGCCTGTTTATCGAATTGGCGCAGCAGGATATGCGTCAGCACATTGCGAATCTGCCGGATCGCAATCTCGCGTATCTGCTTGAGGGCAGCCAGCATTTCGACGATTACGTCGAAGCCGTGGGCTGGGCACAGGATTACGCGCGCCAGAACCGTCAGGCGATGATGGATGCGGTAATCGATGCGGCGCGTGCGGTGATCGGCAAGGCGTTCGAGATCGACGGGCATGCGGTGAACTGTCACCACAATTACGTGCAGCGCGAACGTCACTTTGGCGAAGATGTGCTGGTGACGCGCAAGGGCGCGGTATCGGCGCAGAAGGGACAACTGGGGATTATTCCGGGCTCGATGGGCGCGAAGAGTTTTATCGTACGAGGCCTCGGTAACGCGGACAGTTTCTGCTCGTGCAGCCACGGTGCGGGACGCACGATGAGTCGTACCGAAGCGAAGCGCCGCTTTACCGTCGCGGATCAGGTGGCGGCGACGCAAGGCGTCGAATGCCGCAAGGATGCGGGTGTCGTCGACGAAATTCCGATGGCCTACAAGGACATCGACGCGGTGATGGCGGCGCAGCGCAGTCTTGTCGAAGTCGTCCACACGCTGCGTCAGGTGGTGTGTGTAAAAGGATAAGGACAAGAATCAGGAGTCAATATGGGGAGTGCTAACGATTTCAGGGCCGTGCGCAGTGCGCATCCGGTTGAGCCTGAAGTGCGCACGCGTGTGCTGGCCGAACTCGATGATGTCGAGCGCCGGCACGATGTCAAGGTGCTGTTCGCGTGTGAATCGGGCAGCCGGGGCTGGGGTTTTGCGTCGCCGGATAGCGACTATGACGTGCGCTTTGTTTATGTGCATCGGCGCGACTGGTATCTGCGCGTCGAGCCGCAACGCGATGTGATCGAAAAGCCGATCGACGATGTGCTGGACGTCAGCGGCTGGGAGTTGCGCAAGGCCTTGCAGTTGCTGCATCGCTCGAATCCGACGCTGCTGGAGTGGCTCGATTCACCGGTTGTGTATCGCGAAGATGCGCGCTGGGCGCCGCGTTTGAGGTCGCTGGCTACGGCGTTCTTTTCGCCGATGCGCGGGCGGCATCACTATCTGTCGATGGCGAAGAAGAAATCTGTCGATGGCGAAGAAGAACTTTCGCGGTTATCTGCAGGGCGATACGGTGCGGTACAAGAAGTATCTGTACGTGCTGCGTCCGTTGCTTGCGGTGCGGTGGATCGATATGGGGCTGGGCATGCCGCCGATGCGGTTCGCGGATCTGGTTGCTGGGACGGTGCGTGAGGCGACGGTGGTCGCTGAGCTTGATGCGCTGCTGGCGTTGAAGATGCGGGCAGGCGAGGGCGAGTATGGTCCGCGCCGGCCTGCGATCCATGAGCTGATCGAGGCGATGCTTGCCGAGGCTGAGCATGATCGCGAGTACAAGCGTCCCTGGGGAGAGGTGGGGATGCTGGATGCGTTTTTGCGGGATGTGCTGGTGAGTGGCGAGTGATTCGACGCGAACGAGCATCGCGTCATCAAGCAAAAGGCCCATAAGTTTTTCAACTTATGGGCCTTTTATTTTCGGCTCAGGAATTCAGGCGTTTAAACCTCAAACGTCAATATTCCCCGCACGCAGCGCATTGCTCTCGATAAACGCGCGACGCGGCTCCACATCATCGCCCATCAGCGTCGTGAAGATGCCGTCAGCGGCAATCGCATCTTCGATCTGCACGCGCAGCAGACGACGCACGGTCGGGTCCATCGTCGTTTCCCAGAGCTGCTCGGGGTTCATCTCGCCCAGCCCTTTATAACGCTGCTTCGAAACGTTACGTTCCGCATCGGCGATCAGCCACTTCATCGCGCTCTTGAAGTCGTTCACGGCCATGCTGCGTTCGCCGCGCTTGATGAAGGCGTTCTTGCCGATCAAACCCTTGAACGTATTCGCCGTGTTCACGAGCTGCTGATAATCGGCCGTGAGCTGGAATTCCTCGTCGATGACCGACACCTTCACGTTGCCGTGGTGAGTGCGCTCTACGCGCAGCGAACGCTGCTCGCGCACCGGGTCGTACATCGCCACGACGCTGACTTCCGGCTTGAGCGGATCGTCACGCAGTTGCGCTTCGAGCGCGTGCGCCGACGCTTCCGTCGACGCTTCGCTCGACAGATCGATCGCCACGCCGTCCATGATCGCTTCGAGCGCACGCACGTCGTACAGACGCGAGAGACGATCGACCACGCCACGCGCGAGCTGGTACGAGCGCGCGAGTTCGCCGAGCGCATCGCCGGCGATCGCCGTTGCGCCTTCAGTCGGCACGAGTTCCGAGCCGTTCAGCGCGAGACGCAGCATGTGCGCGTTCAGATCGGCGTCGTCCTTCAGATAGCGCTCGTCCTTGCCCGCCTTGAGCTTGTAGAGCGGCGGCTGCGCGATATACACATAACCGCGCTCGATCATCTCCGGCATCTGGCGATAGAAGAACGTGAGCAGCAGCGTGCGGATGTGCGCGCCGTCCACGTCCGCGTCCGTCATGATGATGATGCGGTGATAACGCAGCTTCTCGAGGTTGTAGTCTTCCTTGCCGATACCGCAGCCCAACGCGGTGATCAGCGTGACGATCTGCTCGCTCGACAGCAGCTTGTCGTAACGCGCCTTCTCGACGTTCAGCACCTTGCCGCGCAGCGGCAGGATGGCCTGGAACTTACGGTCGCGGCCTTGCTTGGCCGAACCGCCTGCCGAGTCACCCTCGACGATATAGACTTCCGACTTCGCCGGATCTTTTTCCTGGCAGTCCGCGAGCTTGCCCGGCAGGCCCACGCCGTCGAGCACGCCCTTGCGGCGCGTCATTTCGCGCGCTTTACGCGCGGCGTCGCGCGCACGCGCGGCATCGACGATCTTGCTGCAAATGGTCTTCGCGTCGTTCGGCGTTTCCAGCAGGAATTCTTCGAGCGCCTTCGCCACGACTTCTTCCACCGGCGCACGCACTTCCGACGACACCAGCTTGTCCTTGGTCTGCGAGCTGAACTTCGGCTCCGGCACCTTCACGGAGAGCACGCACGACAAACCTTCGCGCATGTCGTCGCCCGAGGTTTCGACCTTGGCCTTCTTGGCGATGTCGTTATCGGCGATGTACTTGTTGATCACGCGCGTCATGGCCGCACGCAGACCGGTCAAGTGCGTGCCGCCGTCGCGCTGCGGGATGTTGTTCGTGAAGCACAGCACGCTTTCGTTGTAGCTGTCGTTCCACTGCATCGCCACTTCGACGCCCACGCCGTCCTTCTCGCCCGAGATGTAGAAAATGGTCGGGTGCAGGACCGTCTTGGCCTTGTTGATGTACTCGACAAAGCCCTTCACGCCGCCCGCGAAGGCGAAATCGTCTTCCTTGCCCGAACGCTGGTCGGTCAGGCGGATACGCACGCCGTTGTTCAGGAACGAGAGTTCGCGGATACGCTTGGCGAGAATGTCGTAGTGATATTCGACGCTGCCGAAGATGGTTTCATCGGCCATGAAGTGCACTTCGGTGCCACGGTTTTCCGTGTCGCCGAGCAGTTGCATCGGCGAGACCATCACGCCGTCGCGGTCTTCGAGCACGCGGTTTTGCGCCACGCCACGGTGGAATTCCATGAAGTGCTTCTTGCCGTTGCGGCGCACGGTCAGGCGCAGGAAGCTGGAGAGCGCATTCACGCACGACACGCCCACGCCGTGCAAGCCGCCCGACACCTTGTAGCTGTTCTGGTCGAACTTGCCGCCCGCGTGCAGCTCGGTCATGACGATTTCAGCGGCGCTGCGCTTCGGATCGTGCTTGTCGTCCATCTTCACGTCCGTGGGAATGCCGCGGCCGTTGTCGGTGATCGAGATGGAGTTGTCGGCGTGGATCACGACATGAATGTCGTTGCAGTAGCCTGCCAGCGCTTCGTCGATGGAGTTGTCCAGCACTTCGAAGACGAGATGGTGCAGACCGGTGCCGTCCGACGTATCGCCGATGTACATCCCGGGACGCTTGCGCACCGCTTCCAGTCCTTCGAGGATCTGGATCGACGAGGCGCCGTAGCTGTTGTCGGGTTGCGAGTTGTTCGTATCAGTCATGGATTTTTTCCGGTTCTGCGTACTGCCTGGGTTGCTGCTCGAGACTTTTTCGAAAAGCCATAAAAACGCCAAAGGGGCGCAGCGCCCCCATGGTGTCTTCTTCTGTCGCGCTTTTTAGATGCGCATCGGCATCACCACGTACTTGAATTCCTCGTTCTCGGGAATCGTGATGAGTGCACTGGAGCTGGCGTCGCCAAGGCTCACTTGAAGCGTGTCGACCTTCAGGTTCGCGAGAACGTCGAGCAGATACGTGACGTTGAACCCGATGTCGATGGTGTCGCCCTGGTAGGCGATTTCCAGTTCTTCCTGCGCCTCTTCCTGGTCGGCGTTGGTCGACATGATCTTGAGCTGGCCCGGCTCGATGATGCAGCGCACGCCCTTGAACTTGTCCGACGTGAGAATGGCCGCGCGTTGCAGCGAGCGCTGCAGTTCTTCGCGGCCGATCTCGAAGGTGTTCTTGTGCGCCTTCGGAATTACGCGCTGGAAGTCGGGGAACTTGCCTTCCACGAGCTTCGAAACCAGTTCGACCTGACCGAAGGTGAACTTCACCTGGGTCGAGCCGATGTCGATCTTGAGCGTGTCGTCGATATCTTCGAGCAGGCGTTGCAGCTCGAGGATGGTCTTGCGCGGGATGATGACTTCCTGGCGCGCGAACGAGCCTTCGATCTTCATCGACGAGAACGCAAGGCGGTGGCCGTCGGTGGCCACGGCCATCAGCTGGTCGCCGTCCACCACGAGCAGCATGCCGTTCAGGTAGTAACGGATGTCCTGCTGCGCCATGGCGAAATAGACCATGCCGAGCAACTGGCGGAAGGTCTTCTGCGGCACTGCGAGATTCGCGCCGAAGTCCTTGGCCTGCGCCACCGTGGGGAACTCGTCCGCGGCGAGCGTCTGCAGGGCAAAGCGGCTCTTGCCCGACTGCACCGTGAGGCGCTTGTCGGCGAGCGTGAGCGTGACCTGGCCGTCGGGCATCGCGCGCAGGATGTCCAGCAGCTTGCGCGCGGCGACGGTGGTGGCCACCTGGTCGTTGCCGACGCCGAAATCGGCGGTCGTGGTGATCTGCAACTCGAGGTCGGTCGACAGGAACGAGACGTCGGGACCGTTTTTGGTGATCAGCAGATTGGCGAGGATCGGCAACGTATGGCGGCGTTCGACAATGCCGCTCACCGTTTGCAGCGGCCTCAGCAGGTTATCGCGTTCGGTCTTGACCAGTTGCATAGAGTTCCTTCGTTGATGTGGCGGTCTGCGCATCCCGTCCAGGGCACGCCAGTCGTGGCGATAAACCCTGGCGCCGCCCTGCAGCGCAGGCCGCGGCGTGAAATCCGCGGGCGGTCCAGCCGCCCGCAGTTAAACCCATATTGTGCCTGAAAACGGACCACTTCCCTAAATTGGGGGCGATCCGGGAAATAAACAGTGCCCCGGCAGCCAGACCGCCGGGGCACCCGTGCATTTCCAGTTCTTTTTTTCTGCTTGTTGCGGGACCGCTGCCGGACGGCGCCGGCTCCGGCCCGCCGCAGATCAGCCCTTGAGCGTCTGCTCCAGCACGTGAAGCTCGTGGTTGAGCTGGGCGTCCTTGGTGCGCTCGTCGGCGATCTTGCGTACGGCGTGCAGCACCGTGGTGTGGTCGCGCCCGCCAAACAGCTCGCCGATTTCCGGCAGGCTCTTCTGCGTCAGCTCCTTGGCCAGGTACATCGCGATCTGGCGCGGCCGCGCGATGTTCGCCGGGCGCTTCTTCGAGTACATGTCGGCGACCTTGATGCTGTAGAAGTCCGCCACCGTTTTCTGGATGTTTTCCACCGAGATCTGGCGGTTCTGCACCGTCAGCAGATCCTTGAGCGCTTCCTTGGTCAGCTCGATCGAGATCTCGCGGCCATGGAATTTCGAGTACGCGAGGATCTTGCGCAGCGCGCCTTCCAGCTCGCGCACGTTCGAGCGCAGATGCTTGGCGACGAAAAACGCCACGTCTTCGTTCAGGCTCACGCCTTCCGATTGCGCCTTGCGCATCAGGATGGCCACGCGCATTTCCAGCTCGGGCGGCTCGATCGCCACCGTCAGGCCGGAATCGAAACG
Source organism: Paraburkholderia sp. Ac-20340 (assembly GCF_017104965.1). GTDB lineage: Bacteria > Pseudomonadota > Gammaproteobacteria > Burkholderiales > Burkholderiaceae > Paraburkholderia. The sequence goes on from NZ_JAAGPR010000008.1 coordinate 171,985, forward strand.
CGAGATCAGACGGTCGTCGATACCCGAAATTTCCTTCGGATACGTATCGCTCGTGATGATCACCTGCGCCTTGTTGGCAACCAGCGCCTCGAACGCGTAGAAGAACTCTTCCTGCGTGCGCGACTTGCCCGAGAAGAACTGGATATCGTCGATCAGCAGCAGATCGAGCGAGTGGTAGTAACGCTTGAAATCGTCGAATGCCTTGCGCTGGTACGCCTTCACCACGTCGGAAACGTACTGTTCCGCGTGGATGTAGCGGATGCGCGCGCCCGGCTTGTCGACCAGCAGCTGATTGCCGATCGCGTGGATCAAGTGGGTCTTGCCCAGACCCACGCCGCCGTACAGGAACAGCGGGTTATACGAGATGCCGGGGTTGTCCGCGACCTGGATGGCCGCGGCGCGGGCAAGCTGGTTCGCCTTACCGGTCACGAAGTTATCGAACGTGAGCACCGGGTTGAGCTTCGAGCGCTCGTAGGTCGGGTCCGGCTCGGCGCCGTTGGCGGCGGCAGCCGCGGCTGCGCTCTGGCCCGGGCGCCAGCTGCGGCGGCCGGCGGCGGCTTCATTGGCGTCGAGGCTCGGCAGATCGAGGTCGGCGGCGTCGTCACGTGCGGCGGCGGCTGCGGCGGCATTTGCCTGGGCAAGCTGGGCAGCGGCCAGCGCTGCCGAACCCGGACCGGCCGGGCTCATTACGTTTGCTTGCTGGGATGCCTGATACGCGGGGGCTGCCTGCAATGCCGGCTCGGCGGCCGGCGCGCTCGCCAGCGGCGCGCGCGGTGCTGCGGGGGCGGTCGCAGCAGGCGCGCGCATGCCCGCCTTCGGATCGAGGACGAACTGCACGTCGACCGGCGTCTGCCAGAAATCGCGCGCCAGATCGGTGATCCGGCCCGAGAACTGGCTCTTGACCCAGTCGAGCTTGAAGCGGTTAGGAGCAGCTATCTGCAGCGTGTTCGCCGCAGCGTCGAAGGCAACCGGGGCCAACGGCTTGATCCACGTCACGTACTGCTGGGGCGTCAGCTCGCGCTCCAGTAGTGCGGAACAGTGTTGCCAGAAATCGTTCATCGAGTTGCTGTGGTCGTTTTGTTTGCAGGCATTGCGGCCGCGCCGCGCGTGTCGCACAAATGCAACGGGCCCTGTCGGGGCGACGGCAAATGCTCCGGAAGCCCGCGCGGCAAAGGGTTTGCGGCAAGCAGGCGGGCCGGAGCGGCATGCAGGATTCTTGGGATAGGCGAGATTCTAACGCCGATTTCTCCTGGCCTGGGAGTTATCCACAGGGACGGATCAACGCATTGCGTGTTCGTGCCCCATCCATATGGCCAGGTCTCAACGTGACCACAACCTGGTCGCGCGAGGGCGCCGTCAGGACCAGACCAGGGTAATTTCACGCTTCTCGATACCCTAAGCTATTGACGGCCAAAGAAAAACGGGATTAAATAGAGGGTTCCGCGAAAACCAATCCCTTGTACCACCGGCCATTGCTTTTTTCCGCGATGCTCGCCGCGGTCATTTCTCAACAAGTGAGAGCAACATGAAACGTACTTACCAACCTTCCGTTACCCGTCGCAAGCGCACCCACGGCTTTCGCGTGCGCATGAAGACCGCCGGTGGCCGCAAAGTGATCAACGCACGCCGTGCGAAGGGTCGCAAGCGCCTCGCGATCTAAGCGACGTTGCACAAGTGTTGTCGATAGCATCGCTATCCGCACGATTGATAGCGAGCCTGACGTGACACTGCCGGAACAGCCGGAATTGCCGGAAGAATCGGGCAAAGCGGAGGATGTGTGCGCCGCCACGCTGCGAACGCAGGCCGCTTTCCCGAAGGCCGCAAGGCTACTGAAAACGGATGAGTTCTCATCCGTTTTTCGTTTGCGCCCCTGGCGCCGCTCCGCACACTTCGTCGTGTACGGCCGGCCCACGGGTCAGGACGCGCGGCTCGGGCTCGTGATCGGCAAGAAGTACGCGCCGCGCGCGGTCACGCGCAACCTGGTGCGTCGCATTGCCCGCGAGACGTTTCGCGTGCGCCGCGCGCAGTTCGAAGGTTTCGACCTGCTGCTGCGTCTGCATACGAAATTCGACCGCAAGGCCATGCCGGGCGCCTCGTCGCCGCCGCTCAAAACGCTTTGCCGCACCGAAATCGAGTATTTGCTCGAAAAAGCGGCGCGAGAAATCGCAAAGTGCAACGCGGCACCGCCAGCGCCCGCAGCTTCATGAGCACGCTGCGCGAACCGCGGGTTTGCGCCGCCGATGCTTCACCCGCCACGTTTGCGGGTGCGGCAAGATGTCCGTCTTCGCTGTCTGTCTTTCTCGCGGCGCTGTCTGGCCGCCACGCCATGCAAACGGTACTGATCGCTTTACTGCGTTTCTACAAGCTTGCCGTGAGTCCCTATCTCGGCAACCGCTGCCGTTTTTACCCTTCCTGTTCGGATTACGCACGCGAGGCAATCCAGTATCATGGCGCCGCGCGCGGGACTTACCTCGCCGCCCGGCGGCTGTGCCGCTGCCATCCGTTTTCGGCGGGTGGCGTCGATCCGGTCCCGCCTGCATCCCCGAATAAGCGCTGATGCGCCATTCCATCGACACTGAGACAACGCATGGATATCAAACGCACCGTCCTATGGGTCATCTTCTTCATGTCAGCGGTCATGCTGTACGACAACTGGCAGCGCGACCATGGACGTCAGTCGATGTTCTTCCCGAGCGCGACGCAAACGCAGACCGCCGCCAGCGGTGCAGCACCCGCCAGCGCGCCTGACGCCGCTTCCGACCTGCCGGCAGCCGCCGCAGGCCAGGCGCCCACCGGCACGGCACAACCCGCCGCCGCCACCGCCCAGCTCGTGCACTTCCACACCGACGTCTACGACGGTGAGATCGACACGCGCGGCGGCACGCTCACGAAGCTGTCGCTCGTGAAGGAAGGCGACGGCAAGCAGCCCGACCAGTACATCACGCTGTTCGATCACACCAAGGATCACACGTACCTCGCCCGTACGGGTCTGCTCGGTGGCGACTTCCCGAACCACAACGATGTCTACACGGCGGCGCCCGGTCCGCGCGAACTGAGCGGCGACGCCGGTTCGTTCCAGATCAGCCTCGATTCGCCCGAAAAGGGCGGCGTGAAGGTCACCAAGACCTACACGTTCACGAAGGGCAGCTATGTGATCGGCGTGGACACGAAGGTGCAGAACGTCGGCAGCACGCCGGTTTCGCCCACGCTCTACATGGAACTCGTGCGCGACAGCCAGCCGGTCGAAACGCCGCGCTTCTCGCACACCTTCATCGGCCCGGCGGTGTACTCGAACGAGCATCACTTCCAGAAGATCTCGTTTAGCGACATCGACAAGAACAAGGCCGATTTCGTCAACCAGGCCGATAACGGCTGGGTGGCGATGGTGCAGCATTACTTCGCGACGGCATGGATTCCGCAGCAAGGCGTCAAGCGTGACATCTACGTCGAGAAGTTCGACAACTCGCTGTATCGCGTTGGCGTGAAGCAGCCGCTGGGTTCGATCGCGCCGGGCGCGACCGACAACATCCAGGCGCGTCTGTTCGCCGGTCCGGAAGAAGAGCGCATGCTCGAAGGCATCGCGCCGGGTCTGGAACTGGTGAAGGACTATGGCTGGGTGACGATCATCGCCAAGCCGCTGTTCTGGCTGCTGGAGAAGATCCACAGCTACGTCGGCAACTGGGGCTGGGCGATCGTGCTGCTCACGCTGCTGATCAAGGCCGTGTTCTTCCCGCTGTCCGCCGCGAGCTACAAGTCGATGGCGCGCATGAAGGAAATCACGCCGCGCATGCAGGCGCTGCGCGAACGCTTCAAGAGCGATCCGCAGAAGATGAACGCCGCGCTCATGGAGCTGTACAAGACCGAGAAGGTGAATCCGTTCGGCGGCTGTCTGCCGGTGGTGATCCAGATTCCGGTGTTCATCTCGCTGTACTGGGTGCTGCTGTCGTCGGTGGAAATGCGTGGCGCGCCGTGGATTCTCTGGATTCACGACCTGTCGCAGCAAGACCCGTTCTTCATCCTGCCGGTGCTGATGGCCGTCTCGATGTTCCTGCAGACGCGTCTGAACCCGACGCCGCCGGACCCCGTCCAGGCCAAGATGATGATGTTCATGCCGATCGCATTCTCGGTCATGTTCTTCTTCTTCCCGGCCGGTCTGGTGCTGTACTACGTCGTGAACAACGTGCTGTCGATCGCGCAGCAGTACTACATCACGCGCATGATGGGCAAAGGCAAGAACAAGGAAAAGGAAGCCGCGTAAGCGAGTCGTTTCCTGGCTGTAAAAACAAAGCCGCCTGGCGTCACTGCCAGGCGGCTTTTTTCATGGCTGTTCGTATCGCGTGTGACGTTGGTCAAACCGGGCGTGCGCTATTGGCTTGACGCCACAATGCGCGCTCGGGCGATACTAGCCAGCTAGATCTTCGCGGCGCCGCCGTAGAACTGCGTCACCAGTTCTTCCACAAGGTAGCGGTGATGCTCGCTCAAGGACTGGATCTTCGAAGCCAGTTCGAGGGTTTCCTCGGAAAGCGGGTATTTGTCGTCGGGCTTGCGGGGTTTGGGCACCGCCGGCGTGTTCTTGCCCGGCGACGGACCGTAATGCAGCCAATGCACATCCACGTCGAACCAGACGGCCAGTGTCGCCAGCTTGTCGTTGGTCGGAATGGTGCGCCCGCTCAACCACTTATGGGCGGTTTGCGGCGAAACGGGTTGATCGCCGTGATGGCGCAGGTTGAACCGGTTTGCGAGATCGGTGCTGCCGCGCAGTTTTTCGGGCGCGCGCTTCATGGCGAACTTGAGGCGTTCGGAGAAGGCGGCTTTTTCTTCGGATGTGGGCATGACGCTGATTGTGCAATCGGCTTTCATCGAAGTTGACAACCAGATAGGCTACATATAGCTTATAAAAGCGACAAATCGCCTAAAAACGCAACTACCTCAACAAGTTGATGCCTGGACGAAAAAGCACATGGGCTGGTTATTTCTCCCATCTGGGCGCGCTTTTTGTCTTAACGTGACTTGTTAAACTTAAGACAAAGCTTATCTAATTTGAGATAAATTAGGACGGCTCGCGTCCAAAAGCCTCAACCCGGGTGCGCCCAGCCCTCGCGTTACAATCCAGGCACTTTTCGCGCACTCGTCCGGGTCTGACCGGCGTCGCGTGATATCTCTCCATTTCTCCGATTCACTTCGATTCCTCCCGCCATGCTCGCCACCGATACCGATCCCATCGTCGCCATTGCCACTGCGCCCGGTCGCGGCGGAATCGGAGTCGTGCGCGTGTCGGCCGGCCGCGCCGGTGCGGCGGCCGCCGAGGCGCTCATGCAGGCGCTCACGGGCCAGACGCTGACCGCGCGCCATGCGAGCTACGTGCCGTTTTTCGACGGCGCAGGCACGGTACTCGATCGCGGCATCGCCCTTTACTTTCCGGCGCCGCATTCGTACACCGGCGAACACGTGCTCGAACTGCAGGGCCACGGTGGCCCGATCGTGCTTCAACTCGTGCTGCAGCGCTGCATCGAAGCGGGTCGTGCCTTCGGCCTGCGCCTTGCCGAACCGGGCGAATTTACGCGCCGCGCCTTCCTCAACGACAAGCTCGACCTCGCCCAAGCCGAAGCCGTCGCCGACCTGATCGAAGCCAGCACCGAAGCCGCCGCGCGTTCGGCGGGCCGCTCGCTCGACGGCGCATTCTCGCGCGACATCCACGCGCTGGTCGACGATGTCGTGACACTGCGCATGCTGGTGGAAGCGACGCTCGATTTCCCCGAGGAAGAGATCGATTTCCTCGAAGCCGCCGACGCGCGCGGCAAGCTTGCGGCCATTCGCGCGCAGCTCGACCATGTGTTGTCCGAGGCGCGCCAGGGCGCGCTGCTGCGCGAAGGGCTCGCGGTGGTGCTCGCGGGGCAGCCGAACGTCGGCAAATCGTCGCTGCTCAATGCCCTCGCGGGCGCCGAGCTTGCCATCGTCACGCCGGTGGCCGGCACGACGCGCGACAAGATTTCGCAGACGATCCAGATCGAAGGCATTCCGCTGCACATCATCGATACGGCGGGGCTGCGCGACACGGAAGACGAAGTCGAAAAAATCGGTATCGAGCGCACCTGGAGCGAGATTGGCCGCGCCGATGTGGTGCTGCATCTGCTCGACGCGCGTGTGGGAATGACAACGGAAGACGATGCGATCGCCGCGCGTTTTCCGGCGGGTGTTCCGGTGGTGCGCGTGCTCAACAAGACCGATCTGACCGACGCGGCGCCGGAAGTGGGCAAGCGCACGACCGATCATGGCGCGGAGCTTTGCGAAGTGCGCCTGTCGGCCAAACAGGGCGATGGCGTGGCGCTGCTGCGCGCCGAACTGCTGCGTATCGCAGGCTGGCAGGCGGATGCGCAGAGCGTCTACCTCGCCCGCGAGCGTCATCTGATCGCGCTGCGCGCGGCGCGCGAACAACTCGCGCAGGCGGCGGATCACGCGCAGCAGAATGCGCAGTCGCTCGATCTGTTCGCCGAAGAGCTGCGGCTTGCGCAGGAGTCGCTGAATTCGATCACGGGCGAATTCACGTCCGATGATCTGCTTGGGGTGATTTTTAGCCGGTTTTGTATTGGGAAGTAGTCAGTTCCTAATATTTGACGGTTTTGCTCCGAGAATGCCGATAAATCCTATTTTTTAAGATTTTCGCATTGGAGGCGCAAGATGCGAAATCTTCGCAGTTGCCGGATCGATATAGTGGAATATCAACCTTGACCTTGCCCCCGTTACTTCACGGCAAGCTTATTCTCAGAACGCAACCTTCCGCTCTCGCATAACAATCGAGTCATAAATGCCACGAATCTCGACTATCGTACAAGTGTTTGTAGCGTCTCCCTCCGACGTCGCGCCAGAGCGCGAAGCGCTTGAAACATTGATTGCAGAGATGAACCGCACATGGAGTGCTGGGCTGGGTATCATGTTCGAATTGGTGCGCTGGGAAACGCACGTAACCCCTATGATGGGCGGTGATCCACAATCGCTAATCAATGGCCAAATCGGCGATGACTATGATGTATTCATCGGAATCTTGTGGGCGAGGTTTGGAACACCAACGCCTCGGGCGATGTCAGGCACGCAGGAGGAGTTCGAGCGTGCCTACGCAAGGTTGAGCGCAGACCAAAACGCACCGCTGATAATGTTTTACTTCAAAGAGGCGGCAATACCTATTTCAAGGATTGATCCCCGACAAATAGAAAGTGTTCAAAAATTTCGCTCTTCTCTTTCAGATAGAGGCATCTACTCTACTTTTGAGGACTTGGACGCATTCGTTACTTCAGTTCGCGGACACCTCTCCGCAGTTGCCCAGCGATTCGCGCGACAAAGTGCAGACCCGATCGCCATTCCAGCGCCCCCAAAATCCGTTGAATTGTCCATTGAGCCCATTCGCGAAGACGATCTTGGCTTGCTGGATTATGTCGAAATATGTAATGCGAGAATTGAAGACATGGTCGCGGCGATGGAGGTCATCGAAGACGCGACTGAACGTGTCAGTGTACAGTTTACGGGGCATACCGCCGCACTGACAGAACTGACAACGGTTGGCACTTCGCCTTCACCGAAAACAGTGAAGAGGCTCATTAAACGTTGCGCCGATGACATGGAAGCCTTCGCGGGTATTCTCAAGAGCCAGACTATGATTCTGTCATTGCATCGTCAGGCCGCGTTCGACGCGCTAGATAAATCCTTGACGCTAAGTCATGAGATTAATGCTGAAAATAATTCGGACCTTCAAGAGCTTTATGAATCTCTCAGTTCGCTGCAACGAAACTTGGGCGGACCAATGCATCAACTGACAGGCTTCAAAGAAACGACGGCCGCTTTACCCAAAATGACAAGCGACTTGAACAAAGCAAAGCGACTCGTCGTTGGCCAGTTAGACGCGTTGATTGAGGAGCTTGAGAAGACTGGCAGCACAACAGGCAATGTTCTGCTTTCGATCGAGCGAATGCTGTGAGAAATGCGCGCCCTACTGAAAAATTCGATAAAGGAGCGCCCCTTTGCTTCCTGCGGTAATGCACGCAGATAGTAAAAGGCTGTTCACAACGATGCCCGGCGACGCATCAACGATGCGTAACATCAGGAATTGATACATTGACCAACTAGTGCAGTTGCTGCTCTATCAACTTGGGCAGATTGGATTCGCTGAACGTTACCGTCTTTCCGGTGTAGTAATTCGCGCGCTCAAACTGGGCCTTTCCGACTGCCGTCTGGCTTTCCGCAATTGCCAGAACGAACCCCGGCTTGTTTTCGAGGCGATATTGCACGTGGATGACTTCCGCCTCGAGCAATCGAGTCGCATTCGTTGCGGCGATGACCAGAAGCGGGACCGCGTGATCGATGATGTAGTCGGCCTTCATCCCGCCAGCGATAGGCAATTCCACGTCCGCCCGGTAGGCTACGCCCAGTGTCGAGGCGGTCTCTGCCATGACTGCCGCCAATCGTTCCCGGAAATCACTGGCCTTTTTGGAACCACGGGCAGTCGCGATGGAAAAAAGTTGCTGGGCCGCCTCAGCGACGCGAAAGATATAGGGCGCAGTCAGACGTTCATCAGCGGCAATGGCTGACAGGACTTCGTCTTCCGAGAATGTGGCCGGCGAATAGCACAGGGTTTCCTCAACCCATCGAGTAACGGCATCCGACTCGACGTCGCCGCCCGCCATGCTCGCATAGAGCGCAGCCTCCCCGTTATCGTCGATCTTGTAGCCATCTTTCGTAGGGCGCACCCGGATGACAATCTGATCGCCGCTCCCGGGGTATTCGAGGGGCGTAACAATCCGCTGCACGCCTTTTTCGTCAGCGTGCACGTCAAATAAATCGCAGATGGTCCGTTTCAGGTTGGAGGTCAATTCCATAAGTCGCCCGCTTGCCCGAGCGCGATGCCAGCCGCCTGGCAGAACACGGAAATCAGTCGCTTCCGATCGTCAGAGAGCCTGGGATCGAACATACGACTGGATTTTAATGCCAACTCCGGAGCCCCGGGGAGTAGCCGATCGGTGTAATCCAGTTCGGTTTCGCACGGTACTTTGATGTGAACGCCCTTGTGACTCGGATGCCAATGGAACTCGAGAAGTGGCGACAGCGAGCCATTCGGCAGCCCACACAAGAGATACCCGTAAAACCTGGTATCGGTAAGGATGTCTCCGTTGCCCCAAATAAACAGGACCGAGTGCGTCTCGGAGACGGGAATCAGGTCGGTTGCTGAATATCGTGCGCCACCCATCCTGTGAAAAGGCTTCGGCAACTTGCCTCGCTTCATCTGCCGGAACGTTGGCATGTTGCGCAAGCGCTTCGGAGCGGTCTTGTGATCTGCAAGGTCGCGACGCTTCACAGTCTGTCCTTCAGGCGGTTGGGTGAGGCAAGCTAGCACGCTCGCTCATCCAGTAAAACCTGCCTGATCTGACTGCTTGCGAATGATCTAAACGCTTTCAGTTATCTCCAGAGACGCGATGGGACACAACACACGAAGAGATCTGGAGCGCGCTCGTTAGTCGTAATTTCACCGGGTTTTCCACTTCACGACATCGACTTGACGTCGCGTAACAAGCAGGATGCCGAATCAAATTCAAAATCAGAAAATAGTAAGGATAGTGAACCAATCCCATACCACTTTCGCCGACCACCCAAGCCACGCACAACAATCGTTACGGCAGTAACCAGCGGTCACACATCGTTTCGTTTTCAAACCTCGCTATTGCCCACAATAAGCGCATTAGGAGGACGTCATGAAAACGATTCGATTCTTCTGTGCATTGGCACTCGCCGCCGGGGTTGCGACCCTCACAGGCTGTGTCGTCGCCCCGCCTTATGCGTATGCGCCGGCACCGGCGTATGGTTACGGTTACGCTCCAGGTTATTACGCCGCGCCTTCAGTCGATATTGGGGTCGGCGTCGGTGGCTATTACGGCCATGGCTGGCGTCATTAAGGACACTGGCACAACACCAGGATATCTCCTGGATCAAGCTTGTCAACCAGATAGACAGTGCGCTGGAAAGCCCGCCTGGCGGGCTTCGCGCGTCACCCTATCTCGACCCTCTCACCCCCTATCAATTGTGATAGCTAGGCACCGGCTACCAGCGAACTAGAGTGACCTCACGGATCCAATTAATGAGATCCGAACTAATCCGGGGGGCCGAAACAAAATGATGTTTATCGATCAGGAAATCGCGCACATCATGCGCGTCATGGTGCCGTCACTGTTGACGGATGGCACGGTGCCGATTCTCACGGTCGAATACTGGCATCGCCGTCTTTCGAACCTGCTCGATACGGCCCAGCTCTCGCAAACCCAATTTCGTACGATCGACTCGCTGATGACGCAACTCGAGCGTCTTCAGGTCAAGGCGCGCCTCGCTGCCTGACGAGTCGACCGGCGCGCAGCCCATCCCGCGATACACCTAAAAAGGGCGCCGCAATACCGTTTTGATTTACCTCGCCATGTAACCCGAGCATGGATTAAGCCCGCCTCAGTGCGGGCTTCTTTCTTTTTGGACGGCGCATACGCCCGTCGCGCTGCCAGGTTTCCGAAGCGCAAAAAATAGCCGCGGCAGGGGCCGCGGCGAAAGGCTTTGCCAACTACTAACAACACGGCGCGAGGGGACGTCGCCGCGAAACCATTGTCGGGGCTCTTATCAGGGCCTTCAATGGCTACGAGGCCGATCTGACAATCGTTGACCTTCGGCTATCACTCGCGATTTGCCCCTTAAATCTGACTCGCCGCGCTGATCACCCGAGGCCAGCGCCCCTCTTGAAAACGCCTCGCGCTCCCTGCATGTACGGCCCACTTTCATCGGAGAATTCTGATCGTGGGAAGCCGTCCATCCTTCATCGACGATCTCGCGCGCGACCTCGCAGCCAGCCGCGCGAGCCCCCGTCCCGCTGGCGACGAGGCCTTGCTCGACGCCTATTCGCAAACCGTCATCGGCGCGCTCGAGCGCGTGCAGCAGGCCGTCGCCCACATCGCGGTCGAGCGCCGCGCGCCTGCGGGAAGCTCAGGCCCCGTTCGCGGCGGCACCGGCTCGGGTTTCCTCTTCACGCCCGACGGCTATCTGCTCACCAATAGCCACGTCGTACACGGTGCCAGCGCGCTACGCGTCACGCTGGCCGATGGCGCCATCTACGAGGCCGATCTGATCGGCGACGATCCGAGCACCGATCTCGCCGTCCTGCGCATCGGCGCGAGCGAGGTGCTGTCGCACGCGGAACTCGGGGTATCGGCGACATTGCGGGTCGGGCAGATTGCAATTGCCGTCGGCAGTCCGCTCGGCCTTGCGCAGACCGTGACCACGGGCGTGGTCTCGGCGCTAGGACGTTCGTTGCGTTCGGAGTCCGGACGAATGATCTATGACGTGATCCAGACCGATGCCGCGCTCAATCCCGGCAATTCGGGCGGGCCGCTCGTCAATTCGGCGGGACAGGTCATCGGCGTGAATACGGCGATCATTCCGGGCGCGCAGGCCATCTGCTTTGCCACGGCGATCGATTCGGCGAAATGGGTCATCACGCAGTTGTTCGCGCATGGGCGCGTGCGCCGCGCGCACGTGGGCATTGCAGGGACGAACGTGCCGATCGCGCGCAAGGTGCAACGCTTTTTCGGGCTCGACTCGACGAGCGGCGTACGGGTGATGGAGGTGGTGAAGGGCGGTCCGGCCGCGCTGGGCGGGCTGCGCGTGGACGATACGATCGTGGCGATCGACGGCTTGCCCGTCGATGGAATCGATGCGCTTCAGCGTCTGCTGGACGCCTCGCGCATCGGTCGTGCGGTGGAATTCACCGTCGTGCGGCTCACGCAGAAACTGACCTTGATGCTGACGCCCGTCGAACAGGCGCTGCTGGCATAGCGAAGCGGGCGCGCGGCCCGCTTCCTCCAGCGCTTACCAGCCCGGCTGACCATAGCCGCCATACTGCGGCGGGGGCGGCGGCGGTGCGCAGGGCACATAACGGCCCGAGTACTGGTCGTAGCAACCCGCCGGAGCCGGCGCGGCGGCATAAACGGGCGCGGGCTCGGCATAAACCGGCGCGGCTACCGGAGCCGGTTCGGCGTAGACGGGCGGCGCAGCATACACTGCCGGGCCGCTGACCGCGGCGCCCACAACGGCGCCAATCAGCGCGCCACCGACGAGCGCGCCCACCACATCGCCGCCATTACCGTGCGCGCTGGCCGGATTCGCCGCGACCACACAACCTGCCATTACCAGTACGGCTGCAATCTTACGCATGATGTTCTCCTCGAGAACCTTTGAAAACATGCGAGCCATTGTCGCCGCGATGAACCATTACAGGTGCTGCAAGTGGTAACGACGAATTACGCAGACGATGAATTACGGTCTGGGCGTAATTAAAGGGAAGGTGAACAGCCCGAATCCCGAGCGGATTCAGGCGTCGTGTTCCGCCTTATCAGGCGGTGAGTCGTGCCGCCGGCCTGCGCCGGGACAGAGCAACGAAAGCGCGATGGAGCAAACCATCAGCGCGAACAAGGCGACGAAGTACGTCATCCAGGAGAACTCGAATTCCACGAGTGCCTCCATCCCTCGCCTGCACCGTGAGCAGCCGGATTAGCGCGTGGGCACGCCAGCCAGGATCGCTCCCGGCCACCGCGCACCCGCTGCCCTCAGTGGTGCAGGATGCTGCGCAGCGGGTGACGCCAGTCGATATGAGGAGCGCCCGACTCTACGCGCATCCGATGCTCCTCGAGGATTTCATCCGAAAACAGAAAAACCACAATGACGAGGGGAATAACCAGAAACGCGCCCAGTATTACGTGTTCGATCACGATAACCTCCTGGTTGTCAAGCGATTGCGACTTCATTGTAGCTGGAAAGCGACAGCTTGTACTGGGGGCGAATACTGATTCATCGGAAGCAGGGTGCGCCGCCGCACGTACTGATCAGAGCAGGCGGCGTGCCCATGCATTCCCGGGTCGACCAGGGCGCTTCAGCGGCGCTGCGTCAGCTCGCCGATCTCTTCCAGACCGCCGCAAAAAGCCCCGCGCCGATCAGCAGCGAGCCACCGGTGCGATTGATCAGCCGCTGCACCCGCGGGCTGCGCACGGCGCGGCGTGCGGCCGCCGCAAGCAGCGCGTAGCCAAACGCATTGAGCGTGGCGAGCACGAGGAACGTGGCTTCGAAGATAAGGATTTGCGGCATCGCGGCGGTGTGCGGATCGATGAACTGCGGCACGAACGCCACGAAGAAAATGAGGCTCTTGGGGTTGAGCGCGGTCACGGCGTAGGCGTGAGCGAAGATGCAGCCCGTGCGCGTTTCGGAGATATCGGCGGAATCGGTGTTCATGACCGGCGCGCGCCAGAGCTTGATGCCCAGATAGATGAGATACGCCGCGCCGACCCACTTGAGCATCGAGAACAGCGTCGCCGATGCCGCGAGGATCACACCGAGCCCAAGCATCGACGCCGTCATCGCCGTGAAGTCGCCGAGCGCGACGCCAGCGGTGGTGGCCAGTGCATAGCGGCGGCCGTGGCCGAGCGCGTAGGACACGACGAGCAGCACCGTCGGTCCGGGAATGGCGACGAGGATCGCCGATGCAATCGCAAATGGCAGCCAGTGAGCAAGCGTCATGACGTTCTCCAGTGGGGATGCCCGATTTATCCACGAAGATTCCGGCGGCGCAAGTGCCTGCCTGGCATGGATTTTCTTCAGCGTCTGGCGAGTTCTGCGCGACTTTTCGCGCCCCTGCCGGCGAATTGCGCATAGCCAGTATGTGCGTCGCGGCAACCCGGCGCGGCGCGCGCTGTGCACAATCGATGCGCGGTCCTGCTGCATCCGCACACAAGAACTTCTTGCGGTCCGCGCACGGTCTCCTAGATTCAAAAATGTGGGTCGGGAGTCGCCGTTAAATACATAGCTAACCTGAATAAAATTCCCGCCGCTCCAGCAGGACCGGAAAGGACCCGGAGCGAGGAGGCAAACATGAAAAAACACTTCGCCGTGGTGGCGCTCGCCGCTGGTTTCTTCTGCGCTGTTTCCGTCCAGGCTCAGGACGCTGCGATCAAACCGCAGCAGACAGTGCAACTCAAGCCCGGCTCCTACGGCTGCCTGTCGAAAGACAAGCTCGACGCCGTTTCCCTGCACGAACAAGCCGGCGAGCATCAGCAGATGCAGGAATATTTCGCCGATTTCCGCTGCCTTTCCACGCCGGATAACCAGACGTATCGCGTCGTGCGCGTGGTCGGTCACGACGTCGAATTCGTGAACGCCGCTAACGCCGACGATCAGGGTCTTTGGACCAGCGATCGCTCGATCAGGCAATAAGCGGATAACAAGCAGGCAAACAGTCGATGAAATACCGCGCGCGGCGAGCCCGCGCGTCATGGCGCCGTCATTCTGGCGTCAGACCATCCCGAAAGGACCTGCACAGCGCCGTCTGATGAATGCGGCACAGGATGTGCTGGAAACTCGCTATCATGTGCGGCTTTTGCGCGGCGCGGGATTCGGTATGGCACTCAAATCGACGATTTTCAAGGCAGAACTGCAGATCGCAGACATGGACCGGCATTACTACGCCGACCATGCGCTCACGATCGCCTGCCATCCGTCCGAAACCGACGATCGCATGATGGTGCGCATTGCTGCCTTCGCGCTGTTCGCCGGCGAGCGGCTGGAGTTCTGCAAGGGGCTCTCCGACGCCGACGAGCCGGATCTCTGGGTCAAGGACTACACGGGCGCGATCCAGACCTGGATCGAAGTCGGCCAGCCCGACGAGCGCCGCATTTCCAAGGCCAGCGGCCGCGCCGAGGAAGTCATCGTGATCGCTTACGGCGGCCGCACCTCGGATATCTGGTGGCAGGGCGTGCGCGGCAAGGTGGAGCGCCTGCGCAACGTCACCGTCTGGTCGCTGGGCGAGGGCGTGGCCAATGCGCTCGGCAAGCTTGCGGAGCGCACCATGCGTCTGCAATGCACGGTGCAGGATGGCGCTGCCTGGATCGGCAGCACGACGAGCGAGCCGGTCGCGGTCGAGTGGACCGTGTTCAAGGCGCCCGAGAACGTTTAAAACCCATCACGCGGCAGGTGGACCTTTGAGCTCCACCATATTGCCCTCCGGGTCGAACAGATACAGCGACGGCCCGAATCCCTCCGCGCCATAGCGCCCGGCCACATCGCCGGGCTGCGCGCCCGCCTGGGCGAGCCAGACTTTCAGCGCATCGCCGTCGAACGGCTCCACGCGCAGACACAGATGATCCATGTTGCGCCCCGGTCCGCTCTCGGCGTTGCGGTCGAGCGGGCCGCCCACGGTGATGAGATCGACCAGCGCGCGCCCCGCGCGCAACTGCACGAGGCCCAGTTCGCGTTCTTCGCGTGCGACGCGGCAACCCAGCACATCGCAGTAAAAGCGCGTCATGGCCGCCGGATCGGCTGCACGAATCACTACATGATCGATGTCGAGAATCTGGATCTGCATGGCGTTTCCCGTTGCGGGTGCATGCAGGCAGTGTAGGAAAAACGCCGTAGACGAGCGCGGCAAAAGCGCTGGACGAAAAAAAGCCCGCTGCTGTGAGCGGGCTTAATCCATATCAGGAGGAGACATGGAGGAGACAAGAATCACTATACACAGCGGCCTGACGCGTTGCAACAAGTTTTTAAGGGAAAACCCGCAATCGTGCCAAATTGTCGCAGTCACGTCTGACGGCGCCGAAAGCGCAAAATAGCGGTTCGAACGACAGCGCAAGATCCGGCGCGCCGCCGCCGGTCCGCGCCGATACAGTGGGACCATCGAATCTGCTCTCACTGGGAGTCCTGACATGAACGCCGCCCCGTCCGCCGCACCCGACACCCTCGATTTCGCCGATGATGACGCGCGCTGGACCGCCATCGCCGGGCGCGACGCCCGCGCCGACGGCCAGTTCTTCTACGGCGTGCGCACGACCGGCGTGTTCTGCCGCCCGTCCTGCGCCTCGCGCCTGCCTCGGCGCGAAAACGTCGACTTTTTCGCCGATGCCGATACCGCACGCGCCGCCGGTTATCGCGAATGCAAGCGCTGCCGTCCGGGCGGCCTGCCGCGCGAACTGGAGATCGTGCGCCGCGCCTGCGCCGCGCTCGACGCCGATCCGCAGCAGCGCCTCACGCTCGCCCAGCTTGGCGACGCCGTGCATCTGAGCCCATTCCACCTGCAGCGCCTCTTCAAGCGCGTGCTGGGCGTCTCGCCGCGCCAGTATCAGGCCGCGCGCCGCGGCGCCGTGCTGCGCGACGCGCTCGCGCAAGGCACCGGCGTCACGCGGGCGAGCGTCGACGCGGGCTTCAACTCGTCGTCGCGGCTCTACGAGAGCGTGGCGGGCGAGCTGGGCATGGCGCCATCGGCGTTCCGGCGCAAGGGCGCGGGCCTCACGATCCGCCATGCGGGCGCAGCCACGCCGCTCGGCCGCGTGCTGATCGCGGCGACCGATAAGGGCATCTGCCGGATCGCTTTCGGCGACAGCGCGAAGACCCTCGTCGATACCCTGCGCGCCGATTTCGCGAACGCGCGCTGTATCGAGGACACCGAAGCGCTCGCGCCGTTCCTCGCCCACATCGACGCTTACCTGCACGGCCGCAGCGAGCGCATCGAGCTGCCGCTCGACATCGCCGCGACGGCGTTCCAGCAACGCGTCTGGGACGCGCTCCAGCGCATTCCGTACGGCGAAACCCGCAGCTACACGCAGATCGCCGAAATTGTGGGCTCGCCGCGCGCGGTGCGTGCGGTGGCGACGGCGTGCGCGTCGAACCCAGTGGCGCTGGCGATTCCTTGCCATCGCGTGGTGCAGAAGGGCGGCGCGCTCGCGGGCTATCGCTGGGGGCTGGCGCGCAAGGCGGCGCTCGTCGATGCCGAAGCGCGCGCGGGTGAAGTCCTCGTGACGCTCGACGTGGTAGAACCCTCGGACCAAGCCGCCCGGCGCGAGCGCGCCGCCACCACGCCGGAGATTCCTGTTTGAGCGCCGTTCAGCACGCTTCTTCCGATTTCTCTTCAGCATCCGCAGAACTGGAATTGCCGTTTCGCGAGCCCTACGACTGGCCGCGCATGCTGCGCTTTCTCACCGGCCGTGCGACGCCGGGTGTCGAGGCCGTCGAGGATGGCGCGTGGCTGCGCGCCATCGACTTCAACGGCGCGAGCGGCACGCTCGCCGTGCGCCGCCATGCGCGCAAGCGCTGCCTCGTTGCGCGCATCGACGGGCCGGTAAGCGAGCACGCCGCCGCGCTCGCCGTGCCGCTCGCGCGCATCTTCGATATTCACGCCGATCCCGCTGCGGTTGGCGCAGGTTTGAGCGCCGATCCGTGGCTCGCGCCGCTCGTCGCTGCGGCGCCTGGCTTGCGGGTGCCGGGCGCGTGGTCGGGCTTCGAACTGGTGGTGCGCGCGATTGTCGGCCAGCAGGTCAGCGTGAAAGCCGCGACGACGATCGTCGGGCGACTGGTCGAACGCGTGGGCAAGCGCATCGACGGTCATGCGCATACGCGCACGGCGTGGCGTTTTCCCACGCCGGCCGATCTCGCGGCGGCGGATCTCACCGGCATCGGCATGCCGGGCAAACGCATCGCGGCGCTGCAGGGTTTCGCGGCCAGCGTGGCAAGCGGCGCGGTGGCGATCGAGCGCACGCCAGCGCCTGCGATCCGCCGCCGCAAAAGCGCTGCTGATCTGAACACCCATGCCGACACCGAACGCGCCACGCTCGACGCCATGCGCGCGGCGCTGCTCGCGCTGCCGGGCATCGGCCCGTGGACGGTCGAATACGTGGCGATGCGCGCCTGGCGCGACGCCGACGCCTGGCCCGCCACCGATCTCGTGCTGATGCAAACCATCGCTGCCCGCGATCCCGCACTCGCGCGCGCGACCCAGCAACGCGCCCGCACCGACGCGTGGCGGCCGTGGCGCGCCTACGCGGCCATGCACTTGTGGAACGAAATCGCCGATCGCGCCGGGGCCGCACGCGGCGGGTGACGGCGCCCAATTCGCCGGCCGGGTTCCCGGCGTACTTGTCCGCATACATGCAACAACACGGGTATCGATGCGGTAGCGTCGGCGCCCGCTTTCGCAGCGCGTAAAGCGCCATCGCCGCATGAGCGGAGCCTGGCCGCCCGGCTAGGGAAAATCGGCAAAAGCCGCGCCAGGACTGGCTTGCGGCGCTGCCGCATCGGCCGCAAAGGCAGGCCCGAAGTGGCCTCAAGCAGGTCTTCCGGCGAGATGTTAAAGTGCCCGCTACCGAAAAAATCCCTGCCAGCGGTGTGTGCGTGTGTGCAACAGCGGCACCACCGCCGGCCAGTGCCCGACCAGCCCTCAATGCCAGACACGACCTCTACACGCACGAACGACGTTCTCACGCAGCGCCTTTCCGTGCTGAGCGCCGGGCCGCATCGCGACGCGCTCACGCGCGGTCTGCGCGGCATCGAAAAGGAAAGCCTGCGGGTCACGCGCGACGGCGCGCTCGCCATGACGCCGCACGCCGCCGCGCTGGGTTCGGCGCTGACGCATCCGTCGCTTACGACCGATTATTCGGAAGCGTTGATCGAAATCATCACGCCCGCAGAAAGCGACGCGTCGATCACGCTCGACAAGCTCGACGAGCTGCATCGCTACGTCTATAGCGTGCTCGCGCGCGACGGCGAAATGCTCTGGAACGAATCGATGCCGGGCCTGCTGCCGCCGGAAGACGACGGCATTCCCATCGCGCGCTACGGCAGTTCGAATATCGGCACGCTGAAGTACGTCTACCGCATGGGTCTCGCGCTGCGTTACGGCCGCACCATGCAGTGCATCGCGGGCATCCACTACAACTATTCGCTCAACGAAGAAGTGTGGCGCGTGCTGCATGCGCACGATCAGTCGACGGCCACGCAGACGGATTACCAGTCGGAGCGTTATCTCGCGCTGATCCGCAATTTCCGCCGCACGAGCTGGCTGCTGATGTATCTGTTCGGCGCCTCGCCCGCGCTCGATGCGCGTTTCCTGCGCGGTCGCGAGCACACGCTGGAAAGCCTCGACGCCGACACGCTCTATCTGCCGTACGCGACCAGCCTGCGCATGAGCGATCTCGGCTATTCGAACACGACGGGTCAATCCGCGCTGCACGCCGACTACGACACGTTGCCCGGTTATCTCGACGCGCTCGCCCAGGCCGTGAGCCAGCCGTATCCGCCTTACGAGGCGATCGGCACGCATCGCGACGGCGAGTGGGTGCAGATCAACACCAACATCCTGCAGATCGAAAACGAGTTCTATTCGACGATCCGCCCCAAGCGCGTGACGTGGCCCGGCGAGCGTCCGCTGCATGCGCTGGCCGCGCGCGGCGTGCAGTACGTCGAAGTGCGCTGCATGGATATCGATCCGTTCGAGCCCACCGGCATTTCGCTGGAGACAGCGCGTTTTCTCGATGCTTACCTGCTCGCCTGCGCGCTCGACGAAAGTGCGTCGCTGCCCGCAACGGCATACGCCGAAGCCAACGAGAACTTCGGCCTCGTGACGAAGGAAGGGCGCAAGCCGGGGCTAGCGCTGACGCGCGATGGCCAGCCGGTTGCGATGCAGGACTGGGCGAACGAGCTGTTCGCGAAGATCGAGCGCACGGCCGCCGTACTCGACGCGCTGCATGGCGGCGACGCCCACGCGCGAGCGCTTGCGGCCCAGCGCGCGAAGCTCGCCGATGCGTCGCTCACGCCGTCGGCGCGCGTGCTGCAAACCATGCGCGATCAGCAGCAAACCTTCCTGCAATTTGCACTCGCGCAAAGCGAGCGTCATGCGGCGGACTTCCTCGCGCGTCCGCTGGATGCGCAGACGACCGCGCACTTCGAGCAACTCGCGCGCGAATCGGTCGACGAGCAGGCCAGGCTCGAACGCGAAGAAGTCGGCTCGTTCGATGCCTTCGTGGCCGCTTATCGGGCCTACACGCTCAACCGCTTCAGCGTCTGACGCCCGAGCGGACGCGATGCCGGGTCCGCACTACGGGCCGGGCATCGCAATTGCGTCGAAACGCCCACGGGCCGGCGCGGTCCAACCTTCACGGGCCTGACGCCGTGCCGTCGAGCGGCGCGCGCCGCGCATTCATCCCTTATAGTCACGCCAACGACAAACGGTCCGGCCGCACTGCGCGCGCGTTCTCGGTTCAAGCGGGTTCAAGCGCGCGCCGGCCGACACAGGGAGGAACCCAAGCGATGAAACGAATCCTGCCGATCCTGCTCTGCGCGGCGCTGGCTGCCTGCGCGCCGCGCGGCCAGGTCAACCCCGACGTCATGCAGATCGCCACCGCGCCGCTCACCTGCAGCGACAAACCGCAGTGCGATATCTGGTGGCAACGCGCCCAGGACTGGGTGCGCGGCCATTCGAAATACGAAGTGCAGACCGTCACCGACTCGCTGATCCTCACCGCCGGCCCCGGCGGCGGCAAGCGCGCGCTCGCCTACGAGATCACGAAAACCGTCAACGGCGACGGCACCACCACGATCGGCTTCGCGGCACATTGCGATAGCTCGATCGGCTGCAAGCCCGATCCGTGGGCCGCAGGTGCCGCCTTCAAGCAGTATGTGCGCACGGGTATCGAACAGTCGGTTACGGGCGCCAACGACGCGAGCGAAACCGGCGCCGCGCCGCTGCCTGCTTCGGCTGCGGTACCGACGGCTTCGGCCTCGGCGCCCTGAGTCCACACCGGCTGCCAGCCGGTCTTCTCGCGCCCCGGATTGCCCGGGGCGCGCGTCTTTGTCTTAAAGACGACCTTGCGCAATAAGATGGACTCCGAATCGAATCAATTCGATTGCGGATTTAGGCATTTTCTGATTGGGCGATGGATCGAGGAACCGTATTGTGGCCGTGCTTCGGCGCGTGCCGGACGGTTTCATTCCTCTTCAATCAATCGAATCCAAAATGAAAATGCGATTTTTGCCAGCCACCTTGCTGGCCTTTCTGATCGCCGTCGCCGCTGGCTGCACTACTGCGTCGGGGCCCATGCACAATCTCGACATCGTGACGCTCGCTAACGGCACACAGGCTTATCGCGTGCAGTGTCAGGGCCTGCTCGAAAGCTCGAAGGCGTGTATGAAGAAGGTCAACGAGATCTGCGGCGACAAGCAGCCGCTACGTGTTTCTTCGGTGGACCGCGCCGCTTCGGGCTTCGCGCCCGAGAACGATCCGCGTGAAATCATGTTCGTCTGCCAGGCGCCGCAACCGGTCGTCCAGCCGCAAACGCCTCCTCCGCCGCCGCCCCCGCCGGTCGTCG
The DNA here is from genome assembly GCF_017104965.1 of Paraburkholderia sp. Ac-20340. Classification (GTDB taxonomy): domain Bacteria; phylum Pseudomonadota; class Gammaproteobacteria; order Burkholderiales; family Burkholderiaceae; genus Paraburkholderia. Next base: position 193,182 of record NZ_JAAGPR010000008.1, read on the forward strand.
ACACCAAGCCGCGCACGATCACGCTGAACGCGGACGCCAACTTCGCGATCAACAAGTACGATCTGCTGCCGGCCGGCAAGCAGGCGCTCGACAAGTTCATCGCGGATAGCGACGGCGTGAACATCGGCACGGTGGTCATCGGCGGTCATACGGACTCGACCGGCTCGAAGGCGCTGAACGACCGCCTCTCGGAACGCCGCGCGCAAACCGTGCGCAACTATCTGCAATCGCACGGCCTGCATGCCGGCCAGTATGAAGTGCACGGTTACGGCGCAACCCGCCCGGTCGCGCCTAACTCCACCGTGGAAGGCCGCGCGCAGAACCGCCGCGTCGAAATCCAGACCAACGGTGTGACTGCACGATAAACCTGCATAACAGGTTTAACTGCAGGCTTTACTGCAGGTTTAACCGCGGGACCGTCCTTGAGCCATCAGTGGCCCATCGACGGTCCCGCGCCTTTTCTGGGCTTCGTAATCCACACCAGCGCGGCCAGCACGAGGAACACGACGCAGGAGATGCGGAAGAAGTCGTTGGTCGCCATCATGTAACCCTGCGTGGTCACCACGTCGTTGAGCTTGGCGGTGATGCTCTGGCCCGCGTAACCGATGTTCGCCAGCGCGTCCTGGTACGCCGTGGTATTCGGCGAATACACGCTCACCGATTCGGACAATACCGCGTGGTGATAGATCGCATCGTTCTCCCAGAAGGTCGTACTAAGCGCCGTGCCGATCGCACCCGACAGCGTGCGCAGGAAATTCGACAGGCCTGACGCACTCGCCAGGCGATCGTCGGAAATACTCGAAAGCGTGATGGTGGTCATCGGCACGAAAAAGCCCGCCACGCCGATGCCCTGCACAAGACGCGGCAGGATCACGTGGCCGAAGGGCACGTCGAGCGTAAAGGTCGAATTCCAGATCGATACGAACGCGAACACCAGAAACGCGAGGCTCGCCACCAGGCGCAGATCGAGCCGGTGCATATTGCGTCCGATCAAGGGCGAAAGCACGAGCGCAAGCAACCCGACCGGCGCCGTTGCCAGACCGGCGATGCCCGCCGTGTAGCCCATCACCGTTTGCAGCCAGAGCGGGAAGATCACCACCGAGCCAAAAAACGCCATAAAGCCGAACGAGATGATCAAGGCGCCGAGCGCGAAATTGCGGTCGCGGAACAGCGAAAGATCGACAACCGGTTCTTTTTCGGTCAACTCCCACGCGAGCATGAAGGCCAGCGACACCACCGCGATGATCGCCAGCGCGACGATGAACTTCGAGCTGAACCAGTCGCGATCCTTGCCGAGGTCGAGCATCATCTGCAGGCACGACACGCCGATCACCAGCAGCGCGAGCCCCACGGCGTCGATGCGCTGCTTCGTGGTCTTCGTCTCGCGGCCGCGCAACAGCAGGTAGGCACAGATGCCCGAAAACAGACCGATCGGCACGTTGATGTAGAAGATCCACGGCCACGAGTAGTTGTCGGTGATATAGCCGCCCATCACGGGCCCGAAGATCGGCGCGACGATCACCGTCATCGCCCAGAGGCCGAGCGCCAGGCCGCGCTTCTCGGGCGGATAGGAGCGCATGAGGATGGTCTGCGATAGCGGCACCATCGGCCCCGATACGAGACCTTGCACGAGACGGAAGGCGATCAGCGTCTCGAAGTTGGAGGCGAAGCCGCAGGCCGCCGAGGCGATCGTGAACAGAAGCACCGACAGCGTGAAGAGCCGCACTTCGCCCACGCGGCGCGCGAGCCAGCCGGTCAGCGGCACAGCGATCGCCGAGGCCACGGAGTACGACGAGATCACCCACGTGCCTTCGCTGTTCGCCACGCCCAGATTGCCGGAGATGGTCGGCACGGCGACGTTGGCGATCGAGGTGTCCAGCACCTCCATGAAGGTGCCGAGGGCGAGGCCCACGGTCAGCAGCGCGAGCGTGCCGCCGCTCAGGGGCCGGGGTTCGGCGCTGGCCGGGGAGGAGGCGGGCGCGGCGGTTGAAGCGTCCATCGTCGGGTCCTTGATCAGGATCGTTGGCCGGATTTGGCTCGATTTATCTCGATTAATTCTTCGACGTCAGGACCGTTGCCGCATCAACAAGCTGCAGCCGAACGATCGTGCGCCTTTATATGCCGGAGCATTGTCTGCCCAGACAGTTATTTGACTGCAATACCGCCTTTGCGCGAAGGTGCGCGGCCGGGGTCAAGCAACGGTTGGCGTTACGCCAACCTCACCTTCAATCGCCGCTCGCCAGACCTTCGACATGGCCGCATACCGCCTGGGTTTGCGCGTCGTTGGCGATGAAACGCTGCAGCAGGCTGATGAGCGTCGTGACTTCGTCCGCGCTGAAGCCATGCAATTGCTCGTTCATCACCGAAGCGATCACATCGGGCAATTGCTGCGCTGCTTCGCGGCCAAGTTCGGTGAGTTCGAGTTCCACGACGCGACGGTCGGCCTGGCTGCGCTGGCGCTCCAGAAAGCCCTTCTTTTCGAGCCGGTCGAGCATGCGCGTCATCGATCCGGTGTCGTACGACAGCACGCGTGACATCTCGTTGGGCGTGCGGGCGCGCTCGTACCAGAGCAGCAAAATCACGCCGATCTGCGAAGACGTCAGCCCGAGCGGCGCGACCGCGCGGTCCATGCGGGTGGCCAGCACGTTGCGCGCGGTCGAGAGGAAATAACCGAGACTCGGCACCACGCCGACCTTGCCCGGCACGTACGGAACGTGGGGCACGTCTTGTGGAATATCGGGGCCGCTACTCATCGCTACTCATGGGTAAAACGCTCTCTTCGATCGCGAAAACACCGGCATTCTAGCCGGTTATTTTCCTGCCTGGGCAGGTAAATAAATCGGGATTGTGTAGCGTCGCCTATGTTCGCCCAGCACTCACCTGGGCGCAGCGTTCATCGATCTGTCGCTATCGCAGCGTAAAAACAACAGCAGAAATGACGCAGTGCAAAGTATGTTGAGATTTGCTTGCATAGTCAATATTATTGCAGGCAAGCACTTAAACTCATCGGATTCCCGAATTTCTTCTTTGGTCGCGCCATGCTGTACCTCAAAAACGCGCTCGGCGGCATTGGCCGCTCGGTTACCTGCACAGCACGCCATGCCTTCGCGCATGCCGGCGGGGCAGCGCGTTGGCGCAAGATCGGGCTCTATGCGGCAATGTTCGTGTTGCCGGGCGGCTCGATCGCCGTCGTGCTGATGATGTGGGCCGATCGCCGCCGTTCGCAGCGCGGCAGCCAAGTCACGAGCGTGACGGCCATCAGCGCCTCCGGGCCTGCGATCGCCAAAGCGGCAAAAGCCGCCTGCAACCACGCCCAGCGCGCCTGCCGTCCCTCCTGCGCAGGCATCGCACGCAACGCGCGACTGCGTGCTCACGACGCCCTTCATGCACTGCGCCGCTGGCGCGGTAACGGCGCGTAAACTGTAACTTACGCGCCGTAACACATCCGTCCCCGTTCCCGGCTTACGCTTGCGGATTGCGCCCGGCGCAATCCGCGTGCGCTACCATTGCCGCAGCCTTGCGCGGGCGTCAGCGGCCTTAACCGCTTCAACCGCTTTGACAGCGACGCGCCAAAGTCTTGCACGCCGAGTGTTTTGCCGCGCTGCCCGCCTCGCCATTCGATCATTTGCCAGCCGCATCGACAGGAATTCCCGCATGTCCCGCCGTCTCGTTGTTCCCGGTCGCCTTTCCGTTTCGCTGCGCCGTCGCGCGCCTACGCTCGCGCTGATCGGCGCAGCGGCCGTGCTCGCCTTCCAGCTCGGCGGCTGTGCAGTCGGCCCCGACTACCATCGGCCCGATACGGCCGTGCCAGCGGCCTACAAGGAGGCGCCGGAAGGCTTCAAGGTCGCGCAACCGTCCGATACGATCGATCGCGGTAGCTGGTGGCTCATCTACGACGATGCGCAGCTCAACGGGCTGATGGATCAGCTCAACACCAACAACCAGACCGTCGCGCAGTACGCCGCCGCTTATCGCCAGGCGCGCGCCCTGGTGGGCGAGGCGCGCGCCGCGTACTTCCCGGTGGTCAGCGCGTCGTTCGCGGGCACGCGCTCGGGCACGGCGTCGCGCGTGTCGAGCAGCACGGGCAGTGCGTCCGGCAGCATCACGAACAACATCAATCTGGGCCTCGACGCCACCTGGGAACCCGATCTCTGGGGCAAGGTGAGCCGCACCGTGAGCGCCGAGGAAGCGGGCCAGCAAGGCGCCGCCGCCGATCTCGCCAATGCGCGCCTTTCCGCCCAGGCCACGCTCGCGCAGACCTACTTCACGCTGCGCGCGCTCGACGCCCAGCAGAAGCTGCTCGACGACACCGTCGCGGCCTATCAGAAGTCGCTCATGCTGACGCAAAACCAGTACGCCCAGGGCGTAGCAGGGCGCGCCGACGTGATCCAGGCGCAAACGCAGCTGCAATCCGCGCAGGCTTCCGCCATCGACAACGGTGTTGCGCGCGCCCAGGACGAACACGCGATTGCTGTGCTGGTCGGCCAGCCGGCTTCGTCGTTCTCGATTCCGGTGTCGCCGCTCACGGCCACGCCGCCGGTCGTGCCGGTCACGATGCCTTCCGCGCTGCTCGAACGGCGTCCCGATATCGCGTCGGCCGAGCGCAAGGCGGCGGCGGCCAATGAGCAGATCGGCGTGGCGATTGCCGCGTTCTTCCCGACGCTCACGCTGTCGGCGAGCGGCGGCTTCGAAAGCTCGGTGTTCTCGCAACTGCTGCAGATGCCGTCGCGCTTCTGGACGCTCGGGCCGTCGCTCGCGGCCACGGTGTTCGATGCGGGTCTGCGCCGCGCGCAAACCGAAGCCGCGCGCGCCGCTTACGACCAGCAGGTCGCGACCTATCGCCAGACCGTGCTGGCCGCGTTCCAGGACGTCGAGGACAACCTCGCGTCGCAGCGCATCCTCGCGCAGGAAATCGTGGTGCAGCAGCAGGCGGTGGAGTCGGCGCAACATGCGCTCGCGATCGTCACCAACGAGTACAAGGCGGGCACGATCGATTACCAGAACGTGCTGTCGGCGCAGACGACCGCGTTCACGGCGCAGCAGAAGCTCGCCAGCCTCGCGGGGCAGCGCATGGTGTCGTCGGTGGGACTGGTGAAGGCGCTCGGCGGCGGCTGGGATACCGCGCAGATGACGCGCGAGAACGGCGGCGTGGCGGCGCCTGCGCCGGCAGCCTCGGGTGCGACGGCCAGCACGGCCGCCGTCACCCAGGCCGCCGTCACCCCGGTCAATACGCAGGCGCAGTAAGCGCCCAGCGCTTGAAGATCAACGCATAAACGTCAGCGCAACCTGTCCCGGGCCCATCGGGCGGCCCAGCAGGTTCAGCAGGCCCGCGAGGTTGTCGCGCTGATCCGGCGTAGCGCTCGCGGTGCCGTTGAACATCGACGAATTGCGCGAGAACGTGCCGTGCCCATCGAGCATCAGCGGGCCTTTCTGCGTGCTCAGATCGAGCGTCGACGACGCGCCTTGCGCCTGCAGCACCGCCTCGTAAGAACCCAGCGGCTTCACCAGCGAAACGCGCGAACTCATGTCGCCGAGCGTGACCGTGAGACGGCCGAACGCATCGGTGCCGAACACGCGCCACGGGCTCCACGCGAGCCGCACATTGCCATCCAGATCAAGCGTATTGAACGGCGCGCCCAGACCCGCGAGCAGCGAGGCCGGCACCGCGAGCGCGCCCGCCGTCACCGTGGCGCCGCGCGGCGTGGCCTCGACGTCGATGGGATCGGGCATCGCCTCGGTCTGGCGCATCTGCAGATGCACGCGGCCGGTGAACAGCGCCCAGAACGACGCACGCCATTCGATGCGTCCAGGCAGCAGCGTCGCGCCTTGCACGTCGCGGCCCGCAGCCAGCATGAGCGTGGCCGAGCCGTGCCAGAGCGAGCCTTGCGGATCGACGAGATTCACGTGCCCTTGCGTCACGCGCGCGAATTGCGGCGCGATCCACGCGGCGGGCAGGCGCACGAGCAGCACCGTGCCCACCGAAAGCACGGCGACGATCAGCCAGGGTAGCGCGGCGCGCACGCGCCGCATCCAGTAAGACATACGATCAACCCCTGACGGTGTTTCAGCGCGCGTTCGCGGGCTGCAGCGACGCGGTCAGATCGACCTGACCGTCGGCCTTGAGCGCGGTGATATGCGCCTCGACCACCTGCACCTTGAACTGCTTGCGCACGTCGTCGAGCCAGCCCGTCCAGACCGGAAACGACGCATTCTTCATCTGCACCTGCACGGCCGTGCCGATCAGTTGCACCTGCGCGCCCGGCATGCCGTGATCGGCCAGCGAAGCCGTGAGCGCGTCCTTGAGTGCCTGGCCGCCCGGAGCGACGCTGGCCGCCGCGCCCGCGAGCGTGCGGGCCTCGTCGGCCTGCGCGGTCATCTGCGACAGTTCGCGCTGCATCGCGGGCAGGCTCTCGCGCAGCTTCGCGCGGCCGTCCGCCGCCGGCTGCCAGAGCACCGAATAGCCGATGGCCACAGCCAGCACCGCGCTGCCCCACGTCAGCAGCACCTTCTCGCGCGCCGAGCGCGCTTCCCAGAACTCGTTCCAGGTATCGGCCCACGCGCCGCTCAATGCCGATGTCTTCATGACGCGCTCCTGATGGTCCATTTGCCGGTGCTGCTGTCCTGCGTGCCCGCAAGGCCGTTGCGCGCGAGGCGTTTGGCCAGATCGGCATCGACGTTGACGCCCGGTTTGAAGGTCACGTCCAGGCGCCGCTCGTGATAGTCGAACGCCGCGATGCCGTTCGCGGGAATCGGCCCGAGCGAGCGCGCGAGCGCGTCGGACAGCGCGAGGAAGTCATCGGGCGAGGGCTCGCCGGCGGCCACGCGCAACTGCGAAAGCTGCCGCGCCATCTGGCCGGCCGGATCGAGCACGACGGTGGTTTTCGGGAAGGCGTTGAGCAGCAGTTCGGTCATCTGCGTGTTGATGGCGTCGCGCTGGCGCGCCAGCATCAGCCACTGCACATTCGCGCCGATGATCGCCACCACCAGCGACGCCGCGATCAGCACGATCGGCACGCGCAGACGGCGCAGCGTCGCGCGGTCGAGGCGCCACGGCTGCGCGGCGAACTCGAACTGGCAAAGGTCGAACTTGCAGGCAAGCGCACGCTGCGCGAGCGTTTCGAAGGCGAGCGGCTGCGCGCCGGGCAGGGCGGCGGCCAGCGCGGCTTTGTCGGCGGCGCGCGTGGGTTCGCCGGGCAGGCCGGTCAGCACGTAGCGCGCGATGTCGGCGTCGCCGGCCAGCGCGTCGACGGTCGCGGCCACGCTCGCCGACGGCACCGCGAAGCCTTCGGCCGCCGTGCCGCGCACGATGGCGAGTTCGAGCAAGGCTGCGGGCGCGGCAGGCGCGGCGGCCAGATCGGGCAGCAGCTCCGGCGCGGTCGACATCACCTGGCCGAGCACGCAGGCCGTGACGGCTTCGCGCACGGCGCTATCGGCATGTTCGGCGGGATTCGAAGCGGTGGCGCCTTCGCCCGCCATCGCCGGTTCGGCCACGGGCGCCACGATGCTTTGCGCGAGCGGCAGGCAGCGCGCCACCGGCACCGCGCGCAGGTTGCGATGCCCCGCGCCCGTAAAGCCTTCGACGATAAAGCGGAACCAGCCGCGATCGATGGCGGCCACGGTCTGCCGGCCATCGGCGAGGCGCGTGGGATCGAGTGCCAGATGACAGGTCTGCGGGTCCTGGATCAGATGATCCTCGACCACGTTGGGCAGCGCCTGGCGCAGTCGCGGCCCCTTGAGCGGCGGCACGGCGGCCGTAATCATCAGCAGGTCGCGCGCGGCGATCAGCAGCACGGTAGCCGACGCTTTCGGCAACAGGCCGAGCGCGGCGCGGCCCGCGCGCTGCGTGCGGCCCGACTTGTCGAGCAGCGCGAACGGCAGTTCCGGCAACTGCCATTCCTGCGAGTGGACCGCCGGGTCGCGCGGCGGCATCAGGACGATCAGCGTGCTCACACGCACCTCTTTTCGATGTTGGACTGGTACGGTTTCATGATTCGTCGCGAACGCGCACGATGCGCGTCACATGGGTAAGCGGGTCGCGCCAGACGAGCGTGGTCCGGTCCACGACCGCGCGCTCATGCTGCACGCGGCCATGCACGAGAAAGTAATTCGAATTGACGTCGCAAAGCGTGGAGTCGATGCCGGTCTGCGGGCTGCCGGCGCCGGTCAGCGCGAGCTGCACATCGCTCAGATTACGGAAAAACACCGTCTGGCGTCGCGACACGAAGGCCTGCGCGCTCGACAGGCTCATGCCCTGGACGATCGAGGCGATCACTTCGGCCGTCGCCGTGTTCATGTTGACCGGCGTGGTGGTCGGCAGGATCGTCACGAAGGGGCGCAGGCGCGCGACGATGTCGGGCGTGAAACCGGGCACGTCGAGCAGGGCGTCCACGCTCGTCATGAGGATTGGCGCCGATCCGCTGTTGCTGTCGCCATCGGAAAGACCGGGGTTGCTGGTGAAGTTCGCGCCGCCGCCTGCGCCGCCCGCAACCGGCTGGGTCGCGGCGGTGCCGCTCGCCGTCACGCCCGCCGACGCGGTCTGAAAGCGCGTGACCGAATACGCCAGGCCCGAGCGCAGATACACCGCCGCGTTCTTCGCGAGCTGGCCATCGACGCCGAGCAGTTGCAGCAGGCGCGCGAACGCCTGGATCTGCGTGAGATTGAGCTGCAGCGCGCCGGGCGCGGACGCCGTCACCAGATTGCGCAAGTTGTAGCGCGCCTGGGCGTCTTCGATCGAGCCCGAGAGCCACGTGTCGGCGCCCTGATCGGCGCGCACTTCGCCAATCTGGCCGAGAAAGTCGGACAGCCGCGTGCGCGCAACCGGCATGCCCCACGCGCCGCCCAGATAGGTCACGCCCGCCGAGGTATCGGCTTCCGAGCGCAGCACGAGACGCGTCCAGTCGAGTGCCGAACGCGAAATCCATTGCGCCTGGGTCAGCAGACGCTGATTCTCGATGCGGCGCAGTTGCACCTGCTGGCGCCAGAGCATGCCCGACACCAGGATCGCCGACAGCGCGACCACCAGCAGCGCCGTGATGATCGCCGCGCCGCGCTGTTTTGCGCGCGCGCCTATGCGTCGGGAAAGCCGGGAAAGTCTCGAAAGCCGTGAAACAGGCAGAAACAAGGGGCGGCGCATGCTCATTCCCCCACCAGGAAAACGCGTGTCACGGGCCGCGCGAGCGCGTGCGCGCCGACGCTCACCTCGAGCCCCGTCACGGCGCGCGGCACCGGCGCGTTGCCGAGCTGCGGGACCTTCACGCCGTTATTGTTGGCGTTGAGCTGACCGCGCACTTCGCCCATATCGGACGTCCAGCCGACCTTCGGCACATAAAGGCGCGCGTTGATCGAGCCCACGCCCTGCATCATCGATAAAGCGCTCCAGGCGCTGCTTTCGCCGCCGCGCAGCGCGCGCCGCAGTTCGCCGATGGTGGCAAGCGGCGGCGAGGCGTAACGCACGACGCGCCCGTCGCTCACGCGATAACGCACCACCTGCAGACGCGGCGCCGCGCCGGGCGGCACCGCGAACGCGCGCACGATCTGCAGCGCGCCGCCATCGACGGCGACGGCGGGCGAACCGGCTTCGTCGTCGCTGACGGCCTGGCGCGTGTCGATACGCATCTGGTCGAACATCTGCGCGAACACGCGCTCTTCGGCCATCGACGTGGAAATGACGTTGCGTCCGCGCACGATCTGGTCGAGGCCGCGCCACGACAGAATCGCCACCACGGCCAGGATCGCGATGGCGACCAGCAGCTCGATCAGCGTGAAGCCGCGGGCGGGGCGGGCGCGTCGGATACTCATCGGGAAATCACAGGGACCGGTTCGGCTCATTGCCGAGCACCGTGACGAGTTGCGCGAGATTGCCGTCGCGGCCCGGCATCGTCACCGTGACCTCCACGCGGCGAAACACCGGATTGGGCGTGGCCGCGACATGCTGCGTGCAGGTCAGGCGCAGATTGCCCTCCGAGCAGTCGAAGCTGTGTTCGCCGAGATCGGGCCAGGCATGCGCGAGGCGCAACTGGGCGAGCGCGTTGTCGGCGCTCCAGCCGGCCAGCAGGCGGTCGTGCAGTTCGGCCTCGCTCGCGGCGAGACTGCCCACGGCGCGCAGCGAAGCCGCAAGCGCGATCGCCACGATGGCAAGCGCGACCAGCACTTCGATCATCGTGAAGCCACGGGCGCGCATCTCAACGAACCTCATAACGGCCAGTCCCGGTGCCGATGATGGTGGCGCGGCCCGCCGCCGAAAACAGCGTGATCTCGACCGGCTGCTCGACCGCTTCGGTGCCGAAAATCAGCCGGTTCGCGTGGTAATCGTCTTCGCCGCCGGGGTAGGTGATCGACACGCCCGTCACGCCGCCTTCCCACTGGCGCGGGCCGAGCAGGTCGTCGCGCAGCGGGCGCCAGCCGTCCTCGGTACGCACATCGAAGCGAAAACCGCCGGAGAGCGGCTGCCAGGCGATCGGGCGGGCGCGCACCTGCGCTTCGTCGCCGGCCGATTCGAACAGCAGCGCGAGACGCTGCGCTTCCTCGTTGAGATCGGTGCGCGGATTGCGCGTGAGCGAGAGCGAGGCGAGCGACACCAGCAGTCCGGCGATCAGCAGCACCACGAGCATTTCCAGCAGCGTGAAACCCGCCGAGCGCGCAGGCGTCGGCGCGCGGTCACAGCGGCGCGGGATGCGAATGGGGCGGGATTGCATGGGCTGAAAAGAGGTCAAGCGGAAGGAAAATGCGCGGCGAGGGGCGTATCGGCATGCACTCGGGGCGAAGCCGCGCGGCGCGAGGATCGGATGCGTTCAACACCATTCGACCGGATCGCGCCACGCGTGACATCGCGGCTGGGCGGCTACTGCCAGGAACCGACGTCGGCGTCGTTGCCTTCGCCGCCGGGTTTGCCATCGGCGCCATAGCTGAAGACGTCGATCTCGCCATGCACGCCCGGGTTCAGATACTGGTACGGATTGCCCCACGGATCGTTGGGCAGGCGCTCCAGATAGCCGCCGTCCTTCCAGTTGTTCGGCACCGGGTCGGTGGTGGGCTTCTGGACCAGCGCCTGCAGGCCCTGATCCTGCGCCGGATAGCGGCCGTTATCGAGGCGGTAGAGCTTCATCGCCTGCATGATGGTGCCGATGTCCTGTTTGGCGGCCACACGGCGCGCTTCATCGGGACGGCTCATGATCTTCGGGACGATCAGCGCGGCAAGAATGCCGAGGATCGCGATCACGACCATGATTTCGATCAGCGTGAAACCGCCCTGACGGCGCGCGCGCCGGCCCTCGATGACGTCGCGGCTGATTGGCCCACGGTATTTGGCCCACATGGACATGACTTGCTTCCCTCCTGATGTTTCCTGGTGTTGATCGTGGTTCGCTGCGTGCTTCACTAGCTGTTTCGCAGCGTATCCGCGTACATGACGGGTCATTGTAATGTCACACGATGACGCCTTCGCGACCCGCTTTTTCGCGAACGTTTCCGGTACTTTCCCGAACAACCTTCGCGCACTGATTCCTGCCATCTTCCTGCCATCAAAACGTTCACATTACTCCGTACAATGGAACGCATGAACCCACTACAAATCCGTCTTTTGTCACTCGCTGCCTTCGCGGTGTTTTGCGCCACGGCAGCGTGGTGGACACTCGAAATCGCCGCTACGCGCGCGGCGCCCGTGCAGGCCGCCGCCGCCCAGGCGCCGGTCTCGCTCGATCAGGCCGGCACGCCGTTCGGCGGCAAGCTCGAACATAACGTCGCGCAGGATATCCATCTGTTCGGCATCCTCGCGCTCTCGCAGGGCGCTGCGGCCATCGTCAGCATCGGCGGCGAACCGGCCAAGGCGATCTCGCTGGGCGGCCTGATCGGCCAGGATTCGAAGCTCGCCGAAGTGCGCGCCCGCTCGATCGTGATCGACCGCCATGGCGTGCACTCCGAAATCTTCCTGCCCGCCAACCCCGGCGGTCCTACCATCTACGTGCGTTAAAAAAACCGCCTCGTGCAGCGCAGCGCAGCGCCGCAATGCTTACTGCACGAGGTTGTTCAGTTCGATGATCGGCAGCATCACCGCGAGCACGATCACCAGCACCACGCCCCCCATCGCCAGAATCAGCAACGGTTCGAGCAGGCTCGTCAGGAACATCGTGCGGCGCTCGAGTTCGCGCGCTTCGCCTTCGGCGGCGCGATCGAGCATGGTCGTGACGTCGCCCGTGGCTTCGCCCGAGCGGATCAGGTGCACCAGCACCGGCGGAAACGTCTTGGTATTGCCGAGCGCGCGCGACAGCGACGTGCCTTCGCGCACGCGCACGATCGCATCGTCGATGTTGTTGCGCATCGCCTTGTTCGAGAGCGTTTCGCCCGCGGCCTGCAGGGCGCGCAGGATCGGTACGCCCGCCGCGCTCAGAATGCCCAGCGTGCTCGCGAAACGCACCGTGTTGTAGCCGCGCACGAGCTTGCCCGCGAGCGGCGCGGTCAGCAGCCAGCGGTCGAACGCGAGACGCGGGCCGGGCCGGCGCAAGGTCGCGCGCACGACCCACGCCACCAGCGCCACGACGATCACCACTGCCCACCACCATTGCCGCACGAACGACGACAGCGCCATCATCACGATGGTCAGAAACGGCAGCTGCTGCTTGGTGCTCGCGAACACGTTCACCACTTGCGGCACCACATAGCTGAGCAGGAACGTGACGATGCCGAACGCGATCAACGTGACGATCGCCGGATACGTGAACGCCAGCACGATCTTCTGCTTGAGCGCGTTGCGTTGCTCGATGTAGTCGGCCAGGCGCGACAGCACGATACCGAGCTTGCCCGTGTGTTCGCCCGCCGCAACCAGCGCACGGTAAATATCGGGGAAATCGCGCGGATGCTGCGCCAGCGCATTGGCCAGCGAATGGCCGCCGAGCACTTCGGCGCGAATCGCGGCCATCAGTTCGCGGATGTAGTCGCGCTCGGATTGCTCGGTGAGCACGGCCAGCGCTTCGCCCAGCGGCAGGCCCGCAATCAGCAGGCTCGCGAGCTGGCGCGTGAGAATCGCCTGCTCGCGCTGCGAGAGCTTGCGCCCGAGCGCCAGACGCTGCTGACGCGCGCCGCGCGTGCGGCTCGCGGCCGGTTCGACGACCAGCGGCGTGAGGCCCTGGCCGCGCAACTGCTGACGCGCACTGCGCGCGCTATCGGCGTCGAGCACGCCTTTTTGCGCTTTGCCCGCGGCGTCGATCGCTTCAAAACGGAATGCCGGCATGACCGCTACGCTCCGCCCGTCACACGCAGCACTTCTTCGAGCGAGGTCGTGCCTTTGTCGAGCCAGCGCTCGCCGTCTTCGCGCAGCGTGCGCATGCCTTGCTCGCGGCCGGCGGCGAAGATTTCGGCATCGGCGGCGTTGCGGTGAATCAGCGCGCGGATCGGTTCGTCGATCAGCAGCAGCTCATACACGCCGCGACGGCCCGAGTAGCCCGAATTGCCGCAGCGCTCGCAGCCGACCGGGTGATAGCGCGTGCGGCCATCTTCTTCCACGCGCGCTTCCTTGCAATGCGGACAAAGCTGGCGCACCAGACGCTGCGCCAGCACGCCGAGCAGCGACGACGCGAGCAGATAAGGCTCGACGCCCATATCGGTCAGACGCGTCACCGCGGAAGCCGCATCGTTCGTGTGCAGCGTGGCGAGCACGAGGTGGCCCGTGAGCGACGCCTGCACGGCGATCTGCGCGGTTTCCAGATCGCGGATTTCGCCGATCATGATGATGTCCGGGTCCTGACGCAGGATCGAGCGCAGCGCCCGCGCGAACGTCATGCCAATGCGCTCGTTCACCTGCGTCTGGCCGATGCCCGAAAGATCGTATTCGATCGGGTCTTCCACGGTCATGATGTTGGTCGTGGCGGTTTCGAGCCGCGACATCGATGCATACAGCGTAGTCGTCTTGCCCGAACCGGTTGGCCCGGTCACGAGCACGATGCCGTGCGGTTTGGCGATCAGCTGGTCGAACTGGCCGAGCGTATCCGACGCCATGCCGAGCGCTTCCAGATTCAGGCGTTGCGCGTCTTTTTCCAGCAGACGCAGCACAGCGCGCTCGCCGTGACCCGTGGGCAGCGTGGACACGCGCACGTCCACCGGCCGCCCGCCCACGCGCAGCGTGATACGGCCGTCCTGCGGCAGACGTTTTTCGGCGATATCGAGCTGCGCCATGATCTTGATACGCGAGATCAGCGCGCCGTGCAGCGCCTTCTTCGGCCGCACCACGTCGCGCAGCGTGCCGTCCACGCGAAAGCGCACGACCGACGCGTTTTCGAACGGCTCGATGTGAATATCCGATGCCTGCTCGCGCGCCGCCTGGGTCAGCAGCGCGTTGATCATGCGGATGATCGGCGCGTCGTCTTCGGATTCCAGCAGGTCTTCCACTTCGGGAATGTCCTGCATCAGACGCGAAAGATCGACTTCGCCTTCGACTTCGCCCACCACCTGCGCGGCGCTGCCGTCCTGGCGCGCATAAGCCTGGTTGATGGCGAGCGCAAGCTCGTCGGCGGGCACGCGTACCAGCGTGAAGGCGCCGAAGTTGCGCGCGACCTCGGCGATCGACGCACCCGAAGTGCGCTCGCTGATCCACACTTCCAGGCCGTCGGCGTGCTGTTGCGCGACCAGGATCTGGCCGCTGCGCGCGAAGCTGTACGGCACGAGGCGCGCCGCGATCGGCGAGGGCGCAGTGCGCGGCGTATCGGCCGTGCTCAAGGCTGTGTCCTCGGCGTAGTCGTCAGCGGCTGCTGATCGCCCGATTGCGCGGGCGCGGTTTGCGCCGGAATCGTCTGAACCGGGATCGTCTGGGTCTGCACCGGCGCGGTCTGCACGGGCTGCATCTGCGCCGCGCTCGCGCCCGAGGCCGGCTGCACCGAGCGCATGACCTGCTCGCGGCGCATCTTGTCGATATCGAACAGATTCAGCGCCGAACCGCCTTCGGCCGGGCCCAGGGGCATCGGCGGCACGACCGGATCGTCCTTGTCCTTCATCAGGTTGTTGTCCGACTTGTACGCGCCCGTCACGCCCTGGATGTAGTCGTAACGGTTCGACGTGACCGCCTGCGCCGTATCGCGATCGCTGATGATCACCGGACGCAGGAACACCATCAGATTGGTCTTCGAGCGGGTCTTGTTTTCCGAGCGGAACAGCTGGCCGATCCACGGAATATCGCCGAGCAGCGGCACCTTGCTGTTGCTGACCTGATAGTTGTCCTGCATCAGGCCGCCGAGCACGATGATTTCGCCGTTATCGGCCAGCACGGTCGACTGGATCGAGCGCTTGGTGAAATCGGGGCCGGCGGGATTGGTCGTCGCGTTGGTCGTGCCGTTTACGATTGCCGAATCTTCCGTGTACAGCTGCAGCTTGAGGATGCCGCCTTCGGTGATCTGCGGCTTGATGTGCAGCGTGAGACCCACATCGACGCGATCGTAGGTATTGAACGCCGAACTCGTCGAGCCGCTCGTGAGATTCGAGTACGAACCGGTCTGGATCGGCACGTTGGTCCCGACGACGATCTTCGCTTCCTGATTGTCGAGCGTGATCAGGTTAGGCGTGGACAGCACGTTCGCGTCGTTGGTCTGCGAGAGCGCCTGGAGCAGTGCGCCCAGCCCCTGCACGCCGAACAGATTGTGCACCCAGCCTACGTTCAGGCCTTGCTGCAGGCCGCTGAGCGAACTGGCGAGGCCGAGGCCGCCCGTCGCCGCACTGGCCGCCGCCGTTGCCGTCAGGTTGATGATGCTGTTGCCGCCACCCGTCGAGAGGTTCGTGCCGGCCAGCACATTGCCCGTGCCGATCTGCCACTGGATGCCCAGATTGGCGTTCGTATTCGAATTCAGTTCGACGATCAGCGCTTCGATATAAACCTGGGCGCGACGCGCGTCGAGCTGGTTGATCACGCTGCGCAGATTGCGATAAAGCGGGTCCGGCGCGGTGATGATCAGCGAATTGGTGGCGGCGTCGGCCTGGATCATGCCGCCGCCCGACGCGTTGTCGTCGCTCTTGTCCTTGCTGTTGTCGCCGAGGAAATCGCTGTTGTTGCCGTTCGACGAGCCGCCGCCCGCCATCGGATTATTCGACGAACCGCTGTTGCTCAGCGAATTCGGCAGCGGCGGCGTGCCCGATGCACCGGTCGAGGTGCTGTTGTTGCCGCCACCACCGTTCTGGTTGAACGAATTCGCGCCGCTGCCGGACGACGACGAATCGTTGCCGCCCTTGCCCATCATGCCGCGCAGCGTCTTGGCGAGTTGCACGGCGTCGGCGTTGCGCAGCGCGACCACGTGCATATTGCCGGGCATGCTGGTCGGCGCGTCGAGCTGCTTCGCCAGTTCCTTCGCGGCCGCGAGGCGCTGCGGATTCGATGCACGCAGCATGACCGAATTGGTGCGCGAATCGGCCAGCACGGTCACTTTGAGCGTGGGATCGGAACCGCCGATCGCGCCCGGATCGAGCATTTTCTGCAGCGTAGGCGCGATGTCGAGCGCATTCGCGTTGTGCAGCGGCACGACCTGAACCTGCTGGCCCGCCGCCGTATCGACACCCGCGATGATCGCCGCGATGCGCCGCACGTTATCGGCGTAATCGGTCACGACCAGCGCGTTATTGCCCGGATAGGCCGCGATCGTGTTGTTCGGCGAAATCAGCGGACGCAGCACCGGCAGCAGATTGTTCGCCGATTCGTTGCGCAGCTGGAACACCTGGGTGATGACCTGATCGCCGCGCGCGGCCGGCGCGTTGCCCACATAGGTGGGCACGCCTTGCAGCTTGGCGTCGGCTTCCGGCACGACCTTGAGGACGCCGTGGTCCTGCACGAGCGCAAAGCCCTGCATGCGCAGCGCCGATTGCAGCGTCTTGAGCGCCTGATCTTCGGGAACGGGGTTCTCGGAAACGAGATTGAGCTGCCCCTTCACGCGCGGATCGACGATGATGGTTTTGCCGGTGGCCGCACCGATTGCCTTCGCCACCTGATCGATATCGGCGTTGACGAAGTTGAGCGTGACCTGGGCATAGGCGAGCTGCGCCGTCATCAGTCCGCTCACGAGCAGCGCCGTGGCGACGCGACGCAAAGCCATACGATTTCTTCTCATGGGTGTCATATCGAAGCCGGCAATGGACACCGCCGGCTAGTCGTACTTATCGTGCTCAACGTGTGCATCGTGCCCGTGCGAACAGCCCGCCTGGTGCACTCGAGTGCACCCGCCTGGCTCCCCAACCGCCGCCGACTGCCGACGCTCCTCCCCGGCAACCGATGCTCACCAAAAAGAGGAACAGTAGCAGCTTTTCGTGTCGAATTTGTCACAAAGCGAAAACGTCTGGGGATTTCCTCTAGTACGCTGATCGCGGCACAAGGCATTTGTAAGAATTGACCTGCGTAAGGAAGCAGGCATTCTGGCCGTTCGGTCTGTTTGAAGCGTCATCGACTGCCGGTATCATACGGGCGGCGTGGATCTGGGACTGCGCAGCTTGCATCGGCAAGACGCGGGTTTTCCCGCAGTTTCAACGGCTCGCGTGAGTTCGCGCGCGGTGTCGTCCAGACCGCTTCATTCCGTTTTGCACTTCTATCGCCGTTGCAATGAAAAAGGTTGCGTCCTCCACGATCGCCGTTCTGCTCTCGCTCGCCGCACTGGCCAGCGCGCCCGCACGCGCCGATTGTTTCGACGAAGCCGCCCGCTACCAGAAGGTCAATCCGCTGATCCTGCGCGCCATCGCGTGGCAGGAGTCGCACAACACGCCTGATGCAATGCACAGGAATGCGAACGGTTCGACCGACTACGGCGTGATGCAGATCAACTCGATTCATCTGCCCGCGCTCGCGCAGTACGGTATTTCGCAAAGCACGCTGATGGAGCCGTGCAAGAACGTCTACATTGCCGCCTGGCATCTGCGCCAGAAGATGAATAAATACGGCAATACCTGGTCTGCAGTCGGCGCTTACCATTCGGAAACGCCGGCGCTGCGCGATCAGTACGCCCAGCAGATCGCCGCCATTCTGCGTAAATGGAAGCTGATGCCCTGACGGCCGCGCATCCCGCGCCCCGTAAGGCTTGAACCTGCTTCGGCGCTGCGCCTGACAGCGCAGCACGCCCGCATGGTGCAAAATGCAGGCTTGCGCCGCCGGACTGCCCGCGCGGACCGTTTTTCCTGCCTTTTTCTACTGCACACTGCGATGAACCAGACGCCACTGCCCGTCACCGTGCTCTCCGGTTTTCTGGGCGCGGGCAAGACCACATTGCTCAACCACGTCCTCGCCAACCGCGCCGGTCTGCGCGTGGCCGTGATCGTCAACGATCTTGCCGCCGTCAATATCGACGCGGCGCTCGTGCGCGACGCCTCCGCGGTTTCGCGCGTCGAGGAACGTCTCGTCGAGCTGTCCAACGGCTGCATCTGCTGCACGCTGCGCGGCGACCTGCTGGCCGAAATCCGCCGTCTGGCCGATCCGGCCCAGGCGGGCCAGCGCTTCGACGCCATCCTGATCGAATCGACCGGCGTCGCCGAGCCGATGCCGGTCGCCGAAACCTTCACGTTCACCGACGAAGACGGCGGGTCGCTGGCCGATCTCGCGCGTCTGGACACGATGGTCACGGTGGTGGACGCGTTCAACTTCCTGCGCGACTACGCCAGCGCCGACCCGCTCGCCGAACGCGGCGTGACGGTGGGCGAGGGCGACGACCGCACCATCGTCGAATTGCTGATCGAGCAGGTGGAATTCTGCGACGTGCTGGTGCTCAACAAGGCCGATCTCGTGAGCGCCGACGATCTCGCGCGCCTGCAGCACATCCTTGCGCGCATCAATCCGCGCGCGGTGCAGGTGGTGAGCCGTTTCGGCGAAGTGCCGCTGGAAACCGTGCTCAATACGGGCCGTTTCGATTTCGACGCCGCCGCGAGCGCGCCGGGCTGGCTCGCTTCGCTGCACGAAGACGATCACGCCGATCACGCGCACGATCATGATCACGATCACCACCACGACCATGACCACGGCGATGCCTGCGGCGCGCATTGCAGCCATCCGGATCACCAGCATCGCAACGAAGCCGACACCTACGGCATCGGCAACTTCGTCTATCGCGCGCGCAAGCCGTTTCAGCCAGAGCGTCTGTGGGCGCTGCTGAATCAGGAATGGACCGGCGTGCTGCGTTCGAAGGGCTTTTTCTGGCTTGCCACGCGTAACGACGTGGCCGGCCAGCTTTCGCAGGCGGGCGGCGTGTGCCGCCACGGTCCGGCGGGTACGTGGTGGGCCGCGCAGCCGCGCGAAGAATGGCCGCAGGATGCCGAGCTCGAAGCCGAAATCGCGCGCGACTGGTTTGGCGACGCGAACGATGCGCGCATTGGCGACCGTCGTCAGGAACTGGTGATGATCGGCGTGAATCTGGATCATGCGGCGTGGCGCGCGAAGCTCGACGCCTGCCTCGTCACGGATGCGGAATTCGCAGCAGGCCCCGACGCCTGGCAGGCTTACGCCGACCCGTTCCCGGTCTGGGATTTCGACGAAGACGACGATCATGACCACGATGGCGAAGGCGAAATCGTCCACCGTCACGATTGATCGACGCTGAAAATAGCCTGCGAAATGCGGGCGAAAACCACAACGGCGCCGTGCAATGCGGCGCCGTTGGACGAAAAAAAACCCGCCAGGGGCGGGTGTCAACTTAAAGCGGTATTGCTTTAACGCTTGTTGACGGCGTCCTTGAACGCCTTGCCAGCCGTGAACTTGACGGTCTTGGCTGCCGGAATCTTGATGGTCTCGCCGGTCTTCGGGTTACGGCCCGTACGTGCCGCGCGCTTGCCCGAGCCAAAGCTGCCGAAGCCGATCAGCTGGACTGCGTCGCCTTTCGACACAGCCTTCTTGACCACTTCGAGGAGCGTGTCCAGCGTTTCACCGGTTTGAGCCTTGCTAGCGCCCGTCTGTGCTGCGACGGCGTCGATCAGTTCCTGTTTATTCATTGAGATATTCCTTTCTGTGTTTAGGTTGACACGAACAGCGCGAACGCGCCGATTATACGGACGCGTGCCGCGCCGTCGAGCAGCGCGGACCCGGAGCACCCCGGGGATTTGCGTCGCGGCTTGAAGGGCTGGCGAGTGCCTGCACTTTCCCGCAACGTCCGTGCTGCCGCTTCCCTGGGCGGCGCTTGCTATGATAGCGCAGCGCAAACCCAATAACGACAAGGGTTTCGAAGATTTAGAGGGGTCCGCGCGGGTTTTTTTGCGCCATCCCACATTTTTGATGTTTGCCGCTTCAGGAATGCAGCCGGCATGCATCGATTTAACATTCTCGCGTTGCGTCCCGCCAACGCTTTGCGGCCGCAAACCCAGAGCCCACGGGCATTTCGCCGCAATTTCCCGCTTTCGCCGCCTTCGCGCCAGTCATGACCGCCACCCTGATTCCCGCCACGCTCGCCTTTCGCGAGGACGGCACGCCGTTTTCACCCACCTTCGGCGACGTCTATCACAGCCCTTCAGGCGCCTTCGAACAGGCCGATTTCGTGTTTCTGAAGGGCAACGATTTGCCCGAACGCTGGCAAAAACAGCGCATTTTTACGGTGCTGGAAACGGGTTTTGGTCTTGGCGTGAATTTCCTGACGACGTGGGCAGCGTGGCGCGCCGACCCCGCTCGTTGCGAGCGCCTGCATTTTGTCTCGGTGGAAAAGCATCCGTTTGCGCGCGAGGATCTGCGCGCGGTGCTCGCCACCGTCACTGCGCAAGCGCCGCGCAGCGAATTCGCCGCGCTCGCGCAGCAACTGGCGCAAGCGTGGCCGATGCTCGTGCCGGGCACCCATCGGCTCGAATTCGAGGGCGGGCGCGTGACGCTCACGCTCACATTCGGCGACGCCGTCGAGGCGCTGCCCAAAATGTGGTTACGCGCCGATGCGATCTATCTGGACGGTTTCGCGCCCGCGAAAAATCCCGAACTCTGGTCGCCAGCGATCTTCAAGGCGCTCGCACGCGTAGCAGGCGAAGGCGCCACATTCGCCACCTGGAGCAGCGCAGGCGATGTCAAACGCGCGCTCGAACAAAACGGTTTCGAATTCCGCAAAACGCCGGGTTTCAGCGGCAAATGGGCGATGCTGACGGGGCGCTTCGCGCCGCGCTGGCGCGTACGCCGTTACGAACCGCCGATGCCGATGCCGCTCGCCGAACGGCACGCGGTCGTGATCGGCGCGGGGCTTGCGGGCAGCGCGCTGGTGGAGCGGCTGGCTGCGCGCGGCTGGCGCGTCACGCTGCTGGAGCGCCACTCGGCGCCTGCGTTCGAAGCTTCGGGCAACCCGGCTGGCGTATTCCATCCGCTGATTTCACGCGACGACAGCAGCGCCTCGCGCATCACGCGCGCGGGCTTTCTCTATGCGCTGCAACGCTGGGCCGCGCTCGATGCGCTCGGCCATGCGCCCACACGCAGTCATGCAGGACTCCTGCATCTCGCCACCGACGATGAATCGCGCGCGGTGTCGGCAGCATTGGCATCGTTTGGTTATCCCAACGAATTCGTGCACGGCGTCGATCGCGAGCAGGCGCAGGCCCTCGCAGGTGTCGAACTCGCGCAGGGCGGCTGGTTTTATCCGCTTGGCGGCGCGATCGATCCGGCTTCGCTGTGCCGCGCGCAGATCGCCGCGGCCAGCGCATACAGCGGCGCGCAGGTGGAAACGCGTTACGGCGTGCCAGTGGGGAAACTCGAACGTAACGGCGACGCCTGGCAGGTTTTCGACGACAAGGGCACGCTGATTACGCAGGCGGGCGCGGTGATCTTCGCCAACGCGCACGATGCCGCGCGTGCCGCCGCGCTCGACTTTGCACCGACGCGCAGCGTGCGCGGCCAGCTCACGCTCGTCGATGAGAGCACGCTCGCGGCGCTGCGCGTGCCCGTGATCGGCGACGGCTATGCGGTGCCGCTCGACGGCGGCGTGACGCTCGCGGGCGCGACCTACGAAGTGGACGACACGAATCTCGACCTGCGCGCGCCCGGCCACGTGGAAAACCTCGAACGCGTCGCGCTGATGCTGCCCGAACTGGCCGCCGCCGCGGAACCATCGACTGGCTGGCGCGGCCGCGTGGCGCTGCGCTGCGTCGCCAGCGACCGCATGCCGATGATCGGCCAGCTTGGCGACGAAACCGCCGCACGCCAGGACGCCCAGCGTCTGTCGGGCGCCTGGCCGCTCGATCTGCCGCGCACGCCTGGCCTTTACGGTGCATTCGCCTTCGGCTCGCGCGGTCTCGTCTGGGCGGCGCTGGGGGCCGAACTGATCGCTTCGCAGCTCGAAGGCGAACCCTGGCCGCTCGAACGCGAACTGGCCGAACAGATCGATCCGGCGCGCTTCCTGCAGCGCGCCTTGCGCCAGCGCAGCCTCTAATTCCAGAAAACGAAAGCAAACCTTACATCGAAGCTTACAACGCGACCAATACAGTTATCCCCGCGAACATGTGGATAACTGCGCGAGTTGTGGACAAGTTTGGTGTGGGCGCGATGTGGGCGTAAACGGGATAACTCGACGACCGCTTTGCGCCCTCAAAAAGTTATTCTTGATTGCCAGGCAACATGCCACACGGTATGCGACGGGTTGTGCGAACGCCAAGCCGATGATTCACATAGGTATACAGGGGTTATCCACAGGAAAGGGCGCCCCTTGTTAACTTCTACTACGTATACATACGGTAAACCGTAAACCTGAAGCTGGCGCCACCGCTGTCGGCAGGAAAAGCGTTAACGGCACTGTTGTGCTGGTCGATCCGGTGCCTGAAGTTCAACAGCGCGCCGACGGTCATTTTTTCCACATCGTCGTTGAACTTTGTACAAAGCGGGCGCAATTACCGGCATCGCCTGGCTTCATCGTTCGAAGCGGGACAATTGCAAAAAAGCTATGGCACAATCGCCGTTCTTTTCCGCGTCACCCGCCATATCTAGCGACATCAAATCGGTATCAAATGGCCGACGCGTCCACGGAACGGATGCCGCCTGAACTGAATCTCAGTGCTCAGGACAGCCGGCTGCGTTCGTTCACCCACCCAGGCGCCGACAATCCCTAAAGAACGCGCCTGGACCTGCTGTGCGCCGCGCAAGCGGCACCGGTGCGAGGTTCCCCGCCGTCGTTCGCTGCAATCCAGCCGCTGCCTGATACAGGCTGCGGGCTTGCGCGTCCCCGGCTGACGCGGAACTTCCTGCTCGCGAACCGCCTCGCCGCGCGTTCGCCACGCATGTGTTATGTCTGCGTGGCACGCGGCTTGCCCATGATGCGGGCCGTAGCGGTACTCGTACGTTGGACAGCTGGACTTGTCTTCTGTGCCGGCCCAAGCGGGCTTCAGCGCCGCTTCGGTCCCCTGCAGGAAGGTGTTGCCAAGGAGAAGCCTTCACGATGAAGTCGGCGTTTTCGTTCTTTCCCGCGTGGCCGTTGCAGCCCGACGGCATTTTCTGGGCAGGCCTCGCGCTGCTGGCCGCCGGTCTGTGCGGCGAGCTGTGCTACCGCGCCTGGCGTTTGCCGCGTATTTCGGGCTATGCCGTCATCGGCCTGATCGCCGGTTCGGCGGGTTTTGGTGTGATCGATATCGATACGGCGAACGCCGCGCGGCCTTTGCTCGATGTCGCGCTCGGCCTGCTGCTGTTCGAACTCGGCAGCCGCCTCGATCTGCGCTGGATTCGCCGCAGTCCGTGGCTGATCCTCTCGAGTCTTGCCGAAGCCACGCTCACCTTCGTGCTCGTACTGGCCGTGTTGCTGTTTCTTTCCGTGCCGGCGATGGTCGCAATCGTCGTAGCGTCGATTGCGATGGCCACGTCGCCCGCCATGGTGATCCAGCTCAAGACCGAATTGCGCGCGGAAGGGCAGGTCACGCAGCGCCTGATCACGCTCACGGCGCTCAACAGCATGTATGCGGTCGTGATCGAAAAGCTCGCCTCCAGCTGGCTGCATCAGGAAATCTACGGCAACGTGTTTGCCACCATCCTGCAGCCGCTCTATCTGCTGGTCGGCTCGATCGTGGTCGCGTATGTGCTCGCGCGCGCCTGCACCTTGTTCTACCGGCGCCTGAGCCCGCAGGACGAGCATTCGTTCGTTGCGCTGTTCGGCCTCGTGCTGCTGGCGATTGCCGTGGCGCACCTGCTCAAGCTCTCGACCATCCTGAGCCTGCTGGCCGCGGGCATCATCGTGAAGAATCTGGAAGTGCGCCCGCAACTGTGGCCACAGCATTTCGGCACGGCCGGCTGGCTGCTCACGGTGATCCTGTTCGTGCTGACCATGACCACGTTCGAATGGCACGACATTCTGGTCGGCGGACTGGCGGCGGCCGGGCTGATCGTGGCGCGTCTGGTGGCCAAGCTGGTCGGCGTGCTGATCTTCGCGAAGCCAAGCGGCCTCGAATGGAAGCAGGGCGTCGCGCTGGGCATCGCGCTCACGCCGATGTCCGCGCTCGCGCTGCTGCTCATGGAGGACACCTACGATCTGTACCCGGGCTTCGATCCGCGTCTGCGCGCGATCATGATGTGTGCAATCGTCGTATTGCAGCTGCTCGGGCCGTGGCTCGTGTACCGGGCGCTGGCGCTCGTCGGCGAGCGCGACGAGCAATGATGGCGGCGGCCGCGCCATCCTGAGCGCGCCGCCACGAAACACTGCCTGCCGCACGCGCTGCCTTCGTTTCATCACATCATGAAGCGGGTGGCGCGCGCGGCGTGGCCGAAAGAGGGGACGTCATGTCACTGGAAACGTTTATCGATTCGAAGCCGTTCACCTTCGGCGTCGAACTCGAAATGCAGATCGTCAACACGCACGATTACGATCTGACCAAAGCCGGCAGCGATCTCATGCGCCTCATCAAGGATCAGGAGATTCCGGGCAATATCACGCCCGAAATCACCGAAAGCATGATCGAGCTGTCCACCGGCATCTGCACGCATCACGAGCAGGCGGTGGCCGATCTGCGCAAGATCCGCGACGTGCTGGTCGCCGCCGCCGACCGCCTGAACGTGGGCCTGTGCGGCGGCGGCACGCACGCGTTCCAGCAGTGGAGCGACCGTCGTATCGTCGATACACCGCGCTTTCAGTACCTTTCGGAGCTGTACGGCTATCTGGCCAAGCAGTTCACGGTGTTCGGCCAGCACGTCCACATCGGCTGCCCGGATGCCGATAGCGCGCTGTTCCTGCTGCATTCGCTTTCGCGCTTCATTCCTCATTTCATTGCGCTGTCCGCGTCGTCGCCGTATGTGCAGGGCGTGGACACCGGTTTTCATTCGGCACGGCTGAATTCCGTGTTCGCGTTCCCGTTGTCCGGCCGTGCGCCGTTCGTGCTGAGCTGGGAGGAGTTCAAGGAATACTTCTCGAAGATGGTTCACACGGGCGTTGTCAACAGCATGAAAGACTTCTACTGGGACATTCGCCCGAAGCCCGGTTTCGGCACGATCGAAGTGCGCGTGATGGATACGCCGCTGTCGGTCGAGCGCGCGGCGGCGATCGCCTGCTACATCCAGACGCTGGCGCGCCATCTGCTGATCGACCGGCCGATCCAGCCGCTCGAAGACGACTATCTCGTCTACACGTTCAACCGCTTCCAGGCCTGCCGTTTCGGTCTTGCGGGCACCTGTGTCGATCCGCAGACGGGCGAGCGCCGCACCATCTCCGAAGACATTCTGGCCACGCTCGACAAGATCGCGCCGCATGGCGAGGCGCTCGGCTCGACGCGCGCGCTGGCCGAAATCGGCACGATCGCGCGCAACCAGAACAACGATGCGAGCTGGCTGCGCAGCGTGGTCGCCGATGAAAAATCGCTGCACGAGGCCGTGCGCCAGCAGTGTCTGCGTTGGCGAGCCTGATGGAAAAAGCCATGAAAAGCGGAAAACGGCGGACAGCGCGCGTGGCCTGGCCGGTGAAAATCCGCTGAAATGCGGCTGAAAACCGCAGTACGAGAGGGCAGCCTGCGGGCTGCCCTTGTCGTTTGAGCCTTGCCAGAAGGTCTACCAGAAAGCCTTCGCGGCCGCGTGTCGAAGCACACAACGGACTTTTGCGCCGACTTACTAAAAATTTTTTGTCCCAGGCAAGATACCAGGGTGTTCTTATTTTTTTGATCTTTGCGCCGTTATGGGCAATAGTGTGCAGCAGGGCCTCATGGTGTCTGTGGGTAACCGCGGAAATGCCTGAAAACTCAAGGGCCTGCGTCATGCACGCGAGGACGCGGTGCGCTCGCCTGGCAAGAGCGGATCGCGATAGCCGGAATGCGAATCAAACGGCAATTGTGCAGGGCCGGTAATTTGCCCACAGACCTTGAGTGCACTTACTAACTGGTTATCCACAATTGCGGCTTGATAAGTTAGCTGTGCGATTTGCCACTCTCGCATAGAATGTCGGTTTGCTGCGCGGGCACGAGGTTGCGAAGGAAGCTTCGGGTCTGCCAGGCAACAGGAAATGACTGGATGCAGCGTGCGATTACGAGAGTTTTCAGCGCGTGCGAAGCAGGAATTTTTTGAGATGGTGTGGGCGATTCACTGAGATTGCCTACAAGGTTTCCCACAAGGCCGTCGGCGCATGCGGCGGCTGACGACGCAGCGAAAGCTGCCAAATAACCAGCGAAAGACTATGAGCGAAGGCGTATACGGAGAGCAGGCAGCCGGGCGGGTGACCCATAGCCTGCTGCGACTGAGCACGGCAATGCGGAGCCAGGCGTGGGACTGGGCCGAAGGCGCAGGCCTCACGCCGACCCAGGGCGAAATTCTCGTGCTGCTGATGCAGCGCAAGGGGCCGATGCGCCTCGGCGAGATCGCCCGTGAAACGGCACTGACTGCCGCCACGACCAGCGATGCAGTGAGCACGCTCGAAACCAAGGGTCTCGTCGAAAAGCGCCGCGCGCTCGACGATGGCCGCGCGCTCGCGGTGCGTCTGACCGCGCGTGGCCGTACGGCTGCGAAGAAGGCCGCACAATGGCCGGATTTCCTCTCGAAGGCCGTCAACACGCTGCGCGCGGACGAGCAATCGGCGTTCTACCGCACGCTGCTCAAGACCGTCTACGTGCTCGAATCGCAGGAAGCCATGCCGCAACACCGCATGTGCCTGTCCTGCACGCATTTCGAGCCCAGCAAGACCCCGAAGAAGACGCCGCACAAGTGTGCGCTGCTCGGCATCCAGATGGCGGATACCGATCTGCGTCTCGATTGCTCGGTCTACGAACAGGCCGACGCGACGACCCAGAAGAAAAACTGGAAGATCTTCGCGGCTTGATGTGACTTAAGGTCACATAGCGTTACGTGGCACTACGTAGCGTCTCACGACGCCATGTAGCGCCACGCAAAGCCCACGAAACCTGCGGCCGGTACGAAGCCGCGCCGTTCATCGGATGGACGGCTGCGCCTGACGTGCTGCGTTCATGGCGGTTTCGTGGGGCGGGTTGGCGAGGCGTCCCTTGTGGCGCGTCGTTCCCGCGCCGTCTGCCGCACGGCTGTGACACGCGTTGGCGTGCTTCCAGCGTGCCTGTCACGTACCCCCGATGTGTGTCCGGCCCGCTGCCGGCGCCACGCGTCGAATTGCGTAGCTGACCCAGGGATTTGCCGATGAATCGCGAAGTATTGGCCGTTCGCCACGTATATTTCGAGGACCTCGGCAGTTTCGAGCGCGTGCTCGGCGACCGGGGCCGGCCGGTACGTTATGTCGATGTCGGTTTTGCCCGCGTCGGCGCACTCAATCCCGTTTCTGCGTC
This sequence comes from Paraburkholderia sp. Ac-20340, assembly GCF_017104965.1. Taxonomy (GTDB): domain Bacteria; phylum Pseudomonadota; class Gammaproteobacteria; order Burkholderiales; family Burkholderiaceae; genus Paraburkholderia. The sequence continues at coordinate 220,827 of NZ_JAAGPR010000008.1, forward strand.
GCTGATGGTGATCCTCGGCGGTCCCATCAATGCCTGCGACGACGCACGCTATCCCACACTTGCACCGATTGCCGCGCTGATCGAAAAGCGCATCGCGGCGGGTCTGCCCACGCTCGGCATTTGCCTGGGCGCGCAGCTGATCGCGCGTGTGCTGGGCGCGCGCGTCTATGCGTCGGGTCACAAGGAAATCGGCTGGACGCCGCTCACGCTCACCGACGCCGGCCGCCAATCGCCGCTGCGTCACGTCGATGGCGCCTCGACCTCGATGCTGCACTGGCACGGCGACACCTTCGATCTGCCGCAGGGCGCCACGCGTCTGGCGTCCACGCCGCTGTGCGAGAACCAGGCGTTTGCGTGGGGCAATCACGTGCTCGGGCTGCAATGTCATCCCGAAGTGCGCGCCGACCGCTTCGAGCCCTGGCTGATCGGCAACGCGGGCGAACTCGATGCCGCGGGTATCGACATCAATGTTCTGCGCGCCGAAACGGCGCAGCATGCGCCGCGTCTGGAAACCCAGGCGGGCCTGATGTTCCACGAATGGCTCGACGCGCTCGACCAGCAGTTTGCAAACGCGCCGGCGAAGCAGCCCTGAAGCCGACGGTCGGCGACGTTATTCCGACCTTACTGCGACATTTTCGCGACGTTATTTAACCGCGCATTTCTTCAGCGGATAAGCCGCCCGAGGCGCCCCGTCGCGCCTCGCGGGCCTTGAAAGCGCCTGTCAAAAGCGCGTGCTATTCTCGGACGCTCCTCACCACCGTCCGCATTATTTCCCCATGAGCAAGCTCTTCTCACCGCTCGCGCTGCGTGGCGTGACGCTGGCCAATCGCATTGTCGTTTCGCCGATGTGCCAATACTCGGCCGAACGCGGCGAGGCCAACGACTGGCACATGATCCACCTCGGTCATCTCGCGCTCTCGGGCGCGGCGATGCTGTGCATCGAAGCCACCGCCGTCGAGCCCGATGGCCGCATCACGCCCGGCGATCTCGGCCTTTGGGATGACGCCACCGAAGCCGCGCTCGAACCGGTGATCGCCGCCATCCGCCGTCATTCGCCGATCCGCATCGCCATGCAGATCTCGCACGCGGGCCGCAAGGCATCGAGTCAGGTGCCCTGGGAAGGCGGCCAGCTGATTGCCGTCGCCGATGGCGGATGGCTGCCGCACGCGCCCTCGGCGCTGCCGCACAAGGACGACGAAACGCCGCCGCTCGCGCTCGACACCGCCGGTCTGAATCGCGTGCGCAACGCGTTTGCGGCGACCGCGCGCCGCGCGGCGCGACTCGGTATCGACGCGCTCGAAGTGCACTGCGCGCACGGTTATCTGCTGCATCAATTCCTCTCGCCGATCGCCAATCAGCGCACCGACGAATACGGCGGCTCGCTCGAAAACCGCATGCGTTTTCCGCTCGAAATCTACGACATCGTGCGTGCGGAGTTTCCTGAAGACCGGCCCGTGGGCGTGCGCGTTTCGGCGAGCGACTGGGTCGACGGCGGCTGGACGCCGGACGATACGGTCGTGTTCGCGCAGGCGCTCAAGGCGCGCGGCGCGGACTGGATCGACGTGTCTTCCGGCGGCGTTTCGCCGTTGCAGAAGATTCCGGTCGAGCCCGGTTATCAGGTGCCGTTCGCGCGCAAGGTGAAGCAGGAAACCGGCATGACGACGATCGCCGTGGGCCTCATCACGGATGCGTTGCAGGCGAATCAGATCATCGAAGATGGCGAAGCCGACATGATCGCGATGGCGCGCGCGATGCTCTACGATCCGCGCTGGCCGTGGCACGCCGCTGCGCAACTGGGCGCGACGGTCAGCGCGCCGCCGCAGTACTGGCGTTCGCAACCGCGCGAGCAGAAGCATCTGTTCGGCGATACCACGCTCGGTCAACGTTAAGCGCAACACTGACTCATTCATCGTGCGCGATGAATGAGTTGCGTGCAGCAGGTTGAACGAAAGAGGCGCGAACGTGTACGATGCCGGTTGTGGCGCGCCTCGCACGGCTCATGCAGTTCGATGCACGCACACGAGCGCGGCGCCGACATGGCGCCGTGTTTGCGTGGAGCGCGGCTTTCTCGTCGCGCCGCGAAGCGCAGGACGCGATACTTCACAAGGATTCCATCAATGAGTGTACGCAGGATCGTCGTGCGCCAGTCGGGCGTACACGGCAAGGGCGTATTTGCGGCCGATGCGATCGAGGCCGGCGAACGCCTCATCGAATACAAGGGCGAGCGCATCTCGTGGAAGGAAGCATTGCGGCGTCATCCGCATAACCCCGACGAACCGAATCACACCTTCTATTTCGCGCTCGACGACGGCGACGTGATCGACGGCAAGATCAAGGGCAACAGCGCGCGCTGGATCAATCATTCGTGCGCGCCGAACTGCGAAGCCGAAGAGATCGAAGGGCACGTGTACATCCACGCCGTGCGCGATATCGAGCACGGCGAGGAACTGTTCTACGATTACGGTCTCGTGATCGACGCGAAGCAGACCAAGAAGCTCAAGCGCGAATACGAATGCCGCTGCGGCGCCCGCAAGTGCCGTGGCACGATGCTCGCGCCGCCCGAGAAAAGCGAAGAGAAGGGCAAGAGCGCGAAGTCGAAGAGCAAAAAGAAGAAATGAGGCGCTGACGTCGATGCCGTTGTTTGGGCGTCGCGTGATCGAAAAGCACATGGGCCGCAATTGCGGCCCATGTTTTTTGTTGCTGCGTTGAATGCGCTCAGAGATCGATCGGCGCCTGATGCGAAGGCTTTTTCTCGCTGGTCTCTGCAGGCGCGTCGTGCGATGCCGCGCTCTTGTGCGCGAGCGCGTCGTCCGGGCTCAGCGTTTTCGTGCTGCCGGCGCGACGCTGGTTGAGCGGCACACGCACGATGAAGCGCGCGCCGCCTTCGGGCGCATCTTCGTAATGCACGCTGCCACGATGCAGGGTCATGATGTCGTGCACGATCGCCAGGCCCAGACCCGCGCCGCTATCGACGCCGCTTTCGCTCTGGCCGTCGCCGCGGAAGAAGCGCTTGAAGAGATCGGCTTGCTGTCCTTGCGGCACGCCGCGGCCGTTATCCTCGACGACGATTTCCGCCATCGGCACACCATCGGCCACGCTTTGCGAAACCGTCACGGTGATGCGCCCGCCATCGGCGCGTGCGGGCGGCAAATACTTGAGCGCGTTATCGAGCAGATTGGCGATCACCTCATGCAGCAGCACGGGGTTGCCGCGCACCATCAGCGGCGTGTCGTTCTCGGGATCGTCGAGGCGCTGGAAGCCCAGATCGACATGCCACGCAAGCGCGCGCGGCACCCATTCCGCGCCGGTTTCGAAGGCAAGCGCGGACATGTCGATATCGACGAAACGCGCGGCCTGTTCGCCCGGTTCCGCGCGTGCGAGCGACAGCAACTGATTTGAGAGGCGCACCGCGCGATCGGCGGCGGCGCGCAGTTCGCGCACGGCGTCGTTGACCTTCTGCGGCTCGCGCGCGTTGACGGCCTGTTCCGCGTGCAGCTTCACGGCCGTGAGCGGCGTGCGCAGCTGATGTGCGGCATCGGCGATAAATTTGCGCTGGCCTTCGAGCGCGGTCTTCAGACGCCCGAGCAGCGCGTTGAGCGCGCCCGTGAGCGGACGGATCTCGACGGGCACATAGGTTTCGTCGACCGGCTCCAGCGACGTGTGCGTCTGCCGGTTGAGCGAATCGGCGAGATCGGTCAGCGGGTTGAGCTGCTGGTTCACCACGCGCCACACGATCACCCAGCCCGCGAGCAGCAGCAGTAACAGCGGCATCATGATCGCCACGAGGAATTCGGCGGCGATACGAAAGCGGTGATGCACAGGCTGGCCGACTTCCACGACGATCGGATTGCCGTGCGGCTGCGGCACGCGCACTTGCGCCACGCGCACGCTCACGCCCTGATAAATGGTCTCGAACACGTACGCGTAATGCATGCGGCGCACGTTGGTGCCTTGCAGGGGCAGATCGTGATCGCCGGCGATTTCGGTTTCGCCGTTGCTGATGCGATAGACCAGATGCTCGACGGGATCGGAGAACATCGCCTGGGCGAGCGGCGGCACGGTGACGGGCGCGTCGGGGCCGGCGATCTGGATCTGTTTGGAGATGGCGGTGGCGAGGTCGGCGAGCGATCGGTCGACCACGTGCTGCGTGTACTGCCACGCAAGCCAATAGGCGATCAGGCCGCTCATCAAGGCGAGCAGCGACAGTGGGGCGGCGAGGCGCCGCAGCAGCGTACGCCGCAGGCTCGTTGCGGCCGGTAGGGACATGATCGGTTTGGGCGAAGGAAAGACGTGGGCGTGGCGCGCGAAGGCGGTCCACGCAGGCCCGGATCATTTTACGCGGGTGCAGGCTCGCGCGGCAGAGGATGGAAAAAGGGCGCCTCCCGGAATGGCGAGGCGCCCTGCGAACGGTCCTGAGCGATTCAGGCCGTCCGGCTTTGCAGCGGCGGCAGGCTGGCGTCAGGCCGCCTGGCGGATTTCCTGCAGCAGGTAGCCGAAGCCGCGCACCGTGACGATCTCGACACGGCAGTTTTCGAGCTTCTTGCGCACGCGGTGCACATAGACTTCGATCGCGGTATCGCCGAGATCGCCGCCGAAATGCGTGAGGTGGTCCTGCAGCTGCGCCTTGCTGACGACGCGGCCATGACGCAGCAGCAGCATTTCGAGCACGGCGAATTCGCGCGGCGAGAGTTCGAGCGGTTTGTCGTCGTTGAAGATGCGGCGATCGACGCCCGACAGACGCACGCCGCCGAGCGAAACTTCGGGGCGCGGCACGTCGCCGTGCGGGCCGCTGCGGCGCATCACGGCGCGGATACGCGCTTCGAGTTCAGCCGGTTCGAACGGCTTGAGCATGTAGTCGTCGGCGCCCGAATTGAGGCCTTGCACACGGTCATTGAGCTCGTCGCGCGCGGTCAGCACGATCACGGGCGTATGACGGTTGCTTTGGCGGAAACGCGAGAGCAGCGTCATGCCGTCGATGCCCGGCAGGCCGAGGTCGAGGATCACGAGCTCGTGACGGTTCTGCGTGAGAGCCTGTTCGGCGAAGATGCCGTCGTGGACCATGTCGACCGTGAAGCCGGCTTGTTCGAGGCTGGACTGGATGCCGCGTGCGATGGGGCGGTCGTCTTCGATCAGAAGGAGTCGCATGGATTTCGCTCAAGTACAATGGGTTTAGCGTTCAGGCACGCAGTTCGCAATGCGCCGCTCGTTCGTGAAACGGAAACGGCAGCGCAGCGACTGGGCGGCGCTGCGTGCAACAGTTGCACGATCACGACCAACATGTCCGATATCTCCATCACCGAACTCGAAGCCGCGATCAACTTCTGGCGCGACCGCTCGCCTTCGAGCGGCGACGAACTCGCGTTGTGCCAGGAGGCAGTTGCGCTCTCCAGGCCATATGCGCTGCTGATTGTACAGCGTCAGAACGTCTTCTCACCGGATCGTTTAGACCCTCAGGCACGCATTGCCTGGGAGTCTTACGTGTCCCTCAAGAATGGCCTTCAAAGCTGAAGGTTTGGACGTCCGATAGCCTGCATTATGCTTTCATTGCAGCGTATTTGCCTGTTGAGCGCCGTGCACACCCTTGCCTAACGCGCGACCCATCCATTGCGCTTACGCGTCGGCGCTTCATGAACACATTTCATGTTGCGCCTGCGTCGTACTCGACTAGCTATCGCGCCGCTATTACGTGGCGAGCGGGCCCGGCGCGATCGAATCGATAAAGCTCGCGAGTTCGATATCGCGCGTCGTGAGGCCATCGGCTTCATGCGTCGACAGCGTGACTTCCACGCGGTTATAGACGTTGAACCACTCGGGATGGTGATTCATTTCCTGCGCCTTGATGGCCACGCGCGTCATGAAGCCGAAAGCTTCGTTGAAATCGGCGAAACGGAAATGGCGCTGGATGGCGTCGCGGCCGGTGACGGCCTGCCAGCCATGCAGACGTGCGAGCTGCGAGGCGCGCTCTTCGGAGGTGAGTCGGTTGATCATCATGGCACCTGTATGCGCGATGTGTACGTAATGCGATTCGCGTCCGGCGCTGGGATCGGCCAGCGTGCCGGGCGCGTCTTTGATTCTTCCACGGATAGCCAGGGCGTGCGAGCGTGCGCCCACGCGCTGCGGCAATCGGCGCGTGCCTGAGGGCACACGTATTGCGTTGCCGCAAAACGGGATCGCCAGGCAAGCGCGGCGAAGCCTTAAACGTCGCCGTCCGCGAGCCAGCCTTCGCGCGTGCCGCGCGTGTAGACCGTGTCGCTGGCCAGCACGTCGCCGGCCGCGTGCGGCTCGAACGCGATGATCGGCGCGGGGTCGGTCAGGCGTGCCGCAATACCGGCGCCCAGCGCATCGAACAGTTGCGCGAACGAGTCGATCACGAAGTAGGTTTTCTGGAACGTGTCGATGCGATAGCGCGTGCGCAGCACGCGATCGAGATCGAAGCCGAGCCGGTTGGGCGCGGCGCTTTCCACGCTGTAGATCGATTCGCCCTTGCTGGAGACGATGCCCGCGCCGTAGATCTTCACGTTCGAGCGATCGTCGGCGTCGCGCATCAGGCCGAATTCCACCGTGTACCAGTAGAGGCGCGCGAGCAGCGGCAGTGCGCGGTCTTCCACCGCGAGCGCGGCGCGGCCGTAGGCGTGGATCGCATCGGCGAAAACGGGGTCGGTGAGCAGCGGCACGTGGCCGAACAGGTCGTGGAAGCAGTCCGGTTCCTGCAGATAATCGAGCTGGTCGGGGCGGCGCATCCACCAGGTCACCGGAAAGCGCCGGTTGGCCAGATGCTCGAAGAAGATGCGATCGGGCACGAGACCCGGCACGGCGACGATGCGCCAGCCCGTGGCGGCCATCAGGCGCTCGCTCACGGCCTCGAAATCGGGCACCTGCGCGACGTCCAGCCCAATGCGCTTGGCGCCTTCGATAAACGCCGCGCAGGCGCGCCCATCGAGCAGCGCCATTTGCCGCCGGTAAAGCTGGTCCCAGACCGCGTGATCGACCGCGCCATAGCGCTCGCGCGGCTGGTCGATGGTGAAATCCGCACGGGTTTCGAGACCCGCGTCGAACTGTTCCTGCAGTTTGGCGGTAGCGGCGATGGCCATGTTTGTGAACGCTCCACTAAAAGCACTTTTCGATGAGAAAGTGTAGAGCGGAGTGCATGCGGAAGGTGCGCGTTTCAGGTGCTGATTGCGCTAGTCATGCGATAATCGTGCATCGATTAGCTATTCAATGCAGGATATTTTCATGCTCGAACTCGATCACTTCGATCTCGCGCTGCTCGACGTATTGCAGCGCTTTGGCCGCGCCACCCATCAGCAGCTGGGCGAACAGGTGCCGCTTTCGCCTTCGCAGATCGGCCGGCGTTTGCAGCGGCTGGAGGCGTCGGGCGTGATCGACGGTTATCGCGTCGTGCTGCGGCCCGAGAAACTGGGGCTGGGCGTCACGGCGTTCACGAGCCTGAAGTTGAAGCACCACGGCGATTCGATCATCGAACAGTTCCAGCAGCAGATCGACGTGCTGCCGGAAGTGCTCGAATGCCATGCCGTGGTGGGCGACGCCGATTATCTGCTGCGGATCGTGGCGCCGGATCTGAACGCGCTGTCGTCGTTCGTGATGAAAAAGCTCATGCGCGTGCCCGGCGTGGACAGCGTGCGCTCGAACATCGTGCTCACGACTTTCAAGCGCAATGGTCCGCTGCCGCTCGGCCATCTGGAGCCTGGTGCGGCGCCGCTTTAAGGCGCGCCGCGCCGGTTAGCGACGATAAGCCAATCAGGCCGCCTGCGCCGGCGTGTTGAGCAGATCGACGTAAGCCACGGCCACGAGATCGGCTTCCTCCACGCCGAGCTTCTTGAACACCGCTGCGGCTTCCGCTTCGCCGCCTTGCTCGTCGTCGTCGGGGCCGAGCAGCACTTCCAGTTCGACGAAATCGCCCAGGCCGTCCACGCGGTCCAGATGGATGCGCGTGCGGCCCGCCGTGTAGACGTGGCGCTCCTTCGAGACGATGCCGCGCGTGGTGAGCGCGGTGGCGAGCAGCGAGTGCATCGCTTCGGCGTTGGTGACGGGGCTGCGCGTGTAGTACGAGGCCTTGGGGCCGTCGCGGTCGTCGCGCTGGTAGAAGATCAGTTCGGGCGGCGTGCCGTCGTCGAATTGACGCAGCTTCAGGCGGCCGCGCGGCACGTCGTAGAAGAAGTCCTGCTGGCGAAAGATCAGCGGCGCATCGGGTGCGAGCTGGGCGGCGCGCTCGCGCAGGGCGTCGAATTGACGGGCACGGGCTTTGATTTCGATGTTGCGGGCCATGCAAGGCTCCTGTTGGAACGAGGGAACGATGGGCGAGGCTCGGGACGCGCCGCATCGCTTCCTCATTGAGCCAATCAGGGAGCATCGAAAATCGCGGCGCGAATTCCGAATCTAGCAAAACTTGCGTGACCGCGCTGTTACAGCCGATGACAGAGCCATCGATCGCCCATGCTGCGCGGATAAGATCAGACGTTAGTTGCTTTTAACGCTGCCGATTCCGCCACCGATCCCGCCGCATGTTCATGAGTACGGCTCATATCGTCCACTGTGTTTCGATGGCCTTGAGCGCTGCGCCGATGGTGGGTTCGTCGCGACGATCCGCGCGCGTGATGAAGGTGAGTTCGGTGGGCACCGTCACGCCATCGACGATGGTGAGCGCGTGGGCGTGCGCTTCGGCAATGGCCGTGGCGTCGCGCGCGAGCGTCAGACCCACGCCCGATTTCACGAGATCGAGCATCGACGGCTCCTGATCCACTTCCGCCACCTTGTTGGGCTTCGCGCCCGCCGCTTCGAACAGGCCGGACAGCAGCCGGTTATGCGCGGATGCCGGCGGCGTCCAGATCCACGGCAAGGCCGCGAGCGCGCGCCAGTCGTGCGCGCCTTTCACGCGATCTTTCCAGCCTGCGGGCGCGAGCACGCGATATTGAAAACGCGTGAGCGTGAGCGTGTGAAAGGCCTCGGCATCCGGGCCGGGCTGGCCGATGTAGTAGCCCACGTCCAGTTCGCCCGCGCGCACCTGATCGAGCACCCAGCCCGACATGCCATGCCGCAGCGCCGTTTCGATCTGCGGCCAGGTCTCCACAAGCTGCCGCAAAAAGCCGCCGAGCCGTAAAAACGCCGGATCGAGAATTGTGCCGATGCGCAGCTTGCCGCGCACTTCATGACGCAGCGCAGCAGCGGCGCGCTGCACGTCGCCGGCGGCGGCCAGCGCGCGTTCGGCGTGCGGCAGCAGCGCCTGGCCGTCGCGCGTGAGCGCAAGACCGTGCGAGGTGCGCGTAAACAGCGTCACGCCCAGCGTTTCCTGCAGATGCTTGATCTGCAGACTCACGGCGGGCTGCGTGAGATGCAGATGCGTGGCAGCGCGCGTGAGATTGCCTTCGCGCGCGACCGTGACGAACGCCCGCAACAAGGTCAGGTCCATGCGCTGATATTAACGCGCCTTATATCGCTGTTGAGGATTAATCATTGGATCGGCGCGGCGTCGTGCGATTACGCTAAAGCCGGTCTGCGCGTCACGCGCAGAAGCGCGCCCGGCGCGCCATCCAATCGATAAACCTCCATCGAAGAGGCAGACATGAGCGAGACAGAACGTAGCGAGGCGCCTGCGCGCGCCGTGGTGCAACTGCCGCATTTCGTCGACGGCCGCGCACGCGAATCCAGCAGCGGCCGTTATGCCGACGTCTTCAATCCCGCCACTGGCGCCGTCAGCGCACGCGTGCCGCTGGCAAGCGCCGCCGAAGTCGATGCCGCCGTGGCCGCCGCCCACGCTGCCTTTCCCGCCTGGAGCGAAACGCCGCCCATCAAGCGCGCGCGCATCCTGTTCAAGTTCAAGGAACTGCTCGACCGTCACCACGACGAACTGGCCGAACTCGTCACGCGCGAGCACGGCAAGGTGTTCTCGGATGCGAAAGGCGAGGTGATGCGCGGCATCGAAATCGTCGAATTCGCGTGCGGCATTCCGAACCTGCTCAAGACCGATTTCACCGACCAGATCGGCGGCGGCATCGACAACTGGAATCTGCGCCAGCCGCTGGGCGTGGTCGCGGGCGTGACGCCTTTCAACTTTCCGATGATGGTGCCGTGCTGGATGTTTCCGGTCGCGCTCGCCTGCGGCAATACCTTTGTGCTGAAGCCCTCGGAGCGCGATCCTTCCGCGTCGCTGCGGCTTGCGGAACTGCTCAAGGAAGCGGGCCTGCCCGATGGCGTGTTCAACGTCGTGCACGGCGACAAGGTCGCGGTGGACGCGCTGCTTGCGCACCCGGACATCGCCGCGCTGTCGTTTGTCGGCTCCACGCCGATCGCCGAATACATCTACACGGAAGGCACCAGACACGGCAAGCGCGTGCAGGCGCTGGGCGGCGCGAAGAACCATCTCGTGGTGATGCCCGACGCCGATCTCGATCAGGCCGTCGATGCGCTGATCGGCGCGGCCTATGGGTCGGCGGGCGAGCGCTGCATGGCGATCTCGGTGGCGGTGGCCGTGGGCCATATCGCCGATGAACTGATCGAGCGCCTGACGCCGCGCGTGAAGTCGCTCAATATCGGCGACGGCATGAACGAGGCCTCGGAAATGGGGCCGCTCGTGACCGCGGCGCACCGCGCGAAAGTGCAGGGTTATATCGACGCGGGCATTGCCTCGGGCGCGAAGCTCGTGGTCGATGGGCGCGGTCACACGGTTGCCGGGCGCGAGAACGGTTTCTTCCTCGGCGGCACGCTGTTCGACGAGGTGAAAACCGATATGTCGATCTATCGCGAAGAGATTTTCGGGCCGGTGCTGTCGGTCGTGCGCGTGCCGGATTTCGCGAGTGCGGTCGAGCTGATCAACGCGCACGAATTCGCCAACGGCGTGGCGTGTTTCACCTCGGACGGCGGCGTGGCGCGCGCGTTCTCGCGGCAGATCAAGGTGGGCATGGTGGGCATCAACGTGCCGATTCCGGTGCCGATGGCGTGGCATTCGTTCGGCGGCTGGAAGCGTTCGCTGTTCGGCGATCACCACGCGTATGGCGAAGAGGGCGTGCGCTTCTACACGCGCTACAAGAGCATCATGCAGCGCTGGCCGGACAGCATCGCCAAGGGCGCCGAATTCACCATGCCGGTGGCGAAGTAAGCGAGGCGCGTCATGTCAGCGACTCATGACTTCGCAAAGCGCGAGCTTCGTAAAACCGCAGGTGAATTCGACTACGTGATCGTCGGTGCGGGCACGGCGGGCTGCGTGCTCGCCAATCGTCTCACGCAGGACGCGGACGTGTCCGTGCTGCTGATCGAAGCGGGCGGCAAGGACGACTATCACTGGATTCACATTCCGGTCGGCTATCTCTACTGCATCGGCAATCCGCGCACGGACTGGCTGTATAAAACCGCCGGGGAAAAAGGCCTCAACGGGCGTGCGCTGTCGTATCCGCGCGGGCGCGTGCTCGGTGGTTCGTCGTCGATCAACGGCATGATCTATATGCGCGGCCAGCGCGAGGACTACGACAACTGGGCGCGCGTGACGGGCGATTCGGGCTGGTCGTGGGATTCGGTGCTGCCGGTCTTCAAACGCAGCGAGGATTACCACGGCGGCGCGAGCGAATTCCACGGCGCGGGCGGCGAATGGCGCGTGGAAAAGCAGCGCCTCAAATGGCAGATTCTCGAAACCTTCGCGCAGGCCGCGCAGGAGCAGGGCATTCCCGCGACCAGCGATTTCAATCGCGGCAATAACGAAGGCGTCGGCTATTTCGATGTGAACCAGCGGCGCGGCGTGCGCTGGAATGCGTCGAAGGCGTTTTTGCGCGCGGCGATGAAGCGGCCCAATCTCACCGTCGTGACGGGCGCGCTGACCGAGCGCGTGATCTTCGAAGGCAAGCGCTGCGTCGGCGTGGATTACCGGGCGCAGTCCGCAGGCGATGTGGCGTATCGCGCCCGCGCGCGCTGCGAAGTGATTCTGAGCGCTGGCGCGGTGAATTCGCCGCCATTGCTGGAGCGTTCGGGCATTGGCGATGCGGCGCGCCTCGCGCAACTGGGCGTGGAAGTGGTGAACGATCTGCGCGGCGTGGGCGAAAACCTGCAGGACCATCTGCAACTGCGCATGGCGTTTCGCGTGAACGGCGTGCGCACGCTCAACACGGCGTCGGCGCATTGGTGGGGCAAGCTGATGATCGGCATGGAATACGCGCTGCTGCAAAGCGGCCCGATGTCGATGGCGCCTTCGCAACTGGGTGCGTTCGCGAAGTCGGATGTGAACGACCCGGCGCTCACGCGGCCCGATCTGCAGTATCACGTGCAGCCGCTTTCACTCGATCGCTTTGGCGAGCCCTTGCATCGCTTCAATGCGTTCACGGCTTCGGTGTGCAATCTGCGGCCCACATCGCGTGGCGGCATTCACGCGGTTTCCGCGCGTGCCGAGGACGCGCCCGCCATCGCGCCTAACTATCTCTCGACCGATCACGATCTGCGCGTGGCCGCCAATGCGCTGCGTCTCACGCGCCGGATCGCGGCGTCGCCCGCGCTTGCGCGTTATCAGCCGCAGGAGATTTTGCCGGGCGTGGCGTATCAGAGCGAGGAAGAGCTGCGCGAGGCGGCGGGCAATGTCGGCACGACGATCTTCCATCCGGTGGGCACCTGCCGCATGGGCCGCGCCGACGACGCCGACGCCGTGGTCGATGCGCGTTTGCGCGTGCGCGGCGTGGAAGGACTGCGTGTGGTGGATGCCTCGGTGATGCCGTTTATCACGTCGGGCAACACCAATTCGCCGACGCTGATGATCGCCGAACGCGCGGCGCTGATGATGCGCGAAGACCGCCGCGCGGGACTATCGACCACCGTGCGCACGGAGTTGGCTGCATCCGCACCCGTGGCGTGAAGCACCCGCTTAACTGCGCGTCTTGCGGCGATGCCCGCAAAACGACGCGCAGCAAAGCCGTTGTTTCGGACCACTATCCAGGACACGCGCCGCGACTGCGGCGCGTGCGCTTTCGTGCGCCGGCTTCATCGATCTGATGTTTCTAACGTGCCGGCATCGCGCTGATATCGTCGGTTAATTGTTGCGCTAAATGGCGCGCAGCGATTCCATGAAACTTGACGCTCACCCGTAAGTGCAAATCCCAATGATTGCGCTGCATCAATGGCGAGACAATGGCGCGGAATGACAAAAGCGGGGGAGGCAGGCGCCGGAACATGGCGCGTCATGCATCGTCGTGCGCGGCCCGAATCGGCTAGACCCACTTGATCCGGCACGCACGAACCCATCGAAGCCAGTCGAAGCATCAGCCTACTTCGCGTGGAAGGGAACATGATTCTCGGCGACACGATTCTGGAGACGCGCGGCCTCACGAAACAGTTCAAGGGCTTCACGGCCGTGAACGGCGTGAACCTGCGCGTGTGCCGCGGTTCGATTCACGCGCTCATTGGACCGAATGGCGCGGGCAAGACCACTTGCTTCAATCTCCTGACTAAATTTCTCGTGCCGAGCGCCGGGCGCATCGTCTTCAACGGCATCGACATCACCAGCGAGCGGCCTGCGCAGATTGCGCGGCGCGGCATCATTCGCTCGTTCCAGATTTCGGCGGTGTTTCCGCATTTGACCGCGTTGCAGAACGTGCGCATCGGCCTGCAACGGCAACTGGGCACCGCGTATCACTTCTGGAAAAGCGAGCGCTCGCTGGCCGAACTCAACGACCGCGCGATGGATCTGCTCACCCAGGTGGGCCTCACCGATTTCGCCGATGTGCCGACCGTCGAGCTTGCGTATGGGCGCAAGCGCGCGCTCGAAATCGCCACCACGCTGGCGATGGAGCCGGAACTGATGCTGCTCGACGAACCGACGCAAGGCATGGGGCACGAAGACGTGGACCGCGTGACGGCGCTGATCAAGAAGGTATCGACGGGCCGCACGATCCTGATGGTCGAGCACAACATGAATGTGATCGCGGGCATCTCCGACACCATCACGGTTCTGCAACGCGGCGAAGTGCTGGCCGAAGGCAGCTACGCCGAAGTGTCGAAGAATCCGCTCGTGGCCGAAGCCTATATGGGCAGTGCGGACGCTGCGCTCGCGGGAGCGCACGCATGAGCACGGTGACGGAGCAGCACGGCGAGCAGCGCGGTGAGCAGGACAGCGCGGCGGGCGCGGGCGAGAGCGCGCTGGAAATCGCGGGCCTGCAGGCGTGGTATGGCGAATCGCACATCCTGCATGGCGTCGATCTCTCCGTGAAGCGCGGCGAAGTCGTCACGCTGCTCGGCCGCAACGGCGCGGGCCGCACGACCACGCTGCGCGCCATCATGGGCTTGACGGGCCGGCGCACGGGTTCGATCCGCATCGGTGCGCGCGAAACCATCCAGATGCCGACCTATCGCATCGCGCATTGCGGTGTGGGTTATTGCCCGGAAGAACGCGGCATTTTTTCGAGTCTGTCGTGCGAAGAAAACCTGCTGCTGCCGCCCGCCATCGGTGCAAAAAGCGGTGTGAAAGGCGGTGCGAAAAGCGGCGAGCAAGGCATGTCGCTCGACGAGATTTATTCGATGTTCCCCAACCTCGCGGAGCGCCGCCATAGCCAGGGCACGCGCTTGTCCGGCGGCGAGCAGCAGATGCTGGCCGTCGCGCGCATTCTGCGCACCGGCGCGAATCTGCTGCTGCTCGACGAGATTTCCGAGGGCCTCGCGCCCGTCATCGTGCAGACGCTCGCGCGCATGATCGTCACGCTCAAGTCGCGCGGCTACACCGTCGTGATGGTCGAGCAGAACTTCCGCTTCGCGGCGCCGCTCGCCGACCGCTTCTATGTGATGGAGCACGGGCGCATCGTCGAGCGTTTCGGTATCGCCGAGCTCGAGGGCAAGATGCCCGTGCTGCACGATCTGCTCGGTGTCTAGTTTGCGCATTCGTATCGCGCGCGGAGTGGGGTTGTCGAACCCGGTCCGCGCGAGTCGTGTCGTTTTGTCCTGTTTTGCCTTGCCTGAATAACAACGCTGCATCACAACGCAACCAGTGAAGGAGACAGCAATGAAGAAGACCACGTTCGCGCGGCTCGCGGCTTACGTTGCCGCCACGGCGGCTGCTACGGCGCTCTGCGCGGGGACTGCGCAGGCCGCGAACGACGCGGTGAAGATCGGCTTCATCACGGATATGTCGGGGCTTTACGCGGACGACGACGGCCAGGGCGGCCTCGCCGCCATCAAGATGGCAATCGCCGATTTCGGCGGCAAGGTGAACGGCAAGCCGATCGAGATCATGTACGCCGATCACCAGAACAAGGCCGATATCGCCGCGTCGAAGGCGCGCGAATGGATGGACCGCGACGGCATCGACATGCTGCTCGGCGGCACCAATTCGGCGACTGCGCTGGCCATGAACCAGGTCGCGCAGGAGAAGAAGCGCGTCTACTTCAACACGGGCGCGGGCACCGACGCACTGACCAACGAGCAATGCACGCCGTACACGATCCACTACGGCTACGACACGGTCGCGCTCGCCAAGGGCACGGGCCTCGCGGTGCTCAAGCAGGGCGGCAAGTCGTGGTTCTTCCTGACCGCCGACTACGCGTTCGGCAAGTCGCTCGAAAAGAACACGGCGGACGTGGTGAAAGCCAACGGCGGCCAGGTGCTGGGCGAAGTGCGCCATCCGCTTTCGGCTTCGGATTTTTCGTCGTTCCTGCTGCAGGCGCAGGCGTCGAAGGCGCAGGTGCTCGGCCTCGCCAATGCGGGCGGCGACTCGGTCAACGCGATCAAGGCGTCCAAGGAATTCGGCATCACCAAGACGATGAAGATCGCCGCGCTGCTGATGTTCCTGCCCGACGTGAAGAGCCTCGGACTGGAGACCACGCAGGGCCTCGTGCTGACGAGCGGCTGGTACTGGGACCAGAACGACGCGACGCGCAAGTGGGCGCAGCGCTACTACGAGCAGAACAAGAAGATGCCGTCCGAGCTTCAGGCCGCCGATTACTCGGTGGTGATGAACTACCTGAAGGCGGTGCAGGCCGTTGGCTCGACGGATTCCGACAAGGTCATGGCGCAGCTCAAGAAGACGAAGATCAACGACTTCTATACGAGCAACGGCTATATCCGCCAGGACGGCGTGCTGATTCACGACATGTATCTGGTCGAAGTGAAGAAGCCTTCCGAATCGAAGGGACCGTGGGATCTTTACAAGGTCGTGCAGACGATTCCGGGCGAACAGGCTTACACGTCGAAGGCGGAATCGAAGTGCGCGTTGTGGAAGTAGGCGCGCATTGAGCGCGCACTGAGCGCGCACGCGTGACGGGAAGAGGGCATGCGGCGTCCGGTGCGGTTGTACGCGCCAGGCGCCGCATCGATGCTTCAACCGATAACCCGTGCCTGAATCGTTAGATCGCGGTTACATCGCAGTTCCATCGGGGGCGGCTTTCATGATGATCTTTGGCATTCCGCTTTCGGCAATGCTGAGCCAGTTGTTGCTCGGGCTCGTGAACGGGTCGTTTTACGCGATCCTGAGCCTGGGCCTTGCGGTGATCTTCGGCATGCTCAACGTGATCAACTTCGCCCATGGCGCGTTGTTCATGCTGGGCGCGATGCTCACGTGGATGGGTCTCGCGTATTTCAATCTGCCGTACTGGGTGATGATTTTTGTCGCGCCGCTCGTGGTGGGCTTGATCGGCGTGCTGATCGAGCGTTCGATGCTGCGCTGGCTGTATCGGCTCGATCATTTGTACGGACTCCTGCTGACTTTCGGTTTGACGCTGGTGGTGGAGGGCGTGTTCCGCTCGATCTACGGCGCTTCGGGCCAGCCCTACGACGTGCCCGATCTGCTTGCGGGCGCAACCAATGTCGGCTTCATGTATCTGCCTAACTATCGCGCGTGGGTTGTCGTCGCTTCGCTGGCCGTGTGCTTCGCCACGTGGTTCGTGATCGAGAAAACGCGGCTGGGCGCGTATCTGCGCGCGGGCACGGAAAACCCCAAGCTCGTCGAGGCGTTCGGCATCAACGTGCCGCTCATGATCACGCTCACCTATGGCTTTGGCGTGGCGCTCGCGGCCTTCGCGGGCGTGCTGGCCGCGCCGGTGATCCAGGTCTCGCCGCTGATGGGCCAGCCGATGATCATCACGGTGTTCGCCGTGGTCGTGATCGGCGGCATGGGGTCGATCATGGGCTCGATTCTCACGGGGCTGATGCTCGGCGTGATCGAGGGCTTTACGCGCGTGTTCTGGCCGGAGGCGTCCGCGACCGTGGTGTTCGTCATCATGGCGATCGTGCTGCTGATCCGCCCCGCTGGACTCTTCGGCAAGGAACGATGATGCAAAGAAAAGTGCTGTATGCGCTGCTGCTGCTCGGGCTGATCGTGGCGCCGTTCGCCGGCGGCTATCCGCTCTTCGTGATGAAGGTGCTGTGCTTCGCGCTGTTCGCGGCCGCGTTCAATCTGCTGATCGGTTATACGGGCCTGCTGTCGTTCGGTCACGCGATGTTTCTCGCCAGCGCGGGCTACACCGCCGGTTACGCGATCCAGTCGCTCGGTTTCACGCCGGAGCTGGGCGTGCTGGCCGGCACGGCGGTGGCTACGCTGCTGGGCGTGATCGTCGGCATCTTTGCGATTCGCCGCCAGGGCATCTACTTCGCGATGGTCACGCTCGCGCTCGCGCAGATGGTCTACTTCGTGTTCCTGCAGGCGCCGTTCACGCACGGCGAAGACGGTCTGCAAGGCGTGCCGCGCGGCAAGCTGTTCGGCGTGGTGTCGCTCGATTCGGATCTCTCGCTCTACTATGTCGTGCTGGTGGTGATGGTGCTGGCCTTCATGCTGATCGTGCGTATCGTGCATTCGCCGTTCGGCCAGGTGCTGGTCGCGATCAAGGAGAACGAGCCGCGCGCGATTTCGCTGGGCTACGACACCGATCGCTTCAAGTTGCTCGCCTTCGTGCTTTCGGCCGGGCTTGCGGGGCTGGCCGGTTCGCTCAAGGTGCTGGTGCTGGGTTTCGAGACGCTCGGCGACGCTTACTGGACCATGTCCGGCCTCGTGATCCTGATGACGCTGGTGGGCGGCATGGGCACGCTGTTCGGGCCGCTGCTGGGTGCGGCGCTGATCGTCGCGCTGGAAGACCGGCTCGGCGATATCGGCGGCATGCTGGCTTCGGTGACGGGCGTGGAGTGGTTCCGCTCGCTGGGTGAGTCCGCAACCATCGTCACGGGGCTGATTTTCATCGCCTGCGTGCTGGCGTTCCGGCGCGGCATCGTCGGCGAAATCGTGGCGCGGGTGCGGCCGCTGCGCGCCTGACCGGCGCGTGCACCGACCCTTGCTTCACGTGGAAATTCACGTGAGAATAGGCGTCTTCGTGTGTGAACGGGGTCTTGCGGTGGTCTTGTGCCAAACGGCCTGCCGCACAGCGTTTGAATGCGACATCTCTGTGTCAGTGCGCCCCAATTCGGTGCCGCACTGCACCACTAGGGTAAATGCTAGTTGCCCATGAGAGGGGCGAAAGTTAAAGTTTCACCTAGTTCTGATGCACCGAATTTGCAGGTGGAGAACGAGGAGACAACTGAGGCACAAAGTGCCCGGACAAGGAAGCGCAGTTGGATGAGAATCCAACTGCGCTTTTAATATTCAGCATTGGCTCAAATCGCTAATGCACCTCGTTCTCCATTCTCGTCTTTTCTCGTCTCTCCCTTCCCGTTTTTCCCCCTCGCGTTTTTCCCGGTAGTTTCCCCGGTAGTTTCCCGATAGTTCAATCTGGCGTTCGCCATCGATTCACCATTAATCCGTTGTTTCCGCTTTGCCGCATTGCGTCGATTTACGCAAATAGCCACGCTTTGCGTAAAACCGCCGTCGTGCGGGGCCTGCGCCGTTACGCATTTCCGCAGCCGTTTTTGCACCGTTGCATCCGCGCTGTAAGCTGCCGGAAAGCGCTTGCCGCGCAAAACATCGCTCCGTTACACTCGCCATTCGCCGACCATGCGGTCAGCATTATCGGCGCGTAAAACCCTGCCTGATTTCGAACCCGGAAAACCTCGCATTTCCGGCGCAATAAAGAATACGAAGATCGAAGG
The DNA here is from genome assembly GCF_017104965.1 of Paraburkholderia sp. Ac-20340. Taxonomy (GTDB): domain Bacteria; phylum Pseudomonadota; class Gammaproteobacteria; order Burkholderiales; family Burkholderiaceae; genus Paraburkholderia. The sequence continues at coordinate 239,817 of NZ_JAAGPR010000008.1, forward strand.
AGTGGAGATGCCGTTGGTTTGGCGTTGGATGAGTGCGGCCATGGCCGCCACGGGGATGCTCGCCGCCACGGCGGGCGCGGCGCACGCGGACGTGAAGATTGGCGTCACGCTTTCCGCCACGGGACCGGCGGCGTCGCTGGGCATCCCGGAAAAGAACACGATCGCGTTGCTGCCGAAGGACATTGCGGGTCAGAAGGTCGATTACATCGTCCTCGACGATGCCACCGACTCCACCCAGGCCGTCAAGAACGCCCGCAAGCTCACCAGTGAAGAACACGTCGACGCGCTGCTCGGCTCGACCGTCGTGCCGAACTCGCTGGCGATGATCGACGTCGCCGCCGAAACCGGCACGCCGATGATCTCGATGGCGGCCGCCGCCTCGATCGTCGAGCCGATGGATGCGAAGCGCGCGTGGGTCTTCAAGACGCCGCAGAACGATCAGTTAATGGCCGGCGCCATCGCCCAGCATATGGCCGCGCATGGCGTGAAGTCGGTGGCCTTTATCGGCTTCTCGGATGCGTACGGCGAGAGCTGGTACAAGACCTTCAGCGCGGCGGCGGCGAAGCAGAACATCAAGATCGTCGCGAACGAACGCTTTGCGCGCAACGATGCGTCCGTCACGGGCCAGGTGCTCAAGATGATCTCGCAGCATCCCGACGCGGTGCTGATCGCCGGTGCGGGCACGCCCGCCGCGTTGCCGCAGAAGACGCTCAAGGAGCGCGGCTACGCGGGCAAGTATTATCAGACGCACGGCGTCGCCAATAACGACTTCCTGCGCGTGTGCGGCAAGGACTGCGAGGGCACGTATCTGCCCGCCGGCCCGCTGCTGGTCGCCGATCAACTGCCCGCATCGAATCCCGTGAAACAGTCGGCGCTCGCCTACAAGGCGGCCTACGAGAAGGCCTACGGCGCGGGTTCCATTTCCACCTTCGGCGGCCATGCGTGGGACGCAGGCTTGTTGCTCCAGCACGCGATTCCCGTTGCGCTGAAGGCCGGGCAACCGGGCACGCCTGCGTTCCGCACGGCGTTGCGCAAGGCGCTCGAAGATACGCACGATGTAGCGGGCGCGCACGGCATCTTCACGATGAGCGCGACCGATCATGCGGGCCTCGACGACCGGGCGCGCGTGATGGTGGAGATCGTCGGCGGCAAGTGGAAGCTGGCTGGCGACTGAGTTTCCCAAGGAACGCACACGCATCGCATCCGACATCAAAAGGCACGCTCCCCAGGACGTGCCTTTTTTGTTGCTGCCGCAACGATGTGCGCGTGCGTCGATGCCGCGAGCAGTTGTAGCGCACAGCAGCGAAGTGCAGCAGGGTAGGGCAGCACGCAGCAGGGCGGATCGCGTGGCGGCTTGTGCAGTGCCGCAGGCAGGGAAAACCATGCGTCACACGCGCGATCCCGATTACTACACTCAAAGGCCGGCGCGGCCGCGAACACGTTCAGGCGCTTCGCAGCACGCCGCTGGAAAAACAAATCGACACGCAGACGAAGCGTTTGGAGACGCGCAATGAAAAAGAAGTTGGCGATGAAACAGTGGTCGGTGACGGCGCTCAATGCCGGGCTCGCAGCGGCATTGATGAGCATGGCGGGCGTGGCGGCCGCTCAGGTGAAGATCGGCGTGACGCTTTCGGCGACGGGTCCGGCGGCGTCGCTCGGCATCCCGGAGAAGAACACGATCGCGCTGTTGCCCAAGGAGATCGGCGGCAAGAGCGTGCAGTACATCGTGCTCGACGACGCGTCCGATACGAGCAAGGCCGTGCAGAACACGCACAAGCTGATCGACGAAGATCACGTCGACGCGATCATCGGTTCCTCGGTGACGCCGAACTCGCTGGCGATGCTCGACGTGGTCGCGCAAGGCAAGACGCCGATGATCTCGCTCGCGGCGTCGGCGGCCATCATCCAGCCGGTTGACGACAAGCGCAAGTGGGCCTTCAAGCCGCCGCAGAACGACAGCCTGATGGCCGATGCGATCGCCGGTTATATGGAGAAGCACGGCGTCAAGACGGTGGGCTTCATCGGCTTCACGGATGCCTATGGCGATAGCTGGCTGCGCGAATTCACGGCGGCCGCGGCGAAGCACAACGTCAAGATCGTCGCGAGCGAGCGCTATAACCGCACCGATTCCTCGGTGACGGGGCAGGCGCTCAAGCTGATGGCGGCGAACCCGGATGCGGTGCTGATCGCCGGTTCCGGTACGCCTTCGGCGCTGCCCGCGACCACGCTCAAGGATCGCGGCTACAAGGGCAAGATTTATCAGACGCACGGCGTCGCCAATAACGACTTCCTGCGTGTGTGCGGCAAGGATTGCGAAGGCGAGCTGCTGCCCGCCGGCCCGATTCTCGTCGCCGATCAACTGCCTGATTCGAACCCGGTGAAGAAGTCCGCGCTGGCCTACAAGGCGGCCTACGAGAAAGCCTACGGCGCAGGCACGGTGGCGACCTTCGGCGGTCACGCGTGGGACGCTGGCCAGATGCTTCAGCGTGCGATTCCGGCCGTGCTCAAGACCGCGCAACCGGGCACCGAGGCGTTCCGCGTGGCGCTGCGTGACTCGCTCGAAAACATCAAGGATCTGCCGGTTTCGCACGGCATCATGAACACGTCGGCGACCGACCATAACGGCCTCGACGACCGCGCGCGCGTGATCGTCGAAGTCGTCAACGGCAAGTGGAAGCTGCAAGGCGATTGAGGTTTGTCCGCGTGGTCGATGCCGCGCGCTCGCACGTGAAACGCTGGCGTGCTTCACGTGCGGCGCGGCATCGGTATCTGTTGTCCTGTCTCTGAAGCGGCGCGGCCGAACCTGGCGCGCCGCGCGCTTTCCCGTTGCGCTGTCTACGCTGTCTTGTCCCGCATCTCCCAACGTCGTCCTGACGTTGGCGGCTTCACGCGTTCCAGAAAGAGGGGTTATGGATTTATCGATCGCCGCGATCCTCGCGCAGGACGGCATCACCACCGGAGCGATTTACGCGCTGCTCGCGCTCGCCCTGGTGCTGGTGTTTTCCGTGACGCGGGTGATCTTCATTCCGCAGGGCGAGTTCGTTTCGTACGGCGCTTTGACGCTGGCCGCGCTGCAATCGCAGAAGTTTCCCGCTACCTGCTGGCTGCTCGTTGCATTGGGCGCCGCGTGCTTTGTCGTCGAAACGGCGGGGCTCGTGCGTCATGCAGAACGTCGTCGCCACGCGGCGCGCACGCTCGTCTCGCTCGCGGGCAAGTATCTGCTGTTCCCCATCGCGCTCTATGCGCTCACGCGCGGCCTGGCAGGGCAGCCCTTGCCGATGCTCGCGCAGATTGCGCTGACGCTCGCCATCGTCGTGCCGATGGGGCCGTTCATCTACCGGCTCGCCTATGAGCCGATCGCCGAAGCCACCACGCTGCTGTTGCTGATCGTGGCGGTGGCCGTGCACTTCGCGATGGTCGGTCTCGGGCTCGTGATGTTCGGCGCGGAAGGCTCGCGCACGACCGCGTTCTCGGACGCCAGTTTCAACATCGGCGCGCTGTCGATCTCGGGGCAAAGTCTCTGGGTGGTCGGCACGGCGGTGGTGTTGATCGTCGCGCTGTACTTCTATTTCGATCGCACGATCTCCGGCAAGGCGTTGCGCGCGACCTCGGTGAACCGGCTGGGCGCGCGGCTGGTTGGCATCGGCACGACGCAGGCCGGGCGGCTCGCGTTCACGCTCGCGGCAGGGCTGGGCGCGCTGTGCGGCGTGCTGGTCGCGCCGCTCACGACCATCTACTACGACTCGGGCTTTCTGATCGGGCTGAAGGGCTTCGTGGGCGCGATCATCGGCGGGCTGGTGAGCTATCCGCTGGCCGCGGCTGGATCGGTGCTCGTGGGGCTGCTGGAGTCGTACTCGTCGTTCTGGGCGAGCTCGTACAAGGAGGTGATCGTGTTCACGCTGATCATTCCCGTGCTGCTGTGGCGCAGTCTGTCCACGCCGCATGCCGAAGAGGAAGAGGAGTGACGCGATGAAACGACTTGTTTTGCATAACCGCTTCTTCTGGCTGTTCCTCGTGGTGATGTTCGCGCTGCCGGTGTTGCCCGGCGTCGTGCGCGTGCCCGAATACTGGATCACGCTGCTCAACTACATCGGCTTGTATTCGATCGTGGCGATCGGCTTGGTGCTGCTGACCGGCATCGGCGGGATGACGAGTTTCGGGCAGGCTGCCTTCGTTGGGCTGGGCGCTTACGCGACGGCGTATCTGACGACGCAGTACGGCGTTTCGCCGTGGCTCGCGTTGATCGTCGGCGTGGTGATTACGGCGCTGGTCGCGCTCGTGCTGGGCCTCGTGACGATGCGGCTCTCGGGCCACTTCCTGCCGCTGGGCACCATCGCGTGGGGGCTGGCGCTGTTCTTCCTGTTCGGCAATCTGGACATGCTCGGCAAGTACGACGGCATCAACGGGATTCCGGTGCTCAAGGTGTTCGGCATCGAGCTGGAGTCGGGGCGGCACATCTACTACCTGATCTGGGTGGTGGTGCTGGCTTCGGTGATCTCGGTGCAGAACCTGCTGAACAGCCGCACCGGCCGGGCGATTCGCGCGCTGCGCGGCGGCGGTCTGATGGCCGAGGCGATGGGCGTCAATACGGCGTGGATGCGCGTGGTGATCTTCGTCTACGCGGCGGTTCTGGCGGCGGTCTCGGGCTTTCTCTACGCGCATTTGCAGCGCGCCGTGAACCCGACGCCCTTCGGTCTGAACCACGGCATCGAGTATCTCTTCATGGCGGTCGTGGGTGGCGTTGCGCATGTCTGGGGCGCAGTGCTGGGTGCGGCGATCCTCACCTTGCTGCAGGACTGGCTGCAGACGCTGCTGCCCAAACTGCTCGGCGAGAACGGCAACTTCGAGATCATCGTCTTCGGCATTCTGATGGTGCTGCTGCTCCAGTACGCGCGGCGCGGCGTCTGGCCATTTGTCGCGCGCTTCTTTCCACGTGGGCCGCAGGCGCACGTGCCCGAGCACGCCGAGCCTTTGCCGCAACGCAGCAAGCCGGCGACAGGCGAGTTGCTGTTGACCGTCGATAAGGCGCGCAAGCAGTTCGGCGGGCTGGTGGCGGTGAACGATGTGAGCTTCGAGGTGAAGGCTGGCCAGATCATCGGCCTGATCGGGCCGAACGGCGCGGGGAAATCGACCACATTCAATCTCGTGACCGGCGTGCTTCAGCCGACCAGCGGCGCGATCACGTTCCGTGGCGAGCGTATCGACAAGCTGACTTCACGTGAAATCGTCGCGCGTGGCATCGGGCGCACCTTCCAGCATGTCAAACTCCTGCCGACGATGACCGTGCTGGAGAACGTGGCGATCGGCGCGCATCTGCGTGGGCATTCGGGCGTGCTGCGCAGCGTCGTCAAGCTCAATGCGGCGGAAGAGGGGAGGCTGATGAGCGAGGCGGCGAGGCAGCTAAAGCGCGTCGGCCTGGAGTCGCAGATGTATGAGGAAGCGGGCAGTCTGGCGCTGGGCCAGCAGCGGATTCTGGAAATTGCGCGGGCGCTTTGCTGCGATCCGACCCTGCTGTTGCTGGACGAACCGGCGGCGGGCCTGCGTTATCAGGAGAAACTGCAACTGGCGGCGTTGCTGCGCAAGCTGAGGGAAGAGGGCATGAGCGTGCTGCTGGTCGAACACGATATGGACTTCGTGATGAATCTCACTGATCGATTGGTCGTCATGGAGTTCGGCACGCGCATCGCCGAAGGCTTGCCGCAAGACGTCCAGGAAGACCCGGCGGTGCTCGAAGCTTATCTGGGCGGGGTGGAATGATGACGCAAGCCATCCTCGAAGTAACGGGCCTGGCCGTGCGCTACGGCAAGATCGAGGCGCTGCATAAGGCGTCGATCAAGGTTGGCGCCGGGCAGATCGTCTCGGTGATCGGGCCGAACGGCGCGGGCAAGTCGACGCTGCTGAATGCAGTCATGGGCGCGCTGCCGGTTAGCGGGCATGCGAGCGGCAAGATTGCCTACCAGGGCGAAGACGTCGGTGCCTTGCCCATCGAACGCCGGGTTGCGCGCGGCATGTGCCTCGTGCCGGAGAAGCGGGAGTTGTTTGCCTCGATGTCGGTTGAGGACAATCTCGTGCTCGGCGCGTACCGGCGCAAGCGGGCAGGGGAGCGCAACTTTCTCGATCAGCTCGATCACGTATTCGAGCTTTTCCCGCGCTTGAAGGAGCGGCGCGCGCAGGCCGCAGGCACGCTTTCGGGCGGCGAGCGGCAGATGCTCGCAGTGGGCCGGGCGTTGATGGGCAAGCCCGATCTGTTGATGCTGGACGAGCCGAGCCTTGGCCTGGCACCGTTGATCGTGAAAGAGATCTTCCACATCATCAGCGCGCTGCGGCAGACCGGCGTCGCGACCTTGTTGATCGAACAGAACGCGCGCGCGGCTTTGCAGATCTCCGACTACGGCTACGTACTGGAAACGGGCGATCTGGCGCTGGAAGGGCCGGCAAATGATCTGGCGCAGAACCCGCGCGTGATCGAGACGTATCTTGGGTTGGCGAAGAAACCCGTCTAGTTCTCGTCAGGCTCTGCAGAAATCGGCGGCGTGTTTCACGTGAAACACGCCGCTTTTTTTCTTCGGCCCGATTAAACCTTATTCGGGTGTGATCGGTCGAAAACCTGAAACCGTTATAATCCGCGCATACCACTTTTTCTGAGAAGGCTCACGCGGTCCATTCGTCCGTGCGTGAGGTCCCCGCCATGCTTTTTCCCACAGAGTTTGACGTAATCGTCGTCGGCGGCGGTCACGCCGGCACCGAGGCCGCGCTTGCCGCTGCCCGTATGGGCGTGAAGACGCTCCTGCTCACGCACAACATCGAAACGCTCGGCCAAATGAGCTGCAATCCGTCGATCGGCGGTATTGGCAAAGGCCATCTGGTCAAGGAAGTCGATGCACTCGGCGGCGCGATGGCCGCAGCGACGGACGAGGGCGGCATTCAGTTCCGCATTCTCAATTCGTCCAAGGGCCCGGCTGTGCGTGCGACGCGCGCCCAGGCTGACCGCATTCTTTATAAGGCTGCGATCCGTCGTCGTCTCGAAAATCAGCCGAATCTTTGGCTGTTCCAGCAAGCTGTTGAAGACCTGATGGTCGAGGGCGATCGCGTGGTCGGCGCAGTGACGCAGATCGGTCTGCGCTTCCGCGCCCGCGCCGTGGTGCTGACGGCAGGGACATTCCTCGACGGCAAGATTCACGTGGGCCTGAACAACTACACTGGCGGCCGCGCTGGCGATCCCGCCGCGGTGACCTTGTCCGCACGCCTGAAGGAGCTGAAGCTGCCGCAGGGCCGCCTCAAGACGGGCACGCCGCCGCGTATCGATGGCCGCACGATCGACTTCTCGGTGCTCGAAGAGCAGCCGGGCGACCTCGATCCGGTGCCGGTCTTCTCGTTCCTCGGCCGTGCCGAGCAACATCCGCAGCAGATTCCGTGCTGGGTCACGCACACCAACGAGCGCACGCACGACATCATCCGTGGCGGTCTGGACCGTTCGCCGATGTACACGGGCGTGATCGAAGGAGTAGGGCCGCGCTACTGCCCGTCGATCGAAGACAAGATCCATCGCTTCGCCTCGAAGGAGTCGCATCAGATTTATCTGGAACCGGAAGGGCTGACGACCAACGAGTTCTACCCGAACGGGATCTCGACGAGCCTGCCGTTCGACGTGCAACTGGACCTCGTGCATTCGATGCGCGGCCTTGAGCACGCGCATATCCTGCGTCCCGGCTATGCGATCGAGTATGACTACTTCGACCCGCGTGGTCTGAAGGCTTCGCTGGAAACCAAGGTCATCAACGGTCTGTTTTTTGCGGGTCAGATCAACGGCACGACCGGCTACGAAGAAGCGGCAGCCCAAGGCTTGCTCGCGGGTATCAACGCCGGTCTGCAGGTGCAGGGCAAGGATGCATGGTGCCCGCGCCGCGACCAGGCTTACCTCGGCGTGCTGGTCGACGATCTCGTGACGCGTGGTGTGTCCGAGCCGTATCGCATGTTCACGAGCCGTGCCGAATACCGCCTGAGCCTGCGCGAAGACAATGCCGATATGCGTCTGACGGAAATCGGCCGCGAATTGGGTGTCGTGGACGACGAACGCTGGGACGCATTCAGCCGCAAGCGCGATGCTGTTTCACGTGAAACCGAACGCCTGAAGTCGACGTGGGTGAATCCGAAGACGCTTGGCGCGGAAGAAGCAACGGCACTGCTCGGTAAGCCAATCGACCACGAATACAATCTCGCCGACCTGCTGCGTCGCCCGGGCGTGAGCTACGACGGTGTGATTGCGCTGCGCGAAGGCGCCTGCGCACCCGACGCTCCGCTTGCGGATGACGCGATCCTTCTTGAGCAGATCAAGGAGCAGATCGAAATCGGCATCAAGTATCAGGGCTACATCGACCGTCAGGCCGACGAAATCGAACGCAACGGTGCGCACGAGAACACGCGCTTGCCCGAAGGTATCGACTACGCGGAAGTGCGTGGGCTGTCGTTCGAGGCGTGCCAGAAGCTCAGCCAGTTCCGCCCGGAAACCATTGGTCAGGCGTCGCGTATCTCGGGTATTACGCCCGCCGCGATCTCGCTGCTGATGGTTCACCTCAAGCGCGGCCTGGGGCGTCGTCGCCAGAATCCGGCCGATGCCGGCACCGATAACAAGGCGGCTCAATGACGGCTCGTTCACGGCAACCGGGTGTCGCGGACCGCGACGGACTTGCACGCATGCTGGAGGAGGGCGCCACGGCGCTTTCCCTCAATCTGACCGAGCGTCAACACGAACAACTGCTGGACTACGTCACGCTGCTGGCGAAGTGGAATGCCGTCTACAACCTGACGGCCATCCGCGATCCGCGCCAGATGATGATCCAGCACATCCTCGATTCGCTTTCGATCCTGCCGCATCTGCCTTCACGTGAAAACGCGACGGTGCTCGATGTTGGGTCGGGCGGTGGCCTGCCCGGCATCGTGCTGGCGATTGCGCGTCCGGACTGGCATGTGACGCTGAACGACATCGTGCATAAGAAGACGGCGTTCCAGTCGCAGGCCAAGGCTGAACTGGGACTCACGAATCTGGCGGTCGTGACGGGGCGCGTGGAATCGCTGCGCCCTGGCATCGAAGTGCCGAAAAAATTCGACATGATCGTCTCGCGGGCATTCGCGGAACTGTCCGATTTCGTTACACTGGCCCGTCACCTCGTTGCCGACGATGGCGCGATCTGGGCGATGAAGGGTGTACGTCCGGACGGCGAAATCGAGCGCTTGCCCGAGGGCGCGCGTGCGGTGAAGACGATTCGCCTGGCCGTACCGATGCTCGATGCAGAACGCCACCTGAGCGAAGTACTGGTCGAACCGCTGCCGCAGGCTTGAGCGCGGCAGAAAGTAAGCCAGGCGTACGCAACGAATAGCAGCACAACCAGCACCATTGGCCGAAAGGCCGAATAGCGCGGCCCACAAGGCTGCGCTAACGTAAGCAAACTTTCAAGGCAGTAAAAGGGACACACACAAGATGGCAAAAATCTTCTGCGTTGCGAACCAGAAGGGCGGCGTCGGCAAGACGACGACAACGGTCAATCTCGCCGCGAGCCTCGCATCGCAGGGACAGCGTGTCCTTCTCATCGATCTCGACCCGCAGGGCAATGCCACGATGGGCAGCGGCATCGACAAGGCCGCCTGCGAGTACACCGTGTACGAAGTGCTCGTCGATGGCATCTCGGTGCCCGACGCACGCACGAGCCCCGAGCATGTCGGCTACGACGTGCTGCCCGCGAACCGCGAACTGGCCGGCGCCGAAGTCGAGCTGGTGTCGGTCGATCAACGCGAACGTCGTTTGAAGAACGCACTGGCCCAGGTGGACGATCAATACGACTTCGTGCTGATCGACTGCCCGCCCGCGCTGTCGCTGCTCACGCTGAACGGCCTGTGCGCAGCGCACGGCGTCGTGATCCCGATGCAGTGCGAGTACTTCGCGCTCGAAGGTCTGTCGGATCTCGTGAACACGATCAAGCAGGTCCACGCGAACATGAATCGCGACCTGAAGGTCATCGGCTTGTTGCGCGTGATGTTCGATCCGCGCATCACGCTGCAGCAGCAGGTGTCGGAGCAACTCAAGGAGCACTTTGGCGACAAGGTGTTCGACGCGGTGATCCCGCGCAATGTGCGTCTCGCGGAGGCACCCAGCTACGGCTTGCCGGGCGTGGTGTTCGATCGCGCCTCGCGCGGTGCGCAGGCCTACGTGCAGTTCGGCGCGGAAATGATCGAGCGCGTGCGCGCGCTCTGACGCAGACTGGGGAAGCACGATGAACGCAGTAGCACGTAAGAAAGGATTGGGCCGAGGACTCGAAGCATTGCTCGGCGGCAGCGCGGACATCACCGAAGCGGTGAAGATCGAAGGCGCACCCAACACGCTCCCGCTCACGCAGATGCAGGCGGGCAAGTACCAGCCACGTACGCGCATGGACGAAGGCGCGCTTCAGGAACTCGCCGCGAGCATTCGCGCGCAGGGTCTGATGCAGCCGATTCTCGTGCGTCCGATCGGCGGCGATCGTTACGAGATCATCGCCGGCGAGCGACGTTTCCGCGCCGCGAATATCGCGGGTCTGACGGAAGTGCCGGTACTCGTGAAGGACGTGCCGGACCAGGCCGCCGCCGCGATGGCGCTGATCGAGAACATCCAGCGCGAAGATCTGAATCCGCTGGAAGAGGCGCAGGGCATCCAGCGTCTGCTCGACGAATTCAATTTCACGCATGAGCAGGCCGCGGAATCGGTCGGGCGCTCGCGCAGCGCAGTATCGAATCTGCTGCGTCTGTTGAATCTGGCGATGCCGGTACAGACGATGCTGCTCGCCGGCGACCTCGACATGGGTCATGCGCGCGCGCTGCTCGCGGTGGATGCGGCAACGCAGATCCAGCTCGCGCATCAGGTGGTCAATCGGCGCCTGTCCGTGCGTGAAACGGAAAAGCTCGTTGCGGCCACAACCAAGGCCGTACCGGCAGTCAAAGCCAAGGTTGCGCAGGATGGCGGGCGCGATACGCGTCGGCTCGAGGAAGAGTTGTCTGACCTCTTGGCCGCGACGGTCAAGATCAAAGTGGGCCGCCGTGGAAGAGGTCAGTTGACTGTTGACTTCGGCGACCTCGATTCGCTTGAGGGCATCCTGCTGCGTCTGCGCGGCGAAACCGCAGTCTGACGCGCCACGCCGCGCCCAGTGCGAGAATCCGACGCCGCCAAGCGCGGCTCCACGAACGAAACGCCGAACCTGTTGCAACGGTTCGGCGCGTTTGCTCGTGGCGAGCCGGTGCTGACGATCCTCGTCGTCGCATTCGTTGCGCTGCAGGTATTTGCGCCGCGCCCGTGGTCCACGCTACCGGCGCTGGTCGACTGGCAAACGGTGATGACGCTCGCCGGTTTGCTGATTCTCACCAAGGCGCTGGAATATTCAGGATTCCTCACATGGACGGCGCATCGCCTGGTCCATCGGATCCGCTCTGAGCGTTCGCTCGCTTTTTTGCTGATCGCGCTCGCGGCAGCGCTCTCGACCGTGGTGACCAACGACGTCGCGCTTTTCGTCGTGGTGCCGCTGGTGCTCTCGCTGCACAAGCTCACGCCGTTGCCGCTCAAGCGGCTCGTCATCATGATCGCACTGGCCGTGAATGCCGGCTCGGTGCTCACGCCGCTCGGCAATCCGCAGAACCTGTTTCTCTGGCAGTTGAGCGGCGCGTCGTTCGGTCGCTTCGTCGTCGCGCTTGCGCCGCTGTGCGTCCTGCTGATGGCGATGCTATTCGTGCTGGCCGCGCTGATGTTCAAACCACAGGCGCTCGACCTCACGAAAGACGTCGAAGAACATCCCGTCGATCGCGCGCTGGCCGGCGTGGCCGCTGTATTGTTCATCGGCTTTGTGCTGCTCGCCGATGCGCATCGCGCCGGCATCGCGCTGGCCGGAGTAGGGGCGGGCTTTTTGCTGTGGCGTGCGCGCATCGTTTTGAAGATCGACTGGCTGCTTTTGTTGATCTTCGTGCTGATGTTCATCGTTTTGCGCAGCGCGGCGGCGCTGCCCTGGATTCATCACGCACTCGCCGATCTCGCGTTGCAGACGCCCCTGCGCGCTTATGCCGCAGGAGCGGTTCTCTCGCAAGCGATCAGTAATGTTCCCGCCGCAATCGTGCTGGCCAACTTCACGCACGACTGGCGCGCGCTGGCATTCGGCGTTAGCGTGGGCGGCTTTGGGCTGGCGATCGGCTCGCTGGCCAACCTGATTGCCGTGCGTTTGTCCGGCGAACGCGGCGTATGGCTGCCGTTCCACCTGATCTCCATGCCATTCTGGTTAATCGCAGTATTTGGCGGCGGACTTTTGTTGTATTTTTTCTGACGGAAATGCGACAAGGCGGCGACACGAGCGCCGTTCCACGGTAAAATCGCGCCCCGTTTTGCCTGGCTCTCCTGAGTGCGGAACGTGCGGCGCGCGCTCCCTTACAGTTGGCATTACCCCCCGCGTAATGGCGTGTTTCCCGCATGATGAAGTAGCATTTCACGGGTGTTATTGAGCGGGCTAAAGTCTTGAATTGGCTGCAACTATCGCTTACAATCGCCCGGATTTATTTGGTTGGCGATGCTGTAAGCACGTTGCAAGAAACGCGCGCAAGGCAAATATCCGGAAGCAAACGATGGTGGGTCAGAGGCCAGACGAAGCGCCGCAGGCGCATGAAGGGCCCGATGGTCCGCAACGCGGGAGCGAAGCATCCAGCCATGAGCAGGATGCAGTAACGGATACGGCAGGAGCCACGGTGCGTAAAGGTACTGACCACAACGCAGAGTGGGACGCCGACCAGCCAGATAACAACGACATCGTTCCGCTCACCCGGGCAGAAGCCGAGCAGATCTTCGGCGCACAGGTGAGCCGCCCATCCCGCGTCACACCTTTTCGTGTCGTGGCGGCGCAAGTGGTTTTGTCCCTGGTTGCTACGCTGGTCTGGTGGCTGTTTTATAAGCCGCCGGGTGTGCATGCGCCGAGCGCCGTAGCGCTATCGGCGTTCCTGGGGGGAGCGATTTGTTGGGTACCGGGTGCGCTGTTCGCGGCGCGCCTCAAGCAGTTGAGCCGTGCAGCGACCGTGTTCAACTGGGTGCTCGGCGAAGCATTCAAGATGGGGGCGACGATAGCGATGTTCGTCGCCATCGCGTTCGGGTATCACGACGTGCAATGGATTCCGTTGCTCGTGACTTACCTGATCGCACTGAAGACATACTGGATCGCGCTTGCGTTGCGCTGACCCACGCTGACATCGCGCCGCGTTCTATCTATATAGAGCGCGTCGAAGCGATCGAGGCAGTGCTGGTTGGACAACGCGGGGCGGCACATGCGGAGTTATGACTCACTCCGCGGCGGTGTGTTCCCGCAATACAGTTTTGCGCGGGAACAGCCGGAACCGATTTTCGACAATTTGGGTGGCTTTTAACGATATGGCAGCTAGCGAAGGCACGCGCGCTCTGGATCCGTCAGAGTACATTGCGCACCACTTGCAGAACTTTTCCACCTCGCATCAGACGTCGATCGTCGATTTTCACGTCTGGAATATCGACACGCTGTTCTGGTCGATTCTCTGCGGCCTCGTGACCATCTTCCTGCTGCGTCTCGCTGCGCGTTCGGCGACCCCGGGCGTTCCGGGCCGCTTCCAGTGCGCGATCGAGATGCTGGTCGAAATGGTCGAAGACCAGTCGAAGTCCATCATTCACGGCAATCGTAAATTCATCGCCCCGCTGGCTCTGACGGTGTTCGTCTGGGTTGCGCTGATGAACTGTCTCGACTTCATCCCCGTCGACCTGCCGGGCCGCGTGATCGGCTGGCTGGGTCTGTCCGAAGCACTGCCGCACCAGCGTATTGTCCCGACCGCCGACCTTAACGGCACGTTCGGTATCGCGCTCGGCGTCTTCGTGCTGATGATCTATTACAACCTCAAGATCAAGGGTCCTGGCGGCTTCGTGCACGAACTGCTGTCGGCCCCGTTCGGTTCGCATCCGCTGCTGTGGATCCCGAACCTTGCACTCAACATCATCGAGTTCGTCGCCAAGACGGTTTCGCTCGCGCTGCGGTTGTTCGGCAACATGTACGCAGGCGAACTGCTGTTCCTGCTGATCGCCCTGCTGGGCAGTCTCTGGACCTTCGGTGCGGACACGACGGTGCTTGGCTTCATCGGCCACGTGATTGCAGGTAGCGTCTGGGCGATCTTCCACATCCTGATCGTTCTGCTGCAAGCGTTCATTTTCATGATGCTGACGCTGGTGTATATCGGCCAGGCACACGACAGCCACTAAGCGGCAGTCGAACCAAGAATTGCAGTTTTAAGTTTCAAATCCCCAGTTCCAGAAAATCTCACAAAGGAGTGATCATGCAAGCTTTCATCGCCAACATCCAGGGTTTCACGGCCATCGGTATCGGCATCATCATCGGCCTGGGTGCAATTGGCGCCTGTATCGGTATCGGCCTGATGGGCGGCAAGTACATCGAAGCGTGCGCACGTCAGCCTGAACTGATGAACCCGCTGCAAACGAAGATGTTCCTGCTGGCTGGTCTGATCGATGCAGCGTTCCTGATCGGTGTTGGTGTTGCAATGCTGTTCGCGTTCGCGAATCCGCTGCTGTCGAAGCTCGCCGCGGTCGCGGGCTAAGTTCCCTGGAAGGTTGCGCCTGACCTATAACGGAATGGCGCAGAGCGGAACGGGTGACGAGGCGCTGATCGAGTTTCACAACCGATGAGCGCCTTGCCGTTTCAATTCCCCGGAATAGCTGATTAAGGAAACACCGTGAATCTCAACGCAACCCTGTTTGCGCAAATGGTCGTGTTCCTGATCCTCGCGTGGTTCACGATGAAATTCGTGTGGCCGCCGTTGATCAACGCCCTCGACGAGCGCTCGAAGAAGATCGCTGACGGCCTCGCGGCTGCTGAAAAGGGTAAGCAGGAACTCGAAGCGGCGCACAAGCGCGTAGGCGAAGAACTCGCTTCGGCCCGTAACGAGGGTCAAAGCCGTATTGCCGACGCAGAAAAGCGCGCTCTGGCTGTCGCAGAAGAAATCAAGGCCCAGGCACAAGCTGAAGCGGCCCGCATCATCGCTACGGCGAAGGCGGACGCAGACCAGCAGGTCGTCAAGGCACGTGAAGCTCTGCGCGCCGAAGTCGCTGCTCTCGCTGTGCAAGGCGCCGAACAGATCCTGAAGCGCGAAGTCGATCAGTCGGCACATGCCGAACTGCTGAATCAACTGAAAGCCGAGCTCTGATCATGGCCGAACTTGCAACCATCGCCCGCCCGTACGCAGAAGCCCTGTTTGGCGTGGCCGAAGCAGGGGACCTGGCCGCCTGGTCCACGCTCGTTACGGAGCTGGCACAGGTTGCGTCCGTGCCCGACGTGCTGTCGGTCGCATCGAGCCCGAAAGTCAGTCATGCACAGGTCGTCGAGCTGCTGCTCGCGGCGGTGAAGTCCCCGCTCAAGGATTCGGCCGAGGCGAAGAACCTCGTTCAGATGCTCGTCGCGAATCACCGCCTGGAACTGCTGCCGGAAATCCACACGCAGTTCGAAGCGCTCAAGAACGCCAAGGCCGGTGCAGCAGACGCGCTGATCGTCAGCGCGTTCCCGCTCGAAGGCGCGCAACTGGCCGAACTTCTCGCCAGCCTCGAACGCAAGTTCAAATGCAAGCTGAAGCCGACTGTCGAGATCGACAAGTCGCTTATCGGCGGCGTGCGCGTGACGGTCGGCGACGAAGTGCTCGATACCTCGGTCCGCGCGCGGCTCGCCAGCATGCAGGCGGCTTTGACCGCTTGAACGCCTCGATCGCAACGATCGGGCGTGGCGGCTGGCACGCAACAGAATTGAACATCAGGAGCGAATAATGCAACTCAATCCCTCTGAGATCAGCGAGCTGATCAAGAGCCGGATCCAGGGCCTTGAAGCGAGCGCGGACGTTCGCAACCAGGGCACCGTGATCTCCGTGACCGACGGCATCGTGCGCATCCACGGCCTGTCGGACGTGATGCAAGGCGAAATGCTCGAATTCCCGGGCAACACCTTCGGTCTCGCGCTGAACCTCGAGCGTGACTCGGTCGGCGCCGTGATTCTCGGTGAATACGAACACATTTCGGAAGGCGACATCGTCAAGACGACGGGCCGCATTCTGGAAGTCCCGGTTGGTCCGGAACTGATCGGCCGCGTGGTCGATCCGCTCGGCAACCCGATCGACGGCAAGGGCCCGGTCAACGCCAAGATGACCGACGCGATCGAAAAGATCGCGCCGGGCGTGATCTGGCGTGAAGGCGTGTCGCAGCCGGTGCAAACCGGTCTGAAGTCGATCGACGCAATGGTGCCGATCGGCCGTGGCCAGCGTGAGCTGATCATCGGCGACCGTCAGTGCGGCAAGACCGCAGTGGCCGTCGACACGATCATCAACCAGAAGGGCAAGGATCTGATCTGTATCTACGTCGCCATCGGTCAGAAGGCTTCGTCGATCCAGAACGTGCTGCGCAAGCTCGAAGAAACCGGCGCGATCGAGTACACGATCGTCGTCGCGGCTTCGGCTTCGGAATCGGCTGCGCTGCAGTACCTCGCACCGTACGCCGGCTGCACGATGGGCGAATACTTCCGCGATCGCGGTCAAGATGCCCTGATCATTTATGACGATTTGACCAAGCAAGCCTGGGCATACCGTCAGATCTCGCTGCTGCTGCGCCGCCCGCCGGGCCGCGAAGCTTACCCCGGCGACGTGTTCTATCTCCACTCGCGTCTGCTCGAGCGCGCTGCACGCGTGTCGGCTGACTACGTCGAGAAGTTCACGAACGGTGAAGTCAAGGGCAAGACGGGTTCGCTGACGGCACTGCCGATCATCGAAACGCAAGCTGGCGACGTGACCGCATTCGTTCCGACGAACGTGATCTCGATTACCGACGGCCAGATCTTCCTGGAAACCGACCTGTTCAACGCAGGCATCCGCCCGGCAATCAACGCCGGCGTGTCGGTGTCGCGTGTTGGCGGTGCGGCTCAGACGAAGGTCGTGAAGAAGCTGTCGGGCGGTATCCGTACCGACCTCGCGCAGTACCGTGAACTGGCAGCATTCGCCCAGTTCGCATCGGACCTCGACGAAGCGACCCGCAAGCAGCTCGAGCGCGGTCGCCGCGTGACCGAACTGCTCAAGCAGCCCCAGTACCAGCCGCTGCAAGTCTGGGAACTGGCTGTGGCGCTGTTCTCGGCCAACAACGGCTACCTCGACGACATCGACGTCGCCGAAGTGCTGCCGTTCGAAAAGGGCCTGCGCGAATACCTGAAGTCGAAGCACGCCGACCTCGTCGCGCGCATCGAGGACAAGAAGGACCTGGCGAAGGACGACGAGAACGCGCTCCACGCGGCTCTCAAGGACTTCAAGAAGTCCGGCGCATACTGATCCGTCCGCGAATCAATCTGGATAATCGGACTGGGACCCGAGTAAGCGTGTGAACGCGAACTCGGGTCGACAAAGGAGCAAGCAATGGCTGGAATGAAGGAAATTCGCGGCAAGATCAAGAGCGTGCAAAACACGCGCAAGATCACCAAGGCGATGGAAATGGTCGCGGCATCGAAGATGCGCCGCGCCCAGGAGCGCATGCGCGCTGCTCGCCCGTATGCCGATAAGGTCCGCGACATCGCTGCGCACATGAGCCGTGCGAACCCCGAGTATCGCCATCCGTTCATGACGGAAAACAACGATGCGAAGGTCGCCGGCGTGATTCTCGTCACGACCGACAAGGGTCTGTGCGGCGGGATGAACACCAACGTGCTGCGCGCGACGCTGCAGAAGTTCAAGGATCTGGAAGCGTCCGGCAAGTCGATCGAAGCAACTGCGATCGGCAGCAAGGGCCTCGGTTTCCTGAACCGTCTGCGCGCGAAGACTGTCTCGAACGTCGTGCAGCTCGGCGACACGCCCCATCTCGAAAAGCTGATCGGCGCCATCAAGGTGCAACTCGACCAGTATTCGGAAGGCAAGCTGTCGGCGGTCTACCTGGCGTACACCCGCTTCGTCAACACGATGAAGCAGGAGCCGGTGATCGAGCAGCTGCTGCCGCTGTCGAACGAGCGCCTTGCAGGCGGCGAAGACGATGGCGCGACGCCGAAGTCGCAATGGGACTACATCTACGAGCCGGATGCGCAAACCGTCGTGGACGAACTGCTGGTGCGTTATGTCGAAGCTCTGGTCTATCAGGCCGTGGCGGAAAACATGGCATCGGAACAGTCGGCCCGTATGGTCGCGATGAAGGCCGCGTCGGATAACGCGAAGACGGTCATCAACGAACTGCAGCTCTCGTACAACAAGAGCCGCCAGGCCGCGATTACGAAAGAACTTTCGGAAATCGTCGGCGGCGCAGCAGCCGTCTGATAAACGCGAACCGATTGCGAACCGCGCCGGTGCTAAACCGGTGGGCGAGTGAAGAATTCAGGTATCTAAAGGAAAATCGATGAGTACAACTGCTTTGGTAGAAGGCAAGATCGTACAGTGCATCGGCGCGGTGATCGACGTGGAATTCCCGCGCGAGAGCATGCCGAAGATCTACGACGCGCTGGTTCTCGACGGGTCGGAACTGACCCTGGAAGTGCAGCAGCAGCTCGGCGACGGCGTTGTCCGTACGATCTGTCTGGGTGCGTCGGACGGCCTGCGCCGCGGCACCGTGGTCAAGAACACGGGCAAGCCCATCAGCGTGCCGGTCGGCAAGCCGACGCTCGGCCGTATCATGGACGTGCTCGGTCGCCCGATCGACGAAGCTGGCCCGATCTCGAACGAAGTCACGCGCGCGATCCACCAGAAGGCTCCGGCATTCGACGAGCTGTCGCCGTCGGCTGAACTGCTCGAAACCGGCATCAAGGTCATCGACCTGATCTGCCCGTTCGCAAAGGGCGGTAAGGTTGGCCTGTTCGGTGGCGCCGGTGTGGGCAAGACCGTCAACATGATGGAACTGATCAACAACATCGCGAAGGAACACGGTGGTTTCTCCGTGTTCGCCGGTGTTGGCGAGCGTACCCGCGAAGGGAACGACTTCTATCACGAAATGAAGGACTCGAACGTCCTGGACAAGGTTGCGCTGGTCTACGGCCAGATGAACGAGCCGCCGGGTAACCGTCTGCGCGTCGCGCTGACCGGTCTGACGATGGCTGAGCACTTCCGTGACGAAGGCCTCGACGTTCTGTTCTTCGTCGACAACATCTACCGTTTCACGCTGGCTGGCACGGAAGTGTCGGCACTGCTCGGCCGTATGCCGTCGGCAGTGGGCTATCAGCCGACGCTGGCTGAAGAAATGGGCAAGCTGCAAGAGCGCATCACGTCGACCAAGAAGGGCTCGATTACGTCGGTTCAGGCCGTGTACGTCCCTGCGGACGACTTGACCGACCCGTCGCCGGCTACGACCTTCGGCCACCTTGACGCAACCGTCGTTCTGTCGCGTGACATCGCTTCGCTGGGTATCTACCCGGCAGTCGATCCGCTCGACTCGACCTCGCGTCAGATCGACCCGAACGTGATCGGCGAAGAGCACTACTCGATCACGCGCCGCGTGCAGCAGACGCTCCAGCGCTACAAGGAACTGCGCGACATTATCGCGATTCTGGGCATGGACGAACTGTCGCCGGACGACAAGCTGTCGGTCGCTCGCGCACGTAAGATCCAGCGTTTCCTGTCGCAGCCGTTCCACGTCGCGGAAGTCTTCACGGGCTCGCCGGGCAAGTACGTGCCGCTGAAGGAAACCATCCGCGGCTTCAAGATGATCGTCGAAGGCGAATGCGATCACCTGCCGGAGCAGGCGTTCTACATGGTCGGCACGATCGACGAAGCCTTCGAAAAGGCCAAGAAGATCCAGTAAGGGTTAGTTGCCTAAGTGCGAACAGGTCATGCGGCCTGTTCGCTACAGCAGCCAATTAATCCCCAAGGAGTCGACACATATGGCAGCAACCATCAAGGTAGACGTCGTCAGCGCCGAAGAGAGCATCTTCAACGGCCAGGCGAAGTTCATCGCGCTTCCGGGTGAAGCCGGCGAGCTGGGCATTCTGCCGGGCCACACGCCGCTGATCACGCGGATTCGTCCGGGTGCGGTGCGCATCGTGGCCGAAAACGGTGACGAAGAGTTCGTGTTCGTCGCAGGCGGCATTCTCGAAGTGCAGCCGGGCGCCGTGACGGTGCTCGCCGACACCGCGATCCGTGGTAAGGATCTCGACGAAGCGAAGGCCGCCGAAGCGCGCAAGCGTGCCGAAGAGGCGCTGCAGAACGCCGGTTCGAACCTCGAGTACGCAACCGCACAGGCCGAACTGGCCTACGCAGTGGCGCAACTCGCGGCGATCCAGCGCCTGCGCAAGATGAACCAGCATTAAATATCGCGACAGCGCGCCTTTGCGGGTGTGCTGGGCGTTGTGAAACGGGCTCCCCTGGCGGGAGCCCGTTTTTTTTCGTCCGCGCGTTTCGGGGACTTCCCGGATCTCCTTGCCCGACATCGGAAAATCACTTGACGTTTACGGAAAGGTAATGCGAAATCATGCCTTCGTATTCGCCGATGGTGCTTGCGGCGAGCGTGAATCGCGGCGCATGCGCTGCGGGTAAGACTTGATGCCGCCGCCAGGAAAGCCGGTGGCAGAATGGTTTTTGCTTGGCGCTTTCCAGATCGCAGGTTTCCAAATCCATATCGAACGGGACGGAGACTCCCGGGGAGACAGCCACCATGGCAATCGACGCAGCAGGTGCGCAGGCAGCGCTCATCGCGCCGAAAGACGGGCTTTCCTACGTGCGCGGCTCGACCGCCACGCCTTTGAGCGATGCGACCCTCGGCGCGTTTTTACTCGACACGGCGCGGCGCTTTCCCGAGCGCCCGGCGGTCGTGTTTCGCGAGCAGGGCATTCGCTGGAGCTGGCGAGAATTCGCCGATGAGGTGGATGTGCTGGCCGTGGGCTTTCTCGCGCTCGGTATCGAGCCGGGCGAGCGCGTGGGTATCTGGTCGCCGAACCGCGTGGAATGGCTGCTCACGCAGTTTGCGACGGCGCGCATCGGCGCCGTGCTGGTCAACATCAATCCGGCCTATCGTCTGGCCGAACTCGAATACGCGCTGAACAAGGTGGGCTGCAAGGCCATCGTCGCGGCCGAGAGCTTCAAGACCTCGAAGTATCTGGAGATGCTGCAGACGCTCGCGCCCGAACTCGCGAGCGCAACGCCGGGCGATCTGCACGCGGCGAAGCTGCCCGATCTGCGCGCGGTGATCCGCATGTGCGACACCGACACGCCCGGCATGCTCAATTTCAGCGACGTGATCGAGCAGGGCCGCGAGCGTCTCGCACAAGCCGGCAAGGCCGAACTCGACGCGCTGGGCGCTACGCCCGCCCCCGACGATCCGATCAACATCCAGTTCACCAGCGGCACGACGGGCAACCCGAAGGGCGCGACGCTCACGCATCGCAACGTGCTCAACAACGGCCGTTTTATCGCCATGGCGATGCGGCTCACCGAGGAAGACTCGCTCTGCATTCCGGTGCCGCTGTATCACTGCTTCGGCATGGTGCTCGCGGTGCTGGCCTGCGTTTCCGTGGGCGCGAACATGGTGTTCCCCGGCGAGGCGTTCGACCCGCGCGCGACGCTGCAGGCCGTCTCGGAGGAGCGCTGCACCGCGTTGCATGGCGTGCCGACGATGTTCATCGCGGAACTCGATCATCCCGATTTCGCGAGCTTCGATCTCTCGCGGCTGCGCACCGGCATCATGGCGGGCTCGCCGTGCCCGATCGAAACCATGAAGCGCGTGGTCTCGAAGATGCATCTCGCGGAAATCACCATCGCCTACGGCATGACGGAAACGAGCCCGGTGTCGTTCCAGAGCTCGACCGCCGATCCGCTCGACAAGCGCACGACCACGGTGGGGCGCATCCAGCCGCATCTGGAAGTGAAGATCGTCGATCCGCTGGGCAATATCGTGCCGGTGGGCGAGACGGGCGAACTCTGCACCAAGGGTTATTCGGTGATGCGCGGCTATTGGGGCGACGACGCGAAAACGGCCGAGTCGATCGTCGATGGCTGGATGCATACGGGCGATCTCGCGACGCTCGACGCCGAGGGCTACTGCAATATCGTCGGGCGGCTAAAGGACATGTTGATTCGCGGCGGCGAGAATATTTATCCGCGTGAAATCGAGGAGTTTCTGTTCCGTCATCCGAAGGTGCAGACGGTGCAGGTGTTCGGCGTGCCCGATGCGAAGTACGGCGAGGAAGTGTGCGCGTGGATCGTGCTGCGTCCCGGCGAAGGCGCGACGGCCGAGGAAATCCAGGCGTTCTGCCAGGGGCAGATTGCGCACTACAAGATTCCGAAATACATCCGCTTCGTCGATGAACTGCCGATGACGGTGACGGGCAAGGTGCAGAAGTTCGTGATGCGCGCGCGCATGATCGACGAACTCAAGATTGGCGAGCAGAAAACCGCTTGATCGAGACGCGGGAAAATAATCGGGATGCCGAACGAATGAGCGGAAATCTGCGGGCGGAAATCTGCACCCGCTCATTCGAATCGGAATACTGTTTTGCACAAACCAATAGTCATACCGATGCGCAAAAAAGCATCGATAAAAAGCGCTCAAAACAGGGGTTTGGGAATCTGCAGACGAAAAAAAAGCGGGCCTGGAGCCCGCTAAAAACCACACGCTACGGGGTTAGCGCGAGGAGACCAAAGGAGGAGCCGGCTAGAAACGTATAAAAACGCCGGTCACGGCTCCAGCAAGGATGCCCCTAAGAAAGGGCTTCGGCATAATGCCGACCGGCCGGTGATCGTGTCCGCTCACACTGGCACCGAGCCACATCCGTGTTGAAACCGTTGAAGGCATTGTGGGCGAATTAATGAAGCTTCGCGGTAACAAAGTGTTTCAGGTTGTAACGCCCGTCCGATAAGGCTCGGCGGGACTTTTTGCCATCCTGAGCGTTTTGCGAAAGTCATTTTT
Organism: Paraburkholderia sp. Ac-20340; assembly: GCF_017104965.1. Classification (GTDB taxonomy): domain Bacteria; phylum Pseudomonadota; class Gammaproteobacteria; order Burkholderiales; family Burkholderiaceae; genus Paraburkholderia. The sequence continues at coordinate 262,744 of NZ_JAAGPR010000008.1, forward strand.
ACCTGCATTTTAGTGCGCTGCGTAACCGTAAAAATGCGTTTTGTAACGCCGCAATTCCATGTGCATGAAGGAAGCCCCGCTGATTGGGCGAAGCAGGGTATACGTCACACAAAAGGCATGATGCATGGCGCACATGCAGCGAGCATTCACGTTCGCATTCATGTGCGTCATGCAATGATTCGTCATATCCAATTGCAACGAGTGGTTGCAACTCGTCATACGGTTTAACGAATGTTGTCGCGTCGGGACGAGCGCGCGGCGATCAATTCGATGCGCAATATCACTTCAACCACTTGTCCGAGATCGTCTGATACTCGCCGCTCGCGCGCGCGAGATGCAGCCATTGATCGACGTATTGCTGGAACACCACGTCGCCGCGCGGCACCATCCACGCTTTTTCGCCGTACTGGAACGGGTTGTCGGGATGCACGGAACACAGTCCGGGATTGAGCTTCTGTTGCAGAAGCGTTTCGGATGCGTCGGTCACCATCACATCGGCTTTGCCCACGAGGATCTGCTTGAAGATCGTCACGTTGTCGGGGTACACGGTGAGATTCGCGTGCGGGAAAAACTGCTTCGCAAAGCGCTCGTTCGTGCCGCCCGGATTCACGATCACGCGCGTCGAAGGCTGGTCGATCTGCGCAACGCTTTGATACTTGCTCACGTCATCGCAACGCACGATGGGCGTCTTTCCGTCGACCTGATAGGCCTCGGTAAAGAACGCGCGCTTCTGGCGCTCGAGCGTGGTCGAGACGCCGCCCACGGCCACATCGCATTTCGCGAGGAAGTCGGTCATGAGGTTCGACCACGTGGTCTTCACGAACTCGGCCTTCACGCCCAGCGACTTCGCAAGCGACTCCGTCATGTCGATGTCGATCCCTTCGAACGTGCCGTCCGGCCTGTAGAACGAGTAGGGCTTGTAGTCGCCGGTCGTGCAGGCGCGCAGCGTGCCGCGCGCGAGCACGTCGTCGAGCCGCGAGGCGCTCGCGCTGCCCTCGGCGAATGCGGCGGGCGTGACAGCCAGCGCCGTCAGCAACGTCGATACGAGCGCGCACGCCGCCGCGATCCTGTTCTTCTTCATATTGGGGTCTCCTCGTGCCCGATCTGGCCGATCGATGTCTGATGCGATGTCGGTGTTATGGAGCGAAAAGCTCATCGATCTTAGCCCGCACGCATCGGCGCGATAACCATGGACTCCACCGATAGGCGGTGGCCGCCCGCGCATCGCAGGCTCGCCGCGCGCACGCAGCACACACACTTATCCCGGCCATCAGCGCCATGCCGCGGCGGCGCCTCCGGTAAAATGACAGACTGCTTCCGATTCTCGCGCGCAAGCGCCTCCGCACGTGGCCCACACTCTTCTGAACGACACCTTCCTGCGCGCCTTGCTGCGCCAGCCGACCGAGTACACGCCGATCTGGCTGATGCGCCAGGCGGGCCGCTATCTGCCGGAGTACAACGCCACGCGTAGCCGCGCGGGCAGTTTCCTCGGCCTCGCGAAGAATCCCGATTACGCGACCGAAGTGACGTTGCAGCCGCTGGAGCGCTATCCGCTCGACGCCGCGATCCTGTTCTCGGACATCCTCACGATCCCCGACGCGATGGGCCTCGGCCTGTCGTTCCAGCAGGGCGAGGGTCCGAAGTTCGCGCATCCGGTGCGCACCGAAGCCGACGTCGCGAAGCTCGCGGTGCCGGATATCGGCGAAACACTCGGCTATGTGACCGATGCCGTGCGCGAAATCCGCCGCGCGCTCACCGATGCCGAAGGTCGCCAGCGCGTGCCGCTGATCGGCTTCTCGGGCAGCCCGTGGACGCTCGCGTGCTACATGGTCGAAGGCGGCGGTTCGGACGACTTCCGCACCGTGAAGTCGATGCTCTACGCGCGCCCGGACCTGATGACGCGCATTCTCGAAGTCAACGCGCAGGCCGTGGCCGCGTATCTGAACGCGCAGATCGAAGCGGGCGCGCAGGCCGTGATGATTTTCGATACCTGGGGCGGCGCGCTCGCGGACGGCATCTATCAGCGCTTCTCGCTCGAATACATCCGCCGCGTGGTGGCGCAGCTCAAGCGCGAGCACGACGGCCAGCGCGTGCCGGTCATCACCTTCACGAAGGGCGGCGGGCTGTGGCTCGACGAGATCGCGCAAACCGGTGTCGATGCGGTCGGCCTCGACTGGACCGTCAACCTCGGCCGTGCGCGCGAGCGCGTGGGCGACCGAGTGGCGCTGCAGGGCAATCTCGATCCGAACGTGCTGTTTGCATCGCCGGCGGCGATCCGCGAACAGGCGCGCGCGGTGCTCGACAGCTTCGGCGCGCACCCCGGCCACGTCTTCAACCTGGGCCACGGCATCTCGCAGTTCACGCCGCCGGAGAGCGTCTCCGAGCTGGTCGACGAGGTCCATCGTCATAGCCGCGCGATCCACGCCGGCGCCTGAGCTTTTGTTGCGTCGCAGCGATCTGGGCTCTGGGCACCAGGGTCGCGTGCGGCGCAACAGGCCATCCAGACGCCATCGCGCCGCTGTCAAGTCTTGACTTATACACACTTGCCACGTTGCGGCGCGCAAGAGGGAAATATTGCCGCAGGGCGTCAGCAAGGCCTGTGAACAATCAATCAGACCCTTGACAGATAAGGCTTTCGCCGCTCCACGGCCATTTGTGCGGTGTCCCACATAATGGCCCCACGCGGCGAGCAGCCGGGCGCTCGGGGGAAGTTCTTAACAAAGTTATCCACAGGCGTAGCGGCGCGGAGCGCGATTGTTCAGCCGAATCCAAAACTTAGCGCGAAAAGTGACGTTCCACATTAAGTTCGGGCGTCGGTGCGCCAGCGCACGTTGCATGTGCCGTCTGTCGCGGGGTGGAGCGTGACGCCATGCTTCGTGCGCGTCGCGCTGGATCATCCGCTGACCGCGCTTTACGACTATCGCTATCCGGCCAACGCCGCGCCGCCGCAGCCGGGCATGCTGGTGCGCGTGCCGTTCGGACGTCGCGAAGCGGTGGGGCTGATCTTCGAAGTGAGCGCTCACAGCGACGTGCCGGCCAACAAGCTGCGCGACGTGATCGCGGTGTGCGCATCGTGCCCGCCCCTGTCGGAACATTGGCTGGCGCTGGTGGGTTTTGCCGCTGATTACTACCAGCGCGGTTTGGGCGAAGTCGCGCTGCCGGCCTTGCCGCAGGCGCTGCGCGATCCCGCGCGCTGGGCGCGACTGCTTGCCCCTGAAGAGCGCTACCGCGTGCTGCCCGCCGGGCGCGAAGCCTTGCCCGATGCGCTGCCCGCACGCGCGCAGGCCTTGCGACGCCTCGCGCAGACGCTGGTGGACGCTGGCGAACTCGATCTCGCCGATGCCCGCGCGCTGCATCCCAAGGCCGCAGCCACGTTCGAATCGTGGCGCGAAGCGGGTTGGGTCGAATACGAATGCGTCGAGTTCGGCACGGCGCAATTCGGCGCGCATGGAGCGGCAAGCACGGCTGCAAAAACTACCGAGGCACAGTCCGCCAAACCCGCGCTTCATCAGCTCAGCGACGAGCAAACCACGGCAGTAGAGGCCATCCTCGAATCGACGGGTTTTGCGCCGTTTTTGCTGCATGGCGTCACGGGCAGCGGCAAGACCGAGGTGTATCTGCGCGCGCTCGCCGGCCTGCTCGAACGCGAGCCCGACGCCCAGGCGCTGGTCCTCGTCCCCGAAATCAATCTCACGCCGCAGTTCGAGGCCGCGTTCCGCACGCGCTTCGCGGGCGTGCTGCCCGAAGGCGCCATCGTCACGCTGCACAGCGGCCTGGCCGAAGGCGAACGCGCGCGTCACTGGCTGGCCGCGCACACGGGCCGTGCGCGCATCGTGCTGGGCACGCGGCTGGCCGTCATGGCGTCGATGCCGCGCCTCGCGATGCTGGTGGTGGACGAAGAACACGATCCCGCCTACAAGCAGCAGGAAGGGTTGCGCTACTCGGCGCGCGATCTGGCGGTGTGGCGCGCCAAGCAGCTCGGTGTGCCGGTCGTGCTGGGATCGGCCACGCCGTCGCTGGAAAGCTGGTGGCAGGCCGATCAGGGCCGCTATACGCGCCTCACGCTGTCACGCCGCGCGGTGGCCGAAGCCGTGCTGCCCACCGTCAAGCTGATCGATCTCGAAGAAGAGCGCCGCCGCGGCCGGGCGTCGTTCGAAGGCCTGTCCGGCCCGCTGGTCGCGGCGATGAAAGCGCGGCTCGAACGCGGCGAGCAAAGCCTGATCTTCCTGAATCGACGTGGCTACGCGCCGGTGCTCTCGTGCGACGCCTGCGGCTGGGTGGCGGGCTGCCCGCGCTGCAGCGCCTACGTGGTGCTGCACAAGCCCGAGCGGGCGCTGCGCTGCCATCACTGCGGCTGGGAATCGCGCATTCCGCACTCGTGCCCGGATTGCGGCAACGTCGATATCGCGCCGATGGGACGCGGCACGCAGCGCATCGAAGAAGCGCTGACGAGCGCGGTGCCGGGCGCACGCGTGCTGCGCATCGACGCCGACAGCACGCGCCGCAAGGGCAGCGCGCAGGCGCTCTTTTCGGACGTGCACGCGGGCGAGGTCGATATCCTCGTCGGCACGCAGATGGTCGCCAAGGGCCACGATTTCCAGCGCGTCTCGCTGGTGGGCGTCATGAACGCCGATAACGCGCTGTTCTCGCACGACTTCCGCGCCAGCGAGCGCCTGTTCGCGCAACTGATGCAGGTGAGCGGCCGCGCGGGCCGCGCCGGGTTGCCGGGCGAAGTGATGGTGCAGACGCGCTATCCGCGCCACGCGATCTATCACGCGCTGGCGCGGCACGATTACGTCGGCTTCGCCAATTCGCAGATCGCCGAGCGTCGCGACGCGCATCTGCCGCCGTTCGTCTATCAGGCCTTGCTGCGCGCCGAAGGGCGCACGCTGGAAGCGGCGCTGGCATTTCTCGCCGAAGCTGCACAGGCGCTCGCGGCGATGCCGACAGCCTCGCGCGTGATGGCCTACGACGCGGTGCCGCTGACGATCGTGAAGGTGATGAACGTGCATCGCGCGCAACTGCTCGTGGAAAGCAGCTCGCGCGCCGCGCTGCAGGCGACGCTGCGCGCGTGGCAACCCACGCTGCGCGGTCTGCGCGGCGTGTTGCGATGGAATCTCGAAGTCGATCCGCTCGATATCTGAGCGATGAAAGCGGGGCGCTCAAAAGCGCAACCCGCGCCTTCGAGGTGTCGAGACGCTCGCGCAACGCGATGGCCTGGTCCGTGGCCGATGCGATGCGGTGAGACGCGCCCGTGCCTTACCGCTGCGGTCATTTCGCCGATCTTTCCGATACTGGCTGCGCCGCCGCTGGCGCACGGCGGATCAGCGTTGCACCGCGTGGGCCGCTTCGCCGCTCTCAGGTTGCGCCATACGGACGCGCCGGGACGACACCGCCGTCGCGCCCCGGATAAACAGCACGGCGCACAGCGCGCACATGCTCCAGACACCTGCCACCACCATCCACTTTTCCATTTTTTGGTCCTCGCGCCGGACTGACCGGCTCCCCGTCATGCCTGTATATCGGCAATCGATGCGATTTGAACAGGGTGACAAAAAAGATTCACGCCCAGGGAAAATACCGAGCGCAACCCGCCGTCGCCCCGAACCCCGCCACTGGCCTCAAACCCAGGCTACACGGGGCTTTCGGCGTGGTGCAACCGCACCGCGAAATTGGTTGCACCTTTTTTTTGGGAGGGGTACGATTCGCCAACTTTTTAGTCTTTGGCCGGTGCGGGTCAGCCGGCATACGAAGGAAACATGGCTAGCACCACCCTTGGCGTCAAGGTCGACGACCTCCTCCGCTCGCGGCTCAAAGATGCCGCTACGCGCCTCGAGCGCACCCCGCACTGGCTCATCAAGCAGGCCATCTTCGCGTACCTCGAAAAGATCGAGCACGGCCAGCTGCCGCCCGAGCTGAACGGCCACGTGAGCGCCGCCGATCTCTCCGATAACACCGGCGACGGCCCCGACGAATACGCGTCGCACCCGTTCCTCGAATTCGCCCAGAACGTGCAACCGCAATCGGTGCTGCGCGCGGCCATTACGGCGGCGTATCGCCGCCCCGAGCCGGAGTGCGTGCCGTTCCTGATCGGCGAAGCGCGTCTGCCCGCCAATCTGACCGCCGACGTCACCAAGCTGGCCACCAAGCTGGTCGAAACGCTGCGCGCCAAGCGCACCGGCGGCGGTGTCGAAGGCCTGATCCACGAGTTTTCGCTGTCCAGCCAGGAAGGCGTGGCGCTGATGTGCCTGGCCGAAGCGCTGCTGCGTATTCCCGACCGCGCCACGCGCGACGCGCTGATCCGCGACAAGATCAGCAAGGGCGACTGGAAATCGCACGTCGGCCACGCGCCGTCGCTGTTCGTGAACGCCGCCACCTGGGGCCTCATGATCACCGGCAAGCTGGTGACGACGAATAGCGAAACCGGTCTGTCGTCGGCGCTCACGCGCATGATCGGCAAGGGCGGCGAGCCGCTGATCCGCAAGGGCGTCGATATGGCGATGCGCCTGATGGGCGAGCAGTTCGTCACCGGCGAAAACATCTCCGAAGCGCTGGCCAACAGCCGCAAGTTCGAAGCACGCGGCTTCCGCTATTCGTACGACATGCTCGGCGAAGCAGCCACCACCGAAGCCGATGCGCAGCGCTACTACGCCGCCTACGAGCAGGCGATCCACGCGATCGGCAAGGCGGCCGGCGGCCGTGGCATCTACGAAGGTCCGGGCATCTCGATCAAGCTGTCCGCGCTGCATCCGCGTTACTCGCGTGCGCAGCAGGAACGCACCATGAGCGAGCTGCTGCCGCGCGTGCGTGCGCTCGCAGTTCTCGCGCGCCGCTATGACATCGGCCTGAATATCGACGCCGAAGAAGCCGACCGTCTCGAAATCTCGCTCGACCTGCTCGAAGCGCTCTGTTTCGATCAGGAACTGGCGGGCTGGAACGGCATCGGTTTCGTGGTGCAGGCGTACCAGAAGCGCTGCCCGTTCGTGATCGACTACATCGTCGATCTGGCGCGCCGCAGCCGTCACCGCATCATGGTGCGTCTCGTGAAGGGCGCGTACTGGGATACGGAAATCAAGCGTGCGCAGGTCGATGGCCTCGAAGGCTATCCGGTCTACACGCGCAAGATCTACACCGACGTCTCGTACCTCGCCTGCGCGAAGAAGCTGCTGGGCGCGCCGGACGCGGTGTATCCGCAGTTCGCCACGCACAATGCGTACACGCTGGCCGCGATCTATCACCTCGCGGGCAACAACTACTATCCTGGCCAGTACGAATTCCAGTGCCTGCACGGCATGGGCGAGCCGCTGTACGAAGAAGTCACCGGCCCGCTGGCGCAGGGCAAGCTGAACCGTCCGTGCCGCGTGTACGCACCGGTCGGCACGCACGAAACGCTGCTCGCGTACCTCGTGCGCCGTCTGCTGGAAAACGGCGCGAACACCTCGTTCGTGAACCGTATCGCCGATGAAACCGTGCCGGTCAGCGAGCTCGTCACGAACCCCGTCGACGATGCCTCGAAGGTCGTGCCGCCGGGCGCGCCGCACACGAAGATTCCGCTGCCGCGCGAACTGTTCGGCAGCGAGCGTCTGAATTCGATGGGTCTCGATCTCTCGAACGAACATCGCCTGGCGTCGCTGTCGTCGGCGCTGCTGGCAAGCGCGCATCATCCGTGGCGCGCCGCGCCGATGCTCGCCGATATCGATCTCGCCGATGGCGTGGCGCGTGACGTGCGCAACCCGTCCGATCTCCGCGATCTGGTCGGCACCGTGGTCGAAGCCACCAGCGAACACGTGAGCGCCGCGCTCGCGCACGCCGTCGCCGCCGCGCCGATCTGGCAGGCCACGCCGGTCGAAGCGCGCGCCGATTGCCTGTCGCGCGCCGCCGATCTGCTCGAAGCGCAGATGCACACGCTGATGGGCCTGATCGTGCGCGAAGCGGGCAAGTCGCTGCCGAACGCCATCGCCGAAATCCGCGAAGCGATCGACTTCCTGCGCTACTACGCCACGCAGATCCGCGAAGAGTTTTCGAACGACACGCATCGTCCGCTCGGCCCGGTCGTCTGTATCAGCCCGTGGAACTTCCCGCTGGCGATCTTCATCGGCCAGGTGGCCGCCGCGCTCGCCGCCGGTAACACCGTGCTCGCGAAGCCGGCCGAACAGACGCCGCTGATCGCCGCACAAGCCGTGCGCATCCTGCGCGAAGCGGGCGTGCCCGCAGGCGCGGTGCAACTGCTGCCGGGCGATGGCGAAACCGTGGGCGCGGCGCTGGTCGCCGACGCACGCACGCGCGCCGTCATGTTCACGGGCTCGACCGAAGTCGCGCGCCTCATCAACAAGACGCTGTCGCAGCGTCTGGATTCGGATGGCCGTCCGATCCCGCTGATCGCCGAAACGGGCGGCCAGAACGCGATGATCGTCGATTCGTCGGCGCTCGCGGAACAGGTCGTCGCCGATGTGCTGCAAAGCGCGTTCGACTCGGCCGGCCAGCGTTGCTCGGCGCTGCGCGTGCTGTGTCTGCAGGACGACGTGGCCGATCGCACGCTCGAAATGCTCACGGGCGCGATGCAGGAACTGGCGGTGGGCAACCCCGATCGTCTCTCGGCCGACGTCGGCCCGGTGATCGACGCCGATGCCAAACGCGGTATCGACGCTCACGTGGCCGGCATGCGCGAAAAGGGCCGCAAGGTCCTGCAGATGGCGATGGGCGAGGACTGCGCGAAGGGCACTTTCGTGCCGCCGACGCTGATCGAAATCGACAACCTCGACGAACTCAAGCGCGAAGTGTTCGGCCCGGTGCTGCATGTGATCCGTTATCGCCGCAGCCAGCTCGACAAGCTGCTCGAACAGATCCGCGCAACCGGTTACGGCCTCACGCTCGGCATCCATACGCGTATCGACGAAACCATCGCGCACGTGATTGGCCGCGCGCATGTGGGCAACATCTACGTGAACCGTAACGTGATTGGCGCGGTGGTCGGCGTGCAGCCGTTCGGCGGCGAAGGTCTGTCGGGCACGGGTCCGAAGGCGGGCGGCGCGCTGTATCTGTCGCGTCTGCTGGCCAAGCGTCCGGCCGGTCTGCCGAAGTCGCTCGCGGATTCGCTGATCGTCGATCAACCGCAAGGCGAAGGCTCGGGCAATTCCGCTCACGCGAATCTCACGACGCTGCGCGACTGGCTGATCGCCGAGCGCGAACCCGCCCTCGCGGCGCGCTGCGACGGCTATCTGCAATACGTGCTGGCAGGCGCCACGGCGGTGCTCTCGGGCCCGACCGGCGAGCGCAACACCTACACGCTGTCGGCGCGCGGCACGGTGCTGTGCGTGGCTTCGACGCCGACCGGCGCACGTGCGCAGCTCGCCGTCGTGCTGGCCACCGGCAACCGCGCGCTGTTCCAGGGCGCGGCCGGCGAAGCGCTGGTGAACGCGCTGCCCGCAGCGCTCAAGGCACACGTCGCGATCAAGAAGACGGCCGACGCCGACTTCGACGCCGTGCTGTTCGAAGGCGATAGCGACGAACTGCTCGGCCTCGTGAAAGACGTGGCCAAACGCACCGGCCCGATCGTCTCGGTGCAGGGCGTGGCGGCTCACGCGCTCGCCAACGGCGATGAGGATTACGCGCTCGAGCGACTCCTCACGGAGCGCTCGGTCAGCGTGAATACGGCTGCGGCTGGCGGCAATGCAAATCTGATGACGATCGGTTAAGCACAGTCCATACTGTCGGTCGTCTCAAGACAAGGAAGCGGCAAAGCTACGAGCCGAAGCCGCTCATTCGTTACCTGGTACCAAGGAGAAGCTATGCAACACACGATGAAGCAGCTGGCAGGCGCAACGCTGGTTGCCGCCCTGTCGCTGGCGGGGACCGCACACGCGCAGCAGGTCGAGGACGTGAAGGTCGGTTTCGCTGGCCCGATGACGGGTGCGCAGGCGCACTACGGCAAGGACTTCCAGAACGGCATCACGCTGGCAGTGGAAGACATGAACGCGACCAAGCCGGTGATCGGCGGGAAGCAAGTGCGTTTCGTGCTGGATTCCGCGGATGACCAGGCCGACCCGCGCACGGGCACGACGGTCGCGCAGAAGCTTGTCGACGACGGCATCAAGGGCATGCTCGGCCACTTCAACTCGGGCACGACGATCCCGGCTTCGCGCATCTACGCGAACGCAGGCATCCCCGAAATCGCCATGGCAACGGCGCCGGAATACACGCAGCAAGGCTTCAAGACGACGTTCCGCATGATGACGTCGGACACGCAGCAAGGCTCGGTGGCGGGCGCGTTCGCGGTGAAGAACCTCGGCATGAAGAAGATCGTCGTGGTCGATGACCGCACGGCTTACGGCCAGGGTCTCGCCGACGAATTCGCCAAGGCGGCCAAGGCTGCCGGCGGCACCATCGTCGATCGCGAATACACCAACGACAAGGCCGTCGACTTCAAGTCGATCCTGACGAAGGTGAAGTCGCTGAACCCGGATCTGGTCTACTACGGCGGCGCCGATTCGCAGGCCGCACCGATGGTCAAGCAGATGAAGTCGCTGGGCGTGAAGGCCCCGCTGATGGGCGGCGAAATGGTTCACACGCCGACCTTCCTGCAGATCGCGGGTGACGCAGCGAACGGCACGGTCGCTTCGCTGGCAGGCCTGCCGCTGGAAGAAATGCCGGGCGGCAAGGACTACGTTGCGAAGTACAAGAAGCGCTTCGGTGAAGACGTGCAGACGTACTCGCCGTACGCTTACGACGGCGCAATGGCCATGTTCGACGCCATGAAGAAGGCCAACTCGACGGACCCGGCGAAGTACCTGCCGCTCCTCGCGAAGACCAGCATGCCGGCTGTGACGTCCAAGGACCTCGCGTATGACGCGAAGGGCGACCTGAAGAACGGCGGCATCACGCTGTACAAGGTTGTCGACGGCAAGTGGACGACGCTGCAAAGCGTGGGCGGCAAGTAAGCGCTTTTGAGCGCTTGACGCTAGCCTGAAGTAAAAAAGCCCCGCGAGATCGCAAGATCCGCGGGGCTTCTGTTTTATGCGCGCGCCTTCGATAACGTCAAAGGTGAGCTTATTCAGGATTCCTTTTCAGTCTTTTTTCCCGTCATTCGCCGCGCGATTTTCTGCCCGCTTCGCGTACCTGTTCGAGCGTAGCCGCTGGCGTGCTCGCTTCCTTCGTCACGCGGATTTCGATCAGCGCGGGCTTGCCCGCCTTGAGCGCGCGCTCGAGTGCAGGGCCGAATTGCGCCGTGCTCGTCACCACTTCGCCTTGCGCGCCGAACGACTGCGCGAACGCCGCGAAATCCGGATTGGTGAGTTGCGTGCCATGCACGCGGTTCGGATAGTGGCGCTCCTGATGCATGCGGATCGTGCCGTAGTGGCTGTTGTTCACGACGATGAACACCACGTTCAGGCCGTACTGCATCGCAGTGGCGAGTTCGGGCGCGGCCATCATGAAGCAGCCGTCGCCCGCGAGCGCCACCACGGCGCGTTCTGGATAAAGCGACTTTGCGGCGATCGCAGCGGGCACGCCATAACCCATCGCACCGCTGGTGGGCGCAAGCTGCGAGCGGAAATGCCGGTAAGCAAAATGCCGATGCAGCCAGGTCGCGTAGTTGCCCGCACCATTCGTGACGATCGCGTCATCGGGTAGTTGCGCACGCAACTGTTGCATGACTTCGCCGAGTTGCACGTCGCCGGGCATCGGGCGCGGCGCGCGCCAGGCGAGATACGCTTCGTGCGCCTCGGTGGCGGCACCGGTCCACGCGGGCATATCGGGCGCGGGCAATGCCGCCAGCAATGCCGCCATTTCCGCGAGACCGGAAACGATCGGCAAATCGGCGGCATAGACGCGGCCGAGTTCTTCCGCGCCTTGATGCACGTGAATCAGCGTCTGCTGCGTTTTGGGAATGTCGAAGAGCGTGTAGCCGCCCGTGGTGGATTCGCCCAGACGCGGGCCGAGCGCAAGCAGCACATCGGCTTCGCGAATACGCGCGGCCAGCGCCGGATTGATCCCGAGCCCCACATCGCCCGCATAGTTCGGATGATCGTTGCTGAGCGTGTCCTGGAAGCGGAACGCAAGACCCAGCGGCAACTGCCAGTTCTCGATAAAGCGTTGCAGATCGGCGCAGGCGTCAGGCGTCCAGCCGTGGCCGCCCGCGATCACGAAGGGCTTTTTCGCGCCCGCCAGCAACGCGCGCACGCGTTCCATCTGTGCCGCCGATGGCGACGCCTGCACGCGCTGCGCAGCTGGCGGCGTGCGCTGCGCTTCGGCGGCAGGAATCGCGCCGCTGAGCATGTCTTCGGGCAGCGCGAGCACGACCGGACCAGGGCGGCCCGAGGTCGCGATATGGAAAGCGTGGCTCAGGTATTCGGGCACGCGGCGCGCGTCGTCGATCTGCGCGACCCACTTCGCCATCTGCCCGAACATGCGCCGATAGTCGATCTCCTGAAACGCCTCGCGGTCCATCTGTTCACGCGCGACCTGGCCGATCAGCAGGATCATCGGCGTGGAATCCTGGAAGGCCGTATGCACGCCGATCGACGCGTGCGTCGCGCCCGGCCCGCGCGTGACGAGCGCTACGCCCGGCTTGCCGGTGAGCTTGCCGGTGGCTTCGGCCATATTGGCGGCGGCCGCTTCGTGACGGCACACGATGGTGTCGATGCGCGCGGTTTCATCGGCGAGCGAATCGAGCACGGCGAGATAGCTCTCGCCCGGTACGCAGAACACGCGCTCGACGCCATTGGCGACCAGCGCATCCACCACGAGGCGCGCGCCGGTGGTGGTCGATGCCTTGCTTGAAGCGGTTTCGTTCGACTGCTGCTGCATGGCGTTGCTGTCTCCTCTCAGTCCTGAATCGGGTTTTACGATCCTGCTTCGATATGTGTGCGCCGGTGCATCAGCCTGCGATCAGCACTCGACGATATTCACCGCCAGGCCGCCGCGCGAGGTCTCCTTGTATTTCGTCTTCATGTCGGCGCCGGTTTCGCGCATCGTCTTGATGACGGAGTCGAGCGAGACGTAATGCGCGCCGTCGCCGCGCAGCGCCATGCGCGCGGCGTTGACGGCCTTCACCGACGCCATCGCGTTGCGCTCGATGCACGGAATCTGCACCATGCCGCCGACCGGATCGCAGGTGAGACCCAGGTTGTGTTCCATGCCGATTTCCGCGGCGTTTTCCACCTGCAGCGGCGTGCCGCCCATCACGGCCGCGAGTGCGCCCGCCGCCATCGAGCAGGCCACGCCCACTTCGCCCTGGCAGCCCACTTCCGCGCCCGAAATCGACGCATTGAGCTTGTAGAGAATGCCGATGGCTGCGGCCGTGAGCAGGAAGTCGATCACGCCTTGCTCGTTCGCGCCGGGCGTGAAGCGCACGTAGTAGTGCAGCACGGCGGGGATGATGCCGGCGGCGCCGTTGGTCGGCGCGGTGACGACGCGCCCGCCCGCGGCGTTTTCTTCGTTGACGGCGATCGCGTAGAGGTTGATCCAGTCGATCATCGAGAGCGGGTCCTGCAACGCGCGCTCCGGGTGCGCGGTGAGCGCGCGATAAAGCTGCGGCGCGCGGCGCTTGACCTGGAACGGGCCGGGCAGCGTGCCTTCGGCATCGGGATTATTGATGCCGCAGCCGCGCGTGACGCACGATTGCATCACGTCCCAGATGCGCAGCAGGCCCGAGCGGATTTCCTCGTCGCTATGCCAGACGCGCTCGTTTTCGAGCATCAGTTGCGCGATGCTCTTGCCCGTCGAGGCGCACAGCGCCAGCAATTCGGCGCCCGAGCGGAACGGATGCGGCATCTGCTCCACCGCGGACAGCACCTTGGTATTGGGCGCGCCCGCCGTGACGACGAAGCCGCCGCCCACCGAGAGATACGTGCTTTCGCGCAGCGTCGCGCCGCTGGCGTCGAGTGCGCGCAGCTTCATGCCGTTCGGGTGTTCGGGCAGCGCCTGGCGATAGAACGCGATGTGCTCCTTCATCACGAAGGGGATCGTGTGATGGCCGAGCAGCGCGAGCAGGCGCGAGGTGCGCACGGCTTCGAGGCGTTCGTTGATGGTGTCGGGATCGACGGTGTCGGGCGCATCGCCCATCAGGCCGAGCATGACGCCGCGGTCGGTGCCGTGGCCCTTGCCGGTGGCGCCGAGCGAGCCGTACAGCTCGACTTTCACCGAGGCGGTGGGCGCGAGCAGCCCGTCGCGTTCCAGCCCTTCGGCGAACATCAGCGCCGCGCGCATCGGGCCGACCGTGTGCGAGCTCGAAGGCCCGATGCCGATCTTGAAGAGATCGAAAACGCTTACTGCCATGGGTACTGCTCCTGCTTGATCGTGTCGGTTTTCAGGGGATGCCGCACGGTGCGGTGCGCGGCATCGGACTCAATGCGCCACCGCTGCAACCCATCACGCGCTTCTAGCGCGCCGGCAACGGCAGGCAGACGGCAACCCACGCGGGTGGCGTGGGCGCCAGCTTCAGCGCGATCGGCGTGTAACGGCCGTCCAGTCGCGCTGCAAGGTGGTACAGCTCGGCGGCGTTCTTCGGGTCCCATGCGCCGGTGTAGCCGGGCAGCCCGGCTTCGCGGCGTTTGGCGTCGAACGGCACGCTCGAATGCACGAATTCGTCGTGCGATTTGTCGCCCGTGGCGTAGGGCGTCAACCAGTCCAGCGCGGCCGCCAGCGTGGCGCCGTTGGCGGCGCGCTCCGGCAGCCAGTTGCGGTTGTGGCGGCGCGCAGCGAGCGCGGCCGTCACGAGCGGCTGCAGATCGTAGGTCACGTAATGCAGTGCGTCGCGTTCGCCGAAGTCGAGCGTCGAGCCGTCCGGCGAAACGTTGTCGCCGATATGCTCGATAAACAGGCGCTGCGCCGTCGCAATCATCTTGCGGTTGTCGAGCGTGAACGCGATCATCGAAATCAGTTTGACGCGATGGCTCTGCCAGTTGTTCGCGAAAGTGCCCTTGAGCGGGCGCGGCTGCGCATCCACCTGCTGGATGTAGCCGTTGGCGAACTTGTTCAGGAACACCATCGTGGCGTTGCGCGTTTTCACGGGCAGCGCGCTGGCGGTCATGTCGTAGGCGAGGATCAGCCCTTCGAAACGCGTTTCGTCGATGGGATTGAAGCTCGGCTGATAGGTCGTGACCCAGGCGAGCAGGAAGCGGTCGACCAGCTTGAGATAGCGGTCGTCGCTGGTCGCGCGCCAGGCGAGCGCTGCATTGCGCATCAGGTCGAGTTCTTTCTCGGCCTCCACGCTCTGGTCGTAAATCCCCTCGTGCGGCAGCGTGCCTTCCGTATGCAGCTTCGCAAGCGGATGCGGCGTGTCGTTCACGTGCGACTGCACTTCGGCCACGAGCGCTTTCACGCCCGGATCGGCATTGGTGCGCTCGCTCGTTTGCAGCGCGGGCGCCGCGCAGAAGTTCATCGCCGCGCGCGCCGGTTGCGCCGCGCCCAGGGCGATCAGCCCCGCGCCCAGCAGACAGGCCGCGACGCGCGTGCGCGCCCGGATCGCCTGCGTAATTGATTGAGCATGCCCGGCAAAGGCCGTTTCCACCTTCCGCGCCATGCGCGACTCCCTGGTTCAAGGCTGACAGGTGTGTGATGTTAACGGTTTGGCGGACGTTTGCGGCGGCAAATGTACGTTGCGCAAAAGCCGCCGCGGCCCCGCAAGGGGCGCGCGGCGGCTCGAACGCCTCGCAGCGGGGCCGGCAGGCGGCCACGAGACGGCGCGACAGAGCGTGCGGCGCCGGGCGCGTGTTACTCGCCCGCGCCCTGAGCGGCGGCTTCGTCGGCATATTCGCCGACCGGCACGCACGAACAGAACAGGTTGCGGTCGCCATACGCGTTGTCGGCGCGGCCAACCGGCGGCCAGTACTTGCGCGCCACCAGCGACGCCAGCGGATAGGCCGCCTGCTCGCGCGAGTAGCCGTGCTTCCAGTCGTTCGCGATCACCACGGCGGCCGTGTGCGGCGCGTGACGCAGCGGGTTGTCTTCCTTGTCCGCGCGGCCTTCCTCGACGGCACGGATTTCCTCACGGATTGCAACCATCGCGTCGATAAAGCGATCCAGCTCTTCCTTCGATTCCGATTCGGTCGGCTCGACCATCAGCGTGCCCGGCACCGGGAAGCTCATGGTGGGCGCGTGGAAGCCGTAATCCATCAGACGCTTGGCGACGTCGTCCACGGTGATGCCGCTTGCATCCTTGATCGGGCGCAGGTCGAGAATGCACTCGTGCGCGACCAGTCCGCCCGGGCCGCTGTACAGCACCGGGAAGTGCGGCGCGAGCTTCTTCGCGACGTAGTTGGCGTTGAGGATTGCGGTTTCGGTGGCGGCGGTGAGGTTTTCCGCGCCCATCATGGCGATGTACATCCACGAGATCGGCAGGATCGATGCCGAGCCGTACGGCGCCGCGCTCACCGCGCTGATGCCGTGGCCCTGATCGCTCGAACGCTTGTAGCCCGACGAAAGCTGGTTCGGCAGGAACTGCGCGAGGTGCGCGCCCACCGCGACCGGACCGACGCCCGGGCCGCCACCGCCGTGCGGAATGCAGAAGGTCTTGTGCAGGTTCAGGTGCGAGACGTCGCCGCCGAACTGGCCCGGCGCTGCGAGACCGACCATCGCGTTCATGTTCGCGCCGTCGACGTACACCTGGCCGCCATGCGCGTGAACGATTTCGCAGACTTCGCGCACGTTCTGTTCGAACACGCCATGCGTGGACGGGTACGTGATCATGATCGCCGCCAGCTTCGCGGCGTGCTGATCGGCCTTGGTCTTGAGATCGGCGATATCGACGTTGCCTTGCGCATCGCAGGCCACCACCACGACCTGCATGCCGGCCATTTGCGCCGATGCCGGGTTCGTGCCGTGCGCCGAAGCCGGAATCAGGCAGACGTTGCGGTGCGCTTCGCCGCGCGAGGCGTGGTACGCCTGGATGATCAGCAGGCCGGCGTATTCGCCTTGCGAGCCGGCGTTCGGCTGCAGCGAAACCGCGGCGTAACCGGTCGCGGCCACCAGCATCTGTTCGAGCTGATCGACCATTTCGCGATAACCGACGGTCTGTTCGGCGGGCGCGAACGGGTGAATCTGGCCGAACTCGGGCCACGTGACCGGCAGCATTTCCGACGTGGCGTTGAGCTTCATCGTGCACGAGCCGAGCGGGATCATCGAGCGGTCGAGCGCGAGGTCCTTGTCCGACAGGCTGCGCAGATAGCGCAGCATTTCCGTTTCCGAATGGTGACGGTTGAAAACCGGGTGCGCGAGGTAGGCGCTTTCACGCGCGAGCGCGGCCGGGAACGTCGCGTTCGTCGCGTTCGCCGCGTTCGTTGCAGCGGCAAGCTCGGCGTCCAGCTTGTCGACCGACGGCGTTTCGCCCGCGAACGCGGCTTGCGCGAACACGGCGAGCAGGTCGGCCAGATCGGCGCGCGTCGTGGTTTCGTCGACGGACACGCCCACGCGCGTTTCGCTCACGCGGCGCAGGTTCATGCCGCGTGCGAGCGCCGCGTCGTGCAGCGCCTGGGTGCGCGCGCCGGCTTCGAAGGTGAGCGTGTCGAAGAACGACTCGTTGGCGAGCGTGTAGCCCAGTTGCTTCGCGCCGGCCGCGAGGATCGCCGCGACGCGGTTCACGCGCAGCGCGATGCGCTTCAGGCCTTGCGGGCCGTGATAGACCGCGTACATGCTCGCCATGATCGCGAGCAGCGCCTGCGCCGTGCAGACGTTCGAAGTGGCCTTCTCGCGGCGGATATGCTGTTCGCGCGTTTGCAGCGCGAGGCGCAGCGCCGGGTTGCCGTTCGCATCGACGGTCACGCCCACGAGGCGGCCCGGCATCTGGCGCTTGAATTCGTCCTTCACCGCGAGGTAAGCGGCGTGCGGGCCGCCGAAGCCCATCGGCACGCCGAAACGCTGCGAGTTGCCCACGGCCACGTCCGCGCCCCATTCGCCGGGCGGCGTGAGCACGGTGAGCGCGAGCAGATCGGCGGCGGCGATCACCGCGCCGCCTGCCGCGTGCACGGCCTGGGCGAGTTCGCGGTAATCGCGCACATCGCCGTTCGCGCCCGGGTATTGCAGCAGCACGCCAAAAGCGCCTGCCTGCGCGGCGTCAGCCGCCGGACCGACCTTGACTTCGATGCCGATCGGTTTTGCGCGCGTCTGCACGACTTCGATGGTCTGCGGCAGCACATCGTCGGCGACAAAGAACACGTTCGACTTCGACTTGCCCACGCGCTGCACGAGCGTCATGGCTTCGGCGGCGGCGGTGGCTTCGTCGAGCAGCGAGGCGTTCGAGATCGCCAGACCCGTGAGGTCGACGATCATCTGCTGGTAGTTGAGCAGGGCTTCGAGGCGGCCCTGCGAGATTTCCGGCTGATACGGCGTGTAAGCCGTGTACCAGGCCGGATTTTCGAGCACGTTGCGCAGGATCACGGCCGGCGTATGCGTGTCGTAGTAGCCCTGCCCGATGTACGAGCGGAACACCTGGTTCTTGTCGGCGAGCGCGCGCAGGGCGGTGATCGCTTCGGCTTCCGAGCGCGGTTGCGCGAAGGGCCCAAGCGGCAGCGTTTCCTTGCGGCGGATCTGCGCCGGAATCACCGCGTCCATCAGCGCGGCGCGCGAGGCAAAGCCCAGCGCATCGAGCATCGCCTGCTGGTCGGCCGTATCGGGGCCGATGTGACGGGCGGCGAAGGCGTCGTGGGCTTCGAGTGCCGCGAGCGAAATAGCCGAGGGCGAGGTGTTCATCAGACGATCCGGGTGTTCGAGCTTCATGAAATTTCCTGCCGGCGGGCGGCGTGAGGCCCGTCAGGAGCCTCGCGCCGCCGCGCCGATGCGGTTGGGGTTATGCGCCGATTGCCTTTTCGTAGGCGGCGGCGTCGATCAGCCGGTGGAGGCTGGCGTCTGCTGCGGGCTTGATCTTGAAGAGCCACGACTCGTACGGCTCGGTGTTGACATCGTCGGGGGTATCGACGAGTTCGGCGTTCGACGCGACGATCTCGCCTGCGACCGGTGCGTAGATGTCCGATGCGGCCTTGACCGACTCGATCACGGCGATCGCTTCATCGACGTGGACCTTGCGGCCGGGTTCCGGCAGTTCCAGGAAGACGATGTCGCCCAGCGCCTGCTGCGCGTGATCGGTGATGCCGACGGTCAGCGTGCCGTCGGCTTCGGTGCGGACCCACTCGTGCGATTCGGTGTATTTCAGATCGGCCGGGATGCTCATGGTTGCTCCAGTGCGTGGTTGCTTATAGGGCTTGAAAAGAGGGAGGCGTGCGCGGCGCGAAGCCTGTCTATGCGGACAGGATCAGGCGACCAGCACCTTGCCGTTGCGCACGAACGGGAGTTTTACCACGCTTGCGGGAAGGGCCTTGTCACGGATCTGCACCTGCACGGCGTCGCCCGGCTGCACGCCCGCGGGCACGCGCGCGAAGGCGATCGATTCCTGCATCGTCGGCGAGAAAGTGCCGCTCGTGATCTCGCCTTCGCCCTGCGCCGTGAGGACCTTCTGGTGGGCGCGCAGCACGCCCGCGGCCTTGCCGTTTTCCTTATGCAGGATCAGGCCGACGAAGGTCGAACGCGTGCCATTGGCTTCGAGCGCGGCGCGCCCGGTGAAGTCGCGCGGCTCTTTCATGTCGACGGTCCAGGCGAGGCCCGCGTCGAGCGGCGAAACGCCTTCGTCCATGTCCTGGCCGTAGAGATTCATGCCGGCTTCGAGGCGCAGCGTGTCGCGCGCGCCGAGGCCACAGGGCTTCACGCCCTGGCGTACCAGCGCATCCCAGAGTTCGCAGACGGCGGCGGCCGGCACGACGATTTCGAAGCCGTCTTCGCCGGTGTAGCCGGTGCGCGCGATCATCAGCTCGCCGAACGGCGTCGCTTCGATCTTCGCGGCATTGAAAGGCTTGAGCGTTTCGGAGGCGCTGCGCGAGGAGGGCGCAACCTGCCAGACTTTTTCGCGGGCGTTCGGGCCCTGCACGGCGACGATCGCCAGATCGCGGCGCGGCGTGATGGTCAGGCCGAAGCCGCCTTCGGCGTTGAGCTTGTCGAACCAGGCGATGTCTTTTTCGGCGGTGCCCGCGTTGACGACGGTGCGGAATGCATCGTCGGCGAAGTAATAGACGATCAGGTCGTCAATCACGCCGCCTTCGGGGTTGAGCATGCAGGAGTAGAGCGCCTTGCCCGGCACCGTCAGCTTGGCGACGTTGTTGGCGAGCGCGCGGGCGAAGAACTCGCGCGCCTTCGCGCCGGCGAAATCGACCACGCACATGTGCGAGACGTCGAACATGCCGGCGTCGGTACGCACGGCACGATGCTCGTCGATCTGCGAGCCGTAGTTGACGGGCATGTCCCAGCCGCCGAAGTCGACCATACGGGCATTGAGCGCGCGGTGCGTGTCGTTCAGCGGGGTGCGTTTGAGTTCGGTCATGGGGCCTCAGGCGGTCGCGAGGTTTCGTGCGGAATTCACGTGATTTCGCGCGAAAACGAAAAAGGCCATGCAGGAAACGCCGCCGGCACAATGCCCGTGGTCGTTTCCTGCATGGCCCCTCTGTCCTCGATACCTGAGAGATTGCGCCTCGAAAGACGCGCGCCCCTTCGGTGGGCAGCCTGAACGTCCGGGTGCGTTACGATCCGCGCCGCCGTCCTACTGCCGCTCTCCAGAGTTGCGGACCTGAGTGCCGATTCGCCTGCGGCGATCCAGCGGTCCGGCGCGCACGGTCCTTTTGCCTGAGAGTTTGTGGGTTGCCCCTTCGGCGGCGCCATCCGACTTCGACGGCGCGCTCTCCCGACGCGCGCAGCGATTGTGCTGGACGCCGCGGGGCTATGTCAATCCGGAAAAAATGGGTTTCGGGGCGGCGGGTAGCGACGCGCGAAAGGCTGTGATGGCCGCCTGGCAAGGGATTGCGCGAGGGCGTTTGTGCTCGCCGTGCTCTCGCAGACAGGCGATTTTTGGCTTGCGATCTGGCCCGTTTGGTTCGTTTGGTTCGTTCGGTTCCAGCGCGCGCGCAAAAGAAAACGGGCCGCGCGAAGGCGGCCCGTTGCGTCAAGCGATGCGCTGCGGCGGATTTATTCGCCGATCGCGCGCGCCGCCGTATCGAGTTCCTGATTCAGCACGTGCTGTTCGTCGCCCGAAATGCCGCCGCCATGCTGGGCGGCCATGTCGTGCGCTTCGCCGCGAATGGTGTCGAGACGGTGATGCAGCGCGCCACCCTGGGGCGGCGGGTAGTAGCCCTGATTCACGCGGTTGTCGATGCGATGGCTCAGGTTGTCGATGCGCGCATCGATCTGATGCAGACGGTCCACGGCCACTTCATGCGGATTCGGGCCGCTGCGCACAGCGGGCTGGTTGACGACGCACGCGGCGAGCGTCGAAACGAGCGCGCTCGCGGCGGCGAATTGAACGGTACGGCGGAAGGCACGGTTGATACGGGTCATTGCTTCGACTCTCCTTGTGGTCATTGCTGCTCTTTTTGGCGTTGTACGTCGGCAAACGTCCCGCGCGCGCGGTGCGATGACCGCGCGGCTTGCGGCAGATGTAACCGTTTGTATGGACCTTTCAGCCGCGTCGGCGGACTGCAAGGTAGCGACGCTCAAGCCACAAGCCTCAAGGCTCAGGCAGCACGCGAAAACGCGATCGTGCGGCCTTCGGCTGCGCTTTGCATGGCCAGTTCGACGATCGTCATCACGTCGATGGCGTCCTGCGGGCTCACCGGGAACGGCTGGCCGTCGCGGATCGCGGCCGCCAGCGCGCGGTACAGATCGGCGTAATTGCCGGCTGCGTTGGGCACTTCGCACTCCGACTCCTGGCCGTCGTCGGCCATGGTGTGCAGGCGGCCGGCCTCGTTGCCGGCGCCGAAACCGGACTGGCCGGGGCGCAGGCCCGCCTTCAACTGGTCTTCCTGGGTATCGAGGCCGTTCTTCAGGTAGCTGCCGCGCGTGCCGTGGATCGCGAAACGCGGCGCGTAGGCGGCCAGCGCGCTTGCGTGCAGCACGGCGTCGAGACCGTCGTAACGCAGCACGATATGCGCGTAATCGGGTGCGCTGGCGTTGTCGCGGCGCGTGTGGACGAAGGCCGTCACCGCTTGCGGCGCGCCGAACAGGGCCAGCGTCTGGTCGATCAGATGCGGGCCGAGATCGTAGAGCAGGCCGCCGCCGCGCGTGGCGTCCTCGCGCCAGCGCTGACGCACCAGCGGGCGGAAGCGGTCGAAGTGCGATTCGTAATGCGTGACGCGGCCAAGCTCGCCGTTCGCGATCAGTTGTTTGACGGTGAGGAAATCGCCATCCCAGCGGCGGTTGTGGAAGGGCGCGAACACCAGACCGCGCTGCTTCGCGATGGCCGCGAGCGTGCGCGCCTCTTCGGCGGTGAGCGTGACGGGTTTGTCGACCAGCACATGCTTGCCGCGCTCCAGCGTGCGGCGCGCGAGCTCGTAATGCGTGTCGTTGGGCGTGGCGATGACGACGCATTCGATGGCGTCGAGTGCGAGCAGCGCGTCGATATCGGGCACGATCGCGGCGTCCGGGTAATCGGCCTGCGCGCGCTCGGCCTGGCTCGTGGCGATGGCGGCAAGCGTGGCAGCGCCGCTATGGGCGATCACGGGAGCGTGGAAGGTCTGGCCGGCGAAGCCGTAGCCCATCAGGCCGATTTGCAGCGGTGCAGTCATGAAGCGCGTCCTCTTTCCAGCGGTTTGCAGAAGGTGATGCAGCGGTGATGCAGCATGCCCGGCGGCAGCGCGGGTAGCGTGGCCGCAGGCGGAGGCAAGGGGCTATTTTGGCACGCACGACGCCGCGCGTGGCGGCCCGCAAGGGACAGATGAGCCGTGGCGAGCGGGCCTGGATCGGCCATTAGCGGGGTGACATCGGCAGGGCGGCCGGGCGTGTTAACATCGCACCTCTCGCGCGAGAGGCCCGGTGCGCTGAACCAGCCGCGCCCTGGTTGTTTCGCCTCTCGCCCGCGCGGCTCGCCGCGTCTGCGCCGTCCAGCGTCGCAGACAGCGCGAACGAAGCCCGCGCCTCCCAGCCGTAACCACCCGTTTTTCACTTCCAGGCAACGATGTCCGCAGGTCTGAACCCCGCCCAAAACGAAGCGGTGCGCTATCTCGACGGTCCCTGTCTCGTGCTCGCCGGCGCGGGCAGCGGCAAGACGCGCGTCATCACGCAGAAGATCGCGCACCTGATCGAAGCGAAAGGCTTCGAACCGCGCCATATCGCGGCCGTCACCTTCACCAACAAGGCCGCCGCCGAAATGCGCGAGCGCGTGGGCAAGCTGCTCGAAGGCAAGACGCTCACGACGCCCGGCAAGGAAGGCCGCAAGGTGCCCGCTCACCAGCTCACGGTCTGTACCTTCCACTCGCTGGGCGTGCAGATTTTGCGTCAGGAAGCCGAGCATCTCGGCCTCAAGCCCCAGTTCTCGATCATGGATTCGGACGACTGTTTCTCCATGATCCAGGAGCAGGTCGGCTCGACCGATAAAGGCTTTATCCGCAAGATCCAGTCGATCATTTCGCTCTGGAAGAACGGCCTCGTGATGCCCGAGGAAGCGCTTGCGACGGCTTCGAACGAAGACGAACACCAGGCCGCCATCGTCTACCGCAACTACATGGCGACGCTGCACGCCTATCAGGCGGTGGACTTCGACGATCTGATCCGCCTGCCCGCCGAACTGTTCGCGAAGAACGAGCAGGTGCGCGAGCGCTGGCAGAACAAGCTGCGCTACCTGCTGGTCGACGAATACCAGGACACCAACACCTGCCAGTACGAGCTGCTCAAGCTGCTGGCGGGCCCGCGCGCGGCGTTCACGGCCGTGGGCGACGACGACCAGGCCATCTACGGCTGGCGCGGCGCGACGATCGAAAATCTGGCGCAGCTCGGCAAGGATTATCCGAAGCTGCACGTCATCAAGCTCGAACAGAACTACCGCTCGACGGTGCGCATTCTGACGGCGGCGAACAACGTCATCGCGAACAATCCGAAGCTGTTCGAGAAGAAGCTCTGGTCCGAGCACGGCATGGGCGACACGATCACCGTCACACCCTGCAACGACGAAGAGCACGAAGCGGAGTCGGTGGTGTTCCGGCTTTCCGCGCACAAGTTCGAGCGCCGCGCGCAGTTTCGCGACTACGCGATCCTGTATCGCGGCAACTTCCAGGCGCGCATCTTCGAACAGGTGCTGCGCCGCGAACGCATTCCGTACGTGCTCTCGGGCGGCCAGTCGTTCTTCGATAAAGCCGAAATCAAGGACATCTGCGCGTATCTGCGCCTGATCGCCAACCACGACGACGATCCCGCCTTCATCCGCGCGATCACGACGCCGCGCCGGGGCGTGGGCAACACCACGCTCGAAGCGCTCGGCTCGTTTGCGGGGCAGGCGAAGGTGTCGCTGTTCGAGGCGGTGTACATGGGCGGCATCGAGGCGCGGCTGTCCGCGCGCCAGGTCGAACCGATGCGCGTGTTCTGCGACTTCATGCAGCGTCTGGCCGAGCGCGCGCTCAAGGAACCGGCGACCGTCGTGCTCGACGATTTGATGGACGCGATCCACTACGAGGCCTATCTGTACGACGCCTTCGACGAGCGCCAGGCGCAGTCGAAGTGGCAGAACGTGCTGGAATTCCTCGAGTGGCTCAAGCGCAAGGGCACCAAGCCCGAGCAGGAGATCGGCGAAGACAGTGAAGCCACCGGCTACGACAACACCGACGGTCTCGCCGATACCGGCAAGAACCTGATGGGCCTGATCCAGACCGTCGCGCTGATGTCGATGCTCGAAGGCAAGGAAGAAGACCCGGACGCGGTGCGCCTTTCGACGGTGCATGCGTCAAAGGGGCTGGAGTATCCGCACGTGTTCCTGGTGGGCGTCGAGGAAGGCATCATGCCGCACCGTGGCGGCTCGGAAGACGACATCATCGACGATTCGCGCATCGAGGAAGAGCGCCGTCTGATGTACGTGGCGATCACGCGTGCGCAGCGCAGCCTGCATCTGAACTGGTGCAAGAAGCGCAAGCGGGCGCGCGAGACGGTGGTGTGCGAAGCGTCGCGCTTCATCCCCGAGATGGAACTGGACGACGCGCCGCCGCCGACCGCCGAGGAAGCGCCGATGTCGCCGAAGGACCGGCTGGCGAGCTTGAAGGCGTTGCTGCAGAAGGGCTGAGTTTTACGACGCTGAAAACGTGAAGGGCCGCATCGATCGACGATGCGGCCCTTTGTTTTTCTGCGCCTTCTACGCATTCAGCGCTTTCAGCGATGCGCGGCAGGCTTACTTCGCGGCGCTCACCATGTAATCGACGGCGGCTTTGACGTCGGCGTCGGAGGCGTTGGAGCCGCCTTTCGGGGGCATCTGGCCTTTGCCGTGCAGCGCGTAGTTGTAGACCGTGTCGATCGGATCTTTCAGACGCGGCGCCCAGTCGGCCTTGTTGCCGAACTTCGGCGCGCCGAGCACGCCCGCCGCGTGGCAGGCCTGACAGACCTGCGTGTAAAGCGCCTTGCCGGCCTGCGAGGCGTCGGCGCTTTGCGTCGCGCCGCCTGCCGGTGCCGAACCGGTCTGGGGAATCGCGGCGATCGCTGCGGCCGCCGCCGAGGCTTGCGCGGCGTTGGCGTCCATCACACCGGAGGCCGGCGCTGCGGCCGCCGCACCCGACGCGGCGTTGGCTGCGCCTGGCGCGGGCTTGGGCGGGTCCTGGAAGTTCGCGCCGCCGTGGTTCGCCATATAGGCGACGGCGAGGCCGATCTCGTAATCGGAATAATCGTCCGGGTTCGTGCCGCCGCGCGCGGGCATCGCGCCCTTGCCGGCGAGCGCCGTGTGCCAGAGCGTGTCGTAGCCCTGCGCGATGCGCGGCGCCCAGTCGCCCGAGTTGCCGAACTTGGGTGCGCCAGCCGCGCCGCTCGCATGACACGCCGAGCAGACCGCCTGATAGACCTGCTCGCCGGTCTTGTAGACGCGCGGCGCATTGGCGTCGCGAACCGACACCTGCGCGATGGGCGCAATACGGCTGGTGACCTGCTGGACAGAAAGCTCGTCGGTGCCTGCGCCGGTGCGCGTCGTGTTATCGACGTAGTACGCAAGCAGAATGATGATGACGATGGGGACGGCAAACCCGGCAATGACAGCGGCAATCAGCTGGCCGGGCGTTTTGATCGGGGCTCCGTGGGGTGCTTCGCTCATGCTTGTCTCGTCTCCCGTTGGTTTTTTGGTGAGCGGTACAGCAGGACGGCATTAGCCTTGCGATTGAGCAAACAGGGACGATTATAGACGCAAGGTTTCGCCGCCGGTGGCCGCGCGCGAGGGGTGTTCAGCGGGCGTTTACCCGAAGCCGGTGCGGCTGCCGGCGGGTGGTTTTGCAATTCGTGACGGATCATCGGCCGGGATTGTCGCGCTTCTTGCCGCATTGTGCCGCGAGCCGCGCCGCTCAAGGCTTCAAAAGGCCGCCAGGTGGACGCCGTCATGGAAACCGGGTATTCTCTCGGTCTCTTTGACGTTGCTATCTCCCCCGTGTTCATCGGGCTGATCGCAGCGCTCGAATGGCAATAAATGGCAACGCGCCCGTAGCTCAATGGATAGAGTACTGCCCTCCGAAGGCAGGGGTTGCTGGTTCGATCCCAGCCGGGCGCGCCAAGAATTGCATCGCTTCTCCATCCGTAATCCCACCGCAGTTTTCGAGACTCGACGCGCACTCGCGCAGCTTTGGCATTCCCGGATCAATCCATAGACCGCCCATGACCTCCGCCCACGGTGGACGATAAAGCGGTTCATTGCGCCCGTCGATCCGACCTCGCTTCCCGCAATACCCGCAGCCCTTGCAGACCTAACCGACTCCAGACGTCCGCCTGGCGCCCGGTTTGCGCCCGTCCAGCCCGTCCACAAGCCGTAAATTGGAGGGTTTTTTCGTGCCATCTCTGCGATTCGATCCAGGGCGTCTGCCTGCATACTCCTCCCACGGAATTCTCGCGACATCTGGGCCGCCGGCCGACGTGCCGCAGCAGCCCTTCACGGCGCCAGGCACGTTACGCGTGTCTTGCCTTTTCGCAGGTTTCTAACGTGACACGCAAACTTTTCATTTACGGCGCTGGCGGCTTCGGCAAGGAAGTCATGGACGTCGCCCGGCGCCAGAACGCAGCCACGAAGGCATGGGCCGACATCTGTTTCGTCGATGACATCTGCGACGAACGCGTGCGTCACGGTGCGAACGTACTGCGCTTCGACGAGATCCGTGAAGAGCTGGATCAGTGCGAGTTCGTGATTGCGGTTGGCGAACCGGCCGGGCGCGAAAAGCTCGCAGCGAAACTGCGTGCAGAGGGCGCCCGCCTCGGGCGCGTGATCGACACCAGCTCGATTGTTGCCGCGAGTGCGCGCGTGGGCGACGGCGTGATCGTCACGCCTTTTTGCTCGATTTCCAGCGATGCCGTACTCGGCGCCCACGCGTGTGTGAACACGATGGCGATCGTCGGCCACGACGTGCAGGTCGGCGACCACACGGTGATCTCGTCGATGGTGAATCTGGGAGGCGCGAGCGTTATCGGCAGCGGCAGCTATATCGGCATGGGTGCGCTGATCAAGGAGGGCGTGCGCATCGGCTCGAATACGATCATCGGCATGGGCTCGGTCGTGTACGGCGACATTCCAGACGACGTGATCGCGCTCGGCAATCCGGCGCGCGTGGCGCGTCCCAATACCGACCGTAAGGTCTTCAAGTGAAATTGGTATCGAACATGACTAACAAGGCAACGTACGACAAGGTGTTCATGGACTGCTTCGCAGTCCCGCAGGACGCGCTGAACGATCAATTCGTCTATCAGTGCGTACCGGCGTGGGATTCGGTTGGCCACATGGGCATGATCGCGGCCCTCGAAGACGCGTTCGGCATCATGATGGAAACCGAGGACATCATCGAATTCGGCTCGTACACCATCGGTATCGACAAGCTCAAGAAATACGGCGTCGAAGTATGAGAGTGAGCCTCATCAGCCGCGAGCATCCACAGCGTCCCGCCTTCATCGAACAGGATGGGCGCGCGCTGAGCTATGCCGGGCTGCACGAGGCAATCGATGATTGGGCGGCAGACCTGGCGGCCGGAGAGCTGGTGTTCGTGCTCGGGGACAACGATCTGCCGACCGCGCTCTGCTACCTCGGTGCACAACGCGGTGGCGCGGTGGCACTACTGCTCGCCCGCAATATTCACGAAGCACAGTTCGCGCGCCTGATGGGTGTCTATCGGCCGTCGCTCGTTTTCATGCCGGTCACGGCGACCTTGCCGGACGGCGCCACGCTCGTGCGCGAGGCCGGCGGCTACGGGCTTTATCGCCTGCCGCTCGCGGCTGCGTCCCGCCCCGCGCTGCACGCGGATCTTGCGTTGCTGCTCGCGACCTCGGGCTCGACGGGTTCGCCCAGGCTCGTGCGCCTGACGATGGCCAATCTCGAGGCGAACGCGGACTCGATTGCGCAGTACCTCGGCATCACCTGCGACGAGCGCGCGATCACCTCGTTGCCGATGAACTATTCGTACGGCCTTTCGGTCATCAATAGCCATCTGCGGGTGGGCGCGTCGATCGTGCTGTCCAACGGTTCGCTGATGGACGGCGGATTCTGGCGTCAGGTCAACGAGCAGCGCGTCACGAGCTTTGCGGGCGTGCCGTTCAGCTACGACATGCTGCTCAAGCTGCGGCTCGCGCGCATGGAGTTGCCTTCGGTGCGCACGCTCACACAGGCGGGTGGACGCCTCGACCCGGCGAAGCTCGCGCAAGTCGCCGAAATCTGTCGCGCGAAGGGCATCCGCTTCTTTCCGATGTACGGGCAGACGGAGGCGACAGCGCGCATCGCGTATCTCGAGCCCGAGGAAATCGCGCACAAGGCCGGTAGCATCGGTCGCGCGATTCCGGGCGGTCGTCTTTGGCTGGAAAGCGATGACGGTCGCGTGCTCGATGCCGCGGGCGAAGTCGGCGAACTGATCTACGCCGGCGCGAATGTCTCGATGGGCTACGCCGGGTGCGCCGATGATCTCGCGCTCGGCGACGTGAATCGCGGCGTGCTGCGTACGGGCGACCTTGCGCGCATCGACGAGGAAGGCTGCTTCTACATCGAAGGGCGACGCCGGCGTTTTCTGAAGATTTTTGGCATTCGCGTCTCGCTCGACGCCGTGGAGCGTATCGCCGCCGACCTGGGCGTGGTGTGCGCGGCGCACGGTGCGGACGACAAGCTCGTGATTCACGCCGAGCAGACGCCGCAATGGAATGCGCCGGCTTTGCGTGCCGATCTCGCGCAGCGTATCGGCGTGCATCCATCGGCGATTGCCGTCAACGCCTTGACCGAACTGCCGCGCTTGCCCACAGGAAAGGTGGACTATCCATGTCTGAGCCAGTTGTCCTGAACGACGTTCTCCAGTGGCCCGTGTATGGCATGGCGAAGTCGGAGAAGGATGCGAGCCTGCTGCGCGAACTGCATCGCCTGACCGGTCTGCACTACGAAGGATGCACGGGGTATCGCGCGATCCTCGACAAGTTCGGGCTTGCGCGCGCCGCAGGCTCGCTTGCTACGCTGCCTTTCCTGCCGGTGCGTCTCTTCAAGCACGAAACGCTGCTGAGCGTGCCGCAGGCCGAGGTCGTCAAGACCATGACTTCGTCCGGCACGAGTGGCCAGAGCGTTTCACAGATCTTTCTCGACCGTCAGACCGCCGCGCTGCAGGTGAAAGTGCTGGCGCGCATCGTCGCTGACCTGATCGGTCCGAAGCGCCTGCCGATGCTCGTGATCGACTGCCGCGCGACGGTGGCAAACCGCTATCGCTTTTCTGCGCGCACGGCGGGCATTCAGGGTTTCTCGATGTTCGGCCGGGATGTCGAATTCGCTCTCGACGACGACATGTCGCTCAATGTCGAGCGCGTGCGCGCCTTCCTTGCGAAATATCCCGACCAGCCCATCCTGATGTTCGGCTTCACCTTCGTGGTGTGGCTGCATCTCGTGCTGGCGCTCGAAGCCAGTGGCGAAACCCTGCCGCTCGAGCACGGCATCCTGATCCACGGCGGCGGCTGGAAGCAACTGCAGTCGCAGGCGGTGAGTGCCGATGTTTTTCGCCAGCGCATCGGCAAAGTCTCCGGGCTCTCGCGCGTGCACAACTACTACGGCATGGTCGAGCAGACCGGTTCGATTTTCGTCGAGTGCGAGCACGGTCATCAACACGCCTCGTCGTGGTCGGACGTGATCGTGCGCGACCCGGTCGATTTCGGGGTGCTGCCGCCTGGAGAACGTGGGCTGATCCAGCTGCTTTCCGTGATCCCGCACAGCTATCCGGGCCATTCGCTGCTGAGCGAGGACGAGGGCGAGATCGTTGGCGTGGACGATTGTCCGTGCGGACGCAAAGGCACGTATTTCAAGGTGCATGGTCGCATCCAGAATGCCGAAACAAGGGGCTGCAGTGATACGTATTCCCGCTGAGATTCGCGCGAAGCTCGAGGTCGTGATCGGCGATCCGCAGCAGGTTTCCTGCACGCCCGCGCCGGTGTTCGATCCGCTGCGGATCGATTTTCTCGCCGACCTCTCGCGCGTGCTACTCGCATACCCGCAGGCGCGCGAGTTGCCGGACGTCGTGACGTTCGCCTACTGGTGCCGCCGCGCGAATCTCGCGCAGCTCGCGAACAGGTATCGCGCGGGCGACGCGCAAGACGCGGTGCGTCTCGGCCTCGGTCTTTCGTTTCACATCTGCCCTTCGAACGTGCCCGTGAACTTCGCGTTCTCGCTCGCGTTCGGTCTGCTTTCGGGCAATGCCTGCGTGTTGCGGCTGTCGTCGAAGCCCGCGCCAGCGACGGAGCGCATCGTGGCCGCGCTCACGCAACTGCTCGGCGAACAGAAGTATGCGGAAGTGGCCGAAGGGCTGCTCGTTCTGCGTTTCGAGCGCGACGACGACGTGAACCGATTCTGGCTCACCGCTGCCGATGCGCGCGTGGTGTGGGGCGGCGACGCCACCGTCGAGCACATGCGCAGCCTGCCGTGCCGGCCGCGCTCGCGCGAAGTGGCGTTCCCCGACCGCTACTCGTTTTGCGTGCTGGAGCCGCACGCGGTGCTCGCACTCGATCACGCGGAGATGCTGGCGCTCTGCGGGCGTCTTTACAACGATCTGTATCTGATGGACCAGGCGGCGTGCTCGTCGCCGCAGCTCGTCGCGTGGATTGGCGCAGCGCACGATGTCGTCGCCGCACAGGCGCGCCTGTGGCCGGCGCTCGCGCAATACGCGCGCTCGCGCTATGCGGCCAGCGCGGTTCAGATGATGGACAAATACGTCGATGCCTGCCGCCATGCCGTGAGCAACGAGCGTGTACTCGCGGTCGAGCAGCACGGCAACGTGCTCTACCGGATCGGGTTGTCGGAGCTCGCGCAGGACCAGGACAGCCGTCGCGGGTATTTCGGCACGATCCACGAGGTGACGCTCGCATCGCTCGACGCACTCGCGCCGTTCGTCAACGAGCGCTATCAGACCCTGACTTATTTCGGCCTCGAGCGCACCGCGTTGCGCGACTTCGTCGTGGCCCAGCGCCTGCGCGGCGTGGATCGCGTGGTGCCGGTTGGCCGGGCACTGGATATGAATATCGTGTGGGACGGCTACGACATCGTCGCCAGTCTCTCGCGCGTGGTCGACATTCAATGACCCGCGCTGCACCGGAGAAACAGATGGAAAGCTTCAGCCTCAATTGCATCGAACTTCAGGCCTACCAGCCGAACCGCTATCCCTTCCTGATGATCGACCACGTCGACGAGGTTCTTCCAGGCAAGTACGCGCGCGGCTACAAGAACCTGACCATGAACGAGTGGTACTTCCCTGTGCATTTCCCGGGCGGCCCCAATATGCCGGGCGCGCTGCAACTGGAAGCGCTGGCGCAGATGCTGACCGTCGCGATCACCACGCTGCCGGGCCTCAAGGGCAAGGTCACGCACGCGCTCCAGCACACGGTGCGCTATCGCAAGGAAGTGCTGCCCGGCAAGAAGTTCGAGATCGAGACCGAAGTGCTGTCGTGGCGCCGCGGCATCTGCAAGGGGCGTGGCATTGCACGCGTGGATGGCGAAGTCGCTTGCGAAGCCGACATGCTGATCACGATTCCCGAGATCCTCGAACAGTTCCTTCCGCCGAAGGCCGTATCGGCATGAAAGATGTCGCGGACATCGTGATCGTCGGCTCGGGTGCAAGCGGCGCGGCCGCCGCGTGGGCGCTCTCGCGCTCGCCTGGCCTGCGCATTGTTTGCCTCGAACAGGGCGCACGCACGACGCCCTCCGGGTACCCGTCGACGAAAATCGACTGGGAGCTCGAGCGCGCCGGTGCGTACAGCTCGAATCCGTCGGTGC
Source organism: Paraburkholderia sp. Ac-20340 (assembly GCF_017104965.1). Lineage (GTDB taxonomy): Bacteria > Pseudomonadota > Gammaproteobacteria > Burkholderiales > Burkholderiaceae > Paraburkholderia. The sequence goes on from NZ_JAAGPR010000008.1 coordinate 294,989, forward strand.
GCCAGAACGCCGCCGATTATCCGGTCGACGATTCGGCCTCACCGATCTCGATTGCGAACTTCAACGGCTTCGGCGGCAGCACGATCCTGTATTCCGCGCATTTCCCGCGCTTTCATCCGTCGGATTTCCGCACGCGCAGCCTCGACGGCGTCGGCGACGACTGGCCGCTCGACTACGAAGCCCTTCAGCCCTTCTTCGCCGAAAACGAACGCATGATGGGCGTGGCGGGGCTGGTCGGCGACCCCGCTAATCCGGAGTACGAATCGTTGCTCCCGCCGCTTCCGCTCGGGCCGGCAGGTCGTGCGATGGCCGGCGCGTTCAATGCACTCGGCTGGCACTGGTGGCCTTCGTATGCGGCGATCAACACGCATCGTCACGGCAATCGCGGTGCCTGCATCAATCTGGGTCCGTGCAACACCGGCTGCGCGCAAGGTGCGAAAGCGAGCGTCGATGTCACGTACTGGCCGCAGGCGCAGCGTCAGGGCGTCGAGGTGCGCACGCAATGCCGCGTGCGCGAGATCACGCTCGACGCGCGCGGGCTCGCCGATGGCGTGCTCTACACCGATGAGGCCGGCTGCGAGCAGCGACTCGAAGCGCGCGTGGTGGTCGTGGCGTGCAGCGGCGTCGGCACGCCGCGCCTGCTGCTCAACTCGAAGTCGAGCGCGTTTCCGGACGGTCTGCTCAACGACAACGGGCTCGTGGGCCGCAATCTCATGCTGCATCCGCTCGCGTATACCGAAGGCGTGTTCGAAGACGATCTGCAGTCGAGCTTCGGGCCGCATGGCGCGTGCATGCTCAGCCAGCAGTTTTACGAAACGTCGTCTGAGCACGATTTCGTGCGCGGCTACACCATGCAGGTACTGCGCGGCGCGCCGCCGGCGGAAACGGCCGTGTCCGGTTACTTCATGCGCCAGGTGCCGCTCGGGCCCGATCATCACAAGCGTTTCGCCCAACTTTACAACCGCACGGTCGGCATCGCGGTTATCACCGAGGATCTGCCGGAGCCGGAAAATCGGGTTGAACTCGACTACGCGAACTGCGATTCGAGCGGCATGCCCGGCGTGAAAATCACCTACCGCCTCGGCGAGAACACGAAGCGCATGCTCAAGCACGGTATCGACGCGAGCAAGGCTGTGTTCGCCGCGGCAGGCGCAAAAGTCGTGTCGTCGTTTGCGCCGGTGCGCCACACCGGCTGGCATTTGATGGGCACCACGCGCATGGGCGACGATCCTGCGACTTCCGTCGTGAATCGCTACGGCCAGGCACATGCAGTAAAGAATCTTTTCGTCGTCGACAGCAGCATTTTCGTGACCGCCGGCGCGGTGAACCCCGTCGCGACGGCGCAGGCGCTGACGCTGATGGCATGCGATTACCTGCAGCGCAACCTGAACACGCTGATGGAGACGCCGCAATGATCGAACTCGTGCTGGACACGATGCTGCCGGGCGACGCCGCACTCGGCGTGCCGAATGCCTCGGCCATCGACTTCGAGGGCTATCAGCTGCGCCATCGCATAACGCAACAGGTCGACGCGTTTCTGGGCGTGCTCACACGGGTGGCGCACGAGCGCTTCGGGCGAGGGTTCGAAACACTCGACGCCACGTCGCGTCTGGCCGCGATCAACGCCTGCAAGCTCGCTGACGTACGCGTGTTTTCCGCATTCGTCACGCACGCCATGCGCGCGTATTACACGGATCGCATCGTGCTGAACGCCATTTCAGCCGGCCCGGTGCCACCGTTTCCTGCCGGCGCCGAACTGCCCGCCGACGACTGGACGATTCTCGAGCCAGTGTACGAGCGCGGTCCGATCTGGCGTGCGGCCGCCGGGATCGACGCGGGTGCCGCAAATGAAACCACAGGACACTCCGATGTTGCTCAATGACAAGGTGGCAGTCGTCACCGGCGCGAATCGCGGGATCGGCGACGCGATCACGCGAACCTTTCTCGCCAACGGCGCGCGCGTGCTCGCGTGCGTGCGCGACCCCGCCGCGGCGGCGGTGACGCAATGGCTCGCTGCACTCGAAGCGGAGCACGGCGCACGCGTGCAGACCATCGCGCTCGACCTCGCCGATGAAACCTCGATCAAGGCCGCGATCAAGTCGATCATGGTGGCGTCGCCACGCATCGACGTGCTTGTGAACAATGCCGGCGTGGCGAGTGGCTCGATCATGCAGATGACCGCGATGGCCGAATTGCGCCGTGTCTTCGAAATCAACTTCTTCGGCCAGATCCAGTTGAGCCAGGGGCTCGCAAGGCTCATGGCGCGCAACAAGTCGGGCTCGATCATCAACCTCGCTTCCACGGCCGCGATGATTGCTGACCCTGGTACGCTCGCCTATGGCGCGAGCAAGGCCGCATTCGCGCGCGCCACGCAGAGCATGGCGACCGAACTGGGTGCAAGCGGCATCCGCGTGAATGCGATCGCGCCGGGGCCCACGCGCACGGAAATGTTCGAGCAGATGGCCGAGGCCGCGCGTGAACAACTCGTCGCCGCTTCCGCGCTCAAGCGTGCGGGCGAAGCGCAGGACGTGGCCAACGTGGCGCTGTTCCTCGCGTCCGACCTCTCTTCGTTCGTCACCGGGCAGACTCTGCGCGTGGACGGCGGCATCGTTTGATTCAAGGACTTCTCATGAGTGCCTACCCCGAAATCGACCGTATGGCGCGCGTCATGCGCCAGAAGATTCTCGATATCAGCCATCATTGCAACCAGAGCGCTCACCTGGGCGGCGGTCTGTCGATGGTCGAAATCATGGCGACGCTCTACGCGCGCGTGCTGCGCTACGACCGCAACGACCCGCGCTGGGCGCAGCGCGACCGCTTCATCCTGAGCAAGGGCCACGGCGTGCTCGGTTACTTCCCGGCGCTGCTGGCGGCCGGCCTCATCGACGAGGCGACCTTCAACACGTTCAAGACCAACGAGAGCGACCTGATCGCCCACCCGGTGATGAATCTCGATCTTGGCATCGAGTCGTCGAACGGCAGTCTCGGGCAGGGTCTTTCGATGGCGGTCGGCATTGCGCTCGCGGCGAAGAAAAAGCGCGAGTCGTACCGCGCGTTCGTGCTGCTCGGCGATGGCGAATGCAACGAAGGTTCGGTGTGGGAGGCCTTCATGGCGGCGGCGCAGCTGCGGCTCGACAACCTTGCTGTCGTGATCGACTACAACAAGCTGCAAAGCGATGGCGACTCGACGCAGATCATCGATTTCGGCGATCTCGCGGCGCGCCTGCGCGCCTTTGGCTGGGATGTGCGCGAGGTGGACGGCCATGACGTCGACCAGATCGTGCCGGCCTTCGAGACGGCGCCCGCAGAGGGCAGACCGCTCGCAGTCGTCGCACATACGGTCAAGGGCAAGGGCATTTCCTTCATGGAAAACAACAACGAATGGCACCATAACCGGCTCACGCGCGCGAACTACGATCTCGCGCTCGCCGAACTCGGCGCGCTGGTGGAGTAAGGGAGATCTGAAGATGGTGGAAATCAACGCGAGCAATGCGCGCCAATGGTCGCGGCTCGGTTCGCGCGGCGTGTTCGGCCAGGCTGTGTTGTCGGTTGCCGATCAGTATCCGGACATGATGGTGATGTCGGCCGATCTCGGCAATTCGTCGGGGCTCGATCGCTTCAAAAAGGCCTTTCCGGAGCGCTTCCTGAACGTCGGTATTGCCGAGCAGAACATGATCGGCGTGGCCGCCGGTCTCGCGAAAGAAGGCTACAACGTTTTCGCGACTTCGTTTGCGCCATTCATCTCGATGCGGGCGGCCGAGCAGATCCGCATGAATCTCGGCTACATGGAGATGAACGTGAAGGCCGTGGCGATCGGCAGCGGCGTGTCGATGGCGTTCCTCGGCAACTCGCACTACGGCATCGAAGACGCGGCGGTCATGCGAGCCATTCCGAATATGACGGTGGTGTGCCCGGCGGATTGCGCCGAGATCTTCAAGACGGTCGAAGCCGCAGCGGCGTTCGAAGGGCCGATGTATATCCGCCTCACCGGCGCGGTCAACAATCCTCCCGTCTACACCGCAGACTACGATTTCCAGATTGGCCGCGCGCATACGCTGAGCGAGGGCTCGGACGTGACCATCGTCGCGAACGGCACGATGGTCTACGAATCGCTCGCCGCAGCGAAGCTGCTGGAGGCCGAAGGGCTTTCCGTGGGCGTGGTCAACATGCATACGCTCAAACCGATCGATACGGCCGCCATCGACGCGGCAATGGCGCGTTCGAAGCTGCTGGTGACAGTCGAGGAGCACTCGGTCATTGGCGGGCTGGGCAGCGCGGTTGCCGAGTACAAGGCGGCCAAACGCAACGCACCCCCGCAGCTGTTGATCGGCCTGCCGGACCGCTTCGACAAGGCGGGCGAATACCGCTATCTGCTGGAGAAGCACGGTCTCGTGGCGGCAAAGATCGCAGAGCGCATCCGCGCGGCGATGGTGGAAAGCGACTGAGACTTCGCGCTCGAAAGGAAAAAGCCCGCATCGTTCAATGCGGGCTTTTTCTTTGTTCGCGTGCGGACCGGCGCGCGGTGGCTAGCGCACGTGGCTTGCGATGATATCGACGATGCGATCCTGCTGCGCGGCGGTAAGGGCGGGGAAAATCGGCAGGCACAAAACCTTGCGCGCGGCTTGCGCGGCGACCGGCAGGTTCGCGCGCTGCGCGGAAGGCAGGCCGCGATACATCGGGAAGTCGGAGATCAGCGGGTAGAAGTAGCGGCGCACGATCACGTCCTGCCGGCGGAATGCTTCGTACAGTGCGTCGCGATCGAGCGGATAGTCGTCTTCCACGAGAATCGGGAAATACGCGTGATTCGCGATGCCGCGCTCGCACGCCGGCAGGCAGCGAATCCCCGGCATGTCAGCAAGCTGCTCGCAGTAGCGGCGAGCGATTTCGGCGCGGCGCGCGAGCGCGTCGTCGATATGCTTGAGTTGCAGCAGTCCGAACGCAGCGTTGATCTCGCTCATCTTGCCGTTGATGCCAGGCGCCACGACCGTGGTTTCATCGACGAAGCCGAAGTTTTTCAGATGGTCGATACGCTGCTTCGTTTTCGCATCCGGGCAGATGATCGCGCCGCCTTCGAAGGTGTTGAACACCTTCGTCGCGTGAAAGCTCAACACCGAGAGATCGCCCGCACGCAGGATGCTGCCCGTTTCGTTGCGCACGCCGAACGCATGCGCGGCGTCGTAGATGACCTTGAGGTTGTAGTTGTCCGCAATCTGCTGGATCGCCTCGATGTCGCACGGATAACCATAGCAATGCACGGGCATGATGGCCGTGGTCTGCGGCGTGATGGCCGCCTCGATCTTCGCCGGGTCCATGTTCAGCGTGGCAGGATCGACATCGACGAACACCGGCTTGACGCCGTTCCACAGCAGCGAATGTGCCGTCGCCACGAAGGAATAGGGCGTCGTGATGACTTCGCCGGTAATGCGAAGCGCCTGCAAGGCGGTCACGAGACCCAGCGTGCCGTTGGAGAACAGCGCGAGATGTTCGACCCCGAGATATTCGCTCAGGGCCGCTTCGAATGCCTGATGAAACGGCCCGCCATTGGTGAGTACCCGGCTCTGCCAGATTTCCTCCAGATACGGGATGAACTCACTCAGCGGCGCGAGATGCGGCTGGGTAACATAGATGCGTTCAAGCGCGAGATCGGGAAGGGACTCGGCGGGGAGGCTGGCATTCATGGTTCGCGGTCTGGATCTTGCGGTCTTGTGCGCTGGGGCTCGCTGGCCACCTGCGCGGGCCGGAGGCCGACGCCAGCGCACCAGGGCGATATTTGAATGATTATCGCGTTGCTTGCCGTCGCACCAAGGGCCGAGTTAGGGCCCAAATCCATGCCATTTCAGCGCATTGACTGCGGCGCTTTCGCGCGAACCTCGCTGTGGTGGCGGGCGAGGGCAGCCAGCACTTCAGAACGGCGTGCTGGAGTCCGTTAACTACGAAGGCAGCTGCAAAAGCCGTTATTTCGTGCGCCCGTGAATCGATCCGCTGGCGCCGGCCCGCCGCCCCGACTTGCCGCCGCCCCTAAACCGTATTTCGCGAATTATGTCGACTAGCGCTTCGCAACATTCATCACCGCATCCCTATTACATCTACGCGCCCGCGTATCGGGAAACCTCCGCCGGCATCGTCGTCCTGCACACGCTTTGCCATGAGCTGAACAGTCGCGGTCACGAAGCGTATATCGTCGGCACTTCCGTGGTGAATCCTGCGTTGCGGACCCCCGTTTTGTCGGCTGAACATGCTGACAGTCATCGACAGCGTGGACGGGTTCCGATCGTCGTGTACCCCGAGGTCGTGTCCGGCAATCCGCTAGGCGCGCAGGTCTGTGTCCGTTACATTCTGAACACCGTGGGTCGTCTGACGGGGCAACCTTTGAACGAAGGAGAGGAAGATCTGATCTTCTATTACTCCGAGAATTTCATTGGGGACAAGCAGAAAGACGAGGTCGACTACCTGTACTTGCCGGTTCTCGATACGAATCTGTTCAAGCCTGATCCGGCAAAGGTCAAGGACAGGAGTTTTGTCTTTCAATACCGCTACCCGCTGGAGAAAATCGATTTTTCGCGATTCCCGCCCGGCACTGAACTCCTGTCGATGGCAAACCCCGTCTCGCTGGCCGAACTGGCGGCGAAGCTTCAAACGGGCAAAGTCCTTTACAGCTATGAACTGTCGGCCGTCTGCGTCGAGGCCATGATGTGCGGTTGTCCCGTCATCTTCATGCAAGAGGGCGGTTTGCGCGCGACGCCGGATAGTTTCATGTTCGGCACCAATGGCTCGGCTATGGCGAGCGAAAGAAATGGCTTGCAGCGCGCAGCTGCAACGGTGAGCGTCGTTCATCCCATTGTTCTGAGCCAGATGGGCGTGTTTGCGGCGCAACTCCCCTGGTTCGTCGAAAGCACCCAGGAGGCGTCGCGCAAGGTGCAGTCGCGCACCCAGGCGGCCGTGGTGACGCCGGGCAGCGGCCCGCAAGCCGGCGACGGGGAAGCTGGCCACGCCGCAACCACGAAGCCGTCGTCTGGAAAGACCGCGCTTACGGCCGGCGTGCTGATTCTCGATCCCGCCGGCGACGGGCAAAAAATCCAGCAAACCTTGCAGAGTATCGATGCCGATTGCGCGAAAGATCTGCTGGTCGTCGTACTGACTACGTTGAATGCCGAGGTTCCTGCGTGGACGCCACGTTTGCGTTATCTGAAGGCGACCACGCGAGAATATCCGGCTGTGGTGGAGGCGGTTTCAGCGCACGCCGAGATCAATTGGCTGACCATCGCCGAAGCCGGGACGTCGCTCGCCGGTTTTTTTGAAAGTCAGAGCGTCATACAGGCGTGAGCTTTTTCTGGCAGCCGCGATGAACGAAAAGGCGCGCTTCGGCGCGCCTTTCGCTTTTTGCCCGCTCCATGAGAGAAAGCCGGGCCTCGTGATTCCACGAGACCCGGCCTGAGGTTTCCTGCATAACGGGGCAGGCCCGTTTGAAGACCTGATTATTCGCCGTATTTGCTCAAATACTGCGCGTATCCTTCGCGCCAGCTTGGCGTGCCGAATGCGCCGCCGCTCTCATGCACGACCGAGATCGGCCATGTGCCCATTCTCAGGCCCTTGAGTTCGGCGCCGCGACAAAAGTCCAGATCGTAGAAGTGGAACTTGAACTGTTCATCGAAGCGCAGATCGCTACGTGAAAGCGTGTCGCTGTCCGCGATCAGCATTAGGCCGTCGAGGAGCTTGCATTCCTGTCCCGAGGGGCCGAAGTTCGACGCGATGTCGCATGGAAAGCCCTTGCCGTGGCCGACAGTCCCGCTCAGGTAGCGGCGCTCGTCCCACTTGAGCTCCGGTGTGAAAGCCCACGACGGCTGACGCGCAACGCGACGCAGGTTGCCGGCGAGTCCCACCACGTCGAAACGGGCCAGCGATTCGCGGATGCGCTCGTTCCAGAAGAGATCCTGCAGCCAGATATCGTCGTGGACGAAAACCAGGATGGCCGGGTTTTGCTTTGCGTCTTCGATTGCTGCGTTGTAGATGCTTGGCAATCCGCGGGTGTTGCTGTCGAACAGTTGCAGTTCGATGCCCGGCAATTGCGCGTAGAGCTTTAGCGAACGGCCCAGCGCGGTGTCGCTCGAGAAGCGCTCGCGGCTGCTACGGGTGCCGCACACGAGTCGAATCGGCTTGCGCGCCGAAGGCATCGGCGTTGTCAACCCGATCGACGTGATGGGCGCCGAAGCCGTTGCGCGCACCGATGCAGCATCGCTGGCCTGATGCGATTGCAGATCGCGCGCCTGCGTTTCAATCTGCGCGACGGAGGTGTCCTGGGCCTGCACTTCGAAATGCTCGGGCGCGAGGCCATTGCACCAGCGTTGCCACATGGTGCGCAGCGCGCGCGACGCGGCGTTGGCAATCGTGCTTGCGCTGACGATCGGCGACTGCATGCAGTGTCCGCGCAGCTCGCGCCGGACGGTCGCGAGCGCTTCCGGGTCGGCTGCGAGCGCAGCGCACTTGCGCACGAAGTCGTCCTTGCCGGTTGCCACGAACGCGTCCTGCAGACCGAGATGCGAGAGCCAGCCTGTGCTGCCGCGGCTCGCCATCGAGTAGCTTGGCAGCGTCATGGTCGGCACGCCCATCCACAGCGCATGCATGGTCGTGGTCGAACCGGCGAACGGGAACGCGTCGAGGCAGACATCCACCATGTGATGCTGCTGCAGGTAGTTGGTCACGCTCTTGCGTTGCATGAAGCTGATGCGGCTCGCGTCGATGTGCTCGTTCGCGAACATGCCGGCAATCTTGCTCATTTGCTCCGTCGACGCGATCGCGCCGACCAGCATGCGCGAATTGGGTACTTCGCGCAGCACGCGCGCCCACAGCGCAACCACTTCCGGCCCGATTTTCACGATGCGGCTAAAGCTGCCGAAGGTCAAATGACCGTTCTTCAGCGCAGGCAATTCGTTGACGTCCGGCGCTTCCGGATGCGGCTTGAACGGCGCGAGCGCGGGCAGAAAGACGAGCTTCTCCGAGAACTGGCTCGCGAACTGTTCGAGCGGCGTGACGAAACGGTCCGACAGGTAATAGTCGATTGCCGTGAGGCCCGTCGTCGACGGATTGCCGATCCAGCTCACCTGCACCGGTGCGGGTTTGTGCGCGAACGCCACCAGCCGGTTGCGGCCGGTGTGACCCGAGAGATCGATCAGGATGTCGATGCCGTCGTTGCGGATCGTTTGCGCAACCACTTCATCGCTCATGCCGAAGATTTCGCGCCAGCTTGCCGCGTGCGCGCGGATTTTTTCAGTGAAGCCGTCGCTTGCGGCGTAGTTCGAATAGAAGTGCAGCGACAGGTTCGGGTCGAGCGCCAGATGCTCGACCACCGAAAGCAGGAAATAGGCGACCGGATGATCGAACAGATCGCCCGATACGAAGCCGATCTTCAGACGTTTCGCCGGATCGCGCTCGTTGGTGTGCTGCGGCCATTTCGCGCGCAGGGGCGCTTCGTAGCGATCGGCAAAGGCGCGGAATTCCGCAAACGCCCGGGGCGCGTCGAGATCGTGCTTGTGCATCAAGCCGAACAGCAGATTGCTGTTCGTCGGCGCCTGACCCGGCGCCATTTCGAGCGCGCGACGGAAGGTGACTTCGGCTTCGTCATACTCGCCGTGCTGTGCGAGCGCGTTACCCAGCGCGTCGAGTTCGAGCGCGTCGTGCGGGGCCAGTTCGACCGCTCGGCGAATATTGGCGATGCCTTCCGCGCTGCGGCCGGTCACCTGAAGGGTCGAGCCGAGAGTGCGGTACAGGGCGGCGCAGTCGGGATGGCGTTCGAGAGCCTGACGGCAGTGCTGTTCGGCTCGCACGAACTGACGCACGATGTATAGCGCATCGGCCAGCATCGTTTGTGCAATGACCTGGCCGGGAAGCAGGCGCGCGGCTGCTTCGGCCGCATGCACAGATTCCGCGAAGCGGCCGTTGCGTTGTAGCGCGTGCGTGAGCGCAAGCCAACATTCGCCTTGTCCCGGATACGACTCGCTCAGGCGGCGCGCGACGTCTAGCGCAGCATCGATTTTGCCTGCGTTGAAGAGGTCGGCGTATTCCTGCATTTCCGCCACCGTGGCGCGGCGCGGGTCGGCGTCGCTCGCAGGTGGTGTCTGAGCCGGGCTTTGCAGTGTGGCCTTTTGCTCTGCCTGCTGCTCCGGCTGCGCGGCGGTCGACGAGGTCGATTTCCCCTGGCTGCTTTCTTCGGCAAGGCGCGCGCGCAAAGTGGCGACGGCATCCTGCGGCAAGCCGCACTGGAGCGCAAGGTCCAGCGAGACGCGCGCCGCTTCGAACTGGCCGCTGCCGGTAAGAGCGTTGAAATAGTAGACCCAGAGCTGCGCGAAATTCGGCGTATGGCCGAGCACCAGTTCGAAATGCTGCACGGCTTCAGCGGGCAGTCCCGTCTGCATGCGCAGCACGCCCATGTGGTAATTCGCGTCCACATGATCGCTGTCCGCGTCGAGCACCGCGGCATAGAGCGCGGCGGCATCGGCGTATTCCTGCTTGCGGTGATGTTCGATCGCGGCCTGCATCACGAGATCGATATCCTGTTCCCGTTGCGCTTCGGGAAGGAGCGAAGTTGAATTGGTCAAAGTGGGGAAAGCGGTCATGACGATGGCGCGCGAACGCGTCCAGGAGCGGGAAGTGTGGAAATTATGCGGGGAGCGCCTGTCGGCCGATGCGCCGAGATGGAGTCAAAACGACCGCTATTTTGAAGCGTAAATTTCCGGTCACGACGCAGCCGCGCGAGCACGGTAAACAGGGCGCAAAAACAAAAAGCCCGCGCGAAGCGGGCTTTGGGTCGGGCTTTGCACCACGAAGGGCGTCAAGCGCGTGCTATCCGGGGACGGCGTGCGCGCTCAGAACTGCGCGATCCGTTGATATTGACTGACGTTGCGGGTTGCCCGCATGTTCGCCTGATATTCGGTGCCGAGCGCACGTTGCGCGACTTGTGCAGCTTCGGCAACGCGGGCGTTGATCGCGTGAATTTCACGCAGCTGCGCGAGAACGGCGGGCGATTGCTGAGCGCCCAGCGCCATGAGAAGGGGCGAGCGGGCATCCACAAGCATGGCCGCCTGCTCCCACTCGCCTACAGCCGCCGCCTGCTCGATTGCCTTCGTGAATTGCCAGATGCGTTCGATGCCGGTCTGTGCGTCCATGCTTGCGCCCCTTGGTCCTTAGGTTAGCTCGCGTTAGCTCTTGTTGGTGGCCAGCGCACCTGCGCTGTTGGTGCCGCCGAAGAGCTGCGTCAGGTACTGCTGGTTGTTGTTCATCGTCGCCATCAACGTGTTCAGCGCCGTGAACTGCGAAGTGTACATGCTCGTGAGCTGCGTCTGATAATCAGTCAGATTGCTCTGTTTTGTCGTCAGACTCGTCAGATCGGCATTGAGCGCGTTGGTGCGCGTTGCGATTACGCCTGTGCTCGACAGGTAGCTCGCAATGTTCGTGTTCAACTGCTCGGCCACGCCGTTGGTCGAGCTGAACAGCGTGGCGATGGTCGACTGATTGTTCTGCAACGCGGTGTTGAGCGTGTCGTTGTCGATCGAGAGCGTGCCATCCGCGCCCAGCGTGACGCCGATCGACGCCAGGCTGGTCGTCGTGCTGCCGTTCTTCACACCGGTTGCCACGATCGTCGCGAGCTGGTTCTGGATCATGTTCAGCGTCGAGTCGCCGAGCAGCACGCCTTGCGAGCTCGAAGTCGAGCTGAACGACGTCAGCGTGCCCATCGTCGTGACGAGCGTGTTGTACAGCGTGACGAAGTTGTTGATCGCGCTCGACTGGGCGCTGGTGTTCTGCGCAATCGTGAGCGTCTGGGGCGAGGAGCCGGTGGTGTCGACCGAGGCCGCCGACAGGCTCAGCGTGACGCCCGACAGCGCGGACGTATTAGTGTTGCTGGAGCTGGTGACGCCGGTGCCGTCGATCGTGAAATAGGCATCTTGCGCTGCCGTCGACTGGGTCCAGTAGCTCGTGTTATCGATGCTCGACTGGTTGGCCGTGAGGTTCGCCGAGGTCGCGCTGGCGTTGCCCGTCAGCGACGTGCCCGAGGTCGTGTTGACGGCGAGATTATTCAGCGCGTCACCGGTTGCCGAGTCGCTGATCGCGACGCTGATGCCGTTCGTCGAACCGGTGGTGGTCGCGTGCAGCACGAGGTGGGCGCCGTCGGCGCCATTCACCACCGAGGCGGTCACGCCGGGGTTGTTGCTCGCGCTATTGATCGCCGATGCGATGCCGGAAATCGTGCTGTTCGTGCCATTCAGCGAGATCGTGGTGCTCTGGCCATTGACGGAGAGCGTCATGGTCGCCGACCCGCTGGCCAGCGCGGTCGTCGCGCCGTAGCCCTTCGAGGTCAGCACCTGGGCCTTGGCGATCTGTGCAACGTCGAGCGAATACGTGCCTGCGACTGCGCCGGTGGCAGCCGTCGCCGTGATGCCCGTACCGCTGGTGGTCGCCGAGAAAGCATTGACGGTGGTGCCGTCGGAAAGCGAGCCGAGGCTTGCCTGGAGCGCCGAAAGCGCCGCCGAAAGCGTGCCGTAGGCGGAAATCTGGGTGTTGTCGGTCGACTGCGAGGTCGCGATGGTCGCGGCCTGGCCGGCGATCTTTGCATTGACGAGCGCCGAAACGAGCGAGCTCACATCCATCGACGAGTTGCCGGTCGAACCGCTGATGATCGACTGTGCGGCTTCCTGCAGTGCGGCATTCGAAGACGCCGTGGTAGCGGCGACGGTGCTCGCGATCGTGCTGGCGGCCGAATTTACGGTGGACATGGACAGGCTCCCTGCTTGGGCGATGTCGTTTGATTCGATTCAGATCGGGGAAATGCCAATCGGGAGGCGAGCCTCCCGACCGGTTTGCGCCGCACGCACCGGATAAGGCGCGGGTGCGTGCGAGGCTTGCTGCGAGAAGCGCTTACTGGAGGAGCTTCAGGATCTGTTGCGGCTGCGAGTTCGCTTGCGCCAGAACCGAGATACCAGCTTGCTGCAGAACTTGAGCCTTCGACAGGTTAGCCGTTTCTTGAGCGAAGTCAGCGTCCTGGATCGACGATTGTGCCGTCGAGAGGTCGGTCGACTGAGCTTGCTGCGTGGTGCCGATTGCCGTGAAGCGGTTCTGTGCCGCGCCGAGCGTTGCCTGCAGGTTGTTCAGGACGTTCAGTGCGTTGTCGACCGATTCCATCGCCATCGAAGCGCCGCTTTGCGAGCTGATGTCGACGTTAGCAACCGTGGTCGGCTGGTTGTACGAGTTGACTTGCGAAACCACTGCTGCGTCGGTAGCCGAACCGCCGGCGGTACCCAGACCGCTCATTGCCGAGTCGCCCAGCGTCAGAGCCGTACCCGAACCGACGATGCTGTTGCCGCTGACCGTGCCGCCCGTGAACAGAGCCGAGACTGCCGTCGACGACAGTGCGCTGTTGTTCTGGTCGGTGAACGAGAAGCCGCCGCTGCCGTCCGAAACCACGTTGATCGACGTGATCGCTGCCGAGCCGCTCGAAACTGCGCCGCCGCTTGCGTCCAGGCTCAGGCCCGTGAACGTGCCGAGCGTCTGGCCAGCTTGCGGAACGCCGCTGCCAACCGATGCTGCCGACATGTTTTGCGACAGGTTCAGCGTGATCGTCTGACCGACGTTCGCGCCAACCTGGAACGACACCGAACCCAGCGTGCCGTTCAGGACGTTCATGCCGTTGTACGTCGTTTGCGAAGCAATACGGTTAATTTCCGAAACCTGCTGCGTCACTTCCTGCTGCAGTGCTGCGCGGTCGTCGTCGGTCATCGAGCCGTTGGTCGCTTGCGTAGCCAGCTGGCGGATACGTTGCAGGCTGCTGGTCAGCGACGACAGGCCGCTCGATGCGGTTTGCACCATCGACACGCCGTCGTTCGAGTTCGACACACCTTGATTCAGACCGTTGATCTGGGTCTGCATGATGTTCGAGATCGCGAGACCTGCTGCATCGTCAGCTGCGCTGTTGATGCGCTTACCCGACGACAGACGGGTAATAGCTTGCGACAGTGCGCTGCCCGAGCTGGTCAGGTTTTGTTGTGCAACCAGCGAGTTGATGTTGCTGTTAATTCCGAGCATGGAAATTCTCCTAGTCGGGCAATTAGCCCGTTACAAGCCACAATGACTTCGGCGGAAGCCTGGGTTCATTGCTGGCCGCCTCAGTAAAGGTTGACGGCGTGGGTGCAGAAAACTTGAGGGAGAAGCGCAAACATTCGAGACCTGATTTGCAGCACGCATAACAGCCTTTGCTCGTCGCCGGCTTCCTGCGTACTATCGGTCGCCATGCGCTTTCTCCCGCGTGCAAGTTTGTTTACGGCAGCACTTGCAAACGATTTAGTGCAATTTCCGCAGCGCGCTGCAGCGATGCCCGAGCGGGCGTATCCTCACTGGTTCCGCTCTCGCCCTACTTTGGAGACATCATGGAACTACGCAGGATCGGCAATTCCTCGCTGCAGGTCGCACCGCTCATGTTCGGCGGCAACGTGTTCGGCTGGACCGCCGACGAAGCCACCTCGTTCTCGATCCTCGACGCGTTCGTGGACGCAGGCCTGAATTTCGTCGATACCGCCGACGTCTATTCCGCCTGGGTGCCGGGCAACCAGGGCGGCGAATCGGAAACCATCATCGGCAAGTGGCTGGCGAAGAGCGGCAAGCGCGACAAGCTGGTGATCGCCACCAAGGTCGCCAAGAGCGCGCATCGGCCGGGGTTGTCGGCGGCCAATATCGCGGCGGCGGTGGAAGATTCGCTGCGCCGCCTGCAGACCGATTACATCGACGTCTACTTCTCGCACGAAGACGACCAGAAGGTGCCGCTCGAAGAAACGCTGGGCGCGTACCAGAAGCTGATCGAGGCGGGCAAGGTGCGCGTCGCGGGCGCGTCGAACTACACGGGCGCGCGCACCGAAGAAGCGCTGGCGCTCGCGCACAAGACCGGGCTGCCCGCGTACCAGATCGTGCAGCCTGAGTACAACCTCTACGATCGCGCCGGTTACGAAGCCGATATCGAGCCCGTCGCGCTCGCGCAGCAGATTGCGGTCGTGCCCTATTACAGCCTCGCGAGCGGGTTCCTGTCGGGCAAATATCGCTCGCGCGAAGATCTGGCGAAGAGCGCGCGCGGCTCGCGCGTGGAGAAGTATCTGGATCACCGCGGCATCCGCATCCTCGCGGCGCTCGATTTCGTGGCGCAGCGCCACGGCAGCACGCTGGCGGCGGTGGCGCTCGCCTGGCTGATCGCGCGCCCGAGCATCACGGCGCCGATCGCGAGCGCAACCTCGCTCGAGCAACTCGACAGTCTTGCGGCCGCCGTGCGCCTGAAACTCGATCCCGCCGATATTCAGGCGCTCAACGAGGCGAGCGCCTGATCGGGGACAGATAAGGAACTGATTATCGGGTGATTATCTGGAAAAGGTTGCCGGCGTTCGGACGTCGGCTAACCCAGGACTCCTGACGGTGCGCGGTGCGTCTCGCGGCCCGCGCCGGCGTCGCAAGTGACTGAAGAGACACAAGAAACCCCTGGTCGGCCAGATTTTTTCCTGATATCATTGAGAGTGAATTGAGATCTCTGCCTGTTTTGTTGCCGTGTTCGTTACTGTTGGCGGCCGCAAACCGGCGGTCAGGCGTGTTGCAGCAAGGTCAGCCTGGCCGCGTTCCGCTGTGAACCCCCTACTTCTCTTTTCCGGCCTCCGTGGCCGCCTTGCCTCTCGTTACACCCCCACGTTGGTGAACGACCGGAGGGCCGGTGCGTGAATGCATTTGTGTTCGCGCCTTTGTACCGTATCAAGTGATTGAGTTAGGACATACATGACGACGATTCTTCTGAAGGAAAACGAGCCGTTCGAAGTGGCAATCCGCCGCTTCCGCCGCGCAATCGAAAAGAACGGCCTGATCGCAGAACTGCGTGAGCGCCAATCGTACGAAAAGCCGACGGCTGTTCGTAAGCGTAAGAAGGCAGCTGCAGTCAAGCGTCTGCACAAGCGTCTGCGTAGCCAGATGCTGCCGAAGAAGCTCCACTAAGAGCCGATTCAGCTTCCGCCAGACGGCGGCGCATGCTTCGAAAGAAGCTGCGCCGCCGTTTGCATTTGTGCGTCGGATTTTTCGGTCGGCTTATTCGGCCGATGTCGTGGAAAGGCCGCGTTCAGGCGGCGTCCAGCAGCCGTTGCGGCGAGAGCCTGAACTGCGCGGCAATCGAAAGCAGACGCTCGCGCCATTCCCACACCCCGAAGACATCGTGCACGTTCTGCAGGCAACTCAGCAGGCTGACGGTGTTGGGATCGTAGATGTTGATGTGCGCGTGCAGGAGCGCTTTCTTGAGCGCGGCCACGCCCACATCCATATAGGCGGGCACTTCGCTCGCCTCGCGCGAGATGAAGCGCACGGGGATGCCTTCCATCGCGCTCATATAGTCGCGCGGCCGAATAAAACTGCCGACCGGGCAGCCGCCGTAGTTATGCAAACCGCCGCCGCTATAGCCGCCGCGATAAGCGCCGCCGCCGCACGGCAGCAAGGCTGCGCTGCCCTGGCCGTAGAGATGCGCCACGGCGCGGTCGAAGATGTCCTGATGAGTCAGGAAGTGCAGGTTTTTCATGTCGGCCCCCTGCGCGTCGCACAGCGGTTAGGTCTGCCGGATGCGTCTGCGCACGCCCTTCGGCGCGCTTTCTTCGTCTTGTGTCCCGATTCGAATCGTGTACTGGCCCCGTCAAGACGAAGTGCCCCGGACGCATCCGATTCCACTTATAACGGCGCGCCACAGAAAAACCGTTGGGCGGCGTACCCTGACGGTTAAAAATCGGCGTGTTTTTGCGCCTCCGCGTGCCCGGCGGCAGTGCGCGCTGCCTTGATACACAAGGGCGCGCGGTCCACGCGCGGGCTGACCTGGGACTTTCCCGCGCCGTCAGGCGTCTTGCGTTGCGGCGGGCTTACTCCGGCTTTTGTTCTTCGCCTTTACGCCGCCGAGCGCCGCGCACGTCTTGCGGCACATGCAGGTTTTCTCGTGGTCGTTGACCATGCCCACCGCCTGCATGAACGCGTAGCAGATCGTCGTGCCGACGAACTTGCAGCCGTACTTCTTCAGCGCCTTGCTGAGCGCATCCGAGACTTCCGTGGAGGTGGGCGCGTCGCGATAGGAAGCCAGATCGTTCTGCAACGGCGTGTCGTTGACGAAGGACCAGATAAACGCGGCCAGCGAGCCGTGCTCCGCCTGGATCTGCAGCACCGCGCGCGCGTTGAGAATGGTCGATTCGATCTTGGCGCGGTTACGCACGATCGAGGCATCAGCCATCAGGGCTTCGACGTGTTTCGGCGTGAAGCGCGCGACTTTGGCGGCGTCGAAATTCGCGAAAACGCGCCGATATCCTTCGCGCTTGTTGAGTATCGTCGACCACGACAGTCCGGCCTGCGCGCCTTCGAGGATGAGCATTTCATAGAGATGCCGGTCGTCGCGCGAGGGCACGCCCCACTCTTCGTCGTGGTATTGCGCGAGGGCTTCGCTCGAGGCCCAGCTACAGCGGTGTGTCACGGTCGTTTCTCCTGGCGGTGGCGCTTCGCAAGAATAGCGGATCGCCTGCGCGCCGCCACCTGGCCATCCGGCCAATTGTGCGAATCACGCCAAGCCGTTAGTCTCTGCGGCACGTTAGTTACTCAATGATTCCTGGAGTCCTTCAAATCATGCAGACATCTTCCTGGTTGATCGGCGTCGATGGTGGCGGTACGGGCACGCGGGTCGTCCTGGGCGACGCGCATGGCAAGGAACTCGCCCGTGCGAGCGCGGGGCCCTCGGGGCTGGGGCTCGGCATCGGGCGCGCCTGGCAGTCGATCGAGGAAGGCGCGCGCGCCGCGTTCGCGCAGGCGCAGATCGCGTTCGACTGGTCGCAATGCGTGCTCGGTTGCGGGCTGGCGGGCGTGAACAATCCTGACTGGCTTGCAGCGTTTCGCACCGCCGCACCGCCGGTTGCGGGCCTCGCCGTGGAAAGCGATGCCTACACCACGCTGCTCGGCGCGCACGGCGGAGAAGCGGGCGTGGTCGTGGCGCTGGGCACCGGCAGCATCGCGGCGGCGCTCGATGCGTCGGGCGCTTGCCGCATTGCGGGCGGTTTCGGCTTTCCGTCCGGCGACGAGGCGAGCGGCGCGTGGTTCGGCCTGCGCGCCATCACGTGGGCGCAGCAGTCGCTCGACGGCCGGGTCGCGCCTGATGCGCTCTCGCAGGCCCTGCTCGCGCACACCGGCGCGGCCGATCGCGACAGCCTGATCGTCTGGCTCTGCGCCGCGAATCAGACCGCCTATGCGAGCCTTGCGCCCGTGGTGCTCGCCCATCGCGGCCATCCGTTTGTGGCGAAGCTGCTGGCCGAAGCCGGCGAGGCCGTCGCGCGCATGATCACGGCGCTGGACCCGGCGGCCGCGCTGCCCGTGGCGCTGGCGGGCGGTCTGGGTGCGCCGCTGAGCGAGTGGGTGCCGCAAGCCATGCGCGAGCGTCTGCGCGCGCCGCTCGCGGATTCGGCCAGCGGGGCCTTGCGGCTGGCGTTGCGCGAAACCGGGCGCATGAGTGCAGCGTGAAGCGCTGCGCGGGTCTGTCCCAAAAACGCGCCCGTCGTGTTCGGGTGCTAGCATTGACGGTTTCCCGCTAGCCGCCTGAATTGCCATGTACAAGGTTATCGCCACCGATCTCGACGGAACGCTGCTCAACGCCGACCATCAACTGGACCCGTTCACGGTCGCCACGCTGAACAAGCTCGACGCACAGGGGCTGACGTTCATCATCGCCACGGGCCGTCATTACAGCGATGTGGCCGGTATTCGCGACATCCTCGGGATTCCGGCGTATCTGATCACGTCGAATGGCGCGCGCGTGCATGGCCCCGACAACGCGCTGCTGCACGCGAGCAATCTGCCCGAGCCGATGGTGCGCCGCCTCGTCGCGCCGGATACGGTGGGCGCGCATGGCCGCGTCATCGTGAGCCTCTACACGGATACGGAGTGGTTCATCGACCGCGACGCGCCCGAACTGCTCGCGTTCCATCAGGATTCCGGCTTCACGTACCGCGTGACCGAAGATCTGGCCACGCTCGGCGGCGCGGGTATTGCCAAGGCGCTGTATATCGGCGAGCCGGCCGATCTCGCGCATGTGGAAGCCAGCCTCACGCGCGAATTCGGCGACGCGCTCTATATCACCTATTCGCTGCCCGATTGCCTCGAAGTGATGGTTGCGGGCGTGTCGAAGGGACGCGCGCTGCGTGTCGTGCTGGAACAACTCAATGTGGATGCCGCGCGCTGCGTCGCGTTCGGCGACAACATGAACGATATCGACCTGCTCGAAACGGCAGGCCATCCGTTCATGATGAATAACGCGAATCCGCTGCTGATGGAGCGTCTGCCGAAGGTGCCGCGCATCGGCAACAACTTCGAGGCGGGCGTTGCGCATCATCTGCGCAAGCTGTTCGCGATCGACGACGAAATCGCGGGCTAGATCCCGAGTTAAAGCGCTTCGTTAAAAGCCCGCGTTTTATTGCGCGGGCGTCTGCGATGCCGGCTGCGGCGCGGGCAAGCCTGCGCACGGGCAATCGTCGGCGACACCATCCAGATCCTCGCGATCGTGGCTGAAGCGCAGGCGCGGCGAGCCATTCGTCCAGTCCACGCGCACGACATAGATACTGTCGAAATCCGCGCTCTTCCATTTAGGCACGTCGGACGCCGAACCGCCGTGTTCGGCGACCATCTTGCGCACCAGCGTTTCGATCTCGCGATGTTCCCAGCCGATCAGCACCGTGCGATTGCGCATCGATGGATCGAGCAGGGTTTTCTCCAGCGCATGCGTGTGCGAATGGCCGTAGGGCGTCTGGATCGGCAGTCCGAACTGAATTGCGGTGGGCTCGACCGTCGCAAGCGGGCGCACATAGTAATAAGCGTGGCCGCGATCGTCTTTCTGCTCGCCCGGGTCCGGCGCGTAGACCGCGTCCGGTTTGCCGTATTTCGCGGCGATCACAGCAGGCAACGCCAGCGCGCGGTTCAGGCCTTTGCAGTTGAGCTGGCCGAGCCCTTCTGCGGGCTTTTCGCCGTGGCGCACGAAGATCAGCGTCGTGGTGTTGGCCGCATCGGGCGTGCTGGCGGCGTAGGCCATGCCCGCGCTGGCGAGCAGACCGCCAGTCGCGGCGAACCATTGCAGCGCCATCGATCCAGCGAGACGCCCCAGCGAATATCGTGAATGCTTCATGCCGCGCGCCTTGCCTGGAAGTTGGAGGGTGCGCCGATTCTAGCAGTGGCGCCAACGCACCCGGCGCGAGCCTCGCAGGCTCACGCGCATAAAAAACGGGCGCCGCAGCGCCCGTTTTCACACAGCTACGATATTTGCGCGACTTTACGCCTTCACGCGCGCGGCCAGTTCTGCCACGGCTTCGCGGCGGCCCGCGATCAGCGGATACACCACGCCCGCAATCACCGCACCGATGATCGGCGCGACCCAGAACAGCCACAGTTGCGAGATCGCTTCGCCGCCGACGAACAGCGCCGGGCCGGTCGAGCGCGCCGGATTCACCGAGGTATTGGTGACCGGAATCGAGATCAGATGGATCAGCGTGAGACACAGGCCGATGGCGATCGGGGCGAAACCGGCCGGCGCGCGCACATCGGTCGCGCCGAGAATCACGAACAGGAAGAACGCCGTCATCACGACTTCGCAGACGAAGGCGGCGGCGAGCGTGTAGTGGCCCGGCGATTGATCGCCGTAACCGTTGGTGGCGAAACCGCTGGCGACGAGGTCGAAGCCCGGCTTGCCGGTGGCGATGCAGGCCAGCACGGCCGCGCCGATCACCGCGCCAATCACCTGCGCGACGATGTACGGCAGCAGGTCGCGCGCCGGGAAGCGGCCCGCGACGGTCAGGCCGACGCTCACCGCCGGATTCAGATGGCAGCCCGAAATATGGCCGATGGCGAACGCCATGGTCAGCACGGTCAGGCCGAAGGCGAGCGACACGCCCACGAAACCGATGCCGAGACCGTGAACCGGCCCGGCGAAATTGGCGGCGAGAACGGCGCTGCCGCAGCCGCCGAGAACCAGCCAGAAAGTGCCGAACATTTCGGCCAGAAGTCGTTTGGATAAGTGCATTGTTAGACGCCTCGAAAAGTCATTTGACGGGGAGCCGAATAAAGCACCGGCACCGGGAAATGCCAGATTCTAGGGAGTCGCGAAAAGCACGGGTGTCAAGGATTGTCAATTCCGATGTAATTGTTCTCATTATTGCGCTGGATGCGTTCCGAATTCCGCCAACTGCATAACGTTCTTAATTGAAGAAATTAAGCGATAAAACAGTATTAGCAGCGATTGCTTATTCTCTTATTTACGTCTAATCTCCGATCGAGTCACTTAGATTGACAATGAAGGGGGAGAGGAAAAAATGTCGCAATACTCAGAACTGAAGGCGCAGATCGCCCGGCTTCAGGCCCAGGCTGACGAAGCCCGGCGCACCGAAATCGCGGATGTCATCAACATGATCCGGGAGAAAATCGCGGAGTATGGATTGTCGGCGCAGGACCTCGGTTTCGCCGTCGCCGCCCGGCGCGGACGCCCGCCCAAGAAGGCGCCGCTGCCGGCGCGCTATCAGGACCCCAAGTCCGGCGCGACCTGGAGCGGGCGCGGCAAGCCGCCCAAATGGATCGCCGGCAAGAACCGCGAACGCTATCTGATCGCCTGACCGGCCCGCTTAAGCGCAATCCGGCACGCAATAAAAAAGAGCCGCATGAAACATGCGGCTCTTTTTATATGTGATCGGGAATTACGCTAATTCGGCGTACGCAAACGATTCACATTGCCCATTTGTGGTGCTTTTATCGCATCGATAGCGTTTTCTGCGAAATAGCGAAACGCCCGATCAAACTCAAGCGCCCGCTGCAACTCGACGCAGCACCGGACGCTGGGCGGCTTCGATCAGCGTCGAATAGCTTTCGACATAATTACTCGCCATCGTGTGCGAAGTGAAACGACGCTCGAATTGCGCACGAATCGCATCGCGCGAAAGCGAGTCGATATTCTGCAGCGCCGCCACGGCGCCCTGAACGTCTTCGCAGATGAAACCGGTCACGCCCGGATCGATCACTTCAGGCACCGAACCGCGGTTGAACGCGATCACCGGCGTGCCGCACGCCATCGACTCGATCATCACGAGGCCGAACGGCTCGGACCAGTCGATCGGGAACAGCAGCGCCTTGGCGCCCGAGAGGAATTCCGGCTTCTGGGCTTCGTTGATCTCGCCGACAAATTCCACGTGCGCCTGCGACAGCAGCGGCTCGATCTCGTTCTTGAAGTAATCCTGGTCGACCTTGTCCACCTTGGCGGCGATCTTCAGCGGCAGACCCGAAAGCGCGGCGATCTTGATGGCCGTATCCACACGCTTTTCCGGGCAGATGCGGCCAAGAAACGCGAGATATTCGGGCTTCTTGCTCGTCTGCGGCGTGAGCAGATTCTTCGGCAGGCCGTGATAGATCGTGTTGAGCCAGTTGGCCTGATGCAGCGGCTGGCGCTGCGAATCCGAAATCGAAATCACCGGCGCCTGCGGGAACGAATCGAACACCGGCTGCAGTTCCGGCAGATCGAGACGGCCGTGCAGCGTGGTGACGAACGGCGTGTCGAGCGTCGAGAACAGCGGGAACGGCAGGTAATCGAGGTGGAAATGCAGCACGTCGAATTCGTGCGCCATGCGGCGAACGCGTTCAAGCAGGACGATGTGCGGCGCCAGCGCGTCGCGCACGGTCTGGTCGAGGCGCAGGGCGCGCGGCCAGGCCGCTTGGAGCTTTGCCGAGGTGACCGAATCGCCGCTGGCGAACAGCGTCACCTCGTGGCCTTGTTCGACCAGCGCTTCGGTCAGATAGGACACGACGCGCTCGGTGCCGCCGTAAAGCTTCGGCGGGACGGCTTCGTAAAGTGGCGCAATTTGTGCGATTCGCATTGGCTTGATCTCCTTGGCAAAAACCGCATGTCTACGACGACGACCCATCGAAAATTAACGGGGGCACTGCGGTATCGGGTTATCCCTGATTCCGATTATGGGCATTTGAATTCACGTTACGAGTTGTTTTGCAAACGCTTAATGTTGTTACAGCGGGATACATGGGCTGTAAGCGGCGGTTGCAAGACGTGACGCCGGTCTGCACGGCGATGCCGGCGGGGCCAATACGCAATTGGTGTGCCTGCGCACAGACAATGGTTTCGACCCCCGTTAATAATTCGAATTGGGTACCCTGAGGATTGTTACGTGGCTATGAAAAGCCTTTTATAATCTCCAGAGGATTAGGCTGATATGCCTTCGGCATGAGTCACACAGCCTCCCATCTTACTTTTCTACCGATTGTCAGAAAAATTCCTACATAAAAAGGGAAGTTTTTCTCGCAACGCGTCGCGGCATCCTTCCGATTTTCTTTTGCGTGTGGCGTCGCCACAATGCGAGGACGACCACTAAACGGGCCGTTTGCTTTGTCGTGCGCCATTGCGCACTGCATTTCACGGGCAAACGTTTCCGTATCAGGCCTGACCAGCCGCTACGTTTCGAATTCGGGGGAATCCATGAGCGCGACGACGCCAAGCGACATGCTCAGCGAGATCAAGGAAGTCAATCTGTCGTATCTGTTGCTCGCCCAGCGCCTGCTGCGCGAGGACCGTCCGACGGGGATGTTCCGTATGGGCATTTCGGCGCAGCTTGCCGAGGTGCTCGCCAATCTGACGTTCGCGCAGACTGCGCGCCTCGCATCGTCCAACCAGCTGCTTTGCCGTTTCCGTTTCGACGATCACGCCATCCTGGGCGCGCTCGCCGACAAGGGCAAATCCGCACAGACCCATTCCGCCATCCTGATGGCCGGCCAGAGCGTCGAACAGGTCGGCTGAGTCGACCGGCTTCGCTGCACGGCTCTGACGGAGCCCGGCGCGGCGCAGGCGCAGAAAAGCGCGGGGTCCGCATGCGGACCGCCGGTTTGCGGGTCGATGCGGGAGCCGAATGGCGACAAAAAGTGTGGTACTCGAGGTCAAGGAGATCGCACTGGCGATCGAGCTGATCGAACTGGGCGCGCGGCTGCAACTGCTCGAAGCGGAAACCTCGCTGTCGCGCGATCGCCTGATCCGCCTTTACAAGGAAGTGAAGGGCGAATCGCCGCCCAAGGGCATGCTGCCGTTCTCGACCGACTGGTTCATGACGTGGCAGCCCAACGTGCATTCCTCGCTGTTCTACAACACCTATCTGTTCATGAACGGCCACGGCCGTTGTGATCCGGTGCGCGCGATCGTCAAGAGCTACCGGCTCTATCTCGAACACGTGCGCATCCAGGAAGACGAACCCGCCTTGAGTCTCACGCGCGCCTGGACACTGGTGCGTTACTTCGCCTCAGGGCTGCTGCAGATGACGCGCTGCACGCGCTGTGGCGGGCGTTTTGTCGCGCATGCGCACGAACCGCAGCGCTACTACGTGTGCGGGCTGTGCCAGCCGCCATCGCGCGCGGGACGCACGCGGCGCGCGCCGGCCGGCGTTGCTGCCAGCGTTTCGGCCAGCGCCCACCCGGCGCCCATGCTGCCGGGCACAGGCGGCGCGTGAGCGCGGCGCCGTTTCCAGCAGGTAAGGCAATGAAATGCAGCCGCAAATTGGCGACAGATTGCCACTTCATTCCGCCGACGAATTCATCGATGAAACATCGCCCGCCGCCGCGTGAGCGCGTCCGCGCGGCGCGGCTTCGCGGGCCGGCGCCGATTCGTCGCGCCACAGCAGGCCAGCACCCATCCAGGCTCAAAGTTTTCCGCGTCCGTGCCGTAAACCCTTCTAAGGGCGCGGGCCAATGGCGGCTCGCAGCGCAATCTTCTCCAGTGAGGACCCGTCTGTGCTGATTATCGTTGGAACTCTCGTGACGCTCGTTTGCGTCTTCGGCGGCTATGCCATGGAGGGTGGCCACCTTGGCGCTCTTATGCAGCCGGTCGAAGTGCTGATGATCGCCGGGGCGGGACTCGGCGCGTTCATCCTCGGCAACGGCATGAAGACGATCAAGGCGACGCTGCGCGTGCTGCCCGCCTTGTTCAAGGGCTCGAAGTACAGCAAGGACGTGTACATGGAGCTGCTCGCGCTGCTCTACGTCCTGCTGGCGAAAGCGCGCAAGGAAGGCACGCTGACGCTCGAAGCCGATATCGACGACCCGCAGAAAAGCCCGATCTTCACGCAATACCCGAAGATCCTGGCCGACCATCACATCGTCGAATTCCTCACCGACTACCTGCGTCTGATGGTGGGCGGCAACATGAACGCGTTCGAAATCGAAAGCCTCATGGACGAGGAAATCGAAACCCATCACGCCGAAGGCGAAGCGCCCGCGCATGCGCTGTCGAAGGTGGGTGACGCGATGCCGGCATTCGGTATCGTCGCCGCGGTGATGGGCGTGGTGCACACGATGGCATCGGCCGACAAGCCGCCTGCCGTGCTCGGCGAGATGATCGCCCAGGCACTGGTGGGCACGTTCCTCGGCATTCTGCTGTCGTACGGCCTGATCGGCCCGCTGGCCTCGCTCGCCGAGCAGCGCGTGACCGAATCGACCAAGATGTTCCAGTGCATCAAGGTGACCATTCTCGCGAGCCTGAACGGCTACGCGCCGGCCATTGCCGTCGAATTCGGCCGCAAGGTGCTGTTCTCGACCGAGCGCCCGTCGTTCTCGGAACTCGAAGAACACGTGCGCCGCGTGAAGGCGAAGTAAGGACCGCGCGATGAGCAACAACAAGGACCGCGCGATCGTCGTCAAGCGTGCCGCCCCGAAAAAGGGCGGCCACCACGGCGGCGCATGGAAGCTCGCCTACGCGGACTTCATGACCGCGATGATGGCGTTCTTCCTGCTGATGTGGCTGCTCAGTTCGGCGTCCACGGTGCAGTTGAAGGGCATCGCCGATTACTTCAACCAGCCGCTCAAGGTCACGCTCTGGGGCGGCGACCGCAGCGCGGAAGATTCGTCGATCGTGAAGGGCGGCGGGCGCGATATCTCCTCGCAGGAAGACGGCATCACGCGTCGCAGCGACGGCCAGACCGAGCGCACGGACCGCAGCACGGTCAAGCACAACGACGACGAAGCATCGAAGCAGCAGCAAGGCTCGCTCGAGCGCAAGGAACAGGTGCGCCTGCACGACCTGCAGGTCAAGCTGATGGCCGCGATCGAAGCGAACCCGGTGCTGCGCCAGTTCAAGCAGCAGATTCGCGTCGATTCGACCTTGCAGGGTCTGCGCATCGAAATCGTCGATTCGCAGAAGCGCCCGATGTTCGCGACGGCGCGCGATGTGGTCGAGCCGTACATGCACGACATCCTGCAGGCGATCGGCAAGACGCTCAACGACGTGCCCAACCGCATCGTCGTGCAAGGCCACACCGACGCCGTGCCGTATGCCGGCGGCGAGAGCGGCTACAGCAACTGGGAACTGTCCGCCGACCGCGCGAACGCCTCGCGCCGCGAGCTGGTCGCAGGCGGCATGGACGAATCGAAGGTGCTGCGTGTGCTGGGCCTGGCTTCCACGCAGAACCTGAACAAGGCTGATCCGCTCGACCCGGAAAACCGCCGCATCAGCATCATCGTGCTCAACAAGAAGTCGGAAGAGGCACTCGAGCACGACGACAGCACCGCGACGACGCTGTCGGACGACGCAGCGGGCTCGGGCAAGGGCTCGTTGCTGCCGGCGATCAGCGGCGGTGCGGCACCGGCGCCGGACGTGACGAAGGCGCCGCCGGGTGTGGCGCCGGTCGCTCCCGCGGGCGTGTCGCTCGCGCCGGTGGCGGCGAACGTGGCGCCCGCGATGCCTGGCAAGCCCGCGCCGTAAGGCGGGGGCGTCCAGGTGAAAGCAGCACAAGCGGTGAACGCAACGAGCGGCGAAACAATCGACGGAACAGCAGCGCGAACGAGGAACGGATGATCAGAAATATTCTGGCGATCGACGATTCGGCGTCCATGCGGGAGATCCTGTGTGCGGCGCTCGGCTCGGCGGGTTACGAAGTGACGGTGGCCAACGACGGCGAAGACGGGCTCGAGCATGCGCTCGCGCAGCGCTTCGATCTCGTGCTCACCGATCTGTACATGCCGCGCATGAGCGGGCTCGACCTGATCAAGCGCCTGCGCGCGAACCCGTCTTACCAGGACACGCCCATCCTCGTGCTGACCACGGAATCGGACGAAGGCTTCAAGGCAGCCGTGCGGGAAGCGGGCGCGACTGGCTGGATCGAAAAACCGGTGGACCCCGAACTGCTCGTCGATCTGGCGAGCGCGCTCGGCGAAACGCAACCATGACATCAGGCGCGCTGCAGTAGTCCGCACGCAGATCCTGCCTCTGCACTGACGTCAGTGCAGCGACCAGGACCCGGAACCGGACCGGCGGCACGCCCCCCACGCATTAATCGCGGTGAAAGAGCAATGACTCTCGACATCACTCAGTTCTACCAGACGTTTTTCGACGAGGCGGACGAGCTGCTCGCGCAGATGGAGCAGCTTCTTCTGAACCTGAACGTCGGCCAGCCCGATCCCGAAGATCTGGCGGCGATTTTCCGCGCGGCCCACTCGATCAAGGGCGGCGCGGCGACCTTCGGCTTCACGGCGCTCACCGAAACGACCCACGTGCTCGAATCGCTGCTCGACCGCGCGCGCAACAATGAAATCGTGTTGCGCACGGACATGGTCGACGTGTTTCTCGAAACCAAGGACGTGCTGTCCGACCAGCTCGCGGCCTACCGCGCGAGCGCCGAGCCCGACGCGGCGACGGCGGCCGCCATGCGCGCCAAGCTCGAACGCCTGAACGCGGAAAGCCAGGGCGTGCCCGCTCCGGTCGCAGCAGCACCGGCACCGGCGCCCGTCGTGGCCGCGCCGGTGATGGCGGCTGCACCCGCGCCTGCGATGGATTCGGAAGAAGACCTCGAAGCGGCCTTCGAAGCGAACCGTCCGTCCGCGATGGCGGCAGGCGCAGCCGTGGCGGCGCACGTGCCCGAGCATGTGGTCGACGAAGCGATCGCGGCCACTTCGGTGGCAGGCGCGGCGGCACCCGCTGCCGCACCGGCCGCCGAAGGCCCGCATCTGCGCATCACGCTGCGCCGCGTGGACGCCAAGGACCAGGAACTGCTCGCCGAAGAACTCGGCAATCTGGGCCGCATCCTCGGCCAGGTGAAGACCGGCGACGACCTGACGCTGTGGCTCGAAACCGATGTGCCCTCGGACGACATCGTCGCCGTGTGCTGCTTCGTGATCGACGAAAGCCAGATTTCGATCGGCCGTGGCGCCGCGCCGCAAGGCGACGCCGCGCCCGCACTCGCGGACGAAGTGCTGCCCGCGCTGACGATTCCGCCGATCCCGGCCGCGCCGGCACCGGTTGGCGCGCCCGCTGCGATGGCGGTTTCCGCCGCACCCGCTGCGGCGCCCGTGGCTGCGCCCGCGCCGCCGGGTGCCGCCGCGCCGGCACCGGCGCCGGTCGCCGCGCCCGCAGCGTCGGCGGCCGCCGACCACGAACGCAAGCCGCGCGCGGCTGCAGCCGCATCGGCGGAAGGCAGCTCGATTCGCGTCGGCGTGGAAAAGGTCGACCAGCTGATCAACCTCGTGGGCGAACTCGTCATCACGCAGGCGATGCTGGCGGAAACCACCAGCACCTTCGATCCGGCGCTGCACGACCGCCTCTTCAACGGCATGGCGCAGCTCGAACGCAACGCGCGCGATCTGCAGGAAGCGGTGATGTCGATCCGCATGATGCCGATGGATTACGTGTTCAGCCGCTTCCCGCGTCTGGTGCGCGACCTGGCTTCGAAGCTCGGCAAGGAAGTGGAACTGGTCACGTTCGGTCAGGCGACCGAACTCGACAAGAGCCTGATCGAGCGCATCATCGACCCGCTGACCCACCTCGTGCGCAACTCGCTCGACCACGGCATCGAAACCGTGGAAGCGCGCCGCGCCGCCGGCAAGGACGGCACGGGCCAGCTCGTGCTTTCCGCGGCGCATCACGGCGGCAACATCGTGATCGAAGTGAGCGACGACGGCGCAGGCCTGCGCCGCGACAAGATTCTCGCCAAGGCGGCCAAGCAGGGCATGCAGGTCAGCGACACGATGACCGACGACGAAGTCTGGAACCTGATCTTCCTGCCGGGCTTCTCGACGGCGGAGCAGGTCACCGACGTGTCGGGCCGCGGTGTCGGCATGGACGTGGTGAAGCGAAACATCCAGTCGATGGGCGGCCACGTCGAGATCACCTCGCACGCGGGCAAGGGCAGCACCACGCGCATCGTGCTGCCGCTCACGCTGGCGATTCTCGACGGCATGTCCGTGAAGGTCGGCAACGAAATCTTCATCCTGCCGCTGAACTTCGTGATGGAGTCGCTGCAGCCGCGCCACGAAGACATCTACACGGTCACCAACGGCGACCGCGTGGTGCGCGTGCGCGGCGAATATCTGCCGCTCGTCGCGCTGCATCACGTCTTCAATGTCGAAGGCGCGCGCACCGACCCGACCCAGGGCATCGTCACCATCATGGAAACCGAAGGCCGTCGCTTCGCCATGCTGATCGACGAGCTGGTGGGCCAGCAGCAGGTCGTGGTGAAGAACCTCGAAACGAATTACCGCAAGGTGCACGGCATTTCGGCGGCGACGATCCTGGGCGACGGCAGCGTCGCGCTGATTGTCGACGTGGCCGCGCTCAACCGCGAAACGCGCGCGTCGCACGGTGTTGCCGTCGGCTCGCACGGCGGCGCGAATTCCGGCTCGTTCGCCGAATTCGCCTGAGCAGGCGCATCAGCATGAGCACGCATCAACCAACCATTTCCCAACCGTTCAGGGGCTAACGTGGCAGAAGTCCATTCCATCCAGGGCGGCGGCGCACAGGGCGCAGTCGCCGGCGCGCACCGCCGCGACGCGCAACAGGCCGACGCAGGCGGTCAGGAATTCCTCGTCTTTACGCTGGGCGCGGAAGAGTACGGCATCGACATTCTCAAGGTGCAGGAAATCCGCGGCTACGAAAGCGTGACGCGCATCGCCAATGCACCCGATTTCATCAAGGGCGTGATCAATCTGCGCGGCATCATCGTGCCGATCGTGGACATGCGCATCAAGTTCCACCTCGGCCGCGTGGAGTACGACCACCAGACCGTGGTGATCATCCTGAACGTCGCGCATCGCGTGGTGGGCATGGTGGTGGACGGCGTGTCCGACGTGCTGACGCTGCAGATGGACCAGATCATGCCCGCGCCGGAATTCGGCGCGACGCTCACGACCGAATACCTCACGGGCCTCGGCACCGTGGACGGCCGCATGCTGATCCTGATGGACATCGAAAAGCTCATGACGAGCCGCGAGATGGCCCTGATCGAAGCGCTGGGCGTGTGAGAGACAAGGCATACCGATATCAGGGAAGGGGCGAGGTTGCTACGGGGGTGAGGCCGCAAGGCCCGCGCTAGAGGAAGAGCGGAAAGCCGCCGCGCAAGAGCGGCCCAACCGCCATGCCATACCGGTCTGCCTCGACCTTGCGCGATCAACCCGCGATACCCGACGCCGCACAGGACAGGAGCAAACGAGATGCTGCACAAGTGGTCGATCCGCACGACGCTCACGGGCGTTGGGGTCATTCTCCTGGCGCTGACCGGTCTGGTCGGCGCGCTCGGGCTTATCGCGCTCGGCAACGCGAGCGATTCGCTCGCCACCATTGCGCGCGGCGATCTCGTCGCGATGCATTCGCTCAACGACGCCTCGTCGTATCTGCTGCGCTCGCGCGTCTCGCTCGACCGGGTGAATGCGCTTTACGTGGCCGGCCAGAACGACGAAGCGAAGAAAGTCATCGACCGCGCCGACTTCCTGCTCGGCAAGTCGAACGATGCCTGGAAGGCGTTCGTCGCCGCCCCGAAAACCGGGATCGACGCGGCCACGCTCGACGCGCTCAACACGAAGCGCGCGGCGCTGCTGCAGGACGGCGTGCAGCCGGAATTCGCCGCGCTGCGTGCGAACGACCAGGCGGCCTATCACGCCATCGCCGATACGAAGATCAGCCCGATGTTCGTCGATTACGACAACTCGGCTGCACCGGTTGCGCAGCAGCTTCAGGACGGCGCGCAGGCACGCGAAGAAAGCGCGCGCTCGCAGATTTCGCTGATGCGCACGCTGATCGGCGTGGTGATCGCGGTGGCGCTGGTGCTGGTGGTGGCGATCCGTTTCGCGATGCGCGGCCTGATCGTGCAGCCGCTCGAAGATGCGGTGAAGTCGTTCGAGCGCATTGCGCAGGGCGATCTGACCGAGCGTATCGACGTCTACAGCAAGAACGAAATCGGCCGTCTCTTTGCGGGCGTCAAGCGCATGCAGGAAAGCCTCGTGTCGCTCGTGTCGGCCGTGCATAACGGCGCGGGTTCGATCGACGTGGGCGCGCGCGAAATCGCCATGGGCAACACCGATCTCTCGCAGCGCACCGAACAGCAGGCGGCGTCGCTGCAGGAAACGGCCTCGAGCATGGAACAGCTCACCGGCACCGTGCGCCAGAACGCCGAGAACGCGCGCCAGGCAAGCCAGCTTGCCGTGAACGCCTCGGATATCGCCACGCGCGGCGGCGCGGTGGTGGGCGAAGTGGTGTCGACGATGCAGGCCATCGCCACCAGCTCGGCGAAGGTCGTGGACATCATCAGCGTGATCGAAGGGATCGCGTTCCAGACCAATATTCTGGCGCTCAACGCGGCCGTGGAAGCGGCGCGGGCGGGCGAGCAGGGCCGCGGTTTCGCGGTGGTCGCGGGCGAAGTGCGCAGCCTCGCGCAGCGCAGCGCGAGTGCGGCAAGAGAAATCAAGGAACTCATCAACGATTCCGCCGAGAAGGTGCAAAGCGGATCGCAACTGGTGGGCCGCGCGGGCACGACGATGGACGACATCCTTCAGGCCGTGCGTCGCGTGACCGACATCATGGGTGAGATCAGCGCGGCATCGGAAGAACAGTCGGGCGGCATCGAGCAGGTCAACCGCGCCGTCACGCAGATGGACACCGTCACGCAGCAGAACGCGGCGCTGGTGGAAGAGGCGGCGGCGGCGGCGGCGTCGCTCGAAGAGCAGACGCGCAACTTGCAGAGCGTGCTGGCGACGTGGCGCACGGATGGTGCAAACCACGGTGGCAACCACGGCGGCGAAAGCCGTGCAGTGCGCGCAACGGCTTCGGCATCCGCTGTATCGGCAGCTCCCGCAGCGAAGGCAGCGGCGCCCGCCGTGAAAGCCATCGCCGCGAAGCGCGCGCCGGCACCGGCTGCAAAGCCCGCAGCGCACGCCAGCGCACCGGCCGCAGCGAAGCCGATGCCCAAGCCCGCTGCACGTGTTGAACCGCAGATTGCCAGCACGGCAGCGTCCGCTTCGGACGACTCCGACTGGGAAACGTTTTGATCGTTTTGATCCTCCGCGTCGAGCGGAACCCTTGAACCACTGAAATCGCGACGAGCACAGCAATGCACATGAGCGCACAAGGACGGCCGGAGATGCACCGCGCCGCTGCCCGCAAGGCGGCGGACGCGACACGCGCCGCGCATGCGCCGCACGCATTGCAGGCGGGCGGCCACGCAGCAACGGCCCAGGAAGATTCGATGAACGCAGCAGGCTTGCGCGCCCGACGCGCTGGAGCGGCATCATGAACGCGCTGCGTTCCCGTCCCGATCGTGGCGATCGCAGCGATCGTCACGCCGATGTGCCGCGCGCCGGCGGCGAAGGCGCCGCGCGCGACTTCGAGTTCACCTCGGCGGACTTCGAGCGCATCCGCGCGCTGATCCACCGCCGCGCCGGGATTTCGCTCTCGGACCACAAGCGCGACATGGCGTACAGCCGTCTTGCGCGGCGTCTGCGCGCGCTCGGCCTCGACACCTTCCGCGACTATCTCGACGAACTCGAAAAGCGCAACGACGCGAACGAGTGGGAAGCGTTCACCAACGCGCTGACCACCAACCTCACGGCGTTCTTTCGCGAAGCGCATCACTTTCCGATCCTCGCCGACTTCGTCAAACGCCGCACGCAGCCGGTTTCGGTGTGGTGCTCGGCGGCATCGACGGGCGAAGAGCCGTACTCGATCGCGATGACGCTGATCGAATCGCTCGGCGAGCGTGCCGCGCGCGAGTCGCGCGTGCTCGCCACCGACCTCGACACCCAGGTGCTCGCCAAGGCCGATGCGGGCGTCTACGCCTACGACCAGGTCAAGCATCTCTCGCCCGAGCGTCTGAAGCGCTTCTTCCTGAAGGGCACGGGCTCGCACGCGGGCCTCGTGAAGGTGCGCCCGGAACTGCGCCAGATGATCAAGTTCGAGCAGTTGAACCTGACCGACGCCGATTACGGCCTGCGTCAGACCTTCGACGCGATCTTCTGCCGCAACGTGATGATCTACTTCGACAAGCCGACCCAGGCGCAGGTGCTCACGCGCTTCGAACCGCTGATGAAGCCGGACGGTCTGCTGTTCGCGGGCCATTCGGAAAACTTCACCTATGTGACGCAGGCCTTCCGTCTGCGCGGTCAGACCGTCTACGAGCTGACGCGCGGCCGCGCCGCCGCCGCGACGTCCACCGCCACGGCGGTGAAGCCGGGCGCGAAGACCGAACCGCTGGGAGCGACCGTATGAGCCGCTTGCCGATCGCGACCAACCGCTACTTCGACGCGCACTTCAAACGCCCCGGCGTGAAGCTGCTGCCGAACGAATTCTTCACCACGAACGAAGACATGGTGCTCGTCACCGTGCTCGGTTCGTGCGTGGCCGCCTGCATCCAGGATCGCACCGCCGGCATCGGCGGCATGAACCACTTCATGCTGCCCGACGACGGCGCCGACGCCGCCCACGCCCCGCACGGCGCCTCCGACGCGATGCGCTACGGCGCCTACGCGATGGAAATGCTGATCAACGAACTGATCAAGGCCGGCGGGCGCCGCGAGCGCTTCGAAGCCAAGGTGTTCGGCGGCGCGGCCGTGCTGGCGGGCATGACGACGATGAATATCGGCGATCGCAATTCCGCCTTCGTGCGCCGTTATCTGGCGACCGAAAGCATCCGTATCACCGCTGAAGACCTGCAGGGCTCGCATCCGCGCAAGGTGGCGTTCCTGCCGCGCACGGGCCAGGTGATGGTCAAGAAACTGCGTCTGTCGCAGGAAACGAGCGTGGCCGAGCGTGAGCAGCAACTCGCGCAGCAAGGCGCCGAAGCGCGTGCCGAGCGCCTTGCGCGCGCCCGTGCCCGCGTCGAGCTGTTCGGCCTGAACGGCTCGCGTGCCGGCGGCACCGCAGGCGGCAATCCCTTTCCAACATCCGCGCCGCAGCCGGCGCGCCCGCGCATCGAGTTGTTCGGCGCGAGTGCGTCTGCCACGCGGCCATCCAGTCATGGTCCTGGTTTCGGTCATGACAACGCCAGGACAGTAGAGGAGGCGTGAACGCTGTGCAAAAAATCAAGGTTCTCTGCGTCGATGATTCGGCTCTGATCCGCAGCCTGATGACGGAGATCATCAACAGCCAGCCGGATATGACCGTCGTCGCCACCGCGCCCGACCCGCTCGTGGCGCGCGAGCTGATCAAGCAGCACAACCCCGACGTGCTTACGCTCGACGTGGAAATGCCGCGCATGGACGGTCTCGATTTCCTCGAGAAGCTCATGCGCCTGCGCCCGATGCCGGTCGTGATGGTGTCGTCGCTGACCGAGCGCGGCAATGAAATCACGCTGCGCGCGCTGGAACTGGGCGCGGTCGATTTCGTGACCAAGCCGAAGGTCGGCATTCGCGACGGCATGCTCGACTACGCCGAAAAGCTCGCCGATAAGGTACGCGCCGCTTC
>NZ_JAAGPR010000089.1 GCF_017104965.1 Paraburkholderia sp. Ac-20340
TCCGGCTTGTCCTGTGCCGTGTGCAGCAGCACGAACGTGGCGCCAACGACCGGCCATGCTTCCTTGCCCGGCTCGTTCGTCAGGATCTGGTAGAACGACTTCTTCCAGTCCGCGCCAGCAGCCGCTGCCTTGAACGTGTCCGTGCTCGGCTCGACGACCGCGCCCGACTCGTTCTTCATGGCAGTGTAGACCATGTGATTTTGCTTGGCGTACGCCCACTCGACGTAGCCGATCGAGCCCGGCAGGCGCTGAACGAAGGCTGCGACGCCGTCGTTGCCCTTACCGCCCGTACCCGTCGGCCAGTTGACCGTCGAGCCTTCGCCGACCTTGCTCTTCCACTCGGTGTTGACCTTCGAGAGGTAGTTCGTCCAGATGAAGCTGGTGCCCGAACCATCGGCGCGGCGAACCACGGCGATGTCCAGATCCGGCAGCTTGACCTTCGGG
Organism: Paraburkholderia sp. Ac-20340; assembly: GCF_017104965.1. GTDB lineage: Bacteria > Pseudomonadota > Gammaproteobacteria > Burkholderiales > Burkholderiaceae > Paraburkholderia. Next base: position 445 of record NZ_JAAGPR010000089.1, read on the forward strand.
TTCAGGGCGACGATGGCCGGATCGTTCCACTTCTTGATCTTGCCGAGGTAGATGTCGCCGAGCACTTCGCCCGACAGCGTCAGTTCGCCAGCCTTGATGCCCGGCACGTTGATCGCCGGCACGACGCCGCCCACCACCGTCGGGAACTGGAACAGGCCTTCCTTCGTCAGTTCGTCGTCCTTCAGGGGCGCGTCCGAACCTGCGAAGTCAACCGTCTTGGCGACGATCTGCTTGATACCGCCCGACGAGCCGATGCCTTGGTAGTTCACCTTGCCGCCGCCCGACTTTTGATAGGCATCCGCCCATTTCGTGTAGATCGGTGCTGCAAAGGTGCTGCCCGCGCCAGTGAT
>NZ_JAAGPR010000090.1 GCF_017104965.1 Paraburkholderia sp. Ac-20340
ATCGCGGCCAGTTGGGCTTCGTTACGTAGCGCGAGCAGGCGCGTCTCCGTAAATGGCCGCCCAGCCTCATCGCGCTTGTACCGCCCGGGGTAGTCGAAGCGTTCATAACCGCCGTCCTGGTGCTCAAGATTCCCCCCGGTGCTGCTTTGCTGCTGACTGTACTGCGGGTGTTTGAACGTGTAATCGCGTTGGGTCTGCCGCGCGGTGCGTACTTGTTCGGCGTAGCTGAAACTTCTGATACACGGTTCGGCCTGATCCCCGCCTGGCGTGGCGTTGTAGATCACCGGACCGCCTTCGATGGTGCCGTGGATGTAGAGCCGGTCCCCCTGCCGCAGACGATGGCCCGTGGCATCGAAGGAATGCGTGTAGAACAGTCCTTCTTCTGCACTCAGTCGGTGAAAAAATTGCGAGTCAGTCTCACCGGGCTGAACGCAGTACTCGCGCACCGTGTGCTCTTTGGTCAGTTCCTGTACAGCATCGTTGATGCCTGAGCGCTTGAGCACGGCTTGCAGGATCTGCGGCGCGCTCATCTGCTGGAATACTCGCCAGTCTGATCGCAAATCCGCACGAGCTAACTGCGGCTCCAGCATGACTCGATAGTAAGTGCGCCGGAAACCTGTCTCGCCCTGTTCAAAACGGCTGACGAGCCCATTCACATATCGCACGGCGGTTTCGCCACGCCAGATTGTGAACGTGGCGGGTTGGTCGAGGACCTTGCTGAAATCGACAGCGGGATCGGTACTCGATAGCTCAACGGTCAGATTGAAGGGACTGCTGATGCCCTC
>NZ_JAAGPR010000091.1 GCF_017104965.1 Paraburkholderia sp. Ac-20340
CCTTGTTTTCGTGTCGGTCTATTAGCGTCGCCCCTGTGCGGGGCGGCACCTACTTTTCTTTGCAGCGGCAAAGAAAAGTAGGCAAAAGAAAGCCGCTCACACCGCCAGTGTGACGCAGTTGGCAAACCGCCTTTGAGGGGGAATGGTATAGGAGCATCCGGTCCCCCGCGCCACCAAAGCTAGTGACAAGGCGCCCGCCCACCCGGCGGCGCTACGCGCCCCGAGGGGCATAACCGCAAACCGAAGGTTTGCTGGTTTCACTGGCAAACCCAACCGTTGCGCGCGCAGCGAGCAACGGGATGAATGACGGCTTTGTCACTACCTTTGAAGGCGCGAGATGCCGGACGCCCCTATACCATTCCCCGTGTAAGGCTGGTTGTGGACTGCGTCATTCTGGCGGTGTGAGCGGCTTTCTTTTGCCTACTTTTCTTTGCCGCTGTGTATGGACCGCAGACATGGGTAACAGGTGTACGGAGACATGGGTAACACATTCTCCGTTCATGTTTGCTGGTTCAGATTGATAGTCCCAAAGCAGTGGTGCGCAAAATACAGGTCATAGCAGTCGTCTTCTCCTGCGCGTTCGCGAATGCCTACCGGCAGATTGTGCAGCGCGCTGGATACCTTGAATCGCCGCTGCTTGAAGCGTAGCTCTCCGTTCCATCCGACGCGTTGCACGACATCGTTTTCCCCATATTCGATCGGCGGCAGGATCGCAGGGAATGTGCGCGCACTGGGCCGATAACGCGTGACAGGCGTTTTCATATC
>NZ_JAAGPR010000092.1 GCF_017104965.1 Paraburkholderia sp. Ac-20340
CTCTGGCTCCCGAAGGAATCGTCGATCACTCGTTACAGGTTGAGTATTCGTGTTGCGCCGTATTTCAAGGCAATCTTTCGATCACTTAAAAATACATTGATACAATCACAACCCTGATTCACTTACTTCACACCCATCTCTAAGTGTGTTTCAGATGAATCTCTTTACTACTTCTTCCTGATTGTTAAAGAACGACAGCCGATACGATTTTCGCATTGCTATTCGAAACAGCCGAAAAGTGTGAGCACTTTGAAACGATTTTCGCTCAAAGCTCTAGAAAGGAGGTGATCCAGCCGCACCTTCCGATACGGCTACCTTGTTACGACTTCACCCCAGTCATGAATCCTGCCGTGGTGACCGTCCTCCTTGCGGTTAGACTAGCCACTTCTGGCAAAACCCACTC
>NZ_JAAGPR010000093.1 GCF_017104965.1 Paraburkholderia sp. Ac-20340
ACTTAGAGATGGGTGTGGAGTAAGTGAATCAGGGTTGTGATTGTATCAATGTATTTTTAAGTGATCGAAAGATTGCCTTGAAATACGGCGCAACACGAATACTCAACCTGTAACGAGTGATCGACGACTCCTTTGGGAGCCAGAGACACACCCGTTATAGGGTCAAGCGAACAAGTGCATGTGGTGGATGCCTTGGCGATCACAGGCGATGAAGGACGCGGTAGCCTGCGAAAAGCGGTGGGGAGCTGGCAAACAAGCTTT
>NZ_JAAGPR010000009.1 GCF_017104965.1 Paraburkholderia sp. Ac-20340
GCCATCACGGCCGGCGAGGTGTAGTTTTCCGACGCGATCAGTTCGATGTGCTCTTCCTGACGGCGGTTCTCGAGTTCGATCGCGGCAAAGAGTTCGGGATCGACGTTGGCGATGGTGCTTTCGGCTCTGTCAAACATACGGGTTCCGTTAAGTGTGTTCAGGTTGACCGGGTCTCGCGCGGAACGCGTAGCGCTTACGCGGCGCTGCTGGCGAAGAGGCCAGCCTTGGCGTGGCGGAAGAAGGTGCCGCACACGCGTGGCAGGGCAGCTCCGGCAGCGCTACGTGAAGCGCGCGGATCTCGGCTGCCCAGGCGAACGGCAAAACGGCACCCTGCGCTTCACGGTGGGTCGCTCCACCTTGAGCTCCCAATCGAGCCATGCGATGCACAGCTTGCCGGGCAATTATTACAACTGCACCTGCCGCAGTCGCACTTTCTGCCCCTCGGGAACCCTATCGCCAGTCACGCAGGGATTGAGCGCGTTAGTGTATTGGAACCGCCCACATTAGGCAACCGGACCGCCCCGGCGCCCCGCGAGGCGCGGCTTGCGCAGGTTCTGGCACTTCCTTGCCGCAGCGCCGCATTGGAAGTAGGCTTTCCCCTTTCCTCGCCTTCTACCGACCAGGGAGCCTCCATGATTGTCTTCGTCACCGGCGCATCCGCAGGATTCGGCGCCGCCATTGCCCGGGCCTTCGTCAAGGGCGGCCACCGCGTCGTCGCTACCGCACGCCGCAAGGACCGCCTCGACGCGCTCGCCGCTGAACTGGGTGACGCGCTGTTGCCGTTCGAGCTGGACGTGCGCGACCGCGCCGCCGTCGAGGCCGCGCCCGCCGCGCTGCCCGCCGAATTCGCCAATATCGATGTGCTGGTCAACAACGCCGGCCTCGCGCTCGGCGTCGAACCGGCCCAGAAAGCCGATCTCGACGAATGGGAAACCATGATCGAAACCAACTGCACCGGTCTCGTGCAGGTCACGCACGCCTTCCTGCCGGGCATGGTCGATCGCAACCGTGGTCATATTTTCAATCTGGGGTCGGTAGCCGGCCGCTGGCCGTACGCGGGCGGCAACGTCTACGGCGCGACCAAGGCGTTCGTGCGCCAGTTCAGCCTGAACCTGCGCGCCGACCTCGCCGGCACCGCGCTGCGCGTGACGGATATCGAGCCGGGCCTGTGCGGCGGCACCGAATTCTCGAACGTGCGCTACCGCGGCGACGACAGCAAGGCCGCCAACGTCTATAAGGACGTGCAGCCGCTCACCGCCGAAGATATCGCCGATTCGATCTACTGGATCGCCACGCGCCCCGCGCACGTGAACATCAATACGATCGAGCTGATGCCGGTGGCGCAGAGCTTCGCCGGGCTCAACATTCACCGCGGCTGATGGCTTTCAAAAGTCTTTCGTAGCTCAGTCGTCCGAACGGCGTAGCGCACTCGCGTTCCGGTAGAATGCGCGGCATGGAAAGATCCACCAGCAAGCCGGATACGGCCCCAGAACAGGCTACGGACGGCTTTATTTGGCCGGTCCGCGTCTACTACGAAGACACCGACGCCGGCGGCATCGTGTTCTACGCGAACTACCTGAAGTTCTTCGAGCGCGCGCGCACCGAATGGCTGCGCGCGTGCGGCGTCGATCAGCGCAGTCTCGCCGAGGAATCCGGCACGCTCTTCGTCGTGCGCAGCACTGCGCTCGACTACCGGGCACCCGCCCGTCTCGACGACATCGTGACGGTCGTGAGCCGCCTCGAAAAGCTGGGCCGCGCTTCTGTCGACTTCATGCAGGAAGCGTGGCGCGGCGACACGCTGCTGGCAACCGGCAAGATCCGCGTTGCCTGTGTCGATGGTGCCGTCATGCGCCCTGCCGCCATTCCGAGCCACGTTTTCGACGCTTTGGAGCGTGGCATGAAGAAAGTCTTGCCGGCTGTGTCAACGGCCACTTAACTATTGCCGTTGATTACGACGCCAGTGAACTCGCGTCGGTCATTGCAGGACCAAGCTGGGTTCGGCCACAAGCATGCAACGCCTTGCCGTTTGCCTTCGGGAAGCTTCGCATTGTCTTGCAGCCGCTCGCCCCTTCCGGGACGTCACAACGAATCTTTATGAACACTACACAAGATCTCTCGATCATTTCACTCGTTCTTAATGCGAGCATACTGGCACAGGCGGTGATGGGACTTCTCCTGTTGCTGTCCCTGATCTCCTGGACCTTCATTTTCCGCAAGTGGTTTGCCATCCGCCGCGCGCGCCGGCAGACCGAGCGCTTCGAGCGCGACTTCTGGTCGGGCGGCGACCTGCAGGCGCTGTATCAAAGCGCCGCCAACAACCGTCATACGATTGGCGCGCTCGAACGTATTTTCGAATCGGGCATGCGTGAGTTTCTCAAGGCCAAAGAGAAACGTCTGAACGATCCGAGCCTCGTGCTCGACGGCGCACGCCGCGCGATGCGCGCAGCGTTCCAGCGCGAGATGGACGCGCTCGAAGCGAATCTCTCGTTCCTCGCTTCGGTCGGTTCGGTCAGCCCGTACATCGGTCTGTTCGGCACGGTCTGGGGGATCATGAACGCGTTCCGCGGTCTCGCGAACGTGCAGCAGGCCACGCTTGCGAACGTCGCGCCCGGCATCGCCGAAGCGCTGACCGCCACCGCAATCGGTCTGTTCGCCGCCATCCCGGCCGTCGTCGCCTACAACAGCTACGCGCACGATATCGACCGTCTGGCGATCCGCTTCGAAACCTTCATCGAAGAGTTTTCGAACATCCTGCAGCGTCAGGCCCACTAATCTTCAAAGGAGTCGAAGATGGGAGGCTCAAGCCGTTCGAGCATGCGAGGCAGCCGCTCGCGTCGTGCAATGGCCGACATCAATGTCGTGCCGTATATCGACGTGATGCTGGTGCTGCTCGTGATCTTCATGGTGACCGCGCCGCTCGTGGCGCCGTCCATTGTCAATCTGCCGACCGTCGGCGGCGCATCGCAGCAGCAGCAGGTGCCGCCCGTGGTGGTGAACATTCGCCCCGACGGCAATCTGAGCGTACGCTACAAGGATGATGCGGGCGCCACGCAGCAGGAAACCATGTCGCGCGCCGATCTCAACACGTTCGTCGCCAACCGCGAGCAGGATCATCCCGACCAGCCGGTCGTGATTGCCGCCGACAAGGCCGTCAAGTACGAGACCGTGATGAACGTCATGTCCGACCTGAAGGCGCGCGGCGTCAAACGTGTCGGACTGCTCGTTAAATCGCAATGACCCGGAAGAACGAAACGTATCCATTGCAACCGCCTCGCGAGCGCGGCACGGGACGTGCTATAGCGCTCGCCGTGGTGATGCACGTGCTGCTCGGCTTCTTCCTCTACCACGGCATCCACTGGCAGAACAGCACGCCGGCGGGCGAGGAAGCGGAACTGTGGACGGAAGTCCCGGATCTTTCCACGCCGAAGCCGCTGCCGCCGCCCGTGCCGGTGCAGCCTGCCCCGCCGCCGCCGAAGACGGAAGACGCCGACATCGCCTTGCAACAGCAAAAGCGTAAGCAGCAACAGGAAGCGGCGCGCGAGGCGCAACTGGCCGAACAGCAGCGCGTGAAGCAGCAGCAGGAAGCCGAAGCGAAGCGTCAGCAGCAGCTCGCCGCCCAGCAGGCGGCGCAACTGGCAGCCCAGCAGAAGCAGGCGAAGCTCAAGCAGCAGCAACAGCAGGAGCAGCAGCAGGCCGCCGAAAAGCTGAAGCAACAGCAGCAGCAACAGGACGCGCTCAAGAAGCAGCAGGAAGAAGAGCAGCAGCAGAAGCAGGCGAAGCTCGACGCCCAGAAGAAGGCGGATGCGGATAAAGCCGCCAAGGCCAAGGCGCAAGCCGACGCCCAGGCGAAGAAGCTCGACGCCGAACGCCGTGCACGTATCGCGCAGATGCAAGGCGCGATGGGTGGCGGCGAAGGTTCGAGCGGCAATGGTCTGGCGAAGAGCGGCACCGGCAGCGGTTCGGGCGGCAATGCGGCGTCGGCTGGCTATGCAGAGAAGGTTCAGCGCCGCGTGCGTCCGAACATCGTCTGGGCCGGCGACACGGCGGGCCTCGAAACGGTGGTATCGGTGCATTGCTCGCCGAGCGGCACCCTGCTTTCGGCGACGATCACGCGTAGCAGCGGCAACTCGTCGTGGGACGACGCAGCGCTGCGTGCAGTGCAGCGCTCGGACCCGATGCCGCAGGACACCGATGGCAAAACGCCGTCGAGTTTCAAGATTACCTTGCGCCCGGCGGGTTAACGGCGCAAGTCAGAGCACAGAAAGCTGGCGCGCGGCAGCAGACAAGGAACGATTCGATGCATTTCGGGTCTGTCTGCTGTCCCGCGGTGTGACAAATATCGCTTTTTCAGGAAACAGCACAGCATGAAGTTGATGACGAAGCTTGGCCTGCGTACCCTCGTCGCGTCCTGCCTGCTCGCAGTGGGCGGCGCCGCGAACGCACAACTCAACGTCCTCGTCACCGGCGTGGGCTCCACCCAATTCCCGATCGCCACGGCCACCTTCGCCGGCGAGGCGAACTCGCCGCAGCAGGTCGCCGCCATCGTGCGCTCCGATCTCGCGCGCAGCGGCAAGTTCACCAATGTCGACGCGGGTAGCGCGCCGGTGTCGGAAAACGACTCGGTCGATCTCGGCGGCTGGAAAGCCAAGGGCGCCAACGCCTTCGTCGCCGGCAGCGTGAACAAGCTGCCGAACGGCCAGTACGAAGTGCGCTTCAAGCTCTACGACACCGTGAAGGGCGAAAGCCTCGGCGGTCTCGTGCTGCAAAGCCCGCCTGCCGGTCTGCGCATGAGCGCGCACAAGGTCGCGGACTACATCTACGCAAAGCTGATGGGCGATCGCGGTGTGTTCGCCACGCGTCTGTCGTACGTCATCAAGACGGGCGGCCGCTATCAGCTGCAGATTTCGGATTCGGACGGCCAGGACGCGCACATTGCCCTGTCCAGCCCGGAACCGATCATCTCGCCGGCCTGGTCGCCTGACGGCACCAAGGTCGCCTACGTCTCGTTCGAAAAGAAAAAGCCCATCGTCTACGTGCATGACCTGCCCACGGGGCGGCGCGTCATCATCTCGGACCAGAAGGGCAACAACTCGGCGCCTGCATGGTCGCCGGATGGGCGCACGCTTGCGGTCGCCCTTTCGCGCACGGGCAATACGCAGATCTTCGCCGTCGCTGCAGACGGCTCCAATCTGCATCGCCTGACCCAGGGCACGACGATCGATACGGAACCCACCTACTCTCCTGACGGACGCTCGATTTACTTCACGAGCGACCGCGGCGGCCAACCCCAGATTTACAGGATGCCAGCCCAGGGTGAAAGCGCCGGAGCGGCGCAACGCGTGACGTTTACCGGCAGCTATAACACGAGCCCGCGGGTCAGCCCGGACGGCAAACAGCTGGCGTACATCTCACGCACGGGCGGCGGATTTAAGCTGTACATTCAGGATCTGCAGTCCGGCGTCGCGACCGCCCTGACCGACACGACACATGACGAATCGCCCAGCTTTGCGGCGAACGGTCAGTACATTCTTTACGCCACACAGGTGAACGGCCGTGGCGTGCTGGCTGCTGTTTCGACCGACGGTCGTACGCGGCAAATCCTGTCCGTTCAGGGCGGCAGCGTACGCGAGCCGTCCTGGGGTCCTTTTATGCAATAACACTTCAGGAGAGCAACAATGATGTCAAACAAAGTCCGCCTGGCTCTGGCCGTCTTGATGATCGGTGCACTGGCAGCGTGTAAGTCGGCACCGAAGGCCGATGAAAACGCGAACGCAGGCTCGATGAGCACGCAGCCGAACCCGAACGCCGTCGCACAGGTCAACGTCGATCCGCTGAACGATCCGAACAGCCCGCTCGCCAAGCGCAGCGTGTACTTCGACTTCGACAGCTACGCAGTCAAGGACGACTACCAGAGCGTGGTCCAGGCACATGCACAGTACCTGAAGACGCACCCGGAACGTCACGTCCTGATCCAGGGCAACACCGACGAGCGCGGCACGAGCGAGTACAACCTGGCACTGGGCCAGAAGCGTGCTGAAGCTGTCCGCAAGGCTCTGTCGCTGATGGGCGTGCCGGATTCGCAGATGGAAGCCGTCAGCCTCGGCAAGGAAAAGCCGACGGCAACCGGCCACGACGAAGCATCGTGGGCGCAGAACCGCCGTGCTGACCTCGTGTACCAACAGTAATTAGCATTGGATGAAGGGGCGTATGTCGCACCGTTTCTCCCCGCTGCGGGCAGCCGCAGCCGCCTGCGTGGCTGGCGTCGCCTTTTCGGCGCTGCCGGCCCACGCGGGTCTCTTCGATGACGATCAGGCGCGCCAGGCGATTCTCGACCTGCGCGCGAAGACGGACAATCTGAACAGCCAGTTGTCCGCCGCTCAGCGCACGATCCTCGACCAGTCCAACCGTATCGACCAGCTCAACCAGCAGGTCGCGACGCTGCGTGGACAGAACGAGGACCTCGGCAACGAACTGACGACCCTGTCGAAGCAGCAGAAGGACTACTACACGGACCTGGATACGCGTCTCAAGAAGTTCGAGCCGCAGCAGGAAACCGTGGACGGCATGCAGGGCACGGTTCAGCCGGGTGAGATGGACGCGTTCAATTCCGCTTCCACGCAGTTTCGCAACGGCGACTTCAAGCAGGCCGCCGCTGCGTTCCGCAGCTTCATCTCGAAGTACCCGCAGAGCCCGTACCAGCCGACCGCGCAGTACTGGCTCGGCAATGCGCTCTACGCGCTGAAGGACTACAAAGGGTCGACCGCGACCTGGCAGAACGTCGTCAGCAAGTATCCGCAGCATCCGCGCGCGCCCGAGGCGCTGCTCGCGATTGCGAACAATCAAATGGAGCAGGGGCAAAAGGCCGCGGCCAAGCGCACGCTCGAACAGATCGTTTCGCAGTACGGCAGCACGGAAGTTGCGCAGACGGCGCAGAGCAAGCTCTCGCAGCTCAAGTAACGCACTGCCGCTTTCGCCCGGCGTGACGCAGACATGGCTGCGACGCACCGGGTAGCGAGCTTGCGTATCAGTTTTGAAGGGCCCGGAATACGTCGGCTGATTTGACGTGCTTCGGGCCTTTTCTGTTTGGGCGTTCTCTCTTTGGTCGTTTTCTCCCTGGCGAGCGAAAATTTGGATTGTGTGCGTCGGATTAGTTGACACACCCCCAGTATCTCGCTATACTCCCGCTTCTCTTTTGGGTCGTTAGCTCAGCTGGTAGAGCAGCGGACTTTTAATCCGTTGGTCACAGGTTCGAATCCCGTACGGCCTACCAAAGATACGTCAAGAAGCCCGGTCATTGCGACCGGGCTTTTTGCTTTTCCGGATCGATGCGTGCGCATCCTTGTCCCTGTCCTATCAGAAGATCCTGACGCGAGCGTGTATACTCACGCCCTCCCCGCTGTTCTTCTCCCGCTGCACAGGCCAACGTCAAATGAAGTTCCCGACTCTCGCCTGCGCTCTAGTCGCGCTGCTCTGGATCAGTCTGCGCGTTCAGGCGCAGGTTCAAGCTCCTCCCGAAGATTACGAGTACCTGCGCCGCATCCGCGTGCCGGACGCCGTGGTGAATTGCGTCGCCGCGCTCGACGAATGGGTGCATCAGGCGCAACGCTACGATTCGCTGATGGTCCCCGACCGCCGCGCACTCACTGCCAAGGTCGAAAGCCCCGTGCCCGCCAGCGCGCTCGCATCGGTATCGACGGCGATGTCGGCATCGGCGTCCGCTGCGAGTCCGCCGCCGCAGCCCTCGCCCATCGATACGCTGATCCACCTGCGCGCCTTCGCGAAGGTGCGCGGCAAGTACGCATGGGTGCCCGTGAAGGCGACGTGCGGCATCTGGCACACACATGTGGTGGACGTCGCGCTCTCGCCGCGATCGATCCACGAAAGCTCGCCGATTCACTGAAGCGCGCGCTGCCTCGCGAAGCAAAAAACAAAAAGCCCGTGCGCTCTCACGCACGGGCTTTTTTACGCGTTCAACGCGCAGCAGCGACGCCGAAGCTTAGTCTGCCTTCACGCCTTCGACCTGGATCTGCAGCGTCGTCAGCATCTTGAAGCCGTATGCCTGGCCGTAGTTCACGCCGAAGTCCGAACGGTCGAACTGGGCGGTCGCATCGGCGCCGCACACTTCGCGCTTGAGCATCGGGTTCTGGAAGCACTTGAACGAGTCGATCTTCAGGTTCAGCGGCTTGGTGACGCCGTGCAGCGTGAACGTGCCGATCACTTCAACGGGCTTGTCGCCGTCGAACTTGATCGAGGTGCCCTTGTAGACCGCCGTCGGGTACTTGGCTGCGTCGAGCATTTCAGCCGAGCTGACGTGCTTGTCGAGCGCCTTGTTGCCCGTGTCAATCGACGATGCGTCGATGGTCACGTCGACCGTGCCGGTCTTCGCTGCGGTGTCGAGCACGACGGTGCCCGAGCTCTTCGTGAACTTGCCGCGCCAGACCGAAACGCCACCGAAGTGGTCGGTTTCGAAGCTCGGGTACGTGTGCGTCGGGTCGAGGTTGTAGGTCGTAGCGGCGGCGAACGCAGGCGTAGCGATGGCGGCAGCCAGTGCGGCCGCGGCGAAAATCGTGGTCTTCATGAAAGCGTGGGTCCTGTTACGGAAGAAGAAGCGAAACGGATAAACGAAAAGGCCTACGCGCGTCAGTGCGCGGCGGCCACGATGTGAAACTTGATCTGCACGTCGTCGGCGACGACCGAGGTGTCTTTCCACTCGCCCGTGCCGATGTTGTAGGCCAGGCGCTTGATGGGCAGCGCGCCGTCGAACACCTGGTTCGCGCCGTCCTTGTGGAACGTCACGGGCACGACGACGTCGGTCGTCTTGCCCTTGATCGTAAGCTTGCCCGCCACGCTGTAGGCGCCGTTCGCGCCCGGCTTGATCTGCGTCGAGACGAAGGTTGCGTGCGGGAACTTGCCGGCGTCGAACCATTCGTCGCCCGCGACTTCCTTGTTGTAGTCGGCCGAGCCGAGATCAAAGCTCGCGACATCGACGTCGAGCTTCGCGCTCGATGCAGCGGCGTTGGCCGGATCGAAGTGCACGTCGGCGCTGAACTTGTTGAACTTGCCTTCGACCGGCACGTTCATCTGCTTGAAGACGGCCGACACCGTGCTTTTGGCGTTATCGGCGGCATCCGCGTTCAGCGCGAAGCAAGCGGTGAAAGCCGCGCCGGCGGCAAGCGCCGCGCCGAGCGCGACGACGGAAACTTTGGAGGCGAGACGTTGGATCATGTTCGTTCGGTTCGCGTTGAGCGGTGAGAGATCGGTTTCGGAAGTCTTGTTCAGTCGCGCGGCGTGCCGAACGGCAGCATGCGCGCGATGATGTTCTGACGGTCCAGCAACTGGTGTTTGACGACGGCGAGCACGTGCAGCACCACGACCGCCAGCAATGCGTAATCGAGCGTCACGTGCACGGTGCGCAGCACGCCCTTGAGCGCGGTGTCGGGGCCGATCAGCGTGGGCAGCGGCCAGATGCCGAGATACACCACCTGAATGCCCGCCGCCGAGCTATACAGATAACCGCTCACGGGAATCGCGATCATCAGCAGATACAGCGCGACATGGCCCAGATGCGCGGCGCCCTTCTCCCAGCCGTGCATCGAGCGCGGCAGCGCGGGCGCGGCGTGGGTCGCACGCCAGAGAATGCGCACCAGCACCAGCGCGAGCACGGTCACGCCAATCCACTTGTGCCACGAGAAGTAGCGCAGCTTGGTGGGCGTGAAACCGGGGATGTCGGTCATGACCCAGCCGAGCGCGAAGCCCCACACGATCAGCGCGGCAATCAGCCAGTGCAGCAGCATGGCGACGCCGCTGTAGCGGCCGGCGGGCTTGACGGAACGGTTCATCGGCATGGTCATCTTCGATAAGGAAGGCGCACTTTAACCCGGCGCCAGCTATACAAACAATCGTCTAAAATGGATCGTTACCATCCATTTTTTCGATAGGTCGATCATGGACCGCTCGCCCAGCCTCGAACAACTGCGTGCGCTGATCGCCGTGGCCGAAACCGGCAGCTTTTCGGCGGCCGCGCGCCAGCTCGACCGCGCGCAATCGGTGGTGAGCTACACGATCGCCAATCTGGAAGCGCTGCTGGGCGTGGCGCTGTTCGAGCGCGGCAAGCGCAAGCCGGAACTGACCGCCGCAGGCCGCGCCATTCTCGCCGACGCGCGCCGTCTGGACCTGCTGATGGGCCAGCTTAACGCCAAGGCGGCCGGTCTGCAGCGCGGGCTGGAAGGCGAAGTCTCCGTGGCCGTCGATGTCATGTTTCCTTCGCAGCGGCTCGTGGAGGCCTTACAGGCCTTCGCGCTGGCGTTTCCTACCGTCGCCCTCAATCTCACCATGGAAGCGCTCGGCGGCGTGCTCAAGCTGGTGCTCGACGGCGATTGCGCGATCGGCATCAGCGGGCCGAACCAGAACTGGCCGCATGTGATCGAGGCGCAGTCGATCGGCACCGTCGAACTCGTGCTGGTGGCCGCGCCCTGCCACCCGCTCGCGCAAGTACCTCAGCCAGTGCGGATTTCCGATGCGCGCGAGCACACCCAGCTCGTGCTCACCGACCGCAGCCGCCTGACCTATGGCCAGACCTTCGGCGTGTACAGCAACCGCGCATGGAAGCTCGGCGACCTGGGCGCCAAGCATCGGCTGCTGCTGGCCGGGCTCGGCTGGGGGTCGATGCCGCGCCATCTGGTCGAGGCGGATCTCGAAGCCGGACGCCTCGCGCGCATCGTGCTCGCCGATCGCGGATCGGTGAACTACAACGTCTCGCTGATCCATCGCACCGATGCCGCCACCGGCCCGGCCTGTCAGTGGCTCTGCCACTTCCTCCGCAGCGGCACGCCGCCCGATGCGCCGCTGCCGGATGCGCGCTGATCGGACATCCCGCTGCACGGCGTTGCACGGATACAACCGTCGCGCCTCGCTCTGACAAGTCTTAACAAATCCGCCTCAGCCGCGCCGCGTAACGCGCGCAGGTGGATAAGCGCGGCCGCGGGCGTTTGAACACGCTGGAAGGTGATTTTTCGAGATGTCGAGGCGTGCCATGATCGCGCCGCTTTCGGCCATCGACATCGCCTCATGTACAACTTCGTCTGCTGCCTGCTCTCGAATCTCGTCCTGCTCGCCGTGGTGCGGCTGGTCTGCTGGTTCATCCGCGCGATGCGCCCGGATCTCACGCCGCACGGCACGCGGGTGTTCGTCGGCATGATGGCGCTCGCCTGCGTGTTCGACGCCGCGCTCACCTTTCTCGTTTTCGCCGATGCAGGCGGGCCGTGGACCATCTATCACCCGGTCAACGCGTTCTTCGCGCGCGCCGTGGCGTATATGCTCGCGGTGACCGTCGCGCTGATCCTCGTGCGCCGCGCAGCCCGGCGCGGCACGCGCGAACCGGGCAAACACGGCACGCTCACGATCGAAACGTCGCCGTACAGCAAATCGACGTTGCCGATGTGAGCGCCACGAACCCGCGCATCGGCATTACTTCTTTCTGGCCTTGCTCTTGTCTTTGACCTTGGCCGATGCAGGCTTCTGCGCGGCCGCATCGCTCGCCGCCGCTGCGGCCGCCACCGCCCCGCCCGCGCCGCTCGTCACCGCAGTCTGCGGCACCACGCCCGACCAGCCCGGCAGATAGCGCGCATCGGCATCGTGCGCATGCGCGAGCGCATCGCGCAACGCATCGCCGAAATCCTTCGCGACATGCGCGGCGCTCACCTTCTGACGCAGATAGTCGGCCCAGAGGAATTCGCTGAAGGGCGTCGTGTCCTTGGCGTAGCCGCCCGCCACGCGCAACTCGCCCGCGAGGCTGCGATAGGGATCGTCGGCGAGACCGGAAAGCTGCTTGGGCAGCGCGTCGTAATCGCAGCGCTCGCCCGACGCATCAAACGGATGCACCCACTGGTTGTGCTCCATCATCCGCCAGAAGATCGTCGGCTCCAGCCACGAGAGATCCTTGATGACCGTGACGCGCACGCTCGGCACGCCTTCGTGCAGCCACGCGAGACCAAGGTGATGATGATCGACCACGTAGTAGCGCTGCTTCGGTCCGAGCACGGCCGGGAACCAGTGATTGTCGATGGCGGCGGCGCGGCCTTTTTTGTCGAGCGTCTTCCAGTGATCGCGCTTGAGCGCGACTTCGCGATAACCGACGGTCAGTTGCGTCGGCCGCAGTTCTTCGAGCTTGACGGTGATGAGATGCAGATCGGCATTCGACAGGTTCATGAAGCCTCCGTGTAGGTGTCCTGATAGCTTTCTTATGGGCTCGCCACGACCAATGCAGCGATAGACGCAACCCGCAACGATAACGCCAAACAGCTCGCGCACGCGCATGCAAAGCGCATGTTCTGAAACATCGACGTCGTCGCAATCGCGCGCGCATTGCCTGGGGTCAACCCCGAAGCACCTGGGCACGCAGGATGCACGCGATCGCCGCTTCGCCTATAAATGCACAAGCGATGCAGCGGCGGGCCCGACACTTCACGCCCGCCGGATCACAAGGCCTCGCCCCAACGGTTGCACAGTCGTCGTTTCAGTCGCTTCAACATGCAGTGGCCTGCAGTTCAACGCGTCTTTCCGGCTCAATCACCGAATCAAGCGAGGGCATCTTGGATCTCGAAACCATCCGCGTATTCATCATGACCCGAGGCATCGACTTCGGGACCAAAGTCATTGCGGCCATCGTCCTGTGGATCATCGGGCGCTGGGCCATCAATCTGGTCGCGGGCTTCCTGCGCAAGGTGCTCTCGCGCAACGAGCGCTTCGATCACACGCTCGCGCATTACCTGAGTTCGATCCTCGCGGCCGTGCTGAACCTGATCCTGGTGCTGGCGATCCTGCAGGTGTTCGGCGTGCAGACGACCTCGTTCGCCGCGCTGCTCGCGGGTCTGGGTCTTGCCATCGGCACGGCCTGGGGCGGTCTGCTCGCGCACTTCGCCGCGGGCGTGTTCATGCAGGTGCTGCGCCCGTTCAAGGTGGGCGACTTCGTGACGGCGGGCGGCGTGACGGGCACGGTCAAGGAGCTGGGTATTTTCGGCACGACCATCATTTCGCCCGATAACGTCGTGAACATCATCGGCAATAACAAGATCTTTTCGGACACGATCTCGAACTACAGCGCCACGCCCGTGCGCCGCGTCGAGCTGACCGCGAAGATCGCCAATGGCGTCGATCCCGTCGATGCCGCCAACCGTCTGCGCGCGGCCATCGCGAAGATCCCGAATGTCGCCACGGAGCCGGCGCCGGACGTCGAGATTCTCTCGTTCACGCCCGAAGGCCCGCTGCTGGCCGTGCGCCCCTTCACGAATAACGACACGTATTGGCAGGTGTATTTCGATACCAACCGCGCGATCGTCGAGACGTTCCGCGACGCGGGTTATCCGACGCCGGAAACGCCTTCGATCATCCGGCGCATCGGTGCGCAGGGTACGCAAGCGACCTAAGTGACTTGAGCGACTTAAGCCGCTTGAGCCACATAAAGCGGCCGAGCGCGCAAACAAAAACGGCATCGTCCTTGCGGGCGATGCCGTTTTTTCATGCAGTGCGAAACCGCTCAGTCAAGCTCAGTTGCCATTCGGCCCGCGCACGGCATTCGCGCCGTTGTTCTTGCGCATCATCTTCCAGAGACCACCGAGCACCACCGGCACGATCGCCGCGCCAATGCCCACCAGCACGATGATGTTGAGGTACTGGCGAATAAACGGAATATTGCCGAAGAAGAAGCCCAGCAGCACGAGCAGCAGCACCCAGAACAGCGCGCCCGCGATATTGAACAGCTGGAAGCGCTGCATGCTCATCTGCGAGACGCCCGCGACGAACGGCGCGAACGTGCGCACGACCGGAATGAAACGCGCGAGCACGATGGTCTTGCCGCCGTGGCGCTCGTAGAAGTCGTGGGTCTTTTGCAGCGCGGCGCGGTCGAGGAAGCGTTCGAGCCCAGGAATACGGGTGTTGAACACCTTCGGGCCGATGGCGCGGCCAATCATGTAGTTCAGCGTGTTGCCCGTGACCGCCGCGACGATCAGCAGCGTGAGCAGCGCGCCCAGATTCATTTCGTGCGTGGCCGCGAATGCGCCGCCGATAAACAGCAGCGAGTCGCCCGGCAGGAACGGCAGTACGACAAGGCCGGTCTCGCAGAACACGATCAGGAACAGGACCGCATAGACCCAGGCACCGTACTGGTGGATGAAGACTCCGAGAAACTTGTCGATGTGCAAGACAAGGTTGACGAACTGCAGCAGCGTATCCAAAAGTGTCCCTTATTGGTCATGGTTCCGGTCGACGAATCGTCGTGATGCGGCCGTCTGGAACCTGTGTTGCGCGAGAAGGAAAATTGACCGCGCCATCATACCGAAAGTGCCCGTCGTCACGAAAAATTCCCACGAAAATCTGCAAAAGTTCGTCGAATCTACGGCCAAAGCGCAGCAAACCCGGCCAGACACCGAATCCAGCCTTAAGGGAGCCTGAAGCGCGCGCCACGGCCGAAACCAGGGCCGCAAGGCGCCATCCCCGACTCGTTATAATTGCCCGCATGTCTGAGAATCTCGATCCCAGCGGCGACGCCGCGCCCGAAGCGGCCGATCACGCCGCGCCCGCCATCGACACTGAAGCGTCCGCCGCGCACATGACGCCCGAATCGGCGCATGAATCGCGCGCCGCCCAGCCCGCGCGCGCGATCCAGGCGCTGCCCGATCAGCTCATCAGCCAGATCGCCGCAGGCGAAGTGGTCGAGCGCCCCGCGTCGGTGGTGAAGGAACTGCTCGAAAACGCGCTCGACGCGGGTGCGGGCACGCTGCGCATCCTGCTCGACGAAGGCGGCGTGAAGCGCATTTCGATCGCCGACGACGGCTGCGGCATCCCCGAAGCCGAATTGCCGCTCGCGCTGATGCGCCACGCCACCAGCAAGATCCGCTCGCTCGCCGAACTCGAAAGCGTCGCGACGCTCGGGTTTCGCGGCGAAGCGCTCGCCTCGATCGCCTCGGTCGCCGAGATGTCGATCACGAGCCGCCCCGCCAGCGCCGCGCACGCGGTCAAGATCGACGCCAATACCGGCGCGCTCTCGCCTGCTGCGGGCGGCCAGGGCACGACCATCGAAGTGCGCGAGCTGTATTTCAATACGCCCGCGCGCCGCAAATTCCTCAAGAGCGAGCAGACGGAACTCGGCCACTGCCTGGAGATGATCCGCCGCAGCGCGCTCGCGCGGCCCGACGTGGCGATTTCGGTGCTGCACAACGGCCGCGCGGTCGAGCACTGGAACGCGAGCGATCCGTCCACGCGCGTGTCGAAGATTCTCGGCGAGACCTTTGCAACCGCGCATCTGCCGCTCGACGAGCGCGCAGGGCCGCTCGCCGTCTACGGCTGCGCGGGTCTGCCCACGGCCAGCCGCAATCGCGCCGATCAGCAGTATTTCTTCGTCAACGGCCGCTTCGTGCGCGACAAGCTGCTCACGCATGCGGTGCGCGCCGCGTATGAAGATGTGCTGCACGGCGACCGTTACCCGTCCTACGTGCTGTTCCTCGACTTGCCGCCCGAGGCCGTCGATGTGAACGTGCATCCGTCGAAGATCGAAGTGCGTTTCCGCGATTCGCGCTCGATTCACCAGTTCGTGTTCCATGCCGTGCAGCGCGCGCTGGCGCGGCACGCGGGCGCGTCGCCGGAAACGACTTCGGGCGGCCATTCGGCGATGATCGAGCCGCGTGCGATGCCGGGCGCGGGCGTGCTTGGCGGATCGGTCGGGCTGACTTCGGGTGCGACTGCGGGTGCGTCGGCTGGAAGCGGTTCGGTCGGCGGCGGCGCGGCTTCCGGGTTCGACGCGGCATCGGGCCGCTTCGGCACGGCGAGCGTCGCGAGCAGTTTCGGCGGTTCGGGCAGCGGCTTCGGTTCAGGCTCGCGCTCTTCGGGCTTCGGCGGCTCGGGTGGATCAGGCGGCGGGTTCGGAGGCAGCGGAGGCGGCAGTAGCGCCAGCAGCGGCAACACCTGGATGCGCCAGTCGCGCATGACCCAGGGCAGCCTGCCGGTCGCGCAGCCGCTCGCGCTCTACGACGCACTGTTCGGCCGCAAGGACGTGGGCGCCGGCACGGCCGACGCCTCGACCGTCCCGCACGCCGCCGATGGCGCACAAACCGACGCCTTCGACACGCAAGCCCAGCAGGCCGCCGGTTTCGACGCGCGCGACGATCATCCGCTCGGCTTCGCGCTCGGTCAGGTGCACGGCATCTACGTGCTCGCGCAGAACACGCGCGGCCTCGTGATCGTCGATATGCACGCGGCGCACGAACGCATTCTCTACGAGCAGTTCAAGCACGCGCTGGCCGAACGCTCGCTCGCCGTGCAGCCGCTGCTGATCCCCATTTCGATGACCGCCGATCCGATCGAAACCGGCACCGTCGAAGAAGAAAAGGCCACGCTCGAAGCGCTCGGCTTCGATCTCGCGGTGCTTTCGCCGACGTCGATCGCGATCCGCGCCGTGCCCGCCCTGCTCAAGGACGCCGATCTCCAGGCGCTTGCGCGCGCTGTGTTGACCGATCTGCATGCTTACGGCGGCTCGCGCGTGCTCACCGAGCGCCAGCACGAAATGCTCGGCACGCTCGCCTGCCATCACGCGGTACGCGCCAACCGCCGCCTGACGCTCGACGAAATGAACGCGCTACTGCGCCAGATGGAAGCCACCGAGCGCGCCGACCAGTGCAATCACGGCCGGCCCACGTGGTATCAGCTCACGCTCGCCGATCTCGATCGTCTTTTCATGCGCGGTCAGTGAGAGGGCAGAGATGGTGAATCACGTACTTCCGGTCGCGTGCCTGCTCGGCCCGACCGCTTCGGGCAAGACGGCCGCCGCACTCGAATTCGCCGCGCAGTCGAAAGCGCGCGGGCGCGAGGTCGAAATCGTCAGCGTCGATTCGGCGCTGGTCTATCGCGAAATGGATATCGGCACGGCCAAACCCAGCGCCGCCGAGCGCGCGGCGGCCGTGCATCATCTGATCGACATCGTCGATCCGGCCGATGCCTATTCCGCCGCCAACTTTCGCGCCGACGCGCTGCGCGTGACCGGCGAGATCGTCGCGCGCGGCAACCTGCCCTTGCTGGTGGGCGGCACGATGCTCTACTACAAGGCGCTCACGCAGGGCCTGAGCGATCTGCCGACCGCCGATGCCGCCGTGCGCGCTCAACTCGACGCCGACGCCGAACGCGACGGCTGGCCCGCGCTGCACGCGCGTCTGGCCGAAGTCGACGCGCCCACGGCCGCGCGCCTCGCGCCCAACGACTCGCAGCGCATCCAGCGTGCGCTCGAAATCTTCCTGCTGACCGGCCAGCCGATGTCGACGCTGCTGGCCGCGCCGCGCCAACCCGCCGCCAACGACGAAGCCGCGCGTTACCGCGCCGTGCCGATCGCGCTGGAGCCGTCGGACCGCGCCGTGCTGCACAAGCGCATCGAACAGCGTTTCGACGCGATGCTCGCGGGCGGTCTGATCGACGAGGTGACCGCACTGCGCGCGCGCGGCGATCTGAACGCGGATCTGCCTTCGATGCGCTGCGTGGGGTATCGGCAGGCGTGGGAGTACCTGGACGGCGAGATCGATTACGCCACCATGCGCGACAAAGGCGTATTCGCCACGCGCCAGCTTTGCAAGCGCCAGCTGACGTGGTTGCGCGCGATGCCGGAACGTATCGTCGTGGATTGCTGCGCGGCGGATGTGACGGCGCAAGCGGTGGCGGCAGTCGCCTCCGTGGTCAACAGCGCCGACTGACAGCCGACACGCGCCAAGTCATCTGGCGCGTTCTTCAGGCGCGGCGCATCGCGCGCCGCGCGCATCTGAACCTCCCTCCTCTGCGTTGTTGTGCGTCACAACAAGCGCATCACACGCGCGTCGATGCGCGTCCTCATGGCGTGTACAGCGGCGGTACCCCGCAGCGCACCACCAAAATCCGCTTTTCCCCGTCTTGACTTTCGATCGACCGAATACGATCATTCGTTCATCGATCGAGCAAATGCTCACACCCAGAGCGCAGCGCGCCTCGGAACGGCGCACGCCAGATGGCGCACGCAAAATGCGCGCAGCACCTGCAGGTCAAAGCCAGGCAAAAAATTCAGGGCGAAAAACAGGAGACAACTATGGACAGCGCGCGCAGCGACGCGAACGTGATCCTGCACATCGGCGCGGGATCGTTTCACCGGGCGCATCAGGCGTGGTATCTGCATCGCGTGAACCTCGCGCGGCAGCCGGACGAGCCGGCGTGGTCGCTCTCCGTGGGCAATATCCGCGCCGATATGAACCCCGTCATGGACGCCCTTGCCGCGCAGAACGGCGTCTACACGCTCGAAACCGTCACGCCGCAAGGCGAGCGCGCCTACGAGTCGATCCACTCGATCACGCGCGTGCTGCCCTGGTCGGCGGATCTTGCGAGCCTGATCGAAGCGGGCGCCGATCCGGCCTGCAAGATCGTCGCCTTCACGGTCACCGAAGGCGGCTATTACCTCGACGAACACGACCGCCTCGATACCTCGAATCCCGATCTGGCCGCCGATCTGAACGGTGCGCGCGCCACCATCTACGGCGCGCTCGCCGCGATCCTCGAAGCGCGCATGACGCGCGGCGGCGCTCCCGTCACGCTGCAAACCTGCGACAACCTGCGCAGCAACGGCAAGCGCTTTCACGCGGGCATGCGCGAATTCCTCAGCCTGCGCGGCGCGCTCGCGCTGCGCGAATGGTTCGACGCCAACACGGCCTGCCCCGATTCGATGGTCGATCGCATCACGCCGCGCCCCACGCCCGATGTGCGCGAGCGCGTCAAGGCCGCCACCGGCGTCGACGATGCCTGCCCGGTGATGGGCGAAGCGTTTATCCAGTGGGTGATCGAAGATCACTTCTGCGCGGGACGCCCGGCCTGGGAGCGCGCGGGCGCGGAGATGGTGGAATCGGTGATGCCCTACGAGGAAGCGAAGATCCGCATTCTCAACGCCACGCATAGCTGCATTGCGTGGGCGGGCACGCTGGTCGGTCTCGACTACATCCACGAAGGCACGCGGGACAGCGATATTCAGGCCTTCGCACACGCCTACGTGAGCGAAGACGTGATTCCCTGCCTCACGCCTAGCCCGCTCGATCTCGCGAAGTATCGCGACGTGGTGATCGAGCGTTTCAGCAATCCGTATATACAGGACACCAACCAGCGCGTGGCCGCCGACGGCTTTTCGAAGATCCCCGGCTTTATCGCGCCGACCATCGCGCAACGGATCGCAGCAGGCGCGACGCCGGCCGCCACGGCCATCCTGCCCGCGCTGTTCCTGCGCTTCCTGCAGCGCTGGAATGCGGGCACGCTGCCCTATCCGTATCAGGACGGCGTGATGGATGGCCCGAGCGTGGCGAAGATGTTCGAAGCGGCCAATCCGCTCGACGTCTTTTGCGCCGATAAACTGCTCTGGGGCAGCCTCGCGGGCAGCGCGCCGCTCGCCGCCGCGCTGCGCGATGCGCTCGCACGCGTCGATGCCTGGCTCGCGAAGCGTGGCGCCACCGTTTGACGACGCATCGTTCTTTCCTCGCCATCTGGCGCGCGCCGCGCCCCCGGGTCGGCGCGCATGGCGTCGGCCTGCGCGCGCGGCTAAAGTAGCCCCTCCACCCCACGACTACCGCGGACTTCCGCGCGCGCCCATGTATCTCGGCATCGACCTCGGCACCTCCGAAGTGAAAGTTCTGCTGCTCGCGCCCGACGGCCGCGTGATCGGCACGGCGGGCTCGCCGTTCACGGTTTCACGTGAGCATCCGCGCTGGGCCGAGCAGAATCCCGCCGACTGGTGGGACGGCACGCGCCACGCGCTCGCCGCGCTGCGCGAAAAACATCCGCGCGAATTCGCCGAAGTGCGCGGCATCGGCCTGTCCGGCCAGATGCACGGCGCGGTGCTGCTCGATCGTGACGATGCCGTGCTGCGCCCCGCGATCCTCTGGAACGACATGCGCGCCGTGGACGAATGCGCAGAACTCACTGCGCGCGCGCCGCAACTGCATCGCGTGGCGGGCAATCTGGCGATGCCGGGTTTCACCGCGCCCAAACTGCTGTGGGTCGCGCGCCACGAGCCCGAACTGTTCCGCAAGACCGCCTGCGTGCTGCTGCCCAAAGACTGGCTGCGTCTGAAGCTCACGGGCGGCAAGGTCTCCGATCCATCCGATGCGGCCGGCACGCTCTGGCTCGATGTGGCAAAGCGCGACTGGTCCGACGCCCTGCTCGACGCCTGCAACATGACGCGCGAGCAGATGCCCGCGCTCGCCGAAGGCAGCGCGCCGTCCGGCACGCTGCTGCCTGCTGTCGCGCGCGAATTCGGTCTGCGCGACGACGTCGTAGTGGCGGCCGGCGGCGGCGACAACGCCACCAGCGCGATCGGCATCGGCGCGGTGCAGCCGGGCGACGGCTTTGTCTCGCTCGGCACTTCGGGCGTGCTGTGCGTGATCGGCGACCGTTTCGCGCCGAATCCCGCTTCGGCCGTGCACGCGTTCTGCCACGCGATCCCCAACCGCTGGCATCAGATGAGCGTGGTGCTTTCGGCGGCCAGTTGCCTGCGCTGGGTCTGCAAGCTCACCGGCACCGACGAACCCACCCTGCTCGCCGAAGTCGAGCACATCGACGCGCGCACGCTCGCACAGGCGCCGCTGTTCCTGCCGTACCTTTCGGGCGAGCGCACGCCGCACAACGACCCCTACGCGCAAGGCGTGTTCTTCGGCATGACGCACGCGAGCGACCGCGCGCTGCTGGGCTACGCGGTGCTCGAAGGCGTGACGCTCGCGCTCACCGACGGCCTCGACGCCCTGCGCGCCGCCGGCACCGAAGTCGGTCCGCTGTCGATGCTCGGCGGCGGCGCGCGCAGCGCCTACTGGGCGCAGCTGGTCGCCGACGCGTTCGACACGCCCACGCGCCAGCATGGCGGCGGCGAAACCGGCGCGGCGCTGGGCGCGGCGCGTCTGGGCTGGCTCGCGGCGGGCGGCAATTTCGACGCGGTGCTCGCCAAGGCGCCCGTGACGGCCGAATACACGCCCGATGCCGCGCGTCACGCGGCGTTGCGCGAACGGCTGGCGTCTTATCGCGCGCTTTACCGGCACGTGCGGCCGCTGTTCGATCCCGCGCGCGAAAGGCTGGCGTAAGCGCGGCCGGTTTCGCGTAAACTCCGCCCGCCATCCCACAACATTCGCGCCGATCTCACCGTGCCCAAGTCCACCGAAAAACTCGATCTCGCCACCCGCGCCGCGTGGCTCTACTACGTGGCCGGCAACACCCAGAACGAGATCGCCGAAAAGCTGCAGGTTTCGCGCCCGGTTGCGCAGCGCCTGGTTGCCTTCGCGGTCGAGAAGAACCTGATCCGCGTGCGCGTCGATCATCAACTGGCCGATTGCCTCGCGCTCGCGGACCAGCTTTCGAAGCGCTACGGCCTCGCGATGTGCGAAGTCGTGCCCGTCGACGGCGACACTCAGGAAGCCATCGACCGCAAGCTCGCCGTGGCCGGCGCGCAGGTGATGGAGCGCTATCTGAACGAAGAACGGCCGATGGTCGTGGCCGTGAGCAGCGGGCGCACGCTCAAGGC
Organism: Paraburkholderia sp. Ac-20340; assembly: GCF_017104965.1. Lineage (GTDB taxonomy): Bacteria > Pseudomonadota > Gammaproteobacteria > Burkholderiales > Burkholderiaceae > Paraburkholderia. Next base: position 21,551 of record NZ_JAAGPR010000009.1, read on the forward strand.
CGCCGTCGATCAGATCGCGCAGATCGAGCGGCCGCAGCACCGGCTGGTGTCGATGGTGGGCGCAATTGCGCAGGACGGTTCGTCCAATCGCTACGATGTCGCGCTGCATATCTCCGAGAAAACCGGCGGCAAGCACTTCCTGCTGCCCGCGCCGCTGATCGCCGATAACGAAGCCGAGCGCGCGCAGTGGTGCAATCACCGCCTTTATCGCATCGTCGAGTCGCTGTCGGGCGAGGCCGATGTGGCCTTCGTCGGTATCGGCAATATCGGCGAGCATTGTCCGCTGCACGAAGACGGCTTCCTGACCACCGACGAAGTGCACGAGTTGATGCGCCTGGGCGCCATCGCCGAAATGCTCGGGCTGCCGATCGACGCCAGCGGCCGCCGCGTCGATTCGCCGACCGGGCGGCGCGTGACGAGCCTGCATCTGGATTCGCCGCCGAAGCGCCCGACGATTGGTTTCGCGGGCGGCGCGCGCAAGCGCGAAGCGCTGATCGCCGCGCTCAAGGGCGGCTGGCTTTCGGGTCTCGTGACCGACGAAGCCAGCGCGCGCGCGGCCTTGGGCGAGAAAGTCTGACGCGCTTTATTTGAGCGGATACGTCTGCGCCAGCGCCCGGCGGATCGCGTCCGCATTCGGATAGCGCGCGTGCTCCGTGTGGCCGTCGCGAAAGCCGCATTGACACTGGCCGATGAACGGCGCGCTGGCGTCGTTCTGCAGGCCCACGAACACCGCGCCCTGCGCAGCGGACCCCGTCAGCCTGTACACATAGCCGTCGTAAGAATCGCCGCCGTAGTCGTCGTGCTGCTGCGGCGTCTGCACGAGCACGATCAGGCTCTTGCTGCGCGGCGTCTGATCCGCGTGCGCGAAGAACACCGACGCGATCTTCGGAATGCCGCCGTCCTCTTCGTAGCGGTCGAATAGCTGATCGTGCCAGGCCTGATCGGCGTCCTGGTAGATCAGATGCGCGTCCAGCGTGTAGGGCCGATTCTCGCCGCGCTGGCCCGGACGCTTCGTCAGGTTATCGGTGAAATAGACCCACGCGCCAGGCATGACCGGATTTGCGTCGATGATCGGCGGTTGCAGTTCGTGCTGATTGTCGAGGCGCGCTTCGACCTGCTGCACGACAACGGTCGGCGCATCGGCTGCGTGTGCGGACATGGCGGCGAGAAACGGCGATATCGCCAGGACACTCGCGATCGACGCGATCTTGCGAATCATGATGGCATGGCTATAAAGACCCGGACGCAGGATCATAGCGCCCGTCCACCTTTCGCCGCTTGCATGTGCACAGAATGCGAGCAAAAAAGCGCGCAAAAAAAAGCCCGCTCGAAAGCGGGCGTCCCTTGGTTGGGGCAAGGCAACCTCGGACAACGACTAACGACCACTCCAAAACTTCAAGCCGCGAGTTCCTGCGCGAAGCGGCGCTCGAACGCCAGCCCTTGCGCATCGAACAGATGGCAGTGATCGGGCGTCGCGCCCAGCTTCATGGTCTCGCCGCGTTCGTGCTTTTCCAGCGGCGGAATGCGCGCGATCAGGCCATCGGGCGCGACCGGCGATTCGGCGTAGAGATAGGCGGCGTCGCCCAGCGACTCCACCGTCATCGCCTTCGCGCTCGCACCGTATTCGCCCGCATTGACATGCAGATGCTCGGGGCGGATGCCCACCGTGACCTTGTCGCCTTCGCGCGCACCGCGCGGCTCGACCGAGACCTTCTGCGTTTCGCCGGTTGGATAGCGCACCACGATGCCGTCGCTATCGACCTGCTGGATCTGGCCTTCGAAGAAGTTCATCTTCGGCGAGCCGATAAAGCCCGCGACAAAGCGATTGGCCGGCGCATGATAAAGACGGTTCGGACTCCCGACCTGTTCGACATTGCCCGCCGACAGCACGACGATCTTGTCCGCGAGCGTCATCGCTTCGACCTGATCGTGCGTCACGTAGATCATCGTGGTCTTGAGTTCGTCGTGCAGGCGCGCGAATTCCAGGCGCATCTTCACGCGCAGCGCGGCGTCGAGATTCGAGAGCGGTTCGTCGAACAGGAAGACCTTGGGCTTGCGCGTGATCGCACGGCCGATCGCCACGCGCTGACGCTGGCCGCCCGAAAGCTGCTTGGGCTTGCGATCGAGCAGATGGTCGATGTGCAGGATCTTCGCGGCATTCTTCACGGCCGCGTCGATCTCGGGCTTCTTCGCGCCCGCGAGCTTGAGGCCGAACGCCATGTTGTCGTACAGCGTCATATGCGGATACAGCGCGTACGACTGGAACACCATCGCAATGCCGCGCTTGGCGGGCGGCACGTCGTTCATGCGCGTACCGTCGATCATCAGATCGCCGGCGCTGATGTCTTCCAGACCCGCGATCATCCGCATCAGCGTGGTCTTGCCGCAGCCGCTCGGGCCGACAAAGACGACGAATTCGCCGTCGCCGATATCGAGGTTCACGTCGCGCAGGACTTCGGTTTCGTCGTAGCGCTTGAGCACGTTTCTCAGGATCACGCTTGCCATGATGTGTGTCTCCGTTCATTGCGGCAGGTGCCGGTTCTCGACCGTGTGGCACCTTGCACCGCGTTTTTCAGCACGTTCAGTTCGGGGCGCGGCAACGCGCACAGCGCATCACGCCGTGCGCGCCTGCGTCCTGTCGATCCACTCCGCCACCAGCGCGGGCAGCATGCGCATATCGTCGAAGATGGCCTGCGCGCCCACTTCGCGCAGTTCGAGCGCGTGCGCGTCGCCACCCACGTGCGCGCCGCCGACGAAACCCAGCACCGTCATGCCCGCCGCGCGCGCGGCGCTCACCCCCGTCACGCTGTCCTCCACCACGATGCAGGCCTGCGGCGCGACGTTCAGCCCGCGCGCGGCGGCCAGATACACATCGGGCGCGGGCTTGGGCTTCGCGACGATATCGGCGCAATAAATACGCTCGCCGAAAAAGCGCGTGAGATCGTTGCGCGCCAGCACGCCGCGCACCACGGCGGTGTAGCTGTTGCTCGCGCAGGCCTTGGTGAGCGAAATGGCTTCCAGCGCCGCCGCCACGCCGGGAAAGAGCGGCGCTTCGGCGGCTTCGCGTTCGGCCACGGCGCGGATCGCCGCGACATCGGCTTCGCTCAACTGCCGGCCGAGCGCTTCGCTCGTGCCGCCCAGCACGCGCTCGATACGCTGGCCGAGCAGCGGCATCAGCACCGGCGCGACCGCGGCACCGGGCCAGCGCGCTTCCAGCTCGCGCACCAGCACGCTGGCCGCCACGGCTTCGCTGTCGATCAGCACGCCGTCGCAGTCGCAGATCAGCGCTTCTATTGCGACATTCGCCATTACTTGACCGCTCCGAAGGTAAGACCGCGCACGAGTTGCTTCTGCGAGAGCCAACCGACGATCAGCACCGGCGCCACCGCCAGCAGCGAAGCGGCAGAGAGCTTGGCCCAGAACAGCCCTTCAGGGCTCGAATACGAAGCGATGAACACGGTGAGCGGCGCCGCATTCGAACTCGACAGGTTGATGCTCCAGAATGCTTCGTTCCACGAAAGAATGATTAAAAGCAGCGCGGTGGATGCGAGCCCCGGCACCGCCATCGGCATGAGCAGATAGACGATTTCCTGCCACGTGGCCGCGCCGTCCATGCGCCCGGCTTCGAGAATGTCGCGCGGAATTTCGTTGAAGTAGGTGTACGACATCCACACGGCAATCGGCAGATTGATCAGCGTATAAACGATGATCAGCCCGCTCACCGAATCCAGCAGCCCGGTGTTCTTCCACAGCAGATAGATCGGCACCAGCACGCCAACCGACGGCATCATCTTGGTCGACAGCATCCACAGCAGGATCTTCTGCGTGCGATGGTTCGGGAAGAACGCCATCGCATAGGCGGCCGGCACGGCGAGCAGCAGGCAGACGATCGTCACGCCCGCCGAGATCAGCACCGAATTCCACGCGAACGCAAAGTAATTGCTGCGCGCGAACACCTCGCGGAAGCTGTCGAGCGTCGGCATGAAGAAGATCGTCGGGATATACGCCTGCTGCTCGGTCTTGAACGCCGTGATCGTCATCCAGAAGATCGGGAAGAACAAGGCGATGGCGATGATCCACGCGAGCAGCCCCGGCACCACGCGGCCGATGAACTGCAGCGGCGAGGCGCGATTGACCGCGTGCGGCGACTGCGGTGCATGCGTAGCGGTAACTTGACTCATTTTTCGTACTCCCCTTTGAGGTTGCGCGCGAGCATGCGCACGAGGAAGAACGACACGATGTTCGCCAGCACGACAGCCAGAATGCCGCCCGCCGATGCGATGCCCACGTCGAACTGCTGCAGGCCCATCGAGTAGATCAGGTAAGTGAGGTTGGTGGTGGCGTTGCCGGGGCCGCCGCCGGTGGTCGTGTAGATTTCGGCGAAGATCGACAGCAGGAAGATCGACTCCATCATCACCACCACCGCGATCGCGCGGCGCAGGTGCGGCAGCGTGATGTAGAAGAACAGCGAGATCGCGCCGGCGCCGTCGATCTTCGCGGCTTCCTTCTGCTCCTGGTCGAGCGATTGAATCGCCGTGAAGAGAATCAGGAACGCGAACGGCAGCCACTGCCACGCCACGATCAGGATGACCGCGAAGAGCGGATATTCGGCGAACCAGTCGATCGGCGTCATGCCCACCGAGCGCATCGCGATGGCAACCAGCCCGTAGACCGGATGCAGGATCATGTTCTTCCAGATCAGCGCGCTCACCGTGGGCATCACGAAGAACGGCGCAATCGCGAACAGACGCGCAATGCCCATGCCGACGAACTTGCGGTCGAACAGCACCGCCATCAGCACGCCGCCGATCACGGTGATCGCCAGCACGGCCACGATCAGCACGATGGTGTGCACGATCGACGGCACGAACGAGGGGTCGGTCGCGAGGAACTTGTAGTTGTCGAGGCCCGCGAAACCCTTGAGATCGGGATTGAGCAGGTTGTAGCGCGTGAACGAATACCAGATCGTCATCGCAAGCGGAATCGTCATCCACAACAGCAGGACGGCGACCGAAGGCGAGACGAGCCAGCGCGACGCCGAGCGGCGGGTTTCCACCTGTTTCGCATTCGGCTTGGGCGCTCGGGTTCGATTGAATAGAGGCATGTGGAGATGGAGATGACGCATGAGGACCACCCTTCTCTGTTGCGCGCCGAGCGGGGGCAAGGCGCCGCATCTTGCTGCGCTGGACACGCACGGGGCCGGTTGCGGCTCGTGCGTGTCCAAGCTTGAGGCTTGCTTCTGCGCTGATTTCTGCGCTTACTTCTGCAGTTACTTTTGCGCTTACTTCTGATACCCAGCCTGCGCCACCGCGCGATCGGCGGCGGCGTTACCCGCCGCGAGCGCCTGATCGACGCTCATCTGCCCGGCTACCGCGCCCGCGATACTCTGCCCGACCACCGTGCCGAACGACTGGAATTCAGGAATCCCGACGAACTGCACGCCCGTGTACGGCACCGGCTTGGCAGTCGGATGGTTCGGATCGGCGGTCTGGATCGCCTTCAGCACGAAGTCCGAGAACGGCGCGGCCTGCTTGTACTCGGGGCGCTGATACGTCGAAATACGCGTGCCCGACGGCACCGAAGCCCAGCCCTCATCCTTCGCGACCATTTCGATGTACTGCTTCGAGGTCGCCCATTCGATGAACTTCTTCGCCGCGTCCGGCGACTTCGACGACTTCGGCACCGCCAGCGCCCACGACCACAGCCAGTGCGCGCCGTTCGGCGTCACGGCAGTCGGCGCGGCCGCGAAGCCGATCTTGTCGGCGACCTGCGACTGCGACTTGTTGTAGAGAATGCCGGCCGCCACCGTGGCGTCGATCCACATCGCGCACTTGCCCGAGGACATCAGCGTGAGGTTTTCGTTGAAGCCATTCGAGCTGGCTCCCGGAGGGCCGTCCTTCTTGAGCAGATCGACATAGAAGCCCACCGCCTTCTTCCATTCCGGCGTGGTCAGCTGCGCGTGCCACTTCTCGTCGAACCAGCGCCCGCCGAAGGTGTTCACCACCGTCGTCACGTAGGCCATGTTCTCGCCCCAGCCCGCCTTGCCGCGCAGACAGATGCCGTAGGTGCCCGCCGATTTATCGGTGAGCTTGTCGGCGAAGTCCTTGATCTGGTCGTAGGTCGGCTGGTCGGGCATCTTCAGGCCCTTGGCCGCGAACAGATCCTTGCGGTAATACGTCATCGAGCTTTCGACGTAGAACGGCAGCGCGTAGAGCGTGCCGCTGTACGAGAGACCGTCACGCGCCGTCTTCACGACGTCGTTGAGATCGTAGTCGGCGGGCAGGCCGGTCATCGGCGCGAGCCAGCCGCGCTTGCCCCATTGCGGCGCTTCATAGGTGCCGATCATCATCACGTCGAACTGGCCGCTGTTGGTCGTGATGTCGGTCGTGGCGCGCTGGCGCAGCACGTTTTCTTCGAGGATCACCCAGTTCAGCTTGATGCCCGGATTGGCCTTCTCGAAGGCCGGCGAGAGCTTCTTCAGCTCGATCATGTCCGGGTTGTTCAACATGGCGACCGTGACGGTCTGCGCGTGCGCGGCACCGGCCGCAGCGATCAGCGCGCCCGCACTGATCGAACGCAGCACGGTTTTGAAAGCGGGTTTCATGGCGTTGTCTCCTTTGTTTGTTACGTTATGTCGTGCTGCCTGCCCGATTGCAGGGTTCTAGTGCCTGAGGTACCGCTCGAGTCGATGCCGCCGGAACGCTCCGCCGGTTCAGCTCATCCAGTTGCCGCCGTCCACGTTGAGCGTCTGCGCGGTGATGTAATCGGCGTCAGCAGAAGCGAGAAAGAGCGCGGCGCCCGTGAGATCGGCGGGCAGACCCATGCGGCCCAGCGGCACCGCTTCGCCCACCAGACGCTTCTTCTCGCCCAGCGGCCGCCCTTCGTAGCGCGCGAACAGCGCGTCCACCTGCTCCCACATCGGCGTATCCACCACGCCCGGCGCGATGCCGTTCACGTTGATGCGATGCGGCGCCAGCGCCAGCGCCGCCGATTGCGTATAGCTGAGCACCGCCGCCTTGGTTGCGCAGTAGTGCGAAACGAGTGCTTCGCCGCGCCGTCCGGCCTGCGAAGACATATTGATGATCTTGCCGCCGTGGCCCTGCTCGACCATGCGCTGCGCGACGGCCTGCATCAGGAAGAACATGCCCTTCACGTTGACGGCGAAGAGACGGTCGTAGATATCCCAGGATTCGTCGAGCAGCGGGCGCATGTCGAACAGCGCCGCGTTATTGAAAAGAATGTCGATCTGGCCGAAGTGTTCGAGCGTCGATGAAACGATGCGCGCGATGTCGTCGCGCCGCGTGACGTCGGCGCTGAGCGCGAGCACGCGTTCGGGGAATTGTTCGCTGAGCGCGGGCGCGATGCCATCGGCCGGCTTCACGTCGACGAGCACGCAGCGCGCGCCCTCGTCCAGATAGCGACGCGCAACCGCTTCGCCAATACCGCTTGCCGCGCCGGTCAGCACGGCCACCTTGTCCTGCAAACGTCCTGCCGCCGGGTACGCGGGATGTGCCACAGGTTGTCTCCGATGTCGTTCTGCGGATGGACGCCACCAGGCCTTCAGCCTGAACACTCGCTCATCGCATGAACATTTGCTCTCTTGGTGGTCGAATGATCGGATACGCACGCACACATGTCAAGGCGGACAAACGCCATCGATGCGGATTTCGATGGTGCGGCGCGCAAGCGGCCTGCCGAGCCTCGATAGAGCGTCGGATGTACAGCATTTCCCGCGCCCGGCAGGCGCTTTTCGCACAGATTGACGCTCGCACCTCTGCCGGGCTCGCTCGCCAACTTTCGCGTTACGTTATATCATCGCGCCTTCACGGATTTTTGCCTTCTCCGGGTCGCTGCGCGTCCTGCCCCGACGCCATCCGGACCTTGTTCTCACGCCTCGCTCACGTCAAGGATAGAACCATGCTCGCATTTCCCCGCGCGACGCTGCGCACGCGCCGCCGGCCGGCCGCTGCTGCGGCTTTGCTCAAGCCCGCCTTCCGTTCGGCCATGGCGGTTGTCGCAACGCTCGGTGCGCTGTTCGGTTCGATGAGCGCCGCGCACGCTGCGCTCGCCACGGATAACGCGATTCCCGTGGTCGCCGCGGAGAACTTCTACGGCGACGTGGTCAAGCAGATCGGCGGCGCCTACGTGAACGTGACGAGCATCCTGAGCAATCCCGACCAGGACCCGCACCTCTTCGAAGCCAGCCCGAAGACCGCGCGCGCGCTCCAGCATGCCCGCGTGGTGGTCTACAACGGCGCGGACTACGATCCGTGGATGACCAAACTGCTCGGCGCGACCGCCGCGCAGAGCCGCCAGCGCGCCACCATCGTCGCGGCGGATCTGGTCGGCAAGAAGGCCGGCGACAATCCGCACCTCTGGTACGACCCGCAGACCATGCCCGCCGTGTCGCGCGCCGTGGGCGCAGCGCTCGACGCCGCAGACCCGGCGCACAAGAGCGTGTACGATGCCAACCTTGCGGCGTTTCTCGCCTCGCTCAAGCCGATCGACGCGAAGGTCGCGGCGCTGCGCGCGCAGTACAAAGGCCAGCCGGTGACGGCGACGGAACCGGTGTTCGGCTATATGTCGGATGCGATCGGCCTCGATATGCGCAACCTGCGCTTCCAGTTGGCGGCGATGAACGATACCGAGGCCAGCGCCTCCGATATCGCCGCCTTCGAGCGCGATCTGCGCGAGCGCCGCGTGCGCGTGCTGATCTACAACAGCCAGGCGACCGAAGCGCTCACGCGCCGCATGCTCGGCCTCGCGCAGCAGTCGAAGGTGCCGACGGTCAGCGTGACGGAAACGCAGCCCGCCGGCGTGAACTTCCAGCAATGGATGCTGGCGCAGCTCGATGCGCTGGGCAAAGCGCTCGCCACGCCATAAGTACTCGATACACACTCAACAGCAAGCAGTCAGCAGGGAACCGAAGCAATGACCGAAGCCGCGCCCGCTTCACCCCACGCGTCTCATCAGGCGTCCACACCGTCCGGCCACCGCGCGCCGCAGCCGGTGCTCACGGTCGCGGGCGTGACGCTCACGCTCGGCGATCGCACGATTCTGCGCGACGCCAATTTCGCGGTGAACCAGGGCGAGTTCATCGGCGTGCTCGGGCCGAACGGCGCGGGCAAGACCACGCTGATGCGCTCGATCCTCGGCCTCGTGCCCGCCTCGCGCGGCGCGATCCGCGTGCTCGGCGAACCGGTGGCGCGCGGCAACGCGAAGATCGGCTATATGCCGCAGACGCGCACGGCGCTGGCCAGCCGCCGCATTCGCGGACGCGACTTCGTGGCGATGGCCGCCGACGGTCATCGCTGGGGCCTGCCCCGCTCCGACGCCGCCACGCGCGCCGATGTCTCGCGCGTGCTCGACCTCGTCGGCGCGACGAAGCTGGCCGACCGGCCGCTGTCCGAACTCTCCGGCGGCGAGCGCCAGCGTCTGCTGCTCGCGCAATGTCTGCTCGGCGACCCGAAGCTGCTGCTGCTCGACGAACCGCTCATCAGCCTCGATCCGCATCATCAACGCGGCGTGGTCGAACTCGTGCGCCGCGTGCAGCGCGAACTCGGCATCGCGGTGCTGTTCTCGGCGCACGAACTCAATCCGCTGCTCAACGCGCTCGATCGCGTGCTGTATCTGGGCAATGGCGTGGCGGCGCTCGGCAGCGTCGATGAAGTCATCACCGCGCCGGTGCTCTCGCGCCTCTATGGCTCGCCCATCGAGGTGATGCGCATGAAGGGCCGCATTTTCGTGATGTCCGGCGATGTCGAGGTCGAAAAGCACGACCACGAACACGAGCACGATCATGACCACGGCCATTCGCACGGTTCGCACGGCCACGATCACGGCCACTCGCACGACCATAACAACAACGCCCACGGCCATTCGCACGATGCTTGATTACGATTTCATGGTGAACGCCTTCGCGGCGTCGGGCATCGTCGCGGTGCTTGCGGGCATCGTCGGCTACTTCCTGGTGATGCGCGGGCAGACTTTCGCGGGTCACGCGCTCTCGCACGTCGGCTTCACGGGCGCCACCGGCGCCGTCCTGCTCGGTATTTCGCCGATGTGGGGCATGGTCGGCTTTACGCTCGCCGCGGGGATTTCGATGGGCGCGCTCGGCGAAAAGCTCGCGGGCCGCGATGTGGCCATCGGCGTGATTCTTTCGCTGGCGCTGGGCTTCGGCCTGCTGTTTCTGCACTTCTTCACGGCTTACGCCACCCAGGTCACGGCGCTGCTGTTCGGCAACGTGCTGGGCGTGAACCGCGATACGCTCGGCGCGCTCGCGGCGCTGGCCGTGGCGAGCCTCGTGGCGCTCGCGGCCATCATGCGTCCGCTGCTGTTCGCTTCGCTGCAACCGGAACTGGCCGAAGCCAAGGGCGTTTCGCTGCGGCTGGTTTCCGTGCTGTTTCTCGCCATCGCGGCGCTGGCCGTGGCGGCCTGCACGCAGATCGTCGGCGTGCTGCTGGTGTTCACGCTGATGGTCGGCCCCGCCGCCGCCGCGCAGAACCTCACGACGCGGCTGTCCGCCGGTCTCGTGCTCGCGGCGCTGCTGGCGCTCGCGCAGGCGTGGATCGGCGTCACGCTCGCCTTCTACACCGACTGGCCGACGAGCTTCTGGATCACCGCCCTCGCCGCGCTGGTCTACGGCGCGAGCCTGCTGCGCCGACGCTAAGCGCGTCGCGCTGAAGCACCCACGCAAACGGCGTTGCACCGCAAGGCGCAACGCCGTTTTGACGTGAGTCGCGCCGCTTCAGCCGTCGCCCATGATCAGACGCAGACGCCGCAACTCATCCGCGTTCGCGAGCAGATCCTCGAAACGCTGATCCGCCAGCCGCGTGAGCGCCGCCGTGGCGTCGGGCGTGGCGATGTCGAGGCCGCGCAGCACTTCCTGATCGGCGCCTGCATCGCTGTCCAGATGCAGATAGCGCTCCTGTAGCTCGCGCGCGCAGCTCGCCTGCGCCATGCGCGCCTGCGCCTCCATGCTCAGCGCGAGCGCGGGCTGCGCCCACGCGAGACCGCGCAGCGGCAGACGGCTCGGCACGCTGCGATGACGCACGCCCGTGGTGCCGACGCTCAACATGCGCACCGGCACGCCGCGCCGCTGCGCCTGATTCAGCGCGTGCGCATCGGGGCAATTCGCGGCGAGGCCGCCGTCCACGTGCCAGTCGTCGTCGAGCAGCAGCGCCGGAAAATGCGCGGGCGCGGCGGAAGTGGCGCGCGTGGCGTCGAGCAAGGTGCAGGTATCGGCGTCATCGCCCGCGAGACCGCGGCTGCGCAGCAGGCGCAATTCGCCGAGCGACCAGCTCACGGTCGTGAGCATCAAGGGCTTGTCGATATCGGCGAGACGCTGGTTCGCATAGCCGTCCAGACACGCGACGATCGCCCGTTCGAGCGGCTCGGCCGCATAGACCTTCTCGCTGAAAAGCTTGCGCAAGGTGCGCAGCGAGAGCTTCGGGAAAATCGTCGGGCCCCATTGGGCGAGCATCAGGTAGAGATCCCGCGCGCTCACGCCCACGGCGAGACCCGTCGCCAGAATGCCGCCCACCGACGTCCCCGCGATCAGATCGAAGCGCGAGCCGATCGGCCCACGCCCGAGCTTGTCGCTTTCCTCGATGCGCGCGAGCAGCCGCGCCGTGTACAGGCCGCGATAGCCGCCGCCCGACAGGCTCAGCACGCGCGTGCAGACGGGCGCCGGGGTGAGCCGGCCGTCGGGCACCCGGAACTGGTCGTCCAACGCCCTATTCCTCCAGCAAGGAAACGACTTCCACCTGCAGCTTGCGCAGCTCGCGGTGGTACGTTTCTTCGGGCTCGACCAGCGTGCAGCCGTTGGCGACCGCCGTGGCGATCACCATGCGCGTGTCCTGGCCAACCGGATAGCGCTTGCCGCCCTTCTCGATTTCGAGCGGCTGATGGCCGCGCCACTGCTCCCACTCGACGGCCTCGTTGACGCCGAACGGCAGCAGCACCGAACCATCGTCGACGAGCGCCGCCAGCCGCGCTTCGAGCGCCTTGCGGAACGCCGCGCGGCGCGGTTCGCTGGTCTTGTGCTGGGCAATCACCTGGCGCGCGGCCGCCACGCTGATCACGCTCAGATTGATGTCGCGCGCCTTCACGCCGCCTTCGATCCATTTGCGCGAGGCGGTGTCTTCGATACACATGTCGATGAGCGTATTGGTGCTCAACAGGAATCTCGGCATGAACGGCCCGGGTTGTTGTTGTCGCTGCAGTTGTCTTTGGAGTGGCGTGCCGGATGCCGCGCTGGACACGCACGCGAGCGTGTCTTTAGCGCGGCACGCGGTAGTGATCTTCGGCGTCGATGGACACGTCGCGCGGCAGCTTGCCCGAAGCCGGCACCGAAGGCAGCCCGGCGAACACTTCCGCCACGGTGCGGTCGCTGACCGTGTTGGACATGAGCGCGACGGCCTGATCGAGACCGAGGATGATGAACGGCTCCTGGCCCTGGTTGACGATCTCGACCGAGCCCGACTTCACGCGCTTGAGCACGCTCGAATAATTCGTCTTGAACGCCGAGATGGGCGTGCCGGCGGTGTCCACACTGGTCGCGCCCACGCGCGCGGCAATCGCCTTCACGGCCGCCTGGAAATCGACCTTGCGTCGCTCGGCGGTTTCCTTGCTGGCTTTCGGATCGAGAAGAGATGCGGGCATGGCCGTGGACTCCAGAAAAAGATCAATCTGACCAGATAATAGTACCAACCTGACCAGATTTCAAAGTTTCGCACGGGGTCGGATTCCATCAGACTCCGTGCCCGCAACGCCCGCTCCGGCTTACTTCAGCAGCACGCGCGCGTGATGCGCAATGTGATCTTCGATAAAGCTCTGAATGAAGAAATAGCCGTGATCGTAGCCCTCATGGCGACGCAGCATGAGCGGCTGGCCCGCGGCCGCGCAGGCGGCTTCGAACACGTCCGGGTTCAACTGGTTGGCGAGAAATTGATCGGCGAGACCCTGATCGACGAGGATGCCTTCCTCGAACTTGCGCGCCGCGTGCGCCACGAGTTCGCTGGCGTCGTACTGCTTCCACGCTTCGCGGTCGTCGCCCAGATAGCCCGAGAACGCCTTCTCGCCCCACGGGCAGCGCGTGGGCGCGGCGATCGGCGCAAACGCCGACACCGAGCGATAAATCTGCGGATTGCGCAGCGCGAGCGTCAGCGCGCCATGGCCGCCCATCGAATGGCCGAAGATGCCCAGACGGTCGCCGTCGACCGGCAGCGTCGAGGTGACCGCTTCGCGCAGTTCGTCGCGCACGTAGCTGCCCATGCGCCAGTGCGTCGACCACGGTTCGCGCGTGGCGTCGAGATAAAAGCCCGCGCCCACGCCAAAGTCCCAGGCATCCGCTTCGCCCGGCACATTGGCGCCGCGCGGGCTGGTGTCCGGCGAAATCAGCGCGATGCCGTGCTGCGCGGCGAAGCGCTGCGCGCCCGCCTTGATCGGGAAAGTTTCTTCCGTGCAGGTCAGGCCCGCGAGATAGAACAGACCGGGCACTTTCTGCGTGCGCGCCTGCTGCGGCAGGAAGACGGAAAAGCGCATCGGCAGGCCGATGGTTTCCGAGTCGTGCTTGTAGATGCGCTGCACGCCGTCGTAGCAGGCGTGTTCTTCAATCAGGATCAGCATGGTTTCTCCGTGGATACCGTGTTCAGTGATGTTCGGCGGCGCTCATGCGGCAAACCAGCTCCGCACGCGGCCATAGAGATCGATGAAGCGCGCGTAGCGCTGGGCGAGTTGTCGTGCGAGCGCATCGTCATGACGCGGCTGCGCGACGCGCGTGGCGGTCGGCGCAAGCGCGGCGAGTTCGTCGATGCGCCAATGCCCGTACGCCACGCCGCCAAGCAGCGCCGCGCCGCGCGTGGCCGCGTTCGGACAGTCGATGGCATCGAGTTGCGCGCCGAGCGTATCGGCCAGCAGTTGCCGCCAGCGCGCATCGACGGAACCGCCGCCCGCGAGCTTGAGCGTGGCGATGGACGCGGGGCCATCGGCGTTCGCTTCGCGCAAGGCGTCGAGCCCCGCGCGCAAGGCGAAGGCCACGCCTTCGAAGGCGGCGCGCATCAGCACGCCGCGCGTATCGCCGAGTCCCGCGCCCATCCAGCCGCCGCGCGCAGCGGGATCGAGCCACGGCGAGCGCTCGCCGCTCAGATAAGGCAGGAACGCCAGCGTCGACGATGCCGATACGGCGAACGCCTCGTCGTACGCCTGCGCCCAATCGTAGGCGAGCCAGCCGCGCGCCGCTTCGAGCGCGACGCCCACGTTCTGCATCGCCGCCATCGCGTACCAGCCGCCGCTCGCCGACCGGTAGCGATGCAGACCGCGCCGCGCGGGCGGCATCGTGCGCGAGGTGACGAGAATCTGGCCGCCGGTGCCGGTGGTGAGCAGCGCGTCGCCGTGCTCGGCCAGACCGCTGCCAAGCGCCGCGCAGGGCGTGTCGCCCGCGCCGGTCGCGAGCACGACGCCTGGCGGCAAGCCGAGCGCGTCGGCGGCATCGGCGGCCAGCGTGCCGCTTGCCGCGCCCGAGGCGGCCAGCGGCGCAAACCAGCGCGCGGGCAAACCCAGCCGCTCGATCAGGGCGACATCCCACGCGCCGTCGGGCGCGGCGAGCGCGGTCGCGCAGGCGTCCGAGGGATCGGCGACGAAAGCCGATTGCGCCGCACCCGCAAGGCGCACGCGCAGCCAGTCCTTCGGTTGCAGCGCCCAGCGCGCGGCATCGGCGATTGCGCGCTCGTTTTGCACAACCCAGCGCAGCAACGGGCCGGCCATGCCGGGCGCGACCGGGTTCGACGCGACGCCATCGGTATCGGCTTCGGAATCGCTGAGCCACGCGTCGAGCAAGCCATGCGCGCGCGTATCCGGCCAGAGCATCGCGGGACGCAACGCGCGCCCGGCTGCATCGGTGAGCACCACGCCGTGCATCTGCCCGGAGAAGCCGATCGCACGCACGGCCGCGCGCTCGTTCGCTGGCAGGCGCGCGCACGCCTCGATCAGCGCGCGCCACCAGCGCTCGACGTCGATTTCCGCCCAACCGGGCTCAGGGGTATCGAGCGTATAAGCGACGCTCGCGACGGCGCGCTCGACGCCCGCCTCATCGACGAGTGCCACTTTGAGCGAACCGGTGCCAAGATCGATGCCGAGAAAGCGCGTGAGCGTTGCGTTCATGCGAGGCGAAAAAGTGAGGATTAAGAGCACGCGCGCGGCGCGTCGAAGGCGGGATCGCGGCGGCCAGAACAGCCATGATAGCGATACCATTTGTCAGTCGCGAGCCAGGTCGCCATCGATCTGCCCAGGCGAATTCGAGCGCGCATGAATCGAGGCGGATTCGACCCAGTTCGCACGCGTTCGCCGCCTGTTCGCGGGTTAACCCGTGCGCCTGTCTCGCGATGCAAAATGCCTCACATGCGGCGGACGAAATATAGATCATAACCACGCCCGCATGCGCGACATGCCCCGCCATCCACTTGAATCGCGGCGACATGGCGAGAAACGTCACGCCGATGTCATCGCAATGCCTCGCCCGCGCCAGCACCAAACGTCATTCCAGCGCCTGAAAAGCGGCCTGAACGCCGCCACACCGGCACTCGCGCGTATCGGCACGATGCGCCGCAGCATCGCCGCGCGCCCGCATCGACGCACGATCTCCCCCCAATAAACGGCGTCGCGGCGCCCGCGTGCATATCGCCCCCGGAAAGCACGGAATAGTCCCCAGCGGTCTTGTTGCATATTTTCGTCCCGCATACCTTGGAGGCCATATTCCCAAACGAAGACGGAGAGAGACGACATGCATCCCCAGGGTATCGAAAGGGAGCAGGCCCAGTCCCGACAGAGCAGCGCAAACCAGGTTCATCCTTGCGACGAACGCCTGCCGTTCGCCCAGCTCCTCACGCTCGGCATCCAGCACGTGCTCGTGATGTATGCGGGCGCGGTCGCCGTGCCGCTCATCATCGGCGGCGCCATTGGTCTGCCCAAGGATCAGGTGGCCTTCCTCATCAGCGCCGACCTGTTCGCCTGCGGCATCGCCACGCTGATCCAGACGCTCGGCCTGTGGATCTTCGGCATCCGCCTGCCGGTCATCATGGGCTGCACGTTCGCCTCGGTCGGCCCGATGATCGCCATCGGCACCAATCCGCAACTCGGCATTCTCGACATCTTCGGCTCGACCATCGCGGCCGGAGCGATCGGCATCGTCATTTCGCCGATGATCGGCAAGCTGCTGCGCTTCTTCCCGCCCGTCGTGGTGGGCACGGTGATCGCCGTGATCGGCCTCTCGCTGATGGAAGTGGGCATCAACTGGGCCGCGGGCGGCGTGGGTAATCCGCATTACGGCGACCCGGTCTATCTCGGCCTCTCGCTGCTGGTGCTGATGCTGATCCTGCTGATCAACAAGTTCGGCCGCGGTTTCGTTGCGAATATTTCCGTGCTGCTGGGCATCGTCGCGGGTTTCGCGATTGCGCTGGCGCTGGGCCGCGTGAGCCTCGACGGCGTCACGCACGCGCCGTGGGTCGGCTTCGTCATGCCGTTCCACTTCGGTCTGCCGAAGTTCCACGTGCTGCCGATCGCCACCATGGTGATCGTGATGTTCGTGACCTTCATCGAATCGACCGGCATGTTCCTCGCCGTGGGCGATATGGTCGAGCGTCCGGTCGATCAGCAGACGCTCGTGCGCGGTCTGCGCGTGGACGGTCTGGGCACGATGATCGGCGGTATCTTCAACTCGTTCCCGCATACCTCGTTCTCGCAGAACGTCGGCCTGATCGGCGTGACGGGCGTGAAAAGCCGCTATGTCTGCGCGATGGGCGGCGTGATCCTGGTGGTGCTCGGCCTGTTCCCGAAGATGGCGCAGATGGTGGCCTCGGTGCCGCCCTTCGTGCTCGGCGGCGCGGGTCTCGTGATGTTCGGCATGGTGGCCGCGAACGGCATCAAGGTGCTCTCGAAGGTCGACTTCGTGAAGAACCAGCACAACCTGTTCATCGTCGCCGTGAGCGTGGGTTTCGGCCTCGTGCCGGTGGTCTCGCCGCACTTCTTCGCGCAACTGCCGCCGGCGCTGTCGCCGATCCTGCATAGCGGCATCCTGCTGGCTTCGGTGTCGGCGGTGATCCTCAACATCATCTTCAACGGCGTGAAGAGCGAACGCGCCGCCGAGCGCGACATCCGCCGCGCCGGTCACGATCTCGACGGCAGCCACGCGCCTGGCGCGCCGGAAGCCGGCCACGAAATGCAGCGCACCGCTGCGCACTGAACGACGTACCGAGTCGACGCGAGAGGTGCCCCACCGCACATAGGGTGCGAGCTGGGGCCTTTTGCTGGTTTGGCGTCACGGGAAACCGTGACGCCTTTTTTATCGGGCCGCGTGGCTAAGGACTCGCAGCATATTACGTTCAATGCCCGAGTTAGCTAATGCTAAATCCGTGCGCCGCCCAATGATGCGCTAAAGCCTCAGGAGAAGGCGGTATTTTCCCGATACGCATGAAATGACCAACCGCAGGCTCCAGCAAATCGCGTAGCCACGTTCCATTGCATTTTTCTGGATGAGTCACTATCCGCCCGTTGCAATCAAACGTGAATGCTCCGATTTCGAACGCCCGATCATGGAGCACGCAAAGGCAGACACCATTATTCGTTTCGCCCCGAAGATGAGAAGTATCTGCCCAACGCGCAATGTGCGACCCAATCAGAAATCTCACGTTATCTGCTCCGCAACCAGGGAAGCAGCATCGAAAACCATAGTTTTGCTTTACGTTTCTAGCGAAATTTTGTTGTCCGATGCGAGCCGCCACGCTCCTCAGCACAGTGCCCGTATTGGTCGAATCTGCAATCACTGTCGAGCGATCCACGCCAACTTCTATTTCGATGCCAAAAAGCAAATGTAAAAGGCTATCACTGACATATGAAAGGTATGCACCATTCAAACATTGCAGCCTTCCAGCCTGTTCAACATAGAAAATCCTTTCTTTCGCCGCGCCTGCGTTGCGGTTACTACGAAAATAAGCTCTCAGTTCACTGTTACGAGCCGCGAAAGTCTCCGTAAGTGACAGTGGGGACGAGAGCAATTCAAACTCACTCAACTCAACCCTGTAAAGCTTCTCGGGACCATTGGGCCCATTGTCCAAGAACGAACAGCTCGACGCGACAGTTGAAAAACCGGCGAACGCAGCGTTGCCAGAATGGCCGCATAAATGAAAGACCAAATCCCCCGGCTGGACGTCGCGCATGGTCTCCCAAAAGGCCCACGTGCGGCCCAGCTGATTTCTCTGAGGCGACCACAAGCACTGACCTACAGCCCATCCATCAGGACGCTGGTCCGGATTGCGGGACATTTCGATCCAAGCCATTTATCTGTTATGGAAACATAGAGGTTTCTTATGGTATCCGAGCGGCCATCACGAAGCATCGCAGGATTTCTGATTTTTCGTCGCGCGCAAATAAAAAAACGCCACGGTCACCCGTGGCGTTTTGACTTTGAGGCCTGGCTAAAGCGCAGCGAACAGCGCGCTCAGCCCGCCGATGCTGCCGGCGCCGACGCAGCCGCCGGTGCGCTGGCCGCGCCGTAATCGACCGGCTCGTCGGCCGGACGCGGCGTCTCGCCCGCGTGCTCGATCCAGCCGCCGCCGAGTGCGCGATACAGATCGACGAGGTTGGTCAGGCGCGCAAGGCGTGCCGTGATCAGCGACGTCTGCGACGTGTACAGCGTCGTCTGCGCGGTCAGGACCGGCAGATAGCTGTCCACGCCGTTCTTGTAGCGCAGCTCCGACAGATCCAGGCTGCGCTGGCTCGCGAAGGTGCTGCGCTCGAGCGCCCCGATCTGCTGATCGTAGGTGCCGCGCGCCGCGAGGCCATCGGCCACTTCACGGAACGCCGACTGAATGGCCTTCTCGTAGTTGGCGATTTCGATGCGCTTCTGCACGTTCGCAAGCTGCAGGTTCGCGATGTTCGAACCGCCTTCGAAGATCGGCAGCGTGACCTGCGGCACGAAACTCCATGCCGCCGTGCCCGCCTTGAACAGCCCGCCGAGCGACAGGCTTTCGGTGCCGAACGCCGCCGTCAGCGAGATCTTCGGGAAGAAGGCCGCACGCGCCGCGCCGATGTTGGCGTTGGCGGCGAGCAGCGTTTCTTCGGCTTCCATGATGTCCGGGCGCCGCGTGAGCAGATCGGACGGCAGGCCCGCCGGGATATCGGCGAGCAGGTTCTGGCCGTCGAGCGGCAGACCCTGCGGCAGATCCGCCGGCAGCGGCTCGCCGATCAGCAGCACGAGTGCGTTTTCGGCCTGCGCGCGGGCGCGCATCTGCGCCTGCAGGTTGGCCTGGGCGTTCTCGACCACGGTCTGCGCCTGACGCAGATCGAGTTCGGTGCCCGTGCCGGTGTCGAACTGCGCCTTCGTGATGTTGTACGAGTCCTGCGCCGTCTTGAGCGTCTCCTGCGTGACCTTCACGAGGTCGTCGTCGGAGAGCATCGTCAGGTACTGGTCCGCGACCTGCGAGACGAGCGAGATTTCCGCCGCCTTGCGTGCCTGGGCCGTCGACAGGTACTGCGCCAACGCCTGGTCCTTCAGGCTGCGCACGCGCCCCCAGAAGTCGATTTCCCAGGACGCCTGCAGGCCCACGTTGTAGACGCTGTACGGATTGTTCGCCGCGGTCTGCAGACTCTTCGGCACCCGCGTGCGCGTATCCGTGCCCACGCCATTGATGGCGGGGAACAGATCGGCGCGCGTGATCTGATACTGCGCGCGCGCCGCCTCGACGTTGAGCACCGAGACGCGCAGGTCGCGGTTGTTCTTCAGCGCGATCGTGACCAGTTGCTGCAGACGCTGATCGACGAAGAAGTCGCGCCAGCCGATTTCGGTGGCGTTCGCGCCGTTGGCGCTGTGGCCAGCCTGACCGTTGCCGTCCGTCGCGCCCGGCTGCGTCGCGTAGACGCCGCCTTGCGGGAAGGTCTGCGAAACCGGTGCTTCCGGCCGGTGGTACCACGGCGCCATCGTGCAGCCCGCCAGGAGCGCTGCCGCCCCTGCAATTACGGATAGTTTATGCATCTCAATGTCCTTCCTTGCCCGGGCCGTCAGCGCCGTTGCCGCCTGCGCCACCGTTGCCGCCGTTGTTATCGGCGTCATGGTCGTGCGCGTGGTGCTCTTCGTAATGCCTGAGCGCCGCATCCGGGTCTTCCTTCTCGCCGGCGAACTTCGCGCGGATCACCACGAAGAACATCGGGATCATGAAGATCGCGAGGAACGTCGCGGTCAGCATCCCGCCGATCACGCCGGTACCGATCGCGTGCTGCGAAGCCGAACCCGCGCCGTTACTGATCGCGAGCGGCAGCACGCCCAGAATGAACGCGAGCGAGGTCATCAGAATCGGTCGCAGACGCAGTCGGGCGGCTTCGAGCGCCGCTTCGACCGGGCCCATGGTGCCTTCCGCCTGCAGGTCGCGGGCGAATTCCACGATCAGAATCGCGTTCTTCGCCGACAGACCCACGGTGGTCAGCAGACCGACCTGGAAGAACACGTCGTTTTCCAGACCGCGCAGCGTCACCGCCAGCAGCGCGCCGAGCACGCCGAGCGGCACCACCATGATGACCGCGAACGGAATCGACCAGCTTTCGTACAGTGCCGCGAGACACAGGAACACGACGAGGATCGAGATGCCGTACAGGATAGGCGCCTGCGAACCCGACTGACGTTCCTGGAACGACAGACCGGTCCACTCGTAGCCGATACCCGCCGGCAGCTTCGCCGCGATCTGCTCCATAGCCGTCATTGCCTGACCCGTGGACTTGCCCGCACCGGCCTGACCCTGGATTTCCACCGCCGAGATACCGTTGTAGCGCTCGAGCTTGGGCGAACCGTAGGTCCACTGGCCGCTCGCGAACGAGCTGAACGGCACCATCCCGCCCGCGCTGTTGCGCACGTACCAGGTGTTCAGGTCGTTCGGCGTCATGCGGAACGGCGCGTCGGACATCACGTACACCTTCTTGATCCGCCCATCGACGTCCAGGAAGTTGTTGACGTACGACGAAGCCCAGCCGATCGAGAACGTCTGGTCGACCGATGCCGCCGTCACACCGAGCGCTTCAGCCTTCTGGCGGTCGATGTTGATCTTGTACTGCGGCGTGTCGTTCAGGCCGTTCGGACGCACGAGCGCCAGCGACGGGTCCTTCGCGGCCATACCGAGCAGCATGTTGCGCGCTTCGATCAGCTTTTCGTGGCCCACGCCACCGCGATCCTGGAGTTCGAAGTCGAAGCCCGAAGCGGTGCCGAGTTCAGGAATCGACGGCGGATTCACCGGAATCACCATCGCGTCCTTGTAGCCCGCGTAGTGCTGGAACACGCGTCCCACCAGCGCCTGGACCTTCTGGTCCGCGTGCTGACGTTCCTTGTAGTCGCGCATCCGCACGAACACGAGACCCGAGTTCTGGCCGCGGCCCGCGAAGCTGAAGCCGTTCACCGTGAACGTCGACTCGACGATCGATTTTTCGTCGTTGAGCAGATAGTTCTGGATGTTGGCCAGCGTGCGCGCCGTGGTTTCCTGGGTCGAGCCGGAAGGCGTCTGCACGATCACGAACATCGTGCCCTGGTCTTCATCGGGCAGGAACGACTTGGGCAGGCGCACGAACAGGAAGCCCACCGCGACGATCACGGCCAGATAGATGATGAGCCAGCGGCCCGAACGCTTGATGACGTGGTGCACGCCGCTGTGATACTTGTCGCGGCTCTTGTCGAACGTGCGGTTGAACCAGCCGAAGAAGCCCTTCTTCTCTTCGTGATGGCCTTGCGGGATCGGCTTGAGGATGGTCGCGCACAGCGCCGGCGTGAGAATCAGCGCGACGAGCACGGACAGCACCATCGCCGCCACGATCGTCAGCGAGAACTGACGATAGATGGCGCCGACCGAACCGCCCGAGAACGCCACCGGCACGAACACCGCCGACAGCACCAGCGCCACGCCTACCAGTGCGCCGGTGATCTGGCCCATTGCCTTACGTGTGGCTTCCTTGGGCCCTAAGCCCTCCTCCACCATCACCCGTTCGACGTTTTCCACCACCACGATCGCATCGTCCACCAGCAGACCGATTGCGAGCACGAGGCCGAACATCGACAGCGTGTTGATCGAGAAGCCCACCGCCGCCATGATCGCGAACGTACCCAGCAGCACCACCGGCACCGCGATCGTCGGGATCAGCGTGGCGCGCAGGTTCTGCAGGAACAGGTACATCACGAGGAACACCAGCACGATGCCTTCCAGCAGCGTCTTGATCACTTCCTCGATCGACAGGCGCACGAACGGCGTGGTGTCGTACGGGTACTTCACGACCAGACCGTGCGGGAAGTACTTCGAGAGGTCGTCGATCTTCTGGCGCACCAGCTTCGCGGTCTGCAGCGCGTTCGCGCCCGTGGCGAGCTGAATACCCAGACCGGCGGTCGGCGCACCGTTGTACTTCGTGTCGAAGTTGTAGTTTTCGCCGCCCAGACCGATACGCGCCACGTCCTTCAGACGCACCTGCGAGCCGTCCTGATTCACCTTCAGCAGGATGTTGCCGAACTCTTCAGGCGTGTGCAGCAGCGTCGATTCGGTGATGGTCGCCTGGAACGACTGACCCGCCACCGACGGCGTGCCGCCCAGCTGACCGCCCGCGATCTGCACGTTCTGCGCGGTGATCGCGGCCGTCACGTCGCTTGGCGTGAGGCTGAAATTGTTCAGCTTGTTCGGATCGAGCCAGACGCGCATCGCGTACTGCGAGCCGAACAGCGTGACCGTACCCACACCGTCGATACGGCTGACCGGATCTTCGATGTTCGACGCCACGTAGTTCGCGAGGTCGTACTTGGTCATGCTGCCGTCTTCGGAGACGAACGCCATCACCAGCAGGAAGCTGCTGCTCGACTTCGTCACCTTGATGCCGAGCTGCTGCACCACCTGCGGAAGAATCGGCGTGGCGAGCTGCAGCTTGTTCTGCACCTGCACCTGCGCGATGTCCGGGTTGGTACCCGCCGCGAACGTCAGCGTGATGGTAGCCGTGCCCGAGTCATCGGACGTGGACGACAGATACAGCAAGTGGTCGAGACCGCTCATCTGCTGCTCGATCACCTGGGTGACCGTGTCTTCCACCGTCTTGGCCGACGCGCCCGGGTAGGTCGCGCTGATCTGGATCGACGGCGGCGCGATGGTCGGATACTGCGCGACCGGCAGCGTGAACACCGACGCCACACCCGCCAGCATCAGAATGATGGCGATCACCCACGCGAAAATCGGGCGATCGATAAAGAACTTTGCCATGAAGCAGGCTCCCTGTTATTGCGCGGCGGAGGCAGCGGGTGCGGAAGCAGCCGACGCGCCGGATGCGGCGCCTGCGCTTGCGTAGCCCGATGCCGTCGCCTGGTCTGCCGAAGGCGCGCCCGGTGCGGGCGGCGGCGGCAGCTTGGCGTCCACGACCTTGACCTGAGCGCCCGGCTTGACCTTTTCGGTGCCCTGCACGATCACGCGATCGCCCGGATTCAGACCGCTATCGACCACCCAGTCCTGGCCGATCGAAGCCGACGTGACGACCGGATGCAGCTCGACCTTGTTGCTGGCGTTGACGACCATCACCGTCGCCTGGCCCTTCTGGTCGTGCTGGACGCCGATTTGCGGCACGAGGATCGCGTGGTCGTTGTTGCCTTCGTCGATGCGCGCGCGCACGAACATGCCCGGCAGCAGCACGTGGTCCGGGTTCGGGAACAGGGCGCGGATCGTCACCGAGCCGGTGGTCTGGTCGACGGTCACGTCAGTGAACTGGAGCTTGCCCTGCTGCGAGTACGTGCGGCCGTCTTCGAGTACGAGCGAGACCTTGGCCGCGTCCGGGCCATTGGTCTTCAGGCGCCCGTCTTCGATCTCGCGGCGCAGCTTCAGGCCGTCGAGGCTCGATTGCGTCAGGTCGACGTACATCGGGTCCATCTGCTGCACGGTCGACAGCAGCGTGGCTGCGCTCGCCTGCACGTAAGCGCCCGGCGTGACCTGCGAAATGCCCACCTTGCCGGTGATCGGCGAGAGCACATCGGTGTAGCCCAGGTTGATCTGGGCGGTATCGACGGCGGCCTTGCCGGCATCGACATCGGCCTGTGCCTGGCCTTGCGCGGACACGGCGTTGTCGTAGTCCTGCTTGCTCACCGCATTGGCCGAGACGAGCACCTTGTAGCGCGCGACGAGGGCGTTCTGCGTAACGAGATTGGCCTTGGCCTTCGCGAGCGTGGCCTTGGCGTTATTGAGCGTGGCGATGTACGGCGCCGGATCGATCTTGTACAGGCGCTGACCGGCCTTCACGACCGAGCCTTCGGTGAACTCGCGGCGCAGCACGATGCCGTCGACCCGCGCGCGAACCTGCGCGACGAGGAAGGCGTTGGTACGGCCGGGGAGTTCGGAGACGACCGGCACAGTGGTGGACTGGACGGTAACGACGCCCACTTCGGGCGTTTGCGGCGGCGGCGCCGACTGCTTTTGCCCGCAGGCTGCGAGCACAACGGCAGCCGTCGCGAAGCTGATTAGGCGGAATGGAACCCGTTCGACGCGCATGGAGCGACCTCTGTCTATATCTGACAATTAAAAGCGTGCAGCGTCCTCGCGAGCGGGAGCAAGCAGGAGGACGACGACACACGCCAGCATCTGGCAATACCTGACGGATAACCCGGTACTTCAGGAAAGGCGCGATACCGGTCTGCAACATCCATCCGGGCTTCATTCGCGCGCCACCACAGGGGCGTCGCGCATTGGGGTTTCTACGACCGCTTGGCCAGTGACGGATATTAACCGGACATCTCTACTCAAGGTATCCAGGTGGTGGGGTGGTATTATAGATACATTCGCGAATGAATGTTTAAGAACACTTCAGCCCCATGAAGCGTCGTTCGGGCAGATTCCGCGCATGACATCCATATTACAAATCAATACTTTGCCCGCCTGACCCTGTAATGCCTGGCCACTCCACTCACCCCGCCGCGAGGCGCTGACCCAAACATGGTCCGACGTACGAAAGAGGAAGCGCTGGAGACGCGCAACCGCATTCTCGACGCCGCCGAACACGTCTTCTTCGAGAAAGGCGTCTCGCGCAGTTCGCTCGCCGATATCGCCAATGCGGCGGGCGTGACGCGCGGCGCGATCTACTGGCATTTCGAAAACAAGGGCGACCTGTTCACGGCGATGTTCGATCGCGTGATCCTGCCGCTCGACGAACTCAAGGCGGCTTCGGTCGATCCGGGCGAGCCCGATCCGCTCGGCCGCATCAAGGATCTGTGCGTGCTGTGCCTGCGCGACACCGCCACCGACGCCCGCCGCCGGCGCGTGTTCGAGATCCTGTTCCTGAAGTGCGAGTTCGTCGAAGAGATGGGACCGGTGATGGCGCGTCATCAGGACAATATGCGCGAAGGGCTGATGCGTATCGAGGAAGGCCTGCGCAACGCGATGTCGAAGGGCCAGTTGCCCACCGATCTGGACGCCGCTCGCGCGGCGCGCGTGCTGCATTCGTTCATCACGGGCACGCTGCACGACATGGCGATCCTGCCGGATATGTTCGACGTGGCGAAGAACGCCCAGCGTCACGTCGAGGCGATGCTCGACGCGCTGACCAGCAGCCCGGCGCTGCGTACCGGCACCGACCTGGCCACTGACTCGGCCACCGATCCGGCCACTGACGACTGAGCCGCCCGCGCGGTTCAACTCGCCGTGAAGTGGCGCGCCACGTAGAACAGGATCGCCACGAAGAAGATCATCGCGGCCCAGGCCCAGCCGGGCATCGCGTGCGGCGTGGGTTCGTGGCGCAGCGTGCTGGCCGCGCGCCCCGACAAGGTCCCGTCCGCATGCTGCGGCAGCAGATGCGCGCGGCGCGCCACGGCGGCGAGATTGATCGGCCGCAGAAACACATGCTGACGCCGCGGTTCTTTCCCGCGCACGCGATTGGGCGCCTGGCCATGCTTGGCCGCCACCACGGCGCAGAACTCGGTGAAAAACTCGTCGGCGAGTTCGTGCAACGCGTTTTCGATCTGGCGCGGCGGCAACTCGCCCAGCGGCCCGGTCAGCGTGGCCCACACCGAATAATCGATACGCGTGCTCACGCCGCGCTCCACCGCCGCCGTCGCCGCCCGCTCCTCTTCCCGTAACGCCACATCGATCTGCCCGCGCAGCGAGCCGATGCCATCCGCACGCGCGCGAAAGCTCAGCACGCGGCGCGGCTTGAGCGGCACTTCGGCGACATCGCTGGCGATGTGAGCGCGCACTTCGTAACGCGCACGCAGCGGCCCGAGCGGCACGGTCAGCGTGATCGCGTACTCGCCGGGGCCGAGCCGGCGGAACGACTCGCAATGCTCCAGGCTCGCGCGCACGAGCGCGGCGTCCTGCAGCGCTTGCCAGACGGCGGACGGCTCGAGCGGAATCCTCAACGCGTCGTTCAGTTCCATGGCGGCTCCCCGATGATGGTGCGAGAAGGTCGGATCGTTGTCGAAAGGTGGATGGGGCGGCCCGCAAACGCGCGGCTCAGGAGGTCTGGTCGATGCGATCGACGCGTTCGGCGTCGAAGGCCAGATAACCGCCGATACCGCTCACCGTCTCGTGCGGCGCCTCGTAGCTCCACGCGGCGTCTTCGATACGGCCGTCTTCGGTACGCAGATGGAAATACGCCGCGCTGCCCTTGTGCGGACATGGCGTGATGCGTTCGGAGCGTTCGAGCCGCGCCATGTTCACGTCGGCGCGCGGGAAATAGAAGACGTCGGGAAGGCCTGTTTCGCTGACCGTGAGGGCCGCGAGCGTGTCGGCGATCGTGATGCCGCCATGGATCACGCGCACGCGATGGCGGTTCACGACGATATCGATGCGATGGCCGGCGTCCGGTTCGACCGCCATGATCTGCTCCCTGATCGAGGTGCGCCGCAACAGGCTGGCGCAACGCCGCTGGTTGGCCGGCTTGCCGGCACGGTGCCGGTCATGGCCGATTTATCCTGCTCCCTGACGCTCGCGTAGCCGGACATTGTCTTCCCTGCGCATGACGACCAAATAAAACATCGACATAGCACGCGCCAGAAAAAAGCCACGGCGAACCCGTGGCTTCATTATCGGCCAAACTTCGCCGGCTTGCGCAACATGATGCGGGCAGGCGACAGCCATGTGCGCTAGCGCACAGACGGCCCTCGCCCGCCGTGACGCCCAGTGACGATTACCAGACGAACGAGGCGCGCGCGCTACCGTTCGAACCCACCGTCACGGCGCTGGTTTTGTCGACGCCCGCGTGGCTCACGTGCACCGTGTAGCGGCCCGGACGCACGCGCACGAGCATGTACGGTCCGCGCGAAGTCGCGTCGAGCACGCTGGCGCCGTGGGCGTCGGTGATCTGCACGTGGACATCGGCGAGGAACTCGGCCTTGCGGCCGGTGAAGCGCAGCGCGAGCGGCCACGAGTGTTGCGCGGCTTGCAGCGCCTTCGATTCGTCCTGGCCGACGCCGCCGGAGACGAACGAGACATCGCCCTGTTGCTGCACTTGCGGCATGCCTTCGCCGTTGACGTTGCCCGCGCTGGTGTTGTCGCTGCTCGAACCGCCGACGGTCGCATTGCCCATCGTGCCGTTCATGTTGTCGGTGCCGGCATTGCCGCCGGGAGGCATGGCCTGCTGCGCCTGCGCGACGCCGATACTGCCCGCGAAGCCGATTGCACCGATGCCCAGGGTGGCCGCCAGTGCAGCGGCCGAAAGGACGGGACGCGTATTACGAAACATCTTCATCGTGGCTGCTCCTCAACAGGTTTGCGGCTCGACTCGAGCGCAAGGCGTGTGCCCGCCCCGCCGCACTCACACCCGCACTCATATCGATAGCGACGATATCGGCAATTCGCGCCGATCGCTCCTGCAGCGCACAAAACGGCGCACAGAACGGCGCACAAAACCGCGCGCCCAAAAGAAAACTGCCGCCGGACACGAAGCCCCGGCGGCAGTGAAAAGCGACCCGACAATCCCGGTAGTACAACGCAGCGGGCCGCCAGAGCGAACCGTTGCGGACGTTAGCCGAGATCGACCGGCACGAAGATCTGCGCGTCGTCGCGCTGGATCAGCAAAGCGATGCTGTTGCCGGCCTGCGCGATCATCTGCTTGAGCTGGTCGGCGCTGCTCACCGGGCGGCCGTTCACGGCGAGAATCACATCGCCCTGCTGGATGCCCGCGCTTTCCGCCGCGCCGCCCGCCTGCTCGACGAGCAGACCGTGATCGAGCGAGCTGTTGCTCTTCTCTTCCGGTGTGAGCGGACGCACCGCGACACCCAGGCGACCCTGCATCTGCGACTGCGGCGTGTCGTTCGACGCGACCTTGCTGTCGGAGAGCGAGCCGATCGTCGCCGTCAGATCCTTGGTGCCCTTGTCGCGCCAGATCTGGATATCGGCCTTGGTGCCCGGCTTCATGCCCGCGATCAGCGACGGCAGATCGGACGAATCGCCCACCTGCTCGCCGTTCACCGACACGATCACGTCGCCCGGCTTCAGACCCGCCTTGGCGGCCGGGCCGCTGGCGTCCACCGAACTCACCAGCGCGCCGTGCGGCTTGTCCATGCCGAACGAGTTCGCCAGCGTCTGGTTCATCGATTGCACCGCAACGCCCAGGCGTCCGCGGCTCACATGGCCGGTCTTGACGAGATCGTCCTTGACCTTCATGGCTTCGGTGATCGGGATCGCGAACGACAGGCCCTGGAAGCCGCCCGTCTGCGAGTAGATCATCGAGTTGATGCCGATCACTTCGCCTTGCAGATTGAAGAGCGGGCCGCCCGAATTGCCCGGGTTCACCGGCACATCGGTCTGGATGAACGGCGTGTAGTTTTCATCGGGCAGCGAGCGCGATTTCGCGCTGATGATGCCCGAGGTCACGGTGTTGTCGAAGCCATACGGCGAGCCGATCGCCACCACCCACTGGCCGACCTTGCTCTGGCGCGGATCGCCGATCTTCACGGTCGGCAGATCCTTCGCGTCGATCTTGAGCACGGCGACGTCCGACTGCTTGTCCGCGCCCACCACCTTGGCCTTGAATTCGCGCTTGTCGGTGAGCTTGACCGTCACGACGTTCGCGCCATCGACGACGTGCGCGTTGGTCAGAATGTAGCCGTCCGGGCTGATGATGAAACCGGAGCCCAGGCTCGCGCTCGGCGTATCCGGCTGTGCACCGCCGCCGTCGCCACCCATGCCGGGCATGCCGCCATAGAAGTGCTTGAAGAACTGATAGAACGGGTCGCTCGGATCGATCGGCAATTGCTGCGCACCGCCGCCACCGCCGCCGCCGCGCAGGGCGGTCTGCTTCACCACATGCTTCGCACTGATGTTGACGACCGCCGGGCCGTAGGTTTCCACGAGGCCCGAGAAGTCAGGAATGCCGGTCTTGGCCGCGGCTTCGGCAGGCATCATCGCGGCCTGCGCGGGCGTGATGACCTGGGGCGGCGGCACATCGCGGCGCCCGGCCACGTAGCCCGCCGACAACGCGACGGCTACAGCGATGGCCACGGCACTGCGGGTAATGACTTTGGTATTCATAGTGGACTCCTTGCGCGGGATGCTGTCACGACGTAACGAAGGTTAAGCCGCGTCACTTAAAGGAGTCTTAATTCAGGAACTATTCCGCGAAGGCGCCGCAAGCGCCCGCGTGGCGGGCGTTTGGGTGAATGGGGAGCGATGAAAAGATCGATGCGCGCGCATCGATCTCGACCTACAGATTGAAAGCAATCCGGAATTTTTACGGTGAGCTTTCAGATGCCGCGATTAAACGCTTCTATTCACCTCTATTAAACGCCGCGGTCAAAACCGCACGTCGATCTGCAAACCGCCCGCAGGAGAATCGTCGAGCCCGATCGTCGCGTCGTGCTGATCGGCGATACGGCGCACGATCGCGAGCCCGAGTCCCGTGCCGGCCACATCCGTGCGCGCGCGATTCGCGCCCGACCCCACACGATAGAAACGGTCGAACACGCGCGCGCGCTCTTCCACGGGAATGCCCGGCCCGCTATCCGCGATACGCACGAGCGGATGGCCGTCCTGCACCAGCAGGCTCACATCCACGCGGCCACCCGCAGGCGTGTACTTGGTCGCGTTATCGAGCAGATTGTTGAACATCACGCGCAAGGCGTGCGCGTCGCCGTGCACCTGCGCGGCCACGCTTTCCTCGATGCCGAGATCGACGCCACGTTGCTGCGCGAGCGGCGCATAGTTGAGCACGCAATCATCGAGCAGCGCATGCAGATCGACGCTTTGCGCGCGGGCGTGACCATCGGGTTCGGAGCGCGCGAGCGCGAGCAGTTGTTCGGCCAGACGCGTCGCGCGCGTCACGCCCGCCTGCAGATCGCCGAGCGCTTCGCGGCGCGTTTCGTCATCCTTTGCGCGCGCAACCAGTTGCGCCTGAATCTGCACGGCCGCCAGCGGCGTGCGCAGTTCGTGCGCGGCATCGGCGACAAAGGCTTTTTGCGTATCGAGCGCCTGCGCGAGGCGTTCGAGCAGCGCGTTCAACGCATGCACGAGCGGCATCACTTCGCGCGGCAAACGCTCTTCGGGCAGCGGATCGAGTGCTTCGGGATGACGCGTGTCGAGCGCGCGCGCCACCCGCGAAAGCGGCTTGAGACCGCGCCCCACCACCATCCACACGGCCAGGCCGAGAAACGGCAGCAGCACGATCAGCGGCCAGAGCGTGCGCAGCGCGACGTTCGCCGCCAGCCGGTTACGCACCGACACCGGCTGCGCCAGCTGCACGACGTTATCGCCGACGATCGCGCCATACACGCGCCAGTCGCCGCGATCGGTCTTCTCGGTCGAAAAGCCCAGTTCCGCACGCGGCGCGAGCGGCGCACGCGGGTGCGAGTAGTACATCAGCACGCCGTTGCGATTCCAGATCTGCAGCACGATGCCCTCGGCGCCGGTATCGCGCGAACTGAGGATCTCGTTGAACGGCTCGGAGGGCAGCGCCTCGGCGATTTCGCGTAGCTGGTAATCGAACAGCTCGTTGGCCTCCGCAAGCGCCTGGCGATAGATCAGCCAGCCCGCGAGACTCACGCCCGCGACCACGATCGCGAGCAGCCAGAACAGCAGTTGTCGTCGTATTGAACTCATCCAGAACTCATCCGCAGGCGCAGGTCCTCAGGCGTCCTTCGCAATCATGTAACCGAGGCCGCGCACGTTGCGGATCAGATCGGCGCCGAGCTTTTTGCGCAGCGCGTGGATATAGACCTCGACGGTATTGCTGCCGATCTCCTCGCCCCAGCCGTACATTTTTTCTTCGAGCTGGGTTTTGGAGAGCACCGCGCCCGGACGCGCGAGCAGCGCTTCGAGCAGCGCGAATTCGCGTGCCGACAGCGCGACCGGCGCGCCGTCCTGGGTGACCTGGTGCGAAGCGGGATCGAGCGTGATCGAACCATGGCGGATGGTCGAATCGCTGCGGCCCGACTGGCGGCGGATCAGCGCGCGCATGCGGGCGCCGAGTTCGTCGAGATCGAAAGGCTTGATGAGGTAATCGTCGGCGCCCGCGTCGAGACCCTTCACGCGGTCGGCGACGGCGTCGCGCGCGGTGAGGATCAGCACCGGCAGCGCGTTGCCGCGCGCGCGCAGCGTACGCAGCACGTCGAGGCCGTCGCGTTTGGGCAGCCCGAGATCGAGCAGCATCAGATCGTAGCTTTCGCCGCTCGCGGCCGACAGCGCGGCTTCGCCGTCCTCGACCCAATCGACCGCAAAGCCTTCGCCGCGCAGCGCCTTGCGCACGCCCTCGGCGATCATGCGGTCATCTTCGACTAGCAGTATGCGCATCGTAGTGAAATGGCAGGCGGCGCCCAGCGCCGCACTTCGTTGATGACGATGCTGCATTCTAGCGCCTTGCCGCGGTCGTTCCTTTCATTGCGCAGACCGCGCGCGCACGCGAAGCTTGCAGCGACCCTGCGCCTGCGTAACCTTCGCTCACTTTTTCCCGTCGTTTCTTCGATTTATCGCCAACGACGCACGCAGGCCGCGCGAGGTCTTTACAATGGGCGCTTTTGCGGCGCGCGGCGTCGCGAAGCCGATTGCGCCCTTTCATGCTGCTGCGTCGTGCGGCGGCTGCGCAGGCCTCGCGGCAGCAGCGCGACTGCGCTTTTTTTATCGCGATGTGCGCGCGATTTTTATCGCGTACTTTTATCGCGTTTTTTGCTTGATTCCGCGTCCGCGCGCGACGTCGCGAAGCCCCCGCCCGGGTCTCGCGCCGCGCCCGGCCCCTGCACTGCCCGCCCAATTCCAACGCATTTCATGCTGCCCGTTTCGCTGTCCCGACTACGTACTTTCATCCGTCCGCTGCGCACGATCCGCACGATGAGCGCTCCGCGCCAGCTCGCGCTGGCCCTCGCCTGTGCCGCGCTCGCCTCGGCGTTCGCCGGCGTCCCCGTCGCCCAGGCGCAGCAGCCCGACAACGCGCCGCGCATTCCGGCCGTCAACGTCAGCACCACGCTGCCGCCGAGCGTCATGGCCGGCCTCGAACGCGCGCACGTGCCGCTTTCGTCGGTGAGCGTGGTGATCGAGAAAGTCGGCGACCGCCAGCCGAGCGTCGCCGTCAACGCGGGCCAGCCGATGATGCCCGCCTCGACGATGAAGCTCGTCACCACCTGGAGCGGCCTCGCGATGCTGGGCGCCGATTACCGCTGGAAAACCAGCGCCTACACCGACGGTGAAATCGACGCGAGCGGCACGCTGCACGGCAATCTCTATATCAAGGGCACGGGCGATCCGAAACTCGTGCCCGAAGAACTGATCGATCTCGTGCAGAAGATCCGTCAGGCCGGCGTGACGCGCATCGAAGGCGCGCTCGTGCTCGACAAGAGCGAGTTCGATCCGTCCACGCGCGATCTGCCCTCGTTCGACGGCGACAACAGCGCGCCCTACAACGTCGGCCCCGATCCGCTGATGTACGCGTTCAAGGCGCTGTCGTTCACGTTCTCGCCGTCGCGCGAAGGCGTGTCGGTCGACATCGTGCCGCCGGTCGCGCAATGGCAGATCGACAACCAGATCCACACGCGCGGCGGCGCCTGCGGCGGCATGCTGCCGAGCCCGCAGGTCACGCCGGGCGCGAACGGTGTCGTCACGGCCAGCTTCGCGGGCAACTACGCGATGCGCTGCGGCGAGCGCACGCTCAACATGGCCGCGCCCGTCGATCATTCGACGTTCTTCGCCGATGGTTTCCTCGCGCTCTGGCAACAGGCCGGCGGCACCTTTGCAGGCACCACGCACGAAGGCGTCGTGCCGCCGCGCGCGCGCCTGCTGGGCGTGCACCAAAGCCCGCCGCTCGGCGATGTCGTGCACGACATCAACAAGTTCAGCAACAACGTGATGGCGCGCAATCTGTTCCTCACGCTGGGCGCCGTCGAGGGCAAGCCGCCTGCGACCACGCAGAAAGCCGCCACGGCCGTCACCACCTTCCTGCATCGCAATGGCCTTGCCATGCCCGAACTCGTGCTCGACAACGGCTGCGGTCTGTCGCGCGAGGAGCACATCAGCGCGCTGTCGCTCGCGAATCTGCTGCAGACGGCCAATGCGAGCCCGGTCGCGCAGGTGTTCATCGATTCGCTGCCGATCGTCGGCGTGGACGGCACCATGCGTAACCGCCTGACCAACGCGGGCGTGGGCGGCAACGCGCACATCAAGACCGGCACGTTGCGCGATGTGCGTGCGATCGCGGGCTATGTGGCCGCCGAGAACGGTTCGAGCTGGATCGTCGTGAGCCTGATCAACGATCCGCGTGCGGAGTCCGCGCGCGCCGCGCACGATTCGCTGCTCGAATGGGTCTACAAGGGCATGCCTGAAGAAGCGCCGGTTTATGTCGATCCGCATCCGAAGCGTTCGACCCGGGCGTCGCGTGCGGGACACGCTTCGAAGCCCGTGGGACACGGTGCGCATGTCGAGCGCGTCGAATACACGGCGCCGGTGAAATCGGCTACGAAGTCGACGAAATCGGCCGCGAGATCGACCGCGAAGTCGGCAGAAAAGTCGACCGACAAGCCCGCCGCCAAATCGGCCACGGCCAAAAAGAAGAAACACGCTGCGCATTAAAGGCGAGCGGGCTATCGCACGATAGCCCGCCTGTCGTTCCATCCTCTCGCCGCCCGCCGGCTTGAGACGCCTTTAAAAGTCCTTTAAAGGCGCTCAAAAGCCACGCAAAATCGCCCTGATCAATCGGCCAGCGGCGTCTCCCTTCGAAGTTTTCCTCTAGCAAAGCCCCGAGCGTCGCACGCGCGGGGCGTGTACCCTGACGGGCAAAGTCCGACAACGCGACAGACACATAACAGTACGCGCGCCGGCGTCCGCATCAGACGGACAACACACAAGAGACAACACCGCCGCGCTGGCCGACCAGCGCCGCCCACGGGACAGGAGGACGACGTTCGTGCAGTTCGACGCTGAATGGCTGCTGCTCGCCCTCGCGCCCGTGTTTCTCGCCTGCATCGGCTGGGAAGCCTGGCATCTCGCCCGCACGCGGCCCGGCGCCGCGCTCTACAACTGGCCCGATACGCTCTGCAACGCCACGCTCGCGCTCATGCATCAGGGCACCGACAAGCTCGCGTGGCTCGTCGCGATTCCGGTTTATGCGTGGGTCTATCGGCACTGGCGCCTCGTCGACTGGCAGCCGGGGCTGCTTGCGTGGTTCGCGCTTTTCATCGCGCAGGACCTGCTCTATTACGTGTTTCATCGCGCGAGCCATCGCGTGCGCTGGCTCTGGGCCGCGCACGTCGTCCATCATTCGTCGGGACGTCTCAATCTTTCCACCGCGTTTCGCCAGAGCCTGATGTATCCGGTCGCGGGCATGTGGATGTTCTGGATTCCGCTCGCCGTACTCGGTTTTCCGCCGATGCAGATCGTCGGCATCGTGCTGGTCAATCTGGGGTTCCAGTTCTTCGTGCATACCCAGGCAATCGGCAAACTGGGCTGGCTCGAATACGTCTTCAACACGCCGTCGATGCATCGTGTGCATCACGCGCGCAACGACTGTTATATCGATCGCAATTACGCCGGTGTGCTGGCGATCTGGGACCGGCTGTTCGGCAGCTATGTCGAGGAAGTCGCGCACGAGCCGCCCGTCTACGGCATCGTCAAGCCGCTCGACAGCGACAACCCGCTCAAGGCCAGTTTTCACGAATGGATCGCGATGGCGCGCGACTGCGCACGCATGCCCGATACGCGCACGCGGCTTGCTGCGCTGTTCGCGCCGCCCGACTGGTGCGCGCGCCGCGATGCGATGCAGGCCGAAAGCGCGGTGGCGGCCCATCAGAACGGATCACCCGATCGGCATCGGGTCATGAATTCGACCAACGAACTCAACGAACTCAGCGGTGACGGAAAACAACACCGAGGGTGACCTCGGGTCGCGTAAGACCTGAGAGATTGCGTAGGCTGTTGGCCACAGCCCGGGGAACTACGCAAAACACGAAGCGCGGCTAGCCAGGCCGCATCGGCTGGAAAAAACGCAGCAGAAACTGGCATCAGAAGCTTGCACCAGGCAGTGGCAAGACTGGCCACGAACAGGCCCAATTAGAGGAGATGAAGTGAATATGAAGCACCAAGCACCGAGACACCGTACCGTGCTGCGCACCACCCAGATCGCCCTCGCGAGCGCGGTTTTCGCGCTCCTCGCCGCCTGCGGCGGCAGCAGCGGCGGCGACAACAATTCCAATGCCACGCCCGCGTCGGGCACCAAGCTGCAGGTCGTGGCCTTCGGCACCAGCCTGACGGACGCCGGCACCTATTCCGAGCAGATCACGCCGGGCTTCGGCGGCGGCCGCTTCACGACCAATCCGGGCGAAGTCTGGGCGCAAAAGGTCTCCGAATACTTCGGCTACAGCCTCGATCCGGCCTTCGAAGGCGGCTTCGGCCTGCCGCTGACGGCCACCGGCGGCCTCGACTACGCTCAGGGCGGCGCCTACGTCTACACCGGCGGCGTGAGCGACACCAGCGTCGCCATCCCGACCGCCAGCCAGCAGCCGATCACGTGGCAGCTCCAGCAATACCTGGCGCAGCACGGCAGCTTCAATGCGAATCAGCTCGTGCTCGTCGAAGGCGGCGCGAACGAAATCCTGAATCTCATCGAGACCGACAACGCCGCTGGCCTGACCGCCTTCGGCACGGCGCTCGCATCGAGCACGTACGCCACGCTGGTGAGCAACACCACGGTGCAGCAGCAAACCGTCGCGGCACTGGTCCAGCAAGGCTTCACCACCGCGCAGGCGACCGCCCTCGTGCCGGCCGCCGTGCTGCTGCAGGTGATCAAGGCCGATGCGAACGCGAGCACCGACTTCGCGTCGATCATGCCGATCCTCAACGCCGCGGGCGAACTCGCCAGCCTCGTCAACACGCAGATCGCCGGTACGCCGAAGGTGGCCGTCGTGACCGTGCCCGACATCGGCAAGACGCCGGCCGCGCTCGCTGTGGACGCGGCCGTGAGCGCCACGCCGGGCTCCTCGGGCGCGCCCGACCAGGCACTGTCGCTGATCTCGGCGGCCTACAACCTCACGCTGATCCAGGGTCTCGCGACGTCGATCACCGCGAAGAAGGTGGTGCTGGTCGACACGTTCTCATGGCTCGACCAGTCGATCACGAACGCGACGAGCCTCGGCTTCAAGGTGACGAACACCGGTACGGCCTGCAACCTGACGCTGATGCAGCAGAACGCGACCAACTACGCGCTGGCGCATCCTTCGGTGCTGGGTCTGCCGGCCGGCACGTCGCAGTCGGTGATCGACGCGGCAGCGGCCGTGTACGGTGCGAACTTCGCCTCGTCGCTGTTCTGCTCGCCGCAGACGCTGACGACCGCCGACGCGCCCACGACCTATATGTTCGCGGATCAGGTGCACCCGAGCACGGCGCTGCACGCGCAGTTCGCCGCCTATGTCGAGACGCAGCTGGCTGCAGCGGGTATCGGCAAGGCACCGCAGTAAAGGCGCACGCGCAGGTTCGTCCTGCGCAAAGCAAAACACCCCACGCGCCTTGCGGCCGTGGGGTGTTTTTTCATGGCGATGCGCAAAATGCGCGCGACGTCAGTCCTGCTGTTGCTCGAACGCCGCCGCCGCGCGGCCAAGCCGGTCGTTCACGGCGATCCATTCGATCGTCTCCGGCAGCTTCTCGATGAGAATGCGCGAAACGTTCGCACGATCGAGCGCGCGCAACAGGCTGTACAGCTCGCGAGCGTAGATCTGCGGTTCTTCCGGCGCGCCGACGAAATGCACATTGGCAGCCGTGGCCCACGCCTGCGCGCGCGAAGCCCGCGCGACCAGCGCCACGGTTTCGCCCGCCTCGCGTGCGGCCGCCAGCATCGGCTCCAGCGCATCGAACGGCAGCAGCGCGAGCGGCGTGCGCGGCGCGTAATGCGCCTTGAGCGTGCCCGAAGCGCGCGGCGCGGTGGCGTCCGAACCATCGGGCAGACGCGGCGCTTCGCCCAGCACGCGCGCGATGTCCTGCGGACTCACGTGACCGGGACGCAGCAAGGCCGGGAAGCCGCGCGAGAGATCGAGAATCGTCGATTCGATGCCGACGTCGCATGCGCCGCCATCGAGCACATGCACATCCGCGCCGAACTCGTCGCGCACGTGCTGCGCGGTGGTCGGGCTCACATGACCGAAGCGGTTCGCCGACGGCGCCGCCACGCCGCCATGACCGCCGCGCCGCTGCGAGAACGCCGCCAGCAGACGCTGCGCGACCGGATGCGACGGGCAACGCAGGCCGACCGAATCCTGACCGCCGCTCACCGCATCGGGAATGCGCGCGTGGCGCTTCACGATCAGCGTGAGCGGGCCGGGCCAGAAGGCATCGACAAGCTTTTGCGCCGCTTCCGGCCACTCGGCCGCCCAGTACGTGGGATCGCCGCCAGGCGGCAGATGGACGATGACCGGATGATTGGCCGGACGCCCCTTCGCGGCATAAATGCCCGCGACGGCAGCGGGCGAAGCCGCATCGCCGCCCAGACCGTAGACGGTCTCGGTCGGAAACGCGACCAGCTCGCCCGCGTCGAGCAAGGCGGCGGCCTGCTCGATTTCGGCGTCGGTCGGATGCGCGGCGGTGCGGATCTGCTGATCGGACATGTCGCGGTCCAACTCAGCTCGTGACGATGTGCAGCAGGCGCGCGCAATCGCGTGCGGCCGTGCGCGCTTCGTCGAGCGTGGGCGCGGTGAAGTTCACGTGGCCCATCTTGCGGCCCGGGCGTGCATCTTCCTTGCCGTACAGATGCAGGCGCGCAGCCGGCATCGCCGCGACCTGATCCCACGGCGGCGTGATGGGCGCGGCGCCCTTCTGGGCCTTCGCTTCGCCCGCACCGGCCGGGAACCACACATCGCCGAGGATGTTGAGCATCACGGCCGGCGAGTGCTGGCGCGTGTCGCCCAGCGGCATGCCCGTCATCGCGCGCACCTGCTGCTCGAACTGGCTCGTGGCGCACGCATCGGTCGTGTAATGACCCGAGTTGTGCGGACGCGGCGCCATTTCGTTGGCGACCATCGACCCGTCTTCGAGGATAAAGAACTCCACGCACAGCACGCCGACATAACCGAGCTTCGCGGCGATCTGCAGCGCGGCCTGCTGGGCCTGCTGCACGAGCACGTCGCTTGCGTCGGGCGCGGGCACGATGGTGTGCGACAGCACGCCGTTACGGTGCGTGTTCTGCGCGAGCGGATACACCACCGCCGCGCCGTTCGCGCCGCGCGCAATCAGCGCGCTCACTTCGAACTTGAGCGGCAGACGCTTTTCCAGCACGCAAGGCACGCCGGCGAGCGACGCATGCGCTTCGCGCACTTCGTCGGCGTTGGTCACGCGAATCTGGCCTTTGCCGTCGTAACCCATGCGCGCGGTCTTGAGAATGCCGGGGAGCACGGCCGTGAGCGTCGCATCGTCGATGGCGGCCAGCGCCTGCGACGATTCGATCACCACATGCGGCGCGACCGGCACGCCCGAGGCAGCGATAAAGCGCTTTTCGGCAATGCGGTCCTGCGCGACGGCCACGCAGCGGCCGGCGGGACTCACGAAAGTCGATTTGGCGAGCGCGTCGAGACTTGCGGCGGGCACGTTCTCGAATTCGGTCGAGATCGCGGCGCACAGGCGCGCGAGTTCGGTGAGCGCGGCTTCGTCGTCGTAGGCCGCGCAGATGTGGCGGTCGGCCACGGCGCCTGCGGGACTCGTCGCGTCGGGATCGAGCACGGCGACGCGATAGCCCATCGCCTGAGCGGCAAAACAGAACATGCGGCCAAGCTGGCCGCCACCCACCATACCCAGCCATGCGCCGGGCAGGATCGGTGAAACCGGAGAATTGTCAGGAGTCATCTTCGTGGTCGGTCACGGCTGGCCGCGGCGCGTGGGGTGCGACGCGCGGACCAGACCGGGGTTTAACGTCGGCGGGACGTGCCTGATATCGACAACAAATCGACGATATATCAACGATATAGCGCCGATATGCACGCAGCGCCCGCGCCGACGGGGGCGCTTACAGCGCCGGCAACACCATCGCATGCGCCGCTTCGTTCTGGCGCACACGGAAAGCCGCGAGCTTGTTCGCGTATTCGGGATCGGTCCCGCTCAGCATCGAAACGGCGAAGAGCGCCGCATTGGCCGCGCCCGCCTCGCCGATGGCGAAGGTCGCAACCGGCACGCCCTTGGGCATCTGCACGATCGAATGGAGCGAATCCACGCCCTTCAGATACTTGCTGACCGCCGGCACGCCGAGCACCGGCACCGTGGTCTTGGCCGCCAGCATGCCCGGCAGATGCGCCGCGCCGCCCGCGCCCGCGATGATCGCGCGCAGGCCGCGCTCGCGCGCTTTCTCCGCGTACTCGAACATCTCGTCGGGCATGCGGTGCGCCGAAACGACCTTGGCCTCGTACGCCACGCCGAACTCCTGCAGGATCGCGACCGCGTGCTTCATCACATCCCAGTCGGAGCTGGAGCCCATCAACACGCCGACGAGCGGCGCCGCATGCTGGTGAGCCGTCTGAACTTCGCTCATTGTGCTTCCTTCTTCCCTCAAATGACTTTAGGCGAGCTTCTGGCCGGTCAGGCGCTCAAGCGCTTCCTGATACTTGGCCGAGGTCTTTTCGATCACATCTTCGGGCAGCTTCGGTGCCGGCGGCTCCTTCGCCCAGTCCTGGGTTTCGAGCCAGTCGCGCACGAACTGCTTGTCGAACGACGGCGGGTTCGAGCCCACCTGATACTGGTCAGCCGGCCAGAAACGCGACGAGTCGGCCGTGAGCGCCTCGTCCATCAGGAACAGCTGGCCGTTGTTGTCCAGACCAAACTCGAACTTGGTGTCGGCGATGATGATGCCGCGCGTGGCAGCGTAATCGGCGGCTTCCTTGTACAGCTTGATCGAGATTTCCTTGATCGTGCGCGAGAGTTCGGTGCCGATGCGGCGCTCCATCTCGTCGTACGTGATGTTCTCGTCGTGATGACCCATTTCGGCCTTGGCGGCCGGCGTGAAAATCGGCTCGGGCAGCTTTTGCGCGTTCTGCAGGCCTTCCGGCAGTTGCACGCCGCACACCGCGCCGGTTGCCTGGTAATCCTTCCAGCCGCTACCGGCCAGATAGCCGCGCACCACGGCTTCGACGAGGATCGGCTCGAGGCGCTTGACCACGACGGCGCGGCCCTTGACCTGCTCGACTTCGTCGGCGGACACGACGGTTTCCGGCGCCACGCCCGTGAGGTGGTTCGGCACGACGTGCTTGAGCTTCTCGAACCAGAAGTCAGCCATCTGGTTGAGCACCTCGCCCTTGCGCGGAATCGGCTCGCCCATGATGACGTCGAACGCCGACAGGCGGTCGGTCGTGACGATCAGCAGCTTGTCGGTGCCCACGGCGTAGTTGTCGCGGACCTTGCCGCGGCCGAGGAGCGGCAGCGAGCTGAGCGTGGATTCGTAGAGGGTAGACATCGTCGTGATTCGCTAAAAAGACAGTTCGAGGACTATCGAAACAGAAGGCGGAACCCCGGCCTGCGATGCAAGCTGAAGGCGGAATTCTGAGGGTATTGCGAGGTTAAACCAAAAAGCACGTCGCCGTCCCCCAAAACAGGCGGAAACGGCGACGTTTTTGTCTCGCCGCGAGCGCACGGCTTTTAACCCGCACGCTCGCAGATCAAGGCGGTTTTATCCGAACTTAGCGCACGATCTGTGCGAGTTCGCCCGACTTGTACTTCTCGGCGATCTTGTCGAGCGAGACCGGCTTGATCTTGCCAGCCTGGCCTTCGCAACCGAACGCGAGGAAGCGGTCCACGCAGACCTTCTTCGCAGCTTCGCGAGCCGGCTTCAGGTAATCGCGCGGGTCGAACTTCGACGGGTTTTCGAACATATAGCGACGGATCGCGCCCGTGATGGCCAGACGCAGGTCGGTGTCGATATTGATCTTGCGCACGCCATGACGAATGCCTTCCTGGATCTCCTCCACCGGCACGCCGTACGTTTCCTTCATGTCGCCGCCGAATTCGCGGATTTCAGCCAGCAGTTCCTGCGGCACCGACGACGAACCGTGCATGACCAGGTGCGTGTTCGGGATGCGTGCGTGGATTTCCTTGATGCGCTGGATCGACAGGATGTCGCCCGTGGGCTTCTTGGAGAACTTGTAGGCGCCGTGCGAGGTGCCGATTGCGATCGCCAGTGCGTCGCACTGGGTCAGCTTCACGAAGTCGGCGGCCTGCTCCGGGTCCGTCAGGAGCTGTTCGCGCGTCATGGTGCCTTCCGCGCCGTGACCGTCTTCCTTGTCGCCCATCAGGGTTTCCAGCGAACCGAGCACGCCCAGTTCCGCTTCGACCGTGACGCCGATCGAGTGCGCCATTTCGACGACCTTGCGCGAGACATCGACGTTGTACTCGTAGGAAGCGACCGTCTTGCCGTCGGCTTCGAGCGAACCGTCCATCATCACGCTGGTGAAGCCGCTGCGGATCGCAGCCATGCAGACCGCCGGCGACTGGCCGTGGTCCTGGTGCATCACGACGGGGATATGCGGATACGACTCGACCGCCGCTTCGATCAGGTGGCGCAGGAACGGCTCGCCCGCGTACTTACGCGCGCCGGCCGAGGCCTGCATGATCACGGGCGAGCCGACCTGGCTGGCCGCTTCCATGATCGCCTGAACCTGTTCGAGGTTGTTCACGTTGAACGCGGGCAGACCGTAGCCGTTTTCGGCCGCATGGTCGAGCAGTTGACGCATTGAAACGAGAGGCATTGTTGCTACTCCTTTGATTTGAAACGAATTGCTTCGTGCCGCCGGCCGTCTTGCGCAGCCGGTCGAGGGCGGCCTGGCAGCCGCCTCCCGCGTGCTCGTCGCGGGCTCAATGACGTGATTTTATCGCGAAGCGACTGCAATTCCCGCGCCGAAACGCGTAACTGGCATGAAATTGGCGTATCCGAACGTCAGAAGCGCGAGAAGATGCAAAAAGGATTGACAGCCCGCGCGTTGCCTCAACTGCGCGAGAGCCGGAATTGCGGGGATTTACGTCGATTTTGCTACGATCTTGCAGTCAATTAGCGCCGATCTGATACCAATGTGATACCAGTCGGCGCCAATGGTGTTAACTCGCTGTTTTTTTCAAAACCGCGTTACAGCACTGCGTTACAGCACATCTCCGACACGCACGATCTTCAGCGTGTTGGTGCCGCCAGGCTGGCCCATCGGCTCGCCCACGGTCAGCACGACCATGTCGCCGCGCGACGCGTAGCCCTTGCTCACCACCACTTCGATCGCCTGCTGCAGCGCCGTGTCGCGGTCGCTGCTGGTGTCCAGATGCAGCGGCGTGACATTGCGGTACAGCGACATGGCGCGCTCGCTACCCTCGCGCGGCGTCAGCGCGAAGATCGGCACGTGGGTCCAGTGACGCGACATCCACAGCGCGGTCGAGCCCGATTCCGTCAGCGCGACGATGGCCTTGGCGCCCAGATGGTAGGCCGTGAACAGCGCGCCCATCGCGATCGACTGGTCGATGCGCGTGAAAGTGCGGTCGAGGAAATCCTTGTCCAGCTCGGATTGTTCCGACTTTTCGGCTTCCAGGCAGATGGCGGCCATCGTTTCGATGGTCTGCACCGGGTACTTGCCTGCTGCCGATTCGGCCGACAGCATCACGGCGTCGGTGCCGTCGAGCACGGCATTGGCGACGTCCGAGACTTCGGCGCGCGTGGGCACCGGCGCGTGGATCATCGACTCCATCATCTGCGTGGCCGTGATGACGAGCTTGTTCGACTCGCGCGCCATGCGGATCATGCGCTTTTGCAGCGCCGGAACCGCGGCGTTGCCGACTTCCACGGCCAGATCGCCGCGGGCGACCATGATGCCGTCCGACGAATCGAGAATTTCCTGCAGCGCCGGAATCGCTTCGGCGCGCTCGATCTTCGCGATCATCTTCGGCTTGATGCCGTACGGCGCACCCGCGATGTTGGCGAGCTGACGCGCCATTTCCATGTCGGTGGCGTTCTTGGGGAACGACACGGCCACGAAGTCCACGCCGATCGACATCGCCGTGCGGATGTCTTCCATGTCCTTCGCGGTCAGCGCCGGCGCCGTGAGGCCGCCGCCCTGACGGTTGATGCCCTTGTTGTTGGACAGCTCGCCGCCGATCTTCACGACCGTGTGAATTTCGGTGCCGATCACGCGCGACACGTCGAGCACGATCAGGCCGTCGTTGAGCAGCAGCACGTCGCCCGGCTTCAGGTCGCGCGGCAGGTCTTTGTAGTCGAGACCGACGCGCTCGTCGTTACCGAGTTCGCATTCGGCGTCGAGGATAAAAGGCTGGCCCGGTTCGAGCAGCGTCTTGCCGTTCTCGAACTTGCCGACGCGGATCTTGGGGCCTTGCAGGTCAGCCATGATCGCGACTTCGCGGCCGGCCTGACGGGCGCACGCCCGCACGTTCTCGGCACGCTGACGGTGATCGTCGGCGGTGCCGTGCGAGAAGTTGAGGCGCACCACGTCCAATCCTGCGTGGATCATTTTCAGCAGGATGTCCGGCGTGCTGGAAGCCGGACCGATGGTGGCGACAATCTTGGTGGCGCGATGCATGAGTCTCCTCGTCTGGATAGGATCGCTGGGAAAACCGTTACTGCGAGAAGTGCTGGCCGGCTGCGCTGACGCGGTTCCAACTTGCGTAGCACTGCCGTGACGCGCACCGGTGATGCCCGGCGTCGCTTTCTTGGAGGGCGCTTCCTTGGCCGATACGACTGGCGCGGCCTCGGTGGCGTTACTTTGATGCGTTTGTGCTTGCTGTGCCTGCGAAGCTTCGGCGGCGGGCGTGGCTGTGCGCCCTGCTTCATGACCGGCTTGC
Organism: Paraburkholderia sp. Ac-20340; assembly: GCF_017104965.1. GTDB lineage: Bacteria > Pseudomonadota > Gammaproteobacteria > Burkholderiales > Burkholderiaceae > Paraburkholderia. The sequence goes on from NZ_JAAGPR010000009.1 coordinate 65,800, forward strand.
GGCGTCACCGTCGTCGCGAGCGATTCAGCGGTCGCTGCGCCCGACGGGGTCGAATCAGATTCCATCACCGCTTCGAGAACGGCAACGGACGTCGCGTCCGCCCGTGCCTCTTCTGTCGCGGCTTGCAGGGGCGTCGGCCCCTGCTTTGCGGCGGATTGCGCGGCCCCGGCTGCGACGCGCTTTTGCGCGCTCGCACGAGGAAGCTTGTTGGTGGCCTTCCCGGCCGGGGCGCGCGGCGCCACTTAGCCTGCCGCCCGGGTTTCGAGCACTTCCACGGCCGGCAGCTTCTTGCCTTCGAGGAACTCGAGGAAAGCGCCGCCGCCGGTGGAGATATAGCTGACCTTATCGGCGATGTTGTACTTCGCGATGGCCGCGAGCGTGTCGCCGCCGCCTGCGATCGAGAACGCGCCCGAATTCGCGATGGCGTCCGCCAGCGTCTTCGTGCCGTTGCCGAACTGGTCGAACTCGAACACGCCAACCGGGCCGTTCCACACGATCGTGCCGGCCTGCGCGAGCTGCGCGGCGAGCGCATTGGCCGTGACCGGGCCGATGTCGAGGATCATGTCGTCGTCGGCGACGTCGGCGACATTCTTGGTTTCGGCCTTGGCCGTCGCCGAGAATTCCTTGGCCGTGACCACGTCCGTCGGGATCGGCACCGAGGCGCCGCGTGCGCGGGCCGCGTCGATGATCGCCTTGGCGTCGTCGATCAGATCGACTTCGGCCAGCGACTTGCCGATCTTCAGGCCGGCAGCCAGCATGAACGTGTTGGCGATGCCGCCGCCGACGATCAGCTGATCGACCTTTTCGGCCAGCGACTTGAGAATGGTGAGCTTGGTCGAAACCTTCGAACCGGCGACGATCGCCACCAGCGGGCGCTTCGGTGCGCCGAGCGCCTTGCCGAGCGCGTCCAGCTCGGCCGCCAGCAGCGGGCCTGCGCAGGCGATGGGCGCGTACTTCGCGATGCCGTGCGTGGTGGCTTCGGCGCGGTGCGCGGTGCCGAACGCGTCGTTCACGTAGATATCGCAGAGCTGGGCCATTTTCTGGGCCAGTTCGTCCGAATTCTTCTTCTCGCCCTTGTTGACGCGGCAGTTTTCGAGCAGCACGACATTGCCCGGCTCGACGTTCACGCCGTTTTCCACCCAGTTCGCGACCAGCGGCACGTCGCGGCCGAGCAGTTCGGCCAGACGCTGCGCAACCGGAGCGAGCGAGTCTTCGGGTTTGAATTCACCTTCGGTCGGGCGGCCCAGGTGGGACGTGACCATCACCGCGGCGCCCGCATCCAGCGCGGCCTTGATGGCCGGCACGGAAGCGCGCACGCGGGTGTCTTCGGTGATGTTGCCGTGGTCGTCCTGCGGCACGTTCAGGTCGGCGCGGATGAACACCCGCTTGCCCTTGAGCTTGCCTTCGGAGATCAGATCGGAAAGACGCAGAACCTTGTTCATGGACATGTCATCTTGATGGTGGGAAGGCGGTGACAAGACGATGCAGGTCCGCGGGCCGCTGAAGCGTTGCTTCGGGCAGCCAGGGCGGCTAAGGCGCGACGGGCGCGGCGCGGGATCCGCGCGGCTGCCGTCTCCAGGCGCCGCCGCGGGTCGCTTGCTCGGCGCTCGGCACGAGCCGGCATCGAATTGCGAGATCGGTATTTTAGCCGATAGCCAGGATGATCTGAGGCGTGCATCGGCGAATGTCCCGTATTTGGGAGAACGCTGAGTGTCATATTTACGATTGTGCAACGCAACATGACAATCTTCGTTCAGCACGCGTTTGTCAGCGGTGAAAGAGACCGAAGACAGCTTCCAATCCAGACATAAAAGATGCACAAGCCGCGCACAAGCCAGGCAGAAACTGGCCGCACGCGGCGCCGGATCGGCCCGGAAGGCCCGCCGCGCGCGCCCGTGGGCGCGCTAAGGCCGCGTAAATGACGTTAGAATGATCCTCTTTGCCAAACGCTGGCGCAGCGTGCCCGAACACCGGCGCGCAATGCGCGAGGAATCGCGGCGCGTTGCGATGCCCGACTTATATGCCCAGCGCATATAACAACGTTTAGCACCGGTTTTCAGTCGTTTTTGCCCGCTTTTTTGCGCGTTTTTTGCTCGTTTAATCACCGTTTCACTGCACTCGCCTGGAGAATCGTATGTCAATGGCCGACCGCGACGGCAAGATCTGGATGGACGGCAAGCTGGTGGACTGGCGCGACGCCAACATCCACGTGCTGACCCACACGCTGCACTACGGCATGGGCGTCTTCGAAGGCGTACGCGCTTACAAGACCACCGACGGGACCGCCATTTTCCGCCTGGCCGAGCACACCAAGCGTCTGCTCAACTCGGCGAAGATCTTCCAGATGGACGTGCCGTTCGACGCGAAAACCCTCGCCGACGCGCAGCTCGAAGTCGTGCGCGAGAACAAGCTCGAATCCTGCTACATCCGCCCGATCATCTGGGTCGGCTCGGAAAAGCTCGGCGTCTCGGCCAAAGGCAACACGATTCATGTGGCGATCGCCGCGTGGCCGTGGGGCGCTTACCTGGGCGAAGACGGTCTGGCCAAGGGCATCCGCGTGAAGACGTCGTCGTTCACGCGCCATCACGTGAACGTGTCGATGGTGCGCGCGAAGGCGTCGGGCTGGTACGTGAACTCGATTCTCGCCAACCAGGAAGCCACCGCCGACGGCTACGACGAAGCGCTGCTGCTCGACGTCGACGGCTATGTCTCGGAAGGCTCGGGCGAAAACTTCTTCCTCGTCAACAACGGCAAGATCTACACGCCGGATCTCGCGTCCTGCCTCGACGGCATCACGCGCGACACGGTCATCACGCTGGCGCGCGACATGGGTATCCCCGTGATCGAAAAGCGCATCACGCGCGACGAGGTCTACACCTGCGACGAAGCGTTCTTCACCGGCACCGCCGCCGAAGTCACGCCGATCCGCGAACTGGATAACCGCACCATCGGTTCCGGCTCGCGCGGCCCGATCACCGAGAAGCTGCAATCGGCATTCTTCGACGTGGTTTCGGGCAAAAACGAGAAATACGCACACTGGCTCGCGAAGGTCTGAGGACCGCCGCGCACCGTGCGCCCCACTGCTACACAGAGAAACATCCCCATGAGCGAACTCAAGGAAATGCCGCTGGTCGAGTTGAAGGCCAAGGACCTGCCGGCGTACTGCCCGAACCCGTCGATGCCGCGCTGGAGCAACCATCCGCGCGTCTTTATCGACGTGACGCACGGCGAAGCAAAGTGCCCGTACTGCAGCACGCGCTACAAGCTGAAAGAAGGCGAGGTCGTGCACGGCCATTGATGGCCGGGGCGTATCCGCAGGCGCGGCCTCTACATCGATGATGTCGAGGCCGCGCCTGACCGCTTTCGAACCGCGCTTTCGAGTACCCGTAAAATTTGGCATTCCCGAGCTTAGCGCCGGCCCCGCGCCCGCTGAACACACGGAGCGCCACGGACTCGCAGCCTCCCCCGACGCGCTCCGGCGCGTCTTTTCCTAACCGCGTTTCGCGCGCGACGCCGCTGGCCCCCATTGCCTGGGAGCCGCCCGTGCCCGAAACCTTTGCCTTTTTCCGGACTTTGAATCCCGATGCGCCGCGCGCTGGTTATTGCACCGAACTGGATCGGTGACGCACTGATGGCGCAGCCGCTATTTTCGCGGCTCGTAAAACTGCATCCGCGTATCGAAATCGACGCGATTGCGCCCACCTGGGTTGCGCCCGTTCTCGAGCGCATGCCCGAGATTCGCGACGTCTACGCCACCGACCTCGCCCACGGCAAGCTGCAGTTGCTGCGCCGCTGGCAACTCGCCGGCGACCTGCGCGCCGAAAAATACGACGCCGCCTATGTGCTGCCGAATTCGCTGAAATCCGCGCTGATCCCGTGGCTCGCGAACATTCCGCTGCGCATCGGCTACACGGGCGAAAGCCGCTACGGCCTGCTCAACGTGCGCCACGCGAATCCGCCCAAGGACGAGCGTCCGCCGATGGTCAAGCACTACGCCGCGCTCGCCTGGGCGCCCGGCGCGAAAGTGCCCGACGATCTGCCGCTGCCGCGTCTCGAAGCCGACCCGAACGAAGCCTCGCGCGTTTCGGCGCGCTTCAATCTGGACACGCGCGTGCCGCTGCTGGTGTTCTGCCCCGGCGCGGAATACGGCCCGGCCAAGCGCTGGCCGCCCGAGCATTTCGCGGCGCTCGCGCGCATGGTCGGCCAGTCGTTCCCGTACACGCAGATCATCGCGCTCGGCTCGCCCAAGGACGCCCCGCTCGCCCAGGCGATCGCCGACCAGGCGCCCAACGTGCGCAATCTGTGCGGCCAGACCGCGCTCGGCGAAGCCTGCGCGCTGATCTCGCGCGCCAGCGCCGTGGTGACCAACGATTCGGGTCTGATGCACGTGGCGGCCGCGCTGCGCCGCCCGCTGGTGGCGCTTTACGGATCGACAGATCCGCGCCACACCCCGCCCCTGTCGGACCTCGCAAAGGTACAATGGCTGCATCTCGAGTGCAGTCCCTGCTTTGCGCGCGAGTGTCCGCTCGGGCATCAGAAATGCCTGCGCGAACTGAGCGCCGAACAGGTTTTCGACGACTTGCGCGGCATGCTGGTCGCCCAACGCTGAAGCACACGCAACGCGTTGCGCGGCCGCCACGTTCAGGCACGCCCCGTAACGTGGATGTGCGGCACGCCACCGACGCCGTACCCGTGGCACGCGCCCAATGCAGTAAAGGGCGCTTCACGGGGAACGCGTAGCAAGGTCAGGCAAAAACCGCATCGGCGTGCAGCACGAAGTCTTGCGTCACAGGCCTGTCTCGCGATCGCGGCAAGCTCGCGGCTGCCGGCTTGTGTCTTGCCACAAGGCGCAAACCGTCCGGTCGCCAGCCAGTCGCGGCATCGCCAACCGAAGCTAACGCCAACCCGCGCCAAGCGCATCAGATCAACGAGCCATGCCACGTTTTGCCCACATCTTCGAAGCTGCCGCGGACACTCTCAACGCGTACTACCAGGCCGTCGCGGAGGTCAATATCGACGCGCTGATGGGCCTGTGGATCGATGAGGAGTTCGTCAGTTGCATCAGCGCCGAAGGCGCGCATCTGCACGGCCTGTCCGATATCCGCTCGGGCCTTGCAGCGCAGCTCGTCGCCGCGCCGGTGTCGATCGAACCGCTCGACATCCGCGTGTACGACAGCCTCGGCACCGTGGTCTACGCGATCGTCGAAGCACACCGCCCGGTCGATCCGAGTGCGATCCCGGCGATGGTCTTCACGACCTACGTGATGGTTCATGAACGCGGCGAATGGCGCATCGCGCACATTCACGCCAGCAAGATGCCGGACGACGCGGCCAGCCAGTTCGCGGCGAAGCTGCGCCACGGCCAGGGCGCGCTGCACTGAAGTCGCAGTACAGGCGCGCGTGACGCCCAGCGCAAGGCGTCACGAAGTAAGCGGCAATGCCACGAAGCGCCGACGGAACAAGAAGTCACGCAGTTGCAAGAAGGGGACGGCCATGAGCACGACAGGCGACGAAGCAGCCAATTTCGACGCGGCAACCCATGCGTTACAGCATGCCGCGCCTTCAGGCCTGAACCTGGGCCTCGATCCCAACGATTCCGCCCCTGGCTATCGAGCGCCGTTCTGGCTGCCCGGCGCCCACATCCAGACCATCATCCCCGCGCTGTTCTCGCGTCTGCCGCTGCCGGCCTACCGGCGCGAGCGCTGGGACACGCCCGACGGCGATTTCATCGAACTCGACTGGGTCGACAGCCCCGCCGCCACGCCCGCCAACGCCCCGCTGTTCGTGCTGTTCCACGGCCTGGAAGGCAGTTCCGGCTCACACTACGCGCGTGCGCTGGCCGCTGCCGCCACCGCGCGCGGCTGGCGCGCCGTGATTCCGCACTTTCGCAGCTGCAGCGGGCCGATGAACCTGCTGCCGCGCTTCTATCATCTCGCCGATTCCGCCGAAGTCGACTGGGTGCTGCGCCGCCTCGCCGCGCAGCACGCGGGGCCGATCGTGGCGGCGGGCGTGTCGCTGGGCGGCAACGTCCTGCTGCACTGGCTCGCGCAGCAACGCGAAGACGCGCAGATCGTCAGCGCGGCGGCCGCGATCTCCGCGCCGCTCGACGTGCATGCGGGCGGCAAGATGCTCGCGAGCGGCCTCGGCATGATCTACACGCGCAGCTTCCTCAAGACGCTCAAGGTCAAGGCGCTGCAGAAGCTCGACCAGTTCCCCGGCCTGTTCGACGCCCAGGCCGTGCTGGCCACGCGCAACATGTACGAATTCGACAACGTGGTGACCGCGCCGCTGCACGGCTTTCAGAGCGCGCACGACTACTGGACCCAGGCCACCGTGCGCCCGAAACTCGGCGAAATCGTCGTGCCCACCTTGCTGCTCAACGCCCGCAACGACCCGTTCCTGCCCGGCGAAGTCCTGCCCGCGCGCCACGAAGTGAGCGCCGCCGTGGAACTGGATCAGCCCGAAAACGGCGGCCACGTCGGCTTCATGACCGGACCGTTCCCGGGCCGCTGCGAGTGGCTGGCGCAGCGCGTCACCGACTATCTTTCGCCCAACCTCCCCGCTCATGGATGACATCGTCAAGCAGGCGCTCGCGCGCTGGCCCAACGTTCCTCACTGCACCGGCTGGCTGCGCCTCGATGCGCGCGGCCACTGGCGTCTGCGCGACGAAGCCGATCAGGCGCAAGGCGCGCCCGGCACGCCGATCCGCCATGAAGCGCTGAACGCCTTCATCAGCCGCAATTACGAACGCGGCGACGACGGCCAGTGGTACTTCCAGAACGGGCCGCAGCGTGTCTATGTCGAGCTGGAGTACACGCCCTCGGTCGTGCGCCTCGTGCGCGCGGCGGATGGCGCGCTGGCGCTGGGCGATCAGACCGGCAAGGCCTTCGAGCCGATGGCGGTTTATCTCGACGAACACGGCAGCGTGCTGTTCGCGAACGCGCAAGGCCAGGTGGCGCTGCTGCACGATCACGATCTGGATGCCTTCGCGGAACACGCCACGCTCGCCGACGATGGCCAGGGCGGCACCTTCCATTGGCGCGCGGGCATCGACTTGCCGTTGCAGGCGATCGCGCGCGCCGAGGTGCCCGCGCGCTTCGCTTTCGTTCAGAGTCCCGAAGAAAAAGAAAAAGCCGCGAAAGTTTGATCGCACCGATCACGCCGCTCACACCGGTCACACCGATCAGCCGCGATCCTTTTCCTCCGCCCGCTCCTCCTTGTAGCGCGCCTCGAAATCATGCAGGCGCGCGTCGATGGTCGACAGATCGTAGAAGCCCACCGCTTTCATGTCGCGCGCCTCCTTCAACTGGCGGATCGCCGACGGCCACGCGCCGTCGATCGCGAACTTCTCCGCCAGCGCCCGGCGCTGCATCAGCAGATCGCCGATCCCCGCGCTCGACTGCGCCAGATACTGCCACCAGGCGCCCTCTTTCGGCTCGGCTTCGGTCTGCTGGCGCGCCAGCGTCTGCGCCTCCTTGAAGCGGCGCGCGGCGATCAGCGATTGCAGCAGGATGTCGGTGGCCGCATGCGAAGCGGGCCACGCCGCGTGCGCGGCCTGCGCGAGCCGCACGGCATCGTCGTTGCGGGCAGCGCGACGGGCGATATCGGCGGCCAGCACATCGAGACTCGGCGAGCTGCGCTGCCTGCTGCCGTCGCCCGCTTCGAACTGCGCGAACGCCGCGCGCGAAGTCGCGAGCGACGCCTGTGCATCGTCGTAGCGCTCCAGCAGCATCTGCGCGAAGGCAATGCCATACCAGTTCGCGGCCACGTTGAGCGCCACCCGGTCGTCGATTTCCGCGCGCAGCCGCGAAATTTCATCGATATATTCACCGCGCGAGCGGTCCTGCAACACCCGCACACGCGCGCGCACGAAGCCGTATTCCGGCGCCTGGCGCGGCTGCCGGTAAGGCGCGCGGCGCGCGCGGTCCTGCATGTCGGCGATGCGCTCGCCCGTGAGCGGGTGCGTGCGCGCATAGGCGGGCACGCCGGCATCGCCCATCGACGCACGTTCGAGCCGCTCGAAAAACGCCACCATGCCCCACGGGTCGTAGCCCGCGCCCGCCAGCAACTGGAAGCCGACGCGGTCCGCCTCGTGCTCGGCGGCGCGCGAAAAACGCAACTGGCTATCGACCATATACGCCTGACTGCCGATCGCAATCGCGCTGCCCAGATCGCCGCTGCGCGCGAGCACGCCCGCGAGAATGCCGAACAGAATGCCCGCGAGCGCCGTATAGCCGGTGCGCTCGCTCTGCGAGAGCATGCGCGCGATGTGCCGCTGCAGGACGTGCCCCATCTCGTGACCGAGCACGGAAGCGAGTTCGGATTCCGTCTGCGTCGTCACGATCAGCCCGGAGTTCACGCCGATAAAACCGCCTGGCAGCGAGAACGCGTTGATCTGGCCGTCACGCATGGCGAAGAGATCGAAGTCGGGCCGATAGCCGCCGATGAACTGCGCCGCCGCCGATGCCGAAAGCCGCTGCGCGACCGAATCGAGATAATCGAGCACGAGCCAATCGCCGATGTAGTCGGGGTCGCGGCGAATTTCGCGCATCACGCGCTCGCCGATGCGGCGCTCGGCCTGGGGCGTGAGCGCGCCGCCCGAGCCATCGCCCAGATCGGGCAGTTGCGGCACCCAGGCGGGCACGTGCACACTGGGATTGCCGCTCGCCGATCCAGATAAAGTTTGGCCGAAACGGCTCTGCGCGCCGCCGTAAGTGCCGAACACGCCCTGCGCGATCGAGGCGGGCACGACCGCATCGGCGGAATCGTCGAGCGGGCCGCTGACCAAGGCTGGCGCGGTGGGAGAAAGCGCGGCGGGCGCCCTGGAAGGTGGCGCGGCAGACGCAGTGACCGCAGCCGAGCCGAGATCGAGCACCGCGCGCGGCGCCGACGCCTGCGCCCACGTTTGCACCGGAGCGGCAAGCGACATGCTCAAACAGACAGCCAGCAGCCGTTTCTGAAGCATCGTGGTCAGATCGGAAAGCAGACAGCGCGAGGATGCCGGCGCGGCGGCCAGCCACCGGCCGATTGTAGAACGTCGCCCGTCATTGCGCCCTGGAATCGGGGCGCGCACGGCGCTGTTAAGATAAGCGCCCCTCAGGTTCAATGAAGCAGCGGAGAATTCCCATGTCCCAACTCACCCATTTCGACGCCGCCGGCGACGCACACATGGTCGACGTCGGCGACAAGGCCGAGACCAAACGCATCGCCGTCGCGAGCGGCACGATCCGCATGCTGCCCGCCACCTTCGCGCTGATCCGCGATGGCAATGCGAAAAAAGGCGATGTGATCGGCGTGGCGCGCATCGCCGCGATCCAGGGCGCGAAACGCACGTCGGATCTGATTCCGCTGTGCCATCCGCTGGCGATCACGCGCGTGAAAGTGGATTTCGTGCTCGACGAAGCGCTGCCCGGCGTGCATTGCTCGGCGCAGGTGGAAACGTTCGGGCGTACCGGCGTGGAGATGGAAGCGCTGACCGCCGTGCAGGTCGGTCTGCTGACGGTCTACGACATGTGCAAGGCCGTCGATCGCGGCATGACGATCACCGATGTGCGCGTGCTGGAAAAGCACGGCGGGAAGTCGGGGGATTGGGTGGCGGCTTGATGTGGCTTGATGCGACGCGATTTCGCGTCACGCGCTGATCGGCCATGAAAAAGGCGGCGTGCGTCGAAACGCTACGCCGCCTTGTCTCAGCGATGACCGCGAAGGTCAATCGTCCGAATCGTCGTCCTCATCGTCGCTGGCCGAAGCCGGCGGATTGCCGTACTTCTTCACCAGATCGGCCTTGAAGCCCTTGAGGGTCGGCTCGTCGTCGAGCAGGCCGTAGAGCGCCGCCAGTTGCGTCGGCCAGTCGTGCAGTTCCTGCGCGAAAATCTTCAGGCGTTCGACCGTGTCGGACGCGCCATCCGTATTGCCCGCCAGCGCCTGCAGCACCGCATAGCGGCGCAGCACGGTCTCGCCCGGCAGCAGCGCGATCGCGCGCTCGTGGGCCGCCAGCTTGGTCGACAGGCTCGCCGCGTTCATCGGCATGAGCGTCGCCATGCCGTAATCGCCCCACGCGCGGAACAGGAACGACGGCGCCTCGGCGTATTGCTGCGCCGGATGCGAGCCGTAGTAAAGGACTTCGGCGCGGTTGTAGTCGCGCATCACCGGCCACAGCGAGGCGATACCGCCAAACACGATCACCGTGTAGACCGCGAACGCCGCACGCGGCGACACGAAGCGCAGCGGCTTCGTCTCCAGCAGACCGAACACGAACATCGCGGGCAGCAGGAAGAACATGTACTGCTGCGGATACTCGACGAGCGCATGCATGACCAGCGCGCCAATCAGCGCGAAGCCGAAAATGCGCTCGGCCGTGTGCGGCGCGCGCAGCATGCGCACGAACCACGCGAGCAGCCCCAGCAGAACGATGCCGCAACCCACTACGCCGGTCTTGGCGAGCAGGTCGAGGAAAATATCGTGCGAGTTGTTGGCGATCTCGACGCCGCCCAGCGTGCGCGCGAGTTCGAACTGGTGAATCGGGAAATCGCCCCAGCCCACGCCCAGCAGCGGATGCTCCTTGAACATCGTCCAGCCGTAACGCCACAAGGCCAGACGCGGCGCGATCTGGCCGGCATCCTTGAAGCGGTCGGCCGCCGACTGGTCGAGTTGCAGCTGATAGTGCACGTTGGCCCAACGCACGAAGGCATTCACGGCCACGAAGATCGCGAACAGCACGACCGGCACGATCCAGTCGCGCACGCCGCCCTTCACCGCCACAGCGCCGATGCCCTCTTCACGCTCGCCGCGCACGCCACGCGCCGCCGACAGCGCCATCCACAAACCCGCCACGACGATCACGCCCATCTGCAGCCACGGACCGCGCGACACCGTCAGCGCCAGGCCGCCCGAATAGACCGCCGACAGCACGAACCACAGCACTGGATTCAGACGGCGCGTCTGCACCAGATACAGCGCCGCCGCCACGGCGAAGGCGATGTAGGTGGCGAGGTGGTTGGCCTGCGCCATATTGCCGAACGGCCGGCGATCGAATTGCACGTTGTAGGCGACGACCAGCGGCGTGACCTTCACCTCCAGATGCAGCAACTGGATCACCTGGCAGAACACCGCGAACAGCCCGCCGATCACGAGCGCCCACGCGCCCCACACCATCGCCGCGCGCACGAGATTCACGCGCGCGATCCCGTAACCCGCCTGCACGGCCATGAAGGCCGCGAGCAGATAGCCCGCGCCGAGCCAGTTCATCGACGGCTGCGCAACCGGCAGCGCGATCGTCTGCACGACGAGCAACAAGCCGAAAGCCAGCGGCACGAGCGCCACCGCAGGCAAGGCAAATCCCGCTGACGGACGCTCGGTCTGCGTCAGCATCCACACGCCCGCGCCCACCAGCAGGTAGAGCGCGAGCGCCGTGAATTCGGCATAGAACGTCGGAATCGGATACGTGTGGTTGACGACCGCGTAAGGCAGGATCAACGCAATGGCCAGCAGGACGAACGTAAGGTAACGCGCAAAAGGTGAAGGCATGGGAATTGGGGGCGTCGGCAACCGGCGCACTATACAAAACTTTTCCCTCCCTGTGCGGCCGCTTTCGGACGAAATCCGCTCGTATGCGCCGTACTTTCGCTCTGGGCTCCTGATTTTGCGTCTGCGCGGGCGGTGCTTGCGCAATCCTCTGCAAGCGAACGTCACCGCCCGCACGTCCCGGGCGCTACGTCCGGCGCCGGGTTGTCAGCACACGCTTATGCGCGGCATTCCGGCGGCGCCAGATTGGCCGGCAGCGTGGCCGCATCCGCCGGTGACGGTCCCGCGCCCGGCGCGCCAAGCGACGAAGCCGCCTTGCCGCCCGCAAAGCACTCCCACGTGAGCGTGCCGGCCTGCACCGAACCTTGCGCGAGCGCGACGCGCGCCGTGGGGTCATCGGCGTTATCGGGCACGGAAGGCACGAGCACGATGGTGTTGCTGCCTTCGGGCGCAATGCGCGTGGTGAAGGCCACAGTGATCTGACCGGTCGTGTCGTCGATCTTCACCGACGAGACATTGCGCGTGGCCGGCGGCTTGGTGTAGCCCGCGCCGAAGGCATTGCCGCTCGCGGCGTTTTCGGCCACCGAAAGCCGCGCCGCCGAAGCGAGCGACAGCCCCTCGCCTACCCGGCTGCGCGCCAGGTAGTCCTGATAGGCGGGAATCGCATAAGCGGCAATCACACCGACGATCGCCAGCACGATCATCAACTCGATCAGCGTGAAGCCGGGCGCGGCCCAGCGCCCGGCCCGGCGCAACAGCGCGCGCCACGATTGCACGAACGATGCGGCGCGCGATCTGGCGCGTCCGGGCGCGGGTACATCTGCCGCGGCTACACCTGAAATACGGTCTGCAACAAGTACGGATACGGTCATCATCTGGCTCCTGAAACGGAAAACGCCTGCCCACCGGGAGGTGAACAGGCGTTTCGATCGTATCGACGCCCCGGTTTGCCGGGCAGTCGGCCAGATGGCTTAGGCGTGGCGCTGTCGGCTCACGCTGTCAGTTCGCGGTCAGTGCGAGCCTTGCGCGCGCGCCGCGTTACGGCGCTTGAGCAGATGCCCCACTAGCACCACAAAAAGCGCGCCCGCCACGCACATGCCGTATTCGGCCACCGGCGTGTCGAGCATCGGCCAGCGGTCGCCAGCCGGATCATTGACGATCAGTCCGCCCGCGATCCAGCCGAGCAGCGCGGCGCCCAGCGTCACGATGACCGGATAACGGTCGAGCAGTTTGAGCACAAGCTGGCTGCCCCAGACGATCAGCGGAATGCTCACCATCAACCCGAAAATCACCAGCGCGATGCGGTGCTGCGGATCGGCGGATTCCGCCGCGCCCGCGATGGCCACGACGTTGTCCAGACTCATCACCGCATCGGCGACGATGATGGTCTTGATCGCGCCCAGCAGCTTGTCGGAAGGCTTCACATTGGCATGGTCGCCGTGCGCCGGCGCCAGCAGCCGCACGCCGATCCACAGCAGCATCAGCCCACCCGCGAACTTGAGCAGCGGCACGTTGAGCAGCACCACCGCGAAGGCGATCAGCACCACGCGCAACACGATCGCGCCCACGGTTCCCCACAGGATGCCGCGCAGGCGCTGCTGCGCGGGCAGATCGCGGCAGGCGAGCGCGATCACCACGGCGTTATCGCCGCCGAGCAGAATGTCGATGACGATGATCTGGATGACCGCGCCCCAGTGGAGCGTCGTGAAGAACTCGAGCATGAATACGGGAACTGAAGGGAAAGTTGCGCTGCGCGCGTGCGGAAAACCGCGCGCCAAATAAAAAGCGAGGCAGCCATGACTGGCTCCCTCGCTTTTGTTCGGAAACCTCGTGAAAGGATTCCGCAAGCATATCAAAAAACGCCAGCCGCCCGCGCATCCGTGATGCGGCGAACGGCGGCGTATTTCGACATTACAGCACCGACTTCAGCAGACGGCCCATTTCCGACGGGTTGCGCGTGACCTTGATGCCGCACGCGTCCATGATTTCCAGCTTCGCTTCGGCCGTATCCGCACCGCCCGAGATCAGCGCGCCGGCGTGGCCCATGCGCTTGCCCGGAGGCGCCGTGACGCCCGCGATAAAGCCGACGACCGGCTTCTTCATGTTGCCCTTGATCCACTCTGCCGCCGTGGCTTCGTCCGGGCCGCCGATTTCGCCGATCATGATCACGGCGTCCGTATCCGGATCGTCGTTGAACATCTTCATGACGTCGATGTGCTTCAGACCGTTGATCGGGTCGCCGCCGATACCGACTGCCGACGACTGGCCAAGGCCGAGTGCCGTCAGCTGCGCAACCGCTTCATACGTCAGCGTGCCCGAACGCGACACGACGCCGATGCGGCCCTTGCGGTGAATGTGACCCGGCATGATGCCGATCTTCAGCTCGTCCGGCGTGATCGTGCCGGGGCAGTTCGGGCCGAGGAGCAGCGTCTTGCGGCCTTCGCGGCGCATACGGTCCTTGACTTCGATCATGTCGCGCACGGGAATGCCTTCCGTGATACAGATCGCCAGATCGAGGTCGGCCTCGACGGCTTCCCAGATCGCAGCAGCAGCGCCTGCGGGCGGCACGTAGATGACCGAAACGGTCGCGCCGGTGGCGTCCTTGGCTTCACGCACGTTGGCGTAAATGGGGATGCCTTCGAAGTCTTCGCCGGCCTTCTTCGGGTTCACGCCCGCGACGAACGCTTCGCGGCCGTTCGCGTATTCACGGCAGGCACGCGTGTGGAACTGACCGGTCTTGCCGGTGATGCCCTGCGTGATGACCTTGGTGTCTTTGTTGATCAGAATCGACATGTATTGACCTCTGTTCGCTTGACGCCGCGCGTCGCGCCGCCCGCTACGTGTTGCCACGTAGAGCGGTCTTCGCGCCGGCACAGCGTCATTCGTATCCGCTGAAAATTACTTGCCTTCGGCAGCCGCGACAACCTTCTGCGCAGCCTCTTCCATGCTGTCCGCCGAGATGATCGGCAGGCCCGAGTCGGCCAGCATCTTCTTGCCGAGGTCCTCGTTCGTGCCCTTCATGCGCACGACGAGCGGCACCTTCAGGTCAACGGCCTTCGAAGCCGCGATCACGCCTTCCGCGATCACGTCGCAGCGCATGATGCCGCCGAAGATGTTGACGAGAATCGCCTTCAGCTCCGGGTTCTTCAGCATCAGCTTGAACGCTTCGGTGACCTTCTCGGTCGTCGCGCCACCGCCGACGTCCAGGAAGTTCGCCGGTTCGCCGCCGAACAGCTTGATGGTGTCCATCGTCGCCATCGCCAGACCTGCGCCGTTCACCAGACAGCCGATATTGCCGTCGAGCGAGATGTACGCGAGGTCGAACTTCGAGGCTTCGACTTCAGCCGGATCTTCTTCGTCCAGATCGCGGTAAGCGACGATTTCCGGATGGCGGAACAGCGCGTTCGCGTCGAAGTTGAACTTGGCGTCGAGGGCGATGACCTTGCCGTCGCCCGACACGTTCAGCGGGTTGATTTCGGCCAGCGAAGCGTCGGTTTCCCAGAATGCCTTGTACAGGCCTTGCAGGATCGCGCGTGCTTGCGGAATCGAAGCGGCCGGCACGCCGATCTTCGCGGCGAGGTCGTCGGCCTGCGCGTCGAGCAGACCGGTGTTCGGATCGACGACGATGTGGTGGATCAGTTCCGGATGCTTTTCGGCGACTTCTTCGATGTCCATGCCGCCTTCGCTCGAACCCATCAGCACGATCTTCTGGGTCACGCGATCCACGACGAGGCTGACATACAGTTCCTGCTTGATGTCGGCGCCTTCTTCGATCAGCAGACGGTTCACCTTCTGGCCTTCCGGACCGGTCTGGTGCGTGACGAGCTGCATGCCGAGAATCTGGTTCGCGTATTCGCGGACCTGTTCCAGCGTCTTCGCCACCTTCACGCCGCCACCCTTGCCGCGGCCGCCCGCGTGAATCTGGGCCTTCACGACCCACACCGGACCGCCCAGCTCTTCAGCGGCCTTGACCGCGTCATCCACCGAAAACACGGGCGTGCCGCGCGGTACCGCGACGCCGAATTTCCGCAGGATTTCCTTACCCTGGTACTCGTGAATCTTCATGCGTGATTCCCTTCAGTCTGAGAGTTGGAGTGAACTTCGTTTCCGCTGTTGTTATTCATGCGCGACGGCGTCGGCCTTGCCATCCTGGCGCGGCCCAGTGTCTTCGCGCACGCTGGTACCTGCCCCGCTGCGCTCTTGCGAACGCGGCGCGTGGCCATACCAGCGCGGATAAAACTGCTTGACCGCCTCGCCGTCGAACCGCAGCGCGTGGCAGCGGCCGAGCTGGAAAGGCGGTTTTTCACCGGTGGCGGTGTCGTCGCCGGCGGTCTTGCCGTGGTCCGGTCCTGCATCGTCGCCTGGATTGCCGTTCGAAACATCCCATACGGCTCCCACGAATGCCTGAACGGCGACAGTCGGCAACACGCCCAACATTTCTGTGAGATGCGTGCAGCCAGCCGTGCCGGCGAGCAGCCGGCCCGCTTCGCGGCGGAAATTCTGGAGGAGATTGAGCCCGATAAGGGCCCGATAGGCGGGATTGGCGTTCTGGCACTGACCGTCGTAAGGCACCCAGTCGGACGACGCTTCAGCGTCGACGACATTGAGCTTGCGATCGATCGTGATTCGAAGCCAGAGTTCATGGATCGGCAAACCATTGGGCCGGATACCGGATGCAAGCGGCACGTCGCGAGGCTTGTGATCCGTCAGGCACGCGTCGATATCCCAGAGGCCGTCTTCGCGCTCATAGGCGACCGCCCGGATAGCGCGCTGATGACGCAACTGGCGAGGCGCGGGCGGAGAGAGCGGCATACTAGGTAAGACCGGATTGGAAAACTTCTCGAGTTTAACATACCGGGTATTTGAGACAGCCACGATCTCGCACCCCCTCTAGAAGCTTGTTTCGAGACGTTTTTTGATCCTGGCGGATCATTTTTTCGATCAATCGCCCGAAAAGTCCTCCTCGATGCCTTTGAGGATCTTGCCGATGATCGACATCGAAAAACCGCGAGCGGCGAGAAAACGCGCCTGACGTGCGCGCTCGGCCGGCGTCTGCGGTAATTGACCATACTTCTTCTGCCAGACTGCACGCGCACGCGTGAGTTCCGTCTCGCGCAACTGCGAATTGACTTCCTGGATCAGTTCCTCACCGACAGCATGCCGCTTGAGTTCGCTGACGATGCGCCCCGCGCCCACGCGCGACGCACGGCGGTAGACGACGCTTTCGGCGAAACGCGCATCGGAAAGCCAGCCTTCGCGTTCGAGCGCATCGAGCAGCGCTTCGAGTTCGTCGGCGTCTTCGGTATAGGTCATCAGCTTGCGCGAGAGTTCCGCGCGGCTGTACTCGCGGCGCGACAGATAGCCTAGCGCGCGGCCCTTGAGCGAACGCTCGGGGCGCTGCCTGTTCGCAGCAGCCGCGTTGGCCTTGCGCGCGGCGCGCATCGTGGAACTGCGCTCGTAACTGTCGCCGGTTTCTTCGCGGATTTTTTCGGCCGCGCGCGCAATGTCGTGCGCATCGAACGATTCGGAATCGTCGAAATCGTTGCTGCGGCGGGAACTGCGTGTGAATGACTGCGCGGTTCGCTGAGCGGTTGACCCGGAAGCCGCAAGCGGCGTGCGGCGCGATGCGCATGCGGGTTCACCGCTCGCAGCATTCGATACCGGCGACGGCGATGCATCGACAATACCGGCGAGATCGGCAGGCGTATCGAAGAACGCCTCGAACGGCACTTCGAATACCGCGCCGCCTTCGTCGTCGAGTTCGGGCGTGGAGGAATGGGACAAAAGTTGAGGCTCGGAATGCACAAAGCCGCGATCGCCCGAATGGGCGTCGCGGCTTTGCGAGGTAATACAGGATGAATCGTGGGACCGGTCAAGGGAAGCGGAGGAGCGCCGGGCGGCGCCCCGTTCACCACTGCCTGCATCACGCAAACGCCCGGCTTCGTCCGCAGACGAAGCCTTCGCGGCCTGCGGCGGCGCCGAGGTCAATCCGCGCTTGCGCATCACAGTCGTGCTCCCCCTTAAGGGCCCGATTCAGGACTTATTCTTCGTCTGCGATTTCGACTTCGCCGGAATCCTTGACGCCGTCCGGCATCGTGCTGACGCCGAGCGATTCGCGGATGCGGTTTTCGATCTCGCGAGCGATGTCCGTGTTTTCACGCAGGAATTCGCGGGCGTTGTCCTTGCCCTGGCCAATGCGCTCGCCGTTATAGCTGTACCACGCACCGGCCTTGTCGACGATCTTGGCCTGCACGCCCAGGTCGATGATTTCGCCCTGACGCGAGATGCCTTCACCGTAGAGGATGTCGAACACGGCTTCGCGGAACGGCGGCGAGACCTTGTTCTTGACGACCTTCACACGCGTTTCGCTGCCGATGACTTCGTCGTTCTTCTTGATCGAACCGATACGGCGAATGTCCAGACGCACCGACGAGTAGAACTTCAGCGCGTTACCGCCCGTGGTGGTTTCCGGGTTGCCGAACATCACACCGATCTTCATACGGATCTGGTTGATGAAGATCACCATGCAGTTCGTCTTCTTGATCGTGCCGGTGAGCTTGCGCAGCGCCTGCGACATCAGACGAGCCTGCAGACCCGGCAGCGAGTCGCCCATTTCGCCTTCGATTTCAGCCTTCGGCACGAGTGCCGCGACCGAGTCGATCACGATCATGTCGATCGAGCCCGAGCGCACCAGTGCGTCCGTGATTTCGAGCGCCTGTTCGCCCGTGTCCGGCTGCGAAATCAGCAGTTCCGGCACGTTCACGCCAAGCTTCGAGGCGTACTGCACGTCGAGCGCGTGTTCCGCGTCGATAAACGCTGCCGTGCCGCCGATCTTTTGCAGTTCTGCGATCACCTGCAGCGTGAGCGTGGTCTTGCCCGACGATTCCGGACCATAGATTTCAACCACGCGGCCACGCGGCAGACCGCCAACGCCGAGAGCGATGTCGAGGCCGAGCGAACCCGTGGAGACCACCTGGATGTCCTCGACCGCGTCGCCGTCGCCGAGTCGCATGATCGACCCTTTGCCGAACTGCTTTTCGATCTGCGCGAGCGCGGCAGCCAGTGCCTTGCCCTTCTCAGCAGTCAGCCCAGCCGAGCCTTTCTTGCTATCTTCCATGAATCGTCCTTTGCTATGATGAACGGCGTCTGATGACGATGCACGCGCTCGCTTGAGACATGTTTTTGACACATGACGAGCGGTGCGCACGAACCCAGACACTGTATAAAAAAACAGTAGTTTTGGCAAGCACGTTTTCAACTAACGCGCACGCCGAAACCGCGAATTTCCGGAGACCGCCGTGCGCCGACCGTTCAGGCCCCAAGCCTGCGAACACGGCGCCGGTGCTGCGAAGCGCGCGCGGCAGCCACGTCGCGCTTCGAAGGCAACGCTTGCGCACCATGCGAATCCTCATTGCCGAAGACGACAGCATACTCGCGGACGGCCTCGTCCGATCACTCCGCCAGGCGGGCTATGCCGTTGATCACGTGCGTACCGGCGTGGACGCCGATACCGCCTTGTCGATGCAGTCTTTCGACCTGCTGATCCTCGATCTGGGCCTGCCGAAAATGCCCGGCCTGGAAGTGCTGCGGCGTTTGCGCGCGCGCAATTCCAACCTGCCCGTTCTGATCCTCACCGCCGCCGATAGCGTCGACGAGCGCGTCAAAGGGCTCGATCTGGGCGCCGACGATTACATGGCCAAACCCTTCGCGCTCAACGAACTGGAAGCGCGCGTGCGGGCGCTCACGCGGCGCGGCGCGGGCGGCGGGCCGACCGTCGTGCGGCACGGCGCGCTGTCGTTCGATCAGGTGGGGCGCGTGGCGCACATCCACGAGCAGGTGCTCGATCTGTCGGCGCGCGAACTGGGCGTGCTCGAAGTGCTGCTGCAGCGGCTCGGGCGGCTGGTGTCGAAGGAACAACTGGTCGATCACCTCTGTGAATGGGGCGAGGAAGTCAGCAACAACGCGATCGAGGTCTATGTCCACCGGCTGCGCAAAAAACTGGAAACCGGCGGCGTGCGCATCGTGACCGTGCGCGGGCTGGGTTACTGCCTGGAAAAGGAAGCAAAGGAAGCCGCGCAACCCGGCACGCAACCGGCTGCGCCATCGAGCGCCACCACGCAGGCCGATTCACAGGCCGCAACGCAGGCCGATTCGCCGCCCGCCATGCCGGCCAGCCACTACTTCAAATAGCCAGGCGCGACGATGGCCGAGCCCGCTCCCGCCGCGCGCAGCCAGCCGGCTTCGTCCGCCAGCCTGAACGCCACATCGGCGCTATCCGGCGCGCTCGACGACGAAGCGCGCGACGCCCGCTACGCCAACCCCTTCGCCCCGCCCGACGAAGCCGAAGCCGCCGCCGAGGCGCGCCCGCGCTCGCTGTTCGGCGAAATCCTCGACTGGATGCTCGCGCCGTTGCTGCTGCTCTGGCCGATGAGTATCGCGGTCACCTATCTGGTCGCCAAATCCATCGCCAACGGGCCGTTCGACCGCGCGCTCGAAACCGATGTCTACGTGCTCGCGCGCCAGATCCATCCGGTCAACGGCGTGGCCGAACTGACGCTGCCCGATTCCACGCGCGACTTCCTGCGCGCCGATAACGTCGACAGCGTCTATTACCAGGTGCTCGGCAGCCGTGGCGAACTGGTGGGCGGCGACCGCGACATGCCGCTGCCGCGCGACGACGACCGCCCTTCGCCCGGCCTCGTGGAATTCCGCGACGACACGCTGCACGGCATCGACATCCGCGTGGCCTATACGACGGTCGAACCGCAGCATCTGTCCGGCTCGCAGCCCGTGCTCGTGCAGGTGGCCGAAACGCTCGACAAGCGCCGCGCGCTCGCCAACGACATCATCAAGGGCGTGATCCTGCCGCAGTTCGTGATCTTGCCGCTCGCGATCCTGCTGGTGTGGTTCGGCCTGTCGCGCGGCCTCGCGCCGCTGCACGCGCTGCAATCGAACATGCGCATGCGCCGCCCCGACGATCTCTCGCCGCTCGAAGCGCGCCGCGCGCCGCCCGAAATCGAGCCGCTCGTCACCTCGTTCAACGACCTGCTCACGCGGCTCGAACAGAACATGGAACTGCAAAAGCGTTTTATCGCCGATGCCGCGCATCAGATGAAGACGCCGCTCGCCGGCCTGCGCACCCAGGCCGAACTCGCGCTGCGCCAGCACGCCTCGCCCGAGGTGCATCGCTCGCTCGAACAGATCGCGACCAGTTCCGAGCAGGCGGCGCGCCTCGTCACGCAATTGCTGGCGCTGGCGCGTGCCGAAAACCGCATGTCGGGGCAGATTTTCACGCCCGTCGACGTGACCGAAGTCGCGCGTCATGCGGTGCGCGACTGGGTTCAGCCGGCGCTCGCGCGGCAGATGGATCTGGGCTACGAAGGCCCGGAAGACGCCGATCAAGCGACCGCTGTCCTTGTCGACGGCAACCCGGTGATGCTGCGCGAAATGCTGTCGAATCTGATCGACAACGCGATCCGCTACACGCCCACGGGCGGGCGCATCACCGTGCGCGTGCGGCCCGAGCCCGCCGCGCGCGCCGTGCATCTGGAGGTGGAAGACACGGGCATCGGCATTCCCGTGGGCGAGCGCGAGCGCGTGCAGGAGCGCTTCTATCGCATTCTCGGCCGCGACGGCGACGGCAGCGGTCTGGGACTCGCGATCGTGCGCGAAATCGCGACGATGCACGGCGGCACGCTCGCCATCGACGACAACGTCTACCAGGAAACACCGCGACTGGCCGGAACGCTCGTGCGCGTGACGCTGCGGCTACGCGCTGTTTCCTGACAAGCCTCAGCCGAAACTGACAGCGAAAGCGTCAAAAGCCGCGAAAACGGGGATGGGACTTTCCCTGATGCGACTCGCGCGCGCCGCCACAACAATTGATCGATAGAGAAAAATGGCACATCGTTGCCATCAATTTAAACAACAATAAGCGACGATAAAAACAAATCCACATCGCAGCCGCACGCCTCGAATCATCCCTGGTCCGTCAGAACCCCGTAAGTTTCCATTCCAATAATGCAGCGCAGGACCGCCTCGACCGCGGGCCCACACGCACATCAAAATTGGAGACACATATGGCAACCGTTGGCGGACAAGTCTCGCACTCGCCGATGACCCGCGACGAAAAACGCGTGATCTTCGCGTCGTCGCTCGGCACCGTGTTCGAGTGGTACGACTTCTATCTGGCCGGCTCGCTCGCGGCCTTTATCAGCAAGAGCTTCTTCTCCGGCGTCAATCCCACGGCGGGCTTCATCTTCACGCTGCTCGGCTTTGCCGCAGGCTTCGCCGTGCGTCCGTTCGGCGCGATCGTGTTCGGGCGCCTGGGCGATCTGGTC
Source organism: Paraburkholderia sp. Ac-20340 (assembly GCF_017104965.1). GTDB lineage: Bacteria > Pseudomonadota > Gammaproteobacteria > Burkholderiales > Burkholderiaceae > Paraburkholderia. Next base: position 87,663 of record NZ_JAAGPR010000009.1, read on the forward strand.
GGCCGCAAGCACACCTTCCTCGTCACCATTGTCATCATGGGTCTGTCGACCTTCGTGGTCGGCTTTTTGCCCGGCTACGCGTCGATCGGCATCGCCGCGCCGGTGATCTTCATCCTCATGCGGCTGTTGCAAGGTCTCGCGCTCGGCGGCGAGTACGGCGGCGCGGCCACGTACGTCGCGGAACACGCACCGCCCGGACGCCGCGGCTTCTACACCGCGTGGATTCAGACGACCGCCACGCTCGGCCTGTTCCTCTCGCTGCTCGTGATCCTGGGCGTGCGCACCACGGTGGGCGAAGAAGCGTTCGGCGCATGGGCGTGGCGCGTGCCGTTCGTCGCGTCGATCCTGCTGCTCGCGGTGTCGGTGTGGATTCGTCTGCAACTCGACGAATCGCCGGCCTTCAAGCGCATCAAGGCCGAAGGCAAAGTGTCGAAGGCGCCGCTCACCGAAGCGTTCGGTCAGTGGAAGAACCTCAAGATCGTGATCCTCGCGCTGATCGGCGTGACGGCCGGCCAGGCCGTGGTCTGGTACACGGGCCAGTTCTACGCGCTGTTCTTCCTTACGCAGACGCTCAAGGTCGATGGTGCGAGCGCGAATATCCTGATCGCGGTGGCGCTGCTGATCGGCACGCCGTTCTTCCTGTTCTTCGGCTCGCTGTCGGACAAGATCGGTCGCAAGCCGATCATCATGGCCGGCTGCCTGATCGCGGCGCTCGCCTACTTCCCGCTCTTCAAGGCGCTCACGCACTACGCAAACCCGGCGCTCGAAGCCGCGACCGCGCGCGCACCGATCGTCGTGATCGCGAACCCGGACGAATGCTCGTTCCAGTTCAACCCGGTGGGCACGTCGAAGTTCACGAGCTCGTGTGACGTCGCCAAGAGCGCGCTGTCGAAGGCCGGCCTGAACTACTCGAACGTGGCGGCGCCGGCGGGCACGATGGCGCAGATCAAGGTGGGCGACACGACCGTCGACACCTTCGACGGCAAGGCGCCAGGCGCCAAGGAGGCGGGCGCGGCGTTCGACAAGACGCTTTCGGGCGCATTGAAGAGCGCGGGCTATCCGCTCAAGGCCGATCCCGCGCAGATCAACTGGCCGATGACCGTGGTGATCCTGACGATCCTCGTGATCTTCGTGACGATGGTGTACGGGCCGATCGCGGCGATGCTGGTGGAGATGTTCCCAACGCGGATTCGCTATACGTCGATGTCGCTGCCCTATCACATCGGCAATGGCTGGTTCGGCGGCTTCCTGCCTGCGACGGCGTTTGCGATCGTGGCGGCGCGCGGCGATATCTACTCGGGGCTCTGGTATCCGATCATCATCGCGCTGGCGACCTTCGTGATCGGCATGCTGTTCGTGAAGGAGACCAAGGATTCGGATATCTACTCGCAGGATTGAGCGGGCGTATTCCGATGACGGTCCCGGCGCCCTGAAAAAGTTTTGAGAAAGTGCTTGACAGGGTGCCGGGCACCCTACATAATCTCTCTTCTCAAGGCGAATTAGCTCAGCCGGTTAGAGCGACGGAATCATAATCCGCAGGTCCGGGGTTCGAATCCCTGATTCGCCACCAAATGCGAAAGCCGCTGTTTCGAAAGAAACAGCGGCTTTTTCTATTTGCGCGTCTGGAGTCGCCCGAGCTCAACACGCCCCGGTGTTAACATCAAAGTGCGTCGCGGCCAGGTCCAGTATGATTGGCGAAGCCTACCGCAGGCGCCCACTCTGGGCATAGCCGATAGCGGAACACACTCCATCACGAATCATGGCCGAGGCGCAGATCAATCCGACGATACTCACCTGGGCGCTTCAGCGTGCCGGGATCGACGCGCATCTACTGGCCGAGAAACTGGGCACTGCATCCACACGTGTCAATTCGTGGGAGTCTGGCGAACGAAAGCCGACCTTCCGACAGGCTCAACGCATCGCTGAGATTACGCATATTCCCTTCGGATATTTGTACCTCCAGCAACCACCAGAGGAAATTTTGCCGATTGCGGATTTTCGGACAATTGGCAACGACCCTGTTCCACCTCTGGGTGCAGACTTCCGCGACCTGTTAGACGAAGTGTTACGCAAACAAGCGTGGTTTCGCGAGTATCGGCAGCAACATGGCCATCAGCAGCTGGAATTCATCGGTCGCTTCAACGTTCGCAACGCAGCGGCGGATATTGCGGTCGATATCGGCCACGTGCTCAAGATTACCCCGCAGGATCGCCTCAAATGCCAGAACTGGGAGGAGTACCTGCGACTCTTGATCGAAAGGATCGAAAGCGTGGGTATTCTTGTGATGCGCTCGGGAATCGTTGGCAATAACACGCATCGCCCACTATCCGTCGACGAATTTCGAGGTTTTGTCGTTGCCGATATATATGCACCCGTCATATTTCTCAACGGAAAAGACGCGAAGGCAGCGCAGATCTTCACGGTAATTCATGAGCTGGCTCATCTTTGGATTGGCGAGAGTGGTGTATCCAACGAGCAATTTGATGCCCCTTACGAGCACGACAGGGACATCGAGCGACTTTGCAACGCAACGGCGGCGGAATTTCTCGTCCCGGCTAACGAGCTTCGTGCGCGATGGCGCGACAGACTCGACTTTGCAGCGCAAGTTCGAGAACTCGCACGCGCATTCAAGGTAAGTGGAGTCGTAGTTGGCAGAAGAGCGGTAGAGCTAAGGCTCGCGCCATGGGACGCGTTCTCAACGTTCTATCAGGTCGAACGTGCTGCTTGGGCAGCAACTGCTGCGCGGCAGGCTGGAGGCGGCAACCCTTACAGAACCGCTGCATCCAGGAATGGCAAGCTTCTTACGAAGGCTGTGCTTGAAACGGCATTCGAAGGCCGAATGCTGCTTCGTGAAGCGGGGAGTTTGCTAGGCGTCGCGCCCGCCAATCTGAAAAAGCTGGCGAGTAGCTTATACGGAGAAGAATAAGAATGTATTTGCTCGATTCCAACATATTCATCGAAGCGCAGAATCGCTATTACGCCAACGATATCTGTCCGGGTTTCTGGAATTGGCTGGACGACGCAAATGCACGCGGATTAGTTGCGAGTATCGGCGAAGTCTACAGTGAACTTGCAGGTCGCGGAGACAGTCTCGCCAGTTGGATAGAAGCCCGCCATGGAACTGGCTGGTTCCTTGACGTTTCCGATGAGCTAACTCAACGGACGTTCGCCGAAGTCGCACAACACGTTGAATCCGTAGCGCGTTATACGCGACCTAATAAGAGTCTTTTCCTTGGTGGCGCAGACCCGTGGCTCATTGCGAAGGCCAAAACGATGGGATGGGGCGTTGCAACGCATGAACAGTTTAGCGACAATTCAACGAAGGTGAAAATCCCCAACGTATGCCGAAGCTTCGAAGTTAATACAAGAGATACTTTCGATGTTTTGCGCCAATTGCAGGCAACGTTTGGGTGGAGCCGCGCTCACTGACATTCAAACCGCCAGATGAGTGCCCGCTGGCATAAAAAGTGGCCCAGCCCCTCGAGCGAAAGCCGCTGTTTCGAAAGAAACAACGGCTTTTTCTATTTTCTAACCCTAAGTCATTTCTGCAAAAACACTGGCGAGCTTTTGCCGGATTAAGAGTTTCTGCAATGAAACCGCCTCCGCTTCAGTTAATGAAGCCAGAATGTGACCGCCCCTGATCAACAGTAGCTGACCATCGCCGCCGAGCGCGCAGGCAAAGCCGTCAGTATCCCGGGTAGCGTCAGCCTGCTCGACTTCGCGACTCTTGCCGACAACAACCGGGGCATCATGGCTCGCTGTTCGCTGCGCTGCCGGCTTGCGTCGTACTTTCGTGCGCCGCGCCTTTTTCACCGGACCACCGAAAACGCTAGTTTGAGCGGTAACGCCCAAGGCCGGAGCAATGACGTCATTTGCATCGACCACACGCTGGTTGACCCGCGTAACAGTCTCGCCGTTTATCTGATCAGGCAAATAGTAGGCGTTGACGTGCCTGCCGTCCTGCATGACCCGCTCCGTAAGCACTCGCCCGCTTCGGATCGACGGCCACATGTCGGTAGTGACCTTTCCAGGATCGCCGATCCCTAGATGTTCGGCAATTTGCGCAGAGGTCGCCCCAGGACGCTCCCGAATCACCGCAAGGATTTCTGCTCGACGACTGGGGCGCCGCTTCGAAGCTCGTGCCATTTCCGGACTCCTCCTGAACGACTAGCGCTTTATTGCGCAGCACGTATCAGAATGGCAGCAGACGGGAGCGTTATCCGTAAAATTTAAATGTTGTTCGCTCCAGCGCAAATTCGCCCCACCGGTCATTCGCGCCCACCTCACCCCGCCACCCGTCTCCCCCGCTTCGCCTGATACATCGCCTTATCGGCCAGATCGATCAGCGCGGTCATCTCCATCCCGTCTTCCGGCAGCACCGCCACACCCACGCTCACACCCAGGTCGATCGACTGCCCTTCGAACTCGAATGGCTCGCCCACTTTTTCGGTGATCCGTTGCGAGTACACCTCGGCATCATGGCGACCGTGAATACCCGGCAGGATCATCGCGAATTCGTCGCCGCCCACGCGCGCGGCCGTATCGACGCGACGGCTATTGCGCGCGATGCGCGACGCCGTCTCCTTGATCGCCGCATCGCCGGCGCGATGGCCGTAGCGGTCGTTGATCGGCTTGAGGCCGTCCATGTCGAGATTGAGCACGCCCAGGCCGCCGGCCGAGCGCACCGCCAGATCCACCGACTGGCGCAGCCGGTCGTAGAACAGCGCGCGGTTCGGCAAACCCGTCAGCGCATCGTGCGTCGCGCGCAGATAAAGCTCGCTGGTTTCATGACGCGCGGCATGGAACATCGCCGCGGCGATCAAGCCGGAAATGAGCGAGAGCGCGGCGATATCGTCGTCGCTGAAAGCGCTCACTTCGGGCGCCACCACCTTCAGCACGCCCACGGTCGTTTCCAGATGCTTGAGCGGCGTCACGATCATCGAGCGCAGGCCCGCGCGTCGGCAGGCTTCGCGGTCCACGCGCGGATCGTTTTCCGAATCGTCGCAACGCAGGATCTCACCCGTGCTCACACACAGCCCCGACAGGCTCGAACCGCGCGCGAGGCGCAGGCCCAGCATGCTCGCCACGCTGCCCGAGGCCGCGCGGTAGACCATATCGTCGCCTTCGGCGAGTTCGACCGCCGCGCCCTGCGCGCCAGTCAGCATTTCGGCCCGTTCTGCGACGAAGGCCATCACGCCGCCCAGGTCGAGCCCGAGGCGCGCGATATCCGACTGCGCGCGGATGATTTCGAGGAGCGTGGCGTTGTCCAGTTGCGGGCCGCCGGGTGCATTCATCATCATGTCAAACGTTTGCGGAGTGAGACTGCATGCGGAAAAAAGTCAGCGTGGAAATCGTGCGGCCTGACGGCGCCATAAGCCGCGCCGCGCGAATGACCGCGCTGAAGCATAGCAAATTCGCCCACCCCAGCGCCGAACCTATCCTTCGATGCGCTCCCGCGTCACGCGCAGCAGCGCGGCCATCGCTTCGCGCGCGGCGGCGGCGTCGCGTCGGGCGATCGCGGCGGCCACTGCCGTGTGATCGGGCAGCGCGGCGTTGAAGACATCGGCGCGTTTGGCGTTCACGCGCAACTGACCTTCGAGCGTGCGCCCGATCAGCACGCCCAGCGGCACCAGCAGTTCATTGCGGCAGGCCGAGAGCACGGCCAGATGAAAGCGCAGGTCGGCGCGCACCCATTCGTCGACGTTGCGCGCAGCCGCCATCGCCGCATGCGCGTCTTCGATCAGCGAAAGCGCGGCGGCGTCGTGTGCGCTCGCCGCGAGACCCGCCGCGTAAGGCTCGATCATCTCGCGCATTTCCTGCAGCTTGAGCGCGAACGCCAGCGGCGGCGCAACGCGCGCGTACCAGTCGAGCAGATCAGCGTCGAGCAGGTTCCAGGCGGCGCGTTCGCGCACGCGCGTGCCCACCTTCGGCCGCGACTCCACGAGGCCTTTGGACGTGAGCGTGCGCAGCGCCTCGCGCAGCACCGTGCGGCTGACGTCGAAGCGCTCCATGAGTTCGGCTTCGCGCGGCAGGACTTCGCCGGGCGCGTGGTCGCCGCGCAGGATCGCGCTGCCGAGTTCGTAGGCCACCGTGCCGTGCAGATCGCGCTGAATGGCTGTTCTCCTGGATATTGGGAATCGACGCGAAATAATACTATTAATAGCACTTTACGGCGAGTTTCGCCGGATTTTGCAGTAGCATGTGCGTCGAGACGCGCCGGGCACCTCGCCTGCGCGCAACCGCCCAGTAACTGGATTGGATTGGAGACACCGCATGAAAATCACCAAGCTCGAAACCTTCGTCGTGCCGCCGCGCTGGCTGTTTCTCAAGATCGAAACGGACGAAGGCATCGTCGGCTGGGGCGAGCCGATCGTCGAGGGTCGCGCGCACACGGTCGAAGCCGCCGTGCAGGAACTGGCCGATTACCTGATCGGCAAAGACCCGCTGCTGATCGAGGACCACTGGCAGGTGATGTATCGCGCGGGTTTCTATCGCGGCGGCCCGATCACGATGAGCGCGATCGCCGGCGTCGATCAGGCGCTCTGGGACATCAAGGGCAAGCGTCATGGCGTGCCCGTGCACGCGCTGCTCGGCGGCCAGGTGCGCGACAAGATCAAGGTGTATTCGTGGATCGGCGGCGACCGTCCGAGCGATGTCGCGAACAATGCGCGCGCCGTGGTCGAGCGCGGCTTCAAGGCCGTGAAGATGAACGGTTCGGAAGAACTGCAGATCATCGACACCTGGGACAAGGTGCAGGGCGTGATCGACAACGTCGCGGCCGTGCGCGAGGCCGTGGGCCCGAACGTGGGGATCGGCGTGGACTTCCATGGCCGCGTGCACAAGCCGATGGCCAAGGTGCTCGCGAAGGAGCTCGATCCGTACAAGCTGATGTTTATCGAAGAGCCGGTGCTCTCGGAGAACGTCGAGGCGCTGCGCGACATCGTCAACCAGACCAGCACGCCGATCGCGCTGGGCGAGCGTCTGTACTCGCGCTGGGACTTCAAGCACATCCTCGCGAACGGTTTCGTCGACATCATCCAGCCGGACGCGTCGCATGCGGGCGGTATCACCGAATGCCGCAAGATCGCCGCGATGGCCGAGGCCTACGACGTCGCGCTCGCGCTGCACTGCCCGCTCGGGCCGATTGCGCTCGCAACCTGTCTGCAGCTCGACGCGGTGAGCTACAACGCGTTCATCCAGGAGCAGAGCCTGGGCATTCACTACAACAAGGGCAACGATCTGCTCGACTACATCCGCAACCCGGAAGTGTTCAAGTATGAAAACGGCTTCGTATCGATTCCGCAGGGCCCGGGTCTGGGCATCGAAGTGAACGAGGAAAAGGTGCGCGAGATGGCGAAGACCGGCCACCGCTGGCGCAATCCGGTGTGGCGCCACGAGGACGGCAGCGTCGCCGAGTGGTGATCGCTGCGAATGAATCGCGAATGAGCCGAGAATGTTACGGCGTTACGTGACGGCCCATCTGGACCACGTTTCAGCGCCGTAACGTTTGAGGCCGCTTTTCGACATGAAGGCCGCGTAGTGCCCCTGGGCACGCGCGGCCTTCGTCGTTTTCGCACACAAGGTTTGTCGCCCGCAAAGCCGCGCCGCACAAGGCCCGGCAGGCGTGCGCGAAAGCGCTGTACAGCAGAGCCGGCGCGGCTTGCACGCCGCTGGCCTGGTCCTTGCTGAATCTCCTGTGAGACCAACACAAAAAGCTACAGGGGATAACAACATGGACACCATGCTCCCGGACTATCTGATCCGCGAACAGGCCGCCGTTCTTGCGCTCGTCGTTTTCGGCCTGACGCGCATCATTGCCGCGGCGCTCGCCTGCACGCGCGGCTGGCGCATCGCGGTACTCGAGCAGAGCTTTATCGGCGTCGCGGTGCTCTGGTGCGCGCCGCAACTGATCGAGCTGATTGCGCATCCGTCTTCCGTGGTCGCGCTCGCGGAACTCGAAGGCAAGGCCATCGGCTGCGCGATGGCCCTGTTCTTCTCGCCGATTCTCAGCCATCGGCTTGGCTACGAGTGAGCGTGCGACGCCGCTTCAATGAGCGACGTTTCAGCCTTGCAACACGTAGCCCGGCACGCTATGCGCAAGCACGGCCGCAATCACCAGCACGGCCATCATCACGAGCGCTTCCAGATGCAGCACGTTGACGAAGCGCCGGGCCGCGCCCGTCGACGCCGCACGGCGCAGTTCGGGCATCGCCACCACGCGGTTGAAGCCGCCTAGCAGCAGCGCCAGCACGACCAGCGCGAGCTTGGCGAGCAGCACGTGGCCCCACGTGCTCGCCTGCAGCGCTTCGATCGAGCCGCCCGTGCCGCGAATGCCGTTGAACACGCCCGTCGCCAGCACGAGGCCGACGGCGAACACCGCCACGTTCGACACCTGCCCCGCCGTGCGGATCAGCACGCCGCGCGCCGTCGATGCGCCCAGCGCCGGCAACACCGCCAGCCCGCCCGCCATGACGATGCCGCTCCACGCGCTCGCGCTCAGCACATGCAGCGTGTTCAGGCCGAGCGCCGCCGATGCGAAGCCGGCATCGGCTGCATGACCGAGACCCGCGCGGCCCGCCGCCACCACGATGATCGCCAGCCACATCACGCCGTCGCGCAGCGGGCCGTTCGATGCGAGCGCCGTCGCCAGCAGCACCAGCGCACCCACGAACGCGACGCTCCACGCGTGGCCCACATGCGTCTGCCCGAGCACCGTCGAGATCACGCCGAACGCGTCCGGCAATGTTTCACCGCTGATCGACGCGCTTTCGTACAGCAGCCAGATCGCCAGCGCGACCACGAGCACGAGCGAGGCGGCGCGCAGCGAGCGTTGCGCGCGCAGCCAGGCGAGACGCGCGGGCGCGACCGCGCTGCGTGCGTCCTTTTCGAGCCACGCGCCATAGAGCGCGGAGCCGAGCGCGAAGGCATACGCGAGGTTCACGAGGGCCGCCATGGCGACCTGCCCGATCCAGAGCCAGTCAGCTTTCATCGGAAGGCGCCCTCCGCGGGTGCGCGGCGTGCGCACTCATCGGGGCGCGCCTGCTGGATCGAATCGGATAGCGTGGAAAAGGCTAAAAGTGCGAAAAGTGCAATTGGAGTCATCGAGACAAGTGGCAAGGAAACAACAGGAAACGTGGCGAGCGGGCCGATGGCAACTGCGGGCGCCTTTTCAGGACGCGCCTGCTTCGATAGCCGAGGCGTGGATCGGTTCAACGGCATCGTCATGGGCGCGCATCGATGGCATCGATCTGGCGGCGACACGCCAAAAATGATGACCGAAGGCAGGGACAATCCCGAGTCACGGATCGGCTAACAGGTGCAGAATCATAACCGGCGTCGTTGCGACCATCCGCCACGTGCGAGTTCGGGCAAGCCCGCGTTGGCGGCCCGCTGGCAGTTGTGGCAAAAAGTCTCCATTGGTCGCGATGAGGTCGCGATGCCAGAACTGGCTGCGTAGCCGCAGCGCGCACGGTCTCTTTCGCTTTCATCGCGCGCAGCCTCAAGCCGGGCCGCACGAAGCCTGGTCAGGTCCACGATAAAGAATGGAGTCACGCGTGTCCCCAAGACGTATCCTCCGACCGCTCATTCCGCTCGTCGCGCCGCTGGGAGCCGCATTGCTGTTCGGCACGACCGGAATGTTCAGCGCTGCTTCCGCACAGACCCCGCAACCGAAAGCCCCCGACACGATCGAATCGCGCGTGCAGGGCTGTACGGCGTGTCACGGCTCGCACGGCCAGGGAACCGACAACGACTACTTCCCGCGTCTCGCAGGCAAACCCGCCGAGTATCTCTACAACCAGCTGATGAATTTTCGCGACGGGCGCCGCAAGTACCCGCCGATGAATTACCTGGTGACCTATCTCTCGGACGAGTACCTGCACGAGATCGCCACGTACTTCTCGCAGCAGCGTCCGCCCTACCCGCCGCCCGCGAAGCCTTCGGTGAACGACAGCACGCTCGCGCGCGGCCAGGCAATCGTGCTGCGCGGCGATCCGGCCAAACAGGTGCCCGCGTGCGCGGCCTGCCACGGCGCGAAGCTCACCGGCATGGAGCCGGCGATTCCTGGTCTGGTCGGGCTGCATTCGGATTACATCAGCGCGCAGATCGGCGCATGGCGCTCGGGTTCGCGTCACGCCAAGGCGCCCGACTGCATGCATGAGATCGCCACGCGCCTCACGGACGAAGACGTGAACGCCGTTGCGGCCTGGCTGTCGACGCAAAATGCGCCGCAAAATCCCGTGCCGGCTGCGGCGGGCTCGTTGAAGACGCCGCTCGCGTGCGGCAGCGAACCGCAATAACGCGCCGGGGGAGACAGCCATATGAACCGCAAGTCCCTGTTCGCCCTGTCCACAGTCGTGCTTGCCGCCGCCGCGGCGCTCGTGCCCGTGCTGTGGACCGGCAACACCTATCTGCACAACAACGCGGCGCAGGCGGCCACGCCCGCCGATCAGGCCGATCTCATCAAGAAAGGCGAATATCTCGCCCGCGCCGGCGACTGTATCGCCTGCCACACGGTACGCGGTGGCAAGATCTTCGCGGGCGGCCTGCCGATGGCGACGCCCTTCGGCACGCTCTACACGCCGAACATCACGCCCGACGACAAGGACGGCATCGGCAAATGGAGCGCCGACGACTTCTACCGCGCCATGCACACGGGCCGCTCGAAGGACGGCAGCCTGCTCTATCCGGCCTTCCCGTTCACGAGCTACACCAAGGTCTCGCGCGCGGATTCGGACGCGATCTACGCCTACCTGCGCTCCGTGCCGCCAGTGGGCGTGCCGAGCCGCCCTCACGAGCTGAAATTCCCGTTCAACAACCGCAATCTGCTGATCGGCTGGCGCACGCTGTTCTTCCGCGAAGGCGAGTACAAGCCCGATCCCACCAAATCGGTCGAGTGGAATCGGGGCGCGTATCTGGTCGAAGGCCTTGGCCACTGCGGCATGTGCCACACGTCGATCAACATGATGGGCGCGCCGGTCAATTCATCGGCGTTCGCGGGCGGGCTGATTCCGCTGCAGAACTGGTACGCGCCGTCGCTCACGTCGAGTGAAGGCGGTCTCGGCGACTGGGACATGAAGGACATTGCCAGCCTGCTCAAGACCGGCGTGTCGGAACGCGGCGCGGTGTTCGGCCCGATGGCGGACGTGATCCATAACAGTCTGCAATATGTTTCCGACGACGACATCCACGCGATGGCGACCTATCTGAAGACGATTCCGCAGAAGAAAGAAGCGCCCGAGAACATGCAGATGGAAACCTCGGATACGTTCGGCGGCGAACTCTTACAGCAAGGTCAGAAGATCTACCATGACCAGTGTGCAAAGTGTCACGCGGAGAACGGCCTCGGCATGCCGCCGAATTTCCCGCCGCTCGCGAACAATCAGTCGATCCAGATGCACTCGGCTGTGAATCCGATCCGCATGGTGCTCAATGGCGGCTATCCGCCCAGCACGCAGGGCAATCCACGCCCGTATGGCATGCCGCCGTTCGCGCAGGCGCTGTCGAATCAGGAAGTGGCAGCGGTCGTGACCTTTATTCGCATGTCGTGGGGCAACAAGGGCACGCCGGTGTCCCCGCAGCAGGTGGCCGATCTGCGCTCCGCGCCGCTCGACTAGGGTATCCCCTGCTATAGTGACGCTTGCCTGATCAGGGCGCAGCCGGCAAAACGCCGTCGGCTGCGCCCTTCGCTATTTGGCGGTCCTGACAGGTATTTGAGCAGTTTTTGCGAAGTTTTCGGGCATTGAATCGGGCAGTCGCCGGACCGTTTGCGGACCACTGCGCTGCCCAGAACAGTTGAACGAACCGTTTTTTAAGCACGGCGCGAGCGGCGCACGAAAACGGCGGCAAAGCGGGTTTGCCGCGTTTGAGGTGCCGGATCGGCATGACGACCGGGATCGACATGCCGACGTCACGGGGCAAGAAGAACAAGGAGTTGTCGTCATGCACGCCGGTGAGCGTCTGAACAGCATTACTCACCTCGTGGGCGCCATGTTGTCGGTCGCGGGGCTGGTGTCGCTCGTGACGCTCGGTGCGCTCGATCACGACGCGTACAAGGTCGTGAGCTTCGCCGTCTATGGCGCGATGCTGTGCGCGCTGTACACGATTTCCACGCTTTATCACGGCGTACGCGGACCGCGCATCAAGGCCGTGCTGCAGAAGTGCGACCACGCCGCGATCTATCTGCTGATCGCGGGCAGCTATACTCCGTTCTCGCTTGTGACGCTACGCGGGCCGTGGGGCTGGTCGCTGTTTGGCGTGAGCTGGGGTCTTGCCGTGCTCGGCATCGCCCAGGAACTCACGCTCGGACGCCGCACACGCGTGCTGTCGATGGTGCTGTACGTGGTGATGGGCTGGCTCGCGCTGGTCGCGGTCAAGCCGCTCATCAGCACGCTGCCCGCTGCCGGCACCGCATGGCTGCTGGCCGGCGGCATCATCTATAGCGTCGGTATTTATTTTTTCGTCAATGACGAGCGCATCCGGCACGGACATGGAATCTGGCATCTGTTCGTGCTCGCCGGGAGCGTCTGTCAATTCGTGAGCGTCGCGGGCTACGTCGCCTGACGCGTCGCCCCGGGAATCGTCCCCCGGGGAATCCACACGAAGCCCATCGCGCGGCGGCCGCAGTGTCCGCGGCTGTGCGATGCAACCCTATGCCAGCCGACGCTCCGCGAGAGCGTCGACAAGCGGCGCGCGCACTGGCGCGCCGTCCGAATAAACGCGGATGGATGCGCGTGCCGGGTTTGCATGCGTGCAAAACCACGCCGCGCAGCGCGCCGGATAACGGCTGCGCCTGCCGTCCGCGATACTGCAATACAACAGGTGTTTATGTCTTTTGATTCTCTCGGCTTGTCCGAACCGCTGGTCCGCGCTGTCAACGAACTGGGCTACACCACGCCCACGCCCATCCAGACGCAAGCTATTCCGGCCGTGCTCGGCGGCGGCGACCTGCTCGCCGGCGCGCAGACCGGTACCGGCAAGACCGCTGGCTTCACGCTGCCGATCCTGCAACGCCTGAGCGAAATGGAACCGCACGCGAGCGGCAAGCGCGTCGTGCGCGCGCTGATCCTCACGCCCACGCGCGAGCTGGCCGCGCAGGTCGAAGAAAGCGTGCGCGCCTACGGCAAGTACCTGAAGATCAAGTCGACGGTCATGTTCGGCGGCGTCGGCATCAATCCGCAGATCGACGCCCTGCGGCGCGGCGTGGATATCGTGGTGGCCACACCCGGCCGTCTGCTCGATCACATGCAGCAGAAGACCATCGACCTCTCGCAGCTCGAAATTCTCGTGCTCGACGAAGCCGACCGCATGCTCGACATGGGCTTCATCCACGACATCAAGCGCGTGCTCGCCAAGCTGCCGCCCAAGCGCCAGAACCTGCTTTTCTCGGCCACCTTCGCCGATGAAATCAAGGCGCTCGCCGACAGCCTGCTCGACTCGCCCGCACTGATCGAAGTCGCGCGCCGCAACACCACCGCGGAAACCGTCGCGCAGAAGGTGTATCCGGTCGATCGCGACCGCAAGCGCGAACTGCTCACGCATCTGATCCGCCAGCACAACTGGTTCCAGGTACTGGTGTTCACGCGCACCAAGCACGGCGCGAACCGTCTGGCCGAACAGCTCACGAAGGACGGCATCAGCGCGCTGGCGATTCACGGCAACAAGAGCCAGTCGGCGCGTACGCGCGCGCTGTCCGAATTCAAGGACGGCACGTTGCAGGTGCTGGTGGCGACCGATATCGCCGCGCGCGGCATCGACATCGATCAACTGCCGCACGTGGTCAACTTCGATCTGCCGAACGTGCCCGAAGACTACGTGCACCGTATCGGCCGCACGGGCCGTGCGGGTGCGACGGGCGAAGCGGTGTCGCTGGTTTGCGTCGACGAACATCAGCTGCTCAAGGACATCGAGCGCCTGATCAAGCGCGCGGTGCCGCAGGAAGTGATTCCGGGCTTCGAGCCGGACCCGAACGCCAAGCCCGAGCCGATCCAGCGCCGCAGCCAGCCGCAAGGCCGCGGTCAGCAGCAACAAGGTCGTGGCCAGCAAGGTCAGGGCCGTGGCGCGTCGCAGGGCGGCAATGGCGGCGGCGCGAAGCCGGCGCAAGGTCGTGGCGAACCGCGTGGCGGGAATCGCGAAGGTGGCCGTGATAGCAACCGCGCGCACGCGGGTAATGGTGGCAATGGCGGCAACAACGGCGGCCAGCGCGCAGCCAAGCCGGCGTCCAACGGCATCCGCACCGCCAAGCCGGTGAAGCAGCAAGGCTCGGCGAATCAAGGCGGCAACCAGGGTGCGAATCATGGCGCCAACCACGGTTCGCAAGGCGGCCGCGGCGAACATACGCGCCGCGAAAGCCAGCGCGGCGTCTCGCACGAAAGCGCGCTGGGCCGTACGCAGCAACGCAAGCCGCAGTCGAACCCGGGCGCCCTGCTCGGCGGTCGTCCGGGCGGTTCGCGCCGCGACGGCAACGGTCAGCGCGACCGCTAAAAAGCCCGCACGCCAGATGCACAAAGGCCCGCTACGCAGCGGGCCTTTTTCATTTCAGCGCCAGAAAATCAGCGGAAAAACACGTGCTGCGTGATCTTCGTGAGCGGGTAATGCACGCTCGGCTGAATGCGCGCGGGCAGATTGAGCGGCTTGAGCAGCATCTTCACGCACATATCGGCGGAAAGATTGTGGCGCACCAGCTTGTTCACGCGCGCGGTGAGTTCGCGGTTATAGGCGGCGTCCTTCACGCGCTCCGGATAGCGAATCGCAAACACGTGACGCAGCGCAATCTCTGAGTCCTCGTTCTTGATCTCCATCACGCGGCGCATCAGCGCGCCGAGCACGGCAAGGCGCCCTTGCCCCTCGACCTGGTTGTACTTCTTGAAGTACTTGAAAAAGTGCTTGTAGTGACGCACTTCGTCGCTGCGGATGTTGTCGGTGATTTCCTTGAGCACCGGCTCGTTCGAGCATTCGCCGATGGCGCGATAAAGCGTGGCCGTGCCCGTCTCCACCACGCAGCGCGCGACCATCTCCAGCGCGCGCGTCTTCTCGAATTCTTCGAACGAGCAGGTCTTTGAGTATTCCTCAAAGAAGTTCTTGAACGCGGTATCCCAGTCGAATTCCGGCCAGACGTAGTTGATGTAAGTCTTCAGCGCGCGGCCGTGCTGCATCTCCTCGTGTTCCCACTCGTTGTTGAGCCAGTCGGACACTTCCGGATCGCCGTTAAAGAACACGCTCAGGTTGCTCGTGTAAAGATCCGAGCCGCTTTCGATAAACGATGACGCGCACAACAGCAGCAGCAAGTCTTCGTTCGCTGCGGCACGCTGCCGGTCGATCCGCGTGAGGTCGATGTCTTCGATGCGCCAGGGCATTACATGACCCGGCTCATTGTCATTGCGCATTGCGTCTTGCTCCCAAAGCGGTATCGGCTCCTGCTGCACCTCGCTACCCGGTCTTGCGCCCAGGCCGCGTAGCGAAAGGTACCAGCCCTTTTTACTTCATCTTAGCTGCTGTTTCGCGAAGCTGCAGTCTGAGAGCACAGACCGATCCCGATCCCCGCAGTTCCAGGAAGAGTTGACTTGTAAGGCGCGCGTGAGCGTGCCAACAGACTTCCGCAAGCAGCGTATTGGCGCGCCTTGCGTCGGCAAGACGCAGCCTGGCTTTGCCTTGCGCCCCGCTCGACACCTTCTCGCAGCGAGCGCGCATCGGTTTGCAATCCTCTGCAAATCACGAAGCAAACGGCGCGCCTGAAAGGTGAACACAAGGTGAAAAAAAGCTAAAGCGCATAACCGAGGAAAGGTTCCATATTGCCGCCTTGACGACGTCTGCGCGCCCCGTCCAACGCAACTCGCATCAGGCTTCGCGAGCGTTCATGATGCATGCCGCAACGCATGACGCAGCGCGGCTAATCAGCGCTGCGAACCATTGCGCATTCTTGCGCTGCCGCACGAACTTCAAGTGAATTCAAGGATTTGCGCGCGACCCTCGACCGCCGCTGCGGGCATCGATTGTCAAACGGAATATTTTTGGGGTGTGGTTTGTACAACGCTGCAGGTTTGCCTACACTGCAGTTCCCCGGCGCCAATCCAGGCTGGATGGCCGTTTGGCTTCATTTGCGACGTACGTCGATCGCCGCCCCGATCAATGACGCATGACAGCAAACGAACGCTGATCCAGCACACGCATCGCGCCGTCGCAGGCTTTCGCGCACGCCCACCGCATCCTCTGTCACTCGCCGCCCAGCCCGGCCGCGCAACGTGACCTCTGATGCGGCCACACGGAGAGAAAGATGCTGAGTCCGCATGAATTCGCCACCCTGCTGCTAGTCAAGGACGCGCCCAACCAGATCGACATGGAACGCGAAGAACTCGACGCCCTCCTCGAACGACAGCTCGTACAGCTGGAACGCCTGGCTTCCGGCCTCCAGCAATGGCGACTGACCGAAATCGGCGACTCTGCATTACGCGCGATTAAACGGTTTTCTTAAACCACGGGCGCGCACGTTGATGCGCTGTACGCCCGCCACTCACAACCGCTCCAGTTTCACCCTATTGTCTCGACCTGTGCGGATGCCGGGATCGTCCGCCAGCACGTTACGTCGAGCCCATCCCCGATGCAGGCGTACGGCAGCTCATGCTTACGTCTGCAGTGCATGGTCACGCGGACCCGCGCGCTTCATGCCCGCGTGACCATTTTTTTGCCACCGCAACCGCCCGCCTTCCGCCGATGACCGCGCCGCAGCGCGTGGCGCATCGTCATGTGCGGCCGCACTTCATCGGTGCTCACCCGCCGCGCAAAGTCGGGTCCGCCGATGCGCGCCACGTCACCGCCTGCGCGCGCTGCGCATTCAGATAATCGATCCAGGCATTGCGCGCCGCTGCACCGGCGCCGCTCGCCGCGTAGTGCTGCGCGAGGCCCGCCTGGAAGCCGCAGAACTGCGCCTGCGCCAGCTTGCCGTGACGGTTCGCGACGTACGCGTCGTACACCGCCGCATAGACAGCCGGGGTATCCGCGCCGTAGTCGTGCTGCTGGGCGCCGCACATCTGCTGCAGATCGGCAAATGGCGGCGCGCGCCAGCCGCCCGCGAGCCCCGACGCACTCGTGCATCCGGCCACGCAGCCCGCTACGAGCGCCGCCGCACCGATCATCGCAAGTCCTCGCATCGCATTCCCCGCTGTCTGGTTGATGCGGCATTGTCGCATCGCGCGGCGCGGGCGACAGCCAGCGCGCACGGCCAGGGTGCCGCAAAAGCACGTATCATGAAGGCTTTCCATCGTCCCGCCTTGCCGGCCCACGCGGGCTCGCCGCCTTGCCCGGCCGTGAGTTGCTCCGCTTTTTTTTCGTCTTGCGCATGATCGACCATCTCATCTGCGACTGCGACGGCGTGCTCGTCGACAGCGAAGTCATTGCCGACCACGTCATCTTCGATACCCTTAGCCGCACCTTTCCCGGCGTCGATTTCCGCTCCACCGTGGCGGGCGCGTTCGGGCAGCAGACCTCGCGTTTTCTCGCCGACGTCGCCGCGCGCTTCAATCTCACGATGCCCGAGAATTTTCTCGACACCATCGACCACAACTGCGAAGTCGCGATCGCCGAATCGGTGAGCCCGATCAACGGCGTGCGCGATGCGCTGCGTCGCGTGACGCTGCCCGCCGCCGTGGTTTCGAACAGCCGCATGACGCGCGTGCACGCTTCGGTGCGACGCGCCGGGCTCGACACGATCTTCGGCGAACGCATTTTCAGCGCCGAGCAGGTTGCGCGACCCAAGCCTTATCCCGATGTCTATCTCTTCGCGGCGAAGACGCTCGGCGTGGAGCCCTCGCGCTGCCTCGTGGTGGAGGACAGCATTTCCGGGCTGAACGCGGCGCGCGCGGCGGGCATGAAGACGATTGCCTTCGTGGGCGCGAGCCATATCCCGTCGGGCTATGCCGATGTGCTGCGCGAGATGGGCATCACGCGCATCATGGAGCACATGGACGAACTGCCCGCGCTCGTGGAAGCGGGCGTGCGCGGCGAGTTCGGCGACGTGCAGTCGTAAGGCTCGATAGCCAGCCGTCCAGCCAGAAATGAGAAACGGCGCGTGGGCCAGCAGGCCACACGCGCCGTTTCTATTTGCGTCGATGCGCGCCGATGCGCGCCGATCAAACCAGTTCGGCGTTACGCTCGCGCGCCAGTGCCAGCGATTCGCGGAACTCGACCAGTTCGGCGATCGTGAGCATCGGCAGGTTGTGCAGCTTGGCGAAGTCGTCGACCTGCTGGCCGCGCGCCATCGTGCCGTCCGGGTTCATCAGTTCGCACAGCACGCCGGCCGGCTCGAGGCCCGCGAGCGCCGCCAGATCGACGGTGCCTTCGGTGTGGCCGCGGCGCGTCAGCACGCCGCCCGGCTGCGCGCGCAGCGGGAACACGTGGCCGGGGCGCACGATATGCTCGGGCTTCGCATCGGCGGCGATGGCTGCGCGAATCGTGGTCACGCGGTCGGCAGCCGACACGCCCGTGCTCACGCCGTCACGCGCTTCGATCGAGACCGTGAAGGCGGTGCGGTTGCGGCTTTCGTTGTGCGAGACCATCGGCGGCAGTTCGAGTGCGCGCACTTTCTCGTCGGACAGACACAGGCAGACGATCCCGCTGCATTCGCGGATGAACAGCGCCATCGTCTCGTTGGTCAGGTTCTGGGCAGCGCAGACGAGATCGGCTTCGTCTTCGCGGTCGTGGTCGTCCTGCAGCACGACCGGGCGGCCTTCGCGCATGGCTTGCAGCGCGGCGGCGATGCGCGGCGGCACCACTTCGGTTTCGAGCAGGGAAAGATCGTCGATGGCGTCGAACGGCACATCGGCGGACACAGCATTGCGGGTAAAGGACATGTGAAACGCTCCTCGCAAGAGTTGGGCGAAAAACGTTTCAGGGCATTGCAAACAGACAGGAATCCCCGTCGCACGTCGTCCGGCACACGACGCATCTTGAAAATCAGCTCGCGGTATTCATCCGCAAAATCCAATCGACAAAGACACGCACGCAGGCCGGAAAGCCGCGGCGGATGGGCAAACATGACCATCTGCACATCTTCTTCCATCCGGACTATGACCGTCGGCTCTGGCTTCGCACCAGATCTGCTGACCCCGCAAAAAACCACACGCGGGCGCTCGCGGGCTCGCTGACCTGACCTTTCGGCCGGGCCGGCATACCGCCGGTGGGGAATTTCACCCCGCCCTGAAGACGCACTGATTACCGGATGATGACCTCATCAAACCGGCGGGCAAAGGATACAACAGGCCGCGCAATCGTGCAGCGCGGTAAAAAACCAGTAGACAAATAGCGCGCGGCGCGTCTTGTGCAGTGCGGCAAAGCGCTGCCTGCCCGGTCTGGCGCGACGCTCATGCCGGTTGATGCGCGGCCAGCGCTTCGCCGCCCAGCGCGCCCGCACCGTGCGGCACGTCCCAGCGCGGCGGCGTTTCGGCGTTGAGCGTCACGCGGAACACGCGCGCTTCGGTATCGCCGGGATTGCGCAGGCTGTGCGGTTGATCGGCGTCGAACACGATGGCGTCGCCGGTCGCGAGCAACTGGCGGCGGTCGTGCACGCTCACTTCCAGCGTGCCTTCGCTGACCACCAGATTGACGGTCGTGCCCGGCGCGCGGCGCGAGCCCGCTTCCGTGTGCAGCGGCGCGATGCGCAGTTCGTGGAATTCGGCGGTGGCCGGGCTGTCTTCGGGATAAAGCGCGCGCGCCGAATAGCGGCCGTCGGCGCTGACGCGGCGCGCAGCGCGATCGGCGGGCAGATGTTCGAAGCCGCTTACCGCATGGCGGCGCAGGAATGCCGATACCGACACCTTGAGCGCCGCCGCCACCTTGCAGAGCACCTTGATCGACGGCACGCTGCGCGCCGATTCGACCTGCGCGAGCATGGCGCGCGAGACGCCCGAAGCGCGCGCCAGGGCGTCGAGCGAAAGCTGCCGTTCGGCACGCAGTCGCGCGAGATTCACGCCAACCAGATATTCGAGCGCATCGAACGGACCTTCGCCGCGTGCGGTATGCGATGCCGCGAGCGCATCCGCGGAGAGCGACGCAGACAGCGCCGCGTGTTCATCGGCTTGATCGTGCGGCGATTCATGTGGCGAGTTATGCGGCGATACATGCGGCGCATCGAGCGAATCCGCCGACCGATGCGTAGTAGTGCGATGTGCGTCCCTCACGAGCGCAAGCGGTGAATGCATGGCTGCCTCCCAGGCGCGCCGATATTGGCGCTAGAGCTTGAATGGAGGCAAGACTAGCATCGCGTCCTGCCGCGCCCAACGAAGTTATCTTCACACTGATATCAGCATTGCAGAGCGCGATTTCGGGAATGCTTTTGCATCCTGACGATATGCGCCAGGCTCAGCAGGCGTCCTGTCGAATCGCGACTTGAGCGGCCGTTTTCAGCGGCGCGCCGGGTGTCGCTGCGCGCTTGTCGTGCCGCGCTGCAAACCACGTCAGCACCAGCGCCGCGATGGCCACCACCGCCGCCACCCACGGCAGCGCATCGAGCGCCACGCCGCGTGCAATCGCCATCCCGCCGAGCCACGCGCCCAGCGCATTGCCCATATTGAAAGCGCCGATGTTGAGCGTCGAGGCAAGGTTCGGCGCGGCGGCGGCCTTCGCCACCACGCGCATCTGCAGCGGCGGCACAGTCGCGAACGCGGCGATACCCCAGACGAACAGCGTGATCGCGGCGGGCACACCTGCGTGGCTCGTCCTGGTGAAGATCGCCATGACCACGGCGAGCGCGACGAGAATGCCCATCAGCGAAGGCATCAGCGCGCGATCCGCCAGCTTGCCGCCGAGCGTGTTGCCCAGCGTCAGCCCGACGCCGAACAGCACGAGCATCAGCGTCACGCCGCGCGGCGTGAAACCGCTCACCTGTTCGAGAATCGGCGCGATGTAGGTGAACACGACGAACACGCCGCCAAAGCCCAGCACCGTCATGCCCAGCGCCATCCACACCTGCGGATCGCGCAGCACGCGCACTTCCTGACCGAGGCTGACCGGGCCGCTGTCGTGCCGGTTCGGCACCAGCGCCGTCACGCCGATCAGCGAAATCACGCCGAGTGCGCTCACGATCCAGAACGCCACGCGCCAGCCGAACTGCTGGCCGATCGCCGTGCCGAACGGCACGCCCAGCACCGTCGCGAGCGTGAGCCCCGTGAACATCAGCGCGATGGCGCTGGCGCGCTTTTCCTGCGGCACGAGCGAGGCCGCCACCACCGCGCCGATGCCGAAGAACGAACCGTGCGCGAACGAAGCGACGACGCGCGCGACCATCAGCAGCGCGTAGTTATCGGCCATCGCGCACATCACGTTGCCGACGATAAACACGCCCATCAGCAATTGCAGCGCGAGCTTGCGCGGCATGCGGCTGGTGAGCACGGCGAGCACCGGCGCGCCCACGGCCACGCCCAGCGCGTAGCCGCTCACCAGCAGGCCAGCAGCGGGAATCGTCACGCCCAGATCGCGCGCGACGTCGGGCAGCAGGCCCATGATGAGGAACTCGGTGGTGCCGATGGCAAAAGCGCTGATCGCCAGCGCAAGCAAGGGAATAGGCATCGCAATCTCCTGATGGCCTGAATGTGTGGGATGAGTGCTGCGGTTCAGCCCGCCGCCGTCACGAACTCGACGACCACGCCCGGCGCGAGCGCGACGAACAATTGCCGCTCGCCGCTCAAGGGCACGTCCGCGAGTTGATACGGCACGTCATGCGATTCGATGCGCGCGAGCAGCGCCTGCCATTCGCCGCCGGGCGCGACGCGAAACGCCACGTGATCGAAGCGCGGCGCCACGCGCGCGGGCCGCGCGCCGGGCATCGTCGAATCGACCAGATGGACGACGGGACGCCCGTTCGCGTAAAGCCAGTAGCCGCCCACCGAAAACGGCGGACGCGGCCCGTTCTCCAGTCCGGCGATGTCGCAAAAGAAACGGCGCGCGCCTTCCAGATCGGGCGTGACGAGGGTGACGTGATCGAGTTGCATGGCGGGTCCTGGTGCGGCGTGGCGGGCAAAACCTGAAAACACGCGCATTGTCGGTGCTCCACGCGATTTTGATAATTGGCGTAGCATTTGAAGCATTTTCAATCGCCATCTAATAATCGCGTATGGACAATCTCGGCGACGTGCGCCTTTTCGTGGAGGCCGCGCGGCTCGGCAGTCTGTCGGCGGCCGGGCGCAAGCTCGGCCTCACGCCCGCTGCGGCCAGCGCCCGCCTCGCGCGGCTCGAAGCCGAACTGCACGCGCGCCTGTTCGATCGCACCACCCGCCAGCTGCGCCTCACCGACGAAGGCCGCAGCTATCTCACCTGTAGCGAACACGCGCTGCGCTCGCTCGACGACGCCAAGGCCGCGCTGCAGGAGGGCCAGAACGCGGTGCGCGGCAAGGTGCGTATTTCGGCGACGTCGGACTTCGGCCGCAATCTGCTGATGAGCTGGCTCGACGAATTCCGCACGCGCTATCCCGACGTGCGCTTCGCGCTCACGCTGACCGATTCGATCTCGAATCTCGTGCAGGAAGATATCGATCTGGCGATCCGCTTCGGCACGCCCGCCGACAGTTCGCTGATCGCGCGACGCCTCGCGCCGAACCCGCGCGTGCTGTGCGCCGCGCCCAAATACATCGCGCAGCACGGCGAACCGCAGGAACCGGCCGATCTGGCCCGCTTCGACTGCATCGTGATCGGTTCGCCGGCCGGGCCGGTCAACGAGTGGCGTTTCACGCGCGGCGACCAAACCCAGACCTACGTGGTGCCGCTGCACGACGCGCTGGAAAGCTCGGACGGCGAGGCCGTGCGCCAGTGGACGCTGTGCGGTTACGGGTTATCGGTGAAATCGATCTGGGACGTCGCCGACGACCTGCGCGCCGGGCGTCTGCAAATCGTCATGCCGGACTGGCGCTACCCCGAGCAGCCGGTGCACGCGCTGTACCATCGCAACCGCTATCTGGCGCCGCGCGTGCGTGTGCTGCTGGAGTTTCTGACCGAGCGCTTCGCGCAGACTTCGGGCGAATTGAGCGCGCTCGTGCCGTGCGCGCAAGACAGCGCCGACACGCCAGCCGGCAAGACCGGCGCACGTTCGCGCCGACGCAAAGCCGTCGAGGCATAAGGCTATAATGTCGGATTAAGCTGAACGACGGTTCGCGTCGTCAAACTGCGGAAAAAAACGCGAAAGCGGCCTCAAAAGCCGCCGTAAAACCCCGCAAGCGAACCGCCCCACCGTGCGCCACGGCTCTCGCAGGCCGGCCACTCGATTCAGCCCCACTTTTCACCGAAGTCCCGACGTGCATGACGTGCATCAACCGGACGACGCCCCCAGGTGAACCACTGCGAACGGCGAACCCCGATGACCAAGAAAGTATATGTAAAGACCTACGGCTGCCAGATGAACGAGTACGACTCCGACAAGATGGTCGACGTACTCGGCGCCGCTGAAGGACTCGTGAAGACCGACACGCCCGAGGATGCGGACGTGATTCTGTTCAACACCTGCTCGGTGCGCGAAAAGGCGCAGGAAAAAGTCTTCTCCGAACTCGGCCGCGTGCGCGAGCTGAAGGAAGCGAACCCGAACCTGCTGATCGGCGTGGGCGGCTGCGTGGCGAGCCAGGAAGGCGCGTCCATCGTCCAGCGCGCGCCGTACGTCGATCTGGTGTTCGGTCCGCAGACGCTGCACCGCCTGCCGCAGATGATCGACGCGCGCCGCGCCTCGGGCCGCGCGCAGGTCGACATCAGCTTCCCCGAAATCGAAAAGTTCGACCATCTGCCGCCCGCGCGCGTGGAAGGCCCGAGCGCGTTCGTCTCGATCATGGAAGGCTGCTCGAAGTACTGCAGCTACTGCGTCGTGCCCTACACGCGCGGCGAAGAAGTCTCGCGTCCGCTCGACGACGTGCTGACCGAAATCGCGGGTCTCGCCGACCAGGGCGTGCGTGAAGTCACGCTGCTCGGCCAGAACGTCAATGCCTATCTGGGCGCGCTCACGCTAGGCGCGACCGATGTCGCCGACTTCGCCACGCTGATCGAATACGTCGCCGAAATCCCCGGCATCGAACGTATCCGCTACACGACTTCGCACCCGAAGGAATTCACGCAGCGTCTGATCGACACCTACGCCAAGGTGCCCAAGCTCGTGAGCCATCTGCATCTGCCGGTGCAGCACGGTTCGGACCGCGTGCTGATGGCGATGAAGCGCGGCTACACGGTGCTCGAATACAAGTCGGTGATCCGCAAGCTGCGCGCGATCCGCCCGGACCTGTCGCTGTCGACGGACATCATCGTCGGCTTCCCTGGCGAGACGGAAGAAGACTTCGAAAAGACCATGAAGCTCGTCGAAGAGATGAGCTACGACACGAGCTTTTCGTTCATCTACAGCCCGCGTCCGGGTACGCCCGCCGCGAATCTGGAAGACGAAACGCCGCGCGAGATCAAGCTCAAGCGTCTGCAGCATCTGCAGGCCACGATCGAAGAGAACGTGCAGCGCATCAGCCAGTCGATGGTCGGCAAAGTCGAGCGCATTCTGGTCGAAGGCCCGTCGCGCAAGGACCCGAGCGAACTGTCGGGCCGCACGGAAAACAACCGTGTGGTGAATTTCCCGGCGCCGCTCGCTTCGCACGCACGTCTGATCGGCCAGATGATCGACGTGAAAATCAATCACGCCTACCCGCACTCGCTGCGCGGCGAGCTCGTGCTCGCGCACGAGGGCAATGCGGCGGTTTCGCACTAAGCTGCGCACTGTCACGCTATCCACGGAACACGGGAGTTCAGAGACACCTTGAAGCCGAATCAGCAGCATCTGGAATTCACCGCGCCGCGCGAAGACAACGCGCGGCTCGCGAACCTCTGCGGTCCGCTCGACGAGAACCTGCGACAGATCGAGCAAGCCCTCGACGTCACGCTCGCGCGCCGCGGTCATCGCATCTCGATCCGCGGCCGTGGCGCGAAACTCGCCCTCGCCGCGCTCGAAAACTTCTACAACAAGGCACGCGATCCGCTGTCCATGGACGATATCCAGCTTGCGCTGGTCGAAGCGCGTCATCCGGCGGCGATGGGCCTGAAAAGCGGTAACGGTAACGGCGGCACCAACGGTGACGACGCCATCGACCCGCGTTTTCGCGGCGATCCCGATCATCCGTTCGACGAGCCGGCCGGTCTCGACATCGATATCGAGGAACAGGGCCCGAAGCTCTACACGCGTCGCGCCGACCTGCGCGGCCGCACGCCCGCGCAGCGCGAGTACCTCAAGCAGATCATTTCGCACGACGTGACCTTCGGCATCGGACCGGCGGGCACGGGCAAGACCTATCTCGCGGTGGCCTGCGCGGTGGACGCGCTCGAACGCGATCAGGTCAAGCGCATCGTGCTCACGCGTCCGGCCGTGGAAGCGGGCGAGCGTCTGGGCTTCCTGCCCGGCGATCTCTCGCAGAAGGTCGATCCGTATCTGCGTCCGCTTTATGACGCGCTGTACGACCTGCTCGGTTTCGACAAGACGGCGAAGATGTTCGAGCGCCAGATGATCGAAATCGCGCCGCTCGCCTACATGCGCGGGCGCACGCTCAATCACGCGTTCATCATTCTCGACGAGGCGCAGAACACCACGCCCGAGCAGATGAAGATGTTCCTCACGCGTATCGGCTTCGGTTCGAAGGCGGTCGTGACCGGCGACACCACGCAGATCGACCTGCCGCGCGGCCACAAGAGCGGCCTGATCGAGGCGCAACACGTGCTGAATAACGTGCGCGGCATCGCCGTCACGCATTTCACCAGCGCGGATGTGGTGCGTCACCCGCTGGTCGCGCGTATCGTCGAAGCCTACGACGCGCACGCGAAAAAGGACGAGAGCAACAGCGACGCGCGCTAAGGCGAACGTCAACGACACCACCACCATGGCACGCGCACCGAAACTCAAACTGAACGTGCAGTTCCCCGCCGCGAAGGCGTTCCCCGAGCACAAGGCCGCGCTGCCCCGCGCAACCGTGGCTGCGTGGATCAAGGCATCGCTGTTCGCGGACGCGGAACTGACCGTGCGCTTCGTCGACGCCGAAGAAGGCCGCACGCTCAACCGCACCTATCGCGGCAAGGACTACGCGACCAACGTGCTCACCTTCGCCTACGCGGAAAGCGAGGACGATCCCGTCACCGGCGATCTGATCCTCTGCTGTCCGGTGGTGGCGAAGGAAGCCGCCGAGCAGGGCAAGCCGCTGTCGGCGCACTACGCGCATCTGCTCGTGCACGGCACGCTGCACGCGCAGGGTTACGACCACGAAGACGATGCCGAAGCGGAAGAGATGGAAGGCATCGAAACCGAAGTGCTCGCCTCGCTCGGCTTTCCCGATCCGTATAAATAAGGCTCTCCACCCAGCCTCCCTCTGCTCTGCCCGATATGAACGACAAGCGCGCGAACGTTTCTGGTGAAGTGAACGACTCCGACAAGCAGACGCAGAAGGATGCGCGGTTGATCGCCGCTTCGACGGGCGACACGCCCTGCCCCGGCTATCCGCCGTCGCTGGGCGAATCGCGCCTGCTCACCGAAGACGAACTGCGCGTGTCGCTCGACTGCACGCTCCAGCAATGGGACGGCAAGAGCGATATCTGGCTGTTCGGCTATGGCTCGCTGATCTGGAACCCCGGCTTGCCGACCGTCGAAAGCGTGCGCTCGCGCGTGCACGGCTACCATCGCGGGCTGTATCTGTGGTCGCGCGTGAACCGCGGCACGCCCGAGCAGCCGGGCCTCGTGCTCGCGCTCGATCGCGGCGGCTCGTGCGCGGGCGTGGCATTTCGCCTCGCCGCCGAAGGCGTCATGCCGCATATGGAAGCGCTCTGGCGCCGCGAAATGCCGATGGGCTCGTACCGGCCCGCGTGGCTGCCCTGCGTGCTCGCCGACGGCCGGCGCGTCGCCGCGCTCGCCTTCGTCATGCGCCGCGAGGCCTCCACCTACACCGGCAAACTCGCCGAAGACACCGTGCGCACCGTATTCGGCTGCGCGAGCGGCCGCTACGGCACGACGCTCGACTACGTGCGCCGCACCGTGGAAGCGCTGCGCGAAAGCGGCATGCCGGACCGCGCGCTGGAGCGGCTGCTGGCCCGCTGCGCGGGCGAATCGCGCTGAATGACCGTCCGCCAGCGCCCGCCCGAGGCGATCCCGCCCCAGACCGCGCAATTTTGATCCGCGACGCGACCCGCACCCATCTGCGATAGGATTGATCTCATGTGACGTGACATACATGGCCGCGCCACACGCATGATGTATCCTTTCCCTTCCGCAACAGCGCGCCAGGCCACGAAGAGGCCAAGGGCGCACCACCATGAACGACTCCTATCCCAGTCGACGACAGACCGACAAACCGCAGGAAAAGCGCTCCCTTCTCGAGCGGCTGACCGACTTCATCTCGCCCGAGCCCGACTCGCGTAGCGAGCTTCTCGAAATCCTCCAGGACGCCCACGCGCGCAATCTGATCGACGCGGATTCGCTGTCGATGATCGAAGGCGTGTTCCAGGTCTCCGAGCTGTGCGCGCGCGACATCATGGTGCCGCGCGCCCAGATGGATGCGATCAACATCGCCGAGAATCCCGACGATTTCATCCCCTTCGTGCTGGAAAAGGCGCACTCGCGCTATCCGGTCTACGAGGGCAATCGCGACAACGTGATCGGCGTGCTGCTCGCGAAAGACCTGCTGCGTTATTACGCCGAAGAGGAATTCGACGTGCGCGGCATGCTGCGCCCCGCCGTTTTCATCCCCGAATCGAAGCGTCTGAACGTGCTGCTGCACGACTTCCGCCAGAACCGCAATCACATCGCCATCGTCGTGGACGAATACGGCGGCGTGGCGGGCCTGATCACGATCGAGGACGTGCTGGAGCAGATCGTCGGCGATATCGAAGACGAATACGACTTCGACGAGGAAAGCGGCAATATCATCGCTTCGCCGGATGGGCGCTTCCGCGTGCGCGCGCTCACCGAGCTCGAACAGTTTAACGAGGCGTTCGGCACCCATTATCCCGATGAGGAAGTCGATACGATCGGCGGCTTCGTGACGAATCATTTCGGGCACGTGCCGCATCGCGGCGAGAAAGTGCGTATCGACGATCTGATCTTCGAAGTGCTGCGCGCCGATGCCCGCCAGGTGCATATGCTGCTGGTGCGCCGCGATCCGTTGGCCGGTCAGCGCGAGGCCGTGCTGGCGCCGCCGGGCACCTGAGGCTTTCGAGCTTGACATGCTCGACCTGAAGAAACGCCGGCTTTCGCGCCGGCGTTTTTTATTCCAGCGATCGATCCCCACGACGATTCACCCGACGCAGCCCGTCGCCACGAATTCCTGTCGCGCGAAAATGCTATCGTTGCGCTCGCTGCGTGCATGGCTCGCGGCGACGAAGCACTGACCTCGCACTCACGAATCACTCCGCAATCCGCGCTCCATGGCCGAACCGATCGATTCCCGCACGCGCGATGGCGCGCGCGCCGCACTCCCCGCCAGCCGCAGCGTGCCGGCGTGGCATTACCTCGCCGCGCTCGCGCTGGGCGCGCTCAACACGCTCGCGTTCGCGCCCACGCCGCATGGCGGCTGGCTCGAAATCGCCATTTTCGCGGGATTTTATTTCTGGCTCACGCGCACCACGGGCTGGAAAAGCGCGCTCTTCACGGGCTGGGCGTTCGGCTTCGGCAATTTCGTCACGGGCGTCTGGTGGCTGTATGTGAGCATGCACTTCTATGGCGGCATGCCCGCGCCGCTCGCGGGCGCGGCGCTCGGGCTCTTCTCGCTTTATCTCGGCATCTACCCGGCGCTGGCCGCGCTGGTCTGGTCGTTCTGCGCCGGTCACGCGCGCAATAGCCGCCTGGGCGCCGATGCGCGGCCCTTCGCGCCCACCTGGCACGGCGCTTTCGCGTTCGCCAGCGCGTGGGCGCTCGGCGAATGGGCGCGCGGCTATATCTTCACCGGCTTTCCGTGGCTCTCGAGCGGCTACGCGCAGGTGGACGGGCCGCTCGCCGGCTTCGCGCCGATCGTCGGCGTGTATGGCGTGGGCTGGGTGCTGGCGCTGGTCGCGGCGCTGCTCGTGCAGACCATCATCAGCGTGCGGCTTGCGCGCGGTGGAGCGATCACCGCGGCCATCATCGCGCTGGGCACGATCGGCGCGGGCCTGCTGCTGCCGCGCGTGAACTGGACCCACCCGGAAAACGCCACGCTCAACGTGCGCCTGCTGCAAGGCAACGTGAAGCAGGACATGAAATTCTCCGAGTCCGGCACGCAGGACGCGCTCAACGAGTTCCAGAAGCTCATCACCGAAAAGCCCGCCGATCTCGTCGTCACGCCGGAAACCGCCGTGCCGGTGCTGGTGCAGCAGATCCCGGAGAAGTTCGGCCGCGATATCCGCGATTTCGCCGACACCACGCACACCGCCATCCTGTTCGGCGCGGTGGGCGGCACGATCACGCCGGAAGGCCGCGTCGTCGATTACACCAACAGCCTGTTTGGCGTGACGCCGGGGCAAAACGGCCTGTATCGCTACGACAAGCACCATCTCGTGCCCTTCGGCGAGTTCGTGCCCTGGGGCTTCCGCTGGTTCGTGAACCTGATGAACATTCCGCTCGGCGATTTCGCGCGCGGCGCGCCGGTGCAGCCGCCGTTCCTCGTGCACAACCAGCCGGTGGCCGTCGATATCTGCTACGAGGACATCTTCGGCGAGGAAATCGCCCGCACGGTGCGCGAGAACCCGGTTTCGCCGGGCATTCTGGTGAATTCGACCAATCTGGCCTGGTTCGGCGACACCATCGCGCTCGACCAGCATCTGCAGATCGCGCGCATGCGCTCGCTCGAAACCGGCCGGCCGATGCTGCGCGCGACCAACACGGGCGCCACCGCCGCCATCGACGCGCACGGCAACGTGATCGCGCGCCTGCCCACGTTCACGGCGGGCTCGCTCGACGTGCAGATCGCCGGTACGCAAGGCTTTACGCCCTACGTGACGAGCGGCAACAACACGGTAATCGCCATTTCCCTGCTGCTGCTCGCGGTGGGTTTTGCGTTCGGTCCGGGCCGCATCGGGCGCAAGAAAGCCTGATACATCAAGACGTTTCGACGATGGCGCGCAGCGGCTGATCGTGCGCGGCATCGTCGCCAGAAAGACGTCACCAAGTCCGCCACAAAGCGCCTGACGCGACGCGCCCAACCCGCCGCGGTCTCAAGGCCGCGCCAATCCGGTAAAATTCAGCGTTTTAGCACCTGGCCGCCACGCACCGGTCGCCGCGCGGGCCGCGCCTGCCGCCGCAACCCGCGTCTCCCGCCCCAAAGACACCGCAGACACTGCAGGCACACATGCTCACGTTTCAGCAAATCATCCTGACGCTCCAGTCCTACTGGGACAAGCAGGGCTGCGCGCTGCTCCAGCCGATCGACATGGAAGTCGGCGCGGGCACTTCGCACGTCCACACCTTCCTGCGCGCAATCGGCCCGGAGCCGTGGCGCGCCGCCTACGTCCAGCCGTCGCGCCGCCCGAAAGACGGCCGCTACGGCGAAAACCCGAACCGCCTCCAGCACTACTACCAGTACCAGGTCGTGCTCAAGCCGGCGCCGGAAAACATCCTCGATCTGTACCTCGGCTCGCTCGAAGCGCTCGGCTTCGACCTGAAGCAGAACGACGTGCGCTTCGTGGAAGACGACTGGGAAAACCCGACGCTCGGCGCGTGGGGTCTCGGCTGGGAAGTGTGGCTCAACGGCATGGAAGTGACGCAGTTCACCTACTTCCAGCAAGTGGGCGGCATCGACTGCAAGCCGGTGCTCGGCGAAATCACCTACGGTCTCGAACGTCTCGCGATGTATCTGCAGAAGGTCGAGAACGTCTATGACCTCGTCTGGACCGAGTGGGAAGAGCAAGGCCCGAACGGCCCCGAGATCCGCCGCCTGACTTACGGCGACGTCTACCACCAGAACGAAGTCGAGCAATCGACCTACAACTTCGAGCACGCGAACGTCGACCTGCTGTTCACGTTCTTCAACGCGTACGAAAGCGAAGCGAAGCGCATGATGGAGCAACAGCTCGCGCTGCCCGCCTACGAACTCGTGCTCAAGGCCGGCCACACCTTCAACCTGCTCGACGCACGCGGCGCGATCTCCGTGACGGAGCGCGCAGCCTACATCGGCCGCATCCGTACCCTCTCGCGCAGCGTGGCGCAGTCGTACTACGAATCGCGCGAGAAGCTCGGCTTCCCGATGCTCGGCAACCCGGTGCATGGCGTGCCGGGCCTGACCACCGACGAACAGGACGCCGCGATGCCCGCCTGGGCGCCGCCGCTGAAGGTCGAACGCAAGTTCGGCGAGGAATGACCGGATCTCCGACAACAATGACCCAAGCTCATCAAGCCACTCTCCTCGTCGAACTGCTGACCGAGGAACTGCCGCCGAAGGCCCTCGCGCGCCTGGGCGACGCTTTCGCCGAAGGCATTGCGCAGCGCCTCGCCGCGCGCGACCTGATCGAAGGCGATCTGTCGTTCGAACGCTTCGCCACGCCGCGCCGCCTGGCGGTGACGATCAAGAACGTGCGCAACGTCGCGCCTGAAAAGCAGGTGCGCGAAAAAGTGCTGCCGGTTTCGGTCGCGCTCGACGCCAACGGCCAGCCCACCGCCCCGCTCGCGAAGAAGCTCGCGGCGCTCGGCTTCCCCGACTTTCCGGTGGCCGATCTCGAACGCGCCGTGGACGGCAAGAACGAAGCGTTCTTCCTGCGCTACTCGGCGCCGGGCGCGACGCTCGCCGACGGACTGCAGGCCGTGCTCGACGAAGCGCTCGCCAAGCTGCCTATCCCCAAGGTCATGAAGTACCAGCGCCCGGACGGCAGCGACGTGCAGTTCGTGCGCCCGGTGCATCGCCTGACGGTGCTGCACGGCGAACAGATCGTGCCGGTGAGCGCATTCGGCGTCGATGCCGGCGACACCACGCGCGGCCATCGCTTCCTCTCGGAAGGCCTGATCGCCATCCAGCACGCCGATGACTACGCGCACACGCTGCAGCACAAGGGCCGCGTGATCGCGAGCTATAGCGAACGCCGCGACGCCATCCAGGCACAGCTGACCGAACAGGCGGGCGACGACAAGGTCGTGATGCCCGAATCGCTGCTCGACGAAGTGAATTCGCTGGTCGAATGGCCGGTCGTCTACGCCTGCAAGTTCGAGGACGAATTCCTGCAAGTGCCGCAGGAATGCCTGATCCTCACGATGCAGACGAACCAGAAGTACTTCGCGCTGACCGACGATCAAGGCCGCCTGCGCTCGCGCTTCCTGATCGTCTCGAACATCGAAACGGCGACGCCGGTCGAGATCGTCGAAGGCAACGAGCGCGTCGTGCGCCCGCGTCTGGCCGACGCCAAGTTCTTCTTCGAGCAGGACAAGAAGAAGACGCTGGCCGACCGCGTGCCGCTGCTCGCGAACGTCGTCTATCACAACAAGCTCGGCTCGACGCTGCAACGCGTGGAACGCCTCGAAGCGCTGGCCGGCGCGATCGCCGCCATGTGCGGCGCGGACGTCACGCTCGCGAAGCGCGGCGCCCGTCTGGCGAAGGCCGATCTGTTGACCGACATGGTCGGCGAATTCCCCGAGCTGCAAGGCACGATGGGCACCTACTACGCGCGCCACGACGGCGAAGCGGAAGAAGTGGCGATCGCCTGCTCCGAGCACTATCAGCCGCGCTTCTCCGGCGACGAACTGCCGGGCACGCCCACGGGCACCATCGTCGCGCTCGCGGACAAGCTCGAAACGCTGGTCGGCATCTGGGGCATCGGCCTTGCGCCCACCGGCGAGAAAGACCCGTTCGCGCTGCGCCGCCATTCGCTGGGCGTGCTGCGTATCCTCGTCGAAAAGCAGTTGCCGCTCGACCTCGTCGAACTGCTGCGCACGACCTACGCGCAATTCGCAGGCAACGCGGCCGTGGCCGAATCGACGCAGGCGATCTACGAATTCTGTATGGACCGTCTGCGCGGCCAGCTGCGCGAACGCGGCTACGCAGCGCAGGAAGTGGACGCCGTGCTGGCGCTGAACCCCACGCGCTTCGACGACGTGATCGCGCGTCTGGACGCCGTGCGCGAATTCGCGGCGCTCAACGAAGCGGCGGCGCTCGCTGCGGCCAACAAGCGTATTTCGAACATCCTCAAGAAGTCCGAGGGTACGGAAGACGCCGGCGTGCAGATCGCGCTGCTCGTGGAAAACGCCGAAAAGGCGCTCTACGCACAGCTCGAACAGGTCGCCCCGCGCGTGGAATCGCAACTGGCGGCGCGCGAGTACACGGGCGCGCTGACGGCGCTCGCGGCACTGCGCGAAACCGTCGACACGTTCTTCAACGACGTGATGGTCAATGCCGAAGATCCGGCGCTGCGGGCCAACCGCCTCGCGCTGCTCAAGGCACTGCATCGCCAGATGAACAGCGTGGCCGACATTTCGCGACTCGCGGCGTAACGGCCGTCGTGACACTCCAACACTGACGCGACACCATGCCGACCAGCTCCAGCCGCAAAATCGTGATCCTCGACCGCGACGGCGTGATCAACGTCGATTCCGACGCCTTCATCAAGTCGCCGGACGAATGGGTCGCGCTGCCGGGCAGCCTCGAAGCGATCGCCCGCCTGAACCAGGCGGGTTATCGCGTCGCCATCGCGACGAACCAGTCCGGCATCGGCCGTGGCCTGTTCGATACGACGGCGCTCAATGAGATGCACGCGAAGATGCACCGCCAGGCTGCGGCCGTGGGCGCGCGCATCGACGCGGTGTTTTTCTGCCCGCACACCTCGCAGGATCACTGCGACTGCCGCAAGCCCAAGCCCGGCATGCTGAAGATGATCGCCGACCGCTTCGAGATCGAGCCCGCCGACACGCCCGTGGTGGGCGATTCGCTGCGCGATCTGGAAGCGGGCGCCGCGCTCGGCTTCCGCACGCATCTGGTACTGACCGGCAAGGGCCAGAAAACGCTCGCCGCGGGCGGCCTGCCCGAAGGCACGCAGATCCACGACGACCTGCGCGCCTTCGCGCTGGACTTCCTCTCCAACGAACCGGCCTGAAGCGCGCTGTAGCGCGCTTTCGCTGCCCTGCTTTCCCGAACGGTCCACCGGTCTACCCAATGCGCTTCATCCGCTCCCTGCTGCTGTTCATTTACCTGATCGTCTACACGATGCCGTACGCCACGGCGTGCTTCATCGCGTTCCCGTTCTTGAACGCCACGCGGCGCTACTGGATGGCGGTGGGCTGGTGCCGCTCGACACTGTTCGTGTCGCGCTGGCTGGTGGGCATCAAGTACCGCATCGAGGGCATGGAGAACCTGCCCAACGGCCCGGCCGTACTGCTGTCCAAGCACCAGTCGGCATGGGAAACGCTGGCGTTTCCCGCGCTGATGCCGCGCCCGCTGTGCTACGTCTTCAAGCGCGAACTGATGTTCGTGCCGTTCTTCGGCTGGGCGCTGGGCATGCTGAAGATGGTTCACATCAACCGCAAGGAAGGCAAGAACGCGTTCGCTTCGGTGATCCGCCAGGGCAAGCTGCGCATGGCCGAAGGCGCATGGGTGATCATGTTCCCGGAAGGCACGCGCATTCCGGTGGGCAAGACGGGCAAGTACAAGACCGGCGGTCCGCGCTTCGCCATCGAAACGGGCGCGCCCGTGGTGCCGATCGCCCACAATGCGGGCCACGTCTGGCCCCGTAACTCGTTTATGAAATATGCGGGTATAGTCACGGTGTCGATTGGCAAGCCCATCGATACCAAGGGGCTTACGCCCGACGAAGTGAATACGCGCGTGGAAAACTGGATCGAGACCGAAATGCGCCGTATCGATCCGGACGCGTACCGCAAAACGGATGGCACGTCGGCCAATACCGCGAAAATCTGACGACTGCCGGGCTCGATGAGCTGGCTTTAACGGCGGGTTTTGCCGCCGGTCTGGTCGCCGGACTGGTCATTCATCCGCCGCGCGGGCCGCACACGCCCACCCCGCTCCAGGCCTGACGATGCAGAAGTCCCCCACGCCGCGCCATGCCGCGGCGCTCGATCATCAGCAACTCGATTTGCCGCTCTTTGCTGAGCCGGCTAGCGCCACTCCCGCTCCTTTGTCGGTTTCTTCCGGTTCGCCGGGTTCCGCGCCTGTCGTGCCCCCTGCTGGGTCTCCTGTTGCTCCGCTATCGCCGGGAAAAACCGGCAGGTCGCCGCTTGCGCCTGACGGCTCGCGGCTGCGTACGCTCGAACTCGGCGCGCGGACGCTGCAGTATCGGCTTAAGCGGTCGTCGCGCAAGTCGATTGGGTTCGCGATCGATTCGACTGGGCTCACGATTACAGCGCCACGCTGGGTAACGATTGCGGATATCGAGAACGCTATCGCCGAGAAGCAAAGGTGGATTTTTTCCAAGCTGATCGAGTGGCAAACGCGAGTCGAGCAACGTGCGCTGCCGAAGGTGGAATGGCGCGATGGCGCGGAACTGCCTTATCTCGGCAAGCCGATGCGGGTGACGCTGGGGGCGGGCTCGCTGGTTTTTGATGAGGCGACGCGGGTGCTTTCGTTGCCGCTGCCACCGCATGCGGACGCGCAGCAGATCAAGGATCGGGTTACCGGATGGTTGCAGGGTGAAGCGACGCGGATCTTCGGCGAACGGCTGAAGGTTTATGCTGCGCGGCTTGGGGTGACGTTTCGGTCGTATGCGCTTTCTTCGGCTATGACGCGGTGGGGAAGCTGTTCAAGCGAAGGACGGATTCGGTTGAACTGGCGGCTGATCCATTTTCCACTTTCGATTGTGGATTATGTGGTCGCGCATGAGCTTGCCCATCTGCGGGAGATGAATCACAGCCCGCGGTTCTGGCAGACCGTGGAGTCGATCTTTCCGGAATTCCGCGAGGCCAGGAAGCAGTTGAAGCAGCATCCGCCGGAGATGGTGCCGGGGATTTGAGGGATTGCGCGAGAAACACGGCAGTCGGCCGTCTTGATTTCGCGATTCTGGAATCGAGCGCCGTCTCTGGCGACGCTGAGCGGCCCAGCGCCAGGCACACTTGTCAGCCGTGGAATAGGCCCCGTCCATTACGAATGGTATACACCGTGAACGGACTAATCAGGCACATAAAGCGTCGTGCAGCGAATGGCCTCGCCCTGATGGTGGGCGAACTACTCGTCGGTTTGATGATCGTGTTCGCGCTCACCTGCACCCTGACCACCATACTTAATAAGCGAAAGCGATAAGCGCGCGTCACTTAGTAGCGCCAAATATGCGCCTTACAACCTCCAAAGCGGGCTTTTGTTCCCCCCGTGCGTCAACCAATCCAAATTGACGCTCCTTCTCGTTCTGCGCGGTAGCCGTGTCTTGCCATTCGTAAATCGAAATGAGCGGTGCCCCAAATGCGCTGCGTTTCGCCATAAATAAGCGGAAGGCCGAAGCCTGGCCCGATCCGCCGCCAGGCGTGCCCGCTGACGCCCCCCATTCCGTAATAACGGTCGGCAGACCGTATTGTGCGCGGACATATTCCGACGCTTGCCGTATCTCCGACACGCTCTTACCGTAGACGTGCCACGAGACCGCGTCCAGGCAATGAGGTACGGCGGCCTCGACACTCCTCAGCAAACGATCGGAAGTTGAGCCCGCGAGTGGCGCCGTTGCAAAACCGAAACCGATCAGGTTGATCGAAGAGCGAATAGGTGCGAGTTCTTTGCAAAGCGCGCTCATGTAAACCGGAAATGTAGAGTCGACATCGCCAGTTGGCCAGTACTTCTGCCATTCCGGCTCGTTCCACAGTTCTACTGCCAGAACATCATTCCCGTACGCGCCGACCAGCTTTTTCACGACCTGCGCCAACTCTACTCCGGCCATATGAAGTTGGCGGACTTGTGTATCGTGATCCGCAGCAAACTGCACAAGCGGAACTGTCGATCTCGTCGTCACGATGACGGGAAGACCTGCTGCATGCGCGGCTTCGAACGCTCTCGCTACTCGCTCTCGATATGCGACATTTTGCATAGCGTTGGACCAAACCCCCAAGCGCACAAAGGCAAACCCGGCCAACTTGATGCGCCTCGCGTCCTCTGAGGTGAAACGTTCAATTTTGACCTGCACCCCAATACGCGGATGTTCTCCGTTGCCATGAATCCAATCGCGAAACAACTGTGACTGAACAGCAAGAGGAAACATACAGCACAAGGTGAGCAAGGCTTTCAGGACTCTCGCCATCCCGAGTCGCCCGCTCATTCGGCCGCCACCCGTTGGCCGCGACCGGCAAAGTGGATGCGGTTCAATATCTTCAATAGCGG
Source organism: Paraburkholderia sp. Ac-20340 (assembly GCF_017104965.1). Taxonomy (GTDB): domain Bacteria; phylum Pseudomonadota; class Gammaproteobacteria; order Burkholderiales; family Burkholderiaceae; genus Paraburkholderia. The sequence continues at coordinate 124,898 of NZ_JAAGPR010000009.1, forward strand.
ACGCTCAACAAATCGATGACAAATATCTCCGACAGCGCACACGAGAATCATCACTGCGAATACACCAACGATGCCGCTCCACGAATGCAAATCAGCGTGACTCGACAATGACTTCTTGAAAACACCGACAACGTAAGGATGAAGCAGGTAGATTGCATAGCTCGCCGCGCCGAGTCGGGCCACTAGACGACCGCGAGTCGCCCAACCCGCCTGCTCGACAGCAATCAGCGACGTGATGAATAAGAACGATGGCACGCCATAGGCGAGAGTGCGCACAAATTTATCTGGTGCCCCATATGAGTAGAAGAACATTGGCATGGCCAGAAGAGAAAGCGCCGCAATCGCGAGCCAAACGTTACGCGGAATACAAGTAACGATCCTGGATTGCACAATAAAATACGCGAGCACTCCGAGGCAAAATTCGAGCAGGAAAGGCTGGCCCAGGTAACGTATGACCAGATTCGACGGTTCAGCCAACGCAACCGTCACGCAGTACGCCACCAGTCCCAACGCCGCAGCAGTGGTCGCCCAACGCGGCCGGAATACGCACAATGCCCAACTGATTACCAAATAGAAGAACATCTCGTACTCAAGCGTCCAGCCGTTGAGGTTAAGCGGCCCCCAGTGGCCGTCCTGCTTCGTATAGGGAATGAAGAGCAACGATTTTGCAAGATATCCAAGGCCCGCAGTCGTGCTATTCAACCAATGCGGCTTGAGTATGGCGATGATGTATATGCCAATCGTCGATATCCAGTAAAGCGGAAGCACCCTCAACAGCCGCCTTGCGAAGAAACGCGATCCTTCACTTGGTGCGACGTAGGACATGATAAATCCACTAATTACAAAAAAAACATCCACACCACATTGCCCAAAAGGTAGCGCACCAAGGTGATATGCGACAACGGCAAGCGCCGCAATTGCTCGTGCTCCTTGGATATTGTGGAGAATCTCTCGTCTATCGGAATTTACTGTCATAGGTACCGAATCGCAATTGAATGAATTGATTTTTTATTCCCTACGCACTCTGGTTACGCGCAGCCTGCTTTATGGCGACCGCTCCAGCGCCATGGAAAGTGGGCTGCCGCACTCGCTCTGGGAACAATGTACTCAAGCGCCAAGCAGCAAACACCACTACGCTGGTCAGATGTCGTGTGTAACTCCCTAAATCAGGCTCAAACAGCATGGAAACCGCCATATGACCAATGACGAGACATGCAAGAATCTCTATCGTGCCCGCCTTGTCCGATGATGACCCAGGCGTTCGTCGGAAAATTGCGACAAGGATGATTCCCATCAAACAGGTCATCACCAGCTCCTTCGGCCCCGGGAAGAAAAGCACCGGCACATGCAGTTTCATAACTGCGTATAAGTAATCAGCGCAAAATGAAGCAAAGGATTCAGGCGGTAACAAATTATAAAACCCGGTTCGCGCACCAAAAGGCGATCCCGCAACAAGATAATCAACTGCCATGTCACGGGGATGCAGGAGCGCGTAGTACGCCTGACTAGGCAATGCAAACAGACCGATAAGTAAAATCAATGCAATAATCATTCTCCCTCGCAATGAGGCCGCTCTAAATAGCCAAGCTGCAACAGCAACCGCGAGAATGAGCAGAAAATACGTCCGAACGGTAGTTGCATATCCGACATAGAGAATGGCCGCCACCATCGCCACTTTCCACGCACTCCAACGTTGCGCGGCGGCTACGAGCAGCAACGCGATTAGCACGACCAGTGTGTCCTTGCTCGCAACAAAAAGGTTGAAGAAAACGCACGGTGCAAGAAGGAACATATTGACCATCAGCGCGCCAAGCCGTTTCGAGTAACCCACCATCGTAAAGATCAAGACTGCACCAATGAGAACGACAAATATCGTCGTTCCAGTCTGTCCCAGTGATGAATAGAACTTTGCGACTGCGTCGAAAGAGGTATTTTGATAGGTACTCGATCCCCCAATCTGTGACTGGATCTTGTCTGAATCGCGAAAAACAAATTCCGGAAGAAAACTACCCGCTTTCAGATAGAGCAATGCATAGAGGATTGAACTGATGGTTGCAATCGAACGCAGCAAACCTTTGCTCAGGAGTGGTCCACCAAGAAAAATCTTACGAAGCATGGTAGTTCTCCGTCACTCTCTTAACCGCATCGCACGATGCATTGCTTGAACAACCAACCAGCCATAGCAACAATGCGACGACGCCGATGCTAGCAAACAGATGTGCGATTGCAGCGCCCACAATACCTACGTAATTCACAAGTAGCCATCCTGCGGGCACCGCGAATAGGGCTACAAGCAAAATCAGTGCGGCTACCTGTTTTCCCAGACGCAACGCGATCGCTCCGCTCCAATAGATATCGGCAATTGAGCGAAACACGAATGACACCAGCAATACGCCCAAGACGATAAATTCCTCCATGCCTGCCGGCTGGTGCGCAACGCGGAAGATAAAGTCCGACGCAATCAGCAACGATGCGGCTCCGACCGCAGACAGTCCCAGGCTCGCGAGCACCGAACGCCGCAAGACGAGGTGGAATCTATCCCGGGAAACATCTAGTGCCTTTACAAGACGCGGACCCGTTGTTACGGCGAGGGTTGCATAGCCGATCGTCTGAATCGCATTAGAAATGGACCAACAAAACACGTATTTACCAAGTACAGAAGGAGGTACAACCATGCCGGCAATAAACCGCTCAGAATACTGAAGCCCGGAAAGAAACGTGGTCGCAACGAAAAACGGCAAGCCGCCAAGCCACAGGGGAAGCATGACGCCGGAGCTATCCAGCCGCTCGCGCTTCGTCCGCTGCTCAAGTCGCCGTTTTTTAGCGACAAGGTCGAAGATCACAACCGCAATTACCAGCCCATTCGCCCCACCCCAGAGTACGAATATTTGCACTGTCGACTGTATCGCCCCTGAAACCAGACCGCCGATGGCTAGCGCAGCCCACGCTCCGGTGCGAACGAATAGCAATAGCGCGCCGAATCGGGATCTGTGCATCGAAAAGATCCACAAATTTGTCTCCAGCCCCGCGTGCTCAGAGAACGCCACGAGCGTGACACTCCAAATGATCGCAGGCCGAATCGATCCAACCACGCGGAATGCACCACTGAACTGCAGTAGCCCAACGACCGCAGTTATAAGCAGATATGTCGCACCAAAAATGAACATCAGACGACAAGCATCTGCGACAACTCCGTTCGAATTGGGCAAACTCAAGCGACGGTTAATTTCAGTGCTGAACCCTAAACCAAGAAGCTTCGACGCAACGACAGAAACCGCGAGGGCGAGACCATAGTCTGCGACCGCAGCAAACCCCAACGTTCGTGCGATCACGACAGTCAGTACGAACTTGAGTACGAGCGCGGTGACACGCAAGCCCAGGCGAATAATCAGGTGCATGATCGCCCTGTGTCGCGCGCCGCTTTCAATGCATGTATGACCTTTTGACGGCCGACGCGAATGTGCTCGAACCCGGTCGACGCGCTAGCCCAGAAGTTACGAATCGCTTCGGGTGCGAAGATTTTTGCCGCTACGGATTCCGCATAAAAATCGGCGGCATTTGCAACCCAATCATCTACCCCGAGATCCGCGTACGCACCGAATCCCTTGCGCTCATAGCTCAGGTGATACGCCGGCACACCGTGCAAAATCGACTCAAGTGCGCCATGCAAGCGAACCGATACGACGACGTCAGGCGTGTCTTGCACAAGTAACTCTTTGAGGGAGACCAGATCTCCGGCAATTCCGATGCTTCGGTAATATGCGAGATCATCGTTTCCTCTCCCGGTACTCTGAACCGCGATACTCACGCGGCAGGATTCGCCCACAAGCTTTAGCAGTGCGCGTGTCGACGACTCGTATTTTTCCCGTTGCTGGACACTCCAGGTTGGCGCTCGCCGCAGCACAAAAGCGACATGCGCAACCTTGGACCCGGCAGTCGCTGCCTGCTCTAATATGACGCGCCCGCGCCGTTCGAAATCGAGCACCGCCAGGTCCGGCGCTCGTAGTGTGTTGGCGTTACCGGAAAGCAGTGTGGCAGAACGATCGTCGCGTACAAATACACCGGAAAACCTGCTGAGCATACCGGCGAGATGCTTGAACAGCGGTTGGGCCGGCATCGTTGGCCCAATGCTTTGCGGCAAATAAACCGTCGGCTTACCCGAGCGTACTGCAGCACGCATCTGGAGGAGGTGGCCTGCTTCGAGTTTCAGTACCTCAGCGCAACTGCGTGCACGCAGGTATCCGCCGCCAACGCCCGCAATCAAATCGACGCTATCCAGAATTCTCCTCAAATCCCGCGTCCGGTTGTTGATGGCGACTGGCATGGCAAATGTCGCGGCGCCACTCAAGCGCCGGATACCTGAGTCCGCAAGCACCGGAGCAGGATAAACGTTCGAATACTGCGGGAATGAACTCGGATCGGCTGCAACTATCGATACCCGCGTTGTCTCCCCTAGCGCCTCCTTCAGCAGCGCAACGGATAGATCAACAAGGAGGCCATCCCCCGAGTTTCTCGAACTATATGCGTGAAGCAATGCAACATGCGAAGTTTCAGACATCACTTCGATTCCTTCAGAAGATGCGTATAGAGCTCGACTATTCGGTCGATCATCGTAGATATGGAGAACCGCTCGATCGCATGCTGACAGTTGGCTCGCATGCGCGCGCGCATGGTTGGATCTACCACTATCGCTTCGACCGCATCGCTCAACAGCGTGACGTCATCTTCGTTAGGGACAACGAATCCGATCTCCTCTGCTTCCACCAACTCACCCGCACCCGACACCATCGTTGCGACAATGGGCACGTGAGCCGCCATGGCTTCCAGCACAACATAGGGAAAACCTTCGTAGCGGCTTGGAAGCAGGAAAAGATCGAACGCGGAGAAATAACGCCGCGCATTCTCAAGCCGTCCCGTCACGATCAAATTTGTTGGCATAGGGGAATGACCGATGTCAGCAGCAGAAGCGAAATCTCCCGGGCCAATGGCGACAAACACGACGTTTTGCAGGCCGCGCTCCCGGAATACTCGCGCTACGCCGACCAGTCGATCGACGCCCTTCTGGAAATCGAAGCGCCCGACAAACCCGACCACGATCGCGTCCGACGGGATTCCGAGAGCGGTGCGCGCCTCTCTCACCGACAGCAGATCGTGTCGTGACACACCGTTGAAGATGGTCACGATACGTTCGGCAGGAATTCGCAATTCGCGTTGCAGGTGATGCGCCTCATCGACCGAGACGGCGATGATGCTGTCGCTGCGCAACCGCCCAAGTAAACCTTCAACTATTCCGTAGAAGCGGCGTTGTTGTGCTGGCAGGTACGGATTCAGCGTGTAGACCGCATGAGGCGTATACACCTGCTTCCATTTGCCAAAACACAAGCGTGCAAGCGCTCCAGCCTTTGAGCTGTGGCTATGGACAATGTCTGGGTCAATCCTGCTCAGACATTTGAACAACTGCGCGAAGGCACGCAGGTCATGTGCGCCGACGGAGCGCTCCATGTCGACTTGGTACGTGAAATCGCACAAGGACACGACTCGCTCATCAAGTATCTGCTTGTCGAAGCGAGTACCAGCGGGCACCACGAGATGAATTTCAATACCACCGCGCGCATGTAGTCCGCGTATCAAATCTGCGATGTGTACAGCGACGCCACCACCTGCTGCTTCGACTACTAGTGCCACGCGTATGCGGCGACCTCGCTCCGGCGTCGGCGAGCTTCTGCGCTCTCGCGTTGCCGACGTCGCATTTCGATCCACGGCGTCGACAAATTCAACCAATTCCGCCTGCATCAGCCTCTCCAACGCAAACCGTTAGTCAGCCTGGCGAAAATGGACTTCCGAGCGGATGACTTTGCATTTGTATAGTCATATCTAACGTAGCGATATGTTCCGTATTTGTTGCCATACGAAAGACGCGCTGAACGTGCATCGACACCATTGAACAGCACACCAGTCACTCGTGACCCACCGTGCTCCAGTCTCCTTCCGCACTCGGACAGCTCCGCCACGCGCGTCAAACCGGCCCGCGCGACGAGCATCACATTCGCACAATGCCTGGCGAGAATGACCGCATCTGTGACAGTCAGCACTGGTGCGGAATCGATGATCACTACGTCATATATCGACGAGCATTCCTTGAGTAATTTTTGCACCTGCTCCTGAGCGAGCAGTTCCGATGGATCTGGTGTTGCACTGCCCGCCGAAAGAAAATCCAGATTCGGCATGACAGAACGTTTGACCAGTTCACTCCATGGCGCTATGCCTGCAATCGCATCTGAAAATCCGCGTGCAGACTCAACGCCAAAATATTTGCGCAGGTATCCACGGCGAAGATCACCATCGATCAGCAATACACGCTTCCCGCTTCTTGCAAGTAATGCGCTGAAATTGGAACTGATGAAAGACTTTCCGATACCGGGCGCCGGCCCCGTCAAAAGGACGATATTATTGGCGGAATTGAATAGCACGAATTGAAGCGCGGTACGCAGGCTGCGCAAGCTCTCCATCGCCGGTTCATCAGGATGAGCTTGGGCGAGTAAGGGCAGCTTCTCGTCCTTGCTGGTGCCTTCCACAGTATATTGCGGCTGCGAGTCCGACTTAGGAATGGTCGCGTATACGCTAAAACCGGTGTGCGACTCGATTTCTTCGGCACTTGAAATCCCGGCAAAGAGGTAACTATGCGCGAACGCGTAGCCGATACCAATTAGCAAACCTAGCATTGCGCCAATCGCAATCGTTACGGGCCGATTTGGAAATACGACGACCTCCGGTACGACAGGCACATCCACTACACGTACGGTTCCGGTCTTTCCTGCTTTGATCAGTTCAAGTTGCTGAATATTGCTCAATAAGGTCGTATACAACTCCGTATCGATCTTTACCTCGAGCATAAGGCGCGCTGCGTCCTGCTCGCTGACCGGCATTCGCTTGATCTGTTGATCGAACGCGCGTTGCTGTCCACTCAACGTTCTAATTTGTGCATCCAGAGCAACGACATCTGGGTGCTCACTGGTCAGGCGGGACACCAGCTGATCGCGCTTTTGCTTCAACTCCAGCATGCGCGTAGTCGCATCGGCAGACTGCTGCAACGCAATCTTCGCCTCTTCACTCAGATCGATCGACCCCTGCTTTTCTCGCAGTTGCGTATAGCGCCGGTTTGCGTCTTCGAGCCGCTGCCGAAGAACCGGCACTTGAGTCTCGAGAAATGCAAGCGATTGCGCGGCTTCTGATGCCTTCCGATCGACGTTTTGCTTAATATAGTAGTGGCCGACGGCCATTAATCGGTCACGCACCGCCAACGGATCCGCTCCTTTGAGCGTAGCAACCAGTACCCCAGACGACTTTATTTGCTCTTCAATTTTCAGAGCACTCTGCAGGTCCGTAATCGCGTTCAGCCGAGAATTGCGCACGAGCTTGAACGACGTGCCCGGCAGCGCATTAAACCCCTTCACGAAAATTTCGATTGGACCATATCCTGTCGAAATTGACTGCACTTGCCCGACGCGCCCGATCACGGCGGCGTCAAGATCCCAACCCGAGAGCCGATACTTGCCATCAGGCAACATCGTCAGAGTGAAGGAGTCCCCCTCCAAGCTTTTTGGGACATCGAACCGATTGACTTCTGCGCGCTCGCTTCCCCACGCCCAGCCACCGATCCCGAACACCCCAGGTCGCACAGGCTCGTCGTTCATTCGCGAAATCAGATTTCCGACGATTGGAAACCGCTCCGGATGAACTTCGATATCCATGCGCAGCTCGTCAACCACGCTCGCTACGACGAGCCTCGACGCCATGATCTGTTGCTCGGCAGAAGCGGGCGAGTTAATGTCGAATATCGACGAAACGCCCCCCAAAAGACTTTGTGCAGCCGCAGCTCCCGCGCTGTCCTCGAGCTGCACGGAAATATCTGCCTGGTAGCGCGGCGGGTACAGGTAGGCAAATGCCATCGCGAGCAAAGCACACGACACGATCATTTTGAGAATGGTTGCTCGATACCTGACGAATATGTCAAGAACCCCGACAATATCGAGCTCGTCTTCTTCTCCCATTTATTCCTCTACGTATTCGATGATTTCAGCGTTGACTCAGTGCATTGATATTCGCATCGAGCGCAACAATTTTCCGTTCACTGGATTTCAGCAGGCAGCCCGCACCATGCTCACGATCTGTCGCCCCCACGACGCAACACCATCGTCGATGTACTTCAACGTCTCGACAAAAGCTTCGCGACCGCGACGGTAGGGATCTGGCACGTTGAATCCACCAAGGGGAAGCGACGCGCGCTGCATGGCATCACCGAGGCGATAAACCCGGCCAACTAGTGAAGGAAAGCGCCGCTCGATGAATCGCTGCTGATCGCGCTCCATCACTAGTACTAGATCGGCTTTCGTTGCCATCCACTCTTCAAGTTGTGTGGCTCGATGAGCGCGAATGTCGATTCCGCGGTCTGCCATGAGATCCACCGCAATGGGGTCCGCACCGTGGCCAATCAGTGCATTCGTTCCGGCGGAGTGGACGACAATGGGATCAATCGCACGTGCGAGCAGCGCCGCAGCCATTGGACTACGGCAGATGTTGCCTTCGCACAAAACCAGAACGCGTTCCATCATTTCGCCACCAAACCCGCAGTCAGGCCGGCGTTGATCGCCGGAATCAGCAGCGTCAGCACACGATTGAAGCGAACAAGCCCGTTGCCGTCGACGTACACGACGTCCTTCGGCTGCAGGTCGAATTCCTTGGCGACAAGCATCGCCACCGGCGATCGCCCATCTAAATGGAAGACTTCTGGTTTGCCGTTCAGCGCACCGCGAACAACAAACATCTGCGCCGCATCAGCCGTTGAGGAATTCACACTGCCCGCCTGTGCGATGGCATCGGCTAGCGTGATTCGCCCAGTTCGACGTGGAATAGCGGAGACTGGCTTGTTGACTTCGCCCATCACGTAGACGTCGTTTTCATCGCGCGCCACGACACGTAGCACATCACCAGGACGCAGATACAGGCGCGACGGGCTGACACCACGTGTCAGCATTTGCGTCAAATTGATGCGCTGAGTCGCGCCTTGGCGGACAAGCAAGAGATCGCTCTGGTCTGCCGTATCGGCAAACCCACCCGCTCTCGAGATCGCTTCGTAAAGCGACATCGGCACATCGTTGACCGCCACGACACCGGGCGTGCGCACTTCGCCGTCGACATAAACCTCATGCGCACGGTACGAGGCCATACGCACAGTCACTTGCGGTTTGATGAAATATTTCGCTAGTGCAGACGTCAGGCGAGACTGCACTTCTTCGGTACGAAGTCCCGTGACATGCAGAGTTCCGGCGTAGGGGAAATTCAGATTGCCAGCCTGGTCTACAACGAAGCCCGAGAATGGATCGCCGGGGCGCGTGGACGCCTGCGCCTGAGACCCACCCAACGCCGCCGCAATCTCTGGGTGATCCCAAACAACGATCTGAAGCACGTCGCCAACGCCAACGGTGTATGCCTGCGGCACCGTGGAAAGTAACTTCACCTGTGTCTGTTGCTCCTTGACCTGATCGTCCTGCATGCGGCGCACGAGCGCCATATTCAGTTCCGTGATGGGCACTTCAGGTGATGCATCGGTCGCGTTGACCACACGCGGAGCATCAGGTGCGTCCGTGGCGTTCGCTGCAGGAGATGTCGACATGCGCATGCCCGGCGCAACCGCGCACGCTCCCAACATCGAACTCAGCACGACTGCGCCGCTCAATCGGCAAATCTGGAGCACGCCAGAGCAGCGCGTGCCGCGTTTCAACTGAGAAAACAACCTTTTCATTCGCTTCACCACTTCCACATTTCAGCAATCAATAAGCATTGCGATGTATCAGACCTTTGAAGATCGTCGCTAGAACAATGCGCATATCAAGCCAGAACGACCAGTTACTGAGGTAATACAGATCGTGCGCAACACGCCCTTGCATCTTCTCGATGCGATCGGTCTCACCACGAAAGCCATTCACCTGCGCCCAGCCGGTAATGCCAGGCTTGATGCGATAACGATGGATATACCCATCGACGATGTCCTGATACAGCTTGTCGTGCTCGATGGCATGCGGCCGCGGCCCGACCACCGACATCTCGCCACGCAGCACATTCAGAAACTGCGGCAGTTCATCCAGGCTCGTGCGGCGCAAGAATGCCCCCACGCGTGTCACGCGTGGGTCATTGCGCGTTGCCTGTTTGACGACGCCGGCGGCCTCGGCATGCACGCGCATGCTCCGAAATTTGTAGATATGAAAAATCTTCCCGTTCGCGCCTTTACGCCGCTGCTTGAAGAACACCGGACCGCGCGAAGTCAGCTTCACAACCAGCGCAATCAGCATCAAAACAGGAGAAAGCGCACACACCGCACACAGCGCAAAAAACCGGTCAAATATTTCCTTGCCCAGCAAGGAATGCGCGGCGATAGGCGACGCCACCAGATTGATCGCCGATGTCCCGTCGAGATCCGCCATGCCGGAATCAAATGGCACCAGCGCACTGACGTCTGGAATGAAGCGGATATTGATCAAGTCGTTGCGAAACAGCTCGATGAAATCGAGCATCGTTTGTTCTTCGGAAAGCGGCAGCGCCAACCAAAGCTCGGCGATATGAAGATTGCGGATATACGAAGCAAATGCGATGCGGTCGCGAAACGTCGGCACGCCGATGCCCGGCGCTTCGGCCTCAGGCCCCGTATCGAAAACAGCCGACACTCTGTAGACCGATTCCGACGTCGCATCGACCTTGCGAATCAGACCTTTACAATAATCTGCAGTCCCAACCATAGCGACAGCACGCGTTTCCGCATCCAGACCCGCAATGCGCAGGCAGAACGCATGCGCCGCGAGCCTGCCCCCGACTACACCCGCAGCAGACAGGCACGCCCACTCGCCAATCCACTCCCAGTCGAGCTGATACGAACGGTGAAGCACGACGACCAGTGCGCAAGCCCCAGCCAGCACAGACAGCCATACCAGTATCGGCAGACACACGCAGCGCCAGAAGAGTTGGCGGCGATTGATTTCGTACATGCCCAGCGAAGGGCAGATCATGAGTGCCAGCAACATCGCGAACGCAACCAGCGCGCTGTCGTATCCGGCGCCACCGTCGAAACTGTGCGTATGCGTCGCAATGAATGCGCCGCCCGCAATCGCCATGACGTCCGACAGGCGCGCAAGCATGCCGCCGTTCCGGAGGAAAACCGAAGCATTACTGGGGGTTGCCAAATGCATACGCTTTTTTCGCTGAGAGATAATGTCGCGGCATATCCATCGATATCGCGCATCCCCGGCACGAGCGATCATGCAGGCCGATTCTGGACGTGCATAACCTCAAGCTCCAGCGCCATGCTTCTCATGGTGCGTGGACATATAACCGGCCAGGAAAGGCGAAGTCTCTGTTCTTGGCGTCCGACCGCAAATGCGGCGAACGCGGATCAGACGACAGCTCATAAAGGCGCGCAGTAGGCGCCCGTTATCAGCACGACGGCAGAAGCTGCGATGGCATCCCTTTGATGCCTCGCCACTCACATGCTGAGCGACGAATTCTGATCGAGCGTCTATTTAGCGTATATAGGACGACTCCGAATTGTCGCTTGAATGCCCATTAGGATTTCGCCATTTCTATCTCGATTTATGCGGCGAGGCATATCCAGCGTCAACAGTTACCCACTTCATCGTCCAAAAAATAAGGATGACGAATTGTTTTTGCGAAGATGGAAAAATTGCCGCGCAGAATCAGGAAAAGATCGCCCTGAATTCACGCATCAATCGCAATATAAGTAACGAGATATACAAATCGAAATTTAAACTTCTTAATGCAAGCATTAAATTTCGATAAAACGCGCCGATATTCTTATTCTATTGACGGGCGATCTACGTTCATTCGTCGTCTCGATGACGATTCTTGCGAGCGACACAGGAATCCTCCCATGTCGCCCGCACAAAACCCGCTTACTTCTTCTGAATAAACTCGATCTTGTACCCGTCCGGGTCGGTCACAAACGCGATCACGGTCGTGCCGTGCTTCATCGGGCCGGCTTCGCGCACCACCGTGCCGCCCTGCTCCTTGATCTTCGCGCAGGCCGCGTAGGCGTCGGCCACTTCAACCGCCAGGTGACCGAAGCCCGTGCCGAGGTCGTACGACGGCGTATCCCAGTTGTGCGTGAGTTCGATCACGGTGCCATCGCGCTCGTCGGTGTAGCCGACGAAGGCCAGCGTGAACTTGCCGTCGGGATAGTCTTCGCGGCGCAGCAGTTTCATGCCGAGCAATTCGGTGTAGAACTTGATCGAGCGGTCCAGGTCGCCGACCCGGATCATCGTGTGCAGCAGGCGCATCGTGTACTCCGTTTTGCCATCGTCAAAACCGGGACTCTACCAAAATCCCGCCCGCCCTGCCGACGGCGGGATGCGTCCCCGTCTGAGCCTCACCCGGCAAACCATCTCGATTTGCACTAGGATGATCGCCATCCTGAAATGACCGTCCGTGCGTAAAAGCCAAAGCAGCGCGGGCGGCCGGTTTTGCGAGCAACAACAGACAAGCGAGGAGCAGACATGCGGATTCTGGTAGTGGGTGCAGGCGCGACGGGCGGCTATTTCGGTGGACGGCTCGCCGCCGCCGGGCGCGATGTGACGTTTCTGGTGCGCGAAGCGCGTGCGGCGCAATTGCGTGCGGATGGACTCGTGATCCGCAGTCCGCATGGCGGCGATCTGACGCTGCGCGATCCGCAGACGGTCACGCGCGAAGCGCTGACGGCGCCCGGCGCCAGGCCCTACGATCTCGTGCTGCTGAGCTGCAAGGCCTACGATCTGGACGACGCGATCGACTCGTTCGCGGGCGCCGTCGGCCCCGAAACGGTGATCCTGCCGCTGCTCAACGGTATGCGCCATCTCGAAGTGCTGCAGGCGCGCTTCGGCACCCAGGCGGTGCTCGGCGGCGTGTGCCTGATCGCTTCCACGCTCAATGAGCAGCGCGAGATCGTCCATCTGAACGACGCCCATGCGATCACCTTCGGCGAACTCGGCGGTGGCGCGTCGGCGCGTGTGGACGCCATCGCGGCGGCGTTCAGCAATGCCGGATTCAACCTGAAGGCGAGCGAGCGCATCCTGCAGGAAATGTGGGAAAAGTGGGTGTTTCTTGCGTCGCTCGCAGGCAGCACGTGCCTGTTCCGCGCGCCGGTGGGCGTGATCGTCGCGACGCCGGATGGCGCGGCGACCGTCGAGCGTCTGTTCGCGGAATGCCGCGCCGTGGCCGCGGAACACGGCCATGCGGTGCGCGACAGTTTCCTCGAACGTTCGCGCTCGATGCTGTTCGCGACGGGTTCGTCCCTCACCGCGTCGATGCTGCGCGATGTGCAGAACGGCTCGCGTATCGAAGCCGATCACATCCTCGGCGATCTGATCCGCCGTGGCGGCGCCGCGCAGCGCGCGTCGAGCGAGTTGTCAGTGCTGCGCATCGTCTACAGCCAGCTCAAGGCCTACGAGGCGCAGCGCGCCTGAGCCGGCTTCGGGGCAGCGGCGCTTATTGCGGCGCCGCTTCGCCCAGCGCCTGCGCCACGCGCACGTACTCTTCCACGGGCACGTCTTCCGCGCGGCGCTGCAGATCGAAGCCGAGCGCTTCGAAATCCACGCGCTCGCGGTAATCGGCCAGCGTATTGCGCAGCATCTTGCGACGCTGCGAGAACGCCGCCGTCACCAGTTCGCCCATCAGCTTCGCGTCGACCTTTGGCAGTTCGTGCGGCGCATACGGAATCATCCGCACGATCGCCGAATCCACCTTGGGCGGCGGCTGGAACGACTCCGGCGGCACGTCCAGCACCTTATCCATCACGTAGCGGTACTGCAGCATCACGGTCAGGCGGCTGAACGCCTTGGTGCCCGGCTCGGCCACCATGCGCTCGACCACTTCGTTCTGCAGCATGAAGTGCTGATCGATCACCTGATGCGCGAAATCCGCGAGATGGAACAGCAGCGGGCTCGAAATGTTGTACGGAAGGTTGCCGATGATACGCAGCGACGGCTTCTCACCCGGCACGGCCAGCGTGCCGAAGTCGAACGCCAGCGCGTCGCCTGCGTGCAGTTCGAGCAGCGCCCCGAACTTCTTGTTGAGGCGGCCGATCAGGTCGCGGTCGAGTTCGACCGCGTGCAGCGGCGCTTCGGGCGTCGCGAGGCGCTCGATCACCGGCCCGGTGAGCGCGCCGAGGCCCGGCCCGATTTCGACCATGCGTTCGCCGCGCTGCGGACGAATGATGTCGACGATCGAGTCGATCACGCCCGTATCGACGAGGAAGTTCTGGCCGAAGCGCTTGCGCGCGAGGTGGCCCTGGTGCTTGTTGTTGCTGCTGCTGCTCTTGGACATCTTGGTCAGTTCTGTCAGACGACGCGCCGATGGCGCGCCATCGAAACGGCGGTATCGATGGCGGCGATCAGGCTGCCCGCTTCCGCGCGGCCAGTGCCGGCGAGGTCGAGCGCGGTGCCATGATCGACCGAGGTGCGCACGATCGGCAGGCCCAACGTCACGTTGATGCCCGCGCCGAACGTCGCGTATTTCAGGACCGGCAGGCCCTGATCGTGGAACATTGCCAGCACGCAGTCGGCCTCGTTGAGATAACGCGGCTGGAACAGCGTGTCGGCGGGATACGGGCCGCGCGCGTCGATGCCTTCGGCAGCCGCTTGCGCGAGCGCCGGTGAAATCGTGTCGATCTCCTCGCGGCCCAGATAGCCGTTCTCACCCGCATGCGGGTTCAGGCCGGTCACGAGGATGCGCGGCGTGGGCACGCCGAAGTGGCGGCGCAGGTCATGATTGACGATGCGCAGCGTCTCCAGCAGGCCTTCGATGGTCAGTGCCGCCGGCACGTCCTTGAGCGGCAGATGCGTGGTCGCCAGCGCCACGCGCAAAGGCCGCGCGCCGGTGCCCGCGAGCATCATCACCACGCGCGGCGTGTGAGTGCGTTCGGCAAGGTATTCGGTGTGGCCGGTGAACGGCACGCCGGCGTCGTTGATCGTGCTCTTTTGCAGCGGCGCGGTGACGATGGCGTCGAATTCCTGCGCAACCGCGCCGTCGATCGCACGATCGAGCAGCGCAAGCACGTACGGGCCGTTGGCGGCGTCCAGCTTGCCGGCTTTGGCGGGCGTGGCGAGCGGGATGTGCTCGACGCTCACCTTCTGCCCCGCCAGCATCGCGGTCCAGTCGACGCTGGTGGCTGCCGCCCGCGCTTCGAGCAGCGCCTGGTCGCCGAGTACGACGAATTCGGCATCCGGCCAGTGCGCCGAGGCGCCCGCGAGCGCCGCCGCCGTCAGCTCGGGGCCGACACCGGCCGGCTCGCCGGTGGTGATGGCGATGCGGATCGGCCGCGGCCCCCGCGGCGCTGAAGACGAAGAAGCGGGGACGTTCACGGCGCGATTCCTTTCAGGCAGATTAGTGCTGCGGCGGCGTCATGCCGCTGATCTTGTAGTCGACGTAGGCCGTGTCGCGCAACTGGCGCAGCCAGTCGGCGTATGCCTGTTCGGCCTTGCGCTGGCCGATCGCCTGACGCGCGAGATCCATCTGCTGCGCAACCGAGCCTTCGGCTTCGCGGCGGCCCAGCACCTGGATCAGGTGGTAGCCGTATTCGGTACGCACCGGCTCGCTCAGCTGGCCGTCCTGCAGCGTGTTCATCGCACGCTCGAATTCCGGCACCGTTTCACCCGGGCTGATCCAGCCGAGATCGCCGCCCTGCGACGCCGAACCGTCCTGCGAGTAGGTGCGTGCGAACTTGGCGAAATCGCCGCCCGCCGCCACTTCACGGCGGATTTCCAGCAGCTTCTGGCGCGCCTGCGGTTCCGACATGCCGTCGCCCACGCGCAGCAGGATGTGGCGCACGTGCGTCTGCACCAGTTGCGGTGCGGCCGCGCTCGTGCCCTGGCCCTGACGGCGCTCGACCAGACGGACGATTTCAAAACCGTCGTTGGTGCGGATCACCGAAGGATTCACTTCGCCCGGACGCATCGTGGACGCCGCCGTCACCCATTCGGGCGGCAGCTTCGACGGTGCGAGGAAGCCCATGTCGCCGCCCTTGCTGGCATCGGCGGCCTGCGAGTTCGACTTCGCGAGGCTCGAGAACTTGCTGCCCGACTGCGCTTCCTTGAGCAGCGCATTGGCCTTCTTCTGCGCGGCTTCGATGTCGGTTTCCGACGCGTTCAGCGGCGCCTTGATGAAGATGTGCTCGAAGTGCAGATCGCTTTGCTGGCCGGCGTTCGGGCCGCGCTGGCTGGCGATGTAGTTCGCGACTTCGGCGTCCGTCACCGAAATCTTGCTGTCGACTTCCTTCTCGCGCAGCTTCGAAAGCGTGAGTTCCGTGCGCGCGTCCTTCGTGAAGGTCGCCCAGGGCACGCCAGCCGCTTCGATGCGCGAGCGGTACGTGGCCAGATCCATGCCGTTTGCCTGCGCGAGGCGCTCGAGCGTACGGTTCACCGATGCGTCGTCGACGGCAATGCCGTCTTCCTTGGCCTTCTGCAGCTGGATGCGTTCGAGCACCATCTGGTTGAGCACCTGGGCGCGCAGCTGGTCCGTCGGCGGGATCGGCGCGTTCTGCTGGGTCAGGCGGCGCGAAATGAGCGTGACGCGGTCGTCGAGCTCGCGCTGCGTGATCACGCCGTCATTGACGACCGCGGCGATCAGATCGACCGTCTTGCCGCTGCCGCCGGGCGAAAGCTGCTGCGCATAGGCCGGGGCTGCCGGCATCAGGCCTGCGACGGCGAAGAGGCTCGCAGCGTACGCTGCCAGGCGAAGCTTTTTCATGATTCCCACAGATACTCCAAAGTTGGCGGGCAGCGTCGCCCGTCTCTAAGCACCGACCCGCGCTGCACCGGAGCACGGCCAATCGAAACGCTCGAAGGCCGCGCCTGCCGGATCACGCGTTATTGATAATCCGTGAATCGCGACGGCACCGGCGGCTGGCCGGGCAGTTGCGTGTAACCCGGTACGCCGGCACGGAACGCCGCCACCAGGCCGTTATCCACGTTCGACAGACCCTTGAGGGTGAGCTGAGCGAGGAAACGCGTGGACGAATTGTTGCCGCCCGTCGAAGTGATCCCGTTTGCGTAACGCTGGATACCGATCCCGAGCGCCCAGCAGTCGGCGTCGTACTGCATGCCGAGCAGACCGTCGACGATCCGGTGGCCGTTCAGATCGTAATTGAAACGACCCACGGCGAACACCCGATGCGAGAACGGCCATTGCGCCGACAGCAGGATCTGGTTGATCGGCTGGTTGTCGAGCGTGCTGCTGTTCTCGCGCGTGTAACGGTACGCGATGTTCAGCACCTTGCTCGTTCCCGGGCTGTACCCGAAACCCACGCTCGCCTTCTCCAGACGATTCTCGTCCGAATTATATTGGAACGCAGTTTCCGACGCGAAACCGCGCCCGAGCTTCAGCGACATGCCGGCGATCAGGTCCGAATGCGCGGCGCCTGTGGTCGACGGATCGCCCGTCAGCGTGACGCGCTGATCGGTGAAGTAGTACTGCTGCGCCAGCACGAAACGCGCGCGCTCTTCGCCGGAAGCGGCGTCGATAAAGCGCGTGGTCAGCGCCGCCGTCAGGCGGTTCGCATCGGCGATGCGGTCGTCGCCCACGAAGGTGTTCGGCGTGAAGATCTCCGCGAGCCCGAAGTCCGATTCCGCGGTGTCGAACAGCGGCACATCCGTCTGGTTGCGATACGGCGTGTACACGTAGTACAGGCGCGGCTCCAGCGTCTGGATGTAATCCGTACCGAAGATATGGACCGAGCGGTCGAACACGAGGCCCGTGTCGAAGCTGAAGGTCGGAATCGACTCGGTGAAATTCTTCGGCGTGCCGACCGGCGACCCGAAGGTCGTGCCAGGCGTGCCGAGATTGCTCAGGTTGTACGACGCGAAGTGCCACTGCACCTTCGGCGTGACGAAGTAACCCGGCCCCGTAACCGAATACGACAGGTACGGGTTGAAGACGACGCGGTCGCCTTCGGTGGCGTCGGACGTCGTGATACGGAAGCGCGAGTAATCGGCTTCCGCGCCGTAGTCGAAGCCATCGACGTTGTACTTCGCGTACTTGACGTTGAGCTCGGGCTCGCGGCCATACGGCGCAACCGACGGCGCCAGCGTCTGCCAGTGCTGCCAGCGGCCGAGCACGGACCACGGACCGTTGTTGTACGTCACGCCCGCTTCCTGCTGATACAGCATCTGCGTGCCGTTCAGGAACTGGTTCGCGGGCGAAGCAAGGTCTTCCGGATAGGTGTTATCCGAAACCTTGTTGTAGTAGATGTAACCGCCGAACCCGTTGCCGAAGTTCTGGTTGTGCTGGATGAACAGCGCGTAGCGGTTGGTCTTCGTGATCGCGTCGTCGGGCAGGAACGTGCCGGTGATCGAACCCGAGTAATTCGTCGAGAGATACCGGTAGGTGCCCTGCAGGAACACGCCACGCTTCGAGATCAGCTCGGGCGTGAACGTGAAGTCGCGGTTCGGCGCGATGTTGAAGTAATACGGCAGCGAGATTTCGTAACCGTTGGTCGAGCTGATCGAGAACGTCGGCGGCAACAGGCCGCTGCGGCGATCGCCCGAAAGCGGGAACGAGATCCACGGGCTGGCGAAGATCGGCATGCCCTGGAAGAACAGCACGCTGTTGTGCGCGACGCCTTCGTCGGCGCCCGTGTCGAAATCGAACTCGGTGCCCTTGATATACCAGGCCGGATCGGTCGAACACTGGCAGGCCGTATAGGTGCCATTCGTGAGCACGGAACGCTCGTTGTCGAGCAGGTCCGCGCGCTCGGCGCTGCCCGAGCCGCCTGTGACCGAAAAGTGATACTTCGGCGTGGTCATGAAGCCTTCGTTGGCTTCGACCTTCAGGTGCGCTTCGGGACCGGTGAACGAACTGCCGTTCTGGACGACGACGACATTGCCGTATGCGTCGGCCATGTCGGTGTCTTCGTCATAGTGCAGCGCGTCGCCCTTGACGATGTTGTTGCCCTGGCGAAGTTCGGCTGCGCCTTTGACGGCGGCGTCGGTGCCCGAGGTGCCGGTGGTCGAATCGCCGAGCACGAAGGTGGCCGGACGCTGGCCCGGCGTGGACGCAATGTCCTCGAGCTGCGGCGCGAGGCGCAGGCTCCACGCGTCGTCCAGCCGCTCGGCCTGTGCGGCCGTGCCCGCGAGCTGGGCGTGCGCGAACGCGGGCACGAAGCCCGGCACGGCCATGAGTGCCGCGATGAGCCGCCGCTTGCCCGGCACGCCGTCGTCACTGTTGGAGATCGTCTGGAAAAACTGTCTGGGCGGCATGTATGGTTTTGGCGTATCGGCCCGGCCAGCTGCACATTGCGGCCGCCTTGCCGGTGCGTCGGACGGGTCCGGGCGAGAAACCGGACCCGTCGTCGATCAAGGCAAGGTTGCGCGCAATTCTTTACAATTCATCGGACGATGGACTGAAGATCAGTGCGGCAGGCGAACCGTCATGCAGGCTTTGGCGCGAGTCGCGTCAAAAAAGTCGTGGGGTATTATATGGCAAGACGTTGATCCACTGATTTTGCCTCCGGTTTACATGACCTTCTCCGCGCCGTCCTCCCCTGCCGATACCCGCCGCGACCTGCTCGCCAACTGGCTTGCCGGCCACGCCGCCACCTACGCGCTCGACCTTGCCACGCTCGCCCCGGCCTCGGCCGACGCGAGCTTTCGCCGCTACTTCCGCCTTGCCAGCGCGGGCGGACATGGCGCGACGCTGATCGCCGTCGATGCGCCGCCGCCGGAAAAATGCCGCGAATTCGTCGAAGTCGCCGGGCTGCTCGAAGCCGCCGGCGTGCATGTGCCGCGCATCCTCGAAGTCGATCTGGACGCCGGTTTCATGCTGGTGACCGACCTGGGCACGGCGCCCTACCTCCAGACGCTGGTCGAAGCCGGCCCCGGCCCGCGCTCGCGCGCGCTGATGCTCGACGCCATCGACGCTCTGATCCGCTTCCAGGCAAGCTCGCGCGAAGGCGTGCTGCCCTCGTTCGACGAAGCCTTCCTGCGCCGCGAAATGGAACTGATGCCCGAGTGGTATCTGGAGCGCCATCTGGGCCGCAAGATCGACGATGCCACGCGCGCCATGCTCGACCGCACCTTTGCGCTGCTGATCGCGAGCGCGCGCTCGCAGCCGCAGGTGTTCATGCTGCGCGATTACATGCCGCGCAACCTGATGATCGCGACGCCCAATCCAGGCGTGCTCGACTTCCAGGACGCCGTGTATGGGCCGATCACCTACGACATCGCCTCGCTGCTGCGCGACGCCTTCCTGAGCTGGGACGAAGAGTTCGAACTCGACTGCTTCGTGAGCTACTGGGAGCGGGCGAAGAAGGCGGGCCTGCCGGTCGATGCGGATTTCGGCGAGTTCTATCGCCAGCTCGAATGGATGGGTCTGCAGCGCCATATCAAGGTGCTGGGCCTGTTCTGCCGCATCAACTATCGCGATAACAAGCCGCATTACATGGCCGATCTGCCGCGCTTTCTCGATTACGCGGGCAAGGTCGCGCGCCGCTATCGGCCGCTGGCGCCGTTCGCGCGCTTTATCGACGATCTGCAGGGCACGCAGACCGAGACCGGCTATACCTTCTGATCGTTTTCAACTCATGACAAGGTCGACATCATGACGCACGCCCGTACGGCGATGATCTTCGCCGCCGGGCGCGGCGAGCGTATGCGCCCGCTCACCGATACGTGCCCCAAGCCCTTGCTCGAAGCGGGCGGCAAGCCGCTGATCGTCTGGCAGATCGAGCGCCTCGCTGCGGCGGGCTATACGCGGATCGTCATCAATCATGCGTGGCTGGGGGAGTTGATCGAAGCTCGGCTCGGTGATGGGTCGCGGTTTGGGGTGAGGCTGTTTTATTCGGCTGAGCACGATGCGCTGGAAACCGCTGGGGGGATTGCTCAGGCGTTGCCCTTGCTTGAGCAGAATGGCGAGGCTTGTGTGTTTCTCGCTGTCGCTGGCGATGTGTTTAGCGATTTTGATTTTGCGCGGCTGGAGCGGGCAGCGGATGCGCTCGCTGGGCGCGATGAGCCGGGGATGCATCTTGTGATGGTGCCGAATCCTGCGTTTCATCCGAATGGGGATTTCGTGCTGGGCGATGATGGTGTGCTGAGTGCGGATGGTGCGCCGCGCTACACGTTCGGCAGTATCGGGTTGTATGACTCGCGGATGTTTCGTGAGCTTGCGCCTGGGACCAGGCGGGCGCTTACGCCTTACTACAAGGCGGCTATTGCTGGGCGGTGTGCTACCGGGGAGCTCTTCAGCGGCCGTTGGGAAAACGTCGGCACTGTCGTGCAGCTTGCCTCGCTTGATAAACAGCTGCGCGTCAGCAACGCACCGAACCCGTTGCCCCCCTCGGAATCAATATAGAATTCTGAAAACTATCAGGCTCAGCTTACTCGAGCAACTAAATAGATGACCTGTAACCACTGGCTACCTTGACCATGCTCATCACTCATCTTAAATTGAAAAACTGGCGCAATTTCCGTGAAGTCGATGTGCCGCTACGCGACCGCACGTATATTCTGGGAGCTAATGCGTCTGGAAAATCAAATCTTCTGGATTTATTTCGCTTTCTTCGCGATGTGAGCAAACCTCAAGGTGGGGGGCTACAGAAAGCGATTCATGACCGGGACGGAATTCAAAAGCTGCGATGCCTGCACGCGCGCAGGGATCCTGAAGTTCGCATCGAAGTACATTTGAAAGAAGCTGTTGATGACGAGGCGCCCCTTTGGAGATACATTCTGGGATTCAAGCCAGAGGGCAAAGGTGCTCAGCGCTCACTGATATCATCAGAGCAAGTCTGGAAAGGCGATGAGTGCGTCTTGAATCGCCCTGACGAAAACGATAAAAAGGACATTATTCGCCTAACGCAAACGGCGTTGGAGCAAATACAGGTCAATGCAGATTTCCGGGATCTCGCAACTTTTTTCGGAGAAACAACGTATCTGCATCTTGTTCCTCAACTATTGAAGTACAGCGACAAGATTGGCGGCCAACGCCTCGATGAAGATCCGTTTGGGCAAGGATTTCTTGAAAAGATTGCGAAGACTCCTGAGAAAGCTCGTGACGCACGGTTAAAGAGAATCGAAACAGCTCTAGCTCTCGCGGTACCTCAATTCAAGGAACTTCGATTTGCGCCGGACAAAGCAAATGGGCGTCCCCATCTAGAAGCAATGTATTCGCACTATCGGCCCAACGCCGGGTGGCAGCGTGAAGAGCAATTCTCCGACGGTACCCTTCGGCTGCTTGCATTGCTTTGGATATTGCTCGATGGTGAGTCACTACTCCTTCTTGAGGAACCAGAACTTTCACTGAACGATGCGATCGTAAGAGAGATTCCGCGATTGCTGCAGCGCGTACAAAAGGACCGAAAACGCCGGTCGCGGCAAATGTTAATCAGCACTCATAGTGAAGCATTGTTGAGCAACCCCGGCATTGACGGACGAAGCATTCTTCTGCTCGAGCCGGCTCTGGAAGGCACCAAGATTCGGTCAATCAATGACCAGGAAGAATTCGCTCTAAAGCATGGTTTGTCGGTAGCAGAGGTCGTGTTACCTAAAACGCATCCTAAAGCGGCAGAACAACTGGGGTTGTGGTAATGAAATATGCCGTACTCGCAACTGAAGACCAATTGAGTGAAGAGGTAGGATTTCGCCTGCTAAAGGAAGTCGGCTTCGAAGCCAGTGTCTGCCTCCGAAAAAATGGCAACGGCTATTTGCAAAAACGAATTCCAAACCTTTGCGAAATGGCAATACAACAGCCAGTTTTACTGCTAACAGATCTGGACCGCCTGGCGTGCCCCACCCAACTCATTGCAAACTGGATAGGCGCGAGGGCCAAGCCGAGCGAACTCATCTTTCGTGTAGTCGTTCGAACCATAGAGTCATGGCTTTTGGCTGATCATGAGGGCATGCGCAGACTACTGGGTCCACGAACACCCAAACTGCCTAGCACTCCAGATGAACTACAGGAGCCTAAACAAACACTACTAGGCTTAGCCAATCGGGGCACGCGCGCAATGCGCGAAGACCTGGTTGCTAACAACGGTGCGATCGCTTCGCAGGGTATTGGCTATAACGCTGTACTTTCGACATGGATACGTGACGATTGGGCTCCTGCCAGAGCAGCTACACGCTCCCCGAGCTTGGAGCGTGCGAGGCTTCGCTTAGGTGAACTCGCCGCAAAGTATTAGCTCAAATAGTAGAGATATTATCCCGGCGGGCGCCGAATTCGGAGATACCTTCCAAGCGCCCCTACACCAGATTAGTCGGGCGCTGGCCCGCTTCGTTGACACGTTGCTGCAAATCCCACATCTGCGAATAAAGCCCCTGCGCCAGCAGCAACTCGCTGTGCGTCCCACGCTCCACAATCCGCCCGCGATCCATCACGATAATCTGCTGCGCATGCACCACCGTAGACAGCCGATGCGCAATCACCAACGTAGTACGCTCGCGAGCAATCAGATCGAGTTCCTGCTGAATAGCCCGTTCAGACCGTGAATCCAGCGCCGAAGTCGCTTCATCGAACAACAAGACAGGCGGATTTTTCAGCAAGGTCCGCGCAATCGCCACCCGCTGCTTCTCCCCACCCGACAGCTTCAAGCCACGCTCGCCAACCGCCGTCTCATACCCCTTCGGCAAACTCTCGATAAACGCATGAATATGCGCCGCGCGCGCCGCCGCGATCACTTCCTCGCGACTCGCCGCAGGCCGCCCATAAGCAATGTTGTAATAGATCGAATCGTTGAACAGCACCGTATCCTGCGGCACGATGCCGATCGAAGCCCGCAGCGAATCCTGCGTCACATCGCGAATATCCTGCCCGTCGATGGTGATCGCCCCGCCCGAAGTCTTATCGAGATCGTAAAAGCGGAACAGCAGCCGCGCGAGCGTCGACTTGCCCGATCCGCTATGCCCGACTACCGCCGTCGTCGTGCCCGCCGCAATCGTGAAGCTCACGTCATGCAGAATCTGCCGCGCCGGGTCATACGCAAAGTTCACGTTCGTAAAGCGCACCTCGCCGCCGCGCACTTCGAGCAATGGCGCATTCGGCGCATCGGGCACTTCGCGCGCCACCGTCAGCAGCGTGAACATGCGGTCCATATCGGTGAGGCTTTGCTTGAGTTCGCGATACACCACGCCCAGAAAATTCAGCGGGATATAAAGCTGCAACATGAAGGTGTTGATCAGCACCAGATCGCCGAGCGTGAGCTTGCCCGCCATCACGCCTTGCGTCGCGCGCCAGAGGATGAACACCAGCCCCGTGCCGATAATCGCCTGCTGCCCGAAATTCAGCGCCGACAGCGAATGCTGCGACTTGATCGCCGCCGCCCGATAGCGATGCAGATTCTCGTCGTAGCGTCGCGTTTCCCACTCTTCGTTGCCGAAGTACTTCACCGTCTCGTAGTTGAGCAGCGAATCGATCGCCCGCGAGTTGGCGCGCGAATCCAGTTCGTTCATCGTGCGGCGGAAATGCGTGCGCCACTCGGTCACTTTCACCGTGAAAACGATGTACGCAACCAGCGCACAAAGCGTGACGATCGCGTAATACGCCTCGTATTTCACCGTGAAAAAGCCCAGCACGAGGCCCACTTCCACGAGCGTCGGCAAGATGCTGTAAAGCGAGTACGAGATCAGTTGCGTGATGCCACGCGTACCGCGCTCGATGTCGCGCGTCATGCCGCCCGTCTGCCGGTCGAGGTGAAAGCGCAGCGACAGCGCATGCAGATGCCGGAACACCTTCAACGCAAGCTGGCGCACCGCGCTTTCCGTCACCTTCGAAAAGAGGATTTCGCGCAGTTCGGTGAACAGCGATGTCGATAGCCGCACCGCCGCGTAGGCCACCACCAGCAACCCCACGCCGCCGATCAGCACGATGCCCGGCGCGTTCTCGGCGCGTCCGAGCGCAGTCAGATGGCGCACGGGCGCAAGACCATCGACGATATGCTTCATCACGATCGGCACGCCCAGATTGGCGACCTTCGCGCCGATCAGGCAGGTCAGCGCAAACGCAACGCGCCATTTGTATGCAGTGAGATACGGCAGCAGCGAGACGATGGTCTGCCAGTCGTTGCGCGGCCCGGTGGCGGGCTGCGCGGGTTCGTTGGAAGCGGAAAAGCGGCGCATGGGCGATGAAGGTGCCGCGTCGTCCGATGATGGGCGGCGCGGGGCACGACGAGAAAGTTGGGGACGCTAACGACAGATCGGGACGGCTTGGGGACCACCTGGGCGCGAGCTTCTACTCCAGCGGAACCGCCGTCTGGCCGACCCGCCGCGCATGGCGCTTTCCCGTACAATTCCTGATCGCTCTATTGTCGCAGAAGGCGGCAAGCGCCGCTGAGGGCGCCGGTTCGCGGCCCTCTCCCGCCCTTTTCATGGATTTCCGATGAACGACTCTTATCCGCTTCCCCAGAAGTCGCCCGCGCTGCGTGTCGTGCCGCAGCCCTCGGACGCCAATGTCCACGGCGATGTGTTCGGCGGCTGGATCATGTCGCAGGTCGACATCGCCGGCTCGATCCCCGCCAGCCGCCGCGCCAATGGCCGCGTCGCGACCGTCGCGGTGAACTCGTTCCTGTTCAAGCAGCCGGTGTTCGTCGGCGATCTGCTGAGCTTTTACGCCGATATCGTCAAAACCGGCACGACCTCGGTGACCGTGCAGGTCGAGGTGTACGCGCAACGCATGCGTCTGCAGGACGAAGTCGTCAAGGTGACCGAAGCCACGCTCACCTATGTGGCGACCGGCAACGACCGCCGCCCGCGCGCCCTGCCCGCCGCGGAATAAGCGGCGCGCCCGGCAACCAGCGCAGCGGCCAACCCGGCCGCATCCTCAGTTGCTCCAGGCGAGCCCCGCGCCCTCTTCGTAGGCCGCGCTCGCCGACAGCAGCGCGGCAATCTCCGGCCCCGGCAACGGCGGCGCGAAGAAGTAGCCCTGCAACTCGTCGCACGCGCGCTCGCGCAAGAACGCGAACTGCTGCGACGTCTCCACGCCTTCCGCGATCACCTGCAGACGCAGTTCGTGCGCCAGCGCGATGATGGCCGCCGTGATGGTTTCGTCGTCGGTGCTAGTGCCGATATCGGCCACGAACGAGCGGTCGATCTTGAGCCGGTCCACCGGCAGGCGCTTCAGATAGCTCAGGCTCGAATAGCCCGTGCCGAAGTCGTCGATGGCAATGCCCACGCCCTGTTCGTGCAGCGCATTGAGCATCGACACCGCTTCCTCCGTGTTGCGCATCAGCGTGCTTTCGGTGAGTTCGACTTCGAGCCAGCACGGCTCCAGCCCCGTCTCCTGCAGCACGTCGCTGACCTGCTGCGAAATATCGCGCTGGTGGAAAGTCTTGGCCGACAAATTCACCGACACCCGCACCGGCGGCAGCCCCGCGTCCTGCCACGCGCGATTCTGGCGGCAGGCCTCGCGCAGCACCCAGTCGGACAGCGGCCCGATCAGCCCGCTTTCCTCGGCGACCGGAATGAACTGCGCCGGCGACACGAGGCCTACTTCCGGGTCGTGCCAGCGCACCAGCGCCTCCATACCGACGATCCGTCCGCTCTCGATCTCCACCTGCGGCTGATAGTGCAGCAGGAATTCGCTGTCGCGCAGCGCACGGCGCAAACGCCGCTCCAGATTCATGCGCGCGCCCGCGGCGGCGTTCATCTCCGGCTGATAGAACTGGAAGGTGTTGCGGCCGAGTTCCTTGGCGCGATACATCGCCACGTCGGCTTTCTTGAGCAGCGTTTCGGCGTCGTTGCCGTCCTGCGGATACACGCTCGCGCCCAGACTGCAACCCACGTAAAGCTCGGTGCCGTCGAGCATCACCGGCTCCGAAATCATCTGGCGCGCGCGCTCCATCCAGCCGATCAGCGATTTTTCGTCGATGGTGTCGGTCAGCACGATCACGAATTCGTCGCCGCCGTGGCGCGCGACCGTGTCGCTCGTGCGCGTGCAGCGCGTCAGACGCTCGGCGACCACGCCCAGCAGGCGGTCGCCCACGCTATGGCCGAGACTGTCGTTGACGTTCTTGAAGCCGTCGAGGTCGATGAACACCACGGCCACGCCGCGCTCGTGGCGCTGCGCCGCGACCAGCGCCTGCTGCAGACGGTCGCGCAGCAGATTGCGGTTGGGTAGCAGCGTGAGGCTGTCGTAGTTCGCCTGATACTCGAGCTGCTCCTGATAGCGGATCAGCTCGGTCACGTCGTTGATGATGCCGATGTGATGCGTGATGCGCCCGTCGAGATCGGGTACCGGCGCGATCAGCAACTGGTTCCAGAACAGCGCGCCGTCCTTGCGATAGTTGCGCAGCACGGCGCTCACCTCGCGGTTGCCGATCAGCGCCTGGCGAATCGCCACCAGCCCGTCCTGATCGCGGTCGTCGCGTTGCAGCAGGCGGCAATCGAGGCCGATCACATCGGCGGGATCGTAGCCCGTGATGCGGCGGAACGCCGGATTCGCGTACTCGATCAGGTTGCTGCCGCCCGGTCCCGGCCCGGTAATCAGAATCGCGTTCACGCAGGCGTCGAGCGCGCGACTTTGCAGGCGCAGCGCGAGATCGGCGCGCTTGCTTTCGGTGGTATCGGAATAGGTGCCGAGCACGCCCATCACGCGGCCATCGCCGTCGAGCAGCGGCAGTTTGCTCGTGATGGTCGTACGGTGCAGCCCGTCGACCGACATGTCTTCTTCGAAGTTCAGGCGCGGCAGGCCGCTCTGGATCACTTCGCGGTCCTGCTCGCGCATGGTGTTCGCGTAGGCGCGCCACGGCAGATCGTCGTCGGTGCGGCCGACGATCTGCTCGGGATACGCCAGACCCGCGTCGCGCGCGAAGGTCATGTTGCAGCCCAGATAACGCGACTGCGCATCCTTCCAGAAAATGCGCTGCGGAATGTTGTCGATCACCGTTTCGAGCATCTGGTTCGAGCGCTGCGCCTCGACTTCGGCCTGAATCTGCTCGGTGACGTCGTCGGCGAGCACGAACACGGCGGCGCGGCCCATGAAGGTGAGCGCGTGGTGCGAGATATCGGCGCTGAGGACCGTGCCGTCGCGGCGCGTGTGATGCCAGATGCCGGCCATCGTGCGCACGTTCTGCGTGAGCGTGTCCGAGCGCGCGAGATGCTGTTCGAGCCGCGAAACGTCCTCGCCCGGACGGATCTCGCGGATCGTCATGTCGAGGAACTCTTCCTCGCTGTAGCCGTATTGCTGGATCGCCGCCGCGTTGACGGCGAGAAAGCGCAGCGTGTCGCGATCGAACACGTACATCGGCACCGGATGGGCGTCGAACAGGCCCTGGAAGCGCTCGTTGCGCGTGCGCATGCCGGCGAGCGCGCGCAGCTTTTCGCGTGCGGCATTCTCGCGCGCGCCGAAGGTGTAGATCAGCAGCGTCGCGCCTGCGAGCATCGTCACGATCAGCAGGATCGAGGCGCGGCTGCCCGCACGCGTCGATTCGGCCAGCGCGCCGGCCAGCGCGAGATCCTGTTCGCCTTGCAGCGCGGAAATCCGGGCATCGACGCGATCGACGCGCGTGTCCAGGCGGATGTATTGCTGGGCGATCCAGGCGGAGGTGCCGGCGATCGCGCCGTTGGCCGGTTGCGGGGTCGAGGCGTTGGGCGTCGATGCGTTTGGCGATGCGCCAGGAGCCGCGGCGGCGAGCGTCGGCGCGGCTGCGTAGGGCTCGGCGAGCGAGCCCGCCGCCGCAGTCACGGTCTTCGAAGGATCGGCGTAAGGGGCGGCCAGGTTCGGCGCGCCCGCGCCCAGCCCTTGCGAGTACGGCTGCGCGAGGCTATTCGCGGCGACTTGCGGCGCTGCAACGGCGCTGGCGCTCGCATACGGCTCGGCGAGACTTCTGGGCGTCTGTTGCGCCCCCGAAGCCGCCGAAGCCACCGAATACGGCGCCGACAAATCGTGCGGATGCGTCCTGGCCGTCGTGTGCGCGTGCGTCTTGCTCGCGCCCAGATGCGCGGCGATTCTGGTGAATTTGCCAAGCTGCGAATCGCGCGCGGGCGCGCCATGCGCCGCGACAGGCTGCGATGCCCCCGCGGGCGCAGAAGCCGCCGCAACCGCCGGGGCGCTCGCCTGAGCCGCAGCCTCGGCCGCTGCAGCAGCCGAAGCTGCCGCACTCGCCTGCACCTTCGCATCGGCGGCGCGCTGCTGGGCGCGCTCGAGCGTCTCGTCGATCTCGCCTGCGAGCAGCATGGCCTCGGTCGCCACGGTGTCGAAGCGGCGCGTCATCGCCGGGTCGCCCGACAGCTCGGCGTGGACGGCCTGCACAGTATCGTCAAGTTCGGCGGCGCGGGCATCGCGCTCGTCGATCGACTCGACGGTGCCATCGGCGCTGAAGCGGCCCAAGGCCGCCAGCCCCGCGCCGAGAACGTCACGGAAGTGGTCCAGATCGTGGCGCACGCGCGCGGCCTGCGAGGCGCGCTGGTCGAGTTCGCGTTGGCTGCCGATCTGGGTCCAT
The DNA here is from genome assembly GCF_017104965.1 of Paraburkholderia sp. Ac-20340. GTDB lineage: Bacteria > Pseudomonadota > Gammaproteobacteria > Burkholderiales > Burkholderiaceae > Paraburkholderia. The sequence goes on from NZ_JAAGPR010000009.1 coordinate 154,356, forward strand.
GCCACGAAAGCGTTTGCGCCGACGGCAGCCACCACCACCGCGAGGTTGATGAGGTGCCGCTTCGAAAAATGAAGGTTCATGAATGCCGGAACGTCGTTCGTCGCCGTACGGCGGGCATAGGATGACTGCTAACGACCTGCGCGCAAGAGCGCTGGCGCGCGTTGCGCCCTACCGGATAACGGCATTCCTCGGCAAGGCTTGAGGGCTGATCGGCGGATTTTCGTGCGCACACCGCAGATTTAGGGTGCGCGCTCTAATGTACGGCTGGCGTACGACCGCGCCACGACCGGGTCACAACGCGATGCACCACGCGCGCGGCGCGATTCAGCGCGGAACCGCCAGCCCGAATTCGCGCATCGCCGGAATGAAATCGTGATTGGCCTCGGGCTTGCGCGAGAGCTTGGCCAGCACATAGCGCTGGAACGGCGCGAGCTGCGCCCAGTCCTCGATGTCCGGCGCCTGCAGATTCGCGAGCGTCGCCTGATTGCCGATACCGTTCGGCACGGTGCCGATGTCGCGCCAGGCGGGCGCTTCATCGGGCGAGAACCATTCGGGCTCGACGTTGGCGTGGGTGCGCAGCATCTCGAAGAGCGCGTGATCGAAATTCGGCTCGATTTCGGCGTCTTCATCGACGGGAAAGCGCGCCAGCAGACGCCGATCCTCGTATGGCAGCAACTGCCACTGCGCGAGCGAAATGCGCAGCCCGAAGCGATCCAGATTGAAGCGCACGCACATGGGAATGAAGGTGAGGTCCTCGGACGAGACAACCTCGTACTGGAACAGCAGCGGAGCTTCGGCTAATGCCATGGCGTTGATCCTCGCGAAGCGGGCCGGGTTGAGCGAAAGAGGCCCGCTTGAGGTATTTTAGAACCTTCCGCGCCGGGGACTGCGCCCCGCGCACAGTACAAGCATCGATGGAGTACCCCGCTTGAATTCCCCGCATTCCCAGCATTCCCCCTCGGCTCCCGCCCTCCACAACCCGCTGGAAAGCGAAGGCCAGCCCGGCGCCGTCGAGTTGCGCGTGCACCGGCATCGCGGCGACCAGATCGATACGCGCGGCGATCACGTCGGCCAGGAATGGCCCGTCGCGCTGGTTTTCAACGGCATCTCGCACGCGGTGATGATGTGCACGCCGCGCGATCTGGAAGCGTTCGCGGTGGGTTTCGCGATCTCGGAAGGCATCGTCGGGCGTAACGCCGACATCCAGGATATCGAAGTGTTCTGGCACGCCGAAGCGGAAATCCCGCACGCCGAAGTGCATCTCACGGTCGTGCAGCAGGCTTTCGTCGAACTGAAGGAAAAACGCCGGGCGCTGGCCGGACGCAGCGGCTGCGGTGTGTGCGGGATCGAGAGCATCGATCTGCTCGATCTCGAACCCGAAATCGTGCCCGACACCGGCTTTCTCGCGCGTCTCGCACCCGACGCCATCGCCCGCGCCGCGCGCGAACTGCCGCAGCATCAGGCGCTCACGAAACTCACCGGCGGCCTGCACGCCGCCGCCTGGTGCGATGCCGATGGCCAGATCCTGCGCGCCTTCGAGGACGTGGGCCGCCACAACGCGCTCGACAAACTCATCGGCCAGCTGGTGATCGAGCGCGCCGACACGCAGCAGGGCTTCGTCTTCCTCTCCAGCCGCGCGAGCTACGAGCTGGTGCGCAAGGCCGCGCGCGTGGGCATGCCGATGGTCGCGACGATCTCGGCGCCCTCCTCGCTTGCCGTCACCATCGCGAAACGCGCCGGACTGCGGCTGGTGAGCTTCTGCCGCGAGTCCGGTTTTGTCGATTACGACACGGCTAACAGCGCCGCCTGATCGCGGTTAATTGAACTGCCGGAAATCCGGCTTGCGCTTCTGCAGGAAGGCCGTGAACGCCTCGCGCGCTTCGGGCGAGAGCAGCATCTTGCCGAAGTGCACGGATTCCTCGCTCATCTGCGTCTTGATCTCGTGCTCGCTTGCGCGCTTCATCAGCGACTTGGTCGCGCGCAGCGACGACGCCGGCAGCGCCACCAGCTTCGCCAGTTGCGCGGCGACGAACGTCTCCAGTTCGGCAGCGGCCACCACGCGGTTCACGAAGCCCATGCGGTGCGCTTCCGCTGCATCGAAGGTCTCGCCGAGCAGCAGCTTTTCCGCCGCGCCCTGATAACCCGCGATACGCGGCAGCAGCAGCGACGAAGCCGCTTCCGGGCATAGGCCCAGTTGCGCGAACGGCATCGCGAAACGCGCCGTGTCGGCGGCATAGACCAGATCGCAGTGCAGCAGCATCGTCGTGCCCACGCCGACGGCCGCGCCCACCACCGCCGCGACCAGCGGCTTCTCGAACGTGGCGATGTTGTGCAGGAACTGCATCACGGGCGAATCCGCGCCGGTGGGCGGGTTCTTCAGGAAGTCTTCGATGTCGTTGCCGGCCGTGAAAATCTCGGGGTGACCGCGCAGCAGCACGGCGCGCACGCTGCCGTCTTCCTGCGCCGAGGCAAGCGCATCGGACATCGCCTGATACATCGCGGGCGTGAGCGCGTTCTTGCGCTCGGGACGGTTGATGGTGATCGTCAGCACGCCGTTTTCGCGTGCGCTCAGGATTTCGTTACTCATCAGCGAGTCTCCTCGTCTCGACGGTCAAGTTTCCGCCGAATATAAAAAACGGCTCGCAGACCGTGAAGCCTGCGAACCGTGTCGATCGTGCCATGCGTTAGCGGGCGGAACGCGTTACAGCCGCTCGATAATGCCCGCCGCGCCCATGCCGGTGCCGACGCACATCGTCACCATGCCGTACTTGTAGTTGCGGCGGCGCAGGCCGTGCACGACCGTCGACGCACGAATCGCGCCCGTCGCGCCCAGCGGGTGACCCAGCGCGATCGCGCCGCCCAGCGGGTTGATCTTCGACGGATCGAGGCCCAGATCCTGGATCACCGCCAGCGACTGCGCGGCAAACGCCTCGTTCAGTTCTATCCAGTCGAGGTCGTCCTGTTTCAGACCCGCCGCCTTCAACGCAGCCGGAATCGCTTCCTTCGGACCGATGCCCATGATTTCCGGCGGCACGCCGCGCACCGCGAAGCTCACGAAACGCGCGAGCGGCGTGAGGTTGAACTGCTTGAGCATCTTTTCCGAAACGACGATCAGCGCGCCCGCGCCATCCGAGGTCTGCGAGCTGTTACCGGCCGTGACCGAACCCTTGTTGGCGAACACGGCGCGCAGCTTCGCGAGGCCTTCGAGCGTGGTATCCGCACGCGGGCCTTCGTCCAGCTCGATCAGACGCTCCTTCACCTTCACTTCGCCGGTGGCGAGATCGGGGAAACGCTCGACGAGCGTGTACGGCGAGATTTCGTCCTTGAACTCGCCGGCCTGCTGCGCAGCGAGCGCGCGGCGGTGCGATTCCACCGAAAACGCGTCCTGCGCTTCGCGGCTGATCTTCCAGCGCTCCGCCACTTTCTCGGCGGTCAGGCCCATGCCGTAAGCGATGCCCACGTCTTCGCTGCGATCGAAGATATGCGGCGAGAGCGACGGCTTGTTGCCCATCATCGGCACCATGCTCATCGATTCGCAGCCGGCGGCGATCATCGCGTCCGACTCGCCCACGCGGATGCGGTCGGCGGCCATGGCCAGCGCCGACAAACCCGAGGCGCAGAAGCGGTTGACGGTCACGCCGCCCACGCTCTGCGGCAGACCCGCGAGCAGCGCGCCGATACGCGCCACGTTCAGGCCCTGCTCCGCTTCGGGAATCGCGCAACCGACGATCGCGTCTTCGATCACGCTCGTGTCGAGGCCGGGCACCTGCGCCACGGCCGACTTGATCGCGTGAACCAGCAGTTCGTCCGGGCGGGTGTTCTTGAACACGCCACGCGGCGCCTTGCCGATGGGCGTGCGGCTCGCGGCGACGATGTATGCGTCCTGCAACTGTTTGCTCATCTTTGACTCCAGTATCTGGTATGCGTCGTGCCGCTTAGTTGCGCACCGGCTTGCCGGTTTGCAGCATGCCCATGATGCGTTCCTGCGTCTTTTGCGTGCCGAGCAGATCGACGAAAGCGCGGCGCTCCAGCGTGAGCAGCCATTCTTCGTCGACCAGGCTGCCCGCTTCGACGTCGCCGCCGCACACCGCTTCCGCGATGCGGCCCGCGATCAGGTAATCGTGGTCGCTGATAAAGCGGCCGTCGCGCATGTTGACGAGCGACGCCTTGATGGTCGAGATCGCCGAGCGGCCCGCGACCGGAATCTGCTTCGCACGCAGCGGCGCGCGATAGCCGGCAGCGGAAAGTGCACGCGCTTCCTTCTTCGCCGTGTCGAGCAGTTCGAACACGTTGAAGACGATCGTGTCCGACGGCTTCAGATAACCCATCGTGCGCGCTTCGATCGCCGAACCGGAGACCTTGGCCATCGCCGCGTTTTCGAACGACTTCTGCAGGAAACGCAGCAGGTCGCTGGGCACGGCGCCGATCTGCGCGGCCGCGTCGGCGGCACGCAGCGCGGCTTCCTTCAGACCGCCGCCCGCCGGCACGAGGCCCACGCCCACTTCCACCAGACCGACATAGCTTTCGATGTGCGCGACGCGCTTCGCGCTGTGCAGCATGATTTCGCAACCGCCGCCGAGCGCGATGCCCGACACGGCCGCCACGACCGGCACGTTCGCGTACTTCACGCGCATCATCGTGTCCTGGAACTTCTTCACGAACGGCTCGATGCCCTTGGCGCCGCCCATCATGAACGCCGGCATGGCTTCTTCGAGGTTCGCGCCCGCCGAGAACGGACCGCCCGGCGCGCCGAGCTTCAGCGACGTCGGTTGCCAGATCACCACGCCCTTGTAGCCGTCTTCGGCGATGTCGATCGCCTTCGACAGGGAATCGAGCACGCCCGGGCCCATCGTGTTCATCTTGCTCTTGTACGAGACGATGACGACATCGTCCTCGCCCGCACGGTCGTCGACCCACGCGCGCAGATGCTCGTTCTCGAACAGCGTCTTGCCGAAGGTCTTCGGATCGCGCGCGCCCGATTCGCCGAACAGCGCCGCGCGGAACACCTGACGCTCGTAGACCGCCAGATTCGAGCGCGGCACGAAGCGCGCTTCAGCCGGCGACCACGAACCTTCGGCGCCATGCACGCCGCCATTCGCAGCGACCGGGCCTTCGAACACCCATGCGGGCAGCGGTGCGCCCGACAGCGTCTTGCCCGCGTCGATGTCTTCCTTGACCCACTCGGCGACCTGCTTCCAGCCAGCCGCCTGCCAGCCTTCGAACGGACCTTCGTTCCAGCCGAAGCCCCAGCGGATTGCCAGATCGACATCGCGCGCGTTATCGGCGATCGATTGCAGATGCACGCCGATGTAATGGAACACGTCGCGGAAAATCGACCACAGGAACTGCGCTTGCGGATGCTGCGATTCGCGCAGCAGCTTCAGACGTTCTGCGGGCGGGCGCTTGAGAATGCGGCCTACCAGTTCGTCGGCCTTCGCGCCGCCGTCCACGTACTCGCCGGTGTTGCCGTCGAGCACCTTGATCGCCTTACCTTCCTTGCGATAGAAACCGCCGCCGGTCTTCTGGCCGAGCGCGCCCTTCGCGACCAGCCCCGCCAGCACGGCCGGCGTCTCGTAGACCGGGAAGAACGGATCGTCCTTCAGGTTGTCCTGCATCGTCTTGATGACGTGCGCCATCGTGTCCAGACCGACAACGTCAGCAGTGCGGAACGTTGCCGACTTCGCGCGGCCCAGACGGCTGCCCGTGAGATCGTCGACTTCGTCGAAACGCAGACCGAACTTCTTCGCTTCGGTCATGACCGCGAGGATCGAGAAAATGCCGACGCGATTAGCGATGAAGTTCGGCGTATCCTTCGCGCGCACCACGCCCTTGCCGACCACGCTCGTCAGGAACGATTCGAGCTGGTCGAGGATTTCGGGCTGCGTGTGCGTGGTCGGGATCAGCTCGACCAGGTGCATGTAGCGCGGCGGATTGAAGAAGTGCACGCCGCAAAAGCGTGCCTTGAGGTTGTCGTCGAAACCTTGCGACAGTTCCGTGATCGACAGACCCGAGGTATTGGAAGCGAAAATCGCCTTCGGACCGATATGCGGCGCGACCTTCTTGTAGAGGTCGTGCTTCCAGTCCATGCGCTCGGCGATCGCTTCGATCACCACGTCGCATTCCGCCAGCTTCGCGATATCGTCTTCGTAGTTCGCGGGCGTGATGTACTGCGCATCGTCCTTCACGCCGAACGGCGCGGGCGAGAGCTTCTTCAGCGTTTCGATCGCCTTGAGCGCGATGGCGTTTTTCGGGCCTTCCTTCGCGGGCAGATCGAACAGGAGCACGGGCACGCGGGCGTTGATCAGGTGCGCGGCGATTTGCGCGCCCATCACGCCGGCGCCGAGCACGGCGACCTTGCGAATATTGAGATTGCTCACGTTGTTCCTCCAGCGGATATGCAATGTCGAGCGAAAACGGGATTGGGTCGCGGCGCGTTTCCGGCGTGTCGTTTTTCTGACCGGGGCGCCGCTTGAGAGATTCGGTGCTGCGATATTGAGCGGTGCGCGCGCCCGCAGGCGCAGCGCACCACCGAAGCGCTTAGAACAGCGCTTCGTCGACTTCCATCAGCGTCTTCGAACCCGCGCGTGCCTGGCGGATCGAGGTCGCCGTTTCCGGCAGCAGCTTGGCGAAGTAGAAGCGCGCCGTGGCCAGCTTCGACTTGTAGAACGGATCGCCCGAGCTTTCCTTGTCGAGCGCGATGCGCGCCATGCGCGCCCAGAAGTAGGCGAACACGAGATGCCCTGCCGTGCGCAGGTACGGCACGGCGGCCGCGCCCACTTCGTCCGGGTTCTGCATCGCCTTCATGCCGATTTCCATCGTCAGCTTCTGCATCTTGTCGCCGATATCGGCGAGCGGATTCACGAACTCCTGCATCTCCGTCTTGATGCCTTCGGCTTCGACGAAATCCGTCACCAGCTTGCCGAACTTCTTGAGCTTCGCGCCCATGTCGCCCAGCACCTTGCGGCCCAGCAGGTCGAGCGACTGGATCGTGTTGGTGCCTTCGTAGATCTGGTTGATACGCGCGTCGCGCACGTACTGCTCCATGCCCCACTCGGAGATGAAACCGTGGCCGCCGTAGATCTGCATGCCGAGGTTGGTGCTGTCGAAGGCGTTATCGGTCAGGAACGCCTTGATGATCGGCGTGAGCAGCGCGACCAGATCGGCGGCTTCCTTACGCTCGGCTTCGTCGCCGTGCGACAGTTCCTTGTCGATCTGCAGCGCCGCCCAGTACGTGAAAGCGCGCGCGCCTTCGGCCCAGGCCTTCTGCGTGAGCAGCATGCGGCGCACGTCCGGATGCACGATGATCGGATCGGCCGCCTTTTCGGGCGCCTTCGGGCCGGTCAGCGCGCGCATCTGCAGACGCTCTTTCGCGTAGGTCAGCGAGTTCTGGTAAGCGATTTCGGTCAGACCGAGACCTTGCATGCCCACGCCCAGGCGCGCCGCATTCATCATCACGAACATGGCGTTCAAGCCCTTGTTCGGCTCGCCGACGAGCCAGCCCTTCGCGCTGTCGAGATTCATCACGCAGGTCGAATTGCCGTGGATGCCCATCTTGTGCTCGATCGAGCCGCACTTGATGCCGTTGCGCTCGCCGGGTGCGCCCGCATCCGTGGGGATGAACTTCGGCACGACGAACAGCGAGATGCCCTTGGTGCCTTGCGGCGCGTCCGGCAGACGTGCGAGCACGAGGTGGATGATGTTCTCCGCCATGTCGTGCTCACCGCTCGAGATGAAGATCTTCGTGCCGGAGATCGCGTAGGAGCCGTCGCTATTCGGCTCGGCCTTGGTGCGCAGGATGCCGAGGTCGGTGCCGCAATGCGGCTCGGTCAGGCACATCGTGCCCGTCCACACGCCTTCGACGAGTTTCGGGAGATAGGTCTGCTGCAGCTGCGGCGTGCCGTGTGCGTGCAGACATTCGTAGGCGCCGTGCGACAGACCCGGGTACATGGTCCACGCCTGGTTCGCCGAATTGAGCATTTCGTAGAGCGCGTTGTTCACGAATGCGGGCAGGCCCTGGCCGCCGTATTCGGGATCGCAGCCCAGTGCCGGCCAGCCGGCTTCGACGTACTGCTTGTAGGCCTGCTTGAAGCCCGTCGGCGTGGTGACGACGCCGTCACCGGCGTACGTGCAGCCTTCGCGGTCACCGACCTGGTTCAGCGGAAACAGCACTTCCGAGCAGAACTTGCCAGCTTCTTCCAGCACCTGGTTGATGGTGTCGGCGTCGAGGTCGGCGTGCTTCGGCATCTGCTTGATTTCACCTTCCACGTTCAGCAGCTCGTGCAGCACGAATTGCATGTCGCGCAGCGGCGCGGTGTACTGTCCCATGTTTTATCTCCCTTGGTAGAGCTTGGAGTTTCGGACCTTCGCGTACCGCCGCGACGCTGTGCGCGGCGTTGGCTACTGGCTGACGCTCTGATACGAAACAATCAGTTTTTCAAACGCGGCCCACGTATGCTCGACAGCGTCCGGCAGATGCAGGAAGCGGCCGTCATGATGCAGACCGAGTGTCACGCTATACAGTTCGAACAGCATCAGCGCGGGATCGGTGTCACGTCGCAGATGCCCTTCTTCAATCGCCTGCGCAATGGCTCTGAGCAGCGCCGCACGCCACATCGTCACGCTCGCGACCAGCTTCTCGCGGACCTGGCTGTCGGCGCGGTCGTCGTACTCCACCGCACCGCTGATGTAGATACAGCCGGTCGTGACTTCGTGGATGCGCTTTTCGAACCACCGCGACAGCATCGCACGCAGACGAGGCAAACCGCGTGGCTCGCGCAAGCTCGGAAAGAAGACTTCTTCCTCGAATCTGCGGTGGTACTCGCCCACGACCTCGACCTGCAGGTCTTCGCGCGAACCGAAGTGCGCGAAGACACCGCTCTTGCTCATCTGCATGCGCTCGGCCAGCAGGCCTATGGTCAGACCTTCCAGTCCGTCCCGGCTCGCGAGGTCGAGTGCTGCATCCAGAATGGCGGCTCGTGTCTGTTCGCCTTTACGCATAGCTTTATTTACCGTGACGATGTGGCCGCGATGTTGGCTTGATCTGCTCGCATCTCGGCCTGAATTAAATCGAACGGCCGTACTATTGTTGAGGACAGCCGCCCGCGAAACAAGGACTTTATTAGAAACCGATTTCTAACCGGTACTCTAATTTTCGGGCTTCGCGCGGCGCGCACAAGCGAGCATTTCTCGATTGCACGCCAGGCGTAAGGTATGGCAGGCGCATATTTTGCGGACCCGCTTAAAAGGCCGCCGGACGCTAGTCGTAGCCGCCCACCGTGAGCAGCTTCATGACCGCGCGATACGACGTCCACGCGAGCCAGTTGACCGCCCGCACATGCCACGGACGCGCCTCGTAGCGCGCGCGGTCGATCTTCGGCGATTCGTCGAAAGCACTGAGAATTTCGTCGCGTAGCTGCTGGATCTGCGGATGCAGCACGAGCAGCACATTGGCCTCGTTGTTGAGCACGAGACTGAGCGCATCCAGATTCGACGATCCGACCGTGCCCCACGCGCAATCCACCACGGCCACCTTGCCGTGCAGCATGGTCTTTTCGTATTCGGCGATCTGCACGCCCGCGCTCAGCAACTGGTGATAGAGAAACGGCGTGCCGTAATCGAGCACCGCAAACTCCTTGCGGCCGATCAGCAGCTTGACGGTCACGCCGCGCGACGCCGCTTCGACGAGCGCGCGGCGCAGCCGCCGCCCCGGCATGAAGTACGGATTGGCGAGCAGCACTTCCTTGCGCGCCTCGCCGATGGCGTCCAGATAAGCCTTCTCGATCGCGCGGCGGTTCACCACGTTATCGCGCGCGACGAACGCCACGCAGGGCACATGCGCCGTGCGCGGATCGGGCACGCCCGCGCGCAGACGGTCACGCAGCCGCGCGATGATGCGCTGCGCGCGCCCGGTGCGCACGACGGGCGCGAGTTCGCGCAGCACTTCGTTGACGGCCTTGGCGGGCTGCCTGACCGTGTGGCCCGTGGGATGCGGCGCGAGAAAGCCGGAGCTTGCGGGCACGCCCGGCGACAGCACGGGCGCGCCATCGGGCGACACCGCGCCCGCGAGCGGCGGACGGTGCCCAAGCCGAATGCGCCGCCACTGCATCTCGATCGCCTCGCGCACGTCCACCACTACCGGCCCGGCCAGCTCCAGCGCGAAATCCCAGCGCGGGAACGGCAGCGGCTTGCCGTCGTTCTCCATATCGTCGACCACGTTGATGCCGCCGCAATATGCGTACTGATCGTCGATCACGGCGAGCTTGCGGTGCGTGCGCGAAAAGCCGAAGCGCCCGAAGATATGCGGGTTGTAGATGCGATGCTCGATGCCGGCCGCCGACCAGCTATCGAACAGATCGAGACGCGCCGTGCCGACGCCATCGGTGATCACGCGCACGCGCACGCCGCGGCGGGCGGCGCGCATCAGCGCCTCGGAGACGGCCTGCCCCGTGCCGTCGCTGCAGAAAATGTACGTTTCGAGCGCAACGTCGCTGCGGGCGGCTTCGATGCGCGCGATCATCGACGCAAAGAGACTCTCGCCCGAATGGAACAGACGCACGTCGTTGCCGCTCGTAAATCGGTAACGCGAGCGATAGCGCCGCCCCAGCAGCGCCTCGCGCAGCCGCATGACGCGGCGCGGTTCGAGGTCCGCTTCGGGATCGGCGCGGGTATCGCTCACAGAGGCTCTCCAGGACGAAGCGCCTGGCCACGCGTGGCAAGACGCGCGGGCAGTTGCAGGATCGCCTCGCGATTGGACGACGAAAAACACTTCGCCGCCGCTTCCTCATAAGGCAGCCACAGATACGCGGTGTGCTCGCGCGGCGCGAGCGTGACAGGCGTACCGGCGGGCACCTCGAGACTAAACCAGTGCTCGGTATTGCGTGTGACACCTTCGGCGTAGCGATGGCGCCAGACCGGATAGATCTCGTAGTCGATCTCGTGCCGCCAGTCGCGCAGCGCGGCATCCGGCACGCCCGGCGAGCCGACGACGATGCCCGTCTCCTCCGCCACCTCGCGCACGGCGGTCTCCGCGAAAGGCTCGTCGACGCGGTCCTTCGAGCCCGTGACCGACTGCCAGAAGCCGGCGCGGTCGGCGCGCTCGATGATCAATACCTCGAGCTGCGCCGTATGGATAACGACGAGTACGGACTCCGGAATCTTCGGCGGCTTCTGCATGGCGATGGAACGTGTGGGGACGCGCCGCGATGTTTGCGACGGTTCTGTCAGGAATTTAACGCAAAAAACGAAAAAGGCGCACGATGCGCCTTTTTCGTTGTTGCGATGCAGGATGACACGCTGGGGCGCGTCATCTGCGTAGCTTGCGACTTACTGCGCCGTCTTCGGCTCAGGCTGACGCAGACGGATGTGCAGTTCCTTCAGCTGACGCTCGTCAACTTCGCTCGGCGCCTGCGTGAGCAGACACTGTGCGCGTTGCGTCTTCGGGAACGCGATCACGTCGCGGATCGAATCGGCGCCGGCCATCATCGTGACGATGCGGTCCAGACCGAATGCGATACCGCCGTGCGGCGGCGCGCCGTATTGCAGCGCGTCCAGCAGGAAGCCGAACTTCGCACGGGCTTCTTCCGGACCGATCTTCAGCGCGCGGAACACCTTGCTCTGCACTTCTTCCTGATAGATACGGACCGAACCGCCGCCGATTTCCCAGCCGTTCAGCACCATGTCGTACGCCTTCGCGAGGCAGCGGCCCGGGTCCGTTTCCAGATATTCCAGGTGCTCGTCCTTCGGGCTCGTGAACGGGTGGTGCGCGGCCACGTAGCGGTTTTCTTCCTCGTCGTATTCGAACATCGGGAAGTCGATCACCCACAGCGGCTTCCAGCCCTTCTCGACCAGACCGTTGGCCTTGCCGAATTCCGAATGGCCGATCTTCAGACGCAGGGCGCCCAGGCTGTCGTTCACGACCTTCGCGCGATCTGCCGCGAAGAAGATGATGTCGCCGTCTTGCGCGCCGGTGCGCTCGAGAATGGCGGCGATCGACGCGTCGTGCAGGTTCTTGACGATCGGGCTTTGCAGACCGTCACGGCCCTTCGCGACTTCGTTGACCTTGATCCAGGCGAGGCCCTTCGCGCCGTAAATGCGCACGAATTCCGTGTAACCGTCGATGTCGCCACGCGAGAGTTCGGCGCCCTTCGGCACGCGCAGTGCGGCCACACGGCCGTCCTTGCTGTTGGCCGGCGTGCTGAACACCTTGAAGTCCACGTCCTTCATGGCGTCCGTCAGTTCCGTGAATTCGAGCTTCACGCGCAGGTCCGGCTTGTCCGAACCGAAACGGCTCATGGCTTCCGAGTACGGCATGATCGGGAACTTCGCATCGAGTTCGACGCCGATCGTTTCCTTGAACACGTGACGCGCCATGTCTTCGAACAGATCGCGGATTTCCTGCTCGCCGAGGAACGACGTTTCGCAGTCGATCTGCGTGAATTCCGGCTGACGGTCGGCACGCAGGTCTTCGTCGCGGAAGCACTTGACGATCTGGTAGTAGCGATCGAAGTTCGCCACCATCAGCAGCTGCTTGAAGAGCTGCGGCGACTGCGGCAGCGCGAAGAACTGGCCTGCGTTGGTACGCGACGGCACCAGGTAGTCACGCGCGCCTTCCGGCGTGCTCTTGGTGAGCATCGGCGTTTCGATGTCGATGAAGCCGAGCGAATCGAGATACTTGCGCGTTTCCATCGCCACGCGGTAACGCAGGCGCAGGTTGTGCTGCATCTGCGGACGGCGCAGGTCCAGCACGCGATGCGTGAGGCGCGTGGTTTCCGAGAGGTTGTCGTCGTCGAGCTGGAACGGCGGCGTGACCGACGCGTTCAGCACCACGAGTTCGTGGCACAGCACTTCGATCTTGCCGCTCTTCAGATTGGCGTTGACCGTGCCTTCCGGACGATTGCGAACGAGGCCCTTGATCTGCACGCAGAATTCGTTGCGCACGCCTTCGGCCACCTTGAACATCTCTGCGCGGTCCGGGTCGCACACGACCTGGACGAGGCCTTCGCGATCGCGCAGGTCGATGAAGATAACGCCGCCATGGTCACGGCGGCGCTGCACCCATCCGCACAGCGAAACGTTTTGGCCCAGCAGCTGTTCGGTCACCAGACCGCAGTATTCAGATCTCATCGACATGATGTTCGTCTTTCGTTATGCGTAAATTAAACAGGAAGGCCGCGTGCGCCTCTTGGAGCCGACGCAGCATCCGGTATTTAAAGCGGGGGATCGATGGGGCGTCGCGGAGTCGCGGCTGGCGCGACGACGCCCATCGAAACAATATACTTGAGCGCGGCATCGACCGTCATGTCGAGTTCGACGACTTCGCTCTTCGGCACCATCAGGAAAAAGCCCGAGGTGGGATTGGGCGTGGTCGGCACATACACGCTCACATGGTCTTCCTGCAGATGGTTCACCACGTCGCCGCCCGGAATGCCGGTGAGGAACGCGATGGTCCACGAGCCCTTGCGCGGGTACTCGATCAGGAGCGCCTTGCGAAAGGCATTGCCGTTGCTGGAAAGCAGTGTATCGGAAACCTGCTGGATGCTTCCATACAGCGGACCGATGATCGGGATGCGGCGCACCAGCGCATTCCACCACTCCACCAGCTTCTGGCCGATGAAATTGTGCGTGAGCAGGCCCACCACGAAGATGAACGCCAGCGTGAGCACCGCGCCCAGACCCGGCAGATGCACTGGCGGGCGCCACGACTCCGGCAGCAGCAACAGCGTCTGATCCATCGTGCTGATGACGAGATTCAGGACCCACAGCGTGAGGGCCAACGGCACCAGCACGAGCAGGCCGGTCAGGAATACCGATTTTAAAGTCGCTTTCTTGATCGTCATGTACACGCCATCCAGGCCGCGCGCGTGGCGCGGCGCTTACGCCGCCTGACCCCGGAAAACCGGAATCGGGCCGCAGGGTTTCAGGTCGAGCCTGCCGTGCTCGTGCTGCTTGCGCTGCTTGTGCCCGCAGCCGGCGCTGCCGGAGCGCTCGCCGTTGCCGGCGCGCTGTCGGCCGCAGCCGTTTTGGACTCGGACGACGACGCGCTGTCGGTCTTCGCGCCGGTCGCAGCCGCGCTCGCCCCGTTGCCGCCATTGCTGTTATTGCCGCCACGGAAATCCGTGACGTACCAGCCCGAGCCCTTCAGCTGAAAGCCAGCCGCAGTAACCTGCTTGCGAAATGCGTCCGCACCGCAGCTTGGGCACTGCGTCAGGGGCGCATCGCTGATCTTCTGCAGACAGTCCTTGTCGAAGCCGCACGACTCGCAGCGGTAAGCGTAGATCGGCATGATCTCTTTCCTGATGAAACGAGTGAAAGTCAGGCGCAAAAACCTGACAAATGCTTGCAAAGCCTTGAATTATAGCCGCAAACGCTCCCCTGGCCTGGGAATTGCCAGGACCAACGAACGCAGCGCGCTCCGGGCCAGATGGGGCCGGCTTGCGCAGGATCAAGAGCGTGGGCAGGTTTTGTGCCGCAGCGCGGCACAGGTTCAGCTTTTACGCCGCCAGGTAAGCCAGCGTTCGCGGCCCTGGAACACCGGCAGCGAGCCTTCCACCGGCTGATCGTCGATCAGCGTGAAATGCGGCGTGAGCAGCGCGTCGAGTTCATCGCGTGCGATGCCGAACGGCGGCCCCTTGGGCGTTTCGCCGATAAAGAAGTAGCCCGCCAGCAACGCGCCCGGCGCGAGCAGTTCGGCCATGCGGCGCGCGTAGTCGGCGCGCTGCACTTTCGGCAGCGCGCAGAGGAAGGCGCGCTCGAAAATCCACGCCGGCGTGAACGGCGGCGTGTAGGTGTAGAAGTCGGCTTGCTCGACCACGTTCGCGTAATCGCCCAGCGCTGCGCGCGCATGCGCAACCGCCGAAGGCGCGAAGTCGATGGCGCGCACCGTGCGGCCGCGCTCGGCCAGCCAGCGCGCTTCCCAGGCGTTGCCGCAACCGGGAATCAGCACGTTGGCGGCGGGATGCGCGGCGGCGAAGGCTTCGAAGGCCGGCAGCACGCCCGCCTGATCCCACGGCGTGAAACCGCGCTCGAAGCGCTCGTCCCAGAACGCGGGCGCGGCCGGATCGCGCGAATCGAATTCGGGCGCCTGCCCTGCCTGACCGGGTTGCGTGGTGTCGCTCATCGTCTCGCTCCTTGTCTTTTTCGGCTGCTTTGCGGCTTCGGCAGGCTGCGTGCCCTGCGTACGCGATCAGCCGCCGTAACCGTAAGCCAGCGCCAGCCACACGCGCGCCGCCACCATGCCCACGCCCACCGCCACGCCGAACACCACGAGGCCCTGCAGCATGCGGTTGGTGCGGCGCTGCTCGGCGAGAATCTGGCGGATCGTCTCGTCGTTGGCGAGATGCGTCGGGTCCTGACGATGCAGCAGCGCGTTATGGATAAGGCGCGGCAATTGCGGCAGCGTCTTGCTCCACTGCGGCGCCTCGATCTTGAAGCGCTCGTACCAGCCGCGCAGACCGATCTGCTCGGTCATCCAGCGCTCCAGATACGGCTTGGCCGTCTTCCAGAGATCGAGTTCGGGGTCGAGCGAGCGGCCCAGCCCTTCCACGTTCAGCATGGTCTTTTGCAGCAGCACGAGCTGCGGCTGGATTTCCACGTTGAAGCGGCGCGAGGTCTGGAACAGGCGCAACAGCACCTGGCCGAGCGAAATATCCTTGAGCGCGCGATCGAAATACGGCTCGCAGACGGCGCGAATCGCGCTTTCCAGTTCTTCGACGCGCGTCGTGGGCGGAACCCAGCCCGACTCGATATGCAGCGTCGCCACGCGATGATAGTCGCGCTTGAAGAAGGCGAGGAAGTTCTGCGCGAGGTAGTTCTTGTCGAAGTCCGACAGCGCGCCGACGATGCCGAAATCCAGCGCGATATAACGCCCGAAATGCGCCGGATCGAGGCTCACCTGGATGTTGCCGGGGTGCATATCGGCGTGGAAAAAGCCGTCGCGGAACACCTGCGTGAAGAAGATTTCCACGCCTTCGCGCGCGAGCTTGGGGATATCGACGCCCGCCGCGCGCAGCCGGTCCACCTGGCTGATCGGCACGCCCACCATGCGCTCCATCACCAGCACGTTGGCCGTGCTGAACTCCCAGTACATCTCGGGCACCATCAACAGATCGAGACCGGCGAAGTTGCGGCGCAGCTGGCTGCCGTTGGCGGCCTCGCGCATCAGGTCGAGTTCGTCGTGCAGATACTTGTCGAATTCCGCAACCACTTCGCGCGGCTTCAGGCGCTTGCCGTCGGCCCACAGGCGCTCGGCCCACACGGCGATATCGCGCAGTAGCAAGAGATCGGAATCGATCACCGGACGCATGTTCGGGCGCAGCACCTTCACCGCCACCGCCTTGCCCGCGTGCTGGCCGGACTTCACCTTGGCGAAGTGCACCTGCGCGATCGAGGCGCTCGCCACCGGCACGCGCTCGAAGTCGTCGAACAGCGTATCGACGGGCGCGCCCAGCGATTTTTCGATGATGTCGATGGCCACCTGCGATTCGAACGGCGGCACCTGATCCTGCAGCTTGGCGAGTTCGTTGGCGATGTCGAGCGGCAGCAGATCGCGGCGCGTCGACAGCACCTGACCGAACTTCACGAAAATCGGGCCGAGGCTTTCGAGCGCGAGACGCAGACGCACGCCCGGCGGTTGATCGAATTTACGGCCGATGGTGGTGATACGCAGCAGCACTCTGACGCGCCGGTCATTGATCCGGCTCAACATCATTTCGTCGAGACCGAAGCGGATGACCGTAAAGAAAATCTTCAGGAAACGCAGAAAACGCATGTCTTAATTGCCTTGTAGCGGGCTCGGGCCGCGCGGCGCCGGGGTCTGAAGCTGGCCCTGGCTCGCGCTGCGCGCTTGTGTTTTTTGTTCAAGGCGCTCGATGCGCTTTTCGACGCGCGCCAGTGCATCGCGCGCGCGGGACAGCTCCGCATTGAAGCCGTCGAGCTCGGCGTGCCGCACGAGCTGCGGATTTTCGTCGAGCAGATATTCGGTGACGGAGCCCAGCACGTTGCGCCCGGTGCGCAGCGCCTGCTCGTGCGCGGCGCGCGCGAACGACGCAATGCGCGAGGCCGGCGCATCGCCGATCAGCTTCGCGAGATCCTCCTCGGGCTCCCAGCGCAGATGCTCGGCAAGCTTGCCGATGATCTGCGCGAATTCGGCGTCGCCCTCGATTTTCACGTGCTTCATGATGGCGGACTGGCCGCCCTGCACATACGAGGACAACGCGCCCGCAGGCAGCGAAAGCGCGACATCGGCGTGAGTTGCGTCCTGCTCCTCGACGGCGGCCAGATAGCCGTCAGGCTGCACGAGCAGCGTGAGCACCACGGGCGGACAGGACAGACGCGCGGTCTTGCCGGCGTATGGAGCGAGGCGGTCGCGGGCCCACGATTCGCGGGCGAGCAGGTGATTGACAGCGGCGGCGAAGGGCTTGGCGGCGAGAGTCATCGGCTTGGAAATAAAAAAACCCGCGCGGGCATCGAGCTCGCGCGGGTTCCTATTGTAGCGTTCGAGGCGCAAAGCCGCGCCGCCACAGGGCGCGGGCTGCCGGACCTCGCCCTGCCGTGCTAACCGCGCTAACCCATCAATGCGCTTCGACCTGCTGGATACCCGCGAGCAGCCAGCCTTCGCCCGTGCTGCGCGACTTCGACAGATTCCAGATCTCGACGAACGGCGCCGCCGCCGCGCCCGCCTCTTCGCGGATCAAACCGGAGAAGCGCACGCTCGCGAGGTATTCGTTGCCGCGCTCTTCCACGGCGAGCAGATCGGCGTTGAGCTGCACGACATCGGTCTGGTTGGTCTGCGCGCCGCGACCCGAGAGATCGACGCGGACTTCGGCGAACATTTCCGGCGTGGTGAATTCGCGGATGTCTTCGATATTGCCCACGTCCCACGCGGCCTGCAGGCGCACGAAGTACACCTTGGCGTTACGCAGGAAAGCTTCGGTGTCGAAACCGGCCGGCACGTCGGGCGCGTTGTTGATCTGCGGCGTGGTGAGCGGCTGCGCTTCGGGCGCGAGGTACTGGCCCGTGGGCGGCGTGGTGTAGCGCGGTTCCTGCGGCTGATAGCCACCCGCCTGATTCAGGCTGGCGCCACCGGTTTGATACGCCGGTTGCTGCGTATCGCGACGACGGCTCATGAACTTGCGGATCAGCCAGATGGCGACGAAAGCGATCAGCGCGATCACGATCATGTTGGCCATTGCGCCGGCGAACGCTTCGCCAAGGCCGAAGTGCGACAGCAGCGCCGCGATACCGAGACCTGCCGCGAGACCCGCGATAGGCCCGAGCCAGCGGTTACGCGCCGGTGCGGGCGTGGCTGCCGGCGCCGGTGCGCCGGGCTGGGCGCGCGCGCCCGCTTGCTGCGTGGGGCTGGGTTGTGCCGGCGGCGGCGTGGTGCTGCGCTGCGACGCCACCGAAGACTGACGGCCGAAGCTGCGGCCGCCACCCATGCGTTTTGCTTCGGCGTCGAGCGAAGCCAGGCTGCCCGCGACGATCGCGCCGATCACCGCGAAGGTGCCGATCCGCCTCGCCCAAGACATAGAAAGCTTATTGAAAGCAGTATTGCGAGTCTCGGACATGGCGGAATTTCCTTTAAAGACAGAGAGTTGGGAACATTAGTACTTTGTTCCGACGTGTAAGGCTACCACGCCAGCTGACAAATTGTAATATTTGACGGCGTCGAGGCCGACTTGTTCCATCATCGTCTTCAATGTTTCCTGATCCGGGTGCATGCGGATCGACTCGGCCAGATACTGGTAGCTCTCCGCGTCCTGGGCAAAACGCTGGCCCAGCCACGGCAGCACCTTGAACGAGTAGACGTCGTACGCCTTCTTCAGCGGCTCCCAGACCTTGGAGAATTCGAGCACCATCACGCGGCCGCCCGGCTTGATGACGCGGCGCATTTCCGCCAGCGCACGATCCTTGTGGGTCATGTTGCGCAAGCCAAAAGCCACCGTCACCAGGTCGAAGTAGTTATCCGGGAACGGAATTTTTTCGGCGTCGCAGAGCAGCGCGGGCGTGATCACGCCCTTGTCGATCAGGCGGTCGCGGCCCACGCGCAGCATCGATTCGTTGATGTCGGTGTGCCAGACTTCGCCGCTCGGGCCGGCCTTCTTCGCGAATGCCATCGACAGATCGCCGGTGCCGCCCGCGATATCGAGCACCTTCGCGCCCGGGCGGATGTTCGCCTGCGCGATCGTGAACGCCTTCCAGGCGCGGTGCAGCCCGCCCGACATCAGATCGTTCATCAGGTCGTAGTTCGAGGCGACCGAGTGGAACACGCCGGCCACCTTCTTCGCCTTGTCCTGTTCGTCGACTGTCTGATAGCCGAAGTGGGTTTTGCTCATCGCGCTCGTCCTTTCGCGGGTCTTGAGCCGGATCGTGTCCGGTTCTTTTTGATGGAGTGCGCCGCGCCCCTCGCGCGGCGGCTGGATCGTAACAGGAAGCGTCAGTGGCAGTGGCCGTGGGCGGCAGGTGCTGCTGCCATCGGCGCATCGCGCTCGACGCCCGCGGCCTTGAGCTTCGCGAAATACTCGGCCCAGAGCGCGTCCTGACGCGTCGCCAGCTCGTAAAGCTGGTCCCAGGAATAGATGCCGGTATTGTGGCCGTCGGAGAAAGTAGGCTGCAGCGCGTAGTGGCCGACGCCTTCGAGCGCCGTGATCGTCACTTCACGCTTGCCGGTCTGCAGCGTCTCCTGGCCCGGGCCGTGGCCGCGCACCTCGGCGGAGGGCGAAAAAACCCGCATCAGTTCGAACGGAATGCGGTAACTCTCGCCGTTCGCATACTGCAGTTCGAGCACGCGCGACAGCGCATGCACCACGACGCCGGTCGGCACCGGCGTATCGGATTTCAGTCCACTCATGATCGTCCCTGTTCGATCGATGCGATCCCGGGCCGCGCAGCGACGCTCACGAAGCCTGCGCCTGCTCCATTTCCTGGCGCACCGCCTCGCGCAGCAGCGTCGCCTGCGCACGGCGCTGGCCGAGCATCGCTTCGGACACCGTACGCTGGCGCGGCGACCAGACCGACATCGGAAAATGCGCGTCGTTGGTAAAGCGCGGAATCACGTGCCAATGCACATGCGGCACCTGGTTGCCGAGACTCGCCAGATTCACCTTCGACGGCTGCATGATGCGGCGCAACGCACGCTCGACCGCATAGACCGCGCGCATAAGGTGTTCCCGGTCCGCATCGGCGAGATCCGAGAACTCGGCGACATGCGTATTCCAGATCACCCGGCAAAAGCCGGGATAGTCGACTTCGGCGGTGGCGAGAACGACGCGCATACGCTCGTCTTCCCACAGCACTTCACCGCCTTCCTCATTACAGAATACGCATCCCATCGTCGTCCTCGAACCCGTGTTACGGAAAATTTGGCGCTAGCATTAAACCAGCACGCGCTCGATTCCGCCATTGTTCGCGTGGTTCACGTAGTCGGCCATCCAGTTTTCGCCGAGCACGTGACGGGCGATCTCCACCACGATGTAATCGGCTTCCACGTTGGCGTCCTCGTTGTAACGCGACAGACCCTGGAGGCAGGACGGGCACGACGTCAGAATCTTGACGTCCTGCGGCTTGCCCTGACCGCCCGCTTCCTGCGGCGTAGCCGGTTGCACGCCATTCGCACCGTTGCCGATGATCGGAATGTCGCGCAGCTTGGCTGCACCCTTGCGGATTTCCTCTTCCTTGCGGAAACGCACCTGCGTCGAAATGTCCGGGCGCGTCACCGCCAGCGTGCCCGACTCGCCGCAGCAACGATCGTTCTTCTCGATCTTGTAGCCGTCCTTCTCCGAACCCATCAGCTCATTGACGAGCTTGACCGGGTCGATCGTCTTGATCGGCGTGTGGCACGGGTCGTGGTACATGTAGCGCGTCCCCGACACGCCATCGAGCTTGATGCCCTTCTCGAGCAGGAACTCGTGGATGTCGATGATGCGGCAGCCCGGGAAGATCTTGTCGAATTCATAACCGGCGAGCTGGTCGTAGCACGTCCCGCACGACACCACGACAGTCTTGATGTCGAGGTAGTTGAGCGTGTTCGCCATGCGGTGGAACAGCACGCGGTTGTCCGTCACGATCTGCTCGGCCTTGTCGAACTGACCCGAGCCGCGCTGCGGATAACCGCAGCACAGATAGCCCGGCGGCAGCACGGTCTGCACGCCCGCTTCCCAGAGCATGGCTTGCGTGGCCAGCCCCACCTGCGAGAACAGACGCTCCGAACCGCAGCCCGGGAAGTAGAACACCGCTTCCGAATCCACGCTGGTGGTCTTCGGGTTGCGGATGATCGGCACGATCTTGTTGTCTTCGATGTCGAGCAGCGCGCGCGCCGTCTTCTTCGGCAGGTTGCCCGGCATCTTCTTGTTGACGAAGTGGATCACCTGCTCGACCACCGGCGCGCGGCCCGTGGTTGCGGGCGGATGCGCCGCCTGTTTCCTGACGAACTTCTTGAGCACGTCGTTGCCCAGACGCTGCGCCTTGTAGCCCACGCCCATCATCGCGGTACGCGCGAGATTAATGGTCTGCGGATTGGTGGCGTTGAGGAAGAACATGCCCGCCGCGTTACCCGCGTTGAACTTCTTCTTGCCCATCTTGCGCAGCAGATTGCGCATGTTCATCGTCACGTCGCCGAAGTCGATCTTGACCGGGCACGGCGTCACGCACTTATGGCAAACCGTGCAGTGGTCGGCTACGTCGTTGAACTCGTCCCAGTGCTTGATCGACACGCCGCGGCGCGTCTGCTCTTCGTACAGGAAGGCCTCGACCAGCAGCGAGGTCGCGAGAATCTTGTTGCGCGGGCTGTACAGCAGGTTCGCGCGCGGCACGTGCGTGGCGCACACCGGCTTGCACTTGCCGCAGCGCAGGCAGTCCTTGACCGATTCGGCGATCGCGCCAATATCGGACTGCTGCATGATCAGCGATTCGTAGCCCATCAGGCCGAACGACGGCGTGTAGGCGTTGCGCAGGTCGGCGCCTTCGAGCAGCTTGCCCTTGTTGAAGCGCCCTTCCGGGTCGACGCGCTGCTTGTAGGCGCGGAATTCGGCGATCTCGTCTTCGGTGAGGAATTCGAGCTTCGTAATGCCGATGCCGTGCTCGCCCGAGATCACGCCGTCCAGCGAACGCGCGAGCTTCATGATGCGCGCCACCGCGACGTGCGCGTCCTGCAGCATCTCGTAGTTGTCCGAGTTGACCGGCAGGTTGGTGTGCACGTTGCCGTCGCCGGCGTGCATGTGCAGCGCCACGAACACGCGCCCGCGCAGCACCTTCTTGTGGATCGCCTGAGCTTCGTCGAGGATCGGCTTGAAGGCGCCGCCGTTGAAGATCTGGCGCAGTTCCGCGCGGATTTCCTGCTTCCACGAGATGCGCACCGTGCGGTCCTGCGTCACGTGGAAGACGTTGACGTCGGCCTGCACGTCGCAGCGGTCGGCGAACTTTTCCGCCAGCGCTTCGTAGCCCAGTTGCACGAGATAGTGCTGCGCCTCGCGCAACGGCATGTCGAGCTTTTCGCCCACGAAGGTCCAGCGCTCGCGCACGCGCTTGAGCAGATCGAGCGCCTGCTGCACGCGGTCTTCGAGCAGTTCCGCCGACGGAATCTCGTTCGCGTCGTCGGTCTTGCCGAGCGGCAGCTTGCCGTCCTTGAAGAACGCTTCGAGCGCGTCGACCAGTTGCAGCTTGTTCTTGATCGACAGCTCGATGTTGATGCGCTCGATGCCGTCCGTGTATTCGCCCATGCGATCGAGCGGAATCACGACGTCTTCGTTGATCTTGAACGCGTTGGTGTGCTTTGCGATCGCGGCCGTGCGGCTACGGTCGAGCCAGAAGCGCTTGCGGGCTTCGGCCGACACCGCGACGAAACCTTCGCCGCTCTTGCCGTTGGCCATGCGGATGACTTCCGAGGTGGCGCTGGCCACGGCGTCGGCATCGTCACCGACGATATCGCCGATCAGCACCATCTTCGGAAACGCGTTGCGCTTGCTCTTGGTCGCGTAGCCGACGGCGCGCAGATAGCGCTCGTCCAGATGCTCCAGACCCGCGAGAATCGCGCCGCCCTGCTTCGAGGTCTCGAACAGGTAATCCTTGATTTCGACGATGCTCGGGATCGCTTCGCGCGCCTGGCCGAAGAACTCCAGACAGACCGTGCGCGTGTGCGCGGGCATCTTGTGCAGGACCCAGCGCGCCGACGTGATCAGACCGTCGCAGCCTTCCTTCTGGATGCCCGGCAGACCCGCGAGGAATTTATCGGTCACGTCCTTGCCGAGACCTTCCTTGCGGAACACGCGGCCGGCGATGTCGAGCGATTCCGTGCGCAGCAGCTTTTCGCCCGGCGCGTACTCGCCGTCGAACCACTTCAGTTCGAAACGCGCGACTTCGATGTCGTGAATCTTGCCCATGTTGTGGTCAAGACGCGTGACTTCGAGCCAGTTGCCCTGCGGATCGACCATGCGCCACCAGGCGAGATTGTCGAGCGCCGTGCCCCACAGCACGGCCTTCTTGCCGCCCGCGTTCATCGCCACATTGCCGCCGATGCACGAGGCATCGAGCGAAGTCGGATCGACGGCGAACACGAAGCCCGCCGCGTCCGCCGCTTCGGTCACGCGACGCGTCACGACGCCCGCGCCCGAGAAGATCGTCGCGACCTTGCGGTCGACGCCGGGCAGATCGGTCATCTCGACCGGGCCGAGCTGTTCGAGCTTTTCGGTGTTGATGACCGCCGAGAACGGCGTGAGCGGCACGGCGCCGCCCGTGTAACCGGTGCCGCCTCCGCGCGGAATCACGGTCAGACCGAGTTCGAAACACGCCTTGATGAGACCGGCGATTTCCGCTTCGGTGTCGGGCGTGAGGACCACGAACGGATATTCGACGCGCCAATCGGTCGCATCCGTCACGTGCGAAACACGCGCGATGCCGTCGAAACGAATGTTGTCCTTCTGCGTCTGCTTGCCCAGCACCTTGGTGGCGCGGCGGCGCAGCTCGGCCATCTTGTCGAATTCGGCGGCGAATGCTTCGATCGCGCGGCGCGCCGATGCAACCAGCGTTTCCACGCGCGTGGCGCGCTCCAGCCCGTCCTTGTCGTTATGCTCGACGAGGTCGGCGCGGCGGCGCTTTTCGATTTCGGCGATGCGGTGATTCAGCGCCTCGATCAGCAGCGCGCGGCGCTTGGGGTTATCGAGCAGATCGTCCTGCAGATACGGATTGCGGCGCACGACCCAGATATCGCCGAGCACTTCGTACAACATACGTGCCGAGCGGCCGGTGCGACGTTCGGCGCGCAGTTCGGCGAGCGCGTCCCATGCCTGTTCGCCTAGCAGACGAATGACAATTTCGCGATCCGAAAAGGACGTGTAGTTATACGGAATCTCGCGCAGGCGCGGTTCGATGTCGGCAGCCACGGCTGCGGCTGCGCCGTGAGGATCGAAAACTTGAGGTGCGTTCATGGTTGGACGACTCTTTGAGTCAGTCCCGCTCAGTGGGCTGCCAGATGGGCAAGCGGCCTGCATGACGGAAGCTGACGGGGCGCGTGGGGCGCTATTCTGAAATCGAGTCCGCCGGTGGCTCGCGGATGGCGTGCGGTGGCTGATAGCGGACGAAGGGGGTGGGGAAGCATGGCGGCAGCGCTCACGCCGATGGTTCCCCGGCGCTCGGACTTAGCGACACGATCGTGCGTGGCGGGCATGCCGCTGCGCCGCGGGGCGGGTCTCGCGCCGTGCGGGCATCAAATGGGCTGTCCGAGGTTGCCAGTGCATCTTCCGATCCTTGTTTCAAAAAGCGATTTTAACGCATGATCCGCACGCGCGCTGACGGTGCGCGGGAACCGTAGGGACATATAACTTTCATTTTTTGTCATTTGCACACCTTTCGCACACCCTTTGATTCGCCGTCCGGAAGGTCGGGCAATCGACGGCGGGCGCGTTTGCGTGCGCTCCGTATGCCCGCGCGGCCGCCCCGCCCTCGCAGCCAGCGCGCCGGCCGTTGGCGCTATCATTGATGTTTTCGCGTCTTTTGCCGCTTTTTCGGCATTTCGCGCGTTCTGCGCTTTCCCCCGATCACACTGCCGCGCCCGGCGCGCCCCTCGCATGGCCACCCAAGACGATTACCTGAAGAAAGTCCTCACCGCCCGTGTCTACGACGCCGCCCGCGTGACCGAACTCGAACGCGCACCGAATCTTTCGACGCGTCTACGCAACACGGTCCTGCTCAAGCGCGAGGACAACCAGCCGGTTTTCTCGTTCAAGCTGCGCGGCGCGTACAACAAGATGGCGCATCTGTCGGCGGAACAATTGCAGCGCGGCGTGATTACGGCTTCGGCGGGCAATCATGCTCAGGGCGTGGCGCTCTCGGCGGCGCGACTCGGCGTGAAAGCGGTGATCTGCGTGCCGGTGACCACGCCGCAGGTGAAAGTCGATGCCGTGCGCGCCCACGGCGGCTCGATGGTCGAAGTCGTGCAGGCGGGCGAATCCTACAGCGATGCCTACGCGCACGCCGTCAGTCTTCAGGAAGAACGCGGCCTGACCTTCGTGCATCCCTTCGACGATCCCTACGTGATCGCCGGTCAGGGCACGGTGGCGATGGAAATCCTCAGCAAGCATCAGGCCCCGATTCACGCGATCTTCGTGCCGATCGGCGGCGGCGGTCTGGCCGCAGGCGTGGCCGCGTACGTGAAGGCCGTGCGCCCGGAAATCCGCGTGATCGGCGTGCAGACGGACGATTCCTGCGCGATGGCGCAATCGCTGAAGGCGGGCAAGCGCGTCGAACTCAGCGAAGTCGGCCTTTTCTCGGACGGCACGGCGGTGAAACTCGTGGGCGAGGAAACCTTCCGCCTGTGCCAGGAATATCTCGATGACGTGCTGACCGTCGACACGGACGCCCTCTGCGCCGCGATCAAGGACGTTTTCCAGGACACGCGCAGCGTGCTCGAACCGGCCGGCGCATTGGCTGTCGCGGGCGCGAAGCAATACGCCGAACGCGAAGGCATCGACGGCAAAACGCTGATCGCCATCACCTCGGGCGCGAACATGAATTTCGACCGCATGCGCTTCGTGGCCGAGCGCGCCGAAGTCGGCGAAGCGCGCGAAGCCGTGTTCGCCGTGACGATCCCCGAAGAGCGCGGCAGCTTCAAGCGGTTCTGCGAACTGGTCGGCACGCGCAGCGTCACCGAATTCAATTACCGCATCGACGATGCCGAGCGCGCGCATATCTTCGTCGGCGTGCAGATTCGCAACCGCGGCGAATCAGCGCAGATCGCGCAGAGTTTCGTCGAGCACGGTTTCCCGAGCGTCGATCTCACCGGCGACGAACTCTCGAAGCAGCACATCCGCTACATGGTGGGCGGGCGTTCGCCGCTCGCGCATGACGAACGCCTGTTCCGCTTCGAATTCCCGGAGCGTCCGGGCGCGCTGATGCGCTTCCTTTCGTCGATGGCGCCGAACTGGAATATCAGCCTGTTCCACTACCGCAATCAGGGCGCGGATTACAGCTCGATTCTGGTCGGCATCCAGGTGCCAGCGGCGGAAGACGCGGAGTTCCGCCGCTTCCTCGCGACGCTCGGTTATCCGCACTGGGAAGAGACGCAGAACCCGGCTTATCGTTTGTTCCTCTCGTAATCTCGCTGGCGAGGCTCAAGAACGTGTCCGTTTCGCTCTCCGACAAACTCGTCGTCGCGATCTCGTCGCGCGCGCTCTTCGATTTCGAGGAAGAGAACCGCGTCTACGAGGACGGCGACCTGCGCGCCTACGAGGCGCTGCAGCGCGAGCGTCTGAATCTGCCCGCGCGGCCGGGCGTGGCGTTCGCGCTGATCCGCAAGCTGCTCGCGCTCAACAACGGCGCGCATCACGTCGAAGTCGTGATCCTCTCGCGCAGCGATCCGATCAGCGGGCTGCGCGCGTTCAGTTCCTGCCGCGAGCATCAGCTCGATATCCAGCGCGGCGTGTTTACGCGCGGACGCGAGCCCTGGCATTACCTCAAGCCGCTCAACGCGTCACTGTTTCTCTCGGCGAATCCAGAGGACGTGCGCGGCGCGCTCGACGCCGGATTTCCCGCCGCGCGCGTGTTTCCAGAATCGGCGACAATGGCGGAGCACACGGCGCACGAGATTCGCATCGCGTTCGACGGCGATGCGGTGCTGTTTTCCGACGAAGCCGAGCAGATCTTCCAGCGCGATGGCCTCTCCGCCTTCGTGAGCCACGAACGCGACAACCGCGAACTGCCGCTCGCGCAAGGTCCGCTCAAGCCGCTGCTCGCGGCGCTGAACCGCCTGCAGAAACTCGCGGATGCCAACGCGCAGATGCGCATTCGCACCGCGCTCGTGACCGCGCGTTCGGCGCCCGCGCATGAGCGCGCGATCCGCACGCTGATGGCCTGGAACATCGAAATCGACGAAGCGATGTTCCTTGGCGGACTCGACAAAGGCCCGTTCCTGCGCGAGTTCGAACCCGACTTTTTCTTCGACGACCAGATCCGCCACTGCGAATCGGCCCGCTCGGTCACAGCGACCGGGCACGTGGCGAGCGGCGTGGCCAATCCCGTGGACGCCGTGCGCGCAGCAATGCGCGCGGGCGCCACGAACGACGCATCAACCGAAACCAGCGCACCATGACTCCCGAACAATCTCCGCTCGGCAAGGCTTCCAGCTACACCGAGCAATACGACGCCAAGCTGCTGTTCCCGATTCCGCGCATCGGCGCGCGCGAACAGATCGGCATCGGCGCGCAACTGCCCTTCTTCGGCACCGATATCTGGAACGCCTACGAGCTTTCGTGGCTCAACGCGCGCGGCAAGCCGCAGATCGCCATCGCGACGTTCTTCATTCCCGCCGATTCGCCCAACATCGTCGAATCGAAGTCGTTCAAGCTGTATCTGGGCTCGTTCGCGCAAACGAAGTTCGAATCCGCCGATGAAGTGCGCGACATTCTCAAGCGCGATATTTCGGCGGCCAGCGGCGCGTCGGTGTCGGTGAAACTCGACCAGCCGGGCGCGTTCGGCAAGATTGCGTTCGAGGAATTCGAAGGCCTGTCGATCGACCGTCTCGATCTGGACGCCGAGATCTATCACCCGGACGCCACGCTGCTGAAGGCCGCGCACGAGGAATCGCCGGTGGAGGAAACGCTGGTGTCGAACCTGCTGAAGTCGAACTGCCCGGTGACCGGCCAGCCCGACTGGGGCAGCGTGCAGATTCATTACGTAGGACCGCAGATCGATCAGGCCGGGCTGCTGCGCTACATCATCTCGTTCCGCAATCACACGGGCTTCCACGAGCAATGCGCCGAGCGCATCTTCATGGACATCCTGCGCGAGTGCAAACCGGACCGCCTCGCGGTCTACGCGCGTTACACGCGTCGCGGCGGGCTGGACATCAACCCGTTCCGCACCAACTTCAATATGCCGATGCCGGACAACGCGCGTCTCGCGCGTCAGTAAGCGCCAATAGTCGTGAGTTGAAGCAAAAAAGCGCCGGTTTCTGCCGGCGCTTTTTCATTGCTGCTTTGTCTCACTTATTGCTGGGATTGAGGCAGTTCCGCCGCGCCCATCCGGCGCGCGATCACACCCGCCCGCTGCGACAGATACGCGGAATTGCGATGATCGTCGAAGTACTTGGGACGCGGCAGCATCACCGCCAGCCGCGCCGACTGCCACGCTGTCAGCTTCGTCGCGCTGGTCTTGTAGTAATGCTGCGCGGCGGCCTGCGCGCCGTAGATGCCGTTACCCCACTCCACCGAATTCAGATAGATCTCGAAGATGCGCTCCTTGTCGAGCAGCGTCTCCAGCATCCACGTGATGATCAGTTCCTGACCTTTGCGGATATAGCTTTTCTCGCGCGAAAGAAACAGGTTGCGTGCGAGTTGCTGCGTGATCGTCGATCCGCCGCGCACGATGTGGCCACGCTTCTTGTTGCGCTCCCACGCCTGCAGGATGGCGTCGGTTTCGTAGCCGTTGTTATTGACGAAGTTGGCGTCCTCGGACGCGATGATCGCGCGCTTCAGATTGCGCGAAATCTGCTCGTACGGCACCCACTGATGCTGGATGGCGAGCCCGGGGTGATCGGCCGCGAGATATGCGGCGTCCGAGCGCATGAAGGCTGTTGTCTGCGGATCGACAACATTCCAGGCGGCAATCTGCGCGAAGTAGAAGCCTTGCAGCGCGAGCCACGCCACCACGAACACAGAAGCCGCGTAGCTCAGCCAGCGCAGCGCGCCCGGCCGCTTGCCGCGCGGCTCGCCGGCGCGTGGAGTACCGCGTGCAAACTGACGCCCGGCGATGCCGTCGGTGCGCGGCGCGGCCGCTTCTCTGCGCATGGCGTGGCGCTGCGTGGGCTTAAACCTGCGCCGCCAGCTGCGCGCGCAGCGCGGCCAGCACGGGCGCACCGTCCGGACGCACGCCGCGCCAGACGAAGAACGACTCGGCGGCCTGCTCGACCAGCATGCCCAGACCGTCCGCGGCGCGCGCGCCGAGCGATTCGGCGTGACGCATGAAGACCGTCGGCTCGGCGCCGTACATCATGTCGTAGGCCAGCGTGCCCGCGCCGAACGCGCGCGCGTCGCACTCGGGCAGCGCGGCATCCAGACTGCCTGCCGTGGCGTTGACGATGATGTCGTAAGGCTTCGCATCGACAGCCTGCGGGCCGCCGCCGTTGATCAGGCAGCCGAACTCGCGCGCCGCGCCTTCGAATTGCTCGATCAGCGCATGCGCTTTCTGTGCCGTGCGATTGACGATGGTGATTTCGAGCGGATGACGTTCGAGCATCGGCAGTACGACGCCGCGCGCCGCACCGCCCGCGCCGAGCAGCAGCACGCGCGCGCCTTTGAAGGCCACGCCCAGATTCACTTCGATGTCGCGAACGAGGCCGAAACCGTCGGTGTTATCGCCGAAAATGCCGTCTTCGTCGAAACGCAGCGTGTTGACCGCGCCCGCCGCCGCCGCGCGCGGCGACAGACGATGCGCGAGCGCATGCGCTTCGAGCTTGAACGGCACGGTCACGTTCAGGCCACGGCCGCCGGCCGCGCGAAACGCCTGCACGTGCTCGACGAAACCATCGAGCGGCGCGAGCAGCCGGTCGTACTCGACCGGCTCGCCCGTTGCGGCCGCGAACTGCGCGTGAATCGACGGCGACTTGCTGTGCGCGATCGGGTTTCCGACTACCGCGTATCGATCGGCGCTCATTCGCGCGGCTCCGTGGCGTGGTGCTCGGCTTGTTCGGCTTGCTGTGCTTCCTCGCCGCCTTCCTGCGTGGCGCCTTCTTCGGCGTTGGCATCGCTGGCAGCGTCAGATTCGGCTTGCGCTTCGGCTTCGCTTTGCGCCGAATCGTCGGCGGCGTCGATCAGTTCTTCGTCTTCGCCCGACTCTTCTTCCGCCTGCTCGCCGCTCGTTACGACCGGCGCGTCGAGCACGCGCAGCATACGCACCGAAGCCTCGATCGTCAGTTCGTCGATCGACAGCACTTCCATCATCAGACGCGTACCGCGCGCGTGCACGCCGAGTGCGGGCACGTGCATGAGCAGCGGCACTTCCTCGAAGCGCACCAGATCGTCCTTGACGACCGTGGCCGGGAATTCGCGACGCGGCTCGCCGCCGCCTTCACCGCGCATTTCCTGCTGGAGCCAGCGCAGGCACCAGAAGTACTCCATGCGGCGCTGATGATCGGCATAGGCCGTATAGGTTTCGTCGAAGCCCTGCACGACGGCGAACAGATCGGCGTCCTTGGGCTTGAACGGCGCGACCAGCTTGGCGGCGACGCCATGCTCCACGCACGCGAGCAACTGCCACTGGTTCACGAGGTCGACGTACCGGCGCAGCGGCGAGGTGCTCCACGCATACTGCGCGACGCCCAGGCCTTCGTGCGGCGCGGCGTTGGTCTGCATGCGCGTGCGCTTCGGGCCCGACGGCGCGCCGAACGCGCGCTGCGAGCGGTAGATGCCCGGCACGCCATGATCGTTGAGGAACGCGCCCCACGTGGAGTTCGCGAGAATCGCCAGTTCGGCGACGATCATGTCCAGCGGCGAACCGCGGCGGCGCGGCGTGATGTTGACGTGCTCGCCTTCCACGTAGAAGTTGTAGTCGGTGTTGCGCTGCACTTCGCGGCGCAGACCGTAGCCCGCGCGCGCCTGCTGGCGCTTCTCGAACAGCGCCTGGGCGAACGGCCACAGAATCGCGATGTCTTCCTTGTGCGGATACTCGCCCGTGCCCGCAGCCAGCGTCTCTTCCGTCACGACTTCGTCGAGCGTGTTGTGGCGCAGGTTGTTCTTCACGAACACGCGCTCGGCACGCGTTTCCGTGGCGACGATTTCCTGCGTCTCGCGATTCACGATGCTGTAGAGCGACAGCGCCGGACGCATGCCGCCTTCCTTGAGCGTAAAGGCATCGACGAAATCGTCGGGCAGCATGGTGATCTTGTCGCCCGGCATGTAGACCGTGGACAGACGCGTGCGCGCGACCGTATCGGCCGTGTCGCCACGCGCGATGCCCAGCGCCGGCGCCGCGATGTGGATACCGATGCGCACGCGGCCATCGGCCAGATGCTCGATGGAGAACGCGTCGTCGATTTCGGTCGTGGTGACGTCGTCGATCGAGAAAGCCTGCACATGCGGGGCCGCATCGGGCAGATCGTCGGGCAACGCGCCCACTTCGACCGGCGGGAAACCCGTGCCGTGCGGGAAGAATTCAGCGAGGAATCGCGCTTCGTGCAGGGCGCGCGGCGAGGCAATGCCGCCGCATTCCAGCATCAGGCGCGGCATCGAAATGCCACGCGCAGCGGCCGCCGCTTCGAGCGCCTTGTACTCGATCGAGTTCTTGTCCGGCCTGGTGAGCAGACCCAGCGCCTTGTCCTTGAGCGCTTCCGGCAGCTTGCCGGCCTTCATCTCGTCTTCGTAGCCGGCCTGCACGAGCGCCTGCTGGCGCTTGCGCTCCAGCGACGCCAGCGCCATCTTGAGCTGCTCTTCAGGCGCGCGCTGATACTGGCCGCGGCCCTTGCGGCGGAAGTACACGGGCGAGCCGTGCAGACGCAGCACGAGCGCAGCGCGCTCGACCGGGCCGTAAGTCTCGCCGAAGTACTCGCTCGCGAGCGCCGTATAGACAAATTCGTCGGCGGGCGCGCATTCCCACAGGAAATCGAGATCGATCTCCTGCGCGGCGGCGTCGGCCTGTTCCAGCAGATCGCCGGCGGCGGGCTTCTCGAATTCGATCAGCACGTCTTTTGCGCGCACCTTGGCGCGGCGTCCGCCCGGCAACTCGACCTGGAACGCATCGCCCTGCTTCGACAGCACGCTGCCGGCCTTGAAACTGCCCGATTCCTCAAAGAAAACGTTCACTCAACACTCTCGTTCAGTCTTGCTCTCACCGGCCAGGCGCGGCGCGCCCAGGCGGTGCTGCTGTATACATATAGACGCTCGCGCGAAACGCGAACGGCGCGACGCCCAAGGTTTTTCCCTAAACTGCGTCGCAGAACCGGATGACTTCGTCGACGTAATCGGCGAATTCGCTGATGCCGTGGTCACTGCCTTCGATCAGGTGCGTGACGACACCGGGATAGTGCGCCAGCATCTCGCGGTAATCGAGCACTTCGTCGCCGGTCGCGGCGATCAGATAGTAGCGCTGCGGCTGGGTGATCTGCATAACGGCCAGCGCACGCAACTCGTCAAGATGACGCGGCTCGACGACGATACTGCCGCCGCCGTGCCAGAGCGGCTGCTCGCCCAGATACTTCGACAGATCGCGATCCGGCACGACCGCCGGATTCAGCAGCGCGGCGCGCCAGCCGTGCTTTTCGGCCAGATACGTGGCGAAAAAGCCGCCCAGCGAGCTGCCGATCAACGTAATACGCTCGCCGGCTTTGGCGTGGGCGCGGATTTCGCTTTCGATCTGCGCGACGGCTTCGGCGGGCGAAACCGGCAGCGTCGGGCACAACCACTCGCCCTTGCGGCCCAGTTCGGCCATGCGCGCCGCCATCAGGCGCGCCTTGAACGACTGCGGCGAGGAACGGAAACCGTGCAGATAGACGATCACGTCGCGCTCCGCGCCGCGAGCGCATCGAGCAGCTTCTGATGCACGCCGCCGAATCCGCCGTTGCTCATCACCAGTACCTGGTCGCCCGGACGCGCGGCGGCGCAAACCGCCTTCACCAGCGCGTCGAGGTCGTGGTAGGCGTGCGCCTTCTCGCCAAGCGGCGCGAGCGCGCCCGCCAGATCCCAGCCCAGTGCGTCCTTGCCGCTGGGCGCGCCGTAGCCGAACACGAGATCGGCATCGGCGAGACTGGCCGGCAGTTGCGCCTTCATCACGCCGAGCTTCATGGTGTTCGAGCGCGGCTCCAGCACGGCGAGAATGCGCGTGGGTTTGCCGGACTCGTCATGACCGACGCGCGTGCGCAGGCCGGCGATCGTCGTTTCGATCGCCGTGGGATGGTGCGCGAAATCGTCATAGACGGTCACGCCGTCGACGCTGCCGCGCACTTCCATGCGGCGCTTCACATTGCGGAAACCGCCGAGCGACTGCGCCGCCTGCGCGGGCGGCACGCCCACGCTGCGCGCGGCGGCAATCGCCGCGAGCGCATTCAGGCGGTTGTGCTCGCCCTGGATCTGCCAGTCGACCACGCCCACGCGCTCGCTGTCGTGATAGACGGCAAAGCGTTCGTCCACGGTCGCGCCTTCTTCGGCCGGCAGCGCCTGCCAGCCGCCATCGACGCCGAAACGCTCGACATCGCTCCACACGCCGCGCGTCAGCACGCGATCGAGCGCTTCGCTGCGGCCGTTCGAGACCACGCGGCCTACGCCTGGCACCGTGCGGATCAGATGATGGAACTGCGTTTCGATCGCGGCGAGATCGGGGAAGATGTCGGCGTGATCGAATTCGAGATTGTTCAGCACCGCGGTGCGCGGGCGGTAATGGACGAACTTCGAACGCTTGTCGAAGAACGCCGTGTCGTATTCGTCGGCTTCGATCACGAAGAAGCTCGAATCGGTCAGCCGCGCGGAGATGCCGAAGTTCAGCGGCACGCCGCCGATCAGGAAGCCGGGATTCATGCCCGCGTCTTCGAGCAGCCACGCGAGCATCGAGCTGGTGGTGGTCTTGCCATGCGTGCCCGCCACGGCGAGCACCCACTTGTCGCGCAGCACGTGTTCGCCGAGCCACTGCGGGCCGGACGTGTACGGCAGGCCGCGATTGAGGATCTCCTCCATCAGCGGATTGCCGCGCGACACCACGTTACCGATCACGTAGAGGTCCGGGTTCAGCGCCGTCTGGCTCGCGTCGTAACCTTCGATCAGGCGGATACCCTGCGCTTCGAGCTGCGTGCTCATCGGCGGATAGACGCCCGCGTCGCAGCCGGTGACCGTGTGGCCCGCACTGCGCGCGAGCACGGCGAGACCGCCCATGAACGTGCCGCAGATGCCGAGGATATGGATGTGCATAAGCCTGTCGCGCCGCGCGGGCGTCGTGAACGGGTTGATCGGTTTTTTGGGATGGGTGAAGCGGGACGGCGGCGCTGACAGGCAGAACCGCCGGGGCAAAGAACGGTATTGTACCCGAGCCATTGGGCCTTTTTCGCCGCAGCGGGCCAGGAGGCGGTCGTGGCGGCTTATGGTCCGGCCCCACGGCTGACGCGCTGCGCGGGGCCGCCGCCGGGTGGGCCATGCGTTCTCTAGTATGATTAGCGCATGATTCGCAGAGCTCATTTCGATCCCCAGCGCGTGCGCGAGGAAATCGCCATCGCGGCAGCAAGAATGATTGCCGAGGACGGCCTGGATTACGCCACCGCCAAGCGCAAGGCCGCGCGGCAGGTGGTGGGGGACACCCGTGTCGAAGGCGTCTGGCTCCCCGACAACGACCAGATCGAGGAAGAAATCCGCGAATATCAGGCCCTGTTTCAGGGCGACAGCCAGCCGGCGGTGCTGCGGCGTTTGCGCGAGATCGCGCTCGACTGGATGCTCAAGCTCGCGGCCTTCAACCCGTTCCTCACGGGCGCGGTGCTCAACGGCACGGCGGGCGAGCACTCCGACATCCATCTGCAGATTTTCTGCGACGACGCCAAGGGCGTCGCCATCTGGCTGCTGAACGCGAACGTGCAATATGACGTGTCGGAAACCCGCCACTTCGCCGCGCGCGGCTATGTGGAAACGCTGAGCTTCCTGTGGAAGCCGTCGCGTGTCGAGGAACCGGTCGGCATTCACGTGGCGCTCTACAATACCGACGACCTGCGCGGCGCCGTGCGCGCCGATGCACGCGGGCGTCTGCCGCGCGCCAATGCGCAGACACTCCAGGCGCTGATCGACGAAAGCGGCGCCACCTCCACCACCTGACTCATATAGACAGCGCAGCAATGAACACAAAGCGGATTCTGGCCGGCGTCGCAGTGGCGGCGGTCGCAGCCTGCGGCGGCATTCTCGCAGGGCACTTTGCAAACGGCGGCGCTGGCAGCACCGCCGCCATCACGAACGCGGACGCGGCAACGGTCAACGGCAAACAAAGCGCGATCGAGCAACTCTGGACGGCCGCCGTCACCAACCCGGACGGCAAGCCGCAGTCGCTCGCCATCTATAAAGGTCATCCCATTGTGGTGAACTTCTGGGCGTCGTGGTGCGGCCCGTGCGTCGAGGAAATGCCCGAGCTTTCCGCGCTGCATCGCGAATACGCGAAAAAAGGCATCCAGTTCGTGGGCCTCGGCGTGGATTCGGCGGCCAACATCAAGACTTTCCTGAGCAAGGTCAAGGTCGATTACCCCATCTATATCGCCGGTTTTGGCGGCGCTGACGTCGCGCGCGCCTTCGGCAATAACGCCGGCGGCTTGCCTTACACGGTCGTAATCGACGCGAACGGCGCCGTTCGGTCGACAAAATTAGGCCAAATCAAACCGGACGAGCTTCGGCACACACTTGACGCACTTTGACGCGGCTGAAACTTTGACCGGGGCTTAGCAGCCGTACGGCACTTTTTGCTGCCGGAATTGACGCAATTGACTGAAGATGAACCTCTCCGAGCCTTACCCGGCGAACTGAGGGTCATATCAACCGTTTGGAAAACTAGACAAATTTCTCTAATCGGCGCTAAAGTTCGCGCAATTCCACGGAAAAAGAAGCGACCATGACGCGACTGCTGGTTTTGCACGGACCCAACCTCAATCTTCTCGGCACCCGGGAACCGGAGGTCTATGGGCGCGTGACGCTGCCGCAGATCGATCAGGCGCTCGTCGACCGTGCCGCCGACGCAGGCGTGGAGCTGGCGACGTTCCAGAGCAATCACGAAGGCGCGCTGGTCGACCGCATCCAGGCGGCCCGCACGGAACAGACGGACTTCATCCTGATCAACCCGGCGGCGTACACGCACACCAGCGTGGCGATCCGGGATGCGCTGGCAGGCGTGGGCATTCCGTTCGTGGAGATCCATCTCTCGAACGTGCATCGCCGCGAAGCCTTCCGGCATCACTCGTATTTTTCCGACCAGGCCGAAGGCGTTATCTGCGGCCTCGGCTGGAAGGGTTATCTCTACGCGCTCGAATACGCGCTCGACCGGCTCGCTGCCCGGTCGGCCACGTAACTTCGGCGCCGGATAACCGACGCACTCTGAAAGACAACTCTTATCCCGTGCCGGGACGCGCGCGCCCCGGCACCTCACGTATTCAAGCAAAGGGGCTGCACCATGGATCTACGTAAGCTGAAGACTCTGATCGACCTCGTCTCCGAATCGGGCATCTCGGAACTCGAAGTCACCGAGGGCGAAGGCAAGGTGCGCATCGTCAAGAACGCGCCGCCGGTCTACGTACAACCGACCGCAGCACAATTCGCAGCGCCGATGGCCGGCATGCCCGCCGCCGCACCGGCAGCAGCCGGGGAAGCCGCAGCGCCCGCCGCTGCCGCGCCGGCCGTGCCGCAAGGTCACGTCGTGACGTCGCCGATGGTCGGCACGTTCTACCGCGCGCCGTCGCCGGGCGCCGACCCGTTCGTGCAGGTTGGCGACACGGTCAAGGAAGGCCAGACGCTGTGCATCATCGAAGCGATGAAGCTCCTCAACGAAATCGAGTCGGACGTCGCGGGCGTGGTCAAGGAAATCCTCGTCGAGAACGGCCAGGCGGTCGAATACGGCCAGCCGCTCTACGTGGTCGCGTAAGCACACCCACCCGCAGATCACGAGAGATCGCATGAGCGCGCCGGCGCTTCGCGCGACATCCCTCTGGCGCCGCACCGCCCTCGCCGGTCGCGGCGCGTGCGGCCACCCGCGCCGCGCGCTCCTCCGGTCCTCCATGGCGGCCCGCCTGCACGGTCATGCGGCGCCCATTGATGAGTCGAATACCCACCATGTTTGAAAAAATCCTTATTGCCAATCGTGGCGAAATCGCGCTGCGCATTCAGCGCGCGTGCCGCGAACTCGGCGTCAAGACGGTCGTCGTCTATTCGGAAGCCGACAAGGAAGCCAAGTACGTCAAGCTCGCCGATGAAGCCGTCTGTATCGGCCCGGCGCCTTCGAACCTGAGCTACCTGAACATGCCGGCGCTGATCAGCGCGGCGGAAGTCACCGATGCCGAGGCGATTCACCCCGGCTACGGCTTCCTGTCGGAGAACGCCGACTTCGCCGAGCGTGTCGAGCAATCGGGCTTCACCTTCATCGGTCCGCGCCCGGAAACGATCCGCATGATGGGCGACAAGGTCACGGCCAAGCAGACCATGATCAAGACCGGCGTGCCCTGCGTGCCGGGCTCGGAAGGCGCCCTGCCGGACGATCCGAAAGAAATCGTCAAGATTGCGCGCACGATCGGCTACCCGGTCATCATCAAGGCTTCGGGCGGCGGCGGCGGTCGCGGCATGCGCGTCGTGCACACGGAAGCGGCGCTCGTGAACGCGGTCAACATGACGCGCGAAGAAGCGGGCCGCGCCTTCGGCAACCCGCAGGTGTACATGGAGAAGTACCTTGAGAATCCGCGTCACATCGAGATTCAGGTGCTTTCCGACTCGTTCAAGAACGCCGTGTGGCTCGGCGAGCGTGACTGCTCGATGCAGCGCCGCCACCAGAAGGTGATCGAGGAAGCGCCGGCGCCGGGTATCGCGCGCCGCCTGCTCGACCGCATCGGCGATCGTTGCGCCGACGCCTGCAAGAAGATGGGCTACCTCGGCGCGGGCACGTTCGAATTCCTGTACGAAAACGGCGAGTTCTACTTCATCGAAATGAACACGCGCGTGCAGGTCGAACACCCGGTCACCGAGCAGATCACCGGCATCGACATCGTGCAGGAACAGATCCGCATCGCCGCCGGCGAGAAGCTCTCGTTCCGCCAGCGCGACATCCAGTTGAAGGGCCACTCGATCGAGTGCCGTATCAACGCGGAAGATCCGTTCAAGTTCACGCCGTCGCCGGGCCGTCTGACCTCGTGGCACATGCCGGGCGGTCCTGGCGTGCGCGTCGATTCGCATGCCTACAATGGCTATTTCGTGCCGCCGAACTATGATTCGATGATCGGCAAGCTGATCACCTACGGCGCGACGCGCGAACAGGCGATCCAGCGCATGCGTATCGCGCTGTCGGAAATGGTCGTCGAAGGCATTTCGACCAACATTCCGCTGCACCGTGAACTGATGCTCGACGCCAAGTTCGTCGAAGGCGGCACGAGCATTCACTACCTCGAAAGCCGACTGGCCGAGCGCCAGGCTGTGAAGAAGGACGAAGCGTAATTCATGAGCTACCGGGAACTGATCGTCGAGCTCGAGCGTGATCGCGCGGAGGAACTCTCCGACGCGCTGCTCGATCTCGGCGCCCTCTCGGTGTCGGTGGAAGACGCCGACGCCGACACGCCCGACGAGCAGCCGCTCTTCGGCGAGCCGGGCCTCACGCCCGAGCGCACCGCGTGGCAGCATTCGCGCGTGATCGCGCTGATCGGCGAGGATCAAGACCCCGCCGTGCTGCTCGCGGCCGCATCGAACGAACTGGGCCTGCCCGAGACGCCGAAGCACACGCTGCGCGAAGTCGAGGAACAGGACTGGGTGCGTCTGACGCAGTCGCAGTTCGAGCCGATTCCGATCGGCCAGCGCATCTGGGTCGTGCCCTCGTGGCATGACGCGCCGGACCCCGACGCACTCGTGCTCGAACTCGATCCGGGCCTTGCGTTCGGCACGGGCAGCCACCCCACCACGCGTCTGTGCATGGAGTGGCTGGAGCAGCACGTCGAGACCGGCAAGTCGCTGCTCGACTACGGCTGCGGCTCGGGCATTCTCGCGATTCTCGCGCAGAAGTGCGGCGCGAATCCGGTGATCGGCATCGACATCGATCCTCAAGCGGTCGAATCGGCGCGTCACAACAGCGAGCGCAACCGCGCGGATGTCACCTACGGCCTGCCGGACGACCTGCAGGCAGGCGAGTTCGACATCGTCGTGGCAAACATTCTTTCGAATCCGCTCAAGCTGATGGCGTCGATGTTGAGCTCGCGCGTGAAGCCGGGTGGCCGCATTGCGCTGTCGGGCATCCTCGCCCGCCAGGCCGAGGAAGTGGCGCAGGTGTACGCGCAGTGGATCGATATTTCGGTCTGGCGCGAGCACGAAGGCTGGGTCTGCCTGGCCGGTACGCGTCGCGCATAAGCGTACATTTCGCACCTCAAAAGCCGCCCGCCCGATGGGTGCGGCGGCTCAAGTCGTTAAGCGTCGTGGATTGCCATTAGAATGGCGGGTATCGCCAACCATCCGGGTCCACGGCACACATGCTCCTGGCCACGCGCTGCCCCTTCTGCGAAACCGTTTTCCGTATCCAGCCGGCTCAGCTCGCCGTGCGTCGCGGCCTCGTGCGCTGCGGCCATTGCCAGGAAGCGTTCGACGCATCGGGTAGCCTGTACGACATGCCCGAAAACGGCGATTTCGCGCTGGCCACGCCAGTTGCCGCCGATATCGCCGCCAGCCTGACATCGCAGCATGCGGCACAGGCGGCTGCGGCACAGCATGCGGTGCATGCGGTCAATGAGGCGCCGGTTGATGTGCAAACTGAAGTGCCCGCTGAAGTGCAAACTGAAGCGCCCGTTGACGTTCGCACTGAATCGTCGGTCGAAACCGCAGCGCATGCGGCTGAACCGGTAGCACCGCAGGTCGAGGCCGCATCCGAAGCAACTCCCGAGGCAAACCGCGAGCCCACACTGGCTCCCGCCTCCCCCGCTCGTCCGCCGAATTTTTCGAATCCGATCTGGGACCCGTGGGCGCCGCTGCCGGACAGCCATCTCGATCCCAAACTGCAGTACAACGCCGAGCATCTGCCGCAGGCCAGCCTCGCCGCAGCCGCCGTGGCAAAGAGCCAGGCGGCGCGCGAAGTCGAAATGCGCGTGATCCACGACGACGAGCCGACGCTGTCCGCGACCCTGTCCGCTGCACCTGCGACCGCATCTGAAATCGATACGCCGGCCGAGCCCTTCCCGCCCGCCACGCGCTGGACGCGTTCCGAGCCCGAACTGGTGCCGCCGGAGCCGGTCGCGCCGGCCCGCGCTCACGCGGGCGCCGAGCCAACCCTTTCGTCCAACGAAACAATCCGCACCCAGGGCAACGATCCCGAGCCGCAACTGCGTCGCGCCGTCACCGCGCCCGCCTTCACCGCGCTCGAGCCCAACGACGGCGCCGAGCCCTTCGCGGTCACCCGCGAAGCGCCTGCGCGCGCGAAGCGGCATACGGGCTGGCGCATCTTCGGCTGGCTGCTGGCGCTCGTGCTGATCGCCCTGCTCGCGACGCAGCTGATCTGGTGGCAACGCGAAAGCGTGATGGTCTACTGGCCCGCGTCGCAGCCGCTTTATCAGCAGGCCTGCGCGCAGCTTGGCTGCCACGTGAGCCCGCCGCGCGACATCGACGGTCTGCAGGTTCAGCCATCCGATCTGCGTCAGGTCGACGATCCGCATCATCTCGAACTGAAGGTGCCGCTGCGTAATCGTTTCCAGGTGGCGCTCGCGTATCCGGCGATCGAACTGACGCTGCTCGACCGCCAGAACAACGTCGTACTGCGCCGCGTGCTGTTCCCGCAGGACTACGCGCCGCCCGGCACGCGCGTCGACGCCGGGCTCGCCGCGCACACCACGCAGACGATGATCGTGCGGCTCGACACCGGCAACGTGGTCGCCTCGAATTTCCGCATCGAGATTTTCTATCCGTAACTGCGCATCCCTCGCACGAGCGCCCGCAGCCTGCGCGCTCGCGCAACCCCGGCGCCCGGCCGCGCCGGGCACGCCACTCACCACAACAGCTTTGAATCCGGAGAGCACATCATGAGTCAAGTCACGCTAGGCGGTAACCCGATCGACGTCGCAGGCACGTTCCCGACGCCCGGCCAGAAGGCCCCGACGTTCTCGCTCGTCGGCAAGGATCTGAAGCCCGTCGCCCTCGCCGATTTCGCCGGCAAGCGCAAGGTTCTGAACATCGTCCCGAGCCTGGACACGCCGACCTGCGCCACCTCCACGCGCAAGTTCAACGAAGCAGCGGCCAACCTCGAGAACACGGCTGTCGTCGTGATCTCGGGCGACCTGCCGTTCGCAGCCGGCCGTTTCTGCACGACCGAAGGCATCGAAAACGTCGTGACGGCTTCGACCTTCCGTGGCCATGAGTTCGCGCAAGCGTACGGCGTGGACATCACGAGCGGCCCGCTGACCGGCCTGACGGCACGCGCCGTGGTCGTGATCGACGCGAACGACAACGTCGTGTACGCAGAGCGCGTCGGCGAAATCAAGAACGAGCCGAACTACGACGCAGCACTCGCCGCACTGAAGTAATCACGGACGGCGGTGCGCGCGATACAAGCGCAGCGCGCCGCCCTCTTTCACCACACGCATCACAGGAATTTTCGCCTTGGCTACGCTTATTTGCGGCTCGCTCGCCTACGACAGCATCATGACCTTCGAAGGTCGCTTCCGGGAACACATCCTGCCCGAGCAGGTGCACATCCTGAACGTGAGCTTCCTCGTGCCGACGATGCGCCGCGAATTCGGCGGCTGCGCGGGCAACATCGGCTACTCGCTGCACCTGCTGGGCGGCGATGCGCGCGTCATGGGCACGCTTGGCGCGAACGACGCGCAACCGTATCTCGAACGCTTCGACGCGCTCGGCATCAACCGCACGCACGTGCAGGCGCTGCCCGACATGTGGTCGGCGCAGGCGATGATCACGACCGATCTCGAAAACAACCAGATCACCGCGTTCCACCCGGGCGCGATGATGCAATCGCACGTGAACAAGGCGGACGAAGCGCCCGGCATCAAGCTCGGCATCGTCGCGCCGGACGGCTTCGACGGCATGGTCCAGCACGTCGAGCAATTCGCGAGCGCAAAAATCCCGTTCATCTTCGATCCGGGTCAAGGTCTGCCGCTGTTCGACGGTGCGTCGCTGCGCCGCGCGATTGAACTTGCGACCTATCTGACGGTCAACGATTACGAAGCTAACCTTGTGAGCCACCGCACGGGCTGGTCGATCGAAGAAATGGCCAGCAAGGTCGAGGCGCTGATCATCACGCGCGGCGAACACGGCTCGCAGATCTACCATGGCGGCACGATCGAAGAGATTCCCGCCGTGCAGGCCGAGCG
Organism: Paraburkholderia sp. Ac-20340; assembly: GCF_017104965.1. Classification (GTDB taxonomy): domain Bacteria; phylum Pseudomonadota; class Gammaproteobacteria; order Burkholderiales; family Burkholderiaceae; genus Paraburkholderia. Next base: position 196,840 of record NZ_JAAGPR010000009.1, read on the forward strand.
GGTGCTCGACCCGACGGGTTGCGGCGACGCTTTCCGCGGCGGTCTGCTCTACGGCATCGAGAACAACCTCGGCTGGGCCACCACGGGTCGCCTGGCAAGCCTGATGGGCGCGCTCAAGATCGAGCAGCAAGGTCCGCAGAACTATGCGCCCACGAAGGCGCAGATCAAGGAACGATTCAAGGCCGCGTTCGGTTACGAACTGCCGCTTTGAGTGCGCAGCGCCGCGGGAACGGCGTGCATTGGAGTTACGGGAAATGAAAACAACAAGTCGTCTGATTGTCGCCGTCATGATCGCGGGCTCGCTCGCCATGACGGGTTGTGCCTATAACAGCAGTTCCGCCGATGTCTACACCGCCTCGCAGGCGCAGCGTGAAGCCACCGTCCGCATGGCTACGGTCGAAAGCGTGCGTGCCGTGAAGATCAGCTCGAACAACGGGCAGCCCAGCGGTCTGGGCGCAGTCGGCGGCGGCGCGCTGGGCGCGGTGGCCGGCAGTGCGATCGGCGGCGGCCGCGGATCGATCGTCACCGGCATCATCGGCGGCATCGCGGGCGCGGTGGCGGGTAACGCAGTCGAGAATGGCGTCGCGATGCGCGACGGTCTGGAAATCACCGTGCGCCTCGATAACGGCGACTATCGCGCCATCACGCAGTCGGCTACGGGCGAAGTGTTCCAGGCGGGCGAGCGTGTGCGTCTGCTGTCGAGCGGCGGCGTGACGCGTGTGACGCACTAAGCGCACACCAGGCAGCATCCGCCAGGCGCTCGACAGCGCGTGGCGTTCGAATACCGGTTTCCCCTGTACCGCAGCGGCGCATGCGCCTCACCTGCGGAACCTCAGGCGCATGCTCTCCCCTGTGCATGCGCCTTTTTTCATGCCTGCGTACAGCGCAATGCGTACAGGAAACGCGCCGCCAAAAACCTGCGGACGAAAAAAATCCCGTCGCGGAGAACCCTGCGACGGGATTGCAGATCGAGCCGCGCGGACAAACCGCGTGGCCCGACCACCCAGGCGCGCGTTGTTTAACTGACTCTCGCGCGCTTAGGCATGTACTACTTACGGACGGCTGCCCGTGGGGAACGGCCATGCAGCAGCCGGGTTCAGTGCCGTCTTGACCGTTGCTGCGGGTGCAGCCGGTTGTGCTGCAGCAGCAGGCGCAGCAGCGGCGGCCTTCTTCGCCGGTGCCTTGCGAGCAGCCTTCTTCGCCGGTGCGGCCTTCTTCGCAGCAGGCGCAGCCTTCTTCGCAGCAGGCGCAGCCTTCTTCGCAGCGGCCTTCTTCGCGGGAGCAGCCTTCTTCGCAGCAGGCGCGGCCTTCTTGGCAGCTGCCTTCTTCGCCGGTGCAGCCTTCTTCGCAGGCGCTGCCTTCTTCGCAGCAACCTTCTTCACGGCGACTTTCTTCGCTGCAACCTTCTTGGCTGCGGCCTTCTTCGCCGGTGCTGCCTTCTTCGCAGCAACCTTCTTCACGGCGACTTTCTTCGCTGCAACCTTCTTGGCTGCAACCTTCTTTGCCGGTGCTGCCTTCTTCGCCGGCGCTGCCTTCTTTGCAGCAACCTTCTTCACGGCGACTTTCTTCGCAGCAACCTTCTTCACGGCTGCAACCTTCTTCACTGCGGCCTTCTTCGCCGGTGCTGCAGCCTTCTTCACTGCAACCTTCTTCACTGCGGCTTTCTTGGCCGCCGGTTTCTTCTTGGCAGTTGCCATTTTTTTCTCCTTCAGGTTCAGATGAGAGTCAGTTCAAACTACACCCTTCGTCAAAACCCGCTTCCCGCAAACGCTTCTCAGGGCGCACGCTACAAAGCGGGCTATTCATCGGCGTACGCTGATCCCGCGCGCTTACGCTAATGAATGCGGTAAGGCGCGCCGTGCTGAAAAGCACGGCGCGCCGAGTCATTCCGGCGTCGGCTACCGACACCGGGCAACGTTCGTTGAGGGCGCAAGCCACATGGCTCGCGCCTTTTTCCGGGGGGAAGTTTGCCCATCCCTCTGAAGGGTTTGCAAAGTGCCTTGCACGTAAGTGAGCCACCAGGGCTCCGGGCACGCTTTGCATCAGGCGTTCCTGCTCCTAATCGTCATGCCGGCGAAGGCGCTCGCGTAGCGCCTTGCGGCAACCCCAAATGACTGACTGACGCAGTGCGTCCGGATTACTCCCAGGACAGCGCACCGCCCGTCTGGTATTCAATCACGCGCGTCTCGAAGAAGTTGCGTTCCTTCTTCAGGTCGATCATTTCGCTCATCCACGGGAACGGGTTCTCTTCGTTCGGGAACAGCGCGTCGAGGCCGATCTGCTGGCAGCGACGGTTGCAGATGAAGCGCAGATAGCTCTTGAACATCGAAGCGTTCAGGCCGAGCACGCCACGCGGCATGGTGTCTTCCGCGTAACGGTATTCGAGTTCGACGGCTTGCTTGAACAGTTCGGTGATTTCCGCGCGGAACGCCGGGGTCCACAGCTGCGGGTTTTCGAGCTTGATCTGGTTGATCAGGTCGATGCCGAAATTGCAGTGCATCGACTCGTCGCGCAGGATGTACTGATACTGCTCCGCGGCGCCCGTCATCTTGTTCTGGCGGCCGAGCGCGAGAATCTGCGTGAAGCCCACATAGAAGAACAGACCTTCCATGATGCAGGCGAACACGATCAGCGACTTGAGCAGCGTCTGGTCGGCTTCGAGCGTGCCGGTCTTGAACGCGGGGTCCGTGAGCGTCGTGATGAACGGGATCAGGAACTCGTCCTTGTCGCGGATCGACTTGACCTCGTGGTACGCGTTGAAGATTTCGCTCTCGTCCAGGCCGAGCGATTCAACGATGTACTGGTACGCGTGCGTGTGGATCGCCTCTTCGAATGCCTGGCGCAGCAGGAACTGGCGGCATTCGGGCGCCGTGATGTGCCGGTAGGTACCGAGCACGATGTTGTTGGCGGCGAGGGAGTCGGCGGTCACGAAGAAGCCGAGGTTGCGCTTCACGATGCGGCGCTCGTCCTCGGTCAGACCATTCGGGTCTTTCCACAGGGCGATGTCGCGCGACATGTTCACTTCCTGCGGCATCCAGTGATTGGCACAGCCAGCCAGGTACTTCTCCCAGGCCCACTTGTACTTGAACGGGACCAACTGATTGACGTCGGTCTGACCGTTGATGATGCGCTTGTCGGCGACATTCACGCGGCCTTCGGTCGAGACCGGCGTCTGCTGCGGCGGTGCGACTGCGAAGTCGGCGGCGAAGATGTTCTGCGCCGAAGAGGACTGAGGAGCGGAGTGCAGTGCGGACTGCATGCCCGGAACAGAGGCAGCCTGACCCGCGAGGTTGCGCATTGCGTTTTGCTGCGCACCGCTCGACGGAGTTACGGCCGTGTTCTCGTCATCCCAGTTGAGCATAAATGTCACCATCAATTTAGAACGGTTTGTACCATCTTTTCGTGAGCGGTAAAAGGGTTCGCACACGAAAAAACCTGTTTTCGATTCGCGTTGCGACCTCGATACAACACTTTGTTATCGCATCGTGTCGATCGACTCGCGTGAACAGTGCACAAGCTTCGCTTCTGCGTTGCTCGAGCGTCACTGTCGCGACGCGATTCGTGGTCTTCGCGCAATCGTGAGCGCCGGTGAAAGAGCTTCAGCATCGCGCGTGTTTCACGCTTCGTCTGCTGTCACTTCTCACTGCGCTTTTCATCTCGATTCGCTTCGTGCCTGCTGCGTGGCTTGCATGCTTCGCTGCTTGCTTCGCTACCTGCTTCGCGCTACTGCAACGGCAGACTTCGCTGCGTCTCGCCGTGTGTTCCGCGCACCTCGCGCGCCTCGCGAAAAACCCCAGGGATTCCTGAAGCCTGCCGCACGCGACGTGAGAACACCCTGCGAGCAACACGCGTGCCGCCGTGCATTTCACACATCGCGAGGAGTGCACCGGAGAGACAGGCGGCGCGCGTTGCGCACGCCGCCCTTTCAAACGCTACGACTACGACTATTGTTTACTACGCGTACTGCTGAACTGAACTGCCTGGGTCCTGCGTCATGCGCGCAGTGTTGCACTGCGCGCTGACGCTTTATGGCAGCTCTACCTGCAACCTTACTGGCAAGCCTCGCACTCTTCGAAGCCGGCATCGCCCGGACGCATCATGCACACCGGACCTTCTGCTTCCGGTGCGGCTTCGACTGCTTGTTCAGGAGCCGATTGCATCACCGTCGAGCCGCCGTTGCCGGCTGCGCCACCTGCTGCACCGAAGCCAGCACCACCTGCTGCGCCGCCGCCGTTCGAACCGCCCGTCGGCACTGCGTTGAGCGCGCCGTGTGCGACCGTCGACTTCTCGACGTGCGTGGCGGCCATCGTGCGCAGGTAGTACGTGGTCTTCAGACCGCGCACCCATGCGAGCTTGTAGATCTCGTCGAGCTTCTTGCCCGATGCGCCGGCCATGAAGATGTTCAGCGACTGCGCCTGGTCGATCCACTTCTGACGACGCGATGCCGCTTCGACGAGCCACGTCGGATCGACTTCGAACGCCGTGGCGTACACCGCGCGCAGATCGGCCGGGATACGGTCGATGCGCGAGAGCATGCCGTCGAAGTACTTCAGGTCGGCGACCATGACTTCGTCCCACAGGCCGCGCGCCTTCAGGTCACGCACGAGGTAGTCGTTGACCACCGTGAATTCGCCCGAGAGGTTCGACTTCACGTAGAGGTTCTGGAACGTCGGCTCGATACACGGCGACACGCCGATGATGTTCGAGATGGTCGCGGTCGGTGCGATCGCGACGCAGTTCGAGTTACGCATGCCGTGCGTAGCGATGCGCTCGCGCAGCGAGGTCCAGTCCATCGTTTCGCTCGTGTCGACTTCGACGTAACCGCCGCGTGCTTCTTCGAGCAGCTTGAGCGTGTCCTGCGGGAGGATGCCGCGATCCCACAGCGAGCCACGGTAGGTCGAGTAACGGCCGCGCTCGGCTGCCAGTTCCGTCGACGCCCAGTAAGCGTAGTAGCAGACCGCTTCCATCGAACGATCGGCGAACTCGACGGCTTCCTGCGAAGCAAACGGCGTGCGCAGAACATGCAGGCAGTCCTGGAAGCCCATGACACCCATGCCGACCGGACGGTGCTTCAGGTTCGAGTTACGCGCCTTCGCCACCGCGTAGTAGTTGATGTCGATGACGTTGTCGAGCATGCGCATCGCAACGCTGATGGTGCGCTTGAGCTTGTCGTGGTCCAGAGCGAACGTGCCGTCGGCCTGTTCGATCATATGCGCGACGAGGTTCACCGAGCCCAGGTTACACACGGCGATTTCCGTGTCGCTGGTGTTCAGCGTGATTTCCGTGCACAGGTTCGACGAGTGGACGACGCCGACGTGCTGCTGCGGCGAGCGCACGTTGCAAGGATCCTTGAACGTGATCCACGGGTGGCCCGTTTCGAACAGCATGCCCAGCATCTTGCGCCACAGTTGCGCAGCCGGCAGCTTCTTGAACAGCTTGATCTCGCCGCGTGCGGCCTTGTCTTCGTAAGCGACGTAAGCCTTCTCGAAATCGGCGCCGAACAGGTCGTGCAGATCCGGGCAGGTCGACGGCGAGAACAGCGTCCAGTCACCGCCTTCCATCACACGCTTCATGAACAGGTCGGGAATCCAGTTCGCCGTGTTCATGTCGTGCGTGCGGCGGCGATCGTCGCCGGTGTTCTTGCGCAGCTCGAGGAATTCTTCGATGTCCAGGTGCCACGTTTCCAGGTACGCGCAGACCGCGCCCTTGCGCTTGCCGCCCTGGTTGACCGCGACGGCCGTGTCGTTCACGACCTTCAGGAACGGCACCACGCCTTGCGACTTGCCGTTCGTGCCCTTGATGTGCGAACCGAGTGCACGCACGCGCGTCCAGTCGTTGCCCAGACCGCCGGCAAACTTCGACAGCAGTGCGTTGTCCTTGAGCGCTTCGTAGATGCCGTCGAGATCGTCGGCGACCGTCGTCAGATAGCACGACGACAGCTGCGAGCGGTGCGTACCCGAGTTGAACAGCGTGGGCGTCGACGACATGAAGTCGAACGACGAGAGCACGTTGTAGAACTCGATCGCGCGCGCTTCGCGGTCGATTTCGTTGAGCGACAGACCCATGGCGACGCGCATGAAGAATGCCTGCGGCATTTCGATACGCGTACCGCCGATGTGCAGGAAGTAGCGGTCATACAGCGTCTGCAGGCCGAGGTAGCCGAACTGCAGGTCGCGGCCCGCGTCGAGCGCGTTACCGAGACGCTTGAGGTCGAACTGCTGGAGCTTGTCGTCGAGCAGGCCGGCTTCGACGCCGCGCTTGATGAACTGCGGGAAGTATTCAGCGTAGCGCCAGCCCATGTCGGCTTGCGTGACTTCTTCTTCCAGAATTTCGCGACGGATCGTGTGCAGCAGGATGCGCGACGTGACCTGGCTATATGCCGGGTCCTTTTCGATCATCGTGCGCGCGGCCAGGATCGCCGAATCATAGACCTGCGACATCGGCACGCCGTCGTACAGGTTCTTGATCGTTTCCGCGACGATCGGCTCCGGGTTCACGGCTTCGCCCAGGCCTTCGCAGGTCGAAGCGATCAGCGCGCGCAGCGCGTTCATGTCGAGCGGACGCGTAACGCCGTTGTCGGTCACGTTGATGCCAGGCGCTGCTGCCGCTTCCGGCGCATGCGTGCGTTCCTGGCTGCGCTTCTCGCGATACAGGACGTAGGCGCGCGCAACGTTGTGCTCGCCGCCGCGCATCAGCGCGAGTTCGACCTGATCCTGAATGTCTTCGATGTGGAACGTGCCGCCGTTCGGACGGCTGCGCACCAGCGCGCGCACGACGTTCTGCGTGAGCTGCTCGACGAGTTCGCGCACGCGTGCCGACGCTGCACCCTGCCCGCCGTTCACGGCCAGGAAAGCCTTGGTCATGGCGAGGGCGATCTTCGACGGCTCGAAGCCGACAACGCTGCCGTTACGGCGGATCACCTTGTGGTCGGCGAACTGCGTTGCGCCGGTCTGGCCGTCCTGCGGCTGACCACCCAGCTGCGCGGCGGGCGCGCCTTCATACCGGGTCGAGACGTTATCGGTCGTTTGCATGTGCAAAGCTCCTGGTCCTGGAAATGTGCGAAGGAAATTCGCGAATTAATACGGATGCCGCGCCCCCGAGTGCGCGGACGATTTTGCGGAGAGAACGAGCCAGCCTGGCGAGTTGGCCGGATGCGGCAAGGCAGATGAACCACGTAGCGTTCCGGTTTTCATCGTGTATGCCGCGATCATTGGCTGTACCTTTCTCTCGATATCAGCCGGTGCGCGGGCCTTCTGGCCAGCTGCACCGCACAAGTTTTTCGTATGCCGCTAATGCGCGCGGCGCCATGCTCACCAGAGCGGGGCGCCGCAGAACAACACAACATATGGTGTAAAGCCGTGCTTCGGGTACGAAGTATAGTGGAAGCGCCGCGCAGTCAAAGAAGAAAATGCGAAGAAAATTTAGGCTTGGAGTCTTGACAGCGCGTAAAGCCTAGACGGCGCGGGCATTTGAGCGCGACGTCGATTTTCGTGCGGCGAAAAAGCCCATACGCCGCACTACGGTTAGCGCGGCCAAAGGTCTTCCGTTTAGTTGCGCTTCACTGCGTCACGACGCCGCGAACACCGTTTACGATCCGTCGCGCCCATGAAGATAGGGAAAGAACACGTCGCCCAGTTGCGTCTCGCGCTGCAGACGCGTCCAGTCGAAATGCGGTCCCGGATCGGTCTTGCGTCCCGGCGCGATATCCGAGTGACCGGCGAGCGCATCGATCGGATAGTGCGCGCACAGCGCGCGCACGAGGGGCGCGAGTGTCGCATATTGCGCGGCTTCGAAGGGCTGGGTGTCGCTGCCTTCGAGTTCGATACCGATCGAGAAATCGTTACAGCGCTCGCGCCCGAAGAAGCTCGACAGGCCCGCATGCCACGCGCGCGCGTCGCACGAGACGAACTGTTCGAGCGCGCCATCGCGATGAATCACGAAATGCGCGGAGACCCTCACGCCGCGCAGATGCGCATCGAAATACGGATGCGCATCGCAGTCGAGGCGATTGAGGAACAGATCCGCGATCTCGGGACCACCGAAGGTATCGGGCGGCAGGCTGATGTTGTGCACGACGATGAGCGTCGGCACCGCGCCGTTGGGGCGCGCTTCGAAATTCGGTGACGGCAGCCGTTGAGCCGCAGCCACCCAGCCTTGCGTATCGACGTCGAAAGCAGGCGCTTGCGGCGAACCAGCGTGACTCATCGCGCGGGACGGTTCTGGCTGGTCTTGCGCGCGTCGTAGGCGCGGGCGTGCGCGGCGCTGCAGAAGGTCTGCTCGCCCACGCTCACCGACTCGCTGCGCGGCGCGTGCACGCCGCACTCGGCACAGCGCACCATCGGCTCGGCCAGCACGGCAGTGCCGGTTTCCGCACCGGCAGCACCGCCGTTCGCACGCCGCGCGCCCTGCCCCGGCTGACGCGGATCGACGCCAGGACGCGATTGCGACGATTGCGTCTGCGCACGGCGCAGCGTTTTGAAGAACCACTGTCCGACGAAGAACAGCAGGATCAGGAGAAGAATCTGTCTCATTAATTCAGCGTATGAAGCGGTGCGCGTCGCCGCGAACGGCGCCGCGCATCAGGCGACCATCAAACGACGGGACGATGCAGCAGCACTTCGAACACGAAGCGGCTACCGACATAAGCAAGCAGCAGCGCGACGAACGACGCGATCACCCAGCGCAGCGCCGAGCGGCCACGCCAGCCCGAAATCTTGCGCGCCGTGAGCAGCGTGCCGAACATCAGCCACGAGAGAAACGCGAACACGGTCTTGTGATCGAGCGACAGCGGACGGTCGATCAACTGCTCGCTGAACACGATGCCCGACACCAGCGTGGCCGTGAGCAGCACGAAACCCGCGCCGATCAGACGGAACAGCAGCTTTTCCATCGTCAGCAGCGGCGGCAGCGTTTCGATCCAGTTCGACAGCCAGCCGCCGCCCTTGTTGCCGGCGTTGCGCTGGAAGCCCGCGCCCTTGAGCGCATGCAGACGACGCTCGACGGCGAGCATCAGCACCGCATGGAGCGCGGCGATCGCGAACAGACCATAGGCCACATTGGCGATGACGAAGTGCAGCTTGAAGAGCGGCGCGGCCGCATACGGCAGCACGCGCACGCCACCGAACAGGAGCGGCAGGATCGACGCCAGCGCCGCCAGCGGCAACAGCAGAAGACGCAGACCGTCGAGCGCGAAGAAAAAGCTCTCGATCCAGTAGATCACCGCGCCGAGCCAGAACATCGCCGACAACGCAAACGCGAAGCCGAAGATCATTTCGTTGGCGGGGAAGATCGTCATATGCAGCAGCAGACCGTGCGCCGCGAGCGCGACGAACAGCAAAGCGCGCGAGAGCACGCCGAAGCTGCGCGCACGCGCGGCGTCGAGATCCGCGCCGGGCAGGCCCGTGGGGCCGGCCGTCACCGGAACCGGCGGCACGCTGCCGAAAAGCGGCTCGACGCTGGCGCGGCGCAATGCGCGCCAGTCGGCGGCGCACAGACCGCCGTACAGGAGCACGGTGAAGGCATACAGTACAATATCCATGTTCGAAGTTTACTATAGGCCCCCTGGCCGCGCGGCAAACACACAGAAGCGCGACGAAACGCGGCGCTGCCGCTGCGTGCACCACCGGGCCTCACTGCTCACCGCCTCCCCATGCTCGACAATCTCACTCAACGGATGGCGCGCGTCGTCAAGACGCTGCGCGGCGAAGCCCGGCTGACCGAAGCCAATACGCAGGAAATGCTGCGCGAGGTCCGTCTCGCGCTGCTGGAAGCGGACGTGGCGCTGCCCGTCGTGCGCGAATTCATCGCCAAGGTCAAGGAAAAGGCGCTGGGCGAGGAAGTCATCAGCAGCCTCTCGCCGGGCCAGGCGCTCGTCGGCGTGGTGCAGCGCGAGCTGACCGCCGTGATCGGCGGCGACTACGAAGGCAAGGCCGTCGAGCTGAATCTCGCCGTCACGCCGCCCGCCGTCATCCTCATGGCCGGTCTGCAGGGCGCGGGTAAGACCACCACGGTCGGCAAGCTGGCCAAGCTGCTGCGCGAGAAGTACAAGAAGAAGGTCCTGACCGTTTCCTGTGACGTCTACCGCCCTGCCGCTATCGCGCAGTTGAAGACGGTGACGGAACAGGTCGGCGCCGACTTCTTCCCCTCGCAGCCCGATCAAAAGCCGGTCGATATCGCCGCCGCCGCCGTGGACTGGGCCAAGCGCCATTACCACGACGTCCTGCTCGTCGACACGGCCGGCCGCCTCGGTATCGACGAGGCGATGATGAACGAAATCACCGCGCTGCACGCCTCGCTCAAGCCGGCTGAAACGCTGTTCGTGGTCGACGCGATGCTCGGTCAGGACGCGGTCAACACGGCCAAGGCGTTCAACGACGCCCTGCCGCTCACCGGCGTGGTGCTCACCAAGCTCGACGGCGACTCGCGCGGCGGCGCGGCGCTGTCCGTGCGCCACATCACCGGCAAGCCGATCAAGTTCGTCGGCGTGGCGGAAAAGCTCGACGGTCTGGAAGTGTTCCACCCGGACCGCATGGCCAACCGTATTCTCGGCATGGGCGACATTCTCGCCCTCGTCGAAGAAGCGCAGCGCGGCGTTGACGTTCAAGCCGCCCAGAAGCTCGCCGACAAGGTCAAGAAAGGTGGCGACTTCGACCTCAACGACTTCCGCGCCCAGCTCACGCAGATGAAGAGCATGGGTGGCCTGTCGTCGCTGATGGACAAGCTGCCCGCGCAGTTCCAGCAGGCCGCCTCGGGCGCCAACATGGGCCAGGCCGAAAAGCAGATGCGCCGCATGGAAGGCATCATCAATTCGATGACCGCCCAGGAGCGCGCCAAGCCCGATCTCATCAAGGCCACGCGCAAGCGCCGCATCGCAGCGGGCGCGGGCGTGCAGGTGCAGGAAGTGAACCGTCTGCTCAATCAGTACGACCAGATGCGCACCATGATGAAGAAGCTCAAGGGCGGCAACCTGCAAAAGATGATGCGCGGCATGAAGGGCATGATGCCCGGCATGCGCTGATTCACGATCTTTTCTGTTCCGGGCTGCGCGGCATCAACGCGCGCAACCCGATACGACGCGGCGCGCGAGCTGGACAATGAAGCGCGGGTTTTTGCTGTAGCGCGCGCCGTCGTTATTTTCCACACTGAATAGCTACAGCCACTGCCCCGCCAGAGTCATGAATCGCGAAGAAGCCCTCCATATTTTCAGCCACTCCGAAGAAATCGTTTCGGTGAGTGAGGTCAACGCGTCGATCGGCCGGATGGCCGAAGCCATTCGCGCCGATGTCAGCGAGGAATTCCCGCTCGTGCTGTCGGTGATGGGCGGCGCGGCGGTGTTCACCGGCATGCTGTTGCCGCACCTCGATTTCCCGCTCGAGTTCGACTACATCCACCTCACGCGCTACCGCAACGCCATCAAGGGCAGCGCGGAAATGCAGTGGCGCGTGGCGCCGCGCGAGTCGGTGAAGGATCGCGTCGTGCTCGTGCTCGACGACATTCTCGACGAAGGCGAAACCATGGCCGCGATCCGCGACCGCATCATGGACATGGGCGCGAAGCGTTTTCTGTCGGCGGTGCTGTGCGAGAAGATCATTCCGAAGGCGAAGCCGCTGCATCCGGACTACTGCGGCTTTTCGGTGCCGGACCGCTATGTGTTCGGCTGCGGCATGGACGCGAAGGGTTACTGGCGTAACCTGCCGACGATCCGCGCGCTGACCGAAGGTGCGTAACCCGGTCGCGTAAACGATGCGCCTACCGGGCGCAGCATGAAAAAAAAGCGACCCGCGGGTCGCTTTTTTGTTGCCGTCGAGGCGGCGAAACGCAATCAAAGGTGATGCACGAACGCGGCAATCCCCGCGAGGATCATCTCCACCGAAATCGCCACGAGCACCAAACCCATCAAGCGCTCGAAAGCCGTCACCACGCGCTCGCCCAGCCACTGCTGGATGCGCTCCGCGAGCACCAGCACGATCGCGCAGATCGCCATTGTCACGATCAGCGCGCCAATCCACTCGAACAGTTTGCCCGGCGCCTGCGACGTCAGCAGCATCACCGTGGCCAGCGCCGACGGCCCCGCCAGCGCGGGAATCGCCAGCGGCACGATCAGCGGCTCGCCATCTTTATCGCCGCCGCCGAACGGGCCGCCCGGATGCGGGAAGATCATGCGCAGCGCGATCAGGAACAGCACGATGCCGCCGCCGATGCGCAGCGACGTATCCGTGAGCCCCATCATCCGCAGGAAGCCGTTGCCGGCCACCATGAAGATCAACAGGATCACGAAGGCAATCGCCACTTCGCGCAGGATCACGATCGCCCGGCGCTCCCGCGCCACGTGATGCAGGCAACCGATGAAAAGCGGAATATTGCCGAGCGGATCGGTGATGAGCAGCAGCAGGATCGTCGCGGACAGGAAGCTGTACTCCACGTTCGCAGCGCTCCTTAGCTGAGGTTCATCGAAACAGGCATCAGGCCTTCAGTGCGGCCAGCACCTTCTGCGCCACGGTCTGCGCGGCTTCTTCAGCCGGCAGCAGCGTCGCTTCGGTGTCGCGGCGGCCCTGATACTCGATCTTGCCTTCCTTCAGACCACGATCGCCGATCACCAGACGATGCGGCACGCCGATCAGTTCCCAGTCGGCGAACATCACGCCCGGGCGCTCGCCGCGATCGTCGAGGATCACGTCGATGCCGGCAGCAACCAGTTCGTTGTACACACGTTCGGCGTGCTCGCGCACGAGCTCGCTGCGATCCATGCCCATCGGGCACACGACCACCTGGAACGGCGCAATCGATTCCGGCCAGATGATGCCCTTGTCGTCGAAGTTCTGCTCGATCGCCGCACCCAGAATACGCGTGACGCCGATACCGTAGCAGCCCATCTGCATCGGCGCGGGCTTGCCGTTTTCCGCGAGGAACGTCGCGCCCATTGCTTCCGAATACTTGGTGCCGAGCTGGAACACGTGGCCCACTTCGATACCGCGGCAGATGTCGATCACACCCTTGCCATCCGGCGACGGATCGCCCTTCTTGACGTTGCGGATGTCGGCGACGACCGGCTCCGGCAGATCGCGGCCCCAGTTCACGCCCGTGGTGTGGAAGTCGACGTCGTTCGAACCGACCACGAAGTCGCTCATGTTCGCGACCGTGCGGTCCGCGATCACCTTGACCGGCTTCTTCGTATTGAGCGGGCCGAGGTAGCCCGGCGGCGTGCCGAACCATTCGACGATTTCGGCTTCGGTCGCCATGCGGAAACCCGACAGACCCTCGATCTTGCTCGCCTTGATCTCGTTCAGATCGTGGTCGCCACGCAGCATCAGCAGCCAGATCGTGGGTTCGGCGCCTTCGTTGTCGGTCGCGAGAATGATCGACTTGATGGTCTTTTCGAGCGGAATGTCGAGCAGCTTCGCGACGGCTTCGCACTTCGCAGCGCCGGGCGTCGAGGTCTTCGTGAGCGCTTCGCTGGCCGCGGCGCGCTCGGCGATCAGCGGCAGGGCTTCGGTGGCTTCGACGTTGGCGGCGAATTCCGAGGTCGGGCAATAAGCGATATCGTCTTCGCCGGTTTCGGCGATCACGTGGAATTCGTGCGAGCCGCTGCCGCCGATCGAGCCGTTATCGGCCACGACCGCGCGGAAATTCAGACCCAGGCGCGTGAAGATGCGCACGTAGGCGTCGTACATCTTCTCGTACGAGAGTTTCAGGCCGTCCACGTCCTTATCGAACGAGTACGCGTCCTTCATGATGAATTCGCGGCCGCGCATCACGCCAAAACGGGGACGGATTTCGTCGCGGAACTTCGTCTGCACCTGGTAGAAGTTCACCGGCATCTGACGGTAGCTCTTGATCTGGTTGCGCGCGATGTCGGTGACGACTTCTTCGTGCGTCGGCCCCATCACGAAATCGCTTTGCTTGCGGTCCTTGAAGCGCAGCAGTTCCGGCCCGTATTTTTCCCAGCGACCCGATTCCTGCCAGAGTTCGGCCGGCTGCACCGCCGGCATCAGCAGTTCGATGGCGCCCGCGCGGTTCATTTCCTCGCGCACGATCTGCTCGACCTTGCGGATCGAACGCAGGCCGATCGGCAGATAGTTGTAAATGCCGCCCGCAACGCGACGGATCATGCCGGCGCGGATCATCAACTTGTGGCTGACGATTTCGGCGTCAGCCGGCGCTTCCTTGAGGGTGCCGATAAAGAAACGGGAGGCTTTCATTCAGGGTTTTTTCCAAAAGCGGCGGCAACGGGAGGCCGCCCGAAAGTGTCCAACGGTGGAGATCACAGACCCGACATTATGACAACGCCCCGGGCGCCGCGCAGGTGAGACTGGCGAGCGGCACAACAGACGCATTTTTGCGCCTTCATGGCAAAACGCTCCAAACTTCTGGCCGCCGGGTGCGTGAGGACCGTTATCTGTTTATAATCAAAGCAATTTTAAAGGATTCGAAGGTGGTTGTATGCTGGATCGTGAGGGGTTTCGCCCGAACGTCGGCATCATCCTCTTGAACGCGCGAAACGAGGTGTTTTGGGGTAAACGGGTTCGCGAACATTCCTGGCAGTTTCCGCAAGGGGGCATCAAATATGGTGAGACCCCCATGCAGGCAATGTTTCGGGAGTTGCACGAAGAAACCGGTTTGCATCCGGAGCACGTCAAGATCGTCGGTCGCACGCGCGACTGGCTGCGTTATGAGGTGCCGGACAAGTTCATCAAGCGCGAAGTGCGCGGCCATTATCGCGGTCAGAAACAGATCTGGTTTCTGCTGCGCATGGTCGGGCGCGATTGCGATATCTGCCTGAGGGCAACAGAGCATCCCGAGTTCGATGCATGGCGCTGGAATGAATACTGGGTGCCGCTCGAAGCGGTCATCGAGTTCAAGCGCGATGTCTACCAACTGGCGCTCACCGAGCTGTCGCGCTTTTTGCGACGCCCGGCGATGCCGCGTGTCGAGCGTGTAAGCGCCCACGGCCCGCACGGTCATGAAGTGCGCTATCCGCGCCTCATCACGTCCGCGCATGCCGAGGCGGTACAGCTCGAGCCCACGTTCGTGGATGACTCGATCCACGTCTCGCTGGATCGCGACTGCGACCCCGCGGGGAGTATGATCGAGCCTGCGCCGGACGAGCATGGTTAATCCGTGGGCGGGTCACCGGGTTGTTATCCGGTCATTGCCCCGCCTGCTCGCGACGTCGCACCCAACGCCCGGACCGGCCTCGCCGCCGTAGCGCACGAGTTGCGCTGCGTGGCGCATGGCGGTCCGCATCCGCGGCGCCGCGCATTCGTGCGCGCAGCGCCGGTGCATCGAAGGAATATCGATTTGAAACGACTGGCTCTTGCTGCGGTGTGCGCCGCGGCCGCAAGTAGCGTCCTGCTGTCCGGTTGCGGCAGTTCCGGCCCCACCAACAAGGACGACAGCGCCTTTACCTATCTGCTCGACCGCAAGGGCGAATGGAAGGAAAACACGCTCGAAAGCCTGCCGGCCCTGCCCGGCGCGAACGCGCAGCTCTACGGCTTCGACGTCTCGAACAACACGCCGCTGAAGTTCGCCGTCGATCCGGCCTCGCTGAGCGTCGGCACCGATGGCGTGGTGCGCTACACGATCGTCATCACGAGCCCGAACGGCGCGCGCAACATCAACTACGAAGGCATTCGCTGCGACACCTACGAGTGGCGCCTCTACGCGAGCCTGAACGCCGACCACAACGGCTGGGACCAGACCGTCGCCAACGACTGGTCGCGCATCGAAAACGGCACGCTCAACGCGTACCAGTCGAGGCTCTATCAGGACTACTTCTGCGCCAACAAGATGCCGATCGCGAAGGCATCGGTGATCGGCGAGAACATTCGCTTCGGCCGCACGCAATCCACACTCGTGCGCTGATATCCGCGCGCGACGCCAATAAAAAAGCCGCAGCAGTCATCGACTGTTGCGGCTTTTTCTTTGTGCACTGAGCTTGCGTACTTAGGCTTTTTAGATCAGCACGAGATTGTCGCGATGGATCAGTTCCGGCTCCAGCATATAGCCGAGCACGCCTTCGATCTCGCCGCTCGGGTGACGCTGGATCAGCTTCGTTTCCGCGCTGCTGTAGTTGGTCAGGCCGCGTGCGACTTCCTGACCGGACGGATTCAGACACGCGATCACTTCGCCACGCGCGAACGCGCCCTGCACGCCCACCACGCCGATCGGCAGCAGACTCTTGCCGTCAGCCGTGAGCTTTTGCACCGCGCCGTCGTCGATCACGACATGACCGCGCACCTGCAGGTGATCCGCCATCCATTGCTTGCGCGCCGCCATGCGCGCCGTGCGTGCGATCAGTTGCGTACCGATCGCCTCGCCCTGCGCGAGACGCACGAGCACCTGCTCTTCGCGCCCGCTCGCGATCACCGTATTCGCGCCGCTGTGCGCCGCGCGCTTGGCCGCGAGAATCTTGGTGAGCATGCCGCCACGGCCGATGCTCGACCCCGCGCCGCCCGCCATCGCTTCCAGTTCCGGCTTGCCGGCATCGGCTTCCTGCACGAGCGTGGCCGCCGGATCTTTACGCGGATCGGCCGTGTAGAGACCGCTTTGATCGGTGAGGATCACCAGCGCGTCGCCTTCGATCAGGTTCGCCACGAGCGCGCCAAGCGTGTCGTTATCGCCGAACTTGATTTCGTCGGTGACGACCGTGTCGTTCTCGTTGATGATCGGCACTACGCCCAGACGCAACAGCGTAAGCAGCGTCGAGCGCGCGTTCAGATAACGTTCGCGGTCGGCCAGGTCGGCGTGCGTGAGCAGAATCTGCGCGGTGCGGATGTCGTGCTCCGCGAAGCGGCTCTCGTACACCTGCGCGAGGCCCATCTGGCCCACTGCCGCAGCCGCCTGAAGTTCGTCGATTTCGCGCGGACGCTTCGTCCAGCCCAGACGCTGCATGCCTTCGGCAATCGCGCCCGAACTCACGAGCACGACTTCCTTGCCCTGCGCACGCAGCGCCGCGATCTGCGCGGCCCAGCGGCCGATGGCCGCATGATCGAGCCCGCGGCCATCGTTCGTGACGAGGCTGGAACCGACTTTCACTACCAGACGCCGGGAATCGGCGATGACGGAACGCATGCTGCGCGGTCTCCCCAAATGACTGATGACGCGTGAAGCAACCGGCGCGGCCCGAGGGCCGCTTGCCGGCTCGAACGATGAATTACTCCTGCGGCTCCTGCGCGGCGCCGCCATTCTGGCCAGACGCGGCATCGCGGAAGCGCACGTCGGAGGCGAGATCTTCCGCTTCCTCTGCACGGCGCGCGTCCGAATGCTCGGAGATGTAGTCGTAGATCGCGTAGCAGAGATTTTCGCAGCCCTGCCCCGTGAGTGCCGAAATCTCGAACACCGGGCCGTCCCACTCGAAGCGCTCGACGAAGTCGGCGATACGCGCGGCACGTTCTTCTTCCGGCACCATGTCGAGCTTGTTCAGCACGAGCCAGCGCGGCTTCTCGAACAACATTTCGTCGTACTTGCGCAGTTCGCCGACGATGGCCTTCGCTTCCGCGACCGGATCGACCGCTTCATCGAACGGTGCGAGGTCGACAAGATGCAGCAGCAGGTTGGTGCGCTGCAAGTGACGCAGGAACTGGTGACCGAGGCCCGCGCCTTCCGCTGCGCCTTCGATCAGGCCTGGAATGTCGGCGATCACGAAGCTCTTGCTCGGACCCACGCGCACCACGCCCAGATTCGGCGCAAGCGTCGTGAACGGGTAATCGGCGATCTTCGGCTTCGCGTTCGACACCGAGGAAATAAAGGTGGACTTGCCCGCATTGGGCATGCCGAGCAGACCGACGTCGGCCAGCACCTTCAGCTCGAGGCGCAGCATGCGGCGCTCGCCCGCCTTGCCGTCGGTCTTCTGACGCGGCGCGCGGTTGGTCGACGACTTGAAGTGCAGGTTGCCGAGGCCGCCCGCGCCGCCTTGCGCCACCATCACGCGCTGGTCGTGCTCGGTGAGGTCGGCGATGAACTCGCCGGTTTCCATGTCGGTGATGGCCGTGCCCACCGGCATGCGCAGCGTGATGTCGTCGCCGCCCTTGCCATAGCAGTCAGCGCCACGGCCATTTTCGCCGTTACGCGCCAGATGCTTCTTGGTATAGCGGTAGTCGATCAGCGTATTGATATTGCGGTCGGCAACCACGTAGACGCTGCCGCCTCGCCCGCCGTCGCCGCCATCCGGCCCGCCGAACGGGACGAATTTCTCGCGTCGCATCGACGCGCTGCCATCGCCCCCATCGCCGGCGATGACTTCGATCTTCGCTTCGTCAATGAACTTCATGCGTTACTCCGTCCCGTAATCGGTGAATCGTCGGTAATTCGTTATTGTGCCCACGTATTGTGCTCGCCGGGGCCATGCTTGCCCACCTGGCCGAACGGCCAACGGCGATCCCAACGCGTTGCGCCCTTGCGTGGACCTGGGCGCAGATAAAGAAAAAGCCCCGCAAACTTCGCGGGGCCTTCCTTGCGTCGATTGCTAGCAGCTAAAACTTACGCTGCTACCGGTACGACGTTGACCATGTGCTTGTTGGCTGCGCCCTTGATCGCGAACGAGACGTGGCCGTCGACCAGCGCGTAAAGCGTGTGGTCCTTGCCGATGCCAACGTTCAGACCCGGGTGCATACGCGTACCGCGCTGGCGAACGATGATGCCGCCTGCGAGGATAGCCTGGCCGCCGAACACCTTAACGCCAAGTCGTTTCGACTCTGAGTCGCGGCCGTTACGTGACGACCCGCCTGCCTTTTTGTGTGCCATTTGTTTGCTCCTTTACCGGCGTGCGCTTACGCGTTGATAGCGTCGATGCGCAGTTCGGTGTAGTTCTGGCGGTGGCCGCCATGCTTCTGGTAGTGCTTCCGGCGACGCATCTTGAAGATGGTCACTTTGGCGTGTCGGCCTTGCGACACAACGGTGGCCTTGACGGAAGCCCCACTGACCAGCGGCGTACCGAACTTAATCGATTCGCCTTCGCCCACTGCGAGAACCTGGTCGAGCGTGATTTCTGCGTCAATGTCAGCCGGTATCTGTTCTACTTTGAGTTTTTCGCCAACGGCAACTTTGTACTGCTTGCCGCCGGTTTTTATGACCGCGTACATTGAGAACCTCACTCTAAAATATCTTTTCAGACGCACTGCGCGCCCGAAACCTTAGATTATACATAGAGTTAGCTGCACGGTCAAAAGGTATTGACAAGCACGCGCGCCGTGTTCCTGCGCGCCGCGCGACAAGGCTTTGCGGCAGGTTTGATGATGACTTCGCGCCGTAGCGAAGCGCCCGTCCCACCACACAAAAATAGAGGGAAGCATCGGCCGGACGGCAGAGCTACATAGGGCCCGCGACCGATTCGCCTTATAATCCGCGGCACTACCTATATTTGCCATCATGTCGTCCACCGCCACCCCTACCCCCAGCGCAGCGACCTTGCTCGCGCCCATCGCCAGCGACATGGAGCAGGTGAATCGTGTCATCCGGCAGAGTCTGGCGTCCGAGGTGATGCTGATCAACCAGATCTCCGAGTACATCATCAGTGCGGGCGGCAAGCGGCTGCGTCCGGCGCTGCTGCTGCTCGTGGCTGGCGCGCTCGGCGATCGCAGCTCGCATCGTCATACGCTCGCGGCTGTCGTCGAGTTCATCCACACGGCCACCCTGCTGCACGACGACGTCGTCGACGAATCCGACCTGCGGCGCGGCCGCCAGACGGCCAATGCGCTGTTCGGCAACGCGGCCAGCGTGCTGGTGGGCGACTATCTGTACTCGCGCTCGTTCGAGATGATGGTGGGTGTCGGCAAGATGCGCGTGATGGAAATCCTCTCGCAGGCCACCACGATCATTTCCGAAGGGGAAGTGCTGCAACTCCTGAACATGCATGATGCGGACGTCGATACCGAACGCTATATGCAGGTCATCCGTTACAAGACGGCCAAACTGTTCGAGGCAGCGGCACAACTGGGCGCCGTGCTTTCGGGGGCGGATGCCCGCACCGAAGAAGCCGCGGCGGAATACGGCCGGCGCATGGGCACGGCGTTCCAGATCATGGACGACTGGCTCGACTACACCGGCACGGCCGAATCGATGGGCAAGAACGCCGGCGACGATCTGCGCGAAGGCAAGCCCACGCTGCCGCTGATCTGGCTGATCGAACACGGCACGGCTGCGGAAGCGGCGCTCGCGCGCGAAGCCATCGAG
This sequence comes from Paraburkholderia sp. Ac-20340, assembly GCF_017104965.1. Taxonomy (GTDB): domain Bacteria; phylum Pseudomonadota; class Gammaproteobacteria; order Burkholderiales; family Burkholderiaceae; genus Paraburkholderia. The sequence goes on from NZ_JAAGPR010000009.1 coordinate 217,009, forward strand.
CAAGGCGGCACCACGCGTTTCGACGAAATCTTCGACGCCATCACGCGTTCGGGCGCGCTCGACCACACGCTCCAATGCGCGAAAGCAGAGGCTCAAGCAGCGGCCGATGCAATTTCTTCATTTCCCTCTTCCCAATACAAAGAGAGCCTGCTAGAATTATGTTCTTACTCGACGACACGCCAGTCTTAACGAAGACGAAGCAAGCCGGAAGAGTAAAAGCAGTAAAATTCGGGGTGTAGCTTAGCCTGGTAGAGCGCTACGTTCGGGACGTAGAGGCCGGAGGTTCGAATCCTCTCACCCCGACCAGAATTCAAAAAAAACCGCACACGTGTTGTGCGGTTTTTTTTCGTCTGCGTTTTTTGTCTGTCCGGTCCCTTGCGCAAGCGCGCACAAAGCCCAGCCGATGCCGCCCCTGGCCGGACGGCCAACGCCCTCCCCGCCACGGCTGACGCGCGGCACCCCTCTGTTATAGTTTCCTCACCCGATCCCCTCACTTTCTCCAAGCGTGGACCACCTTCCCTTATGGGCGCAGATTTGCGCCGTCTTCGTCCTGCTCATCTGCTCCAGCTTCTTCTCCATCTCCGAAACGGCAATGATGGCGCTCAACCGCCATCGGCTGAAATATCTCGCGACCCACAACGCGCTCGGCGCAAAGACCACGCAGAAACTGCTCGCGCGCACCGACCTGCTGCTGTCCGTCATCCTGATCGGCAACAACCTGTTCAACACGATCATTCCGGTGCTCACCACCTCGATCGCGCTGCACACCTTCGGTCATAACAACCTCGTGCTGTCGATCGCGACCGGCATCGTCGCGTTTCTGATCATCGTGTTTGCGGAAATCACGCCGAAGATCGTCGGCGCCACGTTCCCGGAAAAAATCGCGCTGCCCGCCAGCCTGCTGATTGCGCCGCTCATGCGCGTGACGAAGCCCATCATCTGGTTCGTCAACATGTTTGCGAACACGATCCTGCGCGTGCTGCACATCAATACGAGCAAGGCGCACGACCAGCGGCTCTCGACCGAAGAACTGCGCACCATCGTGCTGGAGTCCGGCAGCTTCATGCCGACCAAGCACCGCAGCATCCTGTTGAACCTGTTCGATCTCGAAAACATCACCGTCGATGACGTGATGATTCCGCGTCGCCGTATCGAAGCTCTCGACTTCAACGCGCCTCTGGAAGAGATCCTGCATCAGCTCGAAACCTGCTATCACAACAAGCTGATCGTCTATCAAGGCGATATCGACCGCGTGCTGGGCGTGCTGCATGTGCGCAAGACGCTGGCCGCCCTGCACAACCAGGATTTCGAGCGCGAGACGCTGCGCGAACTGCTGGCTGAACCGTACTTCGTGCCCACCGGCACGCCGGTGTTCCAGCAACTTCAGTACTTCCAGGAAAGCCGTCACCGTATTGCGCTGGTGGTGAACGAGTATGGCGAGATGGAAGGACTGCTCACGCCGGAAGACATCATCGAAGAGCTGATCGGCGAATTCACCACCACCATGCCGCGCAGCGGTACGGGACGCGGCGGCTGGAACGATCAGGGCGAGTGCATCGTGCCAGGCAGCATGCCCTTGCGCGAACTCAACCGCTGGCTGCATATGAAGCTGCCGACCGACGGGCCGAAGACGCTCAACGGTCTGATCCTCGAAGTGCTCGAAGAGATTCCCGAAGGCGACGTGTGCGTGCAGATCGGCGACGTGAAACTCGAAGTCATGCGCGCCGACGACCAGGCCGTGCGCACGGTCAAACTCTTCAAACCGGGCACGACGCCGGGTAAAGGCGCGCGCGCCACGCTCGAGAAAGCGAAGAAACTGTTGCCGGGCCGCTAGACCCGTTCGCCTCGCGCGCATCGTTAGCCATTCGGCCGAGTGGTGCGCGACTTCACATCAGCCGATCATGAAGCCGTCTCTCGCACACGGCGGCTTCGGGCCGGCAATCGATGTTTTCCATTCCTGATCGTTTTAGTGCGCACGGTGTCCGCCGCGCACCGGCTATCGCGCAACGCGCGGCCGATGGCGCGGCGAGCGGTGGCTTTGGCGCCGCCGCTTCGCCTGCGCCAGCAGCGCCCGTCTCTTCCGACGACGCGCCCGCCGTTCGCCTGCTCGCCGATACATTGCGCGAAGCCGCGCGCCGCAATGCCTCCGATCTGCACATCGAACCGCAGGAACAAGGCTGGCGCGTGCGCTTGCGTATCGACGGCGTGCTGCACGAAATCGCGCGGCCGCCCGCTCATCTGCGCGACGCGTTCGTTACGCGCATCAAGGTGCTCGCGCGTATGGATATTGCGGAGCGGCGCATTCCTCAGGACGGGCGTCTGCGGCTCGCGCCACGTGGCGAAGCGCAGCCGCAGGAAGACTATCGTGTGAACTCGTTGCCCACGCTGCATGGCGAAAAGCTCGTGCTGCGCCGGCTCGAAGCGTTACCCGCCGATCTCTCGCTGAATGCGCTCGGCCTCGACGATACGCAACGAGCAACGCTGAGCGCGGCGATCGGCGCACCGCACGGTCTCGTTCTCGTAACAGGCCCGACCGGCAGCGGCAAAACTCTCTCGCTTTACTGCTTCCTGCAAAAGCTCAACGACGCCTCGCGCAATCTCTGTTCAGTCGAAGATCCCGCCGAAATCCAGCTCGCCGGCATCAATCAGGTCAACGTGCGCGAGAAGGCCGGGCTCACCTTTGCGCTCGCGCTGCGCGCCCTGCTGCGCCAGGACCCGGACGTCATCATGATCGGCGAGATACGCGACGAGGAAACTGCCAGCGTCGCGGTGAAAGCAGCGCAAACGGGCCACCTCGTGCTCTCCACACTGCACACCAACGACGCGCCTGCGGCAGTCGCGCGCCTGATCGACATCGGCGTCGAACCGTATAACCTCGCAGCCGCATTGCGGCTCGTCACGGCGCAGCGGCTCGTGCGGCGCCTGTGCATGCAGTGCCGCCAGCGCGCGAACGAATCGGCGGCAACGTTGCGCGCCGCCGGTCTCGCCGATGTGCAACCGTATCTCGCGAAGGGCTGCGAAGCGTGTCATGGCATCGGCTATCGCGGTCGCGTGGGCATTCATGAAGTGTTGCCCGTGAGCGCCGCCATGCGCGACATGATCGTCGAGCGGCGCAGCGCGCACGACATCGCGAAACTGGCGCGCTCCGAGGGCGTCGCTACGCTGCGCGATGCCGCGCTGGCGCGGGTGCGCGACGGCACGACGAGTCTCGCCGAAGCACTCGCCGCGACGGACGCCTCATGATCGCGCGCAAACCAACGCAGCCACACGCCGCGCCGGATTCGCGCTTCGCGTGGCGCGGTCTCGATACCGCAGGCGTCGCGCGTCACGGCACGCTGATCGCGTTCGACGCTACGGCGGCGCGCGTGGCGCTCAAGCGCGAGCGCATCACCGCCACACTGATCGAGCGGCGCGGCCCGGCGCCTTCGCCACGCGCCAATCAGGCGGACATCACCCGCTTCACGCGTCAGCTCGCCAGTCTGCTGCGCGCGGGTCTACCGCTTGCCGGTGCGCTCGATCTGCTTGCGCAGGCAAGCGGGCCGCACGGGCTGCCGCGCATTGCTGCGGCGCTCGCGCGTGAGATCACTGCAGGCAAGCGTTTCGCGGATGCACTCGCGCAATATCCGTCGCGCTTCGGCTCGCTCTATTGTCAGCTCGTGGCTGTAGGCGAGGCGTCGGGCGCGCTCGCCGGGGTACTCGCCCGCGTCGCCGACGATCGGGAACGTGCCGCCGCGCAACGCTCGAAGGTGCGCGCCGCGCTCACCTATCCGGTCGCCGTGCTGCTGCTCGCCTTCGCGATCACAGCCGCGTTGCTGGTCTGGGTCGTGCCCACGTTCAAGCAGATCTTCGATGGATTCGGCGCGACGCTGCCCGCGCCCACACAATTCGTCCTGATGCTCTCGGCGGCGGCGACGCGCTGGAGCGTGCCCACGGCGGCGCTCTGTACCGCCGGCGTTTTCGCACTCCATACCTTGCTGCGCCGCTCCGAAGCTGCGCGCATCGCATTCGGACGCATCGTGCTCGCGCTGCCGCTCTTCGGCACTTTGCTCACGACCTTGTGCGCCGCGCGCTGGAGCCGCGCGCTCGGCACGCTTCTAGGCGCCGGTACGCCGCTCGCCGATGCCTTCGAATCGCTCACGCACGCAAGCGGTAACGCGTTCTTCGATCAGGCAAGCGCGAGCATCAGCGCGCGGCTTCGGCATGGCGAACGTCTTGCGTCGGCCATGCGCTCGGCGGGCTGCTTTCCCGACGATGTGATCCAGCCCGTCGCGGTCGCGGAGGAATCCGGCGCGCTCGACGCGATGCTGCTCGACGTCGCCGCGCTCGCCGACCGTCAGGTGGACGAAAAAATCGCGCTTGTGGCGAGTCTGTGCGAGCCGCTCATCATCGTGGTGCTCGGTGCGCTGGTCGGCGGCCTTGTGGTTGCGATGTATCTTCCCATCATTCAACTGGGCAACGTGGTGTAGCATCGCTGCCAGATTACGGTTCCCGCTCATGTCCGTCCTTTTATCGTCCGCCGCCGCTTCCACGCCACTCGCGTCATCCTTCAACGGATCGCAGGTCACGTCCGCTTCGTCCGTCATGTCTGTCGATGCGGCCGCACCTTTGTCCGTCGCGCTGGGCACTTTGCCGCCTGGCCTGCTGATGGGCTTCGCGATCGTGATCGGCCTCGTGATCGGCAGTTTTCTCAACGTGGTGATACACCGCCTGCCGATCATGCTGGAGCGCGCCTGGCGCGCCGACGCCGCCGAAGTGTCCGGTCACGCATCCGAAAGCGGCGACCTGTTCAACGACGGTCTGCCGGCGCGCTACAACCTCTGGCTGCCGCGCAGCGCCTGCCCGCATTGCGGCCACGTATTGCGCGCCTGGGAAAACATTCCGCTCGTGAGCTGGCTCATGTTGCGTGGCCGCTGCTCGCAATGCGGCACGCGCGTGAGCGTGCGCTACCCCGCCATCGAACTCGCCAGCGCAATCTGCGCGGCGGGCACGCTGCTCGCATTCGGCCCTACGGGCAAGGCGCTTGCGGCGTTCGTGCTGTGCGCGTCGTTGATTGCCGCAAGCGCGATCGATCTCGAACATCACCTGCTGCCCGATTCGATTACGCTGCCGCTCGTGTGGGCCGGCCTGCTGGTGAATCTCGTCGATACCTTCACCGATCTGCAAAGCGCCGTGATCGGCGCAGTCGCCGGCTATCTCGCGTTGTGGACCGTGTACTGGATCTTCCGTCTGCTGCGTGGCGTCGAAGGCATGGGGCATGGCGATTTCAAGCTACTCGCGGCACTCGGCGCATGGCTCGGCTGGGCCGCGCTGCCGCAGATCATCGTGATTGCCGCGGTGGCCGGCGCAGCAGTCGGTCTCGCGGCAACGGTGAGCGGACGTATGCGCTTCGAAGAGCCGCTGCCGTTCGGACCGTATCTGGCAGCAGGCGCGTTCTTCACGCTGTTCGCGGGCACGCCGTTTTATGGCGCTTTTGTGTGAGGCAATAAATCGATGATTGCGGTCGGATTGACGGGCGGTATCGGCAGCGGCAAATCCACGGTTGCGGACCTGTTCGCCGCGCGCGGCGTACCGCTCGTGGACACGGACGTGATCGCGCATCGCGTCACCGCCCCGCAGGGCGTCGCCATGCCACAGATCGCCGCGCAATTCGGCCCTGAATTCGTCGCCGCCGATGGCTCGATGGATCGCGCGCGCATGCGTGCACTCGTGTTCGGCGACGAGGCCGCGCGCAAGCGGCTCGAAGCGATCACGCATCCGCTGATCCGCGCGGAAACCGAGCGCGAAACGCGCGAGGCCAAGGGCCCTTACGTGATGCTGGTGGTGCCGTTACTGGTCGAATCCGGCGCGTGGAAATCGCGCGTGGATCGCGTGCTGGCTGTCGATTGCAGCGTTCAAACGCAGATCGCGCGCGTGATGCGCCGCAACGGTTTCACGCGCGAGCAGGTGCAGGCGATCATCGCACGTCAGGCCACGCGCGAAGCACGTCTTGCCGCCGCCGACGATGTGATCGTCAACGACGACACCACGCTCGATGCACTCGCACAGGACGTCGAACTACTCCATCGGCGCTATCTCGCGCTTGCAGGCGCTTAACCGCGCTCACCGCCACTGCGTTTTTGCAGCACGCAATCGCAAAATCGAGTCGAAATTCGCAGGAATCTGCAGGAAAACACGGATGTGACAGCGTTGCACGGGCAAGCGCGATTGCGACCGTAGTCCCACGGCATTAGAATGTCCTGCAATCCTTCACCGACCACGCCCGAGGCGAGCGCGCTTGATTCTTTACGAGTATCCCTTCAACGAGCGAATCCGGACGCTGCTGCGCCTCGAAGACCTGTTCGAGCGTTTTACGTTTTTCCTGACTCAGGAAGATCCGAGGGAACATCACGTCGCGCTCACGACGCTGTTCGAAATCGCGGAAGTCGCAGGCCGCGCCGATCTCAAATCGGACCTCATGAAGGAGCTCGAAAGGCAGCGTCAGACGCTCGCGCCGTTTCGCGGCAATCCCGGTATCGAACAGAATGCGCTGGAAAGCGTGCTCGGCGAAATCGAGCAGACGCTTGCGGGCCTCACGCAGATGCAGGGCAAAACCGGCCAGCATCTTGCAGACAACGAGTGGCTCACCAGCATCCGCAGCCGCGCGATCATTCCGGGCGGCACCTGCAAGTTCGATCTGCCCTCGTATTACGCGTGGCAACAGTTGCACGCAGATCAACGCCGCCAGGACATCGCCAAGTGGGTCACGCCGCTGCTGCCGCTGCGCGACGCCGCCAGCATCGTGCTGCGTCTCGCGCGCGAATCCGGCCAGGCGTCGAAGGTGATGGCGATGCAGGGCAGCTATCAGCAGATGCTCTCGGGCCGCACTTACCAGTTGATGCAGGTGCGCGTGGCACCCGATTTGCGCGTGATTCCCGAAGCCAGCGCCAACAAGTACATGCTGTGGGTGCGCTTCACGGTGCAGGACGGCGATCTGCGCCCGCGCGCCGTCGATCAGGACGTGCCGTTCCAGCTCACGCTCTGCAGCCTGTAAGCAGCGGCCGGCAGAATCTGGCACCATCCGCTGATTGCCTTTGCGCCATTTTTCAATCGCGCGGCGCCTACTGAAACGGCGCCGCCTCGCTACTGATCAGTCGACCGAATGACCACCGTTGTCAAATGCCCGTCCTGCGGTAAGGACGTCCGCTGGGTGCCGGAAAGCCGCTTCCGCCCGTTTTGCTCCGAACGTTGCAAGCAGATGGATCTCGGCGCCTGGGCCGCTGAAAAGTACCGGATCGGCGGCAACGAGGAAGACACGCCGCCCGACGACGAAGCACCGCCCACCGATACGCGCCAGTAAGCCGCGCACCGATAAAAAAAGCCGCCGCACATAGAAGTGCGGCGGCTTTTGTACTTTTTGCCGGCGGTTTCTGCGCAAAGCTGGCCTTAATCCGCCGCCAGCCACTCCAGCACGGGAATCGTCGCGGGCAGCAATGGCTCCACGCTCGCCGGCAGCGCCTGCCATGCCAGCGCCTGACCTTCGCGGCCGTGCGGCTCGCCGGTCCACTCGGTCACCTTGCAGAAGTACAGACGCACGTAGGCATGCGGATAATCGTGCTCGAGCGTATGCCAGCGATGGCAAGCCTTCACGTCGATCCCCAATTCCTCGTGCAGCTCGCGCGCAAGCGCCGCCTCGACCGACTCGCCCTGCTCCAGCTTGCCGCCAGGAAATTCCCAGTAGCCCGCGTAGGGTTTGCCTTCGGGGCGCTGCGCCAGCAGATAACGGCCGTCGGGCTGCACCAGCACGCCGACCGCAACTTCCGTGACGGGGCGCGCCGCGGTTTTGACTTGCTCGCTCATGCTTGTTCCGTCTTCTTGCCCGACCAGTCGCGCGCGAATTGCCACGCCACACGGCCCGAACGCGAACCGCGCTCCAGCGCCCAGACCAGCGCGTCGCCGCGTGCGCTTTCGACTTCGGCGTCATCGCAGCCGAAGTGACGCAGCCAGTGTCCGACGATCGTCAGATAGTCGTCCTGCTTGAACGGATAAAAACTCACCCACAGACCGAAGCGTTCCGACAGCGAAATCTTCTCCTCCACCACTTCGCCCGGATGAATCTCACCGTCGGGCATGTGCTTGTAGGACTCGTTGTCGCTCATGTACTCGGGCAGCAGATGGCGGCGATTCGAGGTCGCGTAGATCAGCACGTTGTCCGACTGCGCGGCCACCGAACCGTCGAGCGCCACTTTCAGCGCCTTGTAGCCCGATTCGCCGTCTTCGAACGAGAGATCGTCGCAGAACACGATGAAGCGCTCGGGGCGCGTCGAGATCAGATCGACGATATCGCCCAGATCGTGCAGATCGTCCTTGTCGACTTCGATCAGGCGCAGACCGTCCTGCGCGTAGGCGTTCAGGCAGGCCTTGATCAGCGACGACTTGCCGGTGCCGCGCGCGCCCGTCAGCAGCACGTTGTTCGCGGGCTTCTTCTGCACGAACTGGCGCGTGTTGCGATCGATGAGATTTTTCTGGCGATCGATGTTCTGCAGATCGTCGAGCGAAATCAGCGAAACGCCGGGGACCGGTTGCAGGTAGCCGCGGCCCTGGCGCGTGCGCCAGCGGAACGCGACTGCCGAGTTCCAGTCCACATCGGGCGCTGCCGGCGGCAGCACGGCTTCGAGTCGGCCGAGCAGCGCTTCGGCGCGGGTCAGAAACTGTTCGAGCTTGTCCATTGCGTCTTGTCTAGAAAGATCGGAAACCCGATCAGGAACGATAGTCGGCGTTGATGCTCACGTAGTCGTGCGAGAGATCGCAGGTCCAGACGGTGGCTTCGGCGTTACCGCGGCCGAGCACCACGCGGATCAGGATCTCGCTCTTCTTCATCACGCGCTGGCCGTCTTCTTCCTTGTATTCCGGGTTACGGCCGCCGGCCTTCGCCACCAGCACGTCGTCCAGGTACAGATCGATCTTGTTGACGTCCAGATCGGTCACGCCCGCATAGCCGATCGCGGCCAGGATACGGCCCAGGTTGGGGTCCGATGCGTAGAACGCGGTCTTCACGAGCGGCGAGTGGCCGATCGCGTAGGCGATCTGGCGGCACTCGGCGACATCCTTGCCGCCTTCGACCTGAATCGTCATGAACTTGGTCGCGCCTTCGCCGTCGCGCACGATCAGTTGCGAGAGCGTCTGCGCCACTTCCGTGACGGCGTCGCGCAGTGCGGCGTACGCCGGCGAATCGGTCGACGTGATGGCCGGCAGGCTCGACTTGCCCGAAGCGATCAGGATGAACGAGTCGTTGGTCGAGGTGTCGCCATCGATCGTGATGCAGTTGAACGAGCGATCGGCCACGTGCTTGACGAGTTCGTCCATGACCGGCTGCGCCACGTTCGCGTCGAACGCGAGGAAGCCCAGCATGGTCGCCATGTTCGGCTTGATCATGCCCGCGCCCTTGCTGATGCCGGTGAGCGTGACCGTGTGGCCGTCGATCGTGACCTGGCGCGACGCGGCCTTCGGCAGCGTGTCGGTCGTCATGATCGCGTGCGCGGCGTCGAACCAGTTCGCTTCCTTGCGGTTCGCGAGCGCAGCGGGCAGACCGGCCTTCAGGCGGTCGATCGGCAGCGGCTCGAGAATCACGCCGGTCGAGAACGGCAGCACCTGCGAGGACTCGATGCCCGCGAGGCGCGCGAGTTCGTCGCAGGTTTCGCGCGTGTGCTTCATGCCCGGCTCGCCCGTACCCGCGTTGGCGTTACCCGTGTTGATGACGAGCGCGCGGATGCCCGCGCCACCTTCGCGCACCTTCGCGAGATGTTCGCGGCACACCGTCACCGGCGCGGCGCAGAAGCGGTTGAGCGTGAACACGCCCGCGACGCTCGCGCCTTCTTCGACGGAAATCACCAGCACATCCTTGCGGTTGGGCTTGCGGATATGGGCTTCCGCCCAGCCGAGCGTCACGCCGGCGACCGGATGAAGTTGTGCGGGATCGATCGAGGGGAAATTGACAGCCATGGTGGCGACCTGTCGAAAAGGCAATGCCGGCCGCGACGTTTCTGTCAGCCTGGCCGGCATTGAGGATTCAAAACGCAAGGCCCGTCAGGGAGAGCGGGCCACCGGAATCTACGCGCAAGCGCGTCACGAAGCGAACGGCGCGATCATCGAACCCGGTTCGATACACGCGCCGCCGCGCTCCATCACGCGATCTTGCCGTGGCACTGCTTGTACTTCTTGCCGCTGCCGCACGGGCACGGATCGTTGCGACCGACCTTCGGCACGCCGTCAGCGTCCAGCGCCTCGTGGCTCATGGCCGCGCCGACCATCGCTGCCGCGGCGTCCGCGACCGGTGCCGCCGCGCCCACCGGCGCTGCTTCGGCGCCCGTTTCGGCGAACTCGGCGTGACGGAATTCGACGTTCTCCAGATGGCCGCCCTGCTCTTCCATCTGTTCGGCCGCTTCTTCGAGTTGCTGCGGCGACTGGATCTGCACGTTCATGACGATGCGCGTGACTTCCTGCTTCACGGCGTCGAGCATGGCGGCGAACAGTTCGAACGCTTCGCGCTTGTATTCCTGCTTCGGGTTCTTCTGCGCATAACCGCGCAGATGGATGCCCTGACGCAGATGATCGAGCGCGGCGAGGTGTTCGCGCCAGCTACGGTCGAGCGTCTGCAGCATGACCGAGCGCTCGAACGCGCTGAACGATTCGCGACCCACGAGCGCCACCTTCTGCTCGTAGGCTTCGTCGGCGGCGGCGAGCACGGCTTCGAGAATCTCGTCCGCGTCGATCGACGACGACTCGTTGATCATTTCCTGGATCGCGAGGTCGAGCTGCCATTCGTTGCGCAGAATCTCTTCCAGCTCGGGCACGTCCCACTGCTCTTCGATACTGCCGTGCGGCACATATTGACGCACGATATCCGTGACCACGCCGTGACGCATCGCGCCGATGGTTTCGGTGATGTCGTGCGCTTCGAGCAGTTCGTTGCGCTGCTGGTAGATCACCTTGCGCTGGTCGTTCGAGACGTCGTCGTATTCGAGCAGCTGCTTGCGGATGTCGAAGTTACGCGCTTCGACCTTGCGCTGCGCCGACTCGATCGAACGCGTGACGATGCCCGCCTCGATCGCCTCGCCTTCCGGCATCTTCAGGCGGTCCATGATGGCGCGCACGCGATCGCCCGCGAAAATGCGCAGCAGCGGATCTTCGAGCGACAGATAGAAACGCGACGAACCCGGATCGCCCTGACGGCCCGCACGGCCGCGCAGCTGGTTGTCGATACGGCGCGATTCGTGGCGCTCGGTGCCGATGATGTGCAGACCGCCCGCGGCCTTCACCTGATCGTGCAGCGTCTGCCATTCGTCGTGCAGTTGCTGGATGCGGCGCGCCTTTTCGTCGGCGGGAATCGAATCGTCGGCTTCGATGAACGCAGCCTGCTTTTCCGCATTGCCGCCCAGCACGATGTCGGTACCGCGACCGGCCATGTTGGTGGCGATGGTCACGCGCTTCGGACGGCCGGCTTCGGCGACGATCGCGGCTTCGCGGCCGTGCTGCTTGGCGTTGAGGACGTCGTGCGGCAGACCCGCCTGCGTGAGCAGATGCGAGAGCAGTTCCGAGTTTTCGATCGAGGTCGTACCGACCAGCACCGGCTGACCGCGCTCGTGGCATTCGCGGATGTCGCGAATCACGGCGTCGTAGCGCTCCTTGGCGGTCTTGTAGATCTGATCCTGCTTGTCGATGCGCTTCGGAATCCGGTTGGTCGGGATCACGACGGTTTCGAGGCCGTAGATCTCGTTGAATTCGTACGCTTCGGTATCCGCCGTACCCGTCATGCCCGAAAGCTTGGCGTACATGCGGAAGTAGTTCTGGAACGTGATCGAGGCGAGCGTCTGGTTTTCGCTCTGGATCTTGACGTGTTCCTTCGCTTCCACGGCCTGATGCAGACCATCCGACCAGCGGCGGCCGGCCATCAGACGGCCGGTGAATTCGTCGACGATCACGACTTCGCCGTTCTGCACCACGTAATGCTGATCCTTGAAGAACAGCGTGTGCGCGCGCAGGGCGGCGTACACGTGATGCATCAGCGTGATGTTCTGCGGCGCGTAGAGGCTTTCGCCCTGACCGATCAGGCCCCACTCGGCGAGCATGCGCTCGGCCTTTTCGTGGCCCGCTTCCGTCAGGAACACCTGACGTGCCTTTTCGTCGAGCGTGTAGTCGCCCGGCTTTTCGACGCCCGTGCCGTCGGCCTTCTCTTCGCCGATCTGGCGTTCGAGCAGCGGCGGCAGCGCGTTCATGCGCACGTAGAGTTCGGTGTGATCTTCGGCCTGACCGGAGATGATCAGCGGCGTACGCGCTTCGTCGATCAGGATCGAGTCCACTTCGTCGACCACGGCGAAGTTCAGCGCACGCTGCACGCGCGCCTCGGTCTCGTAGACCATGTTGTCGCGCAGATAGTCGAAGCCGAACTCGTTGTTCGTACCGTAGGTGATGTCCGAGCCGTAGGCTTCCTGCTTCATGCCGTGATCCATCTGCGACAGATTGATGCCGACGGACAGACCGAGGAAGTTATACAGGCGCGCCATCCATTCGGCGTCGCGCTGGGCGAGGTAGTCGTTCACCGTGACCACGTGCACGCCGCGCCCGGACAGCGCGTTCAGGTACACCGGCAGCGTCGCGACCAGCGTCTTGCCTTCGCCGGTGCGCATTTCGGCGATCTTGCCGTAATGCAGCACCATGCCGCCGATCAACTGGACGTCGAAGTGGCGCATCTTGAGCACACGCTTGCTGGCCTCGCGGCAGACAGCGAACGCCTCGGGCAGCAGATCGTCGAGCGAAGTGCCCTTCGAGATGCGCTCGCGGAATTCGACGGTCTTGGCGCGCAGCTGCTCGTCGGTGTATTGCTCGATGGTCGGTTCGAGCGCGTTGATCGCCACGACCGTCTTCTGATATTGCTTGATCAGGCGCTGATTGCGGCTGCCAAAGATTTTCTGTAAGAAACCGGTGGTCATCGGATCGGTGTCTGCGTCGCGGCTTCAGCCGGGATTCCTGCGTGGCGCGTTGCAAACCGGCAGATAAACGGCTGGTTTGCTTACGTTTGCACCACGCGCCCGGATCGGAAGGACCTCGGCGGCTTAAGCCCAAATTGGTGGATTCGAATCGGGCATTTTAGCACGCACCCCAGGCAGCGCCCGTGTCAGAGCCATGATGGGAGCTGCGTCGGATGTCGTGCCAAAAGCCCGCGCTGACGCGCCTCGCGAGCCGTTGCCATTGCCGCTTTTCGGGCGGCGCGGCGCAGGACGCACTGCGGCGACGCAATCAGCAAGCTGCGACGCCGCAAGAGAAGCAACGTGAACACAAACATCGGGGCAAACATGGGCGCAAATGGCGCAAGCTACAATGACGGCATTGCCGCGCAACCCGCGCGGGCCCTGTTTGCTCCTCTTCTCGCCACATGAGCCGTTTTTCGCCGATTTCAAGGCCGGGCGCCACCGCCGCGCCGCGTGCGCAGCGCAATTCGCGCGCACCGGGCCGCGCGCCGCGCTCGCCGCAGCCGGTCGCCGAAGTCCTCAGCCGCACCGACGCCTTCGCGCCGCTGCGCGCGGGCGTCGAGCAGATCGCGGCGATCCAGCGCGACCTGAACGCGCTGCTGCCCGACTATCTGGCGGCCAGCGTGGAACCGGGCTTCATCAAGGATGGGACGCTGGCGCTTTTTGCCGCACATAACGCGCTCGCTGCGCGGCTGCGGCACCTGGAACCGCGCCTCGTCACCGAATTGCAGGCGCGCGGCTGGGCGCTTACCAGTGTGCGCATTCGCGTGCGCCCGCAGGCCGTGAAGGAGCCGCCGCAGCCCAAACAGGCGCGCATGACGCCAGTGGGCGCCGAGGCGCTGGCGAGTTTGAGCGAAAGCCTGCCGCCTTCGCCGCTGCAGGAAGCGCTCGCGAAAATGGCCGCGCGGCATTTGAAGCGACGCTAAAACGGCATGCGACGCAAAATAAAAAAGGGTGGCATGAAGCCACCCTTTTTCGTTTGATCAGGACATTGCCGTCGCGATCTTGATGCCGATCAGGCAAACGCCGTCTGCGCCTCGTAACCGAAGCCGCGCGGCGCCTTTTGCGTGTCGTCGAAGGTCACGATTTCATACGCGTCTTCGTGCGCCAGCAACTCGCGCAGCAGCGCGTTGTTCAGACCGTGGCCCGACTTGTAGGCGTCGTACGAAGCCAGCAGCGGATGGCCGACCACGTAAAGATCGCCGATCGCGTCGAGCATCTTGTGCTTCACGAATTCGTCGTCGTAACGCAGGCCGTCGTTGTTCAGGATGCGGTACTCGTCCAGTACGATCGCGTTGTCCATGCTGCCACCGCGCGCCAGACCCAGCTCGCGCATCATTTCCACTTCATGAGCGAAGCCGAAGGTGCGCGCACGGGCGATTTCACGCACGTACGAAGTATTCGCGAAGTCGACTTCGAGCGCCTGACCGGTCTTGTCCACGGCCGGGTGACGGAAATCGATGGTGAACTTGAGCTTGAAGCCGAAGAACGGATCGAGACGCGCGAATTTGTCGCCTTCGCGCACTTCCACGGTCTTCTTCACCTTGATGAACTTCTTCGGCGCGTTCTGCTCTTCGATACCGGCCGACTGGATCAGGAACACGAACGACGATGCGCTGCCGTCCATGATCGGAATCTCTTCCGCCGTGACGTCGATATAGAGGTTGTCGATGCCCAGACCTGCGCACGCGGACATCAGATGCTCGATGGTCGAGACGCGCGCGCCGTCCTTCTGCAGCACCGAAGCGAGGCGGGTGTCGCCAATCGCCATCGCCGACGCGGGAATATCCACCGGAGTCGGCAAATCCACGCGCGAAAACACGATGCCCGTGTCCGGCGCCGCCGGGCGTAGCGTCAGATTGACCTTGCGACCCGAGTGCAGGCCGATGCCAACCGTTTTCACGATCGATTTGATGGTTCGCTGCTTCAACATAGTGTTCTGCTCATTGAAAATCCCAATCGGGATTTTTTAACTCATAGGGCGAATTATACTCCAAGTATGGCAAGTCCGTCGTCGTCCGGGGCGTGACAATCTGTTTCCCCACGTTACCTCCAGGGGATGGACGACGGGCCGCTGGCCGGAACGGAGGCGTTCCCGGCCAGCGGCCCGTACGGCAGGTAGTAATAGCCCGTCACATTTGCCCGATGATTTGTCCGACGCTCCGTTGCGCTGCGGCAACGGGAACGCGGCCAAAGCATCGGCTCAGGTCGGGCTCAACGCGGCGAGTATGCTCGCTGCATCGCTGACTTCGAATTTGCCCGGTGCTTCGAGGTTCAGCGTCTTGACCACGCTGTCGTCGATCACCATGGCGTAGCGCTGGGACCGGATGCCCATGCCACGCGCCGACAAATCCTGCTCCAGACCGAGTGCACGGGTGAACGCCGCACTGCCGTCGGCCATCATGCGTACCTTGCCCGAGGTCCGCTGATCTCGCCCCCACGCGCCCATCACAAACGCGTCGTTGACGGACACGCACCAGATTTCGTCGATGCCCGCCGCGCGCAGCGCTTCGTACTGCTCGACATAACCCGGTACATGTTTCGCGGAGCACGTGGGCGTGAACGCGCCCGGCAATCCGAAGATCACCACGCGTTTGCCCGCCGTTTGCTCGCGCACGCTGAAGCTGTTCGGCCCCAGCGTGCAGCCCGCGCGCTCGTCTTCGACAAATTCGAAGAGCGTGGCGTCGGGCAGCGTTTCACCCAGTTTGATCATCACTCGTCCTTCACATCGATGCGCGTAGCGTCCGCGCCCGTCATAACGCGCAATATTGCGCCGAAAACCGCGCCCTGGCTGCGGCGCATATGCCGTGCCGCGCATCGAAACGCAGCGGGCACGCATCCGCGCCGGGCATCCTCGCGGATGCGGCCTTGCGGGTTCTCTTCGTCATCATCGCAACGTCATGCCGAACGCTCCGTCCGCGGGCGGGCACTGAACCACCGTGCCCGGCGCCGCAGCCAGAACTCGCTCGCCGCGCAGTTCGCCTGGCCGGCCTTAGTCGGCCTGCTTGCGCAGGAACGCCGGGATGTCGTACGTATCGACGCCCTTTTCCTGCAGCGCCTGCACGTGCGAAGCCGCGGTGTCGCGCGACGTGCGCCAGACTGCCGGCGTGTCGAGCGCGCCGTAGTCGGCGGTCTGTGCGTGTTGCGGTGCGTACGTCTGAGCCGCTGCAACCGGATGGTTGTCCGTACCCGTGCGCAGCAGCGTCATCGGTGCAGCCTGTTGGCGCGTTGCTGCCGCGCGGCCCAGACCCGTTGCCACCACCGTCACGCGCAGTGCGTCGCCCATCGCGTCGTCGTACACGGCACCGAAGATCACCGTGGCGTCTTCCGCCGCGTAGCTCTTGATCGTGTTCATGACTTCACGCGTTTCCGACAGACGCAGCGAACGGCTCGACGTGATGTTGACCAGCACGCCACGCGCGCCCGACAGATCGACGCCTTCGAGCAGCGGGCTCGCGACCGCCTGCTCGGCTGCCAGACGTGCGCGATCGACGCCGGCAACCGTTGCCGTGCCCATCATCGCCTTGCCCTGCTCGCCCATCACCGTCTTCACGTCTTCAAAGTCGACGTTCACCAGACCGTCGACATTGATGATTTCGGCGATGCCTGCGACTGCGTTGTTCAGAACGTCGTCCGCGCACTGGAAGCACTTGTCCATCTCGGCGTCATCGCCCATCACGTCGAACAGCTTGTCGTTCAGAACGACGATCAGCGAGTCGACGTGATCCTCCAGTTGCTGCGAGCCGGCTTCCGCCACGCGCATGCGCTTGCCACCTTCGAATTCGAACGGCTTGCTCACCACACCCACGGTGAGAATGCCCATTTCCTTGGCGATCTGCGCGACCACGGGTGCTGCACCCGTGCCCGTGCCGCCGCCCATACCGGCGGTGATGAACACCATATGCGCGCCAAGCAGCGAGTCGGCGATGCGCTCGCGCGCTTCTTCAGCCGCCGCGCGGCCCATTTCCGGCTTCGCGCCAGCGCCCAGACCCGTGTTGCCGAGCTGGATCACGGCCGGTGCGCGCGAACGCGACAGCGCCTGCGCATCCGTGTTCATCACGATGAAATCGACGCCTTGCACGCCGCGATTGATCATGTGCTGCACGGCATTGCCGCCAGCGCCACCTACGCCCACCACCTTGATGATGGTGCCGTTGGTTTCCGTTTCCAGCATCTGGAATTCCATGTTGCCTCCGTCAAGAAAAAGATTTCCGCTCCTCGGCGTTATTCAGGGGAGAGTCGGGCAACCCTTCCCTGCGCGCCAGCCGCCGTCACCAGCGCTTCTTCGGTCCCTGCGTTGAGCCTTTTGCGTCCGCTCTTACGTCTACTTGTGCGTCTTTTTTACGTTCGGGTCTGCGCGTTCAGCCTGCGCAGATCACCGCATCAGAAGTTGCCGAGAAACCAGTCCTTCATGCGCGTGAAGACCTGCCCCATCGACCCCGACTGCACCGCAACCTTGCGACCGCGCATACGCTGCGCGCGGCCCTCCACGAGCAGGCCCATCGCCGTCGAATAGCGCGGATTGCGCACGACGTCGGCGAGACCGCCCGCGTACTCCGGCACGCCAATGCGCACCGGCTTGAGGAAGATGTCTTCGCCCAGCTCGACCATGCCCGGCATCATCGCGGCGCCGCCGGTCAGCACGACGCCCGAACTGAGCAATTCCTCATAGCCCGACTCGCGCACCACCTGCTGCACGAGCGAGAACAACTCTTCCACGCGCGGCTCGATCACCGCGGCGAGCGCCTGGCGCGACAGCGTGCGCGGACCGCGCTCGCCCAGCCCCGGCACTTCGATCATTTCGTCCGGATCGGCCAGCGCCTGCTTGGCGATGCCGTAGCTCACCTTGATGTCTTCGGCGTCCGGCGTGGGCGTGCGCAGCGCCATGGCGATATCGCTCGTCACCTGGTCGCCCGCGATCGGAATCACGGCCGTGTGACGGATCGCGCCTTCGCTGAAGATCGCGATGTCGGTCGTGCCGCCGCCCACATCCACCAGCACCACGCCGAGTTCCTTCTCGTCGTCGGTGAGCACCGCCAGCGACGAAGCCAGCGGTTGCAGGATCAGATCGTTCACTTCGAGGCCGCAGCGGCGCACGCACTTGACGATGTTCTGCGCCGCGCTCACCGCGCCGGTGACGATATGCACTTTCACTTCGAGGCGGATGCCGCTCATGCCGATCGGCTCGCGCACATCTTCCTGACCGTCGATGATGAATTCCTGCGTGAGGATATGCAGCACCTGCTGGTCGGTCGGGATGTTGATCGCCTTGGCCGTTTCGATCACGCGCGCAACGTCCGTCTGCGTGACTTCCTTTTCCTTGATGGCGACCATGCCGCTCGAGTTGAAGCTGCGGATATGGCTGCCTGCGATGCCGGTGAACACATTAGTGATCTTGCAGTCGGCCATGAGTTCCGCTTCTTCGAGCGCACGCTGGATAGACTGCACCGTGGCCTCGATGTTCACCACCACGCCCTTCTTGAGACCTTTCGATTCGGCCTGGCCGAGGCCGATCACCTCGTAGTGGCCATCGCTTTTCATTTCGGCGACGACGGCCACCACCTTCGACGTCCCGATGTCGAGGCTGACCAGCAGATCTTTATAGTCTTTACTCATATCGTGCTCGTTGCGTGTGATGTGCTGTTACTTCTTGCCCGGGCCGGGCGTATCGCTAATGAAGCGCATGCCCGCCGCCCGAATCGCAAAACCGTTCGGATAGCGCAGATCCGCATATTCGATGTCTTTCCCCCAACGTTGCGTGAGCGCCGACCACGCGGCGATGAGGCGATGCGAGCGTTCCGCGAGCGTATCCGCGTTGCGCTCGCGGCCAAGTTCCACCTGCATGCCGTTCGAGAGTTTCACCGTCCACGCGTAGCGCGGCGTGAGCGTCACTTCGTCCGGCTCCAGACCGAGCGGCGCGAACCACTTCACGAAGTCGCGATAACGCGCGACCACTTCGGGCGCCGTGCCGTCCGGGCCATCGAACGCGGGCAGATCGTCGTCGAGCTCGCCCTGGTTCGCCGTGAACAACTCGCCGTCGGTGCTGACCAGCTGATCGCTGCCCCACGTGCCGAGCGGCTTGTACTCTTCGAGCGACACCGCCAGCGCATTCGGCCAGACGCGGCGCACGCTCGCATGGCGCACCCACGGCATCTGCTCGAACGCGGCGCGCGCCGTATCGAGATCGACGGTGAAGAAGTTGCCCTTCAGACGGCCGACCACGCTCGCGCGGACGGTCGGCGCGTTGATGTGCTCGGTGTCGCCTTCGATGCGGATCTCGCGCAGCGCGAAATTCGGGCGCTGCACGAGCCAGTAGCAGCCGGCCACCAGAAGCGCGAGCACGAGCAGCACGTGCAACACGTTGGCGGCGAGGTTGAGCTGGCGTACGTTATTCCACATGTCGGGTTCGTCGATTCAATCTTTACGGCGAGTCGTCTTACGGTTCGGTCGGTTTCTGCTGCAGTTGCGACTTCAGTTGCGGCTTCAGTCCTTCAGCGTGAGCGCAAGCACGCGCACCACGAGATCGCGATACTCGATGCCCACCGCACGCGCAGCCTTCGGCGGCAGCGAGTGATCGGTCATGCCAGGCGCCGTATTCACTTCCAGGAAGTACGGGTTGCCCGCGCCGTCCATCATGAAATCGGCGCGGCCCCAGTCGGTGCAGCCGAGCACGTCGAACGCGCGGCGCGCCAGCTTCTTCAGTTCGGCTTCCTTCTCCGGCGCGACGCCGCAGGGAATCAGATACTGCGTCGTGTCGAGGATGTACTTCGCGTCGTAGTCGTAGAACTCGCCCGCCGGCACGATCTTGATGATCGGCAGATCGAGGTCGCCCGCTACGCAAGCCGTGTATTCGCCGCCGCCTTCGATGCTCTTTTCCGCCAGCACGATCTTGTCGTGCTTCGCGGCTTCTTCGAGCGCCGGCACGAGTTCGGCTTCGGTCTTGACCTTGATGACGGCCACGCTCGAACCTTCGCTCGCGGGCTTCACGAAGATCGGCAGACCGAGCTTCGCGATGATGCCAGGCGCCGCAGCAGCGAAATCGTCGCCGCGCAGCACGGCCACGAACGGCGGCGTCGGAATGCCCAGTTGCTGCCACACCAGCTTGCTGCGGAATTTGTCGAGACCGAGCGCCGAACCGAGCACGCCCGTGCCCGTGTAACGGATGCCGTAAAAGTCGAGCGCACCCTGGATCTGGCCGTTCTCGCCATAGCCGCCATGCAGCGCGTTGAACGCGCGCACGAAGCCTTCGTCCTTGAGCGCCGACAGCGGCCACTCGGACGGATCGAACGCATGCGCGTCGATGCCCGCGCTTTGTAGCGCCTGGAGAACGAGCGAGCCGGACTTGAGCGAGACCGCGCGCTCGGCGGACACACCGCCCAGCAGGACCGCTACCTTGCCAAACTGCTTCGGATCGAATTTCGGATCGATGCTGCTCATGTCACTCACGCCTTCTGTTCCTGTTGCGAGATCCGGCCCGGCACACCGCCGATCGAACCCGCGCCCATCGTAATCACCACATCGCCGTCGCGGACCACCGCGGCCAGCGCGTCCGGCATCTCATCCACTGTCTCGATAAACACCGGCTCGACCTTGCCCGCCACGCGAATCGCGCGCGCAAGAGCTCGGCCGTCCGCCGCGACGATCGGCGCTTCGCCGGCCGAGTACACATCGGTCAGCACGAGCGCATCGGTCGTCGACAGCACGCGCACGAAATCTTCGAAGCAGTCGCGCGTGCGCGTGTAACGGTGCGGCTGGAACGCCAGCACGAGACGGCGGCCCGGGAAAGCACCGCGCGCGGCAGCGATCGTCGCCGCCATTTCGACCGGATGATGACCGTAATCGTCGATCAACGTGTAAGTGCCGCCGCCGTTGACCGGAATTTCACCGTAACGCTGGAATCGACGGCCCACGCCGTTGAATTCGGCCAGCGCGCGCTGGATATCCTCGTCCTTCACTTCGAGTTCGGTCGCGATCGCGATCGCTGCGAGCGCGTTCTGTACGTTGTGATCGCCCGGCAGGTTCAGCACGATATCGAGCGCCGGTGCATCTTCGCGCATCACTGTGAAATACATTTTTCCGTCGCGTGCGACGACGTTCACGGCGCGCACCTGCGCGTCGGGCGCGAAGCCGTAACGGATGATCGGCTTCGACACGAACGGCAGAATTTCCTTCACGTTCGGATCGTCGACGCACAGCACCGCGATGCCATAGAACGGCAGACGATGCGTGAATTCGATGAACGCCTGCTTCAGGCGCGCGAAATCGTGCCCGTAGGTGTCCATGTGATCGGCGTCGATGTTCGTGATGACTTCGATCACCGGGAAGAGATTCAGGAACGAGGCGTCCGATTCGTCGGCTTCCGCGACGATGAAGTCGCCCGTGCCCAGACGCGCGTTCGCGCCCGCGCTGATCAGACGCCCGCCGATCACGAAAGTCGGATCGAGCCCGCCCGCCGCCAGCACGCTCGCCACCAGCGACGTGGTGGTGGTCTTGCCGTGCGTACCCGCGATGGCGATGCCCTGCTTCAGACGCATCAGTTCCGCGAGCATCACGGCGCGCGGCACGATGGGAATGCGGCGATGGCGCGCGGCCAGCACTTCGGGGTTGTCGCTGCGCACGGCCGTGGACACGACCACGGCGTTCGCGCCTTCGATGTTCTCTTCGGCATGGCCGATCGCGATGCGCGCGCCGAGCGCGGCGAGGCGGTCGGTGACCGCGTTCTTCGCGAGGTCCGAGCCGCTCACTTGATAACCGAGATTGACGAGCACTTCGGCGATGCCGCTCATGCCCGCGCCGCCGATGCCGACGAAATGGATATGTTTGACGATGTGTTTCATTGCTTTCCTCCCGCTGCTACGCCTGCCACGGCCGCGCAGATGCGCGCGACCTGATCGGCGGCGTCGGGTTTTGCGAGCGCGCGAGCGCGCTCTGCCATTTCTGCCAGCGATTGCCGGGTTTGTTGCTTGAGCCAGTCGGCGAGCGTCTCGGCCGACAGCTCGCGTTGCTGCACCACGCGCGCCGCGCCCTCTTGCGCGAGGAACGCCGCGTTGGTGGTCTGGTGGTCGTCCACGGCGTAGGGAAACGGCACGAACAGCGCCGCCACGCCCACGGCCGCGACTTCGGCCACCGTCATCGCGCCCGAGCGGCAGATCACCAGATCTGCGTTTTCGTAGGCGCTCGCCATATCGTCGATGAAGGGCACGAGTTGGGCCGCTTCACCGGCGCCTTCTCCCTGCCCGATACCGGCGTCGAGATAGTTCTGACGCAAGGCGTCGATATGCTTCGCGCCCGCCTGATGCACCACCAGCGGACGCTCGCCCGGCGCCAGCATCGACAGCGCGCGCGGCACGACTTCATTGAGCGCCGCGGCGCCCAGGCTGCCGCCGACGACCAGCACGCGCAACGGACCGCTGCGCTGCGCGTAGCGATCCTTCGGCTGGACGACGTGTTCGAGTTCGGCGCGGATCGGGTTGCCGGTCCACTCGCCATGCGGCAGCGCGCCCGGAAACGCCACGAGCACGCGCTTCGCGAGTTTCGCGAGCACCTTGTTCGCCAGACCCGCGATCGAATTCTGTTCGTGCAGCACCAGCGGGCGACCCGAGATCGCGCTCATCACACCGGCCGGGAACGTGATGTAGCCGCCCATGCCGAGCACCACATCGGGCTTCACGCGGCGCAGCGCCGCAAGACTTTGCGTGCACGCGCGAAGGAGGTTAACGGGCAGCATCAGCTTGGTCTTGAGGCCTTTGCCGCGAACACCGCCAAAACGCACATATTCCATCGCGATGCCGTGTTTCGGCACCAGCGTCGCTTCCATGCCCGCGGGATTGCCGAGCCACACCACGCGCCAGCCCCACTCCTGCATGCGATGCGCGACCGCGAGGCCCGGGAACACGTGTCCCCCGGTGCCGCCGGCCATCACCATCAGCGTGCGCGGTTGCTGGGCGCTCATACCTTGCCCCCGCGCATCAAAACCCGGTTCTCGTAATCGACTCTCAACAGCAGGGCCACCGCAATACAGTTCAGCAAAATGCCCGAACCGCCGTAGCTCACGAGCGGCAGCGTCAGGCCCTTGGTCGGCAACAGGCCGAGGTTCACGCCCATGTTGATGAAGGCCTGCGCGCCGAACCACACGCCCAGCCCCTTCGCAACGAGCCCCGCAAAAGTGCGGTCGAGCGCGAGCGCCTGACGGCCGATCTCGAACGAGCGGCGCACGATCCAGTAGAACAGCAGGATCACGATCATCACGCCGACAAAACCCAGTTCCTCGCCGATCACGGCCAGGATGAAGTCGGTGTGCGCTTCGGGCAGATAGTTGAGCTTTTCGACGCTGCCGCCCAGGCCCACGCCAAACCACTCGCCGCGCCCGAAGGCGATCAGCGAGTGCGTGAGCTGATACGCCTTGCCCTGCGCGTAGCGGTCGTCCCACGGATCGAGGTACGCGAAGATCCGCTCGCGACGCCACGGCGACGCCCACACCAGCAGCGTGAAAGTGCCCACGGCCGTGGCCACGAGACCGCCGAACAGCTTTCCGTTCACGCCGCCGAGGAACAGCACGCCCATCGCGATCGCGGCGATCACCATGAACGCGCCCATATCGGGTTCGAGCAGCAGCAGCGCGCCCACCACGCCCACCGCAAACGCCATCGGCAGGAAGCCCTTGGCGAAGCTGTGCATGTATTCCTGCTTGCGCACCGTGTAGTTCGCCGCGTAGATCGTCACGGCGAGCTTCATGATTTCCGACGGCTGCATATTCGTGATGCCAAGCGGAATCCAGCGCCGTGCGCCGTTCACGCCCTTGCCGATGTGCGGAATCAGCACGACCACCAGCATCGCCAATGCGATCAGGAAAATCTTCGGCGCGTAGCGCTCCCACACCGAAACCGGAATGCGGAACGCCACCAGCGCGGCGACCGCGGCCACCACGAGCGACACCAGATGGCGCGCCAGAAACGCCCAGTCGCGGTACGCCGCGTACTTGGGTGAATCGGGCATGGCGATCGAGGCCGAATAGACCATCACCACGCCCAGGCCCAGCAAGGCGATCACCGCCCACAACAGCGAGTAGTCGTAGTCGAGCATGCGCGAGCGCGCCGGACGCACGCCGTTGACCGCGCTCGAAATGCCCCCCGCGCGCGCGCTGGACGAACCCAGCGAGCTGCTGTGATCGGCAGACCCGCCGCTCGCTTCGCGCGACAGGCGCGCGCCGAATCGTTCGGACCAGCTCATATCGTCGTCCCCCGTTCTGCGGCGATGGCTTGCACCGTGTCGCTGAACACGGCGGCGCGGTGGGCGTAGCCCTTGAACATGTCGAAGCTCGCGCAGGCCGGCGAAAGCAGCACGACGTCGCCGGGTTCGGCGAGCGCGGTGGCCGCGCGCGTGGCTTCTTCAAGCGTGGCGTGATCGGCGAGCGTGATGCCGGTGCTTTCCAGCGCGGCGCGAATCTTCGGTGCGTCGCGGCCGATCAGCATGACCGCGCGGCACCAGCGCGCCACCGGCGCGGCCAGCGGATCGAAGTCCTGGCCCTTGCCGTCGCCGCCCGCGATCAGCACCGCGCGCTGCGCGAGGCCGTCGAGCGCGGCAACCGTGGCGCCGACATTGGTGCCCTTGCTGTCGTCCACGAAATCGATGCCTTCGATCGATGCGATCAGTTCGACGCGATGCGGCTCGCCGCGATATTCGCGCAGGCCGTGCAGCAGCGCGGCGGGCGCGAGATCGATTGCGCGTGCGAGCGCGAACGCGGCCAGCGCGTTGGCGGCGTTGTGCAGGCCGCGAATGCGCAGCGCGTCCACCGGCATCAGACGCTTCATGGCGAGGTTCACCGGCGCGGCGTCGAGTTGCTTGCGGCGGCGCGCGGAAACCGGCTCGTCGATGACGTCGCGGTCGTGCGCCTGCACCAGCCACTGCATACCGTTGTCGCGCGAGAGGCCGAAGTCGCCGTCACGTTGCGGCTCGTTCACGCCGAAGGTCACGACACGCGCATCGCCACTGTCCTTCACGCGCGCGAGCGACATCACGCGCGCGTCGTCGCGGTTGAGCACGCGCACGGTCTGCGCACCGAAGATGCGCCCCTTGGCGGCCGCGTAGGCGTCGAGCCCGCCGTGCCAGTCGAGGTGATCCTGGGTGATGTTGAGCACCGTCGCCGCGTCGGGCGCGAAGCTGTGCGCCGTTTCCAGCTGGAAGCTCGACAGTTCGAGCACCCAGACGTCGGGCAGCGCGGTGTTATCGATCGCTTCGGCGAGCTTGTCGAGCATCGCCGGGCTGATGTTGCCGGCCACCGCCACGGTCTTGCCCGCGCGCTCGCAGAGCTTGCCGGTCAGGCTCGTGGTGGTGGTCTTGCCGTTGGTGCCGGTGATCGCCAGCACCTTCGGCGCGTAGCCGCTTTCGCCCAGATGGCGCAGCGCCTGCGCGAACAGTTCGAGTTCGCCCCAGACTTCGATGCCCTGCTCGCGCGCGGCAGCGATCAGCGGCACGAGGTCGTCGGCCAGCGGCGACAGACCCGGGCTGATCGCAACGATCTCGACGCCTTCGAGCAGCGCCGTCGAAAACGCGCCGCCGATGAAGTTCGCGGGATCGATGCCGTGCGTGGCGAGTTCGGCGAGGCCCGGCGGCGTCGCGCGCGTGTCGGCGATGCGCAGGCGGCAACCTTGCCGCGCGCACCAACGCGCCATCGCGAGACCCGATTCGCCGAGTCCCAGCACGAGCACCATCGGCTTTTGCCGATCCCGAAACTTCTCGCCAAACATCGCTTGCTTTCCTAAGTGGGCAGAACTACGTGAGCAAAATGGAAACGTCGATCAACGCAGCTTCAGCGTCGACAGACCGATCAGGCACAGCATCAGCGTGATGACCCAGAAACGCACGACCACCTGCGTTTCCTTCCAGCCCGACAGTTCGAAATGGTGATGCAGCGGCGCCATCTTGAAGATGCGGCGCCCTTCGCCATAACGCTTTTTCGTGTACTTGAACCAGGTCACCTGCAGCATCACGGACAGCGTTTCCGCGACGAAAATGCCGCCCATGATGAAGAGCACGATTTCCTGACGCACGATCACGGCGATGGTGCCCAGCGCGCCGCCGAGCGCCAGCGCGCCCACGTCGCCCATGAACACCTGCGCGGGATAGGTGTTGAACCAGAGGAACGCCAGGCCCGCCCCGCCCATCGCCGAGCAGAAGATCAGCAGTTCGCCCGCGCCGGGAATGTGCGGAAACAGCAGATATTTCGAGTAGACCGAGCTGCCCATCACGTAGGCGAACACGCCCAGCGACGCACCCACCAGCACGACCGGCATGATCACGAGACCGTCGAGGCCGTCGGTGAGGTTGACCGCGTTGCTCGCGCCGACGATCACGAAGTACGTGAGCGCGATAAAGCCCCACACGCCCAGCGGATAAGTCATCGACTTGAGGAACGGCAGCAAGAGGTCGGCGCGCGCGGGCAGACCCATCGACAGACCGCTGCGCACCCACGCCATGAAGAGGTCGAACACGCGCACGTTATTCGCTTCGGAGACGCTGAAGGCGAGATACACCGCCGCGAACAGGCCGATCACCGACTGCCAGAAATACTTCTCGCGCGAAGACATGCCGCGCGGGTCCTTGTAGACCACCTTGCGATAGTCGTCGACCCAGCCGATCGCGCCGAAGCCGAACGTGACCAGCATCACGATCCAGATGAAGCGGTTCGAGAGATCGCCCCACAGCAGCGTCGCGACGGCGATGCCGAGCAGGATCAGCACGCCGCCCATGGTGGGCGTGCCGGACTTCACGAGGTGAGTCTGCGGGCCATCCGTGCGCACGGCCTGGCCGACCTTCATTTCGGTGAGCTTGCGAATGACCCAGGGCCCGAGAAAGAGCCCGATCGCCATCGAGGTGATGGTGGCCATCACCGCACGGAACGTCAGATAACTGAACACGCGCAAGAAGCTTGCGTCATTCTGCAGCCATTGCGCCAGCGCCAGTAGCATTGCTTGTATTCCTTCGAATTTCAGTGCGCGCCGGACGCTGCGTCCGGTGCGGTGGGTTGCGGGTTCGTGATGGCGGCTACGACGCGCTCCATCTGCATGAAGCGCGAGCCTTTCACGAGGATCGTTGCGCCGGAACCGTAACCGGCGCCGGCGAGTGCGCGAACCAGCTCGCTGACATCGGCGGCGTGCAGCGCATTGGCGCCGAATGCCGTCGAGATGTCGCGTGCTGCCGCGCCGAGCGTGTACAGCGCGTCGATACCGCGCTCCTGCGCGTAGGCGCCCACCTCGCGGTGGAACGCCGGGCCGTTATCGCCGACTTCGCCCATGTCGCCCAGCACCAGCACGCGCGGCGAGTCATGCGTCGCCAGCACGTCGATGGCCGCGCGCACGGAATCGGGGTTCGCGTTGTAGGTGTCATCGATCACCTTCGCGCCCGCAAGTTCCGCAAGTGCTGCACGTTTGACCTGCAAACGGCCTTTCACGGGCTCGAATGCTTCGAGGCCGCGACGGATCGCATCGAGCGACACGCCGGAAGCCAGCGCCGCCGCCGTGGCGGCGAGCGCGTTGTGCGCGTTGTGCGCGCCCAGCACCTTCAGTTCGACTTCGAGATGACCGTCGGGCGTGGCGACCGCGAGACGCGCGCCGCTGAGCTTGCCCGTCACGGCGGCGTCGACTGCGCGTTCATCGGTGTGCAGCGCGAAGTCGAGAATCTGCGAGCCGGTCGCGGCCACGCGCCAGATTCCGGCGTAGGCATCGTCGGCGGGAAACACGGCCGTGCCTTCGGGCTTGAGCGCGTGAATCACGCTCGCGTGTTCGAGCGCGACGGCTTCCACCGTCGCCATGAATTCCTGGTGCTCGCGCTGCGCGTTGTTCACCACGGCGACCGTGGGCTCGGCGAACTTCGCGAGCAAATCCGTTTCGCCCGGATGGTTCATGCCGAGTTCGACCACTGCGAGCTGATGCGCCGCATTCAGGCGCAGCAGCGTAAGCGGCACGCCGATGTCGTTGTTCAGATTGCCCGCAGTCGCCAGACGCGCGTCTTCGCCGACCGCCGCCGCGAAGATCGACGCGATCATTTCCTTGACCGTGGTCTTGCCGTTGCTGCCCGTCACGGCGACGAGCGGCATCGCAAACCGGCGACGCCAGCCGAGCGCAAGCGCGCCCAGCGCCGCGCGCGTGTCGTCCACGCGCAGTGCGGGAACGCGCCAGTCGCCGGGGCTGCGCGAGACCAGCGCCGCGCTCACGTGACGGACCGCCACGTCGGGCAGGAAGTCGTGCGCGTCGAAACGGTCGCCCTTGAGCGCGACGAACAGATCGCCGGGGCCGGTCGTGCGGCTATCGGTGGAGATGCGCTCGAAGGTCGTGTTCTCGTCGCCGAGTACGCTCGCGCCGGGAATCAGCGCTGCTGCTTCGCGCAGGGAAAGCATTGTCATTCACCGCCTCCGCGCCCATGCCGATCGGACGTCGGACGGGCTGCGAGGGCAAGGCGCGCGTGATCCTGATCGGAGAACGCGCGCTTCTTGCCCATGATTTCCTGGGTTGCCTCGTGCCCCTTGCCGGCCAGCACGATGACGTCTTCCTTGGCCGCGCCGCGCACCGCCTGCAGGATCGCGCTTGCGCGGTCCTCGATACGGCGCGCCTTCGCGGGTTCGCGCATGCCGCCGACGACCTGATCGATGATCGCGGCCGGCGCTTCGCTGCGCGGGTTGTCGCTCGTCACGACGGTTTGATCGGCCAGACGCTCGGCGATGGCGCCCATCAGCGGACGCTTGGTGGCGTCGCGGTCGCCGCCGCAGCCGAACATGCAGATCAGCCGGCCGCCGCGTGCCGCCGCAATCGGGCGCAGCGCTTCGAGCGTCTTTTCGAGCGCGTCGGGCGTGTGCGCGTAGTCGATCACGACGAGCGGTTCGTCCTGATCGATACGGCCGCCCAGGCGCTCCATGCGGCCATTCACCGGCTGCAGTTTCGCGATTTCGTTGAGCGCGGCCAGCAGCGGCACATTCGCCGCCAGCAACGCGCCGAGCACGCCCAGCAGGTTGCTCACGTTGAACAGGCCGAGCGTCTGCACTTCGATATTCGCTTCGCCCCAGTCCGACGTTTCCAGATGGAACGCGGTGCCCGTGGCGGTCGCGCGCACGTCTTTCGCGCGCAGCCAGGCGTCGGCGACGGGCGCATCGGCGGCAGGCGTTTCGACGCCGTAGGCAATCGTTCGCGCCGTGCCGCGCGTGGCAGCGATCAGGCGACGACCGGCGGCATCGTCGGCGTTGATGACGGCCGCGCGCAGGCCCGGCCACGCAAACAGACGCGCCTTCGCGGCCTCGTAGGCTTCGAAGGTGCGGTGATAGTCGAGGTGATCCTGCGTGAGATTCGTGAAGATCGCGATATCGAACGACGTGCCGTTCACGCGGCCCTGATGCAGCGCGTGCGACGACACTTCCATCGCCACCGCCTGCGCGCCCTGCTGACGCAGCTGCGCGAGCGAGCGTTGCAGTTGCGGCGCGTCGGGTGTCGTGAAACCGGTGTGCACGAGCTGGCCGACAAAGCCGCTGCCCAGCGTGCCGACGATCGCGCACTTCTGGCCGATGGCCGTGAGCGCCGATGCAATCCACTGGCTGCACGAGGTCTTGCCGTTGGTGCCGGTTACGCCGACCACGAGCATCGCGTCGCTGGGGTCGCCGTACCAGCCGCTGGCGATTTCGCCAGCGAGGATGTCGAGTTGCGCAACCGCCAGCGCGTTTTGCGCCTGCGCGAGGTCGAACGCGCCGCTATAGCCTTCCGGCTGATACAGCACCGCTGCCGCGCCGCGCGCGAGTGCGTTTTCGATATGCGAGCGGTTATCCGCGCCTTCGACCGCGTAGGCGAGGAACACATCGCCGGGCTGGAGCGAACGGGTGTCGGCGTGCAAATTGGCTGCGGGCGCAATGCGCGCGCGCAGCCACGCGAGCGCGTCCGCGATCTGCCGGTGCGCGGGATGCTGGGTGCGCGTGGCGCTCATCGGACGACTCCGGGTCGGGTTTTGGCGTTATCGGCAACAGTCATGTGATGCGCGCCGGACGGGCTCTTCGCGTTGCCTGCGTTGGCGCTCGCGACGCGCTTTGCGGGCGCGGACGGCGCTTTCGCCGCGGCCGGCGCATTCGCAACCGCCGTGGACGAAGCGCTGTCGTCGGACACGACGAGCTGCTTGACCGGCATGTCGGGCGGCACGTTGAGCGAACGCAGCGTATCGCCGACGATGCTCGAGAACACCGGACCCGACACCGCGCCACCAAAGTGGCTGCCTGCAGTCGGTTCGTCCACCGTGACCGCGACAACGATGCGCGGGTTCGGCATCGGCGCCATGCCGACGAACGACGCGCGGTACTTCGAGTGGTCGTAGCCGTGCGGACCGTGCTTGTACGCCGTGCCGGACTTGCCGCCCACGCGGTAGCCAGGCACCGCCGCGTCAGGCGACGTGCCCTGCTTCGACACCACGCTTTCGAGCATCGTGCGCACTTCGCGCGCGGTCGTGGGCGCGAACACCTGGGTGCCGACCACGGGTTGATCGTCGCCGGGATGGCGGAAGATCGAGACGGGCAGAATCTGGCCGTCGTGGGCGATGGCCGTGTACGCGCGCGCGAGCTGGAACAGCGACACCGACAGGCCGTAGCCGTACGACATCGTCGCCTGTTCGATGCGACGCCAGCTTTTCCACGGACGCAGACGCCCAGGCGCCGCGCCGGGGAACCCGACCTTCGGCGCTTGTCCGAGACCGATGCTGGTGTACATGTTCCACATTTCTTCGGGCCGGAGCGTCATCGCGATCTTGGTCGCGCCGATGTTCGACGACTTCTGGATCACGCCGCCCACCGTCAGCACGCCGAAACCGGCATCGTCGGTGATGGTCGCGCCGTCGAGCGTGAACTTGCCGCCCCCCGTATCCACCAGTGTAGTCGGCGAGACGCGGTGCAAATCCAGGGCCAGCGACACCGTGAACGGCTTCATGATCGAGCCCGGCTCGAACACGTCGGTCAGAATGCGGTTGCGCAACTGCTCGCCCGTGAGGTGCGAGCGGTCGTTCGGGTTATACGTGGGGTAATTGACGAGCGCGAGCACTTCGCCTGTACGCACGTCCACCACCATCGCGGCACCCGCCTTGGCCTTGAACTTTTCGACCGCCGCCTTCAGGTTCGAATACGCGATGTATTGAATCTTGCTGTCGATCGACAGTTCGACGTCCTTGCCATCGTGCGGCACGACGGTTTCATCCACATCCTCGATGATGTGGCCCATGCGGTCCTTGATGACGTGGCGAATGCCCGGCACGCCCGCGAGAATCTTCTGGTCCGAGAGCTCGACGCCTTCCTGCCCTTCGTCTTCCACATTGGTGAAGCCGATCAGGTGGGCCGTGACATCGCCTTCCGGATAGAAACGTTTGTATTCGTTGCGCTGATAGATGCCCGGAATGTCGAGCGCCGTGATCTGCTGCGCGATGTCGAGCGGCACCTGACGCTTCACGTAGACGAAGGTCTTGTCTTCCGAGAGCTTGGCGCGCAGGTCCTTGGTGGACATGTCGAGCAGCTTGCCGAGCTGGTTGAGCTTGTCTGCGCCGAGGTCGTCGGGCACGGCTTCGGGAATCGCCCAGATCGCGCGCACGGGCAGACTCGTCGCGAGCACGAGGCCGTTACGGTCGAGAATCTTGCCGCGCGTGGCGGGCAGTTCGATGGTGCGCTGATAGCGGCTTTCGCCCTGCTTCTGATAGAAGGCGTTGCCCGGTCCCTGAATCCAGAACGCACGCGCGGCCAGCGCCACGAACGCCATGAACAGCATGAAGACGACGAGCTTCGAGCGCCACATCGGCAGGCGCACGGAGAGAATCGGGTTGGCGCTGAAGGCGACGCTCTTGCGGCTGTTGCCCTTTTTCATCGCGCGCCTCCGCGGCGGCCGTTCGTGCTGGCCGGTGCCGACGCCATGACCGGCGCGGAAACAGGCACAGGCGCGTCCACTGCGGTGGCCGCGCCCGGTGCGAGCGTCAGGTATTGCGTGCGTCCGGTCGTCACGGGCTGCATCTTGAGCGAATCGGTAGCGAGCTGTTCCACGCGCGATGTGCGTGACAGCGCGCTCTGCTGATATTGAAGCTGCGCGTAGTCCTGCTGGAGCTGACGCTCCTGCGACTGCGCGCGTTGCAACTGGATGAAGATCTGCCGCTGCTGATTGGTGGCGTTGACGACTGACAACGCGCAGCCCATAACGACGATCAGCAGGAAGATGTTCAGGCGATTCATGGCGTGATGCGCTCCGCAATGCGCATCACGGCCGAACGGGCGCGCGGATTCGCCGCGACTTCTTCGTCGCTTGCGAATACGCGCCCGAGCAGCTTCAGGGGCGGGCTGGGCAGATCCACGGCGCGAATCGGCAAACGGCGATCGATCGCCGGCGCCGTGGCGTTAGCCTGCATGAACCGCTTCACGATACGGTCTTCCAGCGAATGAAAGCTGATGACCACGAGCCGCCCCCCCTGTTCCAGCGACGACAAAGCTGCTTCTAGAACGACCTGCAGCTCCGCAAGCTCTTGATTGACGTGAATCCGTATAGCTTGAAAGGTGCGGGTTGCCGGGTCCTTACCCTTCTCACGGGTTTTGACGGCGTTAGCCACGATTTGGGCAAGCTCGCCCGTGCTGTCGAGAGGCCCGAGACGGTCGGACTCTGCCCGGCGAGCAACAAGCGCCTTTGCAATCTGAAAAGCAAACCGTTCTTCCCCATAATCTCGAATCACCTCCGTCAGTTCCTGCAACGTGGCCCGCGCGAGCCAGTCGGCAGCGGACTCGCCGCGCGTCGGGTCCATCCGCATGTCGAGCGGACCATTGGCGCGGAAACTGAAACCGCGCTCCGGGTCGTCGATTTGCGGCGACGACACACCCA
The DNA here is from genome assembly GCF_017104965.1 of Paraburkholderia sp. Ac-20340. Taxonomy (GTDB): domain Bacteria; phylum Pseudomonadota; class Gammaproteobacteria; order Burkholderiales; family Burkholderiaceae; genus Paraburkholderia. The sequence continues at coordinate 249,878 of NZ_JAAGPR010000009.1, forward strand.
GGTCCAGCAGCACACCCGACACACGCCCTACCCCGCGCTCCGCCAGAGCGTCGCGCAGTGAAGCAAAACTTTCGTGCACGATCGAGAACCGCGCGTCGCCCACCTGTCCGGCAGTGGCGATCGCCAGCGGGTCCTTGTCGAACGCAATCAGCCGGCCGCCTTGAGCGAGCCGGCCGAGCACGGCGCGGCTGTGGCCGCCCCGCCCGAACGTGCCGTCCACATAGACGCCGTCCGCGCGCGTAACGAGCGCATCGACCGCTTCATCCAGCAGCACCGTGCGATGCTGCAATCCTTGTCCCATCGCAGATGCCATAGCGTTTTTTTACCCGCGATCAGAACGTGAAATTCTTCAAGGCGTCGGGCATGCCCTGAGCCATCGCCGCCTGTTCCTTGGCGGCGTAGGTCTGTGCATCCCACAACTCAAAATGACTACCCATGCCGAGCAGCATGACTTCCTTTTCCATACCAGCCGCAAGACGTAATTCAGGTGAGACGAGCACGCGGCCCGCAGTGTCGAGATCGACGTCGGACGCGTTGCCAAGAAAGATGCGGCGCCACCAGTGCGCATCCATCGGCAAGGCCGCAACCTTCGCGCGGAAGACTTCCCATTCGGGGCGCGGAAATAGCAACAGGCAGCCGTCCGGGTGCTTGGTGATCGTCACCCGGCCTTCTGCCTGTTGTTGCAGCGCGTCCCGATAGCGCGACGGAATCGACATCCGTCCTTTCGCATCGAGTGTCAGCGCCGACGCCCCCTGGAACAATTTGCTCCCCCCACGCGGCGCTGTTCGCCGCCCGTCTAAATCTCAGGAAATTTACCCGAATACATCTCTCAAATCACACAAAAATACACTTTCTCACACTGTCTCCCACTTTAGAGGAAGGCCTTTCGAGGGTCAAGGTGGGGGGCACGATTTTTGACGAAATTTATCCGATAGAACAAGGACTTAGCGGCACCTGTTCAAGTCGACGTTAAAACCAAAAATCGTTATGAATGAATGAGCTAACGCAGGTTGTGAAGGTGATACGTGAAATGCGCGGGTAAAACCGCGATGGTGCGGGGACTTGGCGGGGATTAAACCGGACGACTGAAAGCTCTGAAAGGCGCTTTCAGTGACATGGAGAAAGCGGACCGGCGAAGCATACCGGTCCGCATGAACATCTCAAAGTACGGCTTAAATATAGTAAGCCGTGCGCGTCATGACCTTAGATGCCGCGCGCATGAGCGAGCGCAGCGGCAAGGGCAATTCGATACCGCCCAGATCCGTTGCCGACTTCGCGTGGGCGATTTCGTCGGTACGCATCTGCTCGACGATCGCGCGCGATTCGAGGTCGGCGGGCGGCAGCGCATCGAGGTGGCTGTCGAGGTGATGCTCGACCTGGCGCTCGGTTTCGGCCATGAAGCCCAGACTCACCTTGTCGCCCAGACGTCCTGCTGCCAGACCGATCGCAAGCGCGCCGGCGTACCAGAGCGGATTGAGCAGACTGGGACGCGAATCGAGCGCTTCGAGGCGGCGCGCGGTCCAGGCGAGATGGTCTTCTTCTTCGCGCGCGGCCTGCTCGAATGCCGCCTTGAGCGTGGGCGAACGGGTCGCGAGTTTCTGCGCCTGATAAAGCGCCTGCGCGCACACTTCGCCCACGTGATTCACACGCATCAGGCCGGCGGCATGCGTGCGTTCGGCGGGCGTCAACTCGCCGGGCATCGACGCCGCGACAGCGCCGCCCGTGGCCACCGCGGCCTCGGCGGTCGCGAACTGCGCGGCCGTGGCGTCGGGAGAAGGTTGCGGCATGGGACGCGACATGCGCGACACACCCGTGATCGAGCGCAAGCCTCGATCGAATTCGGTAATCAAATCGTCAAACGTCATCCAACCTCCCTCCGGAACCACGGCAAAACAGACCATCAAAAGAGCGGCTCAAACACCGACCGACCGGCCGTTCAAAGTCGCTACAGGAACACTGGCAGGCCCGTCAATCAGGGGCAGCGCCGATATCCAGGCGCATATTCTAGACCATGTTGTGTAAACGAAACAGGTACTTACGTGCGCCAGGCTTTTCCTTTGTCCCCCCTAACCCTTTTGGTTACATTACGTCTCAACTTCTCGCGAAGTTAGACATCAGGGCCACCGCAAGACAAATAAACAGGCCTTGTTAAAAAGACGCATAAAAGCAGTCAAACACTGGAGATCCATCAATGAAGAAGTCGCTTCTCGCGCTCGCCGCGCTGGGTGCGTTCGCGGGCGTCGCCCACGCTCAGAGCAGCGTCACGCTGTACGGCATCATCGACGAAGGTTTCAACATCAACACCAATGCAGGTGGCAAGCACCTGTACAACCTGTCGAGCGGCGTCCTGCAAGGCAGCCGTTGGGGCCTGCGCGGTGCGGAAGACCTGGGCGGCGGCCTCAAGGCGATCTTCGTGCTCGAAAGCGGCTTTGACGTGAACAACGGCAAGTCTGGCCAGGGCGGTCTCCTGTTCGGTCGTCAGGCTTATGTGGGCCTGAACAGCGCACAATTCGGCTCGGTCACGCTGGGTCGCCAGTACGATTCCGTGGTCGACTACGTTGGTCCGCTCGAAGCCGGCGACCAGTGGGGCGGCTACATCGCCGCTCACCCGGGCGATATCGACAACTTCAACAACGCGTACCGTACGAACAACACGGTCAAGTTCACCAGCGCCAACTACGCTGGCCTGACCTTCGGCGGCACGTACAGCTTCGGCAACACGGCTGGCGACTTCTCGCACAACCAGATCTGGTCGCTGGGCGCAGGCTACAACAACGGCCCGCTGTCCCTCGGTGTCGGTTACCTGAACGCGCGCACGCCGGCAGCATCGGGCGGCCTGTTCAACAATGGTGGTACGGCCGCAGCGGCTAACGCAGCCGTGACGTCGTCGGTCTACTCGGGCTTCGCGTCGGCCAATACGTACCAGGTGATCGGTGCGGGCGGCGCCTACACGTTCGGCGCAGCCACGTTCGGTATCACGTACTCGAACATCCGCTTCGCGAACCTCGGCTCGACCTACGCGCTCGCCGCCTACAAGGGCCAGTCGGCAACGTTCAACAACGCCGAACTCAACTTCAAGTATCAGCTGACCCCGGCTCTGCTGGTCGGCGCAGCCTACGACTACACGCGCGGCGTGTCGATCAACGGCGGCTCGCGCGCCCAGTATCACCAGGGCGCAGTGGGCGTGGACTACTTCCTGTCCAAGCGCACCGACATCTACGTGACGGGCGTGTACCAGCACGCACTGGGCGACACGATCAACGCCGCTGGCGAGACCGTTGCCGCCACGGCAAATATCAACAACCTGACCGCTTCGTCGAGCCAGAACCAGTTCACGGCGCGCGTCGGCATCCGTCACAAGTTCTAAGAAAAACAGCCGTTTCAGTCTCCAGGGCGCCTTCGGGCGCCCTTTTTCTTTGCGCCGTGGCGTGCGTGCCTCATTCAGGCGCGGCGCAAAAAAGAAAGGCCCGCCCTTGCGGGCAGGCCTTGTTTCGGATGTCGCGTCAGACTGTGCGCTTATGCGCGGCTCTCGCGCAGTTCGCGCCGCAAGATCTTGCCGACATTGCTCTTCGGCAGATCGTTACGGAATTCGATCAGCTTCGGGCGCTTGTAGCCCGTGAGCTGCGTCTTGCAGTATTCGAACACGTCCTTGTCGGTGAGCGCCGGGTCTTTCCTGACGATGTAGAGCTTCACCGCCTCACCCGAATGCTGGTCGGGCACCCCCACCGCGGCCACTTCGAACACGCCGGGCAGCTTGGCGACCACGTCCTCGACTTCGTTCGGATAAACGTTGAAACCCGAGACCAGAATCATGTCCTTCTTGCGATCCACGAGCTTCACGTAACCGCGCGTGTTCATCACGCCGACATCGCCCGATTTGAAGAAGCCATCGGCGGTCATGACCTTCGCCGTTTCTTCCGGACGCTGCCAGTAACCCGCCATCACCTGCGGACCGCGAATGCAGATCTCGCCCGCTTCGCCGATCGGCAGTTCGTTGCCGCTATCGTCGCGAATCGAAATCTCGGTGGACGGCAGCGGCAGGCCGATCGTGCCCGTGTATTCGGTCGCCGTGGTCGGGTTGCAGGTCACGCTCGGCGAGGTCTCGGAAAGGCCGTAGCCTTCGACGATCGGCGTCTGCGTGCGCTCGTACCAGCGCTTCGCCACGGCTTCCTGCACCGCCATGCCGCCGCCGTTGGCGACCAGCAGATGCGAGAAGTCGAGCTTGTCGAAATCCGGGTGATTGAGGATCGCGTTGTAGAGCGTGTTGACGGCCGGGAACGTCGTGATCGAGTAACCGTGCAGTTCCTTGATCATGCCGGCGATATCGCGCGGATTCGGAATCAGCACCGCGAGGCCGCCGGTGCGCATCGTCAGCAGACCGCAGACCGTGAGCGCAAACACGTGATAAAGCGGCAAGGCTGCGACCGTCACCGGCTGCGTGCCGGCCGGCAGACGCGCCAGCGCAGGCTCGGTCCAGGCCGCCGATTGCAGCACGTTGGCGATGAGATTGCGATGCAGCAGCGTCGCGCCCTTCGACACGCCGGTCGTGCCGCCCGTGTACTGAAGGAAGGCGACATCGTCGGGCGTCTGCTCGACGGGCTTGAAGTTCGTGCGGGCGCCAGCGGCGACTGCATCGTTGAAACGCACGTGACCCGGCAGGCTCCACTCGGGCACCATCTTCTTCACGTTGCGCACGACGAAGTTGACGATGAAACCCTTCGCCGCGCCCAGCAGATCGCCCATCGACGCGACGACCACATGCTTCACGCGCGTCTGCGCGATCACGGCTTGCAGCGTGTTGGCGAAGTTTTCCAGGATGATGATCGCTTCGGCGCCGCTGTCCTTGAGCTGATGCTCGAGTTCGCGCGGCGTATAAAGCGGATTCACGTTCACGACGACGTAGCCCGCGCGCAGGATCGCAGCCAGCGCGACCGGATACTGCAGCACGTTCGGCATCATCACGGCGATGCGCGCACCGCGCTCGATGCCGCGCGACTGGAACCACGCGGCGAGGCGCTTCGAAAGTTCGTCGAGCTGACCGTAAGTGATGGCCTTGCCCATGCAGGCGAAAGCGGGCTTCGACCGGTTCGCGCTGAAACTCTCGGTGAGCAGCGCCGTGATGGACGCGTATTGGCTCGCGTCGATTTCCGCGGGAACGCCAGGCGGGTACGATTTCAGCCAGACTTTTTCCATGCGGCGTCTCCTCCTCAGGTATTTTCGAATGGTCGTGCTAAAACGCCGATCGTAGCATGCGCTCTGCGCTTTTCTTGCCGCGAATCAGCGAGTTAGAAAGGCCCCTCGAAATGCGCAGGGGCCGCTTTTTTGCGTGCTGGATTAGGGGTTTACGCGTGTTCGACTTCGACGAGGCAGTCGTAGAAAGTCGCCGATCCGCCGAGGTCGGTGAGGGCCTGGCTCGTCACTTCGTTGGCGTTGCGGCCGTCCGGCGCGAGCTTTTTCCACCAGATCGACAGACCCACGACGAGGCCTTCGCGCGCACGTTCGGAGACGCGCGCACGGGCGCTCATCGAGCCGCGATCGTTGAAGATGCGCACCTGGTCGCCATCGGCGATATTGCGGGTCGCGGCATCGGCGGGATTGAGATCGACGTGCGGCTCGCCTTCGGTCGCGCGCAGGCTTTCGACGTTCACGAAGGTGCTGTTGAGGAAGTTGCGCGCGGGCGGCGAGATCATCGCGAGCGGATAACGCGCGGCGAGTTCGGGCGCGTGATCGGCCGATTCATACGGCGGCAGATAGTCCGGCAGCGGGTCCATGCCGGCCTGCGCGAGCGCTTCGCTGTAGAACTCGCACTTGCCCGTGGGCGTGCGAAAGCCGCCGTTGGCGAACGGCGCGTCGGCGATATCGAGCTTGATCCACGCATTCTCCTTGAGCGTCGACCAGCCGGCGCCGTTGAACGCCGGGTCGCTCCAGTCGAAGGCGCTCGCCGCCACTGCTTCGTCGCTGTCGAACAGCGCCGGTTCGGTGAGCTGCATCGCGCGGGCGATCGAGCGGAAGATTTCCGTGTTCGGGCGCGCTTCGCCAACCGGCGCGATGGCGGGCAGATTCGCCATCACGTGCGTGTGGCCGTAGGACTTGTGGACGTCCAGATGCTCGAGTTGCGTCGTGGCAGGCAGCAGCAGATCGGCGTAATCGGCGGTATCGGTCTGGAACTGCTCCAGCACGATCGTGAAGAGATCCTCGCGCGCGAAGCCCGCCGCGACCTTGGCCGAATCCGGCGCAACTGCGACCGGGTTCGAGTTGTAGACGACGACCGCTTCGATCTTCGGACCGAACTGCGCGTCGCCCGCGTGCGTGAGCGCATCGCCGATCTGGTTCATGTTGACGACGCGCGGCTGATGCTTAGGCCAGCCAGGGATCAGATCGGGACGCTGCAGTGCGTTCGCATCGACCGGCGCCCAACCCGACGACGACAGCAGCACGCCGCCCGCACGATCGCGCCATGCGCCCGTCAGCGCGGGCAGACAGGCAATCGCGCGCACGGCGTTGCCGCCGCCGCGCACGCGCTGCAAACCGTAGTTCATGCGGATCGCCGCCTTGCGCGTGGACGCGTAGAGGCGCGCGAGCTCGATGATGGTCTGTTCGTCGATACCGCAGATCTGCGCCACGCGCGCAGGCGTGTAAGTCAGCGCACGCGCCTTCAGTTGCTCGTAGCCGTGCGTGTAGGCCGCGACGTAGTCGTGATCGAGGCGGTCTTCGGTGATCAGCACGTGCATCATGCCGAGCGCGAGCGCGCCGTCGGTGCCGGGCTTCGGCGCGATGTGCTGATGGCATTTTTCGGCCGTGAGCGAGCGATACGGATCGATGGCGATCAGCTTCGCGCCATTGCGCTTGGCTTCCTGCGCACGCGTCCAGAAATGCAGATTCGAGGCGATCGGATTCGCGCCCCAGATCAGGATCACTTCGCTTTCAGCGAAATGCTCGGTGAGCATGCCGAGGCCCGCGCCATAGGTGTAGCGCAGGCCCGCTGCGCCCGCCGCCGCACAGATCGTGCGATCGAGCCGCGAGGCGCCGAGCTTGTGGAAGAAGCGCTGAGCGATGCTGTCGCCCTGCACGAGCCCCATCGTGCCCGCATAGCTATACGGCAGGATCGCTTCGGGCGCGCGCTGCGCAATTTCGCCCAGACGCGTGGCGGCGATTTCGCAGGCTTCGTCCCAGCTGATCGGCTCGAAACGCCCTTCTCCCTTGCGGCCGACGCGCTTCATCGGCTGCGTCAGGCGCTTCGGATGGTGCACGCGTTCGGCGTAACGGGTGACCTTCGTGCAGAGCACGCCTTGGGTCGGCGGATGCTCGGGGTCGCCGCTCACCTTGATCGCCCGGCCGTTTTCGACGGTGACGCGCATGGCGCAGGTGTCGGGGCAGTCATGGGGACAGACTGCGCGGGCAAATTCAGCTCGGGCGTTCATGGGATGTGTGTCGCAAGGGGCTATCGATGGCGTGATTTTATTATGTCCGGCGCGCTGCGCCGCCGCCCGTCCAGGCGCTTGCCTCGAAAAAAAGGCTTGGGCGTAAAATGATTCGATCACGCCCGCCATCATCGAAGGACGGGCGCTCACATTCCTAGCTCGTAATCCGAGCTTTGCCACGAGTCAGCCATGAAACTGATCCCGGAAATCCAGGCCGCCCAGGGCGAAATCCAGGGCCTACGACGAACAATCCACGCTCACCCCGAACTGCGTTACGAAGAGACCCGCACCGCCGAACTTGTTGCGACTACGCTCGCCGGATGGGGCATCGAGGTGCATCGGGGTCTGGGCAAAACGGGCGTTGTGGGCGTGCTCAAACGCGGCAACGGCACTCGCTCGATCGGTTTGCGCGCCGATATGGATGCGCTGCCGATTCAGGAACTGAACACCTTCGATCATCGCTCGCACAACGACGGCAAGATGCACGCGTGCGGTCACGATGGCCATACGGCGATGCTGCTGGGCGCTGCGCAGTATCTCGCGCAACACGGGCAGTTCGACGGCACCATCGTCTTCATTTTCCAGCCGGCGGAGGAAGGCGGCGCGGGCGCGAGAGCGATGATCGAAGAGGGTTTGTTCGAGCGTTTTCCCGTCGATGCAGTGTTCGGCATTCATAACTGGCCAGGGATGCCAGCCGGTTTCTTCGGCGTGACCGAAGGGCCGATCATGGCGTCGAGCAATGAATTTCGTATCGATATCAGCGGCGTGGGCTCGCACGCCGCGCTGCCGCATAACGGGCGCGATCCGGTATTTACGGCGGTGCAGATCGCGAATGGTCTGCAGGGAATCATCACGCGCAACAAGAAGCCGCTCGATACCGCGGTGCTGTCGATTACGCAGATTCACGCAGGCGATGCCGTGAATGTCGTGCCGAACACCGCATGGCTGGCCGGTACGGTGCGCACTTTCACGACGGAAACGCTCGATCTGATTGAGGCGCGTCTACGCAAGATCGCCGAGAGCACGGCTGAAGCGTATGAATGTGCCGTCGAGGTGAGTTTCCTGCGCAATTATCCGCCGACGGTGAATAGCAGCGCGGAAACGCAGTTTGCTGCGGAAGTGATGCGGGAAGTCGTGGGCGCCGATCGCGTCGATGACCACGTCGAGCCGACCATGGGCGCCGAGGATTTTTCGTTCATGTTGCTGGAGAAGCCCGGCTGCTATGCGTTTCTTGGTAACGGCGACGGTGGACATCGCGACGCCGGTCATGGCGCCGGTCCGTGCATGCTGCACAACGCCAGTTATGACTTCAACGATCAGCTGCTGCCGGTGGGTTCGTCGTACTGGGTGCAACTGGCGACGAAGTTTCTCGCGCAAAAGTGAGTTTTTGCGGCGTTTGAATGCAAAAAGCCGTCCCTGTGGGACGGCTTTTTTGTGCGGGCTTCGTGGTGCCTGCATCTGCGCGTGCTTTTTCCGCCCGCGTAAACGCCAGAACCCCGGTTCTCGCTGTGAGAGACCGGGGTTCTGGACGTACTGCATAAGGAGCCTGACGATTACCTACTTTCACACGGGCAATCCGCACTATCATCGGCGTGGAGTTGTTTCACGGTCCTGTTCGGGATGGGAAGGGGTGGGACCAACTCGCTATGGTCATCAGG
>NZ_JAAGPR010000010.1 GCF_017104965.1 Paraburkholderia sp. Ac-20340
TGGTCTCCGAGGTCGCGCAGCGCGTGGCGGTGATGTACGCGGGCGAGATCATCGAAACCAACCGCGTGCCGGATATCTTTGCGCGTGCGCATCATCCGTACACGGAAGCGCTGCTCGCGGCGATTCCCGAGCACAACCAGGGTGCGGCGCGTCTGGCCGCGCTGCCGGGCATGGTGCCGGGCCGCGACGATCGTCCCACAGGCTGCCTGTTCGCGCCGCGCTGCAAATACGTGGTGGACGACTGCAACCGCAAGCGCCCGACGCTCGACGCGGTGGCGGACGCGAGCGGCTGTGCGCTCGTGCGCTGCATCAAGCCGCTGAACGTGGCGACTGAAACCCTGAACGGAGGCGCGCGATGAACGCAGTCCAGCAATCCGCGGCTCAACCGGGCCGGCACGATGAAGAAAAAGTGCTCGTTGCGCACGATCTGAAGAAGCACTACACGGTCAGGCGCGGCATGTTCGGCACGGGCACCGTGAAGGCGCTCAACGGCGTGTCGTTCTCGCTCACGCGCGGGCGCACGCTCGCGGTGGTGGGCGAGTCGGGCTGCGGCAAGTCCACGCTCGCGCGCCAGCTCACGATGATCGAGCCGCCCACGTCCGGCACGCTCACCATCGACGGCGAAGATGTGGCGAGCGCGGGCAGCGCGCAGATCTCAGCACTGCGCCGACGCGTGCAGATGGTGTTCCAGAACCCGTTCGCCTCGCTCAATCCGCGCAAGACCGTCGAGCAGACGCTGGGCGAGCCGCTCGCGATCAACACCAAGCTCACGGCCAGCGAGCGCGCGGACCGCATCGCGCACATGATGCGCATCGTCGGCTTGAGGCCGGAGCATGCGAAGCGTTATCCGCATATGTTCTCGGGCGGCCAGCGTCAGCGTGTGGCGATTGCGCGCGCGATGATTCTCGATCCGCAGATCGTGGTGGCGGACGAACCGGTGTCCGCGCTCGACGTGTCGATCCAGGCGCAGATCCTGAATCTGTTCATGGATCTGCAGGAGCAGTTCCGCACGAGCTATGTGTTCATCTCGCACAACCTGGCCGTGGTCGAGCATATCGCTGATGACGTGATGGTGATGTATCTGGGCGGTGTCGCGGAGCTGGGCGACAAGGCCACGGTGATCGGGCGGCCGCGCCATCCGTACACGCGCTCGCTGCTGTCGGCGACGCCTGCGATCTTCGAGGCAGATCGCCGCGTGAAGATCAAGCTCGAAGGGGAATTGCCTTCGCCGCTGAATCCGCCTTCGGGTTGCACGTTCCATCAGCGCTGCCCGTATGCGGTCGAGCGATGCCGCCAGGAAGTGCCGCAACTTCGCGAAGTCGATGGCCGTCAGGTATCCTGCCATCGTGCAGAGGAGGTGGGGGAATCGGATGCTTGAAGCGACGGCGGCGCGTCGTTTTGCGCGCCGCCAACGTCCTGGGCTTTCGCGGGGCCCAGGACGATGCAGAATGGCTGCGCGATGAACCGCTAGCTGCAACGGACTGCATATCTAAGCGTATTCGCGCGCAGTGTCAAAGATAAGGTATGCCAAGGAATAAGTCCTGCGAAGCTCGCGCTGGGCTTTTGAGTCCCATGATGTGGTGGCTCTCAGAAGAGGTTATCTCCGGGGATCATGCCGTATTGACTGTGTGCGAAATGGCGGTCGGCTTGATTACGGGCTGCGGTGTGGACGTTCTGACTAGATCAGCGGGTGCGTACCCGGCTGGGGAGCGCACATCAGCAAGTGTTTTCCCGTTTGCGCAGATTGGAAAAGCACCTGTACGTAGCTGTTTGCCTGAGCGTAAGGCGCAAAGAACTGGTCCAGAATCCGGGAAAACAGACTTAATGCATTGTTGCGCATTGCGTTTTCGTCAAGCGTGATGTGAATCTCCACGCCGCGCACGAACGATGGAAACCGGCAGGCAAGCGACATCCATCGAAGCGCAGGCCGATATTCCAGTCCAACGATCGCATCGATAGTGCGTTGCGAACTGCTCGTGCGAGGTGCGTGCAGCTTCAGGAATTCCTTGAGCGCCGCGAGTCCGGTTTGAGGTCGATCGAATGGGCGTTGGGCCAGGCCTGCAATAACACGCCATAAGGCGTCTTGCCCTTGTGGCAGCGCGCCAGGCAAGGTTGGTCGCGTGAGCAGGCGGATCGGGCAGGTTAGCGCTGCGCCCTCATGCAAGAGATCGCTAGCCGGGGTGCCAATCGACATATGTGATGGCTGATCGCCATTGGTTGCCGTGACCTCGACGTCCATTTGCTGCTGGCTTACGCGCGCGATTTCTCCGTTCAAGTCGACGAGCGATATCAGTAGCTGAGCCCTTGATGCGTCGCCGGGATGGTCGGGATCGCGAAACGCGGTCCAGTAGGTCGTGCTTCGATGGAGAGATTCGCCGTGGGTCAAGGTTCGGTAGGGGCTGACTTCGACTCGCTGCGTCGGTTGCGCATTTTCGCGTTCCGATTGCATTCGATCATTCAGATGGACGGCGTCGATCGAATACACGTCGAGTGCAGATTCGCTTTGCAACGGCACAGGCGTCACGGGATAAGCCGTGTCGGAACCCGTCAACGGGATGGGCGACGCATCGCACCTGAACAGATTCACAATGGGCGAGCAGAACAATTTAAAGGCCGATGCATCCAGACCGTTCAGTGCTTGTGCGGCGATCGAATCCATCGGTATATCGCGAAGCGCAACGTGTAAAGTCAGTAACCTCGCTTCTGGAGAATTGGCCGCACGTCGAATTCGCCCGAGATCGATGTTCAGGAAATTAAACTTCTCGGGAAACGCGAAATATTCACGCAAGCTTCGCGGGGCACCCGATGTACGGGCTGCTTCCGGCGGCAGCAGGTGCTCGTCTTCGCTGAAGCCAGCCATGTCGACTGGGACTTCGTCGAGTGCGAGCCAGTGGCCGCAATGATCGACTTCTACAAATGCAGCACTCGCATGTAGCAGCAGGGCATCCATTGTTGAATTCACGAGCGCTCGTTCGCCGAAGATGTGAGTGCGTATGGAGCCCGCGGGTATCGTAGCGTCGAATATTCCGGAAGCCGTTGCACTGGCGAACGTGACCGAAAGTGTGCCCGTGGTATCGGTTGGCAGGCGGACTGCCGACGGTGCGAGTGTCGCCGGTGCATAGCGGGCGGAATGAATGAGCAGAGGTGACAGCGCGATGTCGTACACCGTGCGGAACCGGCACGGTACAGCGATCCCATCGAGCGTGGTTCCGCGCGGCACAACCAGCGGAGCCGTCAACTGGCCAGAGATCGCGGTGGGATCGAATTGAGCGATCGCACAGGCCGGTACGGTGCGAAGGAACTCCGGGTAGAGCACTTCGAGTAGCGCCTGCGTGAATTCTGGAAAGCTGTCCTCGATTTTTGCCTCGACGCGCGCGGCCAGCAGGGCAAACGTCTGGATCATCCTGTCCACATGCAGATCGTCCATGCCGTTCGAGATTCCGAGCCTGGCGCCGATCTTCGGGTGACGCTGGGCGAATTCGTTCAAGCCGCGCGATAGCAGGCCGATCTCGTATTCGTAGTGAGGCAGCAGATTATTCATTCATCTTCCGCTTATATTTAATTCGATATGCGAAGCGAAGTATCTGAAAATCAAAAAGCCGATTTATCCAGATGCGATGCAGATTCAAAATCCGCCGACGAATAATATCCTGTCACTCTGAATACGAGGTTTTTAGGCTGTCATAAAAATGTTAGATATCGCAAGTTTTTGAAATTAAAAAGTGACGCGTGTGCTACTCGCGGCGTCGGCAATGTCATCGACGGTAGTGGCCACGTAGCCGTGCGAAACAGACAATTCGCGTCTCCTCCTTCTGGCGTTGTCGTTGGTTTTGACGCATGGCCGCAACGATAACGCCATCGTGTGTGTACCAGAGAACGAGCGCTCTAGACCTGAACCAGAAATGCTGGAATTTGTGCCGAATCGATATATTCGTCGATACGGGTGATCCGGTTGTCTTTCACCTCGGCGATCAGCGCAGCGGTGAGGCTGACCCGAACTCCATCCTTGCGCACACCGCTCAGAAGATGCTGCTGCACAAAGCCGCCTGAAAACGGCACGAGCCGCCGGTTCGAGTAACGTCGATCGCTAATTCGTTCGATCATCCCCGCCAACGTGGGGACAATTTTCGTCCAGTGTTGTTCGAGGTCGTCGAAGTTGTGCCACACAACGGCATCATGCGAAAAACATGCTTCGACATCCTGAACGTTGCCTGTTTCGATCGCGTCGAAAAAACGCGTGGCCAGTTCGCAGATAGCAGTGGCTTCGGACATAAACGGCTCCTCAAGGTTTGCATGGAAAGAAGACGCCAGTATTCGCCATGGCGTACGACGCGACTCAAACCGTCGCGACCGGCGTGACCGGCGAACCCATCGCACCGGGCAGGCGCAGTGGCGGAGCGGTCAACATGAAGCGCGTTCGACGGTTGTCTCGCAGCCAGTCGGCCAACTCGCGCAGATACCAGAGTTCACCCAGCGGCAGGCCGAGCTTGAACAGACAATGATGGTGCAACGGGAGCAACGGATACTGCTTTTCGTCCCGCGGCGCGGGGCGGGCAGGGAAGCGCTCGACAGCGTTGTTATCCGCGATCAGCGCGGCGATACCCGAATCGCTGATCCAGTTCAGTAGCCGCTCGTCGCGCCCGTCGAGTGCGCAGCAGCTTTGGTGCAGGCGCTCGGGATCGGGATTGCGCTGCATCGAAAGAACGACTTCGGCAAAACCGGTGCGCAACAGCAACATATCGCCGGGCTCGATCTGGACGCGCTGCGTCTCGCAAGCGCGCATCAGTTCGTCGTAGCCGATGTCGCTCGCGCCGAACCCATAGGCATGCGCGAGATCGACGAGTACGCCACGACCCTGCATGCCTTTAACCGCGAGATTCTCGATGCCGAGCGCACGTGCCTCGCTGGTGCCCGTGCCGCAGCACGCGTGTGGCGTGAACGGCGGGGCGTCGTCGTAGGTGACCGAACCGATGATGTGCTCGTTGGCGCGATAGCCGTTGTAATAGACGCGCTCGGCCAGCCCGTCACCGTCGGCGTCGAACAGCGCGCCCACGTGCGCGAGCGAATCCCATTGCGTCGAGTATTGCAGTGACAGCACAACCTGATCGTCACAGACTACGTCGGTGGCGTGCGGGTCCATGCGCGCCACCGGAAAGTTCACGAACGGCTCGCCTTCGCGATAAAAATTCGGGCGCAGAACGGGTGCGTGTCGCGGCGGGTTGAGCTTGTTTTCGCCCGGATAGTCGAGTGGCAAGGACAGACAGAAACTCTTGCCGGCGAGAATTTCGCGCGCGCCTTTCACAACCTGTTCGGGGCCGATCAGATTGACCCGGCCGAGTTGATCGTCGGGACCGAAATCCCCCCAGTTGGAACCCTGCGGACGTTGCTGCCAGCGCATGGTGTTGTCTCCGTGTTGTGTTGTCAGTCGAGAGCGATGCGAATGACGCCTTTTATCGCGCCCCTTCACGCCTGGGCGTTTCGCGAATGCTCATCACGGCCAGCACCGTCACGACGCAACACACCAGCATGTACCAGGCGGGCGACATCGGATTGCCGGTTCGCGCCAGCAACCACGTCACGATGAACTGCGACGAGCCGCCGATCACCGCGATTCCCACGCTGGAAATCACTGAAATGCCGCTAGTGCGCACCTCGATCGGCAGCGTCTCCATGATGCCGAGAAAGAGCGGCGTCATGCCGAGGTTGATGCAGGCGGTGAGCAGCGTGGCAAGGCAGATGACGAGCGGCACGCTGGGATACGTAGTAATGAGCCAGAAGGCCGGATAGACCGCGAGCATGCTCAGCGTCAGCGATGTCAGCACCAGCGGTTTGCGGCGCGCGAGACGATCCGTGAGACGACCCGAGACGAGCGCGGCCACGGTCACGGTCGCGCCGGTCACGCAGCCGGAGAGCAGGGAGAGCGCCGGCGGCAGATGCAGCACGCGAATCATGTACGTGGGCATGAAGAACACCACGAGATACATGGTCGCGGTGCCGGCCGCCGTCGCCATGATGCCCTTGATCACGAGGCCGCGATGATCGCGCCATAGCATGCGCAGCGGGCTCGGCCCCTGCTCGCGCGGCTGGTGTGTCTCATCCAGATGCGAGCGGATGTAGATGCCTACCGGCGCAATCAGCAAGCCGATCAGGAACGGCAGGCGCCAGCCCCAGCTTTCCAGCGCGGCCGTGGGGAGCGCAGCGTGCAGTGCCGCTGCGCAAAGCGCGCCCACCACCGACGCGATGCCCTGGGTGGCGAGCGTCCAGCTCACGCGCCAGCCACGACCTTGCTGATGACCCGATTCCATCAGCAGCACGGCGGCAGCGGCAAATTCGCCGCCGACGGAAAAGCCCTGTAGCAAGCGGCCGGCGAGCACCATGAGCGTGCCCAGCACACCGGCGCTCGCGTAGGACGGCGCGACGGCGATGCACAGCGTCCCGGCCACCATCAGCGAAAGCGTGAGCGTGAGGGCGGCTTTACGGCCGCGCCGGTCCGCATAGTTGCCGATCACGAAGCCGCCGAGCGGTCGCATCGCAAAGCCGATACCGAACGTCGCCACCGATAGCAGCAGCGAGATATAAGGATTGCTCGACGGGAAGAACAGCTTGCCGATCAGCAGCGCAAAGAAGCTATAGATCGTGAAGTCGAAAATCTCCAGCGCGTTGCCAAGCGAACAAGCGGCAATCAGGCGAAACTGGCCGCGCGTTCGCGGCGCATTCGTGGCCTCGGCCGAGTGGGGTGCGGAACTGAAGGCGGTATCGTTCATCGGGAAGTCTGCGCGAGAAGAGGGATTCGGGGGCGCTCGATCGAAAGGCGCCCGTTCAGAGGCGTTACATGGGCCTTGCACGCGAGAGCGGTCAACCCGCCGCACGCGCGATCTTGTTCGGGCCCATATAGCCGAACAGAAAGCCCGCGACCTTGCGCTTCTGGATTTCCTCTGCGCCTTCCGTGATGCGGTAGCGGCGATGGTGGCGATAGATATGCTCGAAAGGCTTGTGCCGCGAATAACCCAATCCGCCGTGCACCTGCATGGCCGTATCCGCAGCTTCGCAACACAGCCGGTTCGCCCAGAAGTTGCACATGGAGACTTTGTCGGAGAGCTGGCGCTCGACTTCGGGCTTGGGCATCTGATCCATTTCCCAGGCGGTTTTGCGGATCAGCAGACGCAGCATTTCGATCTGCGTCGCCAGTTCGACCAGCGGAAACTGGATGCCCTGGTTTTGCGCGAGTTCCTGACCGAAGGGGCGTCGTGCGCGCGCATATTTCACGCTTTCGCGGACGCAGTAATCGGCGGCGCCCAGGCTCGACGCTGCCTGACGGATGCGGTTCTCATGCACGAAGTGCTGCGCGATTGCGAGCCCGCCGTCCAGCGGCCCGAGCAACGTATCCTGTGCGACCCAGACATCGGTGAAACTCACGCGGGGGTGATCCGTGGGCATGTTGAAAGTCCACAGATACTCTTCGATCTTCACGCCGCTGGCTTGTGCGGGCACGAGAAACGCGCTGATGCCCGCGGCGTCGCCGTCGTTGCCGCTGGTACGGGCGAAGACCAGACAATGCGTGGCCACGTGCATGCCGGTGGTCCACATCTTTTCGCCGTCGATACGCCAGCCGGCCAGGCCGTTGCGGGTTTCGCGCACCGCGCGCGTTTCCATATGCGTGGCATCCGAACCGTGCTCGGGCTCCGTGAGGCCGAAAGCCAGCTTCACACGTTCGTCGAGCATGCCGGCGATCAACTGGTCGCATTGCTTCGGCGTGCCGAAGTCGCGAATCACCAGCACGAAGGGATTATTCGCGACGATCGAGTGCTCGTTCTGCAGATCGTTGTGCAGCCCCAGCCCTTTGGCCGCCAGATGCTCGCGGATCACCGCCATCCAGAGATTGCCGCCGTCCTTGCCGCCGAATTCGCGCGGCAGCGCAAAGCGCAGATGCCCGGCGCGATCGGCCCTGCGGCGCGCCTGGGCAAGCAGTTCTTCCCACTCGTGACGCGGCAGCCCGCCATTGTCGAAGTCGGTGCGCGCCCATTCGCGGCGATGGTCGAAGAAGCGTTCGTTGTCGTCCTGCGCCTGCAGCGGCACGATTTCATCGGCGATAAAGGCATCGAGCTCGGCCAGATAGGCCGTGAGCGCATCGGGTAGATTGAAGTTCATTTCAGGCTTCCTGTTATTCGGTGTCGTTGCGGGCGAGGGCAGCGCGGTAGGTGTCGTAGCCGGGCTGGTCCACGGCCAGCTTGTCCAGCGTGATTTGCCACAGGAACGTGGCGACGCCCGGTGTGTCGAGATCGATCGCATCGTTGGCGATGCGCTCGCAGAGCGTGCGTGTCAAAGCGTCTGTCGTGCCGCTGCGTTCGCCAAGCAGCTCGCGCAACGCCTGTTCTTCGCGGACTCGCGCATCCGGAGCGAGCACGAGTTCGCGTCGCACGATGTCGAGCATGCTTGCGGCCACGCGCGCCTTGTAAGCGGCCGCGCCCTGGAGTGCGGGCAGCGCTTCGTCGCGCAGAAAAGCGCTGACCGCTTCGAGCAGCTGCCCGGCGCTGGGGGGATTCACCATGAGGCGGCTCCGGTGTGGGTGAGCATGGCGAGCAAATCGATTTCCGCCTCCGAGGTACGGCGGCCAATTGCGGCTTTTTCGATTTCGCGTTCCGTACCGTCGAGCCAGCCGTAGACCATGCCTTCGCAGACGATGCCCCACTTCAGCGTGCCGAACACTTCCCAGAAGCGAACCCGTTGCAAATCGACCTGACCGCCGCCCGCTTCATATGCGGCGAACAATTGCTCGCGCGTGCCGAAACCGCCGACTGGTTTGTCCGCATTGCCGAAGCGCCAGGCGTTCACGCAAAGCCAGCCGAGATCCTCCATCGGGTCGCCGATATGGGCGAGTTCCCAGTCGAGCACGGCGCGCAAGCCTGCTTCGGTGACGATCAGGTTGCCGTTGCGAAAATCGCCATGCACGAGGGTGCAGACGCGCGGCGCGGGCGGTAGATGACGGCGCAACCATTGGAACGCGCACTCGAATACCGGGTTCGCCATGCCGTAGGCCCGATGCTGACCGAGCCAGTAGGCCATTTCCACGTCGGCGGGGGCGACGCGCAAACGCGGCAAGGTGCTCGGCTCGATCGCGTGGATGCGTGCGAGCGCTTCGCCGCACTGCGCCGCGAGCCGCGTGCGGGCGTGTGCGAGGCGCGCGTCGCGCACGATGCGCTTGCCAAGCGTCTCGCCTTCGACGTGCTCCATCACGAAGCCATCGCCGAGTCCGTCCTGCGGTCGCAGCACATGGACCACATGCGGAACGGGGACACCCGCTGCGGCAGCCAGTTCGAACAACAGTGCCTCCGCCGCGAAGCCCACGTTGGCGCTGCCGCGATGCCCGGCGTCAGGCTGGCCGCGCCGCAGAATGCGTGCGTGTTCCCCGTGTTGTCCAGCAACGGTGAACGCCCACGTTTGCTGGCTTGCGCCACCGGATAGACGCCGCAGATTCGCCACGCGCGCGCCACCGCTCGCAAGACGCGAGACGATGGCCTGCAACCCGTCAAGCAGGCGCGCGCTTTCGTTCGCAGACGCCGCGTGCGCGCCTGCTGAATCCCCTGTTAATGCATTGTCCGTGCGCGCCAAGGCGGCCTCCTTTTTCATGACGGAGTCGCGCTCACAGCGGCGCGCGTTCTTTCAGCCAGGGCACGACTTTCGCGGCCTGGGCGAGGGCGCCTGCGTTGTCGTCCTGACCTTCGTCCGGCTCGAAGTAGTGAAGCTGGTCCGCAAACTCCACGAAGGTTTTGTCGTCGCTGCCGAACGCGTCGAAGATGGGCCGCGAGTGCGTATTCAGGTAGCAGTCCAGATCGCGTCCCGCATGAACGAAGATCATCGGCACCTTGATGGACGGCGCGTTCTTCAGCAGGTTGGCGTTGCTCGACAGGCCCGACCAGGTCGAGAGCCACGCATCGGGCGTCAGCACACGCGCAAAACCCAGCAGCTGAAAATTCATGAGATCCGGGCGGTCGCTCAGCAGGCTGCCGTAGCCGCGATTGCTCGGATCGATGGAGTTGTCCGTGTAGTGCAGATTCGCCATCGTGCGGTAGATCGTCATCACCGGCTGGAACGCCGCGCGCTGCAGGATCGTGCGTTGCTGGGCGGGCGCCAGCGAGGAGAAGCCCGGCGCGGCGGACGTCAATTCGGCTTCGCGCTGGTCGGCGATCATCGCGCGCGCCTGCGCATCGAGGCGTGCCACACGGGCGAGCTGCGCCGCCCGATAGCGCTGCTGGAACTCCGGCGTATAGCGCGACCACTCGGGCGCCGGCCGGAAGCCATTGGCGGGGTCGTACATGTCGAGGCTTGCGTCGGTGAGCAGCGGGGCATGTTCGTCGACCACGGAAGGATCGATCGTCTCGTTCAGGATCAGCCCCTGGCCGCTGTGAGCGGCGAGCACGATCATCGCGTCGAAGGTCGGCATGACGGCGCTGCGCAAGGTCGTGGGACGCCCGCCCGGCGTCAGGGCGAGACGTTCGGCAGGCGGCAGTTGGGCTTGCGCCTGGTAGAAGCCGCCGAGCGATCCGCCGCCCGAATTGCCCAGCCAGATCACCTGTTCGACGCCGCACTCCTCCTTGAGCCACTGCACCTGGGCGGCGATGTCGAGGATGATCTGCTCGTGTATGCAGGTCATGTCGTTGCCGGTGGTGCGCACGTTTGCGCCAAGACACGCGTAACCCGCGCGCAGCAGTTGCGGGAACAGATAGTGACGGCTGAAGTCCACACGCGGATGTCCCGCCACCACCGCGACGCGCGGGCGTGGATTGCTTTTGGGCGTCCAGTACAGGCCGCGGCTTTGTCCGCCGTCGTTCGCGTAGGCGGTGACCTGCTGGCAATCGGCAAAGTCTTCCACGGGTTCCCGGAACTTGATCCAGGTGCCATTCCAGTAGGTTTTCGCGATCAGGCGCATGTCGATGATTCCTTGGTTGGTTGCCGGTTCCGGCATTGCATTAAAAATTGACCTGCAGACCCACGGTCGCGCCCACCTGACTTTTCTGGCCATCGGCAAGACCATTGGCCGTGCTGGCGTTGCCGTAGCCGAGCGCCGTGCCGGTCTGCAGCAAGGTGTCGTCGTCGAGCGGACCGTTGTGCGCATAGGCCGCCGCCGCGTAGAGCGTGGTGGTCTTGGATAGGCTGTACGTCGCCATCAGGCTCACCTGGCTGAAGTTCGCAAGGTTCATGTTGGCGCTGGTCGAGGTGAGTGCCGCGCGTTTTGCGCGGTCGTAGTAGTAACCGCCGATCAGATTGACCGCCGGCGTAAGCGAGACCTTCACGCCCGCCCAGTAGAAGTCGTCGCGAATCTGCGTGACGCCGTTTCCGAACGTCGAATTGCGCCACCGGTAGCCGCCCATGAGACGCACACGTTCGAACTGATAGCTCGCGGCCAGATAGGCGAGGCGCGCGACCCCGGTTGGCGCGGTGGCGCTCGCGGTGGGGTTGGTCTGGTCGTAGCCCGTGCCGATCCCGAACGAATTGCCCAGGTAGAACACGCCCGCGCCAATACCCGACTGCGCGCGTAAATTGCCCGGCACACCGCCATCGGGAATGCTCGACACCTGCGATCCCTGATACGCGAAGCCCGTGCCGAACGAGTAGTGCGCCGCGACGTTGATACCGCTGAATTTTCCGGTGTACTGAATCGTGTTGTCTTCCGTGTAGCTGCCACCGCCCGCCACGATGCCAGGTTCGTACGCGATGCCGGTCACGAACGGCATGAAGCGGTACATGCCCCAGTAGAGGCTGGTGTACTGGCGGCCGAACGCAAGCTGGCCCCAGTCGGTCTGCCGCAAGCCGACTGCCGACTGGCGCGAGAACTGCAAGCCGCCCGCGAGCGAGCCGTTGCCGAGCTGGAAGCCGCTTTCGAGCCAGAAGAACGCCTGCAAACCGCCGCCGAGGTCTTCCTGACCCATCAAGCCCCAGCGCGACGCCGAAAGGCTGCCGTAGTTCTGCATGCCAAATTTGCTCCCCGCGCTGCTTGCGCTGGAAACACGGTTGACGAACTCGATGCCGGTATCGGCAATGCCGTACAAGGTCACGCTCGATAGCGCGTGGGCTGGGGTGCTTGCCATGCCGAGCGCGCAAGCGGCTACGGCTGAAGCGATGAGAGCTTCTTTCATTGACGTTTTGTCTCCGGGATTTTTTATTTTTGTGGTTTAGCGATCTGATGCCGCAATGAAACCAGGAACCTCTTACGCCCGATCAACTGGGCGCATGTGCGCTCGCGCTTGTTTCGTAGCTCACGTCCTGCGCATTGAGCTCGCGCGTCCAGCACGCGAATTCGAGGCACACGCCGTCGGGATCGAAGAAGTACACCGAGCGCAGAAACACGTCCTTGTTCATCGTCGCGCTGATCTGCGCGGGCGAGTTGTCGTGATTCATCACGCGGGAAATCTGCACGCCTTTTTCGACAAGACGTTCGACATAGGCGTCGAATTTATCGGCGGGAATATTGAAGGCGATATGGTTGAGCGAACCGTGCGCCGAAGTGATCGAGCCGTGGCCGGGCAGATGCGCCGGCGCCGCAATGCCAGGATGCGCCTGCGGCGCGTTGGGAAACCAGAAGAAGGCGATGGCGTCCCCATTGCCGATGCCGAAAAAGAAGTGCTGTCCCATGCCCGCCGGAAGATCGATGGTCTTGATCAGCGGCATGCCGAGTACGTCGCGATAAAACGCCACCGTCTTCGCCATATCCTTGCAGACGATGGCCATATGGTTGACACCGAGGATGTCGAATTCGGTGTTCGTCTCTCTGGTCATGCTGACGTCTCCTTGTCTGTGTGATTTTTGTCCAGTGCGCTAGAAAATCAAAGGGCTTCGCGACGTTTGGCGCGCTCGCGCCGCAGCCATGCGCTCGAGCGCCCGCCAAGCGGTTTCTGCAACTGCGTTTCGGCGAAATCGACGGCGTCGAGCAGGGGATCGAGTGAAATGCCGCTTGCGAGGCCGCATCGTTGCGCCATCAGCACGAGGTCTTCCGTGGCCAGGTTGCCCGCCGCGCCCGGTGCGAACGGACAACCGCCGATGCCGCCCACGCTGCTGTCGAAGCGGCGCACGCCGGCTTCCAACGCGGCCCACGCATTGGCGGCGCCCAGACCGCGCGTGTCGTGCAGATGGACCGCGAGGCGTTCGAGCGGCACCGCGTCCCGCAGCGCGCTCAAGCGTTGCTTGACCTGTAGAGGCGCAGCGGAACCGATGGTGTCGGCGATAACGATTTCGCCGGCGTGCGCCTCGGCCATGCGCGAGGCAAGACGCAGCACGACCGCAAGCGGCGTTTCGCCTTCGAACGGACAGTCGAAGGCCACGGCCACATAGGCGCGCGTGCGCAGACCGAGCGCGCGAGCCTGCGCGAGCGTCTGCTCGCACACGTCCAGCGCGGCATCGAGTCCCATGTTGATGTTCTTGCGGTTCATGGTTTCGGTGGCGCAGAGTACGACGGCGATTTCCCGGGCGCCAGCCGCGTGAGCACGCTCCAGTCCCTTGAGATTGGGCACCAGCACCGAATTGCGCAGTTGCGGCCAGCGCGCCTGCACGTGGCCGGTGAGGTCGCTGGCGTCGGCCATCTGGGGCACGGCCTTCGGCGAGACGAAGCTCGTCGTTTCCACGCTGGTCACGCCTGCCTGCACGAGATGCCAGATCAGGCCGAGCTTCTCATCGGTCGACAGATGCACGGCCTGATTCTGCAAGCCGTCGCGCGGGGCGACGTCGGTGATATGAATCGTGTCGGCTGTCATCGTCGGCGGCCTCAGGCGATCGTGCCGGCGGCGCGCAATGCGGCGATGCGGGCTTCGGTGTAGCCCAGCCAGCCGCTGAGAACTTCAGTGGTCTGTTCGCCCACTTGCGGCGGCGTGCCGTAGGCGCGCGGCGCGGCGCCGGAGAGCTTGATCGGATTGCCGGGCATGCGCAGACGCTCGCCCTGCGGCAGCGTTACCTCGACCACCATCTCGCGCGCGAGCACCTGCGGGTCCTGCAGCGCCTGCGCGAAGTTGTTGACCGGACCGCAGGGAATGCGCGCCGCGTTGAGCCGGTCGAGCCAGTAAGCCGTCGAATGGCCGCGCAGCGTTTCGGCCACGAGCGCGTCGATCTCGGCGCGCGCCGCGTAGCGCACCGGTTGGGCGAGATATTCGGGCTTGCGCAGCGCGGGCAGGTCGATGCATTCGACAAAGCGCTCGAAGAACGGATCGCCGATGCAGGCGATGATGATGTGGCCGTCGGCAGTCGGAAAGCAGTTGTAAGGCACATGCACGAAATGTCCGTTGCCGATGCCTTGCGGCACGTCGCCCGACATGAAGTACATCGTCGCCATGTAGTTGAGCAGCGAGATCTGCACGTCGAGCATCGACACATCGACATGCTGGCCGCGCCCCGTGTGCTCCCGTTCGACCAGCGCGGCGAGCACGCCCATCGAGCCGAACACGCCGCCGCCCAGATCGCCGATGGGGATGCCGCTGCGCGTCGGCCCCGATGCGGGCGTGCCGGTAATCGACATGCCGCCGCCCATGGCCTGCACGACCTGATCGAAAGCCGGACGTTGCGTTTGCGGGCCGGTCTGGCCGAAACCCGTCACCGAGCACGTGATGATGCGCGGATTGATCTGCGAAAGCGTGTCGAAATCGATGCCCAGGCGCTGCGTGACGCCCACGCTGAAGTTGTCGTAAATGACATCGGCGCGACGCACGAGATCGAGGAAGACTTCGCGCCCGGCTTCGGTCTTCAGATCCACGCAGACGCTTTCCTTGTTGCGGTTGAGCGTGAGGAAGTAGGCGCCCATGCCGTCGCGCGAATAGTCGGGATCATGTTCGAGCAGGCGTCGCGTGCCTTCGCCGCGACCCGGCGGTTCGACTTTGATGGTGCGTGCGCCCAGGTCGGCCAGCAACATGGTGCCGTAAGGGCCGGACAACATGTGGGTCAGATCGAGGACAGTAATGTGTTCGAGGGCCAAGGTCGATGTCTCCAGTGTCTTTGACTTCTGCGTAGATAAAGGCAAGACATATGCCAGTCACGAAACCCTGCGTAAGCGCTTGATTTGATTCGATGTCGATGGAGCGGCTCGAAAATGCCTTGTTTCATGGCACAATCGTGAAACGTCGGCCACGTTTCAATGAGACAACGTTATGCATCCGAATGCTGCTGCGTACTTCCGGACGGGACGTCCTCGTCTGTGCTTTCTCGGCTACCGGCAGATACGCGAACTGGCGATGCCGGTGGTCGCCGAATACACGGGACGCGCCGACATCGAACTGGTCGACGGTTCGTTCGACGAAGCGCTGGCGATCGCGCGCGATCGTATCGAGCGTGGCGCGGTGGACGCCTTCGTGAGCGCGGGCTCGAACGCGAGCATCCTGCGCGCGGGGCTGCAAACGCCGGTCGCCACGATCCAGGTCACGGGTTTCGATCTCTTGCAGGCCTTGATCAAGGCGCGCGAGGTGGCGGCGCGGGTGGGCGTCGTCATGTACGGCACGACGATTCCCGAACTGGACGCCGTGAAAGATCTGCTGAATATCGAAGTTCGTCAGCATGCCTATCGAACGCCGGACGATGCGCGCATCCATTTCGAAGCGCTGCGCCGCGCGGGTTATGAGGCCATCGTCGGATCGAGTCTCGTGGTGGAACTGGCGCAGGAGGCCGGTTTGCACGGCTTGCTGGCGTATTCGCCTGCGAGCATCCGCAAGGGCTTCGACGACGCGCTCGAATTGGCGCGCGTCGCACGGCTGGAGGCAGGACGCTACGAACAGTTGCACAGCGTCCTGCACAACCTGCAGGAAGCCGTGATCGCGGTGGACCGGCAGGAACGCATCATCGCGGTGAATCCGCCTATGCAGCAGTTGCTGGGCGGGCAGGGAGAGCGGCTCGAGGGCCGGGTGCTGCAGAGCGTGGAGCCTGCGCTGTCGCTGCGTGCCACACTCGACAGCGGCCAGCAGGAGCGCGCCGTGGCGCAGCGGTTCGCGCAGCGCAACTGGGTTGCGCATCGCACGCCGATTCGCGAGCACGGCGAAATCGTCGGCGCGGCGCTGACGCTCTACGACGCGCGCAACATCGAAGCCGCCGATACGAGCCTGCGCGCCATGCAGCGCCGCCAGCAGCACGCGGCCCGGCACAGCTTCGACAGCATTATCGGCACGAGCCAGGCGCTGCGCGATGTGATCGCCAGCGCGCGCCGCTTTGCGCGTACCGACCTGAACGTGCTGATCACCGGCGAAAGCGGCGTGGGCAAGGAAGTGTTCGCCCAGGCGATGCACAACGAGAGCGACCGTGCGGGACAGCCGTTCGTTGCGGTGAATTGCGCGTCGTTTCCCGAGTCGCTGCTCGAAAGCGAATTGTTCGGCTATGACGAAGGGGCGTTCACCGGCTCGCGCCGCGGCGGCAAGCGTGGACTGTTCGAGGCCGCACACACCGGCACGCTTTTTCTCGACGAGATCGGCGATATGCCTTTGCCGTTGCAGACGCGTCTTTTGCGCGTGTTGCAGGAGCGCGAAATCATGCGGCTCGGCGGCACGGCGCCGATTCCCATCGACATCCGCGTGATCGCCGCAACGCATCAGCCGTTGACCGAGTTGATTGCCGAACGGCGCTTTCGCCAGGATCTCTATTACCGGCTCAACACCTTGCGTCTCGCGCTCGCGCCGCTGCGCCAGCGCCGCGAGGATATCGCCGCGCTCGTTCTGCCCATCGTGATGCGTTGTCTGGCGCGCTTTGGTTCGACGCTCGACGCCCGCCTTGCGCTCGCGCCGCTCATGCAGCGTCTCACGGCTTACGAATGGCCGGGCAACGTGCGCGAACTGGAAAATCTTTCGGAGCGCATCGCGGTTTTTCTGCTGCAGTTTGCGACACTGGACGAGGTGCCGTACGACGCTTTGAGGCACGACTGCCCGGAACTCTTCCCGGACGGCGAGCCGACTGCCGACGCCAGCGACGTCGATCCTGCCCGTCGTGCAGAACGCGTGCGCGATGCGATCCGCCGCGCCGGCGGCAGTCCGACCGCAGCGGCGCGCGAACTCGGCATCAGCCGCTCCACGCTCTGGCGCTGGCTGAAGGAACTGGAGCAGCCGGAGGCGCTTTCAGGCGACGCGTGAGCGCAGCGACGGCGGCGGCGAAAAGCGCGCACCGTGCGCGGCCGCCAGCGTTTCGCAGGTGGCGATGAAGCGCGCCACGCCCACCGTCTCGATCAACGAGAGCGGGCCGCCCGTCCAGGACGGAAAGCCCAGCCCGAGGATCGCCCCGATATCAGCGTCGGCGGGCGACGTGATCACACCTTCGTCGAGACATCGCACGCTTTCCAGCGCCTGGATATACAGCAGGCGCTGCTTGACGACCTCCACGTCGGGCTGATCGGCCTTGAGCGGATATTCGCCCGCGAGTCCGCTCCACAGGTGTTTTCGCCCGCCTTCCGGGTAGACGTAGAAGCCCGCTGCGCACTTGCGGCCGGTGCGGCCAAGCGCGTTCATCCGCGCGATCACGGGGCGTGCGTGGCTGCGCAGAAAGCGTTCGTCCAGGCCGTCTTCGATCGCCTGGTTCACCACGCGCAACTGGAGATCGAGCGAGACTTCGTCGAGCACCGCAAGCGGGCTCGCGGCCATGCCGGTCATGCGGGCGGCGTTCTCGACAAGCGCTGGCGCCACGCCCTCGGCGAGCATCGCCATCGCTTCGTCGACATAGCTGCAAAAGATGCGGCTCGTGAAGAAGCCGGGGCTGTCGTTCACCACGATCGGCGTCTTGCGCAGCGTGCGCGCGAGATCCATCGCGCGGGCCAGCGTTTCCTGCGAAGTTTGCTCGCCCACGATGATTTCCAGCAGCGGCATGCGCTCGACCGGCGAGAAGAAATGCATGCCGATAAAACGGGCAGGGCGATCGCTGAGCGTCGCGAGGCCGCTGATCGGTAGCGTCGACGTATTGGACGCGAGGATCGCATTGCCATCGAGCACTTCGGAAACACGTCCCAGCACCTCCGACTTCACCGCGCGAGTTTCGAAAACCGCCTCGATCACGAAATCGCATTCACTTAGATCCTCGTAGCGCGCGGTCGCCGCAATGCGCGCGTCGCACTGCGCTGCGGCCGCTTCACCGCCCGCTTCGCCGCCCATGCGACGCGCGCTCTCCACGGCGCGCGTCTTGCCTGCGCGGGCCTGCCCGGACGAAGCATCGAGCAGCACCACGGCCAATCCCGCCTGCGCGGCGCTGCACGCAATCCCGACGCCCATCATGCCCGCGCCCAGCACGCCGAGCTTCATCACCTTCGAAGACGGCACCGCGGCCGGGCGCGAAGCCAGCCGTTCGCAACGTGCGCGATTGACGAAGAGCGTGCGCACGAGGTTGCGCGTCACGGGATCGACGGCCAGTTGCGCGGCGTAACGCGCGTCGACTGCCGTGCCTCGCTCCAGCGGCAATTGCGTGCCTTCGTAGACCGCCGAGAGCAGCGCAAGCGGTGCCGGATAGTTGTCGTGCGTGCGGCTGCGCACCTGCGCCATGCCCGCGTAGAAGCTGCGCGGCGCGTGTTCCGCCAGCGCGCCTGCGCCGCCCGGAATGCGCCAGCCTTTGCGGTCCCAGGGCTGGCTTGCATCGGGATGCGCGAGCACCCAGGCATGCGCATGAGCGAGCAGATCGGCGCGCGGCACGATGGCATCGACGATACCGAGTTCGCGGGCACGCGTTTGCGGTACGGCGTGGCCGTCCAGCAAGATCGGCAGCGCGGCCTCGATGCCGATCAGGCGCGGCAGACGCTGCGTGCCGCCGCTCGCGGGCAGAAGGCCGGTCTGGATGGCGGGCAGCGAGACGGCGCTTTCTTCGGCATCGGCAATCACGCGGTAGTGGCAGGCGAGGCACAGTTCCAGCGCGCCGCCGCTCACTGCGCCATGCATCGCTGCCGCAACCGGCTTGCCAGCGGTTTCCAGTGAGCGCATCAACTGGTTTTGCGCGAGGAATGCGGCGACCGGCGGGCGGCCTTGCGTGCTGGCGGCTTCGATGAACTGACCGAGGGCTTCGATATCGCCATCGGGCGTGCCGTGCCCGTCGTCCCATGTGATGACGGCGCCCACGATGGCCGGGTCCTGGCGGATGCGCTCGACGACCTGCTGCATGTCGGCCATGAACGCGTCGGAAGGCACATGAGCAGGCAGGCACGGGCGGCGCAGCGTGACGAGCGCCACGCCCGCCGGGTCCACTGCAAGGGAGAGTGTGTTCATAGTCGGAGAAGATGAGGTTGAATTCACGCGGCAATCAGGCGGGTTCAAACGCGCTCGATCAAGGTGGCCGTGGCCTGGCCCGCGGCCGCACAGAGCGTGACGATGCCGCGCCGAAGACCGCGGCGTTCGAGTTCGTCGATCATCGTGCCGACCAGCATCGCGCCGGTGGCGCCGAGCGGATGCCCGAGCGCAATCGCGCCGCCATTCACGTTGACCCGTTCGGGGTCGATATCGAAGGCCCGCTGGTAGGCCAGCGGCACGACGGCAAACGCCTCGTTGACCTCGAACAGATCGATGTCGGCGATAGTCAGACCGGCGCGCGCGAGCAGCTTGCGCGTGACGGGAACCGGGCCGCCCAGGCTCATCACCGGGTCGCTCGCCAGCGACGCGAAATGGCGCAGCCGCGCGCGCGGCTGGAGGCCGTTGAGCTGGCCAAAGCGCTCGCTGCCGATCAGCACGGCGGCCGCGCCGTCGACGATCGCACTGGCATTGCCGCTCGTATGCACATGCGCGACGCCTTCGAGCGCGGGATGCCCGCGCAGTGCGATCGCATCGAAGCCCAGCTTGCCCGCAGCGGCAAACGCGGGCGCGAGCTTCGCGAGTTCGGCCGGGGTCGTTTCCGCACGAATGGCTTCGTCCTGAGCCAGCACGATTTCGCCGAGCGTGTTGCGCACGGGCACCAGCGAGCGGGAGAACAGCCCTTGCGCGCGGGCCTGGGCGGCCCGGTGCTGACTCTGCGCCGCGTAGGCGTCGATAGCCTCGCGCGTGAAACCTTCGAGCGTGGCGATCAGATCGGCGGCGACGCCGTTGGGCATGTACGGGTAATGGCGAGTGATGGCCGGGTCCGTATAGATCGCGCCGCCGTCCGAGCCGATCGGCACGCGCGACATCGACTCGACGCCGCCGCCGATCGCGGCCTCCGTGAGGCCCGCCATGACGCTCGCGGCGGCCTGATTGACGGTATCGAGGCCGGAGACGCAGTAACGATTGAGCTGGTAGCCCGGCACCGTGTCGCCGAAGCCGGCCGCCAGTACCGCCGTGCGCGCGAGATCGGCGCCTTGCTCGCCGCAGGGCATCACGACGCCCAGGCCGACGTCTTCGATCGCGCGAGGATCGAAGCCATTGCGCTCGCGCAGCGCCTGCAGCGTTTGCGCGGCCAGCGAGACCGGCGTGATCTCGTGCAGTGCGCCGCTGGGGCGTCCTTTGCCGCGCGGCGTGCGCACGGCGTCGTACAGATAAGCGTCGTTCATGGTGATCGAAAGGGATGTGGGGTTCGCAGGCCAGTATGGTCAGCCGCCGCCGCGCGCGCCTCATTCGATGGGATGAATTCGCAGCATCTCGCGGCGCTTCATCAAGCAGGCAGCCGTATTTCATCCCAACGAATGAGGCGCGATGCCTGGCTTGCTACCCATAATCGGTGAGCCGATCCGGCAAGCACGGCATGAGCACATCAGCGCATCACCACATCACGATGAGAGGGAAGGCAATGTTCGAAGACCTGCGCGGCAAGCGGGCCCTGGTCACGGGCGCGTTCGGCGGACTGGGCAGTCATTTCGCCACGGTGCTGGCGGCCGCCGGCGTGCATGTCGCGCTTGCCGGGCGACGCCTGGAAGCGGGCGACGCCCTCGCCGCGCGTATCGCGCAAGCGGGCGGCAAGGCGTGTGTGGTGTCGATGGACGTGACGCAGGCCGCTTCGGTGAGCGGCGCTTTCGATGCGGCGCGGATGCAACTCGGCGGCGAGGTGCAGATCGTCGTGAACAACGCGGGTGTTGCGCTGACGCGTCCCGCCGTGGCGTGTAGCGAAGACGACTGGAGCCAGGTCATCGACGTCAATCTGAACGGCGCGTGGCGGGTCGCGCAGACGGCCGGGCAGCGCATGGTGGAGCGCGGCGCGGGCACCATCATCAACATCGCGTCGATCCTGGGCCTGCGCGTGGCGCAACAGGTGCCCGCTTACGCGGCCGCCAAGGCGGGGCTCATCCATCTCACCCAGGCGCTTGCGCTCGAATGGGCGCGTCATGGGGTGCGCGTCAATGCGCTTGCACCCGGCTATATCGAAACCGAACTCAACGCGGCGTTTTTCGCTACCGATGCGGGCCAGGCGCTGATTCGCCGCGTGCCGCAACGCCGGCTCGGGCAGGCACGCGAGCTGGATGCGCCGCTGCTGTTGCTGGCCTCCGATGCCTCGACCTTCATGACCGGCTCGATACTCGCCGTCGACGGCGGGCATCTCGTCTCTTCTCTTTGACTGGCTGACCTTGCTGCGAGCGGCTGATATGTCCTCTTCGTCCTGCGTTTCCAACGCACTATCGACTTCCTCGAGCGCTGCCGGGCGCGGCGTGCCGGACCTCGAACGACTCGCCGCCTGGATGCATCAGGCCGGCATCGACGCGCAGGATCTGGCCGTGCGCCCCTTGTCGGGCGGCCAGTCCAATCCGACCTTTCTGCTGGAGACCGCCAGCGCCGCGTTCGTGCTGCGCAAACAGCCGCCTGGCGCGTTGCTGCCGTCCGCGCACGCCATCGACCGCGAGTACCGGGTGATGCAGGCGCTGGCCGGGACCGGCGTGCCGGTGCCGCGCATGGTGACCTGGTGCGACGACGCAGCGTGGCTGGGCACGCCGTTTTTCCTGATGGAATTCGTGCGTGGGCGCAGCTTTATCGATCCGACCTTGCCGGGGCTGTGCGCAGCAGAGCGCAAGGCGATCTACGCCGATATCAATCGCGTGCTGGTCGCGCTGCATGGCGTGGATTACCGTGCGGTGGGACTCGACACGTTTGGTCGGTCAGGCAATTATTTCGTACGCCAGATCGATCGCTGGAGCCGGCAGTACCGCGCCTCGCAAAGCACGCCGATCGACGCGATGGACGCGCTCATGGCCTGGCTGCCCGCACACGTGCCCGAAGGCGACGAGACCCGCATCGTCCACGGCGACATGCGCATGGACAACCTGATCATCCATCCGACCGAAGCGCGGGTCGTGGCCGTGCTCGACTGGGAGCTTTCCACGCTGGGGCATCCGCTGGCGGATCTTTCGTACTTCTGCATGTCGTGGTGCGTGCCGCCCGATCTGTGGCGCGGCGTGGCGGGCGTGGATCTGATGGCGCTGGGCATTCCGCAGGAACATGCCTTCGTCGAGGACTATTGCCGCGCACGCGGCATCGACGACATCCGCCATTGGGACTTCTACCTTGCCTATAACCTGTTTCGCATGGCGGCAATCCTGCAGGGTGTGGCGGCGCGCGCGGCCGGCGGCAACGCCTCCGCGGCAGACGCGGCGAGCATGGCCGACAAGGTCAAGCCGCTGGCCGAACTGGGCTGGCGGTGTGCCCGCCGCAGCAGGACCGGTTAAGCGCGATCAGCCGCCAGGCGCAGAAAAGCGGGGCCGTAGAACAGCCCCGTCCAGGCACTGACGATGCGGTTCAAGTGCCCGCGAGCAGCTTGCGGCCGAGACTGAAGCGGTGCACTTCGCTCGGGCCGTCGTAGATGCGGAACGCCCGCATATCGGCGAAGATGCGCGCGACGATCGTTTCGCCCGTCACGCCCTGGCCGCCGAGAATCTGCACGCTGCGGTCGACCACGCGCCATTCGGCTTCCGAACAGACCACCTTGGCGCGGCTCGATTCGAAATTGCAGCGCTCGCCCTGATCGAGCAGCCACGCCGTATGCCAGATATGCAGGCGCGCGGTGTGCAGGTCCATCTCGTTGTCGGCGAGCATGAAACTCACGCCTTCGTGCTGGCCGAGCATCTGCCCGAAGGCCTGGCGGTTGCGCGCGTGTTCGAGGCAGATCTCGTGAGCGCGTCGCGCCTGGCCGAGCCAGCGCATGCAGTGCGTGAGCCGTGCCGGGGCGAGCCGCACCTGAGCATAGCGAAAGCCTTTACCGGGTTCGCCCAGCACATCGCTGGCGGGCACGCGCAGATCGTGAAAGCGCAAAACGCCGTGGCCGCCCGTGAAGCAGGTATCGAGCGCGTCCATGGTGCGCACATGCTCGATGCCGGGCTGGTTCATATCGGCGAGAAACATGGAGGCCGAGCCGTCTTCCATCTTCGCCATGACGATGACGAACGCCGCGCCCTGCGCGCCGGTGATGAACCACTTGGCGCCGTTGATCACGTAGCTGTCGCCGTCGCGCACCGCCGTGGTGGCGAGCATGGCCGGGTCCGAGCCCGCGCCGGGCGGCGGCTCTGTCATGGCAAAGCACGAGCGGATGCGGCCCTGTACGAGCGGCACGAGCCAGCGCGCTTTCTGCGCCTCGGTGGCGACCGCTTCGAGCAGGTGGATATTGCCTTCGTCGGGTGCGTGGATGTTCATCGCGGTGGGACCGAGCGTCGAATAACCGGCCTCCTCGAACACGATGGCCTTGTCGACATGCGAGAGGCCAAGACCACCCAGCTCGCGTGACGCGTGCGGCGTCAGCAGACCCGCCGCGCGCGCTTTTTCGACGAGTTCTTCGCGCAGCGCCTCGCTGGGTCCGTGGGGCGTGATCCGCGGGTCTTTCTCCAGCGGAATGATCTGCTCCGCGATGAAGCCGCGGACCTTGTGCTGCAGCGCCTGTTGCGCGGAAGTCAGGGAAAAATCCATAAAGAGTCGATATGAGCGGATGAGAGGCGGGACAGCGGCCTACTTGCGTGCGTTCGCGGCCAGCAGGGGCGTGGTGACTTCCCGCGCGTAGCTGAAGGTATGCGTGACGTCGAGTTGCTGGATGCGCCAGGCGTGATCGTCTTCGCGCTTGAATTCGCAGGTGACGTCCACCATCAGGAAAGGCGTGGAACCCGGCACCGGCAGGCTCGGCTGGGAGCCGTCGTCATAGAGATGCAGAACCAGACAATACACCGCGGTAGCGCTCGTTGCGTCCTGCCTGAGCACGGCAAAATTATTGACGACGTGGCGCGCGACCTGGGTGGGCGACTTCCTGCGCACCGACGCCTCGATCTGCTCGCGGCCCTGCAGCAGCACGCCGCCGCGCTCCCAGAGGCAGCCCGGCGTCACCTGCTCCATCGCGAGCGGATAATTGTTTCGGTCGAGCGCGTAGTAGAAGCGCAGCACGGCTTGCTGGCAGGCGACGAGGCTTGCAGCGGATTCGGTCGGGGTCATGGCGGTGGTGTCGTAAGGAGTAGAAACGAAGCCCGCGCGGGTGTTCGCACCCGCTGCGCGGTCAAAAAAATTATGTGGCTCGCCATCCCGCGCTGCGCCGTTCGAACGGATGAAATCCCGCCGCGCCGGGTCAATACCGGCTCGCTTGCGTCTCGCAATTTCA
The DNA here is from genome assembly GCF_017104965.1 of Paraburkholderia sp. Ac-20340. GTDB lineage: Bacteria > Pseudomonadota > Gammaproteobacteria > Burkholderiales > Burkholderiaceae > Paraburkholderia. The sequence continues at coordinate 24,448 of NZ_JAAGPR010000010.1, forward strand.
TCACTTCGAATGAGGCCTGCCTGCCCACGCATGGCGATAATCGATCGCAGGCTGCCATGCGCAGCATCACTCTCACGATGACGAGCCGGAGCACGTATGAGCACCCGACGCAGGATCTTCGAAGCCGAACACGAGCTGTTTCGCGAATCCGTGGTTCGCTTTATCCAGAAAGAAGTCGCGCCCCAGGTCGACGCGTGGCGCGCTGCAGGCTGTTGTGACCGTTCGGTGTTCGAAGCGGCGGGCGCGCAGGGTTTGTTGCTGATGTGGGCCGACGAGGCGTACGGCGGAGCGGGCGTGAACGATTTCCGCTTCGAGCAGATCGTGTACGAGGAAATGATCCGCCACGGCGATATCGGCGTGTATCTGACCTTGCATTCGCGGCTGGTTGCGCCGTACATCGCGCGCCTGGGCACCGACGCGCAGAAGGCGCGGCTCTTACCCGAGGCCGCGCGTGGCGAGCGTATCCTCGCCATCGCCATGACGGAACCCGGCACCGGTTCCGATCTCGCGGGTATCCGCACGCACGCGCGCAAGGTCGAAGGCGGCTGGCGGCTGAGCGGCGCCAAGACCTACATCTCGAACGGCATCAACGCGGACACGGTCATCGTGGTCGCGCGTACCGACCCGCAGCAGCCGCGCGCATTCGGGCTCTTTCTGGTCGAGCGCGGCATGGCGGGTTTCGAGCGCGGCCGCCGCCTGAATAAACTGGGCCTCGACGCCCAGGACACCGCCGAGCTGTTCTTCGACGAGGTGTTCGTGCCGCATGCCAATCTGCTCGGCGAGCCGGACAAGGCGCTCGCCTATCTCGCCGAAGGGCTCGCCGAAGAGCGCCTGTTGAGCGCCTGCCAGTCGGTTGCGCATGCGCAGGTGGCGCTGGACCTTACGCTCGACTACGTGAAAGAGCGCCGCGCGTTTGGGCGGCCGGTCGGCGCGTTCCAGAACACACGCTTCGTGCTGGCGCGCCAGCACGCGGAACTCGACGCCATGCAGACGTGGATCGACACGCTCGTGATGGAGCACAACGCCGGGGGGCTCGATGCGGCAACGGCGGCTTCGGCAAAGCTGCTGACGTCGGAGCTCGAAGGCCGGCTCATCGACGCCTGCCTGCAGTTGCACGGCGGCGCGGGCTATATGGAGGAGTACCGCATCAGCCGGATGTATCGCGACGCGCGGGTTTCGCGCATTTTTGCCGGGACGTCCGAAATCATGCTGGAGATCATCGGGCGTTCGCTGGGCCTGCGCGAGCACATGGACTGACGCGCGCGTAGGGCAGAGGCGCAGGCGCGCGGCGCTTCAGGGCAGCAGCCCCGCCTTGCGCGCCAGCGAGACCGCATGCGTGCGCGAGGTGGCATTCAGCTTCAGGTTGATGCCGCGCAGATGGCTTTTGACCGTCGTCTCCGAAACAAACAGCTTTTCGGCCATCGCCTTGTTGCTGAGGCCTTCCGCGAGCAGCACGAGTACCTTGCGCTCGGAACGGGTCAGCGATTCGAGCAAGTGGGCCTCATTCGTCTGCGCCGGCGATGCGGCGGCGACTGTGCCCGCGCTTGCGTAACGCGCTTCGAGTGCGTCCAGCAACTGATACATGAACGCGGCCGCCGTCACGCTGCCGGTGACAGCGTGCCCCGGATACTGCGCAACGGTTTTCAGGAGACGAAGCATCGGCGTACCTTCGTCGAGGACCATGCTGACGAAGCCTTCGCTGGCGGCAATTTCGAGCGCTTCGAGACACTCGCGTCGCGCCGGCTCGATCTCGCCGTGTGCATGCAGGGCGAGCGCGAGCATGAGGCGCAGTTTCAGGGCGCGGCGCCAGCGCATTGCGCTTTGTGCCTGCGCGAGCGCAGCGCGGAGTTCTTGCGCCGCCTGGCCAGCGTTGCCGCAGGCAATATCAAGCCGCCAGCGCGCGAGGTCGAGGGTTTCGACGTCGTTGGCATGCGGCGTGAACGCGGCGCCGAACGACCACGCATTGAGCGCCTGCGCGGCGTCGAGTTCGGCGCGTGCGCCGGCGTGATCGCCTCGCAGCAGGGCAATGCGCGATCGCTCGAGCCGCGCGCAGGCCACCATGCGCAATTGACCGGTGCGGTAGCCCATCTGCTCGCAGTCGTGCAGCCACAGCATGGCGTCTTCGTCGCGCGCTTGTGCGAGTGCGCAGCGGCACAGCAGCATGAACGCGACGATGAGCGGATCGTTGTGCGCCGCCGCGCGAATCAGCGGCAGATAGGACGTGAGCAGATGCTGGGTTTCGGCGAGCTGGCCGCTTTCGTACAGCGCTTCCGCCAGATAGGCGCCGGCGATTTCCTGACCGTCGAAGCGCGCGTCCTGCAAACCGGGGTCCGGCCGGTGCGCGCCGCGATAGCGCGCCAGCGCCTGGCGCAGGCGCCCCTGGGTGAGGTCGATCAGCCCTTCGAGGCAATGCGCGACGCGCATGTTCGCCCCCGCGCCGTTCGCGCCGTGGACTTGCCGCCCACGATCGAGCATCTTGCGCGCTTCGTCGAAATGGCCGAGGTAGATGTGACAGCACGCATGCGAATTGAGCTGAATGCCGTACGGAAATGCGTGGGCCGGGGACAGCGTCGGCGCGCACGATTGCCAGGCCGCAAAAGCGCGGTCGAGCTTGTCGGTGAGCGCGAGAATGAAGGCATGCAGGGCGAGCATGTGAGCGGCGATTTCCGCGTCGCGCTCGCCCGCTTCCTGCATCCCTTCCAGCATTTGCAGCGCCTTGTCGCTGCGATGCAGAAAGGTCAGGGCCCATGCGTGGATCAGGCGCAGGCGCGGGCGGTTCGACAGGCTTTGCTCGGGCAACGCGTCGAACCAGCGCGCGAGCAGACGCACGCGCCCCTGCCAGAGAATTGCTTCGGCGTGCTGTTGCAGGCGGTCGAGCGCGCGGGGCGTATCGGCGCGCAGTGCGTGTTCGATGGCGCGAACCGGCTCGTTGTTATCGGCATACCAGTTGCCCGCCGTGCGGTGCATCTCGTCGATTTCATCGGCCTTGTATTCGAGCGCGAGGCGCGCCTGCAGAAAGCCCGCAAAGAGACTGTGATAGCGATAAGACTCGCTGGCAGCATCGACGCGCACGAGGAACAGATTTTCGTCGGCCAGTTGCGCGAGCATGCGCGTGCTGTCGCGGCGTGACGTCATCGCATCGCACAGGCTGGCGTTGAACGAGCGCAGCAACGAAGTGCGCAGCAGGAACTCGCGCACTTCGGGCGGCTGCCTGGCCAGCACGTCTTCGGCAAGATACTCGGCCACGGCCGCGTGGGAGCCGGAGAACGCTTCGATGAACTGCGCCGTATCCTGGCTGCGGGACATGGCGAGCACGCCCAGGCGGATAGCCGCCACCCAGCCTTCGGTGCGCGCGTGGAGCTTGCCGAGTGCCTGCGCGTGCAGCGGCTGGCTGACGTAGCGCGACCAGTACGCCGAGGTTTCTTCGAGCGTGAAGCGCAGGTCCTCGGCGCGGATCTCCAGCAGTTCTCCCTGCGCGCGCAGGCGCCCCAGACCGAGCGCCGGCACCACCCGCGAGCCGACGACCAGTTTGCCGTGAGCCGGCATCTGCGCCAGCAACTCACGCAGGTATTCGGACGATTCCGGATTGAGCAACGCTTCGAAATCGTCCAGAAAGATCGCGAACGGATCAGGCAGACGACCGAGACGGCTCGCGAGCGTATCCGCGACGTCTTGCGCCTCGATCGCGTGCGCCTCTGCGCCGCTCGTCTCCAGCAGATCGACTGCGCCATTGAGGGCTTTGAGGAACACCGGAAAATCGTTGTCCCCGGCGCCCAGCCGTATCCAGACGGTGCGCATGCCTTCGTGTGTCCAGGCGGCGTGAAGATCGAGCATTGCACCGGTCTTGCCGAAGCCCGCTGGCGCATGCATCACGACGAGGCGGATACCCTCGGCGCGACTGGCGGGCGTGATCAGGCGTTCGCGTCTCAGGTGCGAGGACTGCAACGGCGGCGGCTGGAATTTCGGCGGCGAGTACACGGTAGGCAAACGCGCAAAGGAATGGGTTGGGGATAACACGGATAAAGCGCGCAGAATCAGTAAGCGCTCGCAACGCCGTTGCGCTTTCTATCGCGAAGGAGCGTCAGCATTGTGGCATAGCGCGTGGGCTTTACGGGCGGGCAAAATCGTTCGACGCCACCGCGCGCATCTCGTAAAGTTCACGGTATTCACGCGCGCACGACGCACAACACAGTGAAGGAGACAAGATGCAACGCAAGCCGAATACGGAGTTTGAGTTTCGTGGCGTTCACCACGTGGCCATGGTCTGCAAGGATATGACCCGAACGGTGGCGTTCTATCGCGACCTGCTCGGCATGCCCTTGATCAAGACCATCGATCTTCCCGGCGGCATGGGGCAGCACTTCTTTTTCGATATCGGCAATGGCGATTCGCTGGCGTTTTTCTGGTTTCGCGATGCACCCGATGCGGCGCCAGGCGTCGCCGCGCCGGCCACGCTGCCGGGCGGCGGCGGGCTCGTTTCCGCGCATGGGTCGATGAATCATCTGGCCTTGAGCGTGCCGCCCGAGAAGTTCGATGCCTATGTCGCGCGACTCGTCGAGAAAGGCATCGAGATTTCGCGCGTCCTGAATCACGACGATTCGGCCTCCCAGATCAGCGAAACGGTCAGCGCCCACGTGTATGTGCGATCCGTCTATTTTTTCGATCCCGACGGCGTTTGTCTGGAGTTCGCGTGCTGGACTCGCGAACTCGACACGCGCGACGTCAACCGCAAATACGCCGCGCGCGTCAGTCGATGATTGCGGCTGACGCGCATCGATGACCGGGTGATCAGCCGAAAACTGGCGCGCGCTTTTCGCGGAAGGCAGTGACGCCTTCGCGAAACGCCGCAGATTCGATCAGCGTGCATTGCCGTTCGCGCTCGTAGTCAAGTTGCGCGCTCAACGAATTCGATTGCGAGTGTTTGAGCGCGCGCCTGAGTTCGAGCGCGATGCCGGTCGGCAGGCGCGCGAGCGTGCGGGCCATCTCCATCGCCGTATCGAGCAACTGCGTATCGTCGACGCATTGTGCGATCAGCCCCCACTGCGCGGCCTCCTGCGCGTCGAGCCGGTTGCCGAGCAGCGCAAGCGCCGTCGCGCGCGCGAGGCCGATGCGGCGCGGCAGATACCAGGTCGTGCCGACATCGGGAATCAGGCCGAGCTTCGGGCAGAAGCTGAGGATGAAGGACGCGGAGCGCGCCGCCACGGTGATATCCGCTGCGAGCGCGAGGCCCACGCCTGCGCCTGCCGCCACGCCATTGACCGCCGCAATGACGGGAATGCGCAGCTGGTCCAGATCGGTGACCCACGGGTTGAAGTCGTCGCGCATGGTGACGTCGAGTTGCTCGCCGGCCGACTGATTGGCGCTGCCGTTCAGGAACGCGTCCTTGAGTTCCGCGCCCGCACAGAAAGCGCGGCCAGCGCCGGTGATCAGCAGCGCACGGGCGCTGGGCGTTTCGTTGACCTGCGCAATGGCTGCGCGCGCATCGCGTGCCAGCGCCGGCGTCATGCTGTTCAACACGTCGGGGCGATTGAGTGTGAGGACGGCGACCGCGCCGTCAAATTCGAGTTCGACGTTGGTTTCGGTCATGTTGATGGTCTCGCTTCAGGCTGGGGTGTTGGGTGCCGGTGCAGGGTTGTTCACCAAGGCTTCGCGCAGCTTGTACTTGAGCAGCTTGCCTGCCGCCGAGAGCGGAAGCTCAGCGCGAAACGCGACGCTGCGCGGACACTTGTAGCCCGCAATCAGCTGGCGGCAATGGTCCCTGATTTCCTCCAGCGTCAGCTGGTGGCCCGCGCGCAGGACGATCACGGCATGAACGGCTTCGCCCCACTTTTCGTCCGGGATGCCGATCACGGCGCACGCCTCGACCGCTGGGTGCGCGAGCAGGGCGTTTTCGACTTCGGTCGAGTAGACGTTTTCGCCGCCGCTGATGATCATGTCCTTGATGCGGTCGGTGATGAACAGATAGCCGTCTTCGTCCATATAGCCGCCATCGCCTGTGTGCATCCAGCCGTTGCGCAGCGCCTTGGCGGTTTCCTCTGGCTTGTTCCAGTAGCCCATCATCACGCTGGGGCCGCGCACCGCGACCTCGCCGACCTGTCCCGTCGGCAGCGGCTCACCGGATGCCGGGTCCACGATACGGATCTCGCAGATGGGCGCGGGCCGCCCGGCGGATTTGAGCTTCTGGCTATCGGGCGTGTGACAGTGCGCAGGCAGGACGGCGGCCACTGGCGCAATTTCGGTCATGCCGTAAAGCTGCACGAACTGGCTCGCCGGCAGCTTGCCCAGCGCGCGCTGCAAGAGCGTGGAGTCGATCGGCGCAGCACCGTAGAGCACGCTTGTCAGGCTGCTGAGCTTATGAGTGGCGAAGCCCGGATGATCGAGCATCGCCTTGATCATGGTGGGCACTACGAAGGTCTCGTTCACGTGCTCTGCGGCAATGGTCTCGATGACGGTGCCAGGATCGAAGCCGCCCAGTACGACGTGCTTTGCGCCGCGCAGCGCGGCCTGGAACACCAGCGCCATCGCGCCGATGTGAAAGAGCGGCGCGGTATGGAGCACGGCCTGCACGACCGGACGCGACGCGGCGGCCAGGGCGCACAGCGCATTGCTGACCAGGTTGGCGTGCGAGAGCATGACGCCCTTCGGTACGCCGGTGGTGCCGCCGGTATAGAGGATGGCCGCGAGGTCGTTGCCCGAGCGCTGGGCGTCGGCGGCCGGGGTGGCACGGCCTAGCCAACCCTCGTAATCGTCGCCGTGCATCCCGGCGGGCGGCACGCCTTCGCCGCACCAGATCACGTGCCGCAGGACCGGGCAGCGCTCGCGAAGCGGCTGGGCAAGATGGGCAAACGTTTCGTCGATGAACAGGATCGCGGTGCCGCAATCGTTCAGCGAATAGGCGATTTCACTGACGCTCCAGCGCGTGTTGACCGGGTTGACGACGGCGCCGGCCCAGAGCGTACCGAAGACGTACTCGAGATAGCGATCCGAATTGAGCGCCAGGATGCCGATCCGGTCGCCATGCGCTACGTCCAATGCGTGCAAGGCCCCGGCAACACGCGACACCCGCTCGACGAACTGCGCGAACGTGGTCTTGCGCTGTCGAAATACGGTGGCGTAGGCATCGGGCTGCTCAAGCGCGGCCTTGTGGAAGCTCTGCGTCAGTTGCAAGTTCGTCTCCGGTTATGGCGCTGATGTGACTCTAATGGTCATGGCCTGTGCGTCGCCAGCGGCCCGGCATGGGGTCCTGCTGCGATCTTCTAGCATAAGGTACTGCTGTCCGGCCGCCGCCGATTCATCCGAAGGGATGAAATCGCGCGACGTCGGCGCAGTGCGGCTGGTCGCTCGCGCCTCGAAAGTCGCCGGACCTGCAAATTCATCACTTCGAATGAGGCACGCGTGCCGCCCTGTTCCGATAATCGGCAACATGGGCGGCCAGGCCGTGAGGCTTGTGTCCGCAGCCCCGCACCGGTATCCGGTGTGCCACTGCGATAAAACGATGAAGGAGAGAGGCATTGTTCCAGGGAGACACTATCGCCGTCACGGCGCTTGGCGACGGTTTCGTCGAGCTGACGTTCGAGCGCAAAGGGGACGCGATCAACAAGCTGGACCGGCGCACGATAGACGAGCTGGCCGACGCCACCTCGTCGATCGCGAATGACGCGTCGATCCGCGGCGTGCTGGTGACGAGCGCGAAAGACAGCTTTATCGTCGGCGCGGATATCAAGGAATTCGGCGAGTTCTTCGCGTTGTCCGCGCCCGATCTGATGGCGCGCACGGCTGCGTCGAACCGTGTTTTTTCGGCGTTCGAAGATATCGGTGTGCCCAGTGTGATCGCCATTAACGGCATCGCGCTGGGCGGCGGCCTGGAAATGGCGCTGTCCGGCGCGTTGCGGGTGATGGCGTCGACGGCAAAAATCGGCCTGCCGGAAGTGAACCTCGGATTGATTCCAGGCTTTGGCGGAACCGTACGCTTGCCCCGTGTCGCCAGCGTGGCGGTGGCGCTGGAATGGATCGTCAGCGGGAAGCCGGTGTCCGCAACCGCGGCGCGCGAAGCCGGTGTGGTCGATGCAGTCTGCGAGGCGGGCTCGCTGCGCGAAACTGCGTTGGGACTGCTGCGGCGCGCGGCCAATGGCGAGATCGACTGGCGCGCGGCGCAAGCGCGCAAACGCCTGCCGCTGGCCGTCGACGCGCAGTCGAACATGCAAGCCGAAACCCAGCTCGCCGCGCGCGCAGCACAGGCGAGCAAGCGTCATCTTCCTGCTGCGCTCACTGCCGTCGAACTGCTGCGCGAATCCATCCATGTGGCACGTGACGCCGCCATCAAACTGGAAACCGAGGCATTCGCACGCGTTGCGAAGACGCAGGCCGCCGCATCGCTGGTGCAGGCTTTTTTGAACGATCAGCAACTGAAAAAGCGCTACCGCGACATTGCAGGCACGACCGGAAAAGTGCGGCAGGCAGCGGTACTCGGTGCAGGCGTGATGGGCGGCGGCATCGCCTGTACCAGTGCGCTTGCCGGGGTTCCGGTCGCGCTCAAGGATATTCATCCGGCGCCGCTGGAAACCGGTGTGCAGGAAGCGGCCAATGTGCTCGCACGCCAGGTCAAGGCCGGGCGCATGAAGGACGAGGATGCCGCGCGCACACTCGCGACAATCTCGCCCCAGCTCGACTTCGCAGGGTTTCGTCACGTCGACATCGTCGTGGAAGCCGTGGTCGAAAACCTCGAGGTCAAGCGGCGCGTATTGAGTGAACTCGAAGCCCAGGTGCGCGAGGACACGGTGATCGCTTCGAACACGTCGAGTTTGCGCATCGACGATATTGCGGCGCCGCTGGCGCGCCCGCGCAACTTCGTGGGCATGCACTTCTTCAACCCGGTTCCGGTCATGACGCTCGTGGAGATCGTTCGCGGCGAGCAGACGAGCGATGCCGCGGTGGCGGCCGTGGTGAGCTATGCGCTGGCAATGCGCAAAACGCCGATCGTTGTCAAAGACTGCCCCGGCTTTCTCGTCAACCGCATTCTGACGCCCTATGTCCGTGCGTTTGTGCAACTGATCGAACAGGGCGCCGACTTCGAACAGATCGATCGCGTGATGGAGGCGTTCGGCTGGCCGATGGGGCCGGCCTGTTTGCAGGATGTGATCGGCATGGACGTGAGCAGCCATGTAGTGGATGTGATCTCGGCGGGCTACCCGGCGCGCATGCCCGCGATGCAACATGACGCCCTCGGATTGATGGCGAGTCGCGGACGGCTGGGACAAAAGAGCGGGCTGGGCTTCTATGCCTATACGCGCGATGACAATGGCAGGCTATGCAAGCGCGCGGCGGACGATACACGTGCGCTGCTATCGACCCTGCAAGCGGACGGAACGCGCGAATTCTCCGATCAGGAGATCGTCGAGCGCATGATGCTGCCGGTGCTCGTCGAAGCGGCTATCGCGCTGGAAGAGGGCGTCGTGGCATCGGCGGCGGAACTGGATACGGCACTGTTGCTGGGTATCGGCTTTCCGGCGTGGCTGGGCGGAGCGCTTAAATACGCCGACTGGCTCGGCGCGCAAGAGGTCGTCCGGCTGTGCGACCAGTATGCCTGCCACGGCGCGGCGTACCGGCCCACCGCAAAAATGAGAGCGATGGCAGCGAGTGGCGCGCGCTACCATGCCGCCGCTCATGCAGCTTGACTAAACCATCATGGAGACGCGCATGTCAGAAGCCTATATCGTTGCCGCCACCCGCACGGCGGGCGCCCGAAGGAATGGACGGCTTTCCGGATGGCATCCGGCGGATCTCGCCGCCGAGGTCTTGAACGCATTGCTCGAACGCACCGGCGCGGATCCGGCAATGATCGACGACGTGATCATGGGATGTGTCGGGCAAGCCGGCGAACAGGCGATGAACATCGCCCGCAACGCCGTGCTGTCCTCGCGTTTGCCGGAAACCGTACCGGGCACGACGGTGGATCGTCAGTGCGGCTCGTCCCAGCAGGCACTGCATTTCGCGGCGCAAGCGGTCATGTCCGGCACGATGGACATCGTCATGGCCGCCGGCGTGGAAAGCATGTCGCGCGTGCCCATGGGATTACCGACCACGTTGCCGTTGAAAAACAATCTCGGCTTTTACGTGAGCCCCGGCATGCAGCGGCGCTACCCGGATGTCGAATTCAGTCAGTTCATCGGCGCGGAGATGATCGCCGCGAAATGCGGCTTTTCGCGCGATATGCTCGACGCGTTTGCCTTCGAGAGTCATCGGCGCGCAATTGCTGCGACGAAAGCCGGCCGATTCGAGCGTGAAATCGTGCCCGTCGCGGTTCGAACGGCAGAGGGCGAAGGCGCAGCGTTGCCGCATACGATCGACGAAGGTATCCGCTTTGATGTCACGCTGGACGGTATCCGCGGCGTCAAGCCAATTCGCGAGGACGGCGTGATCAGTGCCGCATCGGCCAGCCAGATCTGCGATGGGGCGAGCGGTGTGATGGTCGTCAACGAAAGAGGTCTGAAATTGCTGGGTGTGACGCCGCTTGCACGCGTGCATCACATGTCCGTGACCGGACACGACCCGGTGATTATGCTGGAAGCGCCGATTCCCGCTACGCAGCGCGCGTTGAAAAAAGCCGGCATGTCGATTGCCGATATCGATCTTTACGAGGTGAATGAAGCATTCGCGCCCGTTCCGCTCGCGTGGCTGAATGCACTCGAAGCCGATCCCGCGCGTTTGAACGTCAACGGTGGCGCGATTGCATTGGGGCACCCGCTCGGCGCATCGGGCACCAAACTGGCAACGACGCTCATTCACGCACTGCACGCGGGCAATAAGCGCTTTGGCTTGCAGACCATGTGCGAGGGGGGCGGTCTCGCCAACGTGACGGTGTTCGAAAGGCTTTGACCTGCTGACGCGATAGTCAGATTTCTGCGCGCAACTTCTGTGGGTTCGGTGCTGGATTTGCTTCGCGCACGCGGCGGTGGTATTGCGATGAACGATTTCGGCACCGGTTAGTCGTTGTTTAGCCTGCGCTCGCGCGCGTGAGGGATGTACCGGTCATTGAAGAGCAGTTCGCGGATTGGCTTGTTTAATGGCGGGGCATTGGGCGTTTAACCACGTCTGGCTCTGGAGCGCGATGTCAATCTTTGTCGTGGGAATGCTTGTCGTACTGATCCAACAAGGCATTCAGTTTTTCATGAGCGCCGATATTCTCAAGTTTGCCATCGTGCCCGGACTCGCTTTCTGGCTGCTGATTTCCGGGCTGATCGCATTGCGCATTTCACGGAAATTCATGGGCTTCGTGAAAATCGCCGAGACCGTATTAAGACTTTTGGTTGGCCCGACGTCGAGAATATCGATCTGCGCAAGACGTCCAGGGAGGCACGCGGCGAGAACAAGCTGCCTGACTTTGGCGTTCTGTATTTCCGCTACAAATAATACCGAATCATTTTCGAAGAGCTGAAAATTGATCAATCTGCTTCGTGTCGACGACGACACCGACCACGGCGGAGAAGTCATCACCGGCTCTTCGAGCATGCATGTTGAAGGACGTAACGTGGCACATAAAGGCGATCAAGCAATCACCAACGACAAACTACGCAATACTTTCGCTTTTTGACGGCGATAAGCGAGCTCAGGCGGTGGTCGACGCCACATTCGATCGACTGGACGCGATTTACGATCAGATCGAACGCCTGAAGGCATCCGTGCCCAGGTCGAACACCCATCCCGAGTCCTCAGGCAGCAAGTTTGACGACACAAAGACCCGGTATCGTGGCTTGATGAAGAACACCGCCCAGATCATGACGCTGTTCGCTCTGGGAAATCTGTGGATGATGAACCGAGCTCTGCGGAAAGCCTGAAACACCTGAAGTTGGAAGCTCTGAATCTCAGCGAGCGTCGCCTTGCACGCCAAAAACGGGTTATGCAGACCTTCCCTGAATCCGGTAATTCATTCCTGATAATCGACGGCACGCTATTCGAATTGCTGTTAATTTTTCCGAAGTTAATCGTCTCTGCCACCGCTTACCCGTGCGTGGCGGCGCACGGCGATTTTTCCAATGCAAATTGAATTAATGCCCTTGTGTTGTAACAATTGTTGCATTTAATCGTGCTTCCATAGGTTTTTAACCGCGCTATTTTCGCCTACAGTAGCGAGGCCCCTGACCAGGGATCCGGTTAATCGGATAAAAACTTGAGATGAACAAGGAAGAACGATGAGTTTCGCCTTTAATGGCGGCTTGCCTGGCGACCTGAGCGGTGGATCCTCAGGCGCATTCAGCATGCTCGGCGGGCTGACGAATTCGGCCGCATCGGCCATCTCCGGCAGCGCCGGACCGCTTGCCGGCCTCGCTGGCCACCTCGACACGATCCAGCGCGCGCAGCAACTCGCGCAGACCGGTTTTTCGCTGCTCGGCAAGACGCCGGGCGCGGTCGCGCAGGCGATCAACAGCGCCGCGGGTGATTCCGCGCTGCTCACGCAGATGAACCGCTACGTGACGATCGAGACGCCGCTTGGCAGCGATGTGCTGCTGGTGAGCACGCTGGTCGTCGACGAGCACGTGAACCGTCTGCCCGAGATCCATCTGGATCTGCTCTCGCATCGCCACGATCTGAAGCCCAGCGATCTGATCGGCCAGCAGGTAAAAATCCAGCTCGACCAGAATGCCTCGGCGTTTTCGATCGAGCGCGTGGTGGCGAGCGCGGCGGGCGCGGACAACACGCGCTATTTCGACGGCTATGTCGCGTCGTTCGACCGCGCAAGCAATCCGGGGCGCGTCACGCAGTATCAGATGACGATCGTGCCGTGGTTCTGGTTCCTCACGCGCTCCACCGACTGCCGCATCTTCCAGAACAAATCCGCCCAGGACATTCTCACCGAGGTGTTCCAGGAGCACGGTTTCGCAGATTTCGTGTTCGACATTCACGGTGCTCAGGCGCCGCTCGAATACGTCGTGATGTACCAGGAATCGTATTTCAACTTCTGCGCGCGGCTGATGGAGCAGGAAGGCTTGATCTGGACGCATCGCTACCAGAAGGACAAGCATCTGCTGGCGATCGGCGATTCGAATCTCATGTTCCGTCCGATCGATGGACTGTCTGTTGTGCCGTTCGCGGACAGCGTGTCGAGCGAGTTCAACGGCATCGACCAGTTGCACGAGGGCGGAAATTTTGGCCTGGGCAAGGTCACGTATCGCGACTTCAATTACCACAACCCGACTTCACCGCTGATGCTGGTGGAAGCCGAATCGCAGACGATCAAGCACGCGCGGCTCGACTCGACGGAACGCTTCGAGCATCAGTCGCTCTACGACCGCAGCGACGACGGCAACCGCTACGCGCGCTACGCGATGGAAGCGGAAGAAGCGCAAGCGCAGCGCTATACCGGTGCGGGCTTCGCGTGGCGCATGACCACTGCGGGTAACGTGACGGTCACCGGCCATCCCGTGATGGCGATGAATCGCGAATACGTGATCCTGCGGGTGCGCCATGAAGCGGTGAACGATTACGCGCAGCACGAGGTCAAGCTGCCGTACCGCAACTCGTTTGCGCTGCTGCCCAACAAGGTGCCGTATCGCGCGATGCGCACCACGCCCAAACCGCTGATTCAAGGCACCCAATCGGCGATCGTGGTGGGGCCGAAGGGCGAGGAAATCTACACCAACGGCAGCGCCGTGAAAGTCCACTTTCTGTGGGACCGGCGCGGCAAGATGGACGGTTCGGATTCGATGTGGATCCGCGTTTCGCAGCCCTGGGCCGGTGCGGGCTGGGGCGCGGCGGCGATTCCCCGCATCAACCAGGAAGTGCTGGTGGCGTTCAATCAGGGCGATCCGGACAATCCCGTGATCGTCGGGCGCGTGTATAACGGCGACAACGGCAATCCGTATCACGGCGCGGCCGGGCAGACCATGGGGATCAAGAGCCAGACCTTCAAGGGACAAGGCTCGAATGAAATCCGCATGACCGATACGAACGGCCAGCAGGAATTCTTCCTGCACGCCCAGAAGGATCTGAATACGGTCATTCAGGATACCGAAACGCATCGCGTGGTGGGCGGCGCCCGCATCGTCACGCTCGACGCGGGCGACGAAACCAAATGGATCGCCAAGGGCAACCTGACCGAAACCATCGCCCAGAAGCGCGGCACCACGGCCACTACCGTCGAAGTGCTCACGCCCGCGAAGGACGGCGGCGGTGGCACGCAGCAATACGAAGCCGAACTCGGACTGATGCTCAAGGTGCAGAACAGCTTCATCGTGCTCGCGCCCGAAGGCATCACGCTGCAGCACAACGGCTCCGTGATCCGCATGGATGATTCCGGCGTGACGATCAACGGCCAGCGCATCGACCTGAACAAATAAACGACCATCCGCCATGCACTACGCGATTCACGAAGGCAGCTTCGTGCTGCCTGATACGGCGCTCGACCGCACCGTCAATATTCTCATGCTCAACGAAGGCCCCGGCGGCCTGAATCTTGTCATCTCGCGCGGGCGGGTGCGCGAGGGCGAGAATCTCGATGGGTTCATCGCGCGCGAATGGGCGCTGGCGACGCGCGAAGCACCGCAACTGACCGAACGCTCGCGCACGGCGGTGACGGTGGGCGGCCGCGCTGGCGTGCAGATCGAAGCGACGCACGAACAGGAAGGGCGTCTGCGTCATCAGATCCAGACGGTGTTTCCGGGCGACGATAGCGGGCGCGTGCTCGTAATGACGCTCACCAGCGCCGCGCCGTTTACGGACGAACAGCGCGCGATGTCGGCGCGCATGATCGACAGCTACCAGCCGCGCGTGGCGCGGCCAACCTTGATCGAGTCGCCGGACGGCGCATCGTGAGCAGCGAACAATTCGCGGCCGCGCGCAAGGACGATCCAATCAGTCATACGAGCCTGCTCGGCGATTTGCTGAGCATGGGGGGCTCGCTGCTCGGTGGCGCGGCGATCGGCTGGGCCTTGACGACGCTCGTGGAAGGCGCTGTTTTCGCGGGACTGGGCGCGCTCGAAGTGGCGACGGCGGGGATTGCGACGCCGCTGGTGATCGGCATTGGTATCGGCGTGGCGGCGGCGATGGAAGGCTCGGGCCTGAACGAGAAGATCGATGACACCGCCCATGCGCTGGGCAACGCCATCGCGCCGCCCGAGATCAAAGGCGCGATCACGAGCGGATCGGGCAACGTCTACGTCAACAACCAGCCGGCGGCGCGCGCGGCGAGCCCCGGCGATAGCGACACGGTGACCTGCCACAATCATTCTGGCCCGCAGATGATTGCTCAGGGCTCGGGCAACGTCTACATCAACAACCAGCCCGCCGCGCGCGTGGGCGACAAGACGACCTGCGACGGCAGCATCGCCGTGGGATCGGATAACGTCTTTATCGGCGGCGGCACGCAGCAGGTGCGCGACATCACCCCAGCCCGCAAGTGGGTGGCGTGGCTGGGCAGCGCGATTGGCATTGCGCTTGCCTCGTGCGGGCGCGGCAAGATGAACTGGGGCGCGTTCAGGTCCGCGTTGCCGTGTCTGGCGGTCAACCTGGCGGGCGGGCTGGTCGGTACGGCGCTTGGACACCTGTTCCGGGTGTCGATGGGCCACCCGGTCAACGTGATCACGGGTGGCAAGATTCTCGACGGCGCGGACGACACCGACTTCGTGCTGCCGGGACCGCTGCCGCTCGTCTGGCAACGCTTCTACAGCAGCCACGACGATCGCGCGGACAGCCTCTTTGGGCGCGGCTGGAGCGTGCCGATCAGCGTCGAGATCAAGATCGCACGCGACGCGGCCGGCAAGATCGCATCGATCACGTACTGGGACGAACAAGGGCGCGATATCGTGTTCCCCGCTGTCGCGCCTGGCGAGAGTCACTTCAGCGTGCCAGAAGGTCTCTATCTGATTTGCACGGCTGGCGGCCACTACGTGGTCGAATCGGTGGACGGCATCTATCGCGACTTCGGCATGCCGATTAATTCGGATGCCGAAATAGAAGTGCTGAAACTCTGGCGACTCGAAGACCGTAACGGCAACTGGATCGAAGTCGCACGCGACCATGCCGACGGAAAACCGCAGCGCCTGCTGGATGCCACGGGCCGCGTGCTCGCGCTGAATTACGCTGAAGCGCATCCATCACGTGTCGCCAGCATCGACCTCGTGTGCGGTGTGGACGGCGAGCAGGCGGACACGCTGGTGCGCTACGCCTATAGCGCGGATGGCGAACTGGCCTCGGTCACGGATCGCAGCGGCCATGTGGTGCGCAACTTCGCGTACACCGACGGCCTGATGACGATGCACACGCTGCCCGGCGGCCTGCGATGCTTCTACGCATGGCAGGGCGCGGGCCGCGACGCGCGCGTGGTGCGCCACTGGACCGACGACGGCGAAGCCTATACCTTCGCTGCCGATCCTGAACAGCGCGTCGTCACGATCACCGATCAACTGGGCCGCGTCACGCACTGGAGCTGGAACGAAGACCAGCAGCCGCTGAGCTACACGGACGCCGAAGGGCATAGCTGGCGCTTCGAATGGAACGCGCTGCGCCAACTGCTGAGCGCCACGGATCCGGCAGGACACACAACGCGATTCGAATACGACGACCGTGGCCGCCAGATCGCCCGCACCGATGCACTGGGACAGAGCGAGCGCACGGAATGGAACGGCTACTACGACCTGCCCGTCGCAGAAACCGATGCCGCGAATGCCCGCTGGACCTATCGCTACGACGCGCGCGGCAACCTGACGATGACGCGCGATCCCGCAGGCTTCGCAACCGAGTACCACCGCGACGAACGCGGACTCGTACACACCGTGCGCGACGCGCGTGGCGGCTACAAACACCTCGAATGGAACGCGCGCGCGCAACTGACGGCGTACACGGATTGCTCCGGCAAGACCACGCGCTTTGCGTACGACACGCGCGGCGCGCTCGCACGTGTGACGGACGCGGCGGGCCAGCAGACTGTCTATGAAGCCGATGCGATGGGGCGCGTCACGGCCGTCGTGAGCGCCGATGGTGCGCGCCAGGCGTTCCGTTACGACGACGCGGGCCGTCTTGTCGAAGTCGTCGATCCGAATGCACGCAGCACGCGCTACGAACTGAATCCGCGTGGCCTGCTGCTGGCGCGCACGGATGCAGCGGGGCGCGTCGTCCGGTTCAGCTACGACGAAGCATTCCGTCTGGGCACGCTGACCAACGAAAACCGCGAACGCTACAGCTTCCGTTACGACCGCCGCGATCAGCTGGTCGAAGAGATCCGCCTCGACGGCAGCCGCCGCGCGTACGAGTACGACGCCTGCGGCTTCGGCGTGGCGCTGCATGAAGGGCGACTGCATACGCGCTACGAGCGCGACGCGGTCGGCCGACTCATCGCCAAGGAGGCGGGCCGCGAACGTTGCGCGTATCTCTATGACAAGGGCGGGCGGATTGCATCGGCGGAGCTGTATGCCGTCAACGCGAACGGCCCGGCGTTGAAGAATCGCGTGAGCCTGAAATATGGAGCGCGCGGTGAAGTGCTCGAAGAATTCACGCCTACCGGCTGGCTAACGCACCTCTACGACGAACTTGGCAACCGCACGCAGACGACGATCTCGGGTGAACGCACGGTTGACTGGCTCCACTACGGCTCCGGCCATGTGCACCAGATTCGCATGGATGGCGCGGAAATCGCCGATATCGAACGCGATGATCTGCACCGTGAAGTGCTGCGCACGCAGGGCAAACTGACGAGCCACATCGGCTACGACAGCGTGGGGCGGCGCGCGCGCCAGAGCGCGATGCGCGGGGCCGCGCCGGATCCGCTGCTGGCCAAGCAATGGCATTACGACCTGGCCGGCGACATGATCCGCAAGCAGGATCTGCGCTACGGAGCGACTTCGTATCGCTACGATCCGACCGGGCGCATCGAACAGGCGATGGGGCCGGGACTGCCTTCGGAAGTGTTCCGCTGGGACGCGGCGGCGAACCTTGTTTCGGGCGATCATCCGGGTGGTTATGTCGAGCACAACCGGCTGAGGATGTTCGAGGACAAGCGCTTCGAGTATGACGCGTATGGGCGTTTATCGCGCAAGCTGAGCGGGCATGGGCCGACGAAAGAGCAGACTTTCGAGTATGACGACTGGCATCAGTTGACGACGGTGGTGACGAAGGATCGGTTGAATCTTTCGACAACGCATTTTGAGTATGACGCGTTTGGACGGCGTATTCGCAAGCTGAATGGCGGTTATGCGAGCACGGATTTTCTGTGGGACGGCATGCGTCTGGTGCAGGAGACGTATCACGACCGGCGCGGTGTGGAGGCGCTGACGTATCTCTACGAGCCGGATAGTTATGTGCCGCTGGCGCGTGTCGATCATCGTGCGCCGGCTGCGAATGATGCGAGCGGTGGTGCGGGGCGCGATGCGGTTTATTATTTTCATAATGACGTATCGGGGATGCCGGAAGAGCTGACCGATGCGCAAGGCGATCTGGTCTGGCAGGCGCGTTACAAGGTGTGGGGCAATGCGGTGCAGGAGGAGTGGGTGCAGCGCGAGGCGCCGCGTCCGCAGAATCTGCGCTATCAAGGGCAGTATTTGGATCGCGAGACGGGGCTGCATTACAACACGTTCCGGTTTTATGATCCGGATGTGGGGAGGTTCATCAACCAGGACCCGATTGGGTTGAATGGTGGGTTGAATCTTTATGGGTATGCGCCGAATCCCATTTCGTGGGTTGATCCGTGGGGGTGGGAAACGTGCCGACTAACGGCAGCGCAGAAGCGGGACATGGGCCCAGCCCCAGCTGCGATGGAGAATCCGCACTATCACCATATTGTTCGTGAAAATGCGCCTGGTAACTGGAATGCTACGAGTCGTCAACATATCCTCGATTCGCAAGCAATACTATCCAAGCATGGCATCGGTCTAAATGATGATCCGAGGAATTTCACATGGGCGCAGAATGGTGGCGGTAATCATAGCAAAGCGGCTGCGGAAAAAGTCTTTAACACCCTAAGCGCTGCCGATATATCGGGGGGGAAGGCTGCCGTCGAAAGTGCCCTCAAGAATATGGGTGAATTGATGAAGCAAGGGAATTTCTAAGTTCATGGAACAGAAAACTGCATACTATTCAGACACTGGAAGCATCGGCGATCTAGTGAACTTTATTGCTAAGAATCCAGAGCTGTTTCGGATTCCTGAGCACGGCATGGAAGGCGGCCGTACGCTTCTGCATATCGCAGCATCGTACGGAAGTTTAGAGGTATGTGAGGATTTAATCGGGCGTGGAATCTCAATTAATGCGTCTGCGAGGTCATCCGGCGGTAAGCTGCCAATTGGCGAAGCTGCAGCAAAGGGGCACGTCAATTTGGTTAGATGGCTGCTTGAGAATGGCTCCGCGGTAGATGGCCCACCAGAGGCAGTTACTACGCCGCTGATGGATAGTGCTATCAATGGTCATGAAAGCGTCGTCGCACTACTACTTGAACGCGGTGCTGATGTAAATAGATTACATTTGAGGTTAAACCAGACGCCACTTGATCTTGCGCTCATCTATAAACAAGAGGGGGCGGCGCATGTCTTGCGGAGCGCGGGCGGAAAACTCTCGATTGAGCCGATTGATTTTTCGACCGAGGGGGCGGGGATACTGGAACACATCGAAGAGCGAGTTGGTAGCATTCTCTCTGGGAAACCTAAACACGAATTTGCTTCCTTGAAAATTGAATATCTAACCGCACTCATTCGTGGAGCGAAAGACTGCAAGTTATTCTTCTCGTATGGGGTTCATCAAGTTGCGCCACGCGTTGAATTTGTATTCTGTCTTCAATCCGATTGGCCACTGAGTAATGCTGGGTTATCTAGTGAGAATTTTGTCTCCTTTCCGTTTCGAATTTTGCTTGAGCTTACAAAACGTCGGTTAGGTGGTAGCTCTATAGAGGAGGGGGATGTTTTCGATCGTAGTACGCTATCTGGCGGTGAGGTATTCTGGCCGGACGGAATCGACGCAGTCGTCGCAATCGACTATCAGTTTGATCATGTCGAGTCCAAAGAACGAGTGGAAGGTGACGTGAAAATACTAGCGCTTGTGCCGATTAAATATACAAAATCGGGGCGGCCCGTTGGCAAAAAAATGACGGATTTAGTTGCTAAGCTTCGTACGTCTTCGTGGAAAAAAATATCTCTGCGAACATCAGTCGGAGGCAAGAGCTGAGGCGTTTTGGCTTGATGTGGTTAGTCGAGTGAATCACGTGAGCCACGAAATACAGAGCGCGCGATGAATCGCTCGAAGAATACGTGCCGATTGACTGGCTCACGCACACCAGCGATGAACTTGGTAACTGCACGCAGACGACCGACCATCTCGCGCGAACACGCGGTTGACTGGAATCGGCGGCAGATATCCGCAAGCTGAATGGCGGTTATGCGAGCACGGATTTTCTGTGGGACGGCATGCGTCTGGTGCAGGAGACGTATCACGACCGGCGCGGCAAGGAGGCGCTGACGTATCTCTACGAGCCGGAAAGGTGACCGCAGTGCAGGTTCCAGTATCGGTAACGCGTTGTCAGACCGCCAGATCGTATTCGAATTAAGGTGGAGGGCTATGATGAATGAATCTACGACTCAAACCGTTGACCTACTGATATCGCATAGCCAGATACTTCTCAGATCTCGTGCATACAATGAGACCATTGAGCCAATGGGGGCGGATAACACGACGATTTGAGCAACTTTTGCGACCCACCTCTCGAACCCTATAGCCCGCCAAAGCGCCCACTCGTATCTCCATTGGAGCGCAACAAAAACCGATCGTCATTAGTCGGCGCATGGTGCAAACGCGCCGGCGCGAACGGCATCGCAACGCAATTGCGTTCCAGGCCGAGTTTGTACGCGACCGGCGCATTCAGGTTCCTAGCCGAGATTTTTCCAGAACGTTTCGGCCAGGCTCGAACCCGTACTCAGGAAATTATCGGTTTTGGCCTGATCCAGATTCCCATCTGCGTCTCGTGTATAAGAATCCAGAAGATCGTTGAACACCTGGTTTCCGCTCGAAATGCTCTTGTTCACGCCCGTCACGAATTCGGTAAGCGAAACCAGACCGTCGTCCGACGTGTCGAAGCTGCGGAAAAGCTGCTTGGCGTCGTCGGCGCCTACACCGGCGCGCGAGAGTTGAGCCTGGAATTCGTCGAGCGACAATGCATCGTCGTTGTTCTTGTCCCCTTGCACGAACATCTGGGGCGCCCATGCAACCGCGAGCGGCGTCGCGCGCAGTGTCTGCGTTTCGGCGGCGCCGGTACTCGTATTGATGGCCGTTACCGTTTTCTGGGTCGAAAAGCTGTTGAGCGTGTCGCGATCGGGCGAATCCGACGAAGAGGACTGCTTTTGCGCGAAGTTGAAATAGGCCTCGTAAGCAGAGTTCGAACCGTTCACTGAGGATATGGACATCACAGAATCCTTTGACGAAATGTGTAGTAGGGGGCCGCAAAATAACTGACGGCCGTGCAGACATTCACTCGGGATTACGGATGCATTTCATCTGACTTTAGGTGTTGTACAAAACTCTACAAATCCATGCCGCATCCCACCGCTACCGGCGCGGATGCAACTATACGAACGTATGCCCCATCTATACGAAATCACTAAAGAAATCACGCGACCGTAGAATTCTCATCATTTTTTATGCGAGTTAATCTGGAACTCAATTCCAATAAGAAGCTGCGATATGGAAATCACCCGGATTGACGACCAGAAAAATCGCAACAAGCACGAAACGCCGTGGACACATACCGTACGCGGTCTGGTTCATTCATCCGCGTCGCGAGCGGTCAAGCCTGAGCGCGCGCGGCACGGCGTCACCCAGTGGGAGGACAACGCGTTTGGGCGATGCACGGTCAAGGTGGAAGAGCGATTGACCGAAGCCGCTTTCGCGCTGTCGTGGAGCGATTCGACGCGCTGCCATTACCGCGAACAGATCTGGAAACGCGCCACTGCGCGGCGATCTGGCATCTGCGTCCTGTCCGGCGAGGCCATCAGACGGGGCGACGCGGTGTTCCGTCCGCTCGCTACGCGCTTCAAGATCCCATTGAATTCACGCGCGATGATCCTCGCCGTTTCACTCGAAACACGCGCCGATTGTCCGATTGAAGCGTGGTCGTGAAACACCGTCTCCACTGTATTCAGCGAAATCGTTTAAAGCTCATTATTTGGGATTTTCGGCATTAAATGCTAATGTTCCAAAGATTGGCGCGACAAGCCGCGCGGAGTCGCCTATGCTCCGTTAGCGCGCGGCGTGAACGACCTCGTTCAGCATGCTGCCAATCCGCACACCGTAATCCGCGAAACAAATATTCCCAGATGTCAAACATAGAGACGGCCCGATCGATTTGCCCTGATACCCATCGCATTACGGGAGTCGTCTATATCGTCGATGATGACGAATCGGTGCGCAGCGCGCTGGTGAGTCTGCTGCGCACGGTCGATCTGGAGGTCGAAGCGTTCCATTCGGCGGAAGAGTTCCTGGCCGCGCCAAAAGGCAACGGCCCGGCGTGTCTGGTGCTGGACGTGCGTTTGCGCGGGCAGAGCGGGCTGGCACTGCAAAAATCGTTATTGACGACGGCACGCGATGCCATGCCCGTGATTTTCATGACGGGTTATGGTGACATTGCCATGACAGTTGAGGCGATGAAGGCCGGTGCCATCGACTTCCTCACCAAGCCGTTTCGCGATCAGGACATGATCGATGCCGTAGTGGCAGCGTTGCAGCGCGACGCAGAGCGCCTCGAAGCGACTCGCTCGCTCGTCGAAACGCGCGAGCGCTGGAATGCACTGACGCCCCGTGAAAGGGAGGTGCTGTCCAACGTCGCGGCAGGGCTGATGAACAAGCAGATTGCAGCCCGTATGTGTATTGCGGAAGTCACGGTCAAGATTCACCGTGGTCAGGCCATGCGCAAAATGAACGTGCGCACCGTGGCGGATCTCGTGCGCAGCGTCGTTGCACTCGGTATCGAAACCCGCGCACGTTAACGCGTAAGGGCGATCGCTGTGGGTCTCCAGCCTGGTCTCACGCTCTCACGTGAGATTCGATGCGCCCGCAACCAGATTGCAGGATGTCCGGAAACGTCCGTGCTGTTGCGACGTTTATTTTCACATGGGATAATTTCCCAATTCCCTGTTTAAATCGCTTAAACCACCTTCAATGCAGGCTTTTACGAATCCTCGCGAGTTCGGTGCCTGCTCACAAATATCAGAACGATGATGGCGATGATGGGATTGGCAATGGATCTAGGCGTCATGCTGGATGGGCTCTTGACCATTGCCTGGACCGCTCGTCCCGACGGTTCGGTCGATTTCGTGAACCGCAAATGGGTCGATTACACCGGCCTCGGTATTGACGCGTCATCGGGCGGGCAATGGCAGGACGCCGTCAGTCAGGACGATCTCGCGCCATTACTCGAAGGCTTCGGCGCTATTCGGGTTTCCGGGCAGGGCGGTGAAATTCAGGCACGTTTGCGACGCGCGGATGGCGAGTATCGCTGGTTCGTCATGCAATTCAACCCGGTTCGCGACGCTGAAAACCAGATCGTGCGCTGGTGCGCCTTGTGCAACGATGTCGACGATTTACACCAGGCAAAAGACGCACTGAAACGCCGCGAGCTCGATCTGCAGTTGATTGTCGAGAGCATTCCCGTGCCTGTTACGGTCACGTCGCCCACCGGCGAAGTCGAAAGTCAAAACCAGCTGACGCGTGACTATTTCGGCAAATCGGTCGAAGAACTCAAGGCGTGGCGGGGCGACGAAGTCGTGCACCCGGAGGATCTCGGTCCTGCGGTGGCGGGTCTGGAGGCATCGCTCGCCAACGGCACGACGTACAACGTCGAGAGCCGGCATCGCCGCGCCGACGGCACGTATCGATGGACCAATGTGCGCGGTTTTCCGCTGCGTGACCGTGACGGCAGCATCTTGCACTGGTTCCTGTTGTCGATCGATATCGAGGATCGCAAGCGGGCGGAAATCACGCTCGCGGAGAGCGAGCGCCACCTCAACGAGACCATCAGCGCGCTTCCCGCCTTGATCTGGTCGGCGCGCCCGGACGGCACCGGCGAGTTCTATAACCGTTATTACCTCGACTATCTCGGCCGCACCTTCGAGCAGGTGCGCGACCACGAATGGACCAAGGCCGTGCATCCCGAGGATCTTCCCGGCCTGATGAGCGTCTGGAGCGACATTATGGCGAGCCGGATGCCGGGCGCTGCAGAAGCGCGTATGAAGCGCTACGACGGCCAATACCGATGGTTTCTGTTTCGCACGAGTCCCTTGCGGGATCAGGACGGCAACGTCATCAAATGGTATGGCATCAATATCGATATCGACGACCGCAAGCGTGCGGAAGAAGAGTTGCGTCGCAGCGAGGCGTTTCTCGCCGAAGGCCAGGCGCTGGCCAGAATGGGCAATTTCTCGTGGCAGGTCGATACGAACGAGATCGCGTGGTCGGAGCAGCTCTATCACATCTTCGGCATGGAGCCGAATGCGCAGGTGACGCTCGAACAGATTATTGCTCGCTGTCATCCCGAGGATTTGCGCTTCGTTTCGCAATTCGTCGAACAGGGACAACGCGGCGATACCGATATTGAATGTCAGCATCGGATTGTGATGCCGGACCAGTCTATCAAGCATCTTCATCTGATCGCGCATCGGGCAATCGATCAACCCGGGCGGCACGAATATATCGGCACGACGCTCGATATCAGCCAGCGTCGTGCTTCGGAAGAGGCGCTCGACAAGGCGCGCTCGGAGCTTCAGCACGTTTCGAGAGTCATGAGTCTGGGCGCATTGACCGCTTCGATCGCGCACGAAGTCAACCAGCCGCTGGCCGGCATCGTGACGAATGCCAGCACCTGTTTGCGCCTGTTGGCGGCGGTGCCGCCCAATATCGAGGTCGCGCAGGAAACCGCGCGACGCACGATCCGCGACGGCCATCGCGCTGCGGATGTCATTGCGCGGCTACGCGCGCTCTTCAGCAAACGGAGTGCCACGATCGAGGCGGTCGATCTGGCGCATACCGCGCGGGAGGTTATCGCGCTGACGCAAAACGATCTCGATCGCGCCCGCGTCATCGTGCGCACGGATTTTGCCGTCGATGCAGCGCTTGCGGGATGCGATCGCGTTCAGGTTCAGCAGGTCATCATGAATCTTTTGCGCAATGGCGCGGATGCCATGCGCGAAGTGAATGACCGGTTGCGCGTCATGTGGGTCAAGACCACAGCCGGTCAGGATGGCATGGTGCGTTTGACGGTCTGCGATTCGGGCATCGGTTTCGATCCCGACGATGCGGAACGGCTGTTCGACGCGTTCTATACGACCAAGGAGGACGGCATGGGTGTGGGCCTCGCAATCAGCCGCTCCATCATCGAAAACCAGGGCGGCCGCCTGTGGGCCGAAATGCCCGCGGATGGCGGCGGCGCTATTTTCTCCTTCGACCTTCCTGTCTACGCCGCCGGTTAGCCGCCGCAGTCGCACTGATGGAAAGCCACGCAAACATACTTCTGTATGCTGGACGCCGCCGGTGGAATCGGGCATCGTTCGGTGTTTGATCCAGGGTCAAACGGCGTCGCCATTGAATGATTGAGCGACGCCGCCTGTCTCAGGCAGTTTCCGCGGGGCAAAGATGCTGGTTACGTTGGTCGATGATGACGAAGCAGTGCGGGAGTCGCTTCCCGATCTGGTAAGCGTGTTCGGATATACCGTGAGCGTATTTGCGTCCGCGGAGGCGTTTCTTGCGTCCGATATTCCCGATCAAACCGATTGCCTGATTCTCGATCTCAACATGCCGGGTATGGGCGGCGCGGGACTATTCCGCGAATTGAAACGGCTCGGTAAAGGCATTCCGGTGATTTTCATCACGGCACATCAGGATGAGGTGCAGCGTGAGCGCCTGCTCAACCAGGGCGCGATCGATTGCCTGTACAAGCCATTCAGCGATACGGCACTTCTTGCTGCACTCAAGACCGCGTTAGGCGAAAGCTGAAGCACTGATTTCAGCGCGCTTTCCGCGTGCGCTTATACCTGCGTATAGGGTTCTAAACCGACCGTTGTATGGTGCGGCGTGCACGCGCAATGCTACGCTCGGGCTGCATGCTATTTTTCGGGTGCTTCCGCGCAAAGTGGATCCCATCAAAAATATTTTGCATTACGAATTAGACATCCCCAGAGAAATTAAACGCGAGAATAAACGAATGAATTGCTTTCGACCTGGCGCACGGTTCTTTGCTCCGATGGTGCTGCTCCTGAGCGCTGCGAGTCAGGCTGCCATAGCGGGAGGCGAGTCGCCCATTTACGGCGTGACCATACCGCAAGGCTACCGCGAATGGCAGATGATTGCGCCCGCAGCAGAAGCCGCGCCGCTAGACGAATTGCGCGTCGTGCTGGGCAATCCGCTTGCCATCAAGGCGATCAAAAACGCCACGCAGCCGTTCCCGGACGGCACGATTCTGGTGAAGCTGGCGTATAAAAAGAAGCAGTCCGACGACTTCGCACCTGCAACTGTGCCGGGCGAGCCCACCACCGTGCAGGTCATGGTGAAGGACTCGCGCCGTTACGCGTCGACGGGAGGTTGGGGGTTCGGCCGGTTCATCAACGGTGTGCCCGCCGACCTCGCGCAGCATCAGACATGCTTCGCCTGTCACGCCGCGCGCGTGAAGGATCGCGATTACGTATTCACGCGATACGCGCCCTGAAGCGCGAAAACGGCGTCAACGCGTCCCGCTGCGTACCGGCAGGCTCGTGACGCCGCGCAGATTGTTGCGGCGGTGCCAGACCAATCCCTCCAGATCCACAGCTTGCATCGCCGGGAAGCGCGTCAGCAGGCATTGAATGGCGATCTCCATTTCGAGCATCGCGAGCCTTGCGCCCAGGCAATAGTGAATCCCGGCGCCAAACGACAACGAAGGCGCACTCGTCGCGCGTGCGAAATCCAGCGAATCGGGTTGCGGGAACATCGCCGGATCGCGGTTGGCCGCGCCGATCAGCATGAATACCACGGAGCCGCGTGCGAGCGTCACATCTGCCACGCTCAGATCTTCGAAAGCGGTGCGCACCAGCATTTGGACTGCGCCGTCGTATCGGATGCACTCGGCAATCGCGCGCGGCAACAGGCTCGCGTCCTGCTTCAATGCCTCTAGCTGCGACGGGTGCCGGAACAGCGCAATCATCATATTGCCGATCATATTCGACGTCGTTTCATGCCCTGCAATGAAAAGCAGAACGGCGTTCGAGACGATTTCTTCGTCGCTCAATCGCGATCCTTCATCCTCGACGCCCAGCATCGCCGAAACCAGGTCGTCGCCGGGATGGCGGCGGCGCTGCTCCACGATTTCGCCAAAGTAGCGCTCGAGTTCTAGCGCGGCTTCGTCCGCAGCGCGCAGGGCGTTGGCGTCCAGCGGCGCGAGATCGAATGCGGCAACGAGCCGCCCTGCCGCTTCGCCCAGTATGGTGGCCTGAGCAATGGGGATATCGAGCAGACGGCAGATAATCCGCACCGGCAGCGGATACGCGAAGTCGGCAACCAGATCGAATTCGTCGCGCGAATCAATCCGATCGAGCAACTCATGCGCGGTCGCTTCGACAATCGAAGTCATTTTTTCGATTTGCCGCGCATTGAAGGTCTTCATCAACAACGCACGCAAGCGCGTATGCGTTGGGGGATTCATCATCAGCAGCGTGCGGTTCAGCGACTGGAAAACCGGTTGCGCCGTTGCCTCCGTGCCGTAGCGGGCGCTGACGCTTTGCAGGTAGGTCTTTCCCATTCGCGGATCGCGAAGCAGGGCGTCGACCACGTCGAAGCGACCGGTCACAAAAGCATTCGGGGCCACGGGCAGCAAAGTCCCCGCCGCGCGAATCTTTTCGTAAAGCGGGTAAGGGTTGGCGAAAAATTCGGGCGAGGAGAAGTCTGAGAATTGCATGATGACAATGAAGTAGTAATCGCGTCAGGAGAGAGAATGGGGCTGAGCGGTCGCTTGTGCCTTTCCCTGGAACACGCGGGACCGCGAGATTATTCCACGAAGGTTTCGTGACAGACCGTGACTGTTGCCGAAAGCACATAGCCTTCGTTGCGCAGCGTCTTGATGTAGCGCGATGCGCGCGCGGTGTCATTGAGTTTTTGCCTGAGCCTGCTGACCAGCAGATCAATCGAACGGTCGAACGAATCGGCGTCGCGGCCCTGGGTGAGATTCAGCAACTGGTCGCGCGTCAACACACGTTGCGCATGGTCGAGAAACACGCGCAACAAGCGATATTCCGCGCCGCTGAGCGTCACGACCGTATCGTCGGATTCGAGCAGTTGACGCGTACTCGTGTCGAGACGCCACTCTCCAAAGCCTAGAATGCAGGCATCCTCGAGCGAAGGTGACGCAGGCGGCAGCGCACGCGTGCGGCGCAGCACCGCACGGATGCGGGCGAGCAGTTCGCGCGCCTGGAACGGCTTGGCCATATAGTCGTCCGCGCCCATTTCCAGCCCGATGATGCGGTCAGTGACGTCGCTGCGGCCCGTCAGCATCAGAACGGGCACCGAGCGATAGCGACTCTCGCGCAGTCTGCGGTAGAGCGTGAGTCCGTCCTCGCCGGGCAGGATCAGATCGAGAAGAATCAGATCGGGCACGTGCCTGTCCAGACTATGGTGCATTTCCCGTCCATTCGCCGCGCTGGAAACCAGCATGCCGCTACGTTCAAGATAGGTCGTCACCACCTCTCGTAATCCGCGGTCGTCGTCGACGACCAGTATATGGTCGATTTTTTCCATGATCGTCATAAGCAATGCCGCGGCGCATCGAGGCCGCCTGCATCAGCTTAACGGCAGCGCCATACGGTTGCTATTCGATGATGGATTGTGAGAGCCGGTGAATAAGGATAGGGCGACTCATACTTTGGTATATCCGTGTGCCACGCCGTTGCGCCGCGCAAACCCAGGTTGAAGCCAACCTATACGTTCATATACTGGCGAGCGCATAGGGCCATGGCCTATTCTGACGCTGCCGGGCAGGACGAATTCCCTCGTGCTTCTCGATGCAGGCGGCCGGCTGCCTGTCCATCGCGCGTTCCCGTCCCGTGTGAATCGGCCTGCACAGGAGAACGGCTATGAACGCCAGTGTTATCTATCCGCCTGAATCATTCAATGCCCACGCAAGCGAGCGCAGGTATTGGCCATTTACCATTGCCTCGCGAGCCTTATGGGTCCTGCTCGCGCTCGCCTGCCTCTACGCCTCGTATGCGACCCAGGCGCTGAGCTGGAAATGGCTTGTTTACAAGGGTCTGCCGCTTGCGCTCCCCGCGATGCTCGCGACCGCGATTGCGGTACTTAAAGTCGTCGAATTGCACGTGCATCTGCAGCGTATGGCAGCATCGTTCGAGCAAAGTACGAGCGATGCCACAGAGGCCATTTTGCCCGACCGCATAGAGCCGACGGTGATCGAACGTCTTGCTCGTGCAATCAACGTCTGCGCTCACCATCGCAGCCGACGCCAGGCGGAATTGCTCCATGTCCTCGCTGCCTATGCGCATGACTTGCGCACGCCGCTTACACGTATGAGCATGCGTAGCGAACTCGTGGAAGACACCGCCCTACGAAGCGCGCTTGCCCGCGATCTCGCCGAAATGGCCGAACTGGTGGAGGGCAGTCTCTCCTGCGCGCGCATGCAATGTAGTGCGGAGGAGCCGATGCGCGCGATCGACGCCGATGCCTTGCTGAATACCCTGATTGCCGATTACCGGGACGCTGGCCGCATCGTGAGACTCGAAGGGCAGATTGGACGCACGGTGGTCACGTGTCCTCATGCGCTGCGCCGCGTGCTCATGAACCTTATCGATAATGCGTTGCGCTACGGTGACGATGTTCGTCTCGATGTGAAGGTCGAAGCACAACGGCTCGTGCTCTCGGTGCTGGATTCGGGGCCGGGCATCGTGCCGGCACGCCTCGACAAAGTGTTTGCTGCCTGGTATCGCGGCCCCGAAACGCCCGGCGAAGCACCCGGTTGCGGATTGGGCCTGGCGATTGCACGCCGCCTCACGCTGGCGATGCGCGGTGAACTCGAACTTGCCAACCGCCGCGTCGGCGGGCTGGAAGCACGGCTGACGCTGCCGCTTTCGAGCGCTTGAGTACGTGAGCGCCGAATAAGCCATGAGAAGGCGTTCGTCTATTCTCAGGCGCCAATTTTATTGCGGGTCGCTTCGGCTTTTTCACGCTTCTCACGCCTCGCGTTCCGATCGGTGAACAGCGCGCTGATGGTCTGGCGTGCACGTGAAAGCCGGCTCATGATGGTGCCGACGGGAACGTCGAGGACTTTCGCGGCCTCGCTGTAGCTCAATCCTTCAAGCGCCACGAGCAGCATGACAACGCGCTGCGTTTCGGGCAATTGCTGCACGGCCCGGATGATCTGACCGTTCATGGCCTGTTCTTCGGGCGTGCTCGCAGAAGGGTCCGGGACAGTTTCCAGCAGCCCCTCGTCCCACTCCATTCCCGCCCGGCTACGTACGCCGCGCGCGCGAATTTCGTTTAACCACGTGGACTGAACGATGGCGAACATCCAGCTCAATGGCGACGTGCCCGCGTGTAGTTGGTGCACGCGCTCGAGCGCACGCACACAGGCGCGTTGCACGAGATCCTCGGCATCGTGCTGATCGCCCGAAATGCGCAAGGCGAATGTCGAAAGACGAGGAAGCATGGACGGCAGCAGCGCGGACAGTTCGGCGGGCGTCATCGTCCTGATTGAGTTCATGATTGACGATAGGATTGAGCGGCGAAACCGTCGCCTTGAACAGACCACCCGGCGGGTGAATGACATTCGGTCTGCGGCGGTTTTTGCTGACTTCGAACGGTGAAGTGCATGCAGTTGTAAAGCGCGTGGCAGACAGCTGAATTAAAACGATTGGAGTTATCCGCGATATGTCCGGCAAGGCGCGTATTGAAAACTTATGTATCGAGGCCGCCGCCAGATACAAGGTGAAACAAACGATTGGCGCACGGATTGGAATGGAATCGGCAGGCTGGGTGTTCTGGAAGAAGACGCGATGTCTGGTTTCGCTTTCTCTCACTTTCAGGAACACAAGACCCCTATGCAAAATCAGCAAGCCGATATTCAGCGTGACAGCGAGACCGAGACGGCCGTGATCCGCAAGCTGGGAGCGACCGAACATTTATTCTGGTTGATCGATCGGAACCGCCCGATTCACTTTTCGCTCGTCGCGCAAATTGACCGGATCTTTACGCACGATGCCTGGCGTGCCGCTTTGCACACGCTACAGCAGCGCCATCCCTTGCTCAGTGCACGTATTGCGGTGAACGCCGGATCGTCGCCAGTTTTTCATCACGATTCCGATGCGCGAATTCCGCTGCAAATAATCGACGACGCACGGCTGTCGTGGCAGGAAGAAGTCGCGCGTGAAATGACAACGGCAGTCAACTGGTGGGACGCGCCGCTGGTGCGTGCAACCGTATTACAGGGCGCCAGCGAGTCGACACTGATTCTTTGTGCTCACCATGCCGTGCTCGACGGTATGGGCGGCGCTTATCTCATCGAGGCTTTGCTGCGTACGCTTTCGGAAAATTCATTCGACCATAGGCCGCTTGTACCATCGCTTGTACCTTCGTTCGAAACGCTGTTGAGTACGCAAATGCAGGCCGCTGCCTTGCCTGGCGCGATGGTCCCCGCGCCTGTGCCCCGCGAATTCCGCCCAATGTCAGGTGCACGCGCCGAAGTCGCTGCGCTCGCACTCGACGCACCGCTCACGCAGGCGCTGGTCGAACGCGCCCGCAAAGAAGGAACGACCGTACACGGTGCAGTGGCTGCGGCGGTGCATGAGGCAGGGCGGCGCCTGTCGCCGGCGTGGCGCTCGCGGCCCATTCGCACGGTGACACCGATTGACGTGCGTAAAGCGATCGACGGAGTCGGTAAAGCGTGCGGCGTATATATCACGCAGACCATTACGATCGACGACCGCAAGCTTGGTGCGCCATTCTGGCTGGCGGCCCGTGAAGTCAAGGCCTTGCTCGCACCCGCGCAAGTTCACCAATCCGTTGTGAGCGAAACTAAAGCGCTGGATGCGTTCATGTCGTCGAATCCCTCCGTTGACGACGCAGCGGGCTTTCTTTCGCATGTGCTGGCGTTCGACGTACTGTTGTCGAACCTGGGCAGCGAGCCGATTGACACGACATACGAAGGCGTTTCTCTGAAGTCGCTGTGGGGACCGTTCGTGAGTTCGGGCTTCGCGGACGATCAGGTGGTTGGCGTATGCACGCTCGGCGGCATATTGCGTCTTTCCCATACGAGCTACGACGCGCTGCCGGGTTTGCTCGACGAAGTCCATCGTGTGCTGCGCGAAGCGGTGAACGCTTGATGCCATCGTGAAGTTGCGAGCGACGTGCGCGAATAGAACCGGCGCACGTCGATTCAGATGAACCCGATAAGATCAGGGTGCTGCGTAGAGCGTCAGTTTGGTGGCGACCGTCTGGACACCCGGCACTTTCGATGCGGCATCCTGGGCGATCTGGTCCTGCGATTCATCGAGAATCGTGCCGGCCAGAATGATCTTGCCCGTGCGCTTGTTGGCAAACACGGCGATATCCGTGTCGTTCAGATCCTTGTTCTTGTAGAGGGCTTCGCGAACCTGCTTCGCGAGCGCGTGGTTGGCCGCGCGGTCTGCGCGCATTTCGGCACGCAGTTGCGCCTTGGTGGGAGCGGCGGTGTCGCCGGTCGTCGCCGCTGCGGGCGTGGCGCTCTGCGCGAGGGCGGCTGAGGAGAACAGCACGGCAAGCGCCGCGGCAACGACATTGGAACGAAGCGTCATGAAATCACCTGTTGACTGGATGAATGAACGGAAAGTCTTCGAAACAGGACTTACCCGCCGGAAAGCATAGATCGCCTTCTTTCCCGTCTCCATCAGACGTTCGGTGGCTCGCACTATACGAATGTCAACAGCGCGATATACGGTGGATGATCGAATCGGGGGCGCAGTTATTGGGCGATGGCAGTGGCAACGGCATCGGCAAGATCGTTGCCCCGGACCGGTTTGATCAGGAAAGCGCTGGCACCGTTTTCCAGTGCCTGATTCTGCAACTCGGGCATGGGGTACGCGGTGATGAAAATCGTGGGAATGCGGTAGCCTGCGCCGATCATGCGCAGGAACATGTCGACGCCGCTCATGCCCGGCATCTGGACGTCCGAAATGATGCAGCGTGGCGGCGGCGTGCCGAGGGCAGCCAGCATCTCCAGGCCGGATTCGAAAGTCACCACGTCGTAATCGAACGAACGCAGAAAGCTGGACAGGCCGGCGCGGACCGAAGAGTCGTCGTCAACCACCCAGATCATTTGTGGCGTACACAATGCATGTCTCCCGTGGCGTGCTGGGGTGCGGAATGGCGAGGCGCGGTGTCGTGATTCGTAGTCGCGACCCATCGCGTGTACGCGGCCCGAGCTTACAGGAGGCATCCATTCGCTAAAACTATACGGAGGTATAGATAGGGTTTGCCGCCATCCATCGGTAATATCCAGTAAGGATGGCGCCACCAGGCTCACGCGTGCAGTGCGGCGCAAGACCATGACAGAACGATTGCAAATATCGCGCTTGCCGGCTGCGAGGCATTGCCTTTGGACGCAAGCCTGGAATCAGACACCGGAGGAGTTTGGCATGTACCCCATCGACGGCAATCGCCCATCCGGCCGCCACGCGATCAATCACCGCGCAAAGCAATCTTTTACGCCGATGCGAATGGCAGAAAAGCTTCCGTTCGATCGAAGCTACGCGGAACCCGCTGAATCGAGAGTGTTTGTCGTCGACGATGACGCGTCGCTCCAGGAAGCGCTCAAGGGCCTGCTGGAATCGGTGGGTTTTACGGTCGAAACTTTTCCCTCGACGGCCAGCTTTTGCGAGCGCGCGCGGCCCGATACGCCAAGTTGCCTGATACTCGACGTTCGCCTGAAGGGCGAAAGCGGTCTGGAATTCCAGAACTGGGCCGCGGCCAATGATCTTGCGATGCCGATCATATTCATGAGCGGATATGGCGATATCGAAATGTCGGTGCGCGCGATGAAAGCCGGCGCGGTGAATTTTCTGGCCAAACCCTTTCGTGACCAGGACATGATCGAGTCCGTCGCCGAGGCGTTGGATCGCGATGCCCATCGCCTCGCCCGATATCGTCAAACGCGTCAGCTAAGGGAACAGTTCGCAAGCTTGACGCCGCGCGAGCGCGATATCGCCATGCTGGTTGCCGCCGGGTATATGAACAAGGCGGCGGCGAGCAAACTGGAGCTGAGTGAAATGACGGTCAAGATTTATCGCGCGCGTGCGATGAAAAAACTCGCTGCACGCACGACGGCCGAACTGGTGAGAAAGATACGCACGCTGCAGATCGATAATGAAGCGCAGGCCGGAAGCTGTGCCGTTGCTTGATCGATCGTCACGCTCAACAATATGAAAGCAGCGCAGCGGACTGCATGGAGCCCGTAATGGAGAACGACGATACCCGGATTGCCACGCCAGTCGAAGAAGGCATCGTTTATATCATCGACGACGACGTGTCCATCTGTGACGCCCTTTCGAGTCTGCTTCGTTCATCCGGCTTCAGTGCCCGCACGTTCACGCGAATCGACGACTTCCTGCGTGCCCCCAAAGAGGATCGTCCGGGTTGCCTGCTACTGGACGTGCGCCTGCGCGGCGAAAGCGGACTGAGTTTTCAGCAAAGCGCCAGCCGATATGAAATCGACATGCCGATTGTCTTTATGACGGCGCATGGCGATATTGAAATGTCGGTTCGAGCGATGAAGGCGGGCGCGATCGACTTTCTCACCAAGCCGGTGCGGGAGCAGCGCGTGATCGACGCAGTCTCGACGGCGCTTGGCCGTCACGCGGCGTGGCGCGAGCGGACACGCGCGCAGGCATCGTTGCGGGCACGCTACGATCTGTTGACTTCGCGCGAACGCGAAGTGGTCTTCTACGTCGTAGAGGGACTATTGAACAAGCAGATTGCGGGCGAATTGAAACTCAGCGAAATCACCGTCAAGATCCATCGCGGCTCGGCGATGCGCAAACTCGAAGCGCAATCCGTTGCGGACCTCGTGAGAAAGATGGAAGTCATCGGCATGGCGCAGCATGCGGGCAATTGAGCGCCCTGAATCGTTCACTGCGCCCCGTACAAAGACAGTTTGAGGAGAGGTATGGCAGCAGGTGCGGAGCGGCTCATATGCGCCGATATTCCCGGTTGGGAGGCGACGGGCGCAGCGGAAAGTCACGGGCGTATTCTCACCGCCGAGCTTCTCCATCACACAGACGACGTGTCGATGTATCGCGTCACGACCGACGCCGATACACGCCCAATTGTCGTTAAAGCGCCAACTGGGGAACGCGGATCGCACGCGCTGCTTGCTTCATTTGAAAACGAATATGGCCTGCGAGAGGCAATCGACGCGCATTGGGGGCTACGTCCGCTAGGCCTGTTCCGTTCCGGCAGCCAGTTTCTCCTCACGCTGCAAGATTGCGAGGGCGCATCGCTCTGCGATAGCTCGTTAGCGGCCCTGACGCAGCGGCGCTTTCTTCTGCTCGCCGCCTCGCTGGCGGCGGCGCTCAAAGCCATGCATGCGTGCGGTATCGTCCACCATGATCTGCGCCCCGAGAATCTGTTGGTCGACGCAGATGCACGCGTATGGATAACCGGATTCGGTAGCGCCTGCCGCGCGGGTGTCAGGCAGCCCAGCCGCAACGAAAGCGGCGTCGTGCCGCTGTGCCAGCTTCCTTATCTCGCGCCCGAACGCACGAGCGCCCTCAGCCAGCGTGGCGATCCGCGCAGCGACCTGTATTCGCTCGGCGTGGTGCTATATCAATGGCTCTGTGGGCGTCTGCCGTTCGACGCGTGCGGGCGCGACGAGTGGATCTATTCGCATCTCGTCACCACGCCACGGCCTTTGAGCCAGAACGGTGCGCCACTGCGGCCGGAAATCGAAGCCATCGTCAACAAGTTGCTCGCCAAGTTCGCTGATGACCGCTACCAGAGCGCCGCGGGCGTCGAGGCGGATCTTCAGCTTTGCCACGAGGATGTTGCGCAAGGGGCGGACGTCTCCCGTGCGCGGAGCGACCTCGCCGATCGCCGTACACACGCCGCGTTCCCTGTGCGGGCTTATGGCCGACAACGCGAACTCGAACAGCTTCAGGATGCGCTCGCGCGAGTACGGAAATCGGGCGAAGCGGTTGCGGTGATCGTCGAAGGGGAACCCGGTGTCGGCAAGACTTTTCTCATCGAGGAATTCAGGCGCACTATCGGCACGGCAGGCGTGCATTTCACGCTGGGGAAATTCGATCAATTCAACGATAACGTCCCTTATGCGGCTTTCGCCCAGGTGCTGCGCGGTCTCGTGCGGCCGTTACTGAGCAGGACAGGCTCCGAGATCGCACGATGGAAACAGCGCTTTGAAGAAGCCGTCGGCAGGAGCGGCGCGCTGATCGTGAGTCTCGTGCCGGAAATTGCGGCCGTGGTAGGCTCGCAGCCCGAGGTCGAGGCATTGCCGCCTCAGGAGGCGACCAACCGCTTCATGATGGTTCTGAAGCGCTTTCTGATGCTGTTTTCGGAACGGCAACGGCCACTCGTGCTCATGCTGGACGACGTGCAGTGGCTCGACACCGGCACGCTGGAAATTATCGACGGGCTGGCGTCGGATACTGAAATCGGTCATTTGCTGCTGGTGCTCGCGCATCGCAGCGTCGATCCAGGCCGTTCGCGAGTCGCCAGCGAGCGGCTGAACAGCATCTTGTCGGCACGCAAAGCGACCGGGAAGATTGCGCTGCTGCCGCTCTCTTGCGCCGACGTCGGCGCGCTGATCTCAGAAGCATTGGGCGCGCCACCCGAAGCAGTCACGCCTTTGGCTGCCGCGATTTTCGAAAAGACGGGCGGCAATCCGTTCTTCACGATCGAGTTCCTGCGGGAGTTGATGCAGGAGCGTCTGATTGTTGCGACGACGCCCGGCGAAGGCTGGACATGGGAAATCGGCAGGATTCTCGACAAGGGATACACCGATAACGTCGTCGACTTGTTGACGTTGCGGCTTACGCGTCTGAACGCGGAAACAAAGCGGATTCTGGCCATTTTTGCGTGCCTGGGCGCGTCCACGCGAATCGACGCACTTGCGCGCGTGACCGGCGGCGACACCCGGCAGGTGCTGAGAACGCTGCGCGAAGCCGAAAACGCGGGTCTCGTCTCGCGCAAGGGCGACGTGTACCGCTTTGCGCATGACCGCGTTCAGGAAGCTGCGCATGCGATGCTGGACGACGCTGCCCGCGAGCGTGCACATGCACAGATCGGCGCGCATTTGCTGAATGCCATGCACGATACGGCGGACGCAGCGGAAATTTTCGCGGTAGTCGGGCACCTCAACCGTTCGCAGCGCATGCTCGGCCGGGACGACCTGACACGGCTCGCCGAACTTGACGTGATGGCAGGCAAGGCAGCGCGCGAGGCTGCCGCGTGGAGTTCGGCGCGTGACTATCTGGCTCAGGCGGAAGCGCTCATTGTCGAGTATGGCGTGGGCCTGACGACGGTGGACCGCTTCCGTCTGCTGCTCGATCTGGCCGAATGCGAATATCTCACCGGCGGCTTTGGCGCTGCCATCGAAACGGCCTGCAAGGCGGGGCGACACGCGGCAGACCTGTTGCAACGCGTGAGTGCGCGGCGTATGGAAATCCGTATTCATCAAGCGTCGGGCGATTATCGGCGTGCTGTCGATACGACGCTTGAGACGCTCGCCTTGCTGGCGGTCGACGTAGAAGATGAGTGTCGGGGCGATGGGTCTGTTGCACAGAAACTCGCGGCGTTGCGCGCGCTTTGTCCGCCGCACGAAGTCGGCGCGCTGCTGACGCGAGGCTGCGTGGAAGGCCCGATGCACGACGCCGTGATCGGGCTGATTGTCGACGCGATACCCAGCGCCTATATCTGCAGGCAGGCGCTATTTCCGCTACTCGTAATCAAGGCCACGGAATTGTGCCTCGCGCGCGGCAACTCGCGCCTGGCGGGTTATGTCTACGCTATTTATGCATTGCTGCTGGTGGGGCGCTCACGCGATTTCGATCTCGCGTTGAGATTCTCGGAGCTTGCGCTTGCAGTGAACGAGCGGTATGGGGAATCGCGTCTGACTGGAACGCTGCTGCATCTTCACGGCGACCATATTCTGGTCTGGAAGCAGCCATTTCGCGCGGCCATTCCCATCCTGCGCCAGGCCATGAGCCGATGCGTAGAGGCCGGCGATTTCATCTACGCCGGCTACATTGCATTCGAAAGTATCTGGCAAGCCTACGAGCGCGGCGAGCACCTCGACGAAGTCATCCGGCTTTGCCGCGAGAGCTTGCGGCTCGCGGGCGAATTACGTAATCGGACGCTTTGCGCCACCATCGAAATCGAATGGGAGTTTTTGCTGCAACTGCAAGGCGTCGCAGCGGCGGACGCGGGCATTACATCGACTCGCGAGCAGCGGCTTGCGCATTTGCGCGAGACGCAGTTTGGCTGCGGTCTTGTCTTCGCGGCCATCATGGACATGAAGCTGGATTTCCTGCGCAACCGTTTTGCCGATACCGTTGCGCGCGCAAGGGAAATCGAACCGCAGCTAGGCGCCGTTATGGCCATGCCAATCGAGGCGACTTTCTATTTTCTGCGTGCGCTCGCGCTGATCCGGGTACTCGAAAACGAGCCCGACGATGCCGGTCGCAGCGATAACGAACGCGAACTCGGCGATGCCATCGAGCGGCTCAGGGCATGGGCACAGAGCGCACCGGAGAATTACGGCAGCCGGTGCTCGCTGGTGGCCGCCGAATATGCGCGGCTCACCGGCGACGCAATCCAGGCGGAGCAGGAGTACGAGCGCGCCATCGCACTTGCACGTGAAAACGGGCAAGCCCACTACGAGGCCATGACGCGCGAATGTGCGGCGAGGTTTTATCGGCGGCGCGGTTTGACGTCGGTGGCCGAGGCGTGTTTGCGCGCGGCCCGCGATGCCTACGCGCAGTGGGGCGCGGGCGCAAAAGTGCGCAGCCTGGAGCAGGAATTTCATGCTCTGCGGGAAAGCGCGCATACAACGCGCCATGCCGCGAGTCAGTCTGCACTGCTGGGTACGGTCGATGTGGCGGCGATGATGCAGTTGTCCCAGGCGGTGTCCAGTGAAATCGATCTCGGCAAGCTGGTGCAGGCGTTCATGGAAATTGCCGTGCGTCACAGCGGTGCGCAGCGCGCACTCCTCATGCTCTGGTCCGATGAACGCCTTCATATTGCCGCGGAAGCCGGCTTCGACGGTAACGTCATTACCGTCGAAGCACAGGAAATGGAGCTGAATGAGTCGATGGCGCCGCCTTCGGTGATCCGTCATGTCATGCGGGCTCATGAAACGGTTGTGATCGACGACGGCGCGGAGCCGAACGATTTTCGCGAGGACCGTTATCTGGTTGACGGTCGCTGCCGCTCGTTGCTCTGCATCCCTTTGCTGCGGCATGCAGGCCTCGTGGGCGTGCTGTATATGGAAAACAGCGTCACGCCTTTCGTGTTCGACAGCGCGCGGGTGAAACTGATGAGTATGCTGACCGCTCAGGCGGCCATATCGATCGAGAATGCGCGGCTGTATTCCGCACTCAAACGGGAGAATGTCGAGCGCCGTCTTACCGAACAGCGTCTGCGGCGCAGCGAAGCCTTTCTGGAAGAAGGCCAGCGCATCAGCAAGACCGGGACGTTTATCTGGAATACCGTGACGGGACGCCTGTTGTGGTCACGCGAGAATTACGAACTCTGGGGCGTGGCGTTTTCCTGCGAGCAGCCGACTATCGAAATGTGTCTCGCACGCGTGCATGTCGACGACCATGCGCGCTTCAAGGAAATTTTCGTCGAGGCCATCAACCAGGACGCTTTATATCGTTTCGAATTCTCGACCGTTCAGGACGATGGCAGTCTGCGCAGATTGCAGGTCATTTTCCGCCCGTGGTCGGGCGGCGAAAACGGCACGCGCGAATATATTGGTTCGACGACCGATATCACCGAGCGGCGCACTTTCGAAGACGCCTTGCGACGCAGCGAGATGTATCTTTCGGAAGCGCAGCGGCTCAGCAATATCGGCAGTCTGGGCTGGAATGCGGAGTCGCGCGAGATGACGTGCTCCGCGCAAACGTACCGTATTCTGGAGATGGACGAACCGCCGCGGCCTCACATGGATCTCATGCTGGAGCGCATTCATCCCGACGACGTCGATCAGGTGAGACGCGCGCTGCGCGATGCGGAAGAAGGCGCGTCCATTATCGAAGTCGAATATCGCGTGCAGGTCGCGACCGGCGCGCTCAAATATCTGCGGATGGTGGCGCGGCCGATTGCTTCGGCTTCGAAGGCGGTGGAGTACGTGGGCGCACTCGCCGATATGACGGAGATCCATCAGGCGCAGAACGCGCTATTGCGCGCGCAAGCGGAACTGACTCACGTCACGCGGGTATCGACGCTGGGCGAATTGACCGCGTCGCTCGCGCACGACCTGAAACAACCGCTCATGGCGATCATCACGCACGGGGAGGCGGGGATGCGATGGCTCAATCGCGCGGTGCCGTCGATCGATGAGGCGCGCCACAATCTCGCGCGCATTGTGAGCGATGCGGATCGCGCGAGCGAAGTCATCAATCGCCTGCGTGCGCTTGTACGCAAGGAGCGCTCGAATCGTGCGCCCGTCGATCTGACGCAAACCGTTACCGAAGTGGCCACGCTCGTGCGGCAGGAGATGGAGAAGCACGATATCCGCCTGCGCGTGATGGGCGGCGAGCATCTGCCGAAAGTGGCCGCCGACAAGATCCAGATTCAGCAGGTGGTCATGAATCTGGTCGTCAACGGCATGCATTCGATCCTGCGATCGTCGCACGGGCCGCGCGTGCTGACGATATCGGCACAGAGCGTAGAGGGACAAGCCGTGCGTGTCAGTGTGAGCGATTCGGGCACGGGTATCGCCGGCGGTATCGTCGAAAGACTGTTCGAGCCGTTCTTTACAACGAAACCGGATGGCATGGGGCTTGGGCTTTCGATCTGCCGCTCGATCGTCGAGGAACATCGCGGCACGATCTGGGCCTTCAACAACGAGGATGCCGGCGCGACATTCTGTTTCGAGCTTGGTGCTGTGGGGTGTGATAAGGGCTGAGTAATGCGGGCTGACGCTATTCGCAGGACGGGACCGCAGTCGCGAATTTCATTCGCGACTGCCACGAGCGCGGCGATTCTCCGACAAATCGCTTGAATACACGGCTAAAGTGCGCCTGATCGCTGAAACCGTATTTGTGGGCGACATCCGACGTTTTCAGGGGCTGATTGATCAGGTCGCTTTGTGCCGCTGCAATGCGTTGTCTTAGCCGCCATTGATGCGGCGTATGGCCCACCTTTTCCCGAAAGGCTCCGAAGAAATGCGCCTTGGACATGCGCACGCAAGCGGCGACATCCGCTATCGCCAATGCGTCGCTTAAATCGGCGCCGAGAAGATGCAGCGCGACGGAGACCCAGCAGTCAGAGGCGGGCGGGCGAGTTGGCGCGCCGACGGTGGTGGAGTATGCGGATTTCACGGGTGCGCTTGTTGTTCTGTTTCATAAGCCGTTGACCGTCAAACTCTGCCCGACCTGCTGCCATGCGTAAAGCGTCCGCCGATCAAAACATACTTGCCCGGAAATCAAGAACGCCCGCCTGAAAAGGACTCCGCTCAGGCTTATGCCGTACGAAATGCCGCCACGGAAGCCATCAAATCGTGCGCCTGGCCACGCAGACAATGCGCGGCCGCGGATGCCTCTTCGACTAGCGCAGCATTTTGCTGGGTGTTCTCGTCCATCTGTGTGACGGCCTGATTGACCTGATCGATGCCGCGGCTCTGTTCCTGCGACGCGGCCGCAATCTCGCCCATCAATTCCGCGACTCGCGCGATCGCGCCGCGTACCCGCTGCATCGCGTCGCCGGCGAGCACGACGGCATCGTTGCCTTCGCGCACGCTCGACGCGGAACTGCCGATCATGGCACGCACATCCTTGGCCGCCGCCGACGAACGTTGCGCCAGAGCGCGGACCTCCGAAGCGACGACGGAAAACCCGCGTCCCTGTTCGCCCGCGCGCGCGGCTTCGACCGCCGCGTTCAGCGCGAGGATATTGGTCTGGAACGCGATGCTCTCGATCATGCCGATAATCTCGCCGATGCGCGCGGCGCTGCGATCGATGTCGCTCATTGAATTCACCACGCGCGTGACGATCTCGCTGCATTCGAGCGCGACTTCGTGCGCGCGCGCAGCAAAGCCGCTGGCGGTCTCGGCGTTGGTCGAATTCTGCTGCACGGTCGAGGTGAGTTGCTCCATGCTGGCGGCCGTCTGTTCGAGCGCTGCTGCCTGAGCTTCGGTGCGGGCGGAAAGATCGGCATTGCCCGCGGCGATTTCATCGGTCGCGCCCACAATGGAGTCGGCGGAACGCTTGACGGCGTCGATGGCCGCCGAGAGACGCTCCTGCATGGTCCGCACCGATGCCACCAGGCTGCGCGTGTCGCCGTCGCGCGGCGTGACCGGGACGGTCAGATCGCCCTGGGCGATGCGCTCGCACAGACGCGCCACAGATTGCGGATCGCCGCCGAGCGCGCCGAGTACGCGGCGAATGATGCTGCCCATGACGAACGTGAGCGCGAGACCCACGGCGCAGACCACGGCGAGTTCGCGCACGAGCCGGGCATAAAACGCGCTGTCGATGTCGTCCACGTAGGCGCCGGTGTAGACGTGCCAATCCCAGTCCTTGAGATAATCGCCATAGGCGATTTTCGGTTCGGCGCGTGTTTGACCTGGCTTCGGAAAGCGATAGGTCGTGATGTGGGTTCCGTCGATGCCATGCCGGACAATTTCGGCGGTGAAGTGCTTGCCGGTTTCGTCGATGAGATCGTTGATGCGGTTTTCGAGTTCGGGGCGCACGGGATTGAGCAATTGCAGCATCGACGAATCGACTACCAGCAGATAGCCATTCGCGCCGTATCGCACGACGCGCAATTGCGCGAGCGCCCGCCGCTTCGCTTCTGGCGTGGAAAGCGTGCCCGCCTGGGCGGCAGCGCGATAAGCATTGACAATGCTCAGTGCCGATTGCACCTGTTCACGGAGCGCGGCCTCGCGGTCGCGCATCATGAGTTCGCGCGTCTGGATGGCGTTCGTGACGGAAAGCGCGATCAGGCTCAACCACACGAAAAAGACCGTGCTCCACAAGGTCGTCTTAAAGCTGATTCTCTGCATCACGTTGCTGTCTCCGAACTGTTATTTGCTGATCGCGATCGCCATGGACCGCGGCGCGCGTCAGCGTTTTATCGTCCGGAATCACGCGGGCTGAAGGGTGCCTCAGCCCGCGATAAGCGATTCGCAAGTCACTGCCAGGGAATCAGATGGCGCACGGGTTCAGGGCTCCTGACTTGCCCCTTTTCCCTTGGGTTTAAACGCCCGGCAGCTACAGATAAGCAATGGCCGAGCCGCCGTCGACGCGGACGCATTCACCGTTGACGAACGAGCCTTCGTCACTGGCCAGAAAGCAGGTCGCATTGGCGATGTCTTCAGGCTGGCCCAGACGCGGCATCGGGGTCTTTGCCTGGCGCAGCTTGCGCGTTTCTTCGCTGACGTTTTTGGCCACGCCTTCGGTCTCCGTGTAGCCCGGAGCAACCGAATTCACACGAATGCCGCGCGGGCCCAATTCCGCAGCGGCCGCGCGCATCAGCCCGAGCACACCGGCTTTCACGCCGCAATAGATAAGCGCCTTGGGCAAGCCAATCAAACCCGACGATGAAGCGATGTTCACGACCGAGCCGCCTTCTTTCATGTAATGGGCCGCAGCCTGAATGCCCCACACCACCGAATTGAAACCTGTGCCCGTCATCATCGAAACGTCTTTCTCGGTGATCTCGAGAACGGGCGCATAACGAACCCACATCGCATTGCTCACGATGACGTCGATGCGACCGGCAGCGTCGACCAGACCGCCCGCCGCGTTGAAAATCGTTTCGCGTTCGGCCACATTACCGCCGAAAGCGTAGGCGGTGCCGCCCTGAGACTTGATTTCATCGGCGGCGGATTGGGCCTTGTCG
The DNA here is from genome assembly GCF_017104965.1 of Paraburkholderia sp. Ac-20340. Classification (GTDB taxonomy): domain Bacteria; phylum Pseudomonadota; class Gammaproteobacteria; order Burkholderiales; family Burkholderiaceae; genus Paraburkholderia. The sequence goes on from NZ_JAAGPR010000010.1 coordinate 68,491, forward strand.
AGGTCACGATCCAGAATGCCAACGATAGCGCCCTCACGAACGAATTTATTGACGATGGCGCGACCAATGCCTTGAGCGCCGCCCGTCACAAGCGCGATTTTTCCTTCCAGCTTTTGGGTCATTTCTATTCCTGAATATTGTTTAATGGATTCACTGGTCTTTAAACCGGCATTCCGGCAGGCCGCGCACGCCACTGCCCGTGACCGCGACGACTGCGCCCGCATTCGGGTTGTCGCTCTTGAGAGCGTTTCCGCTATTGCTGATGCTGGTCACAAAGATCGTGTCGAGTTGCGCGCCACCAATTGCCGGGCAGGTCGGATAGACCGTCGGCAAGTCGATCAGAAGATCGAGTTGGCCGTCAGGCGCGAAGCGGGCCAGCTGGCCCGAGATCACCATTGCCGTCCAGAGATTGCCGTTTGCATCGATGGTGGCACCGTCGGGACCCGATTTCAGCGACGTTGTGTCGACGAACAGTGTGCGTTCGCTCATCGTCGCGGAGGCCGAGTCATAGCGATAGCGGCGCAACTGGTGGCTGAGGCTGTCTGAAAAGTAGAGGTGCTCGCCATTGGGACTAAAGCAGGTGGAATTGGTGACGCAAATCCCCGTTTCCAGAACCTTCAGATTGCCGTGGCGGTCGAGTTGATACAGTTCGCCCACCGGCTCCCGGCGTCCGAGCGCCATCGAGCCAACCACAAAGCGGCCTTCACGATCGACGCGACCGTCGTTGAGCCGCATACCTTCTGCGGGATGCACGACATCGACAAAGTGCGTGATGTCGCCGGTTTCGGGATCGAGAAAGCAAAAGCTGTGAGCGAGTGCGACGAGAATGCGGCCGCTTTCGCATAAGGCGATGGAGCCGATCTGTGCGGGGAGTTTCCATTCGCGCACGGATTCGGTTTTCGGATCACGCGCTTTTACCTGGCATGCGTGGGAATCGATCCAATAGAGGATTTGCCTGCGATCATCCCATAGCGGGCACTCGCCCAGTGCATCGCGGGATGTTCCGATAACGTCGATAGAGTGATTGGTCATTGTGCCTGCTTGCCGGTGCTTTCCACTTCCACTGCATTGAGCGCCAGAAGATCGGCGCGCGCTTCATAGAGCGTATCTGCCGGATAGCGCGACCCCAACGGACGTCGAGCTGTGCCAAACATTTCAGTTTCGGTCTTGGCTTCGATAGGCGTCGTGCGGCTCCAGTCGTAGACGACGGTGCGTGCCGCGACTTTCCATTCATCGCCGCGCTTTTCGAAACGATCGATATAGCGCCCATAGAGCACGACTTCCGTGGGTTTATCGGCGGTCTTTCGATCTTCCTGAACGGCGTGAAAATAGCTTTCGGCCAATGCGCGGTCGCCGTGCAATTCGATCATGATGTTGCCGATCATATGGACCATACGACCGGCGGTTTTCAGCGATTCCATTGCCCAATCGCAGAATCCCGATGCTGTGCCTTGATAAGGACCATGACGGTCCGTTGCATCGTTCCAATAGGTTGCGCGCAGGGCAATTTCGTCGCCTCGATCCACGCCACGACAATAGCGATAGAGGCATTCGCGAATCGCTTCGCGGTCAAGCAGCGCTTGCACGGCTCGATTCGGGAGTTCAGATTGGCTCATGTGATTCCTGGCGTGGGAGGAGAATGGCCGCTTTTTCGTGCGGCCACGTGCGCAGCTTTAAGGAGAAGTTAAAAGCAGATTAAAGCGCCGCTTCAGGATGCTTGATGATCACAGCGTCGAGCACTGCGGCACTGGCTTCACGCACGACCAGCGGATTGACATCCACACTCATGACTTCCGGGTGATTCAAGGCGAAATCCGAAAGTTTGATCATTGCCGTCACCAGTGCGTCCATGTCCTTCGGCGCCGAGCCACGCCAGCCTTTGAGCAATGCCGTTGCCTTCACCTTGTCGATTGCCTGACGTGCGCGTGCCTGCGTGAGCGGGGCAGAGACCAGCGACACGTCTTTATAGAGTTCGGTGTTGACGCCGCCAGCGCCCACGAGAATCATCGGGCCAAAGGTGGCATCGTTGTTCACGCCGAGGATCATTTCCGTGCCGCCCACGATCATCGGGCACACGAGCATGCCGTCGATCTGTGCGTCGGGTACGTGGACACGCACGCTGTCCAGAATCTGTTGGTGCGCTGCGCGTACCGCGTCGGCGTTCCTCACGTTCAGGACGACGCCGCCGACCTCGGTCTTGTGCACGATCTGCGGACTCACGATCTTGAGCACCACGGGGTAGCCCATTGCATCGGCCGCGGCAACCGCCGCATCGGTGTCGATCGCGAGAATGTCCTGTGGCACCGGCAGACCGGCTTCGGCCAACGCTTCTTTGGCCAGCGCTTCCGTGCTCACGTCCCCGAGCTTATAAGCCTCGCGCTTCGCATCGGCGGGTTCGTAGAGATTCGCCCAACGCGCGCGGATCGTTGCCGCTGCGCCCAGTGCGAGCGTGGCGCGCGTGGCGTCATTGAAAACCGGAATGCCGATCTTTTCGAGTTCGCGGTCGACTTCGGGCACGGAAAGCGTGACCACGATGACATCGCGTTGCGGGTGCCGGGCCTTGAGTTCGGCAAACGGCTGCTCGTAATTCGTCTTGAACGATGCAGGCGCGAGGCCCGCCGATGCCAGATACGCCAGCGTGGTGCCGTAGCCGCTATTCGAAAGCATGACGTCCAGCGCGCGAACTGTGCCGTTCTTCACGGAGGTGATTTGCGCGGTCACATCCAATGGGTTCGCTGCGACGGCAAACGGCAGCAGTTCAAGCATCGCCGTCCTGGCAGTTTCGGGCAGGGCCGGCATCGTGAGGCCGGAATCCCCGCATGCGTCTGCAACCATTACGCCGATACCGCCGGACGACGTGAGCACGCCCAGTTCGTTATTGACCGGCAAATGACCCGTGGTCGAGATCAGATACGCGATGTCCAGCATCGCTTCCTGCGACGGGGCGCGATACGCACCGCACTCGGCGAACACGGCGTCGTAGGCTGCGTCGTTGCCAGCCAGCGAACCCGTGTGGGTTGCAGCCGCCGCGGCTCCGAGTTCGGAGCGCCCGACCTTCATGATAATGACCGGCTTCTGCGCTTTGGCCGCTTTGAGGAGGGCGCGGCGCAGCTTCTGACCGTCTTTCGCCGATTCGAGCGCGGCCATGATGACCCTGGTGGACGGATCGTCGGCCAGATAGTCGATGGCTTCCGCGACATCGACATCGGCTTCGTTGCCGGTCGCCACAATCTTGCTGAAGCCCATGCCGCGCAGCGTAGCCGCACCGTACAACGCCGAACCGAAGGCGCCCGACTGCGTCGCCAGCGCGATGTTGCCGGGCTTCGGGCTGATGCCGTAGAGCACGACCGAGAAGGTGGAAAGCAGACGCGATTCGACGTTCAGTAAACCTAAAGAGTTCGGCCCGACCATGCGAACGCCGGAGGCCTTGCACATCGCCGCCAGACGGTCCTGAACGGCGCGGCCTTCCGCGTTGATCTCGGCGAAACCCGCGGTCAGGATGACGACGGATTTGACACCCTTCTGGATTGCATCGCCCAATGCGGATTCCACGGCGCCGGTTGGAACCACGATGATCGCCTGATCGGGTACTTCGGGTGTATCGAGGATCGACGGGTAGGCCGCAAGGCCCTGAATTTCCGCGCCGCTGCGGTTAATCGGAAACAATGTGCCTTGATAGCCGGATTCGCGAAGGAATCGCAGTACGCGACCGCCAATGCGGTCTGGATCGGACGATGCGCCGATAACGGCAACCGATCGTGCGTCGAACAATGCGCTGAGAGTGGAAGAGGTCATGGTGTGCGAGTAAGGTCGAGTGCTCCCCGGTCACGCCGGGGAGCCTGAATCAAGCCAGCTTCAGACGTGTGCGACGAGCCAGTCGAGACATTGGCTACGGTTGCCGAACCGTTCCGCAGCCGTGCGAGACTGCATGCAAAGCTGCGTGGCCGGCATTTCCACCGTCATACCCATGCCGCCGTGCATCTGCATGACCGCGTGGCCCACGTCCTTCGCAACGCCTGCGCAGAACATTTTGCTTAGTATTACCAGGCGGTCGATCGCGCAGTCATCGCTGCCGTTGAAGCCTTCGATCAGGCGCGCGACTTGACCTTTGATACCTTCGTACGCCACATAGCAATCCACGACGCTATGCTGCAGCACTTGATGAACCGCCAGCGGCTTGCCGAACTGCACGCGGTCGTTGAGATACTGGATCGTCTGCTCGACCTTGGCGCCGACGGCGCCCACGATCTGCACGCATGAGAGCAGTGCGCCGATCTGCAGGGCCTGATTGACCGCGACATGGGCGGCGGCGCCGACCAGCACGATTTCGTCTTCGCTCACTTCGAGGCCGTCGACCGCGTAGTCCACGGTCACCGTGCCGTCGATACCGCCGAAGAACTGGGCGCGATCAGCCAGACGCGAACGTGCGATCAGCACCACGGCCTGACCGTCGGCGGTCGACGCGTTGAAGATGACGTGCGTGGCCGGTTCGCTTTCGTTCGAACCGCGGATTGCACCGCGCAGGATGTTGCCCTCCAGGCTGACCGAAGCGGCCTGGAGCGGTGTGCCCGATGCCGATTGAAGCACCGGCGACACCGAAACTTCGCCGCTGAGCAGTTGCTCGAGCAGCGGGCCCACGATCGGTGCCGCAGCCGCGGCTTCGAGCAGAACCGGCGCGACGGCGCAACGCTCGACCAGCGGCGCCACGTTGGTATAGCGCGAGGCCGCTTCAACGATGCCAGCGAGGTCTGTGAGCGTCGCGCCGACGCCACCGTTGTCTTCCGAAACCAGCACCGACTGCCAGCCCAGTTCGAGCGCCTGTTGCCATTTGCCGGAGGCTTTGCCGTCGACGGCATGGCCCTTCTGCGTTTCGTCAGCAGCGGCAAGGCGCGCCGACGAGTCGAACATATCGCCCTGGAACATATTGCTCACGGCATAGCCCACGCCCATGATCGATTTCGCGATGATGTTCTTCTGGACTTCCGTCGAACCGCCCGCGAGCGTGCGCGAACGGTAGAACAGGTAGGTATGGACGAAGTTGCGTTCGAGATTCAGTTCGTCTTCGGCCGTTGCCAGCGGCAGCAGCGGGAGGAGGCGGGCCGCGTACTCGGGACCGAGTACGTCCATGGCAATCGACGTCACTTCCTGGCTCTGTTTCGAGCATGCCATTTTCAGCGCGGACGACTTGGACGACTGAAGCGTGCCGGCCATGTCTTCCTTAATCGCCGACAGGAGGATTTCACGCGTACCGTAGGCACCGGCTTCGACTTCGAGCAGACGATCGACGGCCTTCAGCAGCGAAGGCGTCGCGCCTTTTTCCTTGATCTTGTCCTGAACCAGTTCGGTCACCTGCTGAACGTGACGCAGCAGCCGCGGCATCAGCGCCGGGCTCAACCGTTCGCGGTCGAGCAGAAACTTGCCGTACGACCAGCCCTGGCCCTCCGCGCCGATGCGATTGAACACGGGCACCTTGACGTCTTTCAGGAACACTTCGTTGACGTGGTGCCACTGGTCGATCGTGTGAATCGGCCGAACTTCGATACCCGGCGTGTTCATCGGAATCAGCAGCAGCGTGATGCCTTCCTGACGCTTGCCTTCGTTGCTCGTTCGCACGAGCGTGTACATGATGTCCGCTTCCTGAGCGTGCGACGTCCAGATCTTCTGGCCGTTGACGATGTAGTGCTCGCCGGTATCGTCCAGAACCGCAGCGGTCTTGAGCGAGGCCAGATCGGAGCCCGCGCCCGGCTCCGAATAGCCCTGGCACCACCATTCTGAGCCGTCGATGATCGGCGGCAGGAAGCGTGCTTTCTGCTCGTCCGTGCCGAATGCCTGGATCACGGGACCAATGTGGCCGATGCCGTGGTGATACAGCTGCGGGCAGTCCATTGCCGCCGTCACTTCTTCGAAGATCAGGCGCTGCATCACGTCCCAGCCCGGGCCGCCGAACGCCGTGGTCCAGCCCGGCGCCGAATAGCCGAGCCCGCCTTTGGCCATGGCCGCGGTGTATTGGCTCAGAAGTTCGCGACCCAGCTTCTTGTTGGCGCGCGTTGCAGCACGCACCTCGGCAGGAACATACGCTTCGATGTGATCGGCGATTTCTTTGCGGAACGCCGCATAAAAAGCTTCGTCCCGTACTTGATCCATTTCACTCATAAATAATTAGCCTTACTAAATCAAATTGGGCGGCCGGGCCGGTCGCAGGGCGCCACAGATCGTGTGGCTGCCCGTTCGATTAGCGGCCGACGTACACCGGCTCGCGCTTTTCGAGGAAGGCGCGCTGTGCTTCCTTCGAGTCTTCGGTTTTAGAGAGAAATTCGGTGTTGCCCTGCTCGTAGCGATAGGCTTCGCGCAGCGGCATGTTCTCGGTCATACGCGCCGCTTCCTTCGCAAGACGCAGCGCCACCGGCGATTTCGAGGCGATTTCCCTGGCGATTTCCATCGCGAAGGGCAGCAGTTCTTCCTTCGTCGTGCACGCTTCCACGAGGCCGAGGCGATACAGTTCATGACCCGAAACTTTCATGCCCGTGTAGAACATGCGGCGGGCGCGCGATTGCCCGAAAATGCGGTTCAGGAACGAGACGCCGCCAGCCAGGCCGACGTTGATTTCCGGCATCGAAACATAAGCCTCTTCCGACGCCACCCAGATATCCGAATTCATGACGATGCCGAAACCGGCGCCCATGGCCGCGCCATTGATCGCGGCAATGATGGGCTTCGGGCATTCGCGGATCGCATACGCCGATTCGCGGACGATACGGTGATGCTTGGGGAACGCGCCAGGCTTCGAAAGATCTTTGCGATCGCTGATGTCGGCACCGGCCGAGAACGCGGAACCCGCACCCGTCACCACGATGACCGACACGTCTTCACGCGCGCCGAGCACGTCGAAACAATCGATGATCTCATTGCGCATTTCGGCGTTCTGGGCGTTGCGCTTTTCCGGGCGATTGAGCGTAACGAGGGCGATCTTGTCTTTGATTTCAACGAGGAGGGTATTGAATTCCATTTTCCAGATTCCTTTATAAAGTGCGAGTGCTGCGCATTCGATGATTCAGACGCGCGGAATATTTGCCATCACAACCTGGCTCAAACCTCCATCGATCAGCAGGTCTTCGCCATTGACATAGCTGGACCGATCGCTGGACAAAAAAAGAATCGCCTCTGCCATGTCTTTCGACGTTGCAATCCGGCCGCTGGGTACCGCTTCATTGCGCGCGCGCAATCGAGCTTCGTCCTGGTAATAAGCCTCGCTCATAGGCGTTCGAACCAGGCCGGGACTCACGCAATTGCTGCGAATTCCGTATGGGGCGAGTTCCAGACAAAGCTGTTTGGACAGCATCAGAACGCCGGCTTTGCTCACGCTATACGCAATGCCTTTGGGAATGGCGATATCGGCGCCGATAGACGCCACATGCACCATGGTTCCGCCTTTGCCCGCGTCGCGCATGTGCGCGCCGAACGCCTGTGCGCAGAGAAACGCGCCCGTCAGATTGATCGACAGCAGACGCTGCCATTCGTCGAGCGTTGCATCGAGCAGCGCGACACGCCCGCCACCGCCAATCCCCGCGTTGTTGACGAGAACCTCAGCGGGGCCGAATTCGCGGAACACCGTTGCCGCGGCAAGCGCGACAGACGCGGCGTCGGACACGTCACAGCCGACGGCGATCGCGGTGCCTCCAGCCAATTGAATTTGGTTCAGGACGTCATGGCAGCTTTCGCGGGTTCGATCCAGGATGGCGACTTTCGCGCCCGCGGCCGCCATTTGCTTCGCGGTTTCCGAACCGATGCCGCCAGCCCCGCCCGTGACCACGCAAATGCGTCCAGAGAGCCCCAGCCAGGACAGGGAATTTTCACTGCGACTCATGACTTTTCTCTTCGACCGATTCGATGATTTCGTTAAGAGAGACAGCACCCAAGGCAGTGCCATGCACCGAAAGATGCGCGCCAAGCTGAATCACCTGGAGAATTTCAGAAGCGGATATGCCGGTATTCAAAGCTGCACGAATATGCAGACGCACAGCTTCGGGATTAAACGCAGTGAAACAGGCATTCAAAGCGATCTGAACGAGTAGACGTTCGTTAGCGCTCAAACCTTTGCCCGTGCCGCCGAATTGCATGAAGTCCGTCACAACCTGGGCGTACTCCGCGTCGAACTGCGCGAGATATTCGATCGATGACGCTGCTACCGGATAAGCGGCCTTGAATGCCTCTCCAGCCGGAATACCGGCGGATCGGCGCTCCCCCGGCAGTTGCGAGTCAAGTTCCTGGCCAAGAATCGCCGTACTGGCAAAGACCGCTTCCAGGCCCTGCATCGCCACCAGATGGAGCACATCGAGTACATCAGAAGGTGTTGCTCCCGTATTCAAGGCACCCTTGAGATGGGTCGAAAGACCCGGCCCATACATATGAGCCGACGAAGCATCGAGCGCGACGTAAACAAGCTCCACCATCCGTGGACTGAGCGGGCCCTTTCTTGCCGGCTGACCCGCATAGTCCGCATACCGTTCGAGAAAGTCGGGATGGAGTTTCAGAATGGCATCGGTCCACGGGCGCCAGTAACCGCGTGCGGCGATAAACTTTTGCTTGATCCGCTCTTGTTCCACTGATTGCGCCATCAGCGTCTCCGTTTGTTATTGGATTTCTGCCAGTCCAGAGGCCATCGTCCACGCCTGGCCCGTCAAAAACTGTGCTGCCGCGCTCGCCATATAGCGGGCAATGGGCTGCACCTGTGAGACGGAGGTATGGGCGTGAACTTCGAGCGAATTGATGCGCAGACCTTTTGAACCCCATTCGCAGGCCTGTGTCGCGACGAACATCCGCGCTGCCGCTTCGTCACCGCAGGTCGCCCAGTTTTGCGTCTGCGTGGGCAGCAGGAGAGTCAGGCTTGCGTTGTGCGTATGAGCGAGCGCAAATCGCTTTGCCGCTTCATGCACCGCATTCAGGCGCTCGCCATCCCGCGCGTTCAGCACGGATGCGTCAATCACCGCCTTATAGCGGGCTTCCTTATGGTCGGTTTGCAACGACATCCAGTTTTGCTTCGCGGCCGCCGCGACGCCCACGACGTCGATGGCGGTTTCTGCATCCATGGGCAGGACCTCGTAGGCGGCCGGGGCGCACTGGATCGACCCGCCGTAGACCGACGCCGCGCCATCCACCGACACAGCGGCGCCGGAGAGCGGGAGCGCGCCTTCGCTCGCGAGGAAGAACAGGGCTTCAGCCAGTTCGACCGGTTCCGCAATACGACCGAGCGGCGTCTTGCCTGCCGCGCGGACCGGATCGAGGCGCCCCGATTCAATCAGGCGGCGCACGATTTCGGTACGCACAAAACCCGGGCACAGCGCGGTCACGCCGAGATCCGGGCGTGCCGCGGCCAGCGCTTGCGTGAAAGCGATAACGCCGGTCTTGGTCGGTGAATACGCGCCACGAAACGGGATCGCATGCAAACCAGCGCCCGACGATACATTGACGACACGGCCGTGCGGTTTGAGCCGCTTTTCCAGCGCCTGGAAAATCAGCCGGGGTGCATCCAGATTCAGCCGGACGAGGGGCGCAAACTGCTCCTGCGTCATTGCCGTGAGCGGCAATTGCGTGCTATCCGACATGCCCGCATTGTTGATGATCGCGTCGAGATAGGGCATATCCGCAGCCAGTGCCGCGATGGCTGCAGGCTCCATCAAATCGACGACGCGAATCAGATGCGGCTCGGCCGCTCGCGCCATTTTCCCGATCAAGTCCTGTAATGCTTCGGCCTGGTGATCCACCAGCACACAGCGCCAGCCATCCCTGGCGAAGCGCAGGGCGCTTGCATAGCCGATACCGGAAGCGGACCCAGTGATAAGAACGGTCTTCTGGGAATGCATATGCCTATCCTCAAGCATTCTCGACATCGGTGGAAAACCTGAAACTCTCGAATTGCTTGCGCAGCGGAACCTTGTAGAGCTTGCCGGTCGCGGTGTGGGGGAGAGAATCAGCGAACACCACGTCATCGGGAAGCCACCACCTGGCAACGTAATGGCGCATGTGTTCCCGCACTTCGTCAGCCGTCACGTCCATTTCCTTGCGCTTCACCGCGATGAGTAGCGGGCGCTCTTGCCAGTGCGAGTGGCGCAGACCAATGACAGCGGCTTCTTCAATCGCAGGATGGCTGAGCGCTGCGCTTTCCAGGTCGAGAGACGAAATCCATTCACCGCCCGACTTGATCACATCTTTCGCGCGATCCGTGATCTTCAGATAGCCGTCGGCGTTCAAGCTCGCCATGTCGCCGGTTGCGAACCAGTCATCCGCATCCCATGCGTCGTCCTCGTGCTGGTAATAGGCGCGGGCAATCCAGTGGCCGCGTACTTTCAATTGACCGGTGGTCTGGCCATCGTGAGGAAGGCGATTGCCTGCGTCGTCGAAGATCTCGATTTCGGTGCCCGGCAGCGCGCGACCGGCAAGCATCTGAAGATCGAAGCGTTCTTCGAGCGTCAGATCGTGGTGCCTGGGCAGCGGAGTATTGACGGTCACGACCGGACTCGTTTCAGTCATACCCCATGCCTGACACAACCAGACGCCGAAATACGCCTCGAACTTTTCGATGATTCGACGCGGCGCAGCAGACCCGCCCGAGAGGAAGCGGGTGACGACGATGTCGCGCCGACGCTGTTCCGCATCCACGCCTTCTGCGTACTCGAGCAGCGACATCCAGACGGTCGGGACGCCGCAGGACACGGTGCATTGCTCGTCGCGCAGCATCGAGTACACATGCTCGCCAGACAGTTGTGCGCCCGGAAGAATGACTCTGGCACCGGCCATTGCCGACGAATGGGGAATGCCCCAGCCGTTCACATGGAACATGGGCACGATCAGGAGGATGCTGTCGCGCGCACTGATCGCGAAGCTATCGGCCATGCAGGACGACATGGCGTGCAATACCGTCGAACGATGGCTATACAGCACGCCCTTGGGTTTGCCCGTCGTGCCCGAGGTATAGCACATGGACGATGCGCTATTTTCGTCAAATTGCGGCCACGTATAGACATCGCTGCTCCCGGCCATCAGCGATTCATAGCAGGCGAGGCCGGGAACCACGATGTCGGGCATCTGATCCGCTTCGCACAGGGCGATAAAGCCTTGAATATGCGGGCAGTGTGGCGCGACCTGCGCCACGAGCCGGGCCAGGCTCACATCGAACAACACATGGGTGCTTCCCGAGTGATTCAGGATATAGATGATCTGTTCTGCGAACAGTCTTGGGTTCACGGTGGTCAGGACTGCGCCGGTGCCGCAAACCCCGTAATAGAGCTCGAGGTGGCGATGGGTATTCCACGCCAGCGTGGCGACGCGCTGGCCTGCGGTCACACCCAGCGCCTGGATGAGGTTTGCAACCTGTTTCGAGCGGCGACAAGCGGCAGACCACGTATATCGGTGGACTTGACCCTCGCCCAGATGGGACACGATCTCTTGATCGCTATGGTTGCTGGCCGCGTGCTCGATCAAATCGGAGATCAGAAGCTGCCGTTGTTGCATCAGTCCGTTCATTGTCGTCCTGTTTTATTTGTCTAAATAAAGTCTCACTCCATGAGCGCGGTTTGTCCGATCAGGAAAACCGCGCCGCAACGCGCCATATACAGGAAACCTACTGCTCAACCATTGGGGTTAATGCCGAATTTGCACCGGAAATATCCCTCCCTGGGCGAAATCACTTTACTACACAGAAGCGCCGCAATTGGCCGGGTATTGATGTCAAATCCGCAATACAGAACGAGAAAATTTTCGATTGTGTGATGTTCGATGAACTGCTTAGAATCCGCTTCAGACTGAGTTCCAGGCAGTAAATCACTTACCATTACAACGGAGATGCCATCTTGGAATTTGGGGTATTTCTTCTCGCGCAACAGCGCAGTTACGCTCAGACATCGCAGAGCGTCATTCACAACACCATCGAGCAGACAGTCGTGGCCGAGCAGGCGGGTTTCGACGCCGCCTGGTACGCCGAGCACCACTTCAACAATTACTCGCTGTCGCCGTCGCCGCTGATGACGATTGCTCACGCAGCGGCCAGGACGAACAAGATTCGCCTTGGTTCGGCGGTGTGCATTCTTCCGCTCTACCATCCTGCTCGCCTGCTGGCTGAAATCGGTCTTGCCGACACGCTATCCGACGGCCGTCTGGAGTTGGGTATCGGCTCGGGCTACCAGCAATTCGAATTCGAGCGCTTCGGCTCGGATCTCCCGACGTCGGGCGAAATCTTCCACGAAATATGGGACATCATTAACCGCGGGCTGAACGAGAAGGTCTTCGAGTACAAAGGCAAGCATTTCGAAATGCTGCCGACCTCGGTGGCGATCCGCACCATTCAGGAAAGGGTGCCGCTGTGGATCACGTCGATGAATCCTGGCACGTTGGGGCGCGCATTCAACGAAAGCGCCAACCTGTTCACGACGGTGCTGCACGGCGGCAACGATGCACTGCGGGGGCTGCGCGGCCGGCTCGAAGATGTGGCTTCGCAACTGGGCAAGGATCTCAGCAAGACGAAGATTGGCTTCCTGCGTTGCGGCTTCGCATCGGATAGCAAGGCCGAAGTCGATGCGTATCTGGATTCCGCACGCTGGGCGCGTCGTATTTCCGAATCGCTGAAGGATCGCCGCATGGACGTCGACGACGGCTACCTCATCAAGGAAACGCCATGTGCCGTCGACATGACGCTCGACCAGCTGCGTGAGAATTTGCCGGTTGGTTCGGTCAACGAAGTCGTGGACAAGCTGCTGCAGGAAATTGAAATCCTGAAGCCGGATCACATCGCACTGCAGACGCAACTCGGCGACTGTGACCAGAAGACGATGCTCAAGCAGATCGAACTCTGGGGCGACAAGATCATCCCGGCAGTGCGCAAGGAACTGGCGCGAAACGAAACAGCAACGGCCTGATCCAGCAGCAAGCAATCAATCCGGGAGTCATGGCATGCGTCTGCATTTGACGAATAGTGGCGCGATTACGCTGATTGCGCCGTCGCATTTCAAGCAGTTCGAGATCCTGGTGGACGAGCAGCCCGCGGCCTTGCTGGATCAGTCGATTGCACGCATTGGCGAAAGTGCCGACGAAGAGCACCTATGGGTGAATCCGCAGGTTATTCGCTTTCTCTCGGGCAAGGCTGGAGACGCTGACTGGGAGGCCGACTTCGAAGCCATGGTGGGTTTCGCCAGGAAATTCAACTGGGTTAGCGAAGCGGGCCTGCTCAGGGCGCACATTGTTCGCAATGAAGATTCGGCAGGAAGTTCCGTCGATGATTTCAAGGCTGCAATGCGTATGTTGCCCGCTGGCGTGTCGGCGATCACGACGGGCGATATCGAAAATCCAAACGGGATGGTGGTATCGAGCCTGACGTCTATTTCGGCGCAGCCGCCGCTGGTGGGATTCTTCGTGCACCGGGATTCGTCGATGCTGACTCCGCTGAGAAGCAATGGCAAGTTCGTGGCCAATATCCTGGGGCAGTCGCACCATGAAGTGGTGACGAATTTCCTGCAGGCGCAGCAGGGCAGCGCCCGCTTCGCCAGCGGTCGATGGAGTTCTGGCCTCGACAATATCCCGATCCTGGTGGACGCATTGGCGAATGTCGAGTGCGACATCATCCACACGACGACCCTTGGCACGCACGAACTGGTCGTGGGAAGAATACGCAAGACCACAACCGACGACGCCGGATCGCCAATGGTGAACTTCAACGCCGCCATTCGAACGCTTGCATCCTAGCCGCAGAGACGATTCTGTTTTACGCGCTGTGGGATGCCGCGCACGCGCTAATGGTTAGTACACCGATTATTGATTGAGCGCCGCAACGGCGTGAATTCAACGCCGTGCACGGTGAACGCACGGCAGGCAATGCGTATCAACGACGATTGACGAGCCGTTTCGAGCATCGCAGCCGTTGTGTTGTTTGCAGGGCACATCAACGTGTCGTTTTACAAGACGATTTGCCGGACGGCAGGTTGGTGTAGTAAGCATGTATCACGATAAATAAATAAAGAAATAAGCGCGCGAAAGCGCGTCTTCTGATTTTGGAGACTAAATGAAGACGAAAATACTTGCGGCAGCCGTTGCCGCAACATCCTTGACATCCGTTGCACACGCGCAATCGTCGGTCACGATGTATGGCTTCATCAGTGACGGCGTTCGTTACGTCAACAACACCGCAGGCGGCTCGACATTCCAGATGTCCAATGCGATCTCCCCGGAACGTTGGGGCCTGTTCGGATCGGAAGACCTCGGCGGTGGCAACAAAGCGGTCTTCCAGCTGGAAAACTATTTCAACATCAACACCGGTGCCATGACTTCGGCGAATACGCTGTGGTATGGCAAGGCCTACATGGGCATCGACAGCCAGCAGTTCGGCCGTCTTACGTTCGGTCGCCAGTACGCAACGACGGCACTGCGCGCGATCATGATGGACCCGATCTATATTGGTGGCGGTATCGCCGCAATATGCCCGCTCGGCCAGATCCTGACCGACGTGTGGACGCGCGATTCGCGGACCAACAACAACATCGTCTACACGAAGCACATCGGCGACTTCGCACTGAGCGCGAGCTACAATCCTTCGGGCGTGGCCGGCGCATCGCGTGCGGGCGTGAACTACTCGGGCGACATTTACTACGCGGCGCACGGCCTGGAGGCGGCTGTTTCGTTTCAGCGGCAATACAGCCCCGATGAAACCGGTACGCAGGACAACTGGTGGGTCGGCGCTACCTACACGTATGGCAGTCTGAAGGGCTACCTGAACCTGGTGACGCTGCGTCTGACGACGATCGACGGCGCGGCGGGTCCGGCTCGCCGCGACTACGTGACGACGATCGGCGCGCGTTACCAGCCGACCCCGTACCTGACGCTGATCGGTGCCTACTATATCGACGTGGCGAGGAATCTGTCGAATGTCGATGGCGCAAACGGCAACAAAAACACGGCATACATCGAAGCACTGTACTCACTGTCGAAATCGACATCGCTGTACCTGGAGGCCGACCGCAACTGGTTCACGGGCGCCTACAAGTACGACAAGTACAGTACCCAGACCCTGCTCAATATGTCACCGGGTTCCTCGGCTCAGCTCGGGGTTTCTATCGGTCTGGTTCACAACTTCTGATTGAGGTTTTTAAAGTTACCCAGTGTTGTAAAAACCTTGTTGCCAAAACTTACAGGCTATCAAACTGGAAATGAAAACGATCAACGTCCAGTCGTTCATCGACGAACGACCGCTTAAACCATTCCATGCCATTCTATTCGTGCTCATGTTTCTGACCATTCTTCTGGATGGTCTCGATGCAAGCGCAATGGGTCTGATTGCTCCGGCGCTGCTAAAACAGATGCAGGCAACCAGGGCCGATCTGGCGCCGGTGCTTTCGGCGTCGTTGATCGGCATCGGCGTAGGCGCGGCGCTGGGCGCGCCGTTCGCCGATCGCGTGGGCCGCCGTCTGGTGCTTATTCTCAGCGTTGCGCTATTCGGCGGCACCACCATCTGGTCGGCACAGTCTTCGACGCTGCACGAACTCATGTGGTCGCGCTTCTTTACCGGCATCGGTCTGGGCGCCGCCATTCCGTTGTGCGCGACGATGATGAATGAATTCCTGCCCTCGCGCATGCGCAGCCGTGCCGTCAATGGGATGCTCTTCGGCTATGCGGTGGGGGGCGGGATTTGTGGTCCGCTCGCGCGCTCCGTGATTCCGCAACATGGCTGGCAAGGGTATCTCATGGTTTGTGGTGTCGCTCCCTTGATCGTGGCCGTTCTCCTGCTGTTTTTCCTGCCGGAATCGGTTCGATATCTCGCGACGGCCCAAAAGGACAGCGCAAGGATCGCCGGAGTTCTTTCGCGCATTGACCCGACAGTCGACTTTTCCGGTGCCCAGTTTATTGCCGACGCGAACGGCGCCGCAAAAAAACACCGGTTCTCGTTTGTCGAACTGTTCTCGAAGGAACTCGCGGTCCCGACGCTGCTCCTCTGGGTTGCGTATATCTGCTCGACGGTCGTGCTCTACGTGCTGCTGATGTGGACGCCGACGATCATGAGCGCTGAAGGCCGTTCACTGGCCGAAACCGCCAACGTGATGATGGCATTCAACTGGTTCTCGGGCATCGCCATTCTCCTGGGCGGAATACTGATGGACAAGTTCGGCTCGCTGCGCATCATTTCGATCTACTTCGCGATCTCGGCTGTTCTGGCGGTTGTTGTCGGCATCACGGGCGTGCATGGCGACGCATTGCTGTGGATGCTGGTGTTGACGGCCATGGGCAACAACGGTGCCTGTTCCTCGATGTCCACGCTCGCCACCCAGATGTATCCAACTACGTCGCGCGCGACGGGCGCTGCCTGGGTGCTGGCTGTTGGCCGCTTTGGCGGTGTGGCCGGGACCTTCCTGGGCGCCACGCTGATCGGTCTTGGCTGGCCGTTGACGACCATCGTCGCCGCGGTTGCGCTGCCGACCGTCATCGCTTCGATCGCGATCATCTGCATTGGTTTCGGCATCCCGTCGCTGCGCCATCGAAACGATGCTGTCGAAGCCAAGGCGGCGTTCCACGGATAGCCAGGCGAATCTGGCTCCCGTCACAAAGCCGCTGCCAGCATGCAGTGGCTTTGTGTTTTTTCTGGTCAAGTCATTCCAGAATATGCAATGATTACGCATACCGAATACAAAAAAACGGAGACTTCGTGGACAGACTTCGTGCGATGGAGTTATTTCTTTCTATTTCCAGAAATAAGAATTTTTCAGAAACTGCGCGCCAATTTGGTACCGCCGCGGCTTCGGTTTCGAGAATGATCCTGGATCTCGAGCATGAACTGAAAGTCAAACTGTTCACTCGAACCACACGCAATGTGACCCTGACCGAAGCAGGGGTCGAATATGCAAAGCATGTCGAAGGTATTCTGCGAAGCATCGAAGATGCGCAGCGCAGCGTCACGTCGATCACTTCCACACCCTCAGGAACGCTACGGGTTCATTCCCGGGTTATGTTCGGCGTAGGTGTATTGCCAACGCTGATTGCAGAATTTTCGAAGCTTTACCCGGAAATCCAGATCGAGTTGACACTGAGCGAGTCCATCGCCGATCTAGCCACGGATCAAATCGATATCGATTTTCGGATTGCACCACCGCTTGAATCAGGCATCAAACGCCGAATTCTCTTCAGAAGTGATCGCTATCTGGTGGTGTCTCCCGCTTACTTCATTGGCCGAAGCCCCGTTACGTCGCCTGAACAACTGAAGGCTCATCAATGTGTCGCTTATTTCATGCCGGGAACCAGCTATTCCTGGCGATTCCGCAAAGACGACGTTGAAACCGAAGTGCAGTTTCATCCGCGCCACGTAAGCAATAACGGCATCGCCTTACTCGAATTCGCGCGCATGGGCGAGGGTATCGTCCTTCTGGATGACTACACCGTTCATAAGGATCTGATCAGCGGAAGATTGGTTCGGCTGCTTCCTGAATATCAGGTGACCAATACGAGTTTCGAAGATGGTATGTACGCGACCATTGTCGATTCGCCTGCCATTCCTGCCAAGATTCGCCTGTTCATGGACTTCGTTGCGTCTCGCGTCTCTGGCTCGGAACTGCGATTCTCGGCTTATGAATCTAGCGAAGTCACCATGTCTCGCTGATGCAGATATTGAGGGGGCATTTGGGCTTCTTGTCGTGCAAGCCCAAATAGCCCAAATGCCTTTTCAGCGCCCGCCCGCAAGATCTAGCGTCGCCGCCGGCACTATTGCTTAAATGTTGGTGAAGGTGATTCCGCCATCGACAGCCATCCACTGCGCGGTGACGAACCCGGCATCGTCGGAGGCCAGATACACGATTGCCCTGGCGATATCGTCGACGTTGCCGAGGCGGCCCAGCGGCGTCGTCGCCACGCGCCTGGCATCGCGTTCTTCGTTGCGATTTCGAATCGTACCTTCGGTCGGAACGGCAGAAGGGCAGACCGCGTTGACGCGGATATTGCGGGCCCCCAGTTCTGCCGCTGCCGCACGTGTGATCCCCAGGATGCCGGACTTGATGCCTGAGTACACGATGGAGTTCGCCGCCGACCGCAGAGCGGCTGTTGAGGCCACGTTGACGATGGCGCCGCCGCGTTCGGGTTCCATGACCGCGGTTGCCGCCTGTATCCCCCAGATGACGGCTTTGAAACCAATGTCGAGCATACGATCGACCGTCTCGGGCGCGATCTCCAGTACCGATTGATAGCGAACCCACGCGGCGTTATTGATCAGGATATCGAATCGACCGCCTTTTTCGAAGACGATATTCACGGCCTCGGTCATACCTTCGCGTGTCGAAACATTCTTCACGACGGGAAATGCGTGGCCGCCGGCAGCCCTCACGGCCTCGACGGTATCGCTGACCAGTTCATCCTTCAGGTCGTTGACGCCAACGATAGCGCCACGGGCGGCGAGCCTGAGCGCGGTCGATTTTCCAATGCCGGCGCCAGCTCCGGTCACAAGGGCATAACGCCCAGCCAGATCTTGTTGCATAGTCGCTGTCTATTTCCGGTTAATGAATTATCGACCCTTGAATACAGGTGCGCGCTTCTCCAGAAATGCCATGCGGGCTTCCTTGGCATCCTCCGTCCTGGCCAGCATCATGGTGATGTCCTGCTCGTGACGATAGGCCTCGCGCTGAGGCATCTGGTCGGTGAAATTGGCCGCTTTCTTTGCCTGGACCAACGCGGTCGGCGATTTGCCGGCGATGCGGCGAGCCAGTTCCATAACGTGGGGCAGCAACTGGTCGGAGGGGAGCACGTCCTCCAGCACATTACGGCGCAGCAGATCCTGAGCCGTCAACTTATCGCCCGTAAAGAACATGCGGCGCACAGTCGATCGACCGAACAACGTACGCAGCATCGACGCGCCGCCGGCCAGGCCGACGTTGATTTCCGGCATGGCAAATACGGCATTGTCTGACGCGTACATGATGTCGCAGGCGGCCATCAAGCCCAGACCGGCACCCAGCGCCGCGCCATTGACCGCGGCGATCACGGGCTTTGCGCATTCTTTGATCGAATTGCCGGTTTCGCGAGTCCAACGGTTGTGATCGAGGAAGTCACCTGGGACGTCGGGGTCCGGGCGATCGCGCAGGTCCGCGCCCGCGCAAAAAGCCGTACCGGCGCCGGTCAGCACAGCGCAGCGAATATCGTCGCGAAGGCTGATTTCGTCAAATACGGCAATGAGACGGCGACGCATGGCGCGCGACAGCGCGTTCTTGACCTCGGGACGATTGAGCGTGACCAGGGCCACGCCATCCTGAACTGCCAGGGTCACCGTTGTTTCGGCGCTCTCTTGTACGTCTGCACTCATGTCTCCGCTCCGGTAGTTGTCTCTTGATTTAGGGTGCCAAGGTGTTCAAGAGATTCTACCGTTGCCAGCCTGGATGATTTTCAATCAAAAACCAAGGCTGATTCATTCAGATCATGGGTAATCGAGAATGCGTGGCAGGTCTTATGATGATCAGTCGATTGCGTTCTTCACTTCGTGCGACGCGTAGGCGGAGAACCTGAGTTCCGAACCGGAGACGCGGGAGGCGACGAAGTCCAGAAACAGGCGGATCTTGGTGGGGATGGACGGAGAATCGATGATCGTCGCGTACATTCCATCTGCGAAAGAGGAATTGGTGACCTGATATTCGGGAAGCAGCCGAACCAATCTTCCGCTCATGAGGTCTTTATGTACGGTGTAGTCATCCAGCAGCACGATGCCTTCACCCATGCGTGCGAATTCGAGCAGGGCAATACCGTTATTGCTCACATGGCAGGGCTGAAACGGGACTTCGGTTTCGACATCGTCTTTACGGAATCGCCACGAATAGCTGTTTCCCGGTCTGGAGTAGGCGACGCATCGATGAAGTTTCAGGTCTTCGGGCGATGTGGGCTGGCTCCGGCCAACGAAGTAACCAGGAGACACCACCAGATAGCGGTCACTCCTGAAGAGAATCCGTCGCTTGATCCCGGATTCAACCGGAGGGGCAATGCGAAAATCGATATCGATCTGATCCTTGCCCAGATCGGCCGCGCTTTCGCTCAGCACCAACTCGACTTGAATATCCGGGTAAAGCCTGGAGAATTCGCTGATCACAGTCGGTAACACGCCCACGCCAAACATCACACGCGAGTGAATTCGAAGCGTTCCCGAAGGGGCCGTGGTAATGGAAGTGATGCTCCGATGGGCATCCTCGATGCGCCGCAGAATGCCTTCGACATGCCTGGCGTATTCGAGCCCCGCTTCGGTCAAGGCGACATTGCGGGTCGTGCGGGTGAATAGCTTGACCTTCAGTTCATGCTCGAGGTCCAGAACCATTCTCGAAACTGAGGCAGGGGCAATGCCGAATTGGCGGGCAGTTTCCGAAAAGCTTTTATTCCTGGAGATGGAAAGGAAGAATTCCATCGCACGAAGTCTGTCCACGACGCCTCACTCTTTTGCACTCGATAGCAATTAAGTATTGCACAGTTCTAACGGAAACAACCAGAAAACACCGAGGGCTTCCGTCGAGGAACAGCAGGTTTGCGGGTAGCAGTGTGCGAGCGCCAAGCCTGCACGCTGCGCGCTTGACCTGATTCGTCTTGCTGAACCATTGGGGTTAATACTCAATCCGAACCCTTCATATCCCTCCACGCGCGAAACGACTTTACTACACACGAGCGCTGCAATCCGGTGAGTATTGATGTCAAACGCGCAATACAGAACGAGCGTTTCGTGGATTGTGTGATGTTCGCTGAACTGCCTAGAATCCGCTCCAGATTGCGATTCCGGTATCGACGAGGGCCGCGTGCCCGGCCACCTGGCGCGCCCGTCTGGTCTCGCGCAATGGAAAAAGGAACGATTCAATGGCTTCAGAAAACAGGGCGCTTCCGCTCGACGGTGTGCGCGTGCTGGATCTTTCACGCGTGCTGGCTGGCCCGTGGTGCGCCATGGTGCTGGGCGATCTGGGTGCGGAAGTCATCAAGGTCGAGCACCCTGGGCGTGGCGACGATACACGCGACTGGGGCTTACGCATTGGCCGCACGGAAACGGCGTATTTCAATAGCGTGAACCGGAACAAACGTTCGCTCACGCTCGACCTGCAAACGCCGGAAGGCCAGCAGATCGCGCGCGATATCGCCAGGACTTCCGATGTCGTGATCCAGAACTTCAAATTCGGAGGCGCAGAGAAACTCGGCCTCGGTTACGAGCAGTTGAAACGCGAAAACAGCAAGCTCGTTTATTGCTCGATTTCTGGCTACGATCGCGCCGGCCCGGAAGCGGAGCGCCCCGGCTACGATTTGCTCGTGCAGGGTGAAGCGGGCTTGATGGCGTTGAATGGCGAAGCCGAACGGCCGCCGCTCAAATTCGGCGTTGCGGCCGTCGATCTTTTTACCGGCATGTATTCGGCGCAGGCGATTCTCGCCGCGCTTTACGAACGCGAGCGCACGGACGTCGGGCGGCACATCGAAATGGCGCTGTTCGACTGCGGGCTGATGATCACGGCCTATTACGGACTCGAAGCGCTCGTGGCCGGAGAAGACCCGCCGCGCTTCGGCAACGAGCATCCGTCGATCGTTCCATATGGCGTGTTCGAAGCCGCCGACGGCCCGCTCGTGGTCGCAGTCGGCAATAACGCCCAGTACGAGCGCTTGTGCCGCGAAGTGTTGCTGCGCCCGGATCTTGCCGACGACGCGCGCTTCAAGACCAATATCCTGCGCTCGCAAAACCGCGCCGCGCTGCTGCCCGTCGTCCGCCAGGCCATTGCGGCCGAAAAGCGCGCCGCGTTGCTCGACAAACTCGCGGGGGCGGGCATTCCATGTGGAGAGGTGGCGGGGCTGCGCGAAGCGCTGCTTTCACCGCGCGCGGCGCAAGCAGGGCTTCTGACCACGCAGCCTCATCCGCATACGGAGTCGGGCACCACGCCCGTACTCGCGCCGCCCTGGCGCTTCGACGGCGAACGCATGCCGGTGCGGCGCGCGCCGCCGCAACTAGGCGAGGGCACCCGCGAAGTGTTGCAGGACCTGCTGGGCTACAGCGCCGAACGCATCGACGATCTGGCGCGCCGGGGCGTGGTGTGATCGGGTCTTAGGCGGCGAGTGCGAGGAGCGACGCGCCGCTAATTTCATCGATCAAAATCTATGGCATATCGCTTTTGCGCAGGCGTACTTTACTACGAACGAGAAGCGCAATTAGACGCGGATTGATGTCAAATCCTTAATACAGAAGCAGAGGTTTTTGGATTGTGCCGGATTTGTCGAACTGCTTAAATCGGTTCCAGTGGAGATGCAGCCAGCTAACCATAACAACGGAGACGTCATCATGGAATTCGGTGTATTTACTTTGGGCCAGCAACGTTCGTACGCACAGACTTCGCAGAGTGTCATTCACAACACGATCGAGCAGACGGTTGTTGCCGAACAGGCTGGCTTCAACGCCGCGTGGTACGCAGAGCACCATTTCAATAACTACTCGCTCTCGCCGTCGCCCTTGATGACGATCGCACACGCGGCTGCTAAAACGAAAAAAATCCGTCTGGGCTCCGCGGTTTGTATCCTGCCTTTGTATCACCCCGCGCGTCTGCTTGCTGAAATCGGTCTCGCGGACACGTTGTCGGAAGGGCGTCTCGAACTGGGTATCGGCTCTGGCTACCAGCAATTCGAATTCGAGCGTTTCGGCTGCAACCTCGCAAACAGCGGCGAGATCTTCCACGAGATGTGGGACATGATTAACCACGGGCTGGGGCAGAAAGTCTTCGAGCACAAGAGCAAGCATTTCGAAATCCCGCCCACATCGATTGCAATCCGCACGGTGCAGGAAAAGGTGCCGCTGTGGATCACGTCGATGAACCCCGGCACGCTGGGTCGCGCATTCAAGGAAAACGTCAATCTGTTCACCACCGTGCTGCACGGCGGCACCGACGCGCTGCGCGGTTTGCGCGCTCGCCTGGAGGGGCTGGCCACGGAACTCGGCAAGGACCTTTCCACGACCCGGATTGGCTTTCTGCGCTGCGGATTTGCTTCGGATAACGAATCGGAAGTCAGGTCATATCTGGATTCGGCGCGCTGGGCGCGTCGTATCTCCGAGTCGCTGAAGGATCGCCGCATGGACATGGACGACGGATATCTCGTGAAGGAAACGCCTTGCGCCGCCGACATGACCCTCGACCAGTTGCGCGCCAACCTGCCGGTCGGCTCGATCAACGAGGTTATCGACAAGCTGCTCGAGGAAATCGAGATCTTGAAGCCGAACCACATCGCACTTCAAACGCAGCTGGGTGACTGCGACCAGAAGATGATGCTCAGGCAGATCGAACTCTGGGGCGACAAGATCATCCCGGCAGTGCGCAAGGAACTGGCGCGAAACGAAGCAGCGGTATTGGCCTGATCATCGAGCAAGCAAGAAATACGGAGACCTGCAATGCGTCTGCATTTGACGAATAGCGGTGCGATTACGCTGATTGCGCCGTCGCACTTCAAACAATTCGATATCCTGATCGATGAGCAATGTGACACGTTGCTGGATGCAGCCATTGCGCGAGTCGGCCAGCGTTTGGATGAGGAGCACGTCTGGGTCAATCCCCAGATCATCCGATTCCTGTCCGGCAAAGCTGGCGAGCCAGAATGGGAAACCGGCTTCGAAGCCATGGTGGGCTTTGCCAGAAAATTCAACTGGGTCAACGACGACGGCCTGATTCGCGCGCACATGGTTCGCAATGAGAACGCGGCAGCGAGTTCTGTCGACGATTTCAAGGCGGCCATGCGCATGCTTCCGGCGGGCGTGTCCGCCATCACCACTGGCGATATCACGAATCCGGGCGGCATGGTTGTGTCCAGCCTGACGGCGATTTCGGCTGAGCCTCCGTTAGTCGGCTTCTTCTTGCACCGCGATTCGTCCATGCTCGCGCCGCTGAAAACCCATGGCAAATTCGTGGCCAACGTTCTGGGCCATACACACCATGACGTGGTGGCGAAGTTCCTGAAAGAGCCTCAAGGTTGCCCCCGTTTTACGAATGGGCAGTGGGATGCGGGTCTGGACGGCCTGCCGATCCTCGTGGGTGCGTTGGCCAATGTCGAATGCGACATCATCCATACGACGACCTTGGGCACGCACGAGATGGTCGTTGGCAAGATCCGCAAAACGACTACCGACGATTCGGGTTCGCCGATGGTGAACTTCAACGCCGGGATTCGCGGTCTGACACAGTAACCGGAGATCGAAATGCTGACTCAGGAAAGGAATAGCCATGCCGCCCAGCAGCGGGGGAACGCGATCGCCGAAGATCGCCGGACTGCCGTCGTATCCGCATACGCAAGCCAGAGAGATTATGGGCGCGATCTGTCCATCTATTTCAGTGACAGTGCTGTGGAGCTGGTGAACTGCCGGGTGCAAGGAAAGAACTGATTACTGAATCAGGATTCACGCTAAAGCCCTTCTGGATTTGTAATCAGAAGGGCTTTGATGAATTAAGTCGATAACGGCCTGATCCAGTTCATGAAGGCCTATCCGCATCTCGGCGCGGTCGAAGTCGCGCAGCGATGGGCGGGTTATATGGACGTCACGCCGGATGCCATTCCGGTGATTTCCGGTGCTGCCGCGCTGCCGGGATTGTTTATCGGCACGGGTTTTTCGGGGCACGGTTTCGGCATTGGCCCGGCCGTGGGCAAGTTGATTGCCGATCTTGTCACCAACGACACGCCGCTGGTGGACCTGCATCTGCTCCACCGAATACTGTTTGCGTTTCATCGTCAACCTCCCGTCTCAACGGGGAAATTGCTCCGAAACACTAACACTCATCCCCGTCCAGGATTTCTGCAGCAGATCAGTATGGGGCGCTTGATTGAGGGGGGGCAATCAGACGAACGCCAGTTCAGGCGCTCCCAACTGAGGCTCGCCGCAATAGAGTTCCGCTCCCTGCTCTGAAACGATCGATAGCTCCATGCAATCCCAACCGGCGTATCGCAGGAAAAACCGCTCCATCAGCCGCGCAAATGTGTAAATGGCGTGGCCGACGAAGGCGGTT
Organism: Paraburkholderia sp. Ac-20340; assembly: GCF_017104965.1. Lineage (GTDB taxonomy): Bacteria > Pseudomonadota > Gammaproteobacteria > Burkholderiales > Burkholderiaceae > Paraburkholderia. The sequence continues at coordinate 93,486 of NZ_JAAGPR010000010.1, forward strand.
TCGTCGATCGTCAGCGTGATGCGCATGCCCGGCACGAGCGTCGGCGTCGGAAGAGGATCGACGTGCATGGCCCGCTTGACGGGGCGCGCGCTGAGCGCAGTGATGCCCGCCACGTAGCGGACGTTATCGGGAGAAGCCGGCTTGGCAAGCTGATAGAGCAACTCGCGCAGTTCGTTCAGGCCCGTCCGCGCGATCGAGACATGATTGGGCGAAAGCGTCGATATCAGGCGCCAGAGCGCGCGGTCGTCCGTGGGCGGTTGTGCGCTCGCGCTGGGCGTGACGAGCATCGTGATCGGGCCGCCGATGTTTTGCGTCTCGCTTTCCAGGTCGCCCGCCGTTGCACCGATACGGATTCCCGACGGCGCCGTGCCATTCGTGCAGGTCAAGCCGACGGCAAGCCTGCGCGCGGCGGGAGTGACCGGCTGTCCGTCGGCGTTGACGAGCTGTATGGCGGTCTCGTTGCTTGTCGTCAGGCGGGCGCCTGGGTCGGCCTGTTTCAGGCTCCAGAACACGTTGAGCGGCGTCCAGTGTCGTAACGAGCGGTACGGCGGTATCTGCGCGCTGGGCGTGCCGCGTTCATCGCTAATGAGGCGCACCGAATCTACCGAATGGATGACCACGGACGGCGCCTGGGTGTCGGGTACGCAGAGCAGATAGACGGACGTGTCCGCAACGACATCGACGGGCTTCGCCTCGCACTGAAACACATTGATGACGGGCGTGCAGAAAAGCTGCAGATGAGCGGCATTCAGCTGGCCGAGCCGCTCAAGGGTCACGGGATGGGCGATATGAGCCGCGACCGGAAAATGCACGGTCAGTCTGTCGCAAGGACCGGCTCTGCGCAGAAGCGCTTCAAGATCGACGTCGACGAAACCAAACTTGTGCGCAAATGTTGCGTACTCGATCAGCATCCTTAATGCCGGCTGCTGCGTATTCGCGGGCTCGGCGAGCAGGGCGTGGGCATCGTCGAAGCCGACCGGGGCGCAGGGATGGGCGTCGAGCGCAAGCCAGGCGCGGCTGCCATTCGCTTCCACGAAGGCTCTGTGAGGGCGAAGCAGGAAAGTGTCGATGAGTGCCGCGGACAGCGTCCGGTCCGCATGCAGATAGATCCGCAGGGTTTGCGGAAATAGCGTGCTTCCAGCGCGCAGTTTGTGTCCCGGCGCAGCGAATTCGATGGACACAATGCCCGCAGCGTCGCTGGAAAGCAGTCCTGCCCTGAGCGTCGGCGCTTGCGTTGGCGGGGAAAATTGCGCGCGTGTGATGGCGAGTGGCGCAAGCGTGACATCCCAGGTCGTACGGAATTTGCAGAGCGAAGCGTGATGCTCCAGTTCGGTATCGCTGGCGATGACGAACGTGCTGGTCAGCCCGTCGAACAGATGTCCTGCGGCGAATCTCGCAATGGAGCACGCGGGAATCGGCTGCAGATAGGCAGGGAAAACGGATTCGATCAGCGCGCGAGATGATTCGGAATACTGATCGACAATGCGCCTGGATGCGCGTGCATTGAGCCAGGCTGCCGATTGCAGGATGCGTTCGACGTGCGGATCGTCGCTCTGGCCGCCCGACATCGACAGTCTTGCTGCGGTTTTAGGGAAGGTATGCTCGAACTGAAGCAGGTCGTGCCGGAACTGGGCGAGTTCACGCTCGAAATAAGGCAGGAGTTTTTCGAATTCATCCATGACTGGAATGGCTTGCCACTTCTTCGGGGCCTTATTTCGAGCTGTTGCTGTTCACAGTGCGGCGCTGCGTTGTTGACGCAGCAGCCACCAGAACGTGAGTCCAATCACGATGAACGGTACGCAAATCGCCGCGAGCACGGCCGTCAAGTGCAGGAGATTGCCGTTCGCGAGCCACGCGGCGAACCAGTCGGAGCGAATCAGCCCGAGATAATAGCGCAGCGTTATGGCGATCGCGATCAGGGCGCGAATTACCCAGCCGCCGACGCCGATTTTGATGGGCACGGCGCTGGCGCCCTTGCCCAGGTTCGGGCGTGCCGGCAACTCCCACTCGAAAGGCAACGACTTCGGATCGAGCCAGCGCACACGCGCGAATTGTCGATAGACGATGATGAAAGCCGGTATCTGGAGTACGGCGAGCAACACGAAGACGAAGCTGAAGGCCGGATCGCGAGCCGGGGTGCCCGTCGCGAACCAGACCGCGCAGATGGCCATCGCTATGAACAGGCATGCAGCAGCGTGGGTGCTCCATCGGAAAAGCCGGATGGCCCAGAGTTTGCCGGACCGGCAGCCCATTCCGATCAGCAGCATCAAAGCGGCAGCTATGCCGATCTCCTCCAGCATATATTGCTCAAATGGGAATCCGGCAAAATCGGCGAAGCACGAATAGACTTCCACGAGCGTGCCGCCGGCTGCGAGGAAGAATGCGCCCGCCGCGATTGCCGCTCCCCATGGCGCACCTGGTGGCCGGTTTCCCGGGCGCTCGCCTTTCGCGGAATGCGTGCTTCGTACGTGTCCAGCGGCGTCGCGACGGTGTTTTGTCGTCGTCATTGTGTCACTTCCGTTTTAGGGCGCACCGCGACCTGGAACTGCATCATGGGGTGGGCGATTCCTGCGACTTGCGCGGCGGTTTGGGCGGGCACCAGCAACTGGGCTGGATGATGTGGGTCTGGCGTGGGAGTAGGCGGTGGAAGCCTGTCGTGCCACGCCTTTTCGCTTGCCTGCAAACCGTCGCTCAGGCTGGGAGGATCAATGCCGTAGACGCTCATACCATAGATCGTACCTGCATAGGCTGGCAATCCAATCGTTCGCAGTACGACAAGTTTGCGACTGGCAACAGTGAGCTTGGACTGGGCGCGAAGCAGATTCTTGTCCAGCTTGTTGGCTTTCGCCCGCATACGCTGGATTTTGGTCGTGATGTTGGACTGATTGAGCTTTGTCGCATGTGCCTGGCTATAGGCATCGATCGCTTCACGCTGACTGGCCAGACGCGCCGTTGTTGTCTCGATCCGGTTGGAGGCGGCGGCAACGGTTCGCGCAGTCTGACCGGCTTCGCGCACCGTTGAGAGACCACTGAGCGCGAGATCAGGAAGTGCAAGCCACGGAGCAACGGCTTCGACCATCTGGTAGTGCCAGGAACTGGCGAGTTCCCGTTTGCGCAATTCGTTGCCCGTGACCTCGTAATAGAACATCCTGCCATCTTCGCTCAGTAGTGCAAGTGCGGCGGCACCCGCCACGATGCCGAGCACCGCGGGTGCAAGCGCGACCGTTCCCGCAAGGAGCGAGGCCATTGCTACAACGCCCGACAGGACGCCGAGCACGTCGACTGCGGTGGCTGCACCATCGAATGCCGTTTTGTGGTTCTCGACGAATTGGGCCGCCGATGACCGCGCCTGACCAAGGTCGGCGAGCACGCGGCTGGCCGTCTGTGCGATGGCATTTCCGCCGCCGCGCGGGTTTTGCTGTGCGGATCGCGCTGTAGACCCCCCTGCAAAGCCAACGGGGAAAAACGGCGGACGTTGAATCGACACGACGAGGTCCGTCGTATCGCCGTCGTTGTCGGGTATTGCACTTTTAAGGCGGGTCGCGCCGGAGCCATCGAAAAAAATCACGCCTGCGTGATGACCGAGCACGCTACCGGCAAAATTTGACAGATGGGCCGCGGCATCTGGCCTGTGACAGTACGGCTCCCAGCGGGACGGGGCATTCGGCATGGCGATAATGGAGTCGTCACAGAAACTGAAGGCCGCGACCCACTGCAAACCGGAAAGCGGGCATACCTATACTCGCGGGGAGGAGTGGAATATACGCGAGAATGCGGGGATCAGACAATGGCCGCGATTTTAATCGCAATTATTTCCTTAATATTCGATTACAGGAAATAATTTCCTGATTCCAGAAAATGTTAAACGTCGATGACTTAAATCAATTCGCATAATAAATCGTATTTTGGAATTTTACGTAGTTGATTGGAGATTGTTTCCGTTAATATTGCGCGATTTCCTTGCGCGATATCCCGGGGCATCTCATGCAAATGTCCGACCTCTCGAGCTTCGTCCAGCTTCAGAACAATCGCCTGTTTTCTATCGACGCCTCGCCGGAAGGACTGTCGCAGCTGGTGCTCGTCGATTTTCACGGCACCGAAGGCATCTCGCAGCTATTCGATTTCCACCTGCATCTCGCCTCGCAGGACGCGAATATCGAACTCAAGAAAATGATCGGCGAGCCAGTTACCGTGACGCTGCAACTGACCAGCGCCATCGCAAGTTCTGAAGAGCGATATTTTCACGGATACGTCACAAACTTCTCGCATCTGGATACCGATGGCGGCCTTGCGACCTATAGCGCAACGATCCGGCCGTGGCTCTGGATGCTTTCCCGCCGGCAGGACATCCGCATATTCCAGGAACAAAACGTTCAAACAATTCTTTCGAGCGTGTTTCAGGAATACGGCACGATTGCCTCGTATGATTTTCAACTTGCCAGGGAAACACCTGTTCGCAGTTACTGCACGCAGTATCGTGAAACCGATCTGGACTTCGCGTTGCGGTTGATGCAGGAAGAGGGCTTGTTTTTCTACTTCGAGCATTCAAGGAACGCTCACAAACTCATCGTGACCGACAGCTCGACCAATGCGAAAGCGATCGATGGCACGAGCGCGCAATTGACGTATTCGCAGGGCGATACGCTCGATGACGTGGACGTCGTGACGTCCTTCGTGTCGACGCGGGAACTGGCGCCGGGCAGCGTCGCGCTGAAGGCGGCTGATTACAAGGTGCCGGGCGCGCGGCGGCTCCAGTCGAGCAAGACCGGTGTCGATCAGGGCAAGGTGCCTTCCTATGAGATTTACGACTACGTCGGTCCGCAAGGATTTGCGAACAGCGACCGGGGCCAGGAACTCGCAAGCTTCCGCGCAGAAGCGCTCGCTGCCAACAGCAAGATATTTACCGGCGCGAGCAACAGCCGCCGGCTGATGCCGCTGCGTTATTTCCAGCTCGAAGATCACTACGATCATGACGACACGCAGCCCGAGGACCGGCAGTTCGTGCTTCTCGCGGTCAACCATTCCGGCCAGAATAATTACCAGGCGGGTTCGGGTTCGGCGTCGTATGGCTGCAGTTTTACCTGCATGCGCAAGAAGATCCCCTACCGGCCGCTATTGAACGTCGCGCGGCCGACGATCCCCGGTCCGCAGACGGCCGTTGTGGTGGGGCCGAAAGGCGAGGAAATCTACACGGATTCGCTGGGGCGCGTGAAGGTCCAGTTTCATTGGGACCGGCTGGGCGAGAACGATCATCGTAGCTCCTGCTGGGTTCGTGTCGGGCAGCAATGGGCGGGAAGCGGCTTTGGGATGATCCAGATTCCGCGGATCGGCGAAGAGGTGGTCGTGTTGTTTCTCGATGGAAATCCTGATCGGCCACTCGTCATCTCGCGCGTCTACAACGCCCAGAATATGCCGCCCTGGAGTTTGCCCGCGAACGCGACGCAAAGTGGCATGCTCAGCCGTTCCAGCAAGGGCGCGACATCGGCTAACGCCAATGCGATCCGCTTCGAAGACAAGATGGGGCAGGAGGAAGTCTGGATTCACGCGGAGAAGGATCAGCGCATCGAGGTCGAGAACGACGAATCGCATACGGTGGGGAACGACCGTAGCAAGACCGTTGAACATGATGAGACGGTGCAGGTCGGTAATAACCGGACGGAGACGGTCGGGAATAGCGAGACGATCGCGGTCGGCGTGGATCGGACCGAGACGGTTGGCAATAATGAAACGTTGACGGTCGGTGGCAATCGCACGGAAATCATCAAGGGGATGGAGAACCTCGTGATCGCGCTGACCTCGACGGAGACCGTGGGGCTTGCAAAGGCATTGACGGTAGGTGGTGGCTACCAGGTGACGGTAGCGGGAGCCGTCAACACGTCTGCTGGCCTGGCGAGCGCAGAAGAGGTCGGACTGTCGAAGTCGACAATGGTGGGGAAAACCTACACGATCACTGCCGGAGACCGCATTGAACTCAGGACCGGTAGCGCCTCGCTGATTCTTGAAAGCAGCGGACAGATTACCTTGCGCGGAACGCAGTTGCTGATCGAAGGCTCCGGGCCGGTACAGATCAACGGCAAGGATGTCGATATCAACTGAGCCCTCTCGCGATGGAATTCGTCAATCACACGCCATTTCCCGCGCTGGCATTCGAGGGAGTCGATCAGCACGATCAGCAGTTTCACGTCGTTGTCCTGCGCCAGACCTTCGATCTCACGGAAGATGGCCCGCTATACGCCGACGAGCAGTCGCCTTTGTCTGTCGAGGACACCTGGTTCGGAGAGCCTGGTCGCAGCGGCGTGCGGGAAGAGAGTGACCTCTGCCAGTTCAAGCCGAAATGCGATGTCATCGTCAACGGCGCAGCGTATTCCCCAGCCAGCCGCGCGATGGGGCGCTTTCGTGTCGGACTGGTCGTGCGCGCGCCCGACGCGCCTGAGCGCGCGCTTCCCGCGTCGCCGCAGGGGCTGAATCCGCTGTTGCCGCCGTCGCCCGCGGCAATGGCGCAATGGGAGCAGGAGTGTGCTGCCGTGCGTGGCGTGACGCAATCTGGCGTCACGCTGATCGACAAGGTTCTCGACGTCACGGGTGAGCGTGTTCTCGTGAGATCGGCCTTCGCGACGTCATGGTTGGCACGGATCTGCCGCGGGTTGACGCTTGGCTTGATGCGACCCGTCCCGTGGTCGTTGTCCAGGCCTGTTCCGTGCCGCTCAATTCCATTGCGACCCGAACTGGCATTTGGCGGCGAGTGTCGGGTGTCGGCTGGTTCCCCGGTCGCCGCCAGGGTGCCGCAGCGACACCGCTTTCCTGACGCACAGGGCGACATGGGGCCGGTCGCTCATACCGCATTTCCAGAGAATCCCATCGGTGCCGGTTGGTCAGAGGGTTGGTATCTGGATGCCGCCCAGATCAAGACCTTGAAAGCGCCGCAGTTCGAGTGGCCGGATGCGCCGTTCGATCTATCCGTTTTCGAGCAGGCAATATCGGGGCGACCGTTGCCAAAGCAGCAGCGCGTCGCCTGCCTTGGCGTGCGCGCCAAAGGGCATCCGGAGCGAGCAAAGCTTGTGGGCACGATCGACGAGTCCTTCGTTGCGAGTAGCCGGTGGCTCCCCGATGACTTCGATTTTTCGGTCTGGAATGCGGCGCCGCCTGACCAGCAGATCGCGTATCCCCAAGGCGCTGAAGTGTTCGAATTGACTAACCTGTTTCCAGCGGATGCCACGGGTGTCACGCTCGACGATCAGGGCAATAGCATGATGCGATTTGCGTTGCCCGAACATCTGGCGTTCGTGCGGGTGCGGCTGGAGAGTGGCGCCTGGTTCCGGCTGCCGATGAATATCGATACGGTATCGATCGACACGGAACGCAGGCAGCTCTGCCTGGTGTGGCGGAGGATCGTTGCGAAGACCCGTGAAGCGCCGATTCGTGTCCTTGAGGCAGGCATTCTTTCTGCCGCGCAGCGTCGCGAGCGAGAGCGGCTGTTCACCGAATTCGACGCTCAGGCACGTCGCATGGAGGCGCGCTATGCCTAAACCCGGCGCGCACAAGATCGGTGAATTCAAGGCTGTATCGACCGCTCCTTCGATAAACAAGACCCAGGTGGGAAGCAGCGTCGTACCTTTGCCGTATCCGACGACGCAAGACCTGGGCAGTAGTGTCGGCGTTGTGCCGAGCGTTCGTTTTCGAGGTACGCCAGCCTATGTGCTCGATCAGAGCACGCAGCCCAGTTGCACGGGTGACAGTGCCGGCGCGCTCAAAGGCGTGAAATCGGGCACGGTAAACGGCGAGGTGAAGCCAACCAGCGCGAGCGCCACGGTGCGTGCAGGTGGAAAGTATGTGGTGCGTGCCGGCGATAGCAATACGATGAACGGCGGGAACAACCCGGGGATCTATGTCGTTGCTCCGGGACCTTCCGGTGCATCAGCCAAATCAGCGGCTGGCGGCGCGGATCAGTCACGCCAGCCTGATGCCACACCTGCTGAGCAGTCGTTTGCCGACAAGGTCAAACAGACCGCGAAGGAACTGGCTCAAGGCTACAAGGAGAATGTGTCGCCTTTGCTGCACGAAGGCGCTGAGAAGGCCATGGACGCCGGCGGCAAGGTCGCGGGCGCAGGCGGTGTAACGATGCTGGCAGGCGCCGGCGTCGCTGCGACGGGCGTGGGCGCGCCGGTTGCCGCCGGGATGGAAGTGGTCGGTGGTGCAGGCGTAACAGTGGGTGGTGCTGTCGGCACGGTTGGCGGCATCACGGACGCCGGAGCCAGCACGATGGATACCGCGGCCGACTGGATATTGACAGGCAAGACGCCTGACTTTGTCGGCGCTGCTATGGGCATCGTAGAAAACGCGGTGATCAATCGCCTCACATCGATGATACCGGGAAGCAAAGCGGTCGTTTCTGAGGCGAAGGCGCTTAAGGCTGAGGCAAAGACAGAGGCGGATGCTCTCAAACGGGAAGAGAAGCAGGCTGAGAGGACGGCGAAACGCACGGAGCGTTCTGGTGGCAAGGACAACGTGAACGTGCCAGGTCGCGGCAGCGACGCGGGTCGTTGTCGACTTCGCCCTTATCGCGAGGGCTGCCCTAACGGTGCTACGCCGCACCACGTAGTTCCCGACCATTGTTTCAAGCAACCGGGCGAGCAAGGCGAATATTATCGTGGCGCGATCCGGCATGCCGATGGGCTGTCCGTTTGCGTGGATGGGAAGACGAAAGCGAGTGCTGCGAATGGGGCGACGGTCAAGCAGAACGGCAGAAGACTTGTTCAGTATTATCGTGAACTGGCTCAGCATGGCCAGATACATGCCCGCTTCGATATTATCGAAGCTGGGCTTGGCAGGATTGGCACTCCGCGCGGTACCGCGACGCTGGGGCAACTGGAGGATATCGGTGCCGGTGTGGTGTCGCAGGTTACCGGTTGCAAGAAGGAAGATCTGAAGCGTCAATTGCGTGAATATCATCAATCCAAAGGGCTGTCGCCAGCTACGAAACTGCGGGCGGATCCGTTTGGCAGGGCAAAGAATCTGAACCCCTCGAATATGGGTGTGCCAGACCAGAACGGCGGTGGCTTCGGGTTCTAGGCGTTTTGCAAGGGAGCAGAAAAATGATAGGTACAGAGGTTTATTTCATCTCCGGGTGTGCAGTCGAAAGCGATATTGTTTACCTCGCAACTCAGCTTGAGGATGTCGATTCGTCCGAATACACCCATACCCGGATGAGTGCCTATGTCGGGCGTCTGGAGCCCGGTCGGCAATGGTTCTATCACGACGTCAACGCAAATATCGTATCTGTGTGTCAGAAGGCACAGAGCGCAACCGAATTAAGGCAATTGGTTGCGCTCTCGAAAGAAGGCGAGGTCGAACTATGGACTAGCAAAGATGGTTCATCTTCCATGGAGAAGATACCTGATGCTGGCGTGCGCCACGGTGATCTGGGTTATCTGCGCTCGATTCGTGAGATAGGTAATACGCTGTTTGCATGTGGGTTCAATAGTCAGGTGTATAGGCGACAAGGCGGTGCCTGGATATCGCTTGTATCGGCGCCGTTGAAGCATCATCACGCAGCATCGAACGATTATATTGTTTTCAATCAGATTGACGGATTTTCTGAAGAGGACGTGTATGTTGCTGGATCGAATGGAACGCTGTATCACTGGAATGGCCAGGCATGGAAAAAGATCCCATTGAAGACCGATGAAAATCTTGAGTGTATCCGTTGCTATGGTGTTGATGATGTATGGATCGGTGGGGCGAATGGGACGTTGTTGAACGGTAATGTGACCAGCGGTTTCAAAGACGTTAGCGATGTGGCAGACAACGAGACGTTCTGGTCGCTTGCGAAATTCAAAGACAATATCTATCTCGGAACAACCCAAGGCCTGTTTGCATACAACGGCCGCGCCATTGAGCGTGTGGTTACGGGACTCGTTCCGGAAGTCGAGACTTATACGGTCGATTCGACTGAGGACGCAATCTGGTCGATCGGGGCCAAGGACCTGGTCAGATTTGACGGTGAGGTCTGGACACGGATCAACCATCCGGATAACCCGCCGATTCAACCGTAAGAAGGCCACGATGAGCGAAATGGAACTCGGCACAGAAATCGCGTTGCGCGTGGGATGCTACGGTATCGGTGCATGGCTGCTTGGATTGGCGAAAGAATTCGCTATTGAGTCACAGGACTTGATGCCTGTTCCCGTGGTTGATTCGAAGATCGCTCTGGTTTCCAGTATGGGTCTGAGGCTAACGTTGCATCACCCGCATGCGGGTCACGTTGACGACGGCGACCTTGATCGATGGGTCCTAACCGATGCGGAATTCGGGTTCGCTGGACAGCTTGGGGGGAATTGGTCGTTGCCAGCGCCGTTTGGTATCGAACCGGCAACATGCACGCCTTCCATCGTTTCGGCAGCATTGGGGGATGTTCTCTCAGGCGTTACGCCGAATGACCTTTCCGCAACGAGTCTGGAGCAGACCTATTTTCTGAAAGACGATCGTGCCGTCGGTATGACGTGGCGGTCAACCTTGATTGGCATCGAATCGATGCATGTTGTCAGGCTTGGAATTCCAATGGAGTATGAGAATTGATGTCTTGTGCCTGCGTTGAAGGACAGAAATAGACACGACCAGATCATCCCGACAATTCCCCGCTCGAACGTAGTCCTCTCTCCCCCCCACCAAAATAATCGGATAGCAAACGGCGAGTAGCCGGATAGCCCCGATGATTTTGCAGGTATCCAATGCTCTCAACCCCAAACCCCACAGACAGGACACGTCATGTCAACACGAGAGAGCATTGCGAGCGCGCGGGACAATCCGGCTCAATGGCGCGAGTTCATCGACGGCTGCGTCGATTTCCGTCCGGTGGAAGGCGTCTATCGCATCGCCCGCGAGATGTTCACCGAGCCGCAACTGTTCGATCTCGAGATGGAATTGATCTTCGAGAAGAACTGGATCTATGCCTGCCACGAGAGCGAGATCGCGAAGCCGCATGACTTCGTCACGATACGCGTGGGGCGTCAGCCGCTGATCGTTTCGCGCGACGGCAACGGCGAACTGAACGCGATGATCAACGCCTGCCAGCATCGCGGTGCCACCCTCACGCGCATGACCAAGGGCAATCAGTCCACCTTTACCTGTCCGTTCCACGCGTGGTGCTACAAGAGCGACGGCCGGCTCGTCAAGGTCAAGGCGCCGGGTGAGTATTGCGAAGACTTCGACAAGGCCACGCGCGGGCTGAAAAAGGCCCGTATCGCGAGCTACAAGGGATTCGTATTCGTCAGTCTCGATACGCAGGCGACCGATTCGCTCGAAGCGTATCTCGGCGATGCACGTATTTTCTTCGACATGATGGTCGCCCAGTCGCCCACCGGCGAACTGGAAGTGCTTCCCGGCAAATCCACCTACAGTTTCGAAGGCAACTGGAAGCTGCAGAACGAAAATGGCCTGGACGGTTATCACGTCAGCACGGTCCACTACAACTACGTGGCGACGGTGCAGCATCGTCAGGAAGAAAACGCGAAGAAGGGCGGCGACGACGGCTCGACACTCGACTACAGCAAACTGGGTGCAGGCGATGCCGAAACCGACGACGGCTGGTTCGCGTTTCGCAACGGCCACACCGTACTGTTCAGCGACATGCCCAACCCCGCCGTGCGGCCCGGCTATGCCAGCGTGATGCCGCGCCTCGTCGAGGCCTATGGGCAGGAAAAGGCCGAATGGATGATGCACCGCCTGCGCAATCTGAATATCTATCCGAGCCTGTTTTTCATGGATCAGATCAGTTCGCAGTTGCGCATCGTGCGGCCGGTGGCCTGGAATAAAACCGAGGTGATCAGCCAGTGTATCGGCGTGAAGGGCGAATCGGATGCGGACCGCGAAAGCCGTATCCGCCAGTTCGAGGACTTTTTCAATGTCTCGGGAATGGGCACGCCCGACGATCTCGTTGAATTCCGCGAGCAGCAGCGCGGTTTCCAGGCGCGCCTCGAACGCTGGAGCGATATTTCGCGCGGCCATCATAAATGGCAGGAAGGCGAGACCGCGAATTCGCGCCTGCTGGGCATTCGTCCGGCCTTGACCGGCACCGAGTTGACGCATGAAGGTCTTTACGTCAATCAGCACGGCGCGTGGCGCGACTATCTGCTCAAGGGGCTCGACAAGCAAAACAGCCGTGGCGGGGAGCAATAAATCATGCACGCACAACAACATTCGGTCGAGCAGTTTCTCTATCGCAAGTCGGAACTTTGCGACCTGCAAAGCTGGGACGCGTATCTCGAACTATTCGATGAAAACAGTGAGTTTCACGTGCCGCAATGGGATTCGGAACACGAATACACGACGGACCCGAAACGCGGCATGTCGCTGATCTATTACACGAATCGCAGCGGTCTCGAAGATCGGGTGTTCCGCTTGCGCACGGGTAAATCGGCGGCCTCCACGCCCATGCCGCGCACCATGCATGCGATCAGCAATGTGCGTATCGAAGCCGCCGATCAAGGCGCGCCCGGCGAGATCGACGTGAAGGCGAACTGGACCACGTTCTATGCGCGCCATGGCGTGGCGGAGCATTTCTTTGGCCGCGCGACCTATCGGCTGCGCCCCGATGGCGATAGCTGGAAGATCATGCGCAAGCACGTGCTGCTGCTCAACGACACCATTAACGCGGTGCTCGACTTTTATCATCTGTAAGTGAGACGTGCGATGAGCCATAAGATCGCCTTTAATTTCGCCGACGGCAAGACGGCATTTTTCAGCATCCGGCCCAACGAATTGCTGCTCGATGCCGCGTTGCGAAGCGGCATCAATATCCCGCTCGATTGTCGCGAGGGCGTGTGCGGGACGTGCCAGGGGCGCTGCGAATCGGGCGCCTACACGCAGGAGTATGTCGATGAGGAAACGCTGTCGCCTGAAGATATCGCGCAGCGCAAGATCCTCTCGTGCCAGACGCGCGTGCAATCCGATGCGTCGTTTTATTTCGACTTCGATTCGAGCCTGTGCAGCGCGGCGGGCGCGAGCGTCGCGACGGCCCGCGTGGTCGATTTGCGTCAGGTGTCGGAAACCACGGCGATCCTGCATCTGGACGCCAGCGCACACGCGCAGCAACTGGATTTTTTGCCGGGCCAATATGCGCGTCTGAAGATTCCCGGCACCGATGTATGGCGCTCGTATTCGTTTGCGAATCGTCCGAATGCAGAAAATCAGCTGCAATTCCTGATCCGCCTGCTACCCGATGGCGCGATGAGCAACTATATGCGCGAGCGCTGCGAAGCCGGGCAGTCCATTGAATTCGAAGCGCCTTTTGGTGCGTTCTATCTGCGCGAGATCGAACGTCCGATCGTGATGGTGGCGGGCGGCACGGGTCTGTCGGCTTTTCTCGGCATGCTCGACGATCTGGCCGATCGCGGTGGTTGCGCCCAGCCGGTGCATCTTTACTATGGTGTGACGAATGCCCGTGATCTTTGCGAAGTCGAACGGATCGAAGCCTATGCGGCACGTATTGCGCAGTTCAGTCACGATATCGTCGTGATGAATCCGGCACAGGAATGGCAGGGAAAAACAGGGCTGATTCCCGATCACCTGCCGCGCGAACAACTCGCGGCCACGCCGTTCGATATGTATCTGTGCGGGCCGCCACCGATGGTGGAAGCCATCCGCACATGGTTCAAGGATGCGGGGATTGTCGATCACCGGCTCTACTACGAGAAATTCGGGGACAGTAACAGCCGCCAGTAGACGCGCAGAAGCAGGACGCACAGACGAAGCCGTCGAAAATAATCCGGTTGAAGGGCAGACGCTCTTCGACCGGAATTATTTTTTTGGCGCGCTTCGGCTTACTATGGAAGCTTCGACAAATAGTGCTTATCGCCATGCTCCCCCACACAGCAAGCGAGCTCAATGGCATTCACGCCTCGCGTCACGACTTCGAGGGCGCGCGCGACTGGATGGCCGCAATCTGCGGGCCGCACGGACTGCAGGTGCAAAGGCCGCGCAAGATCCAGTTCAATCATTCCGGCACCGTGCTGCGCGCGATGGCGAGCACGCTCGGCTATGTCGAGTACGGGACCGATGTCACTGTTTCGGTCAGCGATGCTGCGCCGCTGAATTGCTATAGCCTCAGTCTTCCGTTGAGCGGCGAGCAGGAGCTTTCCGCGCGTGGCCAGCTATGGCGATCGGATCAGGATAAGGGTCTGATTGTTTCCCCGCATGAGGCGCAAGACCTGGCAATTAGCGGCAATTGCCGCAAGCTGATCGTTTCGATCCCGCGGCAGGCTTTGCAGAATGTGCTGGAATCGCTATTGCGCCGGCCAGTAGACGCACCCATTGCGTTTCAGCCCGGCATGGACGCCGCCAGCGGCGAGCAAGCCGCGTGGTGGCGGATGGTGAAGTTTTTTGCCGGTGAGATGGATCGCTCCGGTGGCTGGCTCAATCATCAGTTGATGGCCGCCGATCTGGAACAGACCTTGCTGAAGGGTTTGTTGCTCGCGCAACCGCATAATTATTCCGATGCGCTGGCCGAGGCGATGCGCCCGGCCGTTCCCCACTATCTGCAGCGCGCGCAGCAGTTTATTCACGAGCATGGCCGCGACGATATCGCACTCGAAGATATCGAGCAGGCCGCGGGCGTGTCGCGCTACAAGCTGTTCGAAGCGTTCAGGGAGCACTTTGGCCAGCCGCCGATGGCGTATCTCAAGCGTTACCGGCTTGAAGCGGTCCGTCGCGATCTGCTTGCGGACCGCTCGACCGGCAGCATCTCCGCGATTGCGATGGGCTGGGGTTTTTCCCATCTCGGCCGCTTCTCGGGCGAATATAAGGCGCTCTTTGGCGAAACGCCTACCGAAACATTGAAGCGAAGCGTCGCCCGGCCAGCCTGACGCTATTAACGCAAAGCGGGCGCCTCGCGCCCGCTGTCGATCAACCAATATCAATCGATATCAATCGATACGAGCGCGCCGTCATTGATGAGCGGCGCGGCCCGCTGGTTCAGCCAAAGTGGTGCACATACCGAAGCACTGCGCGCGTGCCTTGCGGCCGGTTGCGCGCATCGCGCTCGAAGTACGCGTTGAACATCAGGTGATCTTCCGGCGAAAAGCTGTACATCGCGCCCGGCCCGATCGCCCATACGCCTTCGCGCGTGCCCGATACGTCCTGTCCGTTCTCTTTCATGTCGGTAATCTGGCGCAACCAATAGCCGTTGAGGCCCAGACGCAAACCCGGCCGCACCTCGTACTCGGTCGCAAAGTTCGCGTGGATCGCCTGGCCCGCCTGCGTGGAAGTGACGTCCGTGCCGAGCGCGGTGGACGGCTCGTGGTTGGTCGCGTTCCACAAATAGTGCAGACGCCAGGAAAGCGTCCATTTCGGCGTGAGCCAGACCGTTGCGGCTCAATACGGATCGAATGACCAGAAGTGACTGCCGGGATTGACCGCTCGCGATGGATCGTAGGCGCCGGTCGGCACGATGAACTGAAGCTCGACGCGCTGGGCAAAGCGTGGACCGGACGGCCCCATCACCGGATCGGACTGCACGAATGGCCCAATCACCAGATCGCCGAAGCCCGCGCGGCCATTGAGCGCCCTATTGTTCAGGCCGTCGTCGGTGTGCGCGGACGCCACCCACGGCAGGATGACGTCGATGCCAGGATGCAGCCCGGCAAATTTCACCGGCGCCTGATACACCAACTGACTCAATCCCGCGAAGACATCGACGGATTGCTTTGGCAAGGCCACGCGATGACCCGCGTTATCGTTGATGCGCGACGCGCTGTAGTACTCCAGATACTGCGTGCCATACCAGCCCGATCCAGCAGGCGGCAGGCCGTCGAGAAAGCTCGTGAAACCAAGATTCAACGAAGGCAGATCGGAAGCCGTGGCGGTGCCGCACGCGGCAAACGCGAGTGCAGCAACGGCGAGTTTTCGGATGCGATGTTTCATGGGAACGCCCCTTTATCGATTGGGATGCCTAATTGTTATGCCGGCGATAAAGCCGGATGTTCGATGAGTGCCCGATACTGGCCGCCGTGGAAAACAAGCGGCGCCTTGCCGAATACATCGAAATGCTCGATCTGGCCGATAAAGATCAGGTGATCGCCGCCCTCGTACTGACCGACGTTGCGGCAGACGAGCCGTGCGCTGGTGCCTTCGAGACAGGGCACGCGTGTCAGCGTCGAGTGCGTGCAGGGCACGCCATCGAATTTATCTTCGGCGGGCGTGGCGAAATGGCGTGAAAGCGCAATCTGGTCGTGCGCGAGGATGTTGATTGCGAAGCGTCCCGCGTGCTGGAAATCCAGGCAGCTTGGCGCGGCCTTGCGCAGACTCCAGAGGACCAAGGGCGGGTCGAGCGACAGGGACGAAAAGGAATTCGCGGTCAGGCCGACGCGGCGCCCATGCTCTGTCAATGTCGTCACAACGGTGACGCCGGTTGCGAACTGGCCGAATACCGCGCGCAATTGCGCGGGGTCGAGCGCCGGTGTATCGGCGTGTTCAATCTCAAGCGGTGCATTCATGGCAAGGATTCCCGTGGCGTTCATGCGGCGCAGGCCGTGTGTTCGCGAATCTCCGCGGCGCAGGCCTGCGGGTCGAACCACCACGGCGAGAATTCGCGTGGATCGTCAAAGCCATTGACGATGCGCGCCGCCAGCGATGGCGAGTTGCCCGCCGCGCCCAGCAGATCGAGCAGATGCGGCGAAGGCGGCGTGAGCAGCGAGTTGGTCCAGCGCACCACATGCTGCGCGTAGGACCAGTAGCGCTCGAAAGTGGCCTGCATCCAGTCCTCGCCGAACGGTGCTGATTCGTGCGTGAGGATCGCGTCGAGATAGACGCTGGCGCATTTAGCCGCGCTGTTGGAACCCTGGCCGGTGATCGGATCGTTGACGACGACGGCATCGGCCATGCCGAACACGGCGCGGCCCGAAGGCAGGCGGAACGACGGATTGCGCACGCCCGGCGTGAAGCGGCCGGCGAGCGTGCCGTTCGGGTCGCTCAATGCGACGTTGCGGCAGCGCTCGGCTTCCCACGGCAAATACTGGCGCACGATCGACAGGCTGCGTTCGAGATGCTGCTCGGGGGTCTGCACGTCGCTCCAGCAGTCGAGCGGGCCACCCGGAATCCCTTCGAACACCATGATCTCGCAGGGACCGGAAAGCGTGAGCGCGGGAAAGACAAAGTATTCGCCAATGCCCGGCAGAAGATTGAAACGCACCCGCGAATAGGGCGTGCTCGGCGTCATGCCGGTAACGTAGGTGAGGGCGAGCGCGCGCTGGGGGCGCTCGAAAACCGATCGCACAGGATCGCGCCCGAACTGATTGACGATTTCGCCCTTGCCGGCCGCGAGCAACACAAGATCGTGGCTTTGCGCGAGCGTTTCCAGTTCGGCAATGCCCACGTCGCCGATCTGCACCTGAGCGCCACGGCGTTCGGCTTCATCGAGCCAGGCCGACATCTTGAGGCGCTGATCGACCGATTGCGCGTAGCGCGTCAGCCGCGACGACCATTCGATCGCCTTGTTTCCCTGGCCGTCGGGCGACACGACGGTCAGGCTGATGCCTTCCACGGACGGGCAACTTTCCTCCCAGTGGTTAACGCCCAGATCGCGTTCCAGTTGCAGCGCGGAGTGGAACATGCACTGGCTCGACATGACCTTGCCCGCGCGGATCGATTGCGCATCGCGATTGGTCGCGAGCGTGACGTGATAACCCTGGTCGAGCAGGGCGAAAGCGAGTTGCAGACCAGACTGACCTGCGCCGACAATAGCGATTCGTCTCATTGGGAATCCTGATTGATTGAACTGGATGATCTTGCTTTTGAATAACGGACGCTCTATTCAGCGAGTCGAGGAATAGCCGGCTCGGCCTGCTCGGGGCCCATTGCGGAATAACCGCCATCGACGGCGTAGTCGGCGCCGGTGACGAAACTCGCCGCGTCGCTGCACAGGAAAGTGACGACGCGCGCCACTTCCTCGGGGTCGCCCACGCGGCCGAGCAGGTGATAAGGTGCGGCTACGCGATCAGTCTTTGCGCGGTCGCCGTGTGTGAGGTCGTCCATCACGCGCGACCACGTCCAGCCCGGCGAAACCGAGTTGACGCGAATGCCGTCGCGTGCGAAATCCATCGCCATGCTGCGCGTGAGCTGGCGGATGGCCGCTTTGGAAGCAGGGTAGAGCCAGCGCCCCGTTTGTGCGCAGCTTGCGGAAATCGAGCTGAAATTCACCAGCGCGCCGCCGCCGCGTTTCACCATATGAGGATGGACCGCCATGCTCAACATCACGGCGGACACCACGTTGACATCCATGGCGCCAAGCCAGTCGTTGCGGCTCGCCTGCATGCCGTTATCGACGTAACTGCAGGCCAGGTTGACGAGCAGATCGACGCCGCCAAAGCGTTCCACCACATCGGTCACGGCATGATCAAGCGCACGGTCGTCGGTGATATCGACGCGCAGGAACAGCGTGTTTTTACCGATAGATTGCGCCACGCGCGCGCCGTTGGTTTCATCGATATCGAAGATGGCGACACGTGCGCCCGCGTGCGCGAGATCGCGCGCCACCGCCGCGCCGATTAAGGTCGCGCCGCCGGTGACGATCGCCACCTTGCCATTGAGATCGGTCATGAAGGTTCTCCGTGAAGCGAATCAGTGAGTGTCGTGAGTGGCGAACGCGTATTGCCAGTTCGGCATGAGCCGGTTGGACGGCACGGTTTCATCGAGAAGCTTGCGGGCGGTTTCCACGCCCGCAACCGGCAAGCCAGCAGGATCGAGCAGACCGATCTGCACCAGCACGCTGGCCTGATCCCAATAGATATGTTCGTGATAGAGCTTGTCGCCGCGAAACTTGACGATTGCGACGAGCGCAATTTCGACCCGCTTGCCGGTGGGCGCGATGCCCGGCAGCATCCAGTCGATTTCGGTGGTGTGCGTGAAACTGAACAGCAATTCGTCGACGACCTGGGTGGCGCCAATCGTGCGAGAAACCGGCGTGATGGTGGTATCCGGCGGATTCGCGTGGACGAAATGATGCGTATAGAAGTGCTTGAGTTCGTCGTGGCCAACGCCGCCCGTGAGAGTGGGAATGTGATTGACGTAGGGTTCGGCGACCATCGTGGCCATGGTTGCGTCGACGTTGCGCGTATCGAATTCGTGCGCGAGATGAACCTCCCATAGCGCGGAAAGATCGAGGCGCGGGCCGAGCGTTTCGCGCAATGCAGTAACGGAGCGCTGATGCGCCATCGCGGCCGCAGCCTTGTCCCAATGCGCGCTGCCGGTGCGCGCGAAAGCGTGATCCGCGCCGGGGTAGGTATAGAGTTCGACACCGCTGCGACCCGCCAGCGTGCGCGTAATCTGCTCGCGCGCTGCGGGCGGGCAGAAGCAGTCCTCGCCGGCCAGATGCAGCACGACGCGGCCAGTGAGTGCGTGTGCCTCATCGAGCGCCAGTTCGATGCCCACGCCGTAATAACTCACGGCGCAAGTCACTTGCGGCAGACGGCAGGCGGCGAGCCACGCGAGCTTGCCGCCCAGGCAATAGCCCAGCACGCCCGCGCCGCCGCTGCATTCAGGCAATGTTGCCAGCGTACGCAGCGTGGCGGCAATATCGCCAACGCCGAGGTTTTCGTCATACGTTTCGTAAAGCGCCATCGCGCGTGCCATATCGTCGGGCGAATCGCCTAGTTCGATGCCCGGCGCGCTGCGCCAGAACAGATCGGGCAACAGCACGGTATAGCCTTCTTCGGCGTAGTAATCGGCGACTTCGCGCATGTGCACATTGGCGCCGAAAATCTCGTGACACAGCACGAGCCCAGGCCCTTTACCGCTCGCCGGTGTGCTCAGATACGCGCGGAAGCGCTCGCCACCGGGCGCTGCGATTTCGATGTTTCGCCCTTTCATCAGGTCCCTCCAATTAGGTTGGTGTTGGACCTAGTATTGGTGGCCGAAACGGCGCGCTCTATCCGTTTCATGGAACCCTTATCCGCCAATTCCAGAAAATCGCGGCTCGCGCGCGCGACCTGGCAATTGACGCGGGTTTATTCGGATGTAGACGGGCGAAGCGCTCTTCTACGATGCACACAGGCAGGCACGCAGGCCCGCTTTTTGCATTTTTCTGTCGTGAACCGTCTGGATTGCCGCATTGTCCAGAAACTCGCGCGACTATCCGGATACTCCGTGAGTAGCGCGGCGCGGTTCACCACAACAGCAACAGATGCACTCGAGCGGTGCAGGTGAGCGGGATTGGAGATCTTCGATGGCGCAATATGTCCCTGGGAATCGTCTTGCCGACGCCCAATGGTTTAACTACGGCAATCTGTTGATGCAGTCGACCGATTTCGACGAAGTGCGTTCATCGGTGGCCGATGTGTTCAAGCCACATCGATTGACTGTCACAGGCCGCGCGAGTGAGTTGCACAGCCGTTTGCATCACACGCGCTGGGGCAATCTCTCGCTGAATCTGCTCGACTACGGCAGCGAAGTCATCATCGAACCCGACCTGCTCGAAGACTTCTTCCTGCTGCAGATTCCCCTGCAAGGGCAGGCGGAAATCGAATGCGGCGCTCAGGCGTTCGTATCGTCGCCACTGGCGGCTTCGCTGGTGTCGCCCACGCTGGCGCTGCGCATGCGGTGGGGCGAAGCCTGTCCGCAGGCGATTCTGCGTATCGAGCGCACGGTGCTGGAGCGTCATGCTCAACGTCACTTCGGCGATGCCGCGCGCGGGGCCCTGGAATTCGCGCCGGAATTCGCGCTGACATCACCGCAAGGACAGTGCGTGATGCAACTCTTGCCGATGCTCGCGGAAATCATGAGTACGGAAGCGCATCCGCTGCGCAATCCACTCGCTTTCGAGCAATTCGAATCGACGCTGTTGAATGCGCTGATCTACGGTCAACCGAATAGCGTGCGCAACAGCCTGACGCGCGAACGCCGGCCACTCGCGCCGTTTTATGTGCGCCGCGTGGAGGAGTATATTCGCGCGCATTTGCAGGAGCCGCTCACCATCGAGCGCCTCGCGGAGTTCGGCAATGTGAGTCCGAGCACCTTGTTTGCCGCATTCAAGCACTGCCACGGCGTAACGCCAATGGTATTCGTGCGTCAGTTGCGGCTCGAACGCGTGCGGATGGATCTGATCGGCGCAGAGGCCGTGACGGGTCCGGGGCGCTCGTCGGTCACGGATATTGCGCTGAAATGGGGCTTCGCCCATCTGGGACGTTTCTCGATGGAGTACAAGCGCGCATTTGGCGAGTCGCCTTCGGAAAGTTTGAGGACGCGGCGCGAGACGCTTTAAGGATTTTTTTGCTCGCGCTGCGGCCTCGTTGACGCTATTTAAGCGGCTTCCAACGCGGCGCTTGCCGCAGCGCGCGGGCGCTGGACGATCTGGTTGTCGCGGCCTTGCAGCAGCGGCGTCAGAACGACATCGAATTCAATGTGCTTGTACGCGTCGGCTTTCAGGCCCAATGCTGCACCGCCGGTTTTCTCGACGACGTGCGGAATGAGTTCTTCGCGCGTGGCATAAGCGAAGTCATCCCAGATCAGCGGATCGCCTTCGATATTGAATTGCGTGGTGAGCTTGCGGTGATCGCCGCTCGAGATAAAGAAGTGCACGTGTGCCGGGCGGTTGCCGTGGCGGCCCAGACCGTCGAGCAGTTGCTGCGTGGCGCCGTGCGGCGGGCAGCCATAACCCACCGGCATGAGCGTGCGGAATTCATACACGCCGTCTGCGCCCGTTTTCGCTGCGCCGCGCAGATTGAAATCGGTTTGCGCGCCGGTCGGGTCGAAGTGCGAATAGAAGCCATTGGAATTGGCGTGCCAGCATTCGACCACGGCGTTGGCGATAGGCTTGCCGTCCGTGCCTTTGACCGTGCCGCGAATGATCAGCGGGCCTGCGTTCGCGTCTTCGTCGAAGTCGATCTTCGCCACGCCGTCGCGCACCGGCGCGCCGGCCACATAGAGCGGGCCTTCGATCGTGCGCGGCGTGCCGCCGTCCAGACCAGTTGCCTTGTCTTCCGCGTCCATGCGTACATCGAGGTATTTTTCCAGACCGAGACCTGCTGCAAGCAGCGCCGCTTCGCCGTCCTGACCCAGCTTGTTCAGATAGTTGACGCCGGCCCACACTTCATCGGGTGTGATGTCGAGATCGTCGATGGCCTTGAACAGATCGCCCAGCAGACGATGAATGATTTGCTGGAAACGCGCGTTGCCGGTATTGCCGGCATGGTCGTTGAAATTCGCAGCGGCTTTCAGCAGATCCTGCACTTCCTTCGTATCGAATACTTTGACGCTCATGATTAGTGTCTCCACACATGTATTTTGGGGAACAGCGGCAAGGCAGTGAAAATGTCGTGCGTTTGCGCGTTGCTTTTCACATCGTTCTACGCCATTGAATACCGCTCAGGAATGACACGCTATCCGGCTACTCGAAGTTCGCTATCCGTTTCTTTTGAAGCGCATCGACCTGTACAAAAACGACGGCGATTTGTCCTTTTGCGTCAATGGCGCATACGTTCCTGCTCGATGCCGTTCTTCTTCTATGGCACCGGAAAATGGTGACATCTACTGAGGCGGTCGGCAGCGTTGCGCCCCGTGGCGCTGCCGTTCTCACCCAGAGGACGTCATGCGAACTGCTTCCGCTTCCCCGTCAACGGACACGCGCGCAAGCGCTGCGGCGCGGCTGGAGCGTCTGCCGCTTTCCGGCTATCACAAGCTGATTTTCACCATCATCGCGCTGGCGTTCTTCTTCGACTCGGTCGATCTGGGCACGATGACTTTTGTGCTGGGCTCGATCAAGAAGGAGTTCGCGCTCACGAATGCGCAGGCCGGGCTGGTGGCGAGTTCGAGCTTCTTCGGCATGACGCTCGGGGCGGCAGTGGCGGGCCTGCTGGCCGATCGCTTCGGCCGTCGTCCGGTATTTCAATGGAGCATGGTCCTCTGGGGCGTGGCGTCGTATCTCTGCTCGACGGCGCACGACATGAACTCGCTGATCGTCTATCGCATCCTGCTGGGCTTCGGCATGGGCATGGAGTTTCCAATCGCCCAGGCGCTGCTGTCCGAATTCGTGCCTGCCGCCAAACGCGGCCGTCTGGTTGCGCTGATGGACGGCTTCTGGCCGCTCGGCTTCATCACGGCGGGCATCGTTTCCTACTTCGTGCTGCCCGCGCTCGGCTGGCGCACCGTGTTCGCACTGCTGGCGATTCCGGCCGTGTTCGTGCTGGTCGTGCGCCGGATCGTGCCCGAATCGCCGCGCTGGCTCGAACATCGCGGCCAGGCGGCGGAAGCGGACCGCGTGGTGTCGATGATCGAGGCGCGCGTGATGCAATCGACCGGCCTCAAGAGTCTGCCCGCGCCCGCGCGCATCGTGGAGGCTGCGCCCACGCGCGGGCGCAGTGCGTTGCGCGAAATCTGGAGCCCGGCATACCGGCGTCGCACGGCCATGGTCTGGGCGCTCTGGTTCTTCGCGCTGCTCGGCTTCTACGGCCTCACTTCCTGGCTCGGCGCACTGCTGCAGCAGGCCGGTTTCGCGGTCACGCAGTCGGTGTTCTACACGGTGCTGATCTCTCTGGGCGGCGTGCCCGGTTTTCTCTGCGCGGCGTGGCTCGTCGAAGTCTGGGGCCGCAAGCCCACCTGCGTGGTTTCCCTGCTGGGCGGCGGCGTGATGGCCTATGCGTACGGCCAGACGGCCTTGCACGGCGCGAGCATTCCGCTGTTGATCGGCACCGGCCTCGTCATGCAGTTTTTCCTCTTCGCGATGTGGGCCGCGCTCTACACCTATACGCCCGAACTCTACGGCACCGGCGCGCGGGCGACCGGCTCCGGCTTCGCCTCGGCGATCGGGCGAGTGGGTTCGCTGATCGGCCCTTACGCGGTGGGCGTGGTCTTGCCGCTGTTCGGACAAGGCGGAGTGTTCATGCTCGGCGCGCTGTCGTTCGCCGTGGCGGCGCTGGCCGTGTGGGTGCTGGGCGTGGAGACAAAGGGCCTGTCGCTCGAAGCATTGACTTCATCGGATGACTCCGGCGCCGCCTTGCCGCTGGCGGGCAGCGAAGTCTGGGAAAAACGGGTCAATTGATACGCGTTGGCCCTGGTGGATTCCCCAGGAACCAGATGGGCCGATATTTTTGAAAACTGCTTGTGATGGAACCAGTGTTGGCATACATTGGTTTCTCCAAAACCAATTTGAGAGTTCACGCGATGCGTCATCTCATGACTGTTCTGGCCGCAGTCGCGGCCTTCAGCGTTGCCGCCGCGCAGGCGCAGGAAGTCGTCGTTATCGGCCATTCGGCGCCGCTGACCGGGCCGCAGGCCGCGAACGGCAAGGACAACGAGAACGGCGCGCGCCTTGCCATCGACGAATTGAACAAGCAGCCGATCACCGTCGCCGGCAAGACGGTCACGTTCAAACTGGACTCGCAGGATGACCAGGCGGACCCGAAAGTAGGCGTGCAGGTGGCCCAGAATCTGGTCGATCACAATGTCATCGCGGTGGTTGGCCCGTACAACTCAGGCGTGGCGATTCCGGCTTCGCGCGTCTACAACAACGCGGGCATTCCGATGCTGCCGGTCGCTTCGAATCCGGCGCTCACGCAGCAGGGCTTCAAGACGATCTTCCGTATCGGCGCGAGCGACGAGCAACTGGGCGGCACCATGGCCGAGTTCGCCGTGAAAACGCTCAAGGCGAAGACCGCGGCGATCGTCGACGATCGCACGGCTTACGGGCAGGGCGTGGCGCAGCAGTTCGAGCAGGTGGCGAAGGCGCGCGGCCTGAAGATCGTCGATCACCAGTTCACGAACTCTCAGGCCACGGATTTTCTCGGCATCCTCACGGCCATCAAGGGCGAAAACCCGGACGTGATCTTCTTCGGCGGTTACGCGGCGCAAGGCGCGCCGATGGCCAAACAGATGCGTCAGCGCGGTCTGCGCGCGAAGCTGCTGGGCGGCGACGGCATCTGTTCCGCCGATATGGGCAAGGTGGCGGGCGACGCAGCATCGATCGTCTATTGCGCCCAGGGCGGCATCGCGCTGGACAAGAGCGCCGCCGGCCGCGAATTCCTCAAGAAGTACCACGACGCCTATCACGCCGACACCCAGGTCTATGCGGTCAGCTATTACGACGGCGTGAAGATGCTCGCCGACGCGATGGTCAAGGCCGGCACGACCACCGACAAGGCAAAGCTCATCGACCAGCTCGCGAAGGAAGACTATAAAGGCGTGGCCGCAACGTATTCGTTCGATGCGAAGGGCGATCTGAAGGGCGCGCCGACGACCGTTTATGTCATCCGCAACGGCTTGCCGGTTCCGTACGGGCAATGAGCTGAATGCGCGCTGTTTATACGTTATCGAAACACTGAATCATGAAACCGACCCGCACCATTTCCACCGTCGAGGTTCACACCGGCGGCGAGGCCTTTCGCATCGTCACGAGCGGTTTGCCGCGCCTGCCCGGCGACACGATCGTCCAGCGTCGCGCCTGGCTCAAGGACAACGCCGACGATATCCGCCGTGCGCTCATGTTCGAACCGCGCGGCCACGCGGATATGTACGGCGGCTACCTGACCGAGCCGGTCTCGCCAAACGCCGACTTCGGCGTGATCTTTCTGCACAACGAAGGCTATAGCGACCACTGCGGTCATGGTGTGATCGCGCTCTCCACGGCCGCGGTCGAACTGGGCTGGGTGCAGCGCACCGAACCCGAAACGCGCGTGGGGATCGACGCGCCTTGCGGCTTTATCGAAGCTTTCGTGAAGTGGGATGGCGAGCACGCGGGCACGGTGCGTTTCGTGAATGTGCCGTCGTTCCTGTGGCAACGCGACGTGACGGTGGACACGCCCACCTTCGGCAAGGTGACCGGTGATATTGCCTATGGCGGCGCGTTTTATTTCTATGTCGATGGCGCGCCGTTCGATCTGCCGGTGCGCGAGGCGGCGGTCGAGAAGTTGATCCGCTTCGGCGCGGAAGTGAAGGAAGCGGCGAACAAGGCCTTTCCCGTACAGCACCCGGAGATTCCCGAAATCAACCATATCTACGGGACGATTATCGCCAACGCGCCGCGTCACGCCGGTTCGACCCAGGCGAACTGCTGCGTGTTCGCGGACCGCGAAGTCGATCGCTCGCCCACGGGATCGGGCACGGGCGGGCGCGTGGCGCAGCTGTATCAGCGCGGCGAATTGAAGGCGGGCGAAACGCTGGTGAACGAGTCGATCGTCGGCACGGTGTTCAAGGGGCGCGTGTTGAAGGAAACCACGGTGCAAGGCATCCCGGCCGTGATTCCCGAAGTCGAAGGCGAGGCCTATATCTGCGGCTTCGCGCAGTGGATCATCGACGAACGCGATCCGCTGACCTACGGTTTTCTTGTACGTTAGTCTCCTCTACATCCCGGTACCAGGGATTTGCTGCGCGCGCCGGGATGTTCCGCGCGCGCTTTTTTTCGCGCTGCGTGTAGCATCGTGCGCAATGCGATCAATGGAATGGACTGGCCGGCAATGAATCTCGACCTCCTTTTTACCGAACTGTGGCGCTGTCTTGCGAACGGCACGCTGGCGGGGCATCAGCCATTCAAGGTCATGCAGGCGGCCACGATCGCACTCGACGGATCGCCCGATGTGCGCAGCGTGGTGCTGCGCACCGTGAGCGAATCTGAGAACCTCATCACGTTTCACACCGATCTGCGCTCGCCGAAGATTGCGCAATTGCGCCAGCGGCCGCGCATCGCGCTCGCGGGCGTGGATGCCGCGCGCAATGTGCAGATTCGTGTTGCGGGCGAAGTGCGTATCGTCGATGAAGGGGACGCGCGACGCGCGGCCTGGCAACGCAGCCGCCAGCAGAGCCTGATTGTGTATCGCACCTTGCTCGCGCCCGGCACGCCCATCGACCAGCCCGCCGATGCCTTCGCAAAGCCGCAGCCAACGCCCGATGCCGATGCCGGCTTCGAGCACTTTTGCGTGGTCGACATCAGGCCGGATGCGCTGGACTGGCTCGATCTATCGGCGGCGGATGGACATCAACGCGCGCGCTTCGTGCGCGAAAGCGGGCGCTGGTCCAGTGGCTGGGTCGCGCCATGATCGCGCGGTGATCGCACGTAGACCGCGCGTTGATCAATCAGCTTGGCGCGATATCGCGCTGGACGCGGTGAATGTGCTGCTCGACGTAAAACGCGGCGGCATCGGCGTCGCCGGTCACGATCGCTTCGTAAATCAGGCGGTGTTCGGCCACGTAAAGGCGGACGCGCGCGGGATCGTAAATGCCATCGTCCTTGATGCGCTTCCACAAGGACTGATCCATGGTATCGGCGATTTCCTGGGCGATTTTGACCAGCAGCACGTCGCCGGTCATCACGGCGAGCTGGCGGTGAAACAGCCGGTCGCTGTTATTCCAGAGCGCGCGTTGCTCCGGGTCGGCCACATCCGTGAGCGTTTCCATCTGCTGCAGATAATGCTCGGCAAGCGGATCGCGTTTCTTGTGAGCCGCCGCGCGCCGGGCGATGGCGGGCTCCAGAATCAGGCGCACGTCGAGCGTGGCGGAAGGGCTGTAATCGGCTTGCAGCGTGTTCGCATCGCCGCTGGCGGGCACGACCGCGCGCGCCAGGATTGCGGGAGCGTCTTCGGCCACATAGGTGCCCGAATTGCGGCGCGTGACGACCAGCCCTTCGTTCTGCAACGCGCCGATGGCTTCGCGCACGGCCGGCCGCCCGACGCCGAACATCGCTGCAAGCTCGCGTTCGGAGGGCAGGCGGGATTCCGGCAGATAGCGCCCGGCGCGAATTTCGGCCCGGACCTTTTCGGACACCTGTTCGTAGATCTGCAGCGGGCGAAAGTTCGCCGGGAAGTCGGTACGGGCGGAAGCCATGAGAGAGCCTTGTTGGAGCCTGGTGATGCGTCTGGTCCTGAATATACCACTCCAGGCGCTGGCCGAAACCAGCACGGTCGGATTCACGCGCCCGGGAAGCATTTTTGGTTTTGATTCAGAGCCAGATTGGCGGATGTAACGTTCGAACTGGATTGCCATTTATCCATAACTGGTTTACTTTTATACCAGTTAATACCATCGCTCACTTGCCATGACCCACGCCATGAAATCGTTCGACGCCAGCGCAACCGCCGCCTTGCTCGACTACCCGACACTCGTGAACGTTCTGCGCGACACCATCCTCGACTACGCCGACGGCAAGATCGTCAGCCCGGAGCGGCTGGTCGTGCCGCTGCAGGCGGGCGGCGTGATGCTGTCGATGCCGTCGAGCGCCGCGGATATCGCCATCCATAAACTCGTGAACGTGTGCCCCGGCAATCGCGAGCGGGCGCTTGCGACGATCCACGGCCAGGTCATCGCCTGCGATCCGGTCACGGGCGAAA
This sequence comes from Paraburkholderia sp. Ac-20340, assembly GCF_017104965.1. Classification (GTDB taxonomy): domain Bacteria; phylum Pseudomonadota; class Gammaproteobacteria; order Burkholderiales; family Burkholderiaceae; genus Paraburkholderia. The sequence continues at coordinate 121,784 of NZ_JAAGPR010000010.1, forward strand.
TGCTGTTCGTGCTCGATGGCCCGACCGTCACCGGACGCCGCACGGCCGCGATCAGCGCGCTCGGCATACTGTCGCTGCACGGCGCTGCGCCGAAGGAGATCGTAATCGTCGGCACGGGCAAACAGGCGGCGAATCATGTCGAGGCGTTTGCGGTGCTGTTTCCCCAGGCGCAACTGCTGGCCAAAGGCACGACGCCTGCGTCGTCGCAGCGCTTCGTGGCAGGGCTCGCGCATCTCGCGCCGAATCTGCGCGCGCTGGAAGGCGAGATCGCCGATTCGGTGGATGTCGTCGTGACGTGCACGACCAGCAAAACGCCGGTCTACGACTTGCCCGCGCGCGCGGGGCGTCTGATTGTGGGTGTGGGCGCGTTCACGCCCGACGCGGCGGAAGTGGGCAAGGCCACCGTGGACAGCAGCTTTATCGTCGTGGACGATCCGCTGGGCGCGCGGCACGAAGCGGGCGATCTGATTCAGGCGGGTTTCGACTGGACCACCACGCACACGCTCGCGCAGTCGATCCGGCAGTCGATCACGCCCGATGCGCCGGTCTTCTTCAAGAGTGTGGGCTGCGCGGCCTGGGATCTGGCGGCTTGCCGGGCGGCGCGCGCCAATATCCAGGCTTGAGCGTTAGCGGCGCGAGCCATGCCGCGCGTGGCGGCGCTGCACGCCGGGCGAGACGCCCACCAGTTTGAGAAACACGCGGCTCAAATGGCTTTGATCGGCGAAACCGCATTGCGCGGCGATTTCCGAAAGCGTCATTTCGGTGCGTTCGACGAGATCGCGCGCCTGGGCGATGCGCTGTTCGAGCAGCCATTGATGCGGCGTGCGCCCCGTCGATTTCGAAAACGCGCGAATGAAATAGCCGCGCGAGAGATTGCACTCGCGCGCGATATCGGCAATGGAAATGCCCTCGCGCGGCCGCTCCAGCAGCAGCGCTTTGGCTCGCGCTTCGTCATTGGCCGAGAGCGCGCCTTTGATGCGTTCGCTCGCCGCGCTGAAATTGCCATATTGCCGCGCCACGTGCGAGCCCATCGCAAGGCCAATCTGTTCGACAAACAAGGCATTGAGCGAGCCGGCGATTTCCAGATTCGCCGCCAGCGCACGGGCAAGATGGCCGAGCACGGGGTCTTTCTGTTCGGCGTCGCAAGTCAGGCCGCTGATGAGCGGCATGTCGTGCTCGTTAGCAAGCCGATCAAAAAACGGGCGTGACAATTCGACAAGCACGAAATCGAAATTGCCATACATGTCCGCCTGATATTCTTCAGAAAAATCGCGGATATAGATCGAATCTGTTTCAAATCGTCTATCGAATGGCCTCGCGCCACGGAATATCTTTCGGCGGTGCGCATTGCCCAATGAAACACCGGTCAAAAAACCGCGTTCGCATGCGGGCATGGCCACGCGCCCGAGATCCGGTTCCGCCATGCATTTGCGGTAGAACGTGATATCGCCGCTTTCGACATGCACGTCTTTTTGCAATTTGCTGGAAACGCAGCCGAGATTGTCTTTGGGCGCGGCAGAAACCGTTGGAGTGATTGCTCGCGAAATCATGGGCCGTGACCTCGTGCCGGTTCGTCTGGAATGTTCCCGCCGTTTGCCGGGAACAATGGAAAGGTGCCGCTGAAACGCCGCTGTAACCGGATCGACAGTTTCGAGGTGACATTTATACCATCGGGACTAAACAGCGGCAACGCGCGCCATGCATTGCGCTTATTGGACTGAATGCCCGCCGGGCAGCCGATTGCGCACATTATCCCTCTCCCGATCGGCGGAAAAATAATTCCTTCGTGAGCGTGCGTGCGCCAGATATTGAGCTTGGCGCCGTCGCGCGCGAATTATTGTTCAAGACGACTTTATTGCGGCTCATTACACTGTCTTGCCAGAAATAGAGGGAAAAGTCGATATTCGATGAGAGGAGGCGCGATATTGGTTTCGAAACAAGGCGATGAGTGCGTTTCGAATGGCGGTGTTCAACCAGGTGCGTGTGCGCTGATGTGTGAGCACGCAAATATGTCCTGGAGATGACCATGATTCAGATTGGCACATTGCGGGTCAGTTTCGAGCAGCGCGAAATCCGGCGCAATGGCCTCGTGGTGCCGGTTGGCGCACGCGCATTCGATGTGCTCGAAGTGCTGTATCGCGCGAATGGCGTGATGCTCTCGAAAGAGGCGATCATGGATGCCGTCTGGCCCGGCTCGATCGTCGAGGAAAACCGTCTGCAGGTGCATGTGGCCGCGCTGCGCAAACTGCTGGGCGTGGAGCGCGATCTCATCAAGACCGTGGCGGGGCGCGGCTATGTGCTGGTTGCGCAGCGCATGCAGGGCGGCGGCGCGCAGACAGAACGCACGCTCGTCCCCGGCTTGTCAGCCGCATCGCCAGCCGCATCGCCGGGCGCGGCGCCGTTGCGGATCGCGCCGCTCATCGGACGCGAAGCCGAAATCGCCCGCATCGTCGAGCAGTTCGAACAGGTGGCGGTGACCACGGTGGTGGGCGCGGGCGGTATCGGCAAGACCTGCCTGGCGCGCCACGCTGCGCGCGAAATCCAGCAGCGCCATGGCCGCGCCGTGCGCTTCGTGGAACTGAACAAGGCCAATTCGCGCGAGAGCGTGCTCGCGGCGCTGGCCGAATCACTCGGTCTGCAGGGCGAGCCGGGCGTGTCCTGCGAAGACGCGATCTGCGCGGCCGTTGCAGCGTCGAATTGTCTGCTCGTGCTCGATAACGCCGAGCATGTGATCGACGTCGTGGCGGGTTTTGTCGATACGCTGGTGACGCGCCATCATGCCGCGCGCCTGCTCGTCACCAGCCGCGAGCCGCTGCATATCTGGGCCGAAGCCGTGCTGCGGCTCGAACCGCTCGCCGTGCCCGAAAGCGGGCTGCCGACTGACGCGATCCTCGCGTATTCCGCCGTCGCGCTGTTTCTGACCCGCGCCCGCGCGCTGGCGCCCGATTGCGCGCGCGACGACGCCAGCATCGCGCTCGTCGCCGAAATCTGCCGGCGCCTCGAAGGCTTGCCGCTGGCCATCGAACTGGCCGCCGCGCGCGTGGCCACGCTGGGCGTGGAAGGCGTGGCCTCGCGTCTGGACGACCGCCTCGATCTGCTCACGGGCGGGCTGCGTTCCACCTTGCCGCGCCATCAGACGCTGCGCGCGACCTTCGAGTGGAGCTATATGCTGCTCGACGCGGCGTCGCGCATCGTGTTCCGCCGCTGCGGCTGTTTCGCCGGCACGTTCACGTTCGACGCCGTCTGCGCGGTGACGGCCGAACCCGGCATGTCGATCGCCGTGATCGTGTCGAGCCTCTCTGAACTCGCGACCAAATCGCTGCTGAACGTGGAGTTTCGCGGCGCGATCGCCGTGTATCGGCTGACCGAAAGCACGCGCGCCTATGCACTCGAAAAGCTGCGCGACGAAGGCGAATCGCAGTCCATCGCCACGCGTCATGTGCGCTATATGCGCAAGCGCATCGAAGAAGGCGGCCCGTTCGTCGCGCAGCCGGAGCACGATTGCGCCGATGTGAGCGCGCGTCTGTCGCTCGACGATGCGCGCAGCGCCTACGACTGGGCGTTCTCCGACGATGGCGACAAGGCGCTGGGCGTCGCGCTCGCGGGCGCGCTGGTCGGCACCTTGCTGAGCGCCTCGCGCGTGCAGGAATGCTGCCAGCGTGCACAACGCGCGCTGGCGGTGCTCGACACGCTGCCGGCCGGTTCCGTCGATGCCGTGTGCGAAATGAAGCTGTGCGCGGCCTACGCGAGTTCCCTGCTGCACGTGGGCGACGACATGGGCCAGGCCGTCGCGCTGTGGGAGCGCGCGCTGCGCCTTGCGCGCGCCGCCAGCGACAGCGAGTTCGCCGCCGACGCGCTCTGGGGCCTGTGGAACACCATGCAGTCGCGCGGCGATATTCACGCTTCGCTGCGCTATGCCACGCGTTTTCAGCACGCGGCGGCAAGCGGCGACTCGCCGTGGCGGCGCTGGCTCGCGGAGCAGACCATCGCCATTTCGCTGCACTGTTTCGGCGAGCACGATCAGGCGCGCGAGCGGCTGGAACGCACGGTCGAAGCCTTCACGACGATCGGCGTCAACGCGCCGTCGCACGGCTGGCTCACGGTGTATCCGTTGATCTACGCACGCGGCACGCTCGCGCGCATCGCGCTGATTCAATGTCAGCCGGCGAAGGCGATGCAGCTGGTCGAAAGCACGCTCGAACTGATTCACGGCGATACGCTGGAACCTTCGCTGAGTCATGTGCTGGCCGCGGTGGCCGTACCGATCGCGCTCGATTGCGGCGCGCCGCAGGCGGACAACTATCTGGCGCTGCTGCGTTCGCAGTCGGCGAGCCATCGGCTGGATATCTGGCTCGATTACGCCGAATGCCTCGCGGCGAAGCGCGACATGCTGGCGGGCCACGCACAGGTTGCGCTCGAACGGCTCGAACCCGCGTTACAGCGGCTCGCGTCGCGCGGCTTCCGGCGCGTGGTCACGCCGTTTGTCGTGCTGCTCGCGCAGGCGCTTGCGCTGGCGGGCCGCTTCGAGGAAGCGCGCGTGCGGCTCGACGATGCGCTCGTCAACGCACGGGCCAACGGCGAGCGCTATTTCGCGCCGGAGTTGCAGCGCGCGCGTGGCTGGCTCGAATTGCGGCGCGCGGCGCAGCGCGGCACGCCCGTCGAGGAAATCGCGCGGCGCGAAGAAGCCGGCCGCCGTTTGATCGACGAAGCCATTGCGATGGCGCGTGCCGATAGCGCGCCGTTGTGGGAGTTGCGCGCCACGCTCGATCTCGCCGCGTATGCGCTGGAGCAGGGCGACGCGGCGCGGGCTTCGGCATTGATCGACGCTCTGCAGGCGTCGGGCATCGCGCCCGATGACGATGCACGCGCGCCCGATTTTCAGCGCCTCGCGACCCTCGCGAAAGCCGTTCAATCGCACCGCACGCCACGTGTGGAACGGCTCGCGCCGCAGTAAGTCTCCCTCTTTCGCCTTTCCCGTTTGCAGCGCATCGCGGTCCATCACGGACCGCGATGCCGCTTGCGTCTGCGCGTTCTCCACGCTTGCCCGGTATTTGCGCCTGAATTCAGGACTTTTCAGCTTCCGACAAGGACTTCAGGCGCACGCCTGCCTAATCTGTGCCCACGCATTGCGGCGCAGCTTCATGACTTCTCGCCTGCCGCATCGCGCCGATAACAGCCTGACTACAACGCGCAACCTCATCGCTTTTGCGTACGCAGCGATGCTTCGACGGAGATCCAGCATGAACACGCAGCAAATCGACACGTCCATTCCTTCGGCTTCGCGCCGCCGCATGTTGTCCGCCAGCGCGGGCATGGCCGGCGCCATGGCCGCCATGTCGAGCCTGTCGGCCAGCGCCGCGACCACGGCGGGCGGCGCTTCGCACGCGCATGCCACGGGCCATCATCACGGCGGCGGCTATGTGAATGCCAAGGACGGCACGCCGATCTATTTCAAGGACTGGGGCACGGGCACGCCGGTGGTGTTCTCGCACGGCTGGCCGCTGAGCGCCGACGCGTGGGACGCGCAGATGCTCTTCCTCGTGAATCAGGGCTATCGCGTGATCGCGCATGATCGCCGCGGCCATGGCCGCTCGGGCCAGCCGTCCGAGGGCAACGACATGGACACCTACGCCGACGATCTGGCCGCCGTGCTCGACGCGCTCGACGTGAAGGGCGCGATGCTCGTGGGTCACTCCACGGGCGGCGGCGAAGTGGCGCATTACATCGGCCGTCACGGCGAGAAGCGCGTGGCGAAGGCCGTGCTGATCGGCGCGGTGCCGCCGCAGATGGTCAAGTCGGCGAGCAACCCGAACGGCCTGCCGATGCAGGTATTCGACAACATCCGCGCCGGTGTGGCCGCGAACCGCTCGCAGTTCTATCTGGATCTGGCGCAGCCGTTCTACGGCTTCAACCGCCCGAACGCGAAGGTCTCGCAAGGCCTCGTGCAGGACTTCTGGCGCCAGGGCATGGCCGGTTCGATCAAAGGCCAGTACGAGTGCATCAAGCAGTTCTCGGAAGTCGATTACACCGACGACCTCAAGAAGATCAGCGTGCCCACGCTGATCCTGCACGGCGACGACGACCAGATCGTGCCGATCGACGATTCGGCGAAGCTCTCCGCGAAGATCGTCAAGAACGCGACGCTCAAGGTCTACGCAGGCGCGCCGCACGGCATGTGCAGCACGCACGTCGAACAGGTCAACGCCGATCTGCTCGCCTTCCTGAAGGCCTGATTCGGGTCATTCGGCATCCTGATCGATTCGATTATCTGAATTGAGCCGATTCAGAAAAATTTCAGGTATCGACAAGGACACGATGGCGCGAGCCGCCTAAGCTCGCCGCCATCGATTCACCTCTACACGGAGCACCACATGGCATACGAACTGTTGACCCCCGACACCTGCGCACTCGCGCTGATCGACCACCAGCCGCAGATGTTCTTCGGCACGCATTCGCACGAGCGCACCACGGTGCTGCATAACGTGCAGATCCTCGCGAAGGCCGCGAAGCTCTTCAAGGTGCCCACGGTGCTGACGACGATCGCTTCCGAATCGTTCAGCGGCCATCTGCTGCCGGAAGTGCAGGCGGTGTTTCCGCAACAGAAGCCGATCGACCGCACCTCGATGAACTCGTGGGAAGACGCCGGTTTCCGTGAGGCGATCAAGGCCACCGGCCGCAAGAAGATCGTGATCGCGGGTCTGTGGACCGAAGTGTGCGTGACTTTCCCGACCATCCAGATGCTCGCGGAAGGCTTCGAAATCTATGTGCCGACCGACGCGTGCGGCGACATCACCGAAGAAGCGCACGAGCGCGCCGTGCAGCGCATCGTCCAGGCGGGCGCCGTGCCGATGAACTCGCTGCAGTTCATGTGCGAGCTGCAACGCGACTGGGCGCGCGGCGAGACCTACGAAGGCTGCATGGACATCTTCAAGGCGCATAGCGCGTATGGCATCGGCGTGCGTTACGCGAAGCAGATCCTCGGCGAACACGCAAGCGAAGCCGCCTGAGTCTGAACGCGCGCGAGGCGGCTTTGAAACACGCCGCCTCGCGCGCCAGCAACACCACTATCCATCGCAACGAGAACACAGGAGAGCGTCGATGAGCGCACCCGATCAACCTGCCCGCGTCGCCGACCTGGTGATCTACAACGGCAAGATTGCCACCCAGGACGAACGCCGCTCGTTCGTCACCGCGCTGGCCGTGTCGAACGGCAAGGTCGTGGCGACGGGCAACGAGCGCGACGTCATGCAATGGGCCCGCGACGACGCGCGCCGTATCGACCTGAATGGCCGCACCGTGATTCCGGGTCTCAACGACTCGCACCTGCACGTGATTCGCGGCGGTCTGAACTTCAATATGGAATTGCGCTGGGACGGCGTGCCGTCGCTAGCCGACGCGCTCGACATGCTGCGCCAGCAGGTGGCGCGCACGCCCGCGCCGCAATGGGTGCGCGTGGTGGGCGGCTGGAACGAATTCCAGTTCGCCGAAAAACGCGGTCCCACGCTCGAAGAACTCAATGCCATCGCGCCGGATACGCCGGTGTTCATCCTGCATCTCTACGACAGCGCGCTGCTCAATGCGGCCGCGCTGCGCGCGGTGGGCTACGACCGCGACACGCCCAATCCGCCGGGCGGCGAAATCCAGCGCGACCGGCGCGGCAATCCCACCGGCATGCTGATCGCGCGTCCGAACGCGGGCCTGCTGTACGCCACGCTCGCCAAAGGTCCGAAGCTTCCCTTCGACGACCAGATGAATTCCTCGCGCCAGTTCATGCGCGAACTCAATCGGCTCGGCGTGACGAGCGCCATCGACGCGGGCGGCGGTTATCAGGCTTATCCCGACGACTACGCGGTCATCATGGAACTGGCGAAGCGCGACCAGCTCAGCATCCGCATTGCGTACAACCTGTTCACGCAGAACGCGAAGCGCGAAGTCGAGGATTTCGCCAAGTGGGTCAAGGCCACGCGCCCCGGCGACGGCGACGACTTTCTCAAGGTCAACGGCGCGGGCGAAATGCTGGTGTTTTCGGCCGCCGATTTCGAGGACTTCCTGGAGCCGCGCCCCGATCTGCCCGAAGGCATGGAGCAGGAACTCGAAGACGTCGTGCGCCTGCTGGTGCAAAACCGCTGGCCGTGGCGTCTGCACGCGACCTACGACGAATCGATCGACCGCTTCCTGAACGTCTTCGAGCGCGTCAACGCCGATACTCCGTTCGACGGCCTGCGCTGGTTCTTCGACCATTGCGAGACGATTTCGGAGCGCAATATCGAGCGTATCGCGGCACTGGGCGGCGGGATCGCCGTGCAGCATCGCATGGCGTATCAGGGCGAATACTTCATCGCGCAATACGGCGCCGAAGCCGCCGCGCACACGCCGCCGGTGCGCAAGATGCTGGAAGCGGGCCTGCCCGTGGGCGCGGGCACCGACGCCACGCGTGTGGCGAGCTACAACCCGTTCGTCTCGCTCTACTGGCTGGTGTCCGGCCGCACCGTGGGCGGCACGCCGATGTACGCGCAACGCGACCGCCTGGAGCGCATGGAAGCGCTGCGCCGCTACACCGTGGGCAGCGCCTGGTTCTCGAACGACGAGACGAAGAAAGGCGCGCTGGTGCCCGGCCAGTACGCCGATTTCGCCGTGTTAAGCGACGACTTTTTCACTGTCGACGAAGCCTCGATCAAGCATCTGACTTCCGTGCTGACCGTGGTGAACGGCCGCGTGGTGTACGCCGATGCCGAATTCGATTCGATCGCGCCGCCCGCGCTGCCGGTCAGCCCGACGTGGTCGCCGGTTGCGGAATTCGGTGGCTATGCGCGTTATCGGCCGGTGGTGGCGAACGCCGTCAACGCGATGAACGACGCCGCGCTCGCACAGGCGTGCAGCGATGCCTGCGTGAACCTGTGCGGCGTGCACCAGCATGCGCACGGCCGCGCGTGGCGCAGCAACGCGCCGGTGTCGGACCAGAACGGCTTCTGGGGCGCGCTCGGCTGTAGCTGCTTCGCGTTCTGAACCGGGAGCGCGCCGCCATGAAACGCATCGATACCGCCGACGCCGCGCTGCTGTTCCTGCGCGTGGCCGCGAGCCTGCTCGTGTTGTTCGTGCACGGATTGCCGAAAGCGCTGCACGTGCACGCGCAACTGGGCGCGATCGAAGATCCGCTGCATCTGGGCAGTGCTTTTACGCTCAGTTTCGCGATCTTCGCCGAAGTCGTGTGCCCGGTGCTGATGATCCTCGGCGTGTATACGCGGCTGGCCGCGCTGCCGATCCTGGTCGTCACGGTCGTCGCGCTGGGCCTCGTGCACCCGGACTGGACGCTCGAACAGGGGCAGTTCGCGTGGATGCTGCTGATCCTGTTCGGCACCGTGGCGATCGGCGGAGCGGGGCGTTATCGCCTGAGCTGGCCGCTCGCCGCGCAGCAGACGCATCGCGCGTGAAACCTGCGGGTTTGGGGTTTCATCGCGCCGGGCGATAACAACGCAAAGAACAACACATGGGAGAGGGGGCATGCGGGCAGCGTCATGGAGCGCGCGTGGGGTCGTGGGAGAAGTGGCGGGCGTGCGCATTCCGTGCACGCCGGTGGCCATCGCCGCCGCCGAATGCGCGCACGCGGCGCTGCCGCCGGTGCTGCTCGGCCACGCGAGCCGCGTGTTCGTGTTCGCGGCGCTGAATGCGCGGCGCGGTGGCCTTGCCTGCGACGAAGGCACGCTTTACGTCAGTTCGATGTACGCGAACATGGGTTTGAGCGCGGCCTACGCGCATTCGACGGCGCGCTACGAACTGGATAGCGCCGACGCCGCGCGCGGCCTTCTGCAACGGCATGGCGCGAGCGTGCGCGACCAGGACGAAGCGTGGCTCGCCATTGCGATGCACACCACGCCGGGCATTCCGGCGCGTGTTTCGCCACTTGCCGATGTGCTGGCGGCGGCGGTGCGCACCGATCTGGTCGCCGAACGTTTCGATGCGTATTCGGGCGGCGAGCGCGCGGGCGTGCTGGCGGCGTATCCGCGTGGCAAGGGCTTCGAGGAAGAGCTGATCGGCGCAATCGGGCGCGGCGTGGCCCACCGGCCGCACACGACCTTCGGCACCGTCAGCGCCGATGTGCTGGACCGCGTCGATGCCGATTATTGCCGCGTGAACTACTGCGGACAGATTCTCGGTTCGCGCTGGCAGGAGATGAACGCGGGCGTGGACGGGCGCATGCGCCGCCGCGCCTGGTAGTCGAGCAGTACCGCGCGCCACGCGCACACCGCGTCGCGCGCGGCACAGAAAGGAGAAGCAGAGATGTCATATCTGATTTCGCTGGGAGCGGGCCTCGTGGTCGGCTTCCTCTATTACTTCGCGCGGGTGCAGTCGCCCGCGCCGCCGTTGATCGCGCTGGCCGGGCTGCTGGGCATCGTGATCGGCGAACACGCCATTCCGTTCGTGCAGGCGCAACTGAAGCCGCCCGTGGTGCAGACGCAGGCTGCGCCGCCCGACCTCGCCACCATCGCAAAGGCCGCCCCGACATGCGGCAACGAGCCTTGAGTCCCGCAGCCGTTCTCGCGCCGTTGCGCGGCGAAAACGTGGTGCTCGCGTTCGTCGCGGGCTATGTCGATACGCTGGGTTTCGTCGCGCTGTTCGGCCTGTTCACGGCGCACGTGACCGGCAATTTCATTCTGATCGGCTCGGGTCTCGCGGGCGCGGGTAGCGGGCTGCTGATCAAGTGGCTCGCGTTCCCGGCCTTTATCGCGGGCATCGTGGCGGCGCGCGTGCTCGACAACCATCTGCGCGAGCGCTCGCACGGCATGCGCGTAAGCGGTCTCTACGCGCTGCAGATCGCGCTGCTTGCGGCGTTCATGATCGCGGGCCTGCTGGCCGCGCCGATCACCCATGCCGATGCGCCGCTCACCATCGTGTGCGGGCTGCTGGGCGCGGCGGGCATGGGCGTGCAGAACGCGCACGCGCGGCTCACCGCGCGCAGCGTGGTCGCGAATACGGTCATGACCGGCAACGTCACGCAAGCCGTGATCGACGTGTTCGATCTGCTGGTTCCCGGTCACGCTCGCGTCGATCGCAGCGAAACGCGCGAGCGGCTCGCGCGCACGCTGCCGCCGGTGCTGGCGTTCGCGCTGGGTGCGGGCGGCGGCGCGCTCGGCTGGCTCAGTGGCTCGTTCTGGGCGCTGGCCTTGCCGCTCGCGCTGCTGGCGATGCTGGCTGTCTCGGCGTGGCAAAGCGCGCAGGCCGAGACGGCCGCCTGAACTCTCTACGTCGTAACTTCATCAGGAGCTTTACGTGAATCTTGCTTGCATTCAACGTCCCGCGCGCGTACTGGTCGCCGCGCTTGCGGCACTCGGTTTCATGCTGCCCGCCACGGGCGCCTTCGCCGACGACGCGCAGTATCCGAGCGCCGCGCAAACGCCCGTGGTGTCCGTCGGCCCGCAATACGACACCACGCACGTCTATGTCGCGAATGACGATATCGACGCTTTCGTCAACAGCTTCCTCGCCACCTTCGGCGGCAAGGCCTCGCCGCGCGCCGTGTTCACGGTCACGCCGACGCCCAGCAAAACCGCCTCGCAATACGTGCAGACGCCGGTGGGCATGCTCTCGGTGTTCGCGTTCCAGACGCCGGTGCCTTACCCGTTCGGCAACGAGCGCACCGGCTATCTGGTCACCGATATCGACAAGGCCGTGCGCGCCGCACGCGCTTCGGGCGCGGACGTATTGGTTGAATCGTTCGACGATCCGATCGGCAAGGACGCCATCATCCAGTGGCCGGGCGGGCTGACGATGCAGCTTTACTGGCACACGAAGGCGCCGTCCTATGCGCCGCTCGACTACGTGCCGGACAACCGCGTCTATGTGTCGAAGTACGAGGCGCAGAATTTCATCAAGCGTTTCCTGCGCTTCTCGCACGGCAAGATCGTCGCCGATAACCATCGCGCCGATGGCGCCGAGATCGGCAAGCCGGGCGAAACGATTCGCCGCGTGCGTATCCAGTCGGGCTTCGGCAACATGCTGGTGTTCGTGACGGACGGCAAGCTGCCTTATCCGTATGGCCGCGAGACCACGGGCTACGACGTCCCCGATCTCGATGCCACGCTTGCCAAGGCGCAAGCCGCCGGCGTGAAACTGCTGGTGCCGGCCGCGCAGAACGCGGAAGGCCGCACGGCCATGGTCGAGTTCCCCGGCGGCTACGTGGCCGAACTGCATCAGCGAGCGAAGTAAGCGGCATGCACACGAGCAAGAGAGTCAGGAGTGCGCGCGTGCAGGCTTTCACGTGGCGGCGTGCTGCGCTTGCGGGCGCGGTGTTCGCCGGTTTGAACGCGGGCGCGGCGCATGCGCAGACGGCAAGCGCACCGGCATCGGCGGCCTGCAATGCGCAGCGTCCGATCCCATCGTTCAACCGCTGGCAGGAAGACTGGAGCGCGCTGGCCAATCCGTGCGTGCCGCGCAAACCGCTCGATACGCTCAAATACATTCCGCTGTCGAGCGATCCGTCCTGGTATCTCTCGCTCGGCGCGAATCTGCGCGAGCGCTTCGAACTGAACAACACGCCGCTGTTTGGCCTCGGCGCGGCCAAAGCCGATAGCTGGCTGATCCAGCGCGCGCAGGTCCATGCCGATGCGCGCTTCGGCGAGCATGTGCAGGCGTTCTTCCAGCTCGAGGATGCGCGCCCGTATGGCAAGGATGCGGTCACGCCGGTCGATAAAAATCCGCTCGATATCGAGCAGGCTTTTGTGGCTTTCGTCTATGGCGTGGGCGGCGGCACGTTCAAGGCGCGGGTCGGCCGCCAGGAAATGGCGTTCGACTTGCAGCGCTTCATTTCCGTGCGCGACGGCCCGAACGTGCGTCAGGCCTTCGATGCGCTGTGGGCCGACTACGAGATCGGCAAGTGGCGCTTTATCGGCTATCTGACGCAGCCGGTGCAATACCGCGACGTGGATACCTTCGACGATGTCTCGAACGGTCATCTCATGTTCAGCGGCGTGCGCGTGGAGCGGGCGAGCGTCGGGCCGGGCGATCTGTCCGCGTACTGGTCGCGTTACGAGCGCGATAACGCGCGCTTTATCGATGCGAGCGGCAACGAGCGGCGCGATGTGTTCGATGCGCGCTATGCGGGCAAATCGGCGCCGTTCGACTGGGACGTGGAAACGATGTTCCAGACCGGCCGCGTGGGCGCCGATACCGTGAGCGCCTGGGCCTTCGGCGCGCTGGGCGGCTATACGCTGGCGGCGCTGCCCGGCACGCCGCGTGTGGGCCTGCAGGTCGATGGCGCGTCGGGCGACCGGCATCCGGGCGATGGGCGGGTGGGCACTTTCAACCCGCTGTTTCCGAACGGCTATTACTTCACGCTCGCGGGCTATGCGGGCTACAGCAACCTGATTCACGTCAAGCCCTCGCTGACCTTCAAGGTCACGCCGAAGGTGACCTTGCTGACCGCGCTCGGTTTTCAGTGGCGCGAGACCACCGCCGACGCCATCTACGGCCAGGGCATGGCAACCGTGCCGGGCACGGCGGGCAAGGGCAGTAGCTGGACCGGCATGTATGCGCAGGTGCGCGCGGACTGGATCGTCAACGACAACGTGGCGCTGGCGCTCGAAGCCGTGCATTTCGAGGTGGGCGATTCGATCCGCGCATTGGGCGCGCGCAACGCGGATTACGTCGGCGTGGAAGCGAAATTCGGCTGGTGAGCGATAGGAAACAGGGGAACGAGATGGTCAAGCAGATGCATAGCCTCGAAGTCGCGCGGCTGACTGCCGCCGCGCGCGCCAACATCGACGATGCGCGCCTGTGGCGCTGGTACGCCGATCTCATGGAAGACGAGCGCGTGAGTTGCACGCGCACGCGGCACGGCTGGCAGATCACGGTGGATGGGCGCTGCACGGTCGAGGACGAATCGTTCGATTCGGCCGTGCGCCGCGCCGTAGAGGCGTGGAGCGATATCGCGCAGACCCAGGTGAAGCTGCTGCGCCGCCGCAAGAGCGCGGCAAAGCTCAATCTGAATAGTGCGGGCGCGTTGCCGCAATTCTGGTGAAAAACGAAAGCGGTGGGTGTCGATTATGCGGCGCCAACCGCTTTTTTTCGCCTGGGCTTCGATGCGCGCGACGGTTTCTGAAGCGCAACAAGCGCTTCTTTCAGCAGCGCCAGCCAGTTTTCCTCATAGCGAACGCCCGCCTGCAACACCAGATGATGCAGCGCGGTTTCGCGATCTGCCGGCTCCGCAGGAAAGTCGCGCTCCTCGATTTCCCGATACAGCGCGAGCTTCGCTTCATGCAGGCCGATCCGCCGCCGGATTTCCCGATCCAGCCCCGTGGGCCCGACCGCCGCTTCGGCCCGCAGGCGCACCATGAATTCGTCGCGCAGCGCGGCGGGTTCATCCTCCTGAGCGATCCAGTCCTTCAATTGCGCGCGCCCGGCCGGCAGCACGCGATAAGCACGCTTGCGCCCGCGCGTGTTTTCTTCCGGCAGCGATTCGATCAGTCCGGCTTCCTCCATGCGCGCCAGCTCGCGGTAAATCTGCTGATGGGTCGCGTGCCAGAAATAGCCGATCGAGCGGTCGAAACGCGCGGCCAGTTCCGATCCGGAGCAGGACCGTTCGACCAGGGCAGTGAGCAGGGCGTGCGGGAGTGACATCGGCGATATAGAGGAAGTTTTCCAAATTTTCGCATCCGCTTGACTCTCTATGCAACTGGTTGCATTATCGGCTGCACCTTCGTGCAACCAGTTGCATAAACATGACAACACACTATCCCCACTTGCTGCGCCCACTCGATCTGGGCTTCACGACCTTGAAGAACCGCGTGCTGATGGGTTCCATGCACGTCGGTCTGGAGGAGGCGCCCAATGGCTTCGAGCGCATGGCCGCGTTTTACGCGGAGCGTGCGCGCGGCGGCGTAGGCTTGATCGTCACGGGCGGCATCGCGCCGAACGAACGCGGTCGCCCGATGCACGGCGGCGCCATGCTGAGCACCGAGGAAGAAGCCGGACACCATCGCACGATCACGCGCGCCGTGCATGCGGAAGGCGGCAAGATCGCCATGCAGATCCTGCACTTCGGCCGTTATTCGTATCAGCCGATGCTGGTTGCGCCCAGCGCGTTGCAGGCGCCGATCAATCCGTTCACGCCGCACGCACTGAGCGATGACGAAGTCGAGGAAACCATCGGCGACTTCGTGCGCTGTGCGGCGCTGGCGCAGCATGCGGGTTACGACGGCGTCGAAATCATGGGCTCCGAGGGTTACCTCATCAACGAGTTCATTGCGATGCGCACCAACCAGCGCACGGATCAGTGGGGCGGCAGTTACGAAAACCGCATCCGCTTCGCGGTGGAAATCGTGCGCCGCGTGCGCGAGCGTGTGGGCCGCGAATTCATCATCATTTACCGGCTTTCGATGCTCGATCTGGTGGAGGGCGGCTCGACGCTGGAGGAAGTGATCCAGCTTGCCCAGGCGATCGAACAGGCGGGCGCGACCATCATCAATACCGGCATTGGCTGGCACGAAGCGCGCATTCCCACCATCGCCACCAAGGTGCCGCGCGGCGCGTGGGCGTGGGTCACGCAGCAGTTGATGGGCAAGGTCTCGGTGCCGCTGGTCGCCACCAACCGCATCAATACCCCCGAACTCGCCGAGCAGTTGCTGGCGGATGGCGTGTGCGACATGGTGTCGATGGCGCGCCCGTTCCTCGCCGACGCCGATTTCGTGCGCAAGGCCAGCGAAGGCCGCGCCGATGAGATCAACACCTGTATCGGCTGCAATCAGGCGTGTCTGGACCATACGTTCGCGGGCAAGGTCACGTCCTGCCTCGTGAATCCGCGTGCCTGCCACGAGACGGAAATCGTGATCGAACCGGCGACGCGGCAAAAGCGCGTGGCGGTCGTGGGCGCGGGTCCGGCTGGGCTCGCCTGTGCGGTGACGGCGGCGCGCCGTGGGCATCGCGTGACGCTTTTCGAGGCCAGCGAGGAGATCGGCGGCCAGTTCAATATCGCCAAAAAGGTGCCGGGCAAGGAGGAGTTCTACGAAACGCTGCGCTACTTCCGCCGCCAGATCGAATTGACCGGCGTGGAGTTGCGTCTGGGCACGCGCGCGAGCGCGCAGGCGTTGATGCAGGAAGGGTTCGACGAAGTGGTCGTGGCGACCGGCGTGCTGCCGCGCGAGTTGCGCATCGAAGGCGCCGGTCACGCCAAGGTGCTGGGCTATCTGGACGTGCTGCGCGATGGCAAGCCAGTGGGGCGGGATGTGGCGATTGTCGGTGCGGGCGGCATCGGATTCGATGTGGCCGAATATCTCGTGCATGAAGGCGAATCCGCGAGTCTCGATGCGCAGAAGTTCTTCGCCGAATGGGGCGTAGATACCGGTTACGCCGAGCGCGGCGGCTTGCGCGAGGCAGCGGTGGGGCCAGCGGCGCGGCGCGTGCAGCTGCTGCAACGCCGTCGCTCGAAGGTGGGCGAAACGCTCGGCAAGACCACCGGATGGATTCACCGCACGGCGCTCAAGGCGCGCGGCGTGGGTATGACGTCGTCGGTGGAGTATCGGCGGATCGACGATGAAGGGTTGCACGTGACTATCGACGGTCAGGCGCACACGCTCGCGGTCGATAACGTGGTGATCTGCGCGGGCCAGGAACCGCTGCGCGAACTCGCCGATCAGTTGCAGGCCGCAGGACGTACGGTGTATGTGATCGGCGGCGCGGCAGAAGCGGCCGAACTCGACGCCAAGCGTGCGATTCACGAAGGCACGACGCTGGCCACCTTGCTCTGAGCGCGTGGCTTAATTCCTATTGATACGGACTACCTATGAATAACGATGCATTGAATCTGACGCCCGCCGTTGCGCGCTCGCTCGCGATCTGGCATGACATGGTGGCCAGCAAGGACCTCGGCAAACTCGAGTCGATTGTTCATCCCGAAGCCGTGTTCCGTTCGCCGATGGCGTTCAAGCCCTACGGCCCCGCGCCCGCCTTGCTGATGGCGCTGCGCACCGTGATCACGATCTTCGAAAACTTTACCTATCACCGCCAGTTCAGCAGCGCCGATGGCCTGGACATCGTGCTCGAGTTCAGCGCGACGGTGCAGGACAAGGCGCTCAAGGGCATCGACATGATTCGTTTCGACGCAGCCGGTCTTATCGTCGAATTCGAAGTGATGATCCGGCCGTTCAACGCCTTGCAGGTGCTGGGCGCCGAAATGGGCGCGCGGCTCGCGCAGTTTTTGCCCGCGTATAAAGTCTGATCGCTTCAGGCGTGGGGTTGCTGCAACCACGAACGCGCGTGCGCCGCTGAGGTCGTGAAAGACCATTCGAGGTCGAAGGGCGCGTTGGCCACGCCGAATTGCTGCGTCAGCAGACCGGTCGCGCGCACGCTGTAGGTGGTGTGCGGGCGCAGCGGCGAAAACGGCGTGCACACGGCGGTATTGCGGCCGGCGTCGGCGGCGGTCAGCGGCGCGATCTGGCAGCGCACTTTCTTGCCATGCGGGTCGCGCAAGTCGAAGGTGGCCAGTTCGATATGCGCGTTGGTGCCGCCGCTCAGGGTGATCGGATAGCCGAGGATCGCGCCCCGGTAACGCGTATCGGGGCCCATGGGGTCGGGCTGCTCGATGTCCTGCCACGCGAGCGGCGCATCCTTTTGCCCGTTGTAGGGATAGGCCACGAGTTCGGTGGCGCCGATGGCCGGCTGCGGATCGGCGAAATCGACCACGACGATCTGGCTATTGCCCGATGCCACGGCTTCGCCCGCGCGGCCCCAGTCGTAGAGCATCGCGCCGCGATGGTAGGGCGAGTCGAAAATTTCCTCGATGGGCAGCGCTGGCGCGCGCTGGCCGCCGTAGACCGCAAACACCTCGCTGGCGCCGGCCGTTTGCGTGTGCAGACGCACGCGCGCGGTGACATCGGCGGCGGAAAAGCCGGGCAGGCCGGCGCGTTCTTCGTGGCCCGCCGCGCGGTTCACTTCGAGATAGGACGCGTGCGCCTGCGCCGCTTTGGCAATAAGCGGGTCGGATGCCAGCGCGCTCAAACCCAGCTCCGCGCGGCGCGCGTTCAAAAAGGCGATGGCGCTCGTCGTCCTTTCGTCAGACAGATCGGCGATTGCGTTAGTACCGGGCGCGGCGTGCAGCGTGATGCGCGGCCCGGTATAGGGCGCAGCGGCTGCCTCGCTGGCGGTGTGGCGCGTCGCGCACCCGCAGAGGTGCAATGCGGTGATCGAAAACAGGGCAGCGGAAAACGTCTTGCGGTACATCGTGTGAATGAATGATGGCGACGCATTCCTGCGTCCAGAACTGCATATCGGCCCCAAATCGGTCGAATTTAGGGCCGTTTTTGCGACTTGCCGTGCGTTGGGTTGACTTGCCTTGTGGGCGCGAACAGACTCGGGTGAGCGTCGATCCGCAACAGAGCGAACCTGGTGAACCGGATTCTCCCCGATCGTGAGCGCAGGACCGTGCGTGTTATCGCCGCGCAGGCCAGCCCGTGCGATGAACTCGTCATCCACGCCCAGCCCACGGCGCTCGACCGTCCGTGCCGGCACAAGCGGCTCGCGCTTGCCGCGACGATCCTCGGTTCGAGCATGGCGTTCATCGACGGCTCGGTCGTCAACGTCGCCTTGCCGTCCATCCAGCGCGAACTGGGCGCGAGTGTGGCGGCGATGCAGTGGGTCGTCAATGCCTATCTGCTTTTTCTCGGCTCGCTGGTGCTGGTGGGCGGGTCGATGGGCGACCGGCTCGGGCGCCGCACGGTATTTATCGCGGGCATTGCGCTGTTTACGCTGGCGTCGGCGGCTTGCGGGTTCGCGCCCAACGCCGCCGCGCTGATCGCGGCGCGCGCGGTTCAGGGCGTCGGTGCCGCGCTGCTGGTGCCCAGCAGCCTCGCGATTATCGGCGCGGTCTTCGACGATGCGTCGCGCGGACGCGCCATCGGCACCTGGGCGGGGGTGGGTGCGATCACGTCGGCAGTGGGGCCGGTGGCGGGCGGCTGGCTCGTCGATGCGTTTTCGTGGCGCGCGATCTTCTTTCTGAACCTGCCGCTCGCGGCGCTCACGATTGCGCTGGCGATATCGTCGGTGCCCAACAGCCACAAGGCCGATGCGCCGCGCCAGCTCGACTGGGCGGGCGCTTTTAGCGCGGCGGCGGGGCTGGCGGCGCTCACGTTCGGTTTGACCCAGGCGTCGGCGGGCGGCTTTGCGCATCCCTGGGTGCTGGGCGCGATGGGCGCGGGCGTGCTCGTGCTGGCGGTATTCGTGCTGATCGAAGCGCGCAGCGCGAACCCGATGATGCCGCTCGACGTGTTCCGCTCGCGCGATTTCACCGCCGCCAATCTGGTCACGCTGCTGCTGTATTTCGGGCTGGGCGGCGCGTTCTTCTTCCTGCCCTTTACGCTGATTCGCGCGCACGGTTACAGCGCGACTGAAGCGGGCGCGGCGCTGTTGCCGGTGCCGGTCGCGATTGGCTTGCTGTCGCGCTTCACCGGCGGACTGACGAACCGCTTCGGTTCGCGCGCGCTGCTGACGATCGGGCCCGGCATCGCCGGAATCGGCTTTCTGTTGCTGGCGCTGCCGCTCGTGCGCGGCGGCTATTGGAGCGGCTTCTTTCCCGCGCTCGCCGTGCTCGGCCTGGGTATGACGATCACGGTTGCGCCGCTCACCACAGCCGTGATGGGCGCGGTGTCCGGCGAGCGGACCGGCGTGGCGTCCGGGATCAATAACGCTGTCGCGCGCGTGGCGGGTCTGCTGGCGATTGCGGTGCTGGGCATTGTGTTCGTGTGGTCGCACGATGCGGCGCTGGCGTCCCGGCTGGACGCGTTGCATGTGCCGCAGGATGCGCGCCGCAGCGCGCAGTTGCTGGAAGCCGATGAGCACGCTGCAAGTGCGGCCGCAGGCGCGTATGGTTTGCCCGCCGCGACGGCGGCGCAAGTGGAGGCCGATGCCATCATCGATGCGTTGCGTGCCGTTGCCGCCGTGTGCGCGGTGTGTGCGTTTGCCGCGGCGGGGATCGCGGCGGTGGCGATCAGCCCGCAGGCGCGCGCGAGGGACGCCGGTGCGAGCTGATTACCTCAACTCAATTTCACGTCAAACCAGTTCCCCGCGCCGCGCAGCAAAACTCAGCGCCAGCACCGCAAAAATCAGCACGCCCGTGGCCACCTGCTGCCAGTAAAAATTCCAGCCGATCAGCAGCAAGCCATTGGCCACAAGACTCAACAGCAGCACGCCCAGCAGCGTACCCGGCACGTTGGGCCGCCGCGCGCGCGAAAGCGTGGTGCCGATAAAGGTCGCGCCAATCGCGTTGAGCAGATAGCCGTTACCGGCTTGCGGCACATACGCTTTCACCATCGACGAAAGCAGCAGACCCACGACGCCATAAATTAATGCGCCCGCCACGAAGGTCGCCACGATAATCGCCGCAACCGGCAGCCCCGAATAACGCGCGACGCCCGGTTGCGTGCCGAGCGCCGCGCTATGGCGCCCAAACACCGAATGCGCGAGCGCAACGTGCACGATCAGCGCGAGCACGGCCACGATCCACAGCGGCACCGGCACGCCCGCGAAAGTGCCGTGCGCGAGCGCGCCGAACAGCGCCGGCAGATCGACGCCGAGCAGATAGACCGGCTGCCCGCCGTCGGTGGCGAGTTGCTGCAAGGTCTGGCCGATGAACAGCGTGCCGAGCGTGGCGAGAAACGGCGCAATGCCCAGCCCCGCAACCAGCACGCCATTGAACACGCCCACCAGCAAGGCCGCAGCGAGCGCGGCCAGCGCCGCCAGCGGCACACCGACGTGATGCGCGCTCAGGATCACAAACACGAGACTGCTGACGTCGATTGCCGTGCCGATCGACAGATCGACCGCGCCAATCGACAACGCCAGCGTCATGCCCAGCGCGGCAATCGCCAGCAGGGCGAAGTTGTTGAGCAGGACATCGGCGAGATTGCCGGGTCGCGCGAAACCCGGCGAGCACAGCGCGAAGAACACGCTGACGGCCAGCAAGGCGCCCGGCAGCGAGAAGCGCTGAATGCGCGCGAACCAGTCAGTCATGAGCATGAGTTCCGAGATGACGGCGGCGCAGCAGCGCCGTCGTGGCGACGACGAACAGGATCAGCGCGCCTTCGACGCCATTGACCCAGTAGCTGGAGACGTTATCGAGCTGAAACCCGTTGCCGACGACGCCGATAAAGAGCACGGCCAGCAGCGTGCCGGGCATGGTCGGCACCATGCGTCGCGAGAACACGACGCCGAGCAGCGCGGACGCCACCACGGCCAGCAGGTTTTCGCCCGCGCCGGGCGAACTGCCGCTCAGCAGCGCCGACGAAGCCAATGCAGCCAGCGCGGCCGCCAGCCCGCCGAGCAGATAGCTCGCGGCCACGTAGCCGCGCACGTTCAAACCCGCCGCGCGGGCGGCCTGCGCGTGTTCGCCGCTGGCGCGCAGGCGCAGCCCGAACGGCGTGTTGTGCACCAGCACGGTCAACACCGCGGCGACGGCCAGCAGAGCGGTGGCGAGATGCGCAATGCCGAACGCGCCTTCATCGATCAGGAACGCCATTAGCGGCGAAGCCGCCGGCACCGAGGTGTTCTGCGTGAGCACGAGTTCGAGGCCCGCGCAGAGATTCATCGTCGTGAGCGTGGCGAGCAGCGGCAGGATGCGCAGGCCGAGCACGGCAAACGCGTTCAGCGCGCCGACCGCCACGCCCGCCGCCAGCGCGAATCCCACGGCCGCTGTGGCGGGCGCGCCCGCGCGCAGGGCAACGGCATGCACGGCGGCGCACAGCCCCATATTCGCGGCGATCGAGAGATCGAGACCGCCTTTGATCGGATCGGCGCCGCCGCCAATCAGCACTGCCGTGAGGCCCAGGCCAAGCACGCCGACCACGGCCGATTGCTGCACGATATTCGCGAGATTCGCGAGCGTCAGAAAGAGCGGCGAAGTGGCCGCGAAAACTGTGAATACCAGTGCGAAGGCCAGCACGGCGCCGCCGCGAACCCAGAATTGCGCGCTCGCGCCGCTGCCGGAATGCGTCGTGCCGGGATCGGCGCGATCGGCTGCATGGTTGGCAGGCAGCGCATCGACGCGCCCGATCAGCTTGCCGGTCATGCCGCGTTCTCCTGTTTCGCTACGCCCGAATCCTCCGAATCACCCGCATCACCCGCATCGCCCGTGCGCGCGAGCGTGGCCCACGCCAGCAGATCCTGTGTCGTGACCGCATGCGATGGCACGTCCTGCACGATCGCACCGCGCGCCAACACCAGCACGCGGTCGGTCACATCGAGCAGTTCGTGCAGATCGCTCGAAAAAATCAGCACCGCCGCGCCTTGCGCGACCAACGTGTCGATCAGCCGGTAGATATCCGCTTTCGCGCCGACATCGACGCCCACCGTCGGTTCGTCGAGGAGATAGATGGCGGCGCCGTCGTCAGTCGCGCAGCCCAGCCACTTGCCGAGCGCCACCTTCTGCTGGTTGCCGCCCGACAGATGCCGCACCGGCGCCAGCGGGCCGGGCGTGCGCACGCCGAGCGCGTCGATCAGCGCGCGGGCCGCTGCCGTTTCGCGACGCGTGTCGATCAGACCGAAGCGACTGAAACCGCCGAGCGCCGGCAGCGAAAGGTTGTCGCGCACGGGCAGGGCAGTCGCCACGCCCTGACGGCGGCGATCTTCGGGTACGAAGGCGATGCGTTCGCGCACCGCATCGGCGGGACGACGCAGGCGCACGGTCTTGCCGCGCACGCGCAATGCGCCCAGCACGCCGCGCTCCAGACCGAACAGACTGCGCACCAGCGGCTTGCCGCCCGAACCGACCAGCCCAGTCACGCCCAGCACTTCGCCCCGCCGCAGCGTGAACGAAAGCGGCCCGAAACGCCCTGGCGCGTGCAGATCGCGCGCCTCCAGCACGACATCCTGCAACGCGGCCGACGACGACGCCGACGTGCGGCGCGCACGCGCCTCGGGCTGCGCGCCGATCATCGCCGAAACCAGCGTTTCGATGGGCGTTTCGCGGGCGTCGAGGTGTGCGACATCGGCGCCATCGCGTAGCACCGTCACGCCGTCGCACAGCGAAGCGATCTCGTTCAGATAGTGCGAAACATAGAGAATCGTCAGGCCGCGCGCACGCAGTTGATCGATGGTCCGCAGCAGGCGATCGACTTCGCGGCTCACGAGCGCGGCCGTCGGCTCGTCGAACACCAGAATGCGCGGCGAGCGGATCAGCGCGCGCGTGATCTGCACGATCTGCTGCTCGGCAACGCTGAGTTCGCCGATCAGCCGGTCCGGCGGCAAGGCGATGCCGAAATGTTCGTCCAGCGCCTCGACGGCACGCTGGCGCAGGCGGCGCACATCGAGCGGGAGCAGGGCGCGCAGGCCTCGCGCGCGCGGCGCGACCGTGGGTTCGTCGCCGAGCGCGAGTGCTTCGGCCACGGTGAAGGTCGGCGACAGCAGCCGCTCCTGATGAATGAAGGCGATCCCGCTGCGCGCGCCGGCGTCGATCTGCACGCCATCGACGCGAATCTCGCCTGCGTCCGCTCGCTCCAGCCCCGCGAGAATCTTGATGAGCGTGGACTTGCCCGCGCCGTTCTGGCCGATCAGGCCATGCACGGTGCCGCGCGCGGCGCTCAAGGACGCACCGCGCAGCGCCTGCACGCCGCCATATTGCTTCACGAGCCCGCGCAGTTCGAGCGCAGGCGCGCCGCCGTTCGATGTACTCATGCCAGCGCGCTCACTTCGACGCCAGCTGGCCGGTCTGCGCGCCCTGGCCGAGCGTTTTCTGCACGTCGAGCGCGTTGTCCTTGGTCACGAGAATCGACGGCACGTAGGTGTAGGGCGGCAGATTGCGCTCGCCGGCGAGATAGCGCGCGACATTGTCGACGGCCGTTTTGCCGATCAGCGCGGGCTGCTGCGCGACCACGGCGGCGGCGCTCGACTTCGGGTCCTTCACGAGCGTGACGACGTCCGGGCTGCCATCGACGGCATAGGTGCGGATCTCGGTGCGATGCGCCGCATCGACGGCCTGGGTCGCGCCCACTTGCGGCACGTCCCACGCCGCCCAGATCGCCGAAATTTGCCCCTTTGGATATTTCGCCAGCAACTGGCTCACCTGCGCGTAAGCGCTTTGCACGGTGTTCGGAATCACATCGCGCAACTCGGGCTCGATGATATGCACCTTCGGGTAGTACTTGAGCACGGCCTTCAACTGGTCATAGCGGATCGCGCACACGGGCACGCCGTAAAAGCCGTTGAAAACGAGAATATTGCCTTCGCCGTGAATATCGTTGACGAGCTTGAGGGCCAGTTGCTCGCCGATAAAAAAGTTATCCGAAGTGGTGTCGTTCAGGCTCGACGGCGACGCCGTGTCGATCGTGAACAAGGGGATGCCGGCCTGGCGGATTTTCTGCAGCCACGGCTCCAGCACGGTCGCGGTGCCGAGCTGTTCGACGATGGCGTCGGGCTTCTGTGCGATCAGCGTCTGAATCTGCGCGATCTGGCGATTGTCGTTACGCCCCGCATCGAGCGCGATGGGCGTGCCGCCCAGACGCTTCACCTCGTCGATGGCGCCCTGATAGGCCTTCAGATCCCAGTAATGATCGGTGCCGACCGCCGTGATGCCGATGCGCTTGCCTTTGAGCGAAGGCACATCGGCGTCGCCCTGGGCGTGCGCTGTGGCGCTGAAACCGGCCAGTGCGCCCAGCGTCGCGACTGCGATGGCGAAGGTGACAGCGAAGGTCACGGCGCGCGCCGTGGCGGCGCGTTTGAAGGGGGCTTGCGGGCGGAGTGTCTCGTGGCTCATGTCGTCGTCGATTCGTTGTCACGGCGTTTCCGGCGGGAGGGCGGAAATCGCGCTGTGCTGCGAATCTAAACGGCATGAGCCTGCCGGTAAAACATTGAATCGAGCTAAGGATAGATCGCCCGATGTGGATTGCTTCCAGGCGAATCCGCTCGTGCTGCGACCTCAGGCCTTCAGCCGATAACCGGTCTTGAAGATCCAGGCGGTGATGCCCAGAAAGAGCGCAAGAAATGCCGCCGTCATGCCCAGACTCACGCCGACCGCGACATCGGCGAGCCCATAAAAACTCCAGCGAAACGCGCTGATCAGATAGACGATCGGATTGAACAGCGTAATCACGCGCCAGGCCGGCGGCAGCATATCGACGGAATAAAAACTCCCGCCGAGGAACGTCAGCGGCGTGATGATCAGCAGCGGCACGATCTGCAGCTTCTCGAAGTTATCCGCCCAGATGCCGATGATGAAGCCCAGCAGGCTGAACGTGACCGCAGTGAGCAGCAGGAACAGCACCATCCACACCGGATGCAGGATCTGGACCGGCACGAAAAGCGCGGCCGTGGCGAGAATGATGAGCCCGAGCACCACCGATTTGGTGGCGGCCGCGCCCACATAACTGATCACGATTTCGAAGTACGAGACCGGCGCGGACAGCAGTTCGTAAATCGTGCCCGTGAAGCGCGGAAAGTAGATGCCGAACGACGCATTCGAAATGCTCTGCGACAGCAGCGACAGCATGATCAGACCGGGCACGATGAACGCCCCGTAACTCACGCCATTCACTTCCTTGATGCGCGAACCGATCGCGGAGCCAAACACAATGAAATAAAGCGAAGTCGAAATCACCGGCGCGACGATGCTCTGCATCAGCGTGCGCCGGGTGCGCGCCATTTCAAACCGGTAAATGGCGCGGATTGCGTGGATATTCATCGGGAAATCACCTGTTCCTTGCAGTTTCTACGACCGGTTTTCGACGACCGGCGGCGTGGCGGATTGCGGGACTTTGCCCACCAGGCTCACGAAAATGTCTTCCAGCGAACTCTGGCTGGTTTTCAGATCCGTGAAGCCGATGCCCGCGTCGCTCAGATCCTTGAGCAGCGTGATGATGTCGTTGCGCTCGTTTTCGGCGTCGTAGGTGTAGGTGAGTTCGGTGCCGCTGTCGGCCAGTTCGAGACGCCAGGCGGCGAGTTCAGGCGGAATCGCGCTCAGCGGCGTGGGCAATTGCAAGGTCAGCTGCTTGCGGCCGAGCTTGCGCATGAGCGCGTCCTTGCGCTCGACGAGCATGATCTTGCCCGCGTTGATCACGCCGATCCGGTCGGCCATTTCTTCGGCTTCGTCGATATAGTGGGTTGTCAGGATGATCGTCACGCCGTTGGCCTTGAGGCCGCGCACGAGTTCCCACATATCGCGGCGCAGCTCGACGTCCACGCCCGCGGTGGGTTCGTCCAGAAACAGGATCTGCGGCTCGTGCGCGAGTGCCTTCGCAATCAGCACGCGGCGTTTCATCCCGCCCGACAGCGTGAGGATCTTGTTGTTACGCTTTTCCCACAGCGAAAGATCGCGCAGCACGCGCTCGACATAGGCGGGATTGGGCGGCTTGCCGAACAGGCCGCGACTGAACGTGACGGTTGCCCAGACGGTTTCGAACGCGTCGGTTGTCAGTTCCTGCGGCACCAGGCCGATGAGCGAGCGCGCGGCGCGGTAGTCGGTAAGGATGTCGTGACCGGCAACACGCACATGACCTTCGCTGGCATTGACGATGCCGCAAATGATGCTGATCAGTGTGGTCTTGCCGGCGCCGTTCGGGCCTAGCAGCGCAAAAATTTCGCCGCGCTCGATATCCAGATTGATGCTCGTGAGCGCGTGAAATCCCGATGCGTAGACTTTCGAGAGATTCTCGACGGAGAGGATCGTTTGCATGTGCGAGACATTACCAGAATTGGGGATGAGGCATTGAAGTGGCCTGATTCCGCGGTTTGGGGGGGGGCTGGTTGGAGGTGTTTTTTGTGTGATAAATCTCCGGTTATGTCATGGACCTTGACGGGAACGAGTTCAGTCCTGACTACCGGGGATGTGGACAAAATCTTGGACTACTTTGGAGGTAGTCCATGTATTCATACGAAGACCGTGTTCGGGCATCGTCGGTGTGCGCGTCGCGCTCGGTGGCCCGTGCGCGCCTGGCGAGGGCCACCGAGCTGTCGATTAAATCGACCGTACTGGGTACGAAAGTTTCGAGCTGGTGCGGTCGGTTACTCGACGATGATTCACTGGAAAATAGCGGTGACGCGGCGTCAAACGTCGGCCACGCTGTTCCCAGGAATCACGAGAACCACGCCACGCTCCAGGGGATCGCCAAGCGACGCTGCAAATGTCGGCTGCAGTGTCTGATTGCAATGGGCTGCGGCCGCCACTACCGTGCCAAGCGCCAGTGCAGCGTTGCTGCTGCCATTGGCGAGGCCAAGATGGCAGCAGCGAAGCCGGCTATCCGTGTCGGGCCATGCTTGCTGCGCGGTATTGGCCATTTCCGCTCGGCGGCTGACGCGTTGATCCGCGTCGCTCACCAGCGCGCAATCCATCAAGGTCAGACCTGCAGTCGAAGCGTGGCCGCAGGCGCTTTCCAGCAGTTGCACCAAGGTGGCGGACTGTTGCTCTCCGGACAAGGGCGCCAGTTCTGCATGCGTCGTGCGCGCGGCGCTAGCAAGCCGGTGTACCTGCGTTGCACCTGCTGCCGCAGGCGGCGCAAGCAGCAAAGCGCAGGCGCCTTCGCCCAGCACCAGGCCGTCAGGCCGATTGTGGGCAAAGAGCAGACCGGCATCGTCCAGTGCGTCCACCGTCGCTTGACTGAGCGACGAATCGCAGGCCAGGAGAATATGGCGGACGGACGAGGGCTGCGCAGCAAGCTCTACGGTCAGCGCATCGAGTAGGGCGAGCGCGCCGACAGCCCGTGCCGCGAACGCCGTCGTTGCCGGCTCCACCGCCGGCAACCAGTGGCCGCGCGCGAGATGACGGTCGAGCCAGGCCGCGCAAATCACCGCATCGGCGCGCCAACGCTCAGGCAACAACAGGTGCAGTTTGAACCGCGGCGCGAGCGCGTGCATCGTTTCGGCAGTTGGGATGACCGGTGTGGTTGCATGCCGCTCAAGTAATTCGTCGATCGTCTCTGCGGCAAGCACTATTGCGCGGCGCTGCTCATCGTTAAGCCTCGGGTCGACATCGAGCGCGGTAAGGGCGTCTTCGAAATCGTCGTGCCAGATCGACGCTGCGGCGTTGGCAAAGGCCTTCGCGCCGTTACGCAGTAGCAACGACGGATGCAGTCCGACGACCTTGCCTTCGCGCGCCACTGCAAGCACTTCGTCGACGTTCATGCCTGCCGGCAGTCGCATGCTGGCGTCGAGAAGGGCAATCTTGGCCGTGGGCTGCGAGGTGTTTTCGCTGCCGCTCCCCGATGGCGCAGCTTCAACAGGATCGAGGGGCGATGCTGCGCCTTGCGACGGGGCAAACAACCCCTTGCAGATTCCCGCAATGCCTATGACGAGCAGAAGCGGTACGCCAATGCCGTTCAGCAGCAATTCCGTGCTGCTGGGCACGTGCTGGATGGATCGCCAGTAGAGGGCCAGGGCCGCCCAGACCGCAATGAACGAGCAGGCAATCCATAACGCAATACGAAGCGGCGAGCGTCCACGTATGGCGGGCGACGGGACAGGCGCCGCGCTCATTCGCAGCCCGTATTCGACTGGCTTGCAATCAAGATGGCGCCGCAATGAGTTTTATGTCCATCGCGCGCGGCGGCCTGATTTTCGATAATCGCCGAATCGTCGCCTTCTGTGATGTGATTCGAACCGTGAAGCGGGCAGCTGACCGTATCATTGCGACGCGCGATGCCTTTGCCGTCGATTTTTGCAATCGACGATGCGCTCGTCACCGTGCCGCCGTGGCTATGTTGATCCCCGAGAACTATAAATGGGCGCGTCATACCGGCTTCCCCTTTTTACCATAATTATGCGCTTCGAATGATTCGGTAATTCGTGCCTTTTCAAACGGCAACCAATTTCTATTGACCGGTACTCAATACCGTTTGTTTTTTTCGAAGCAGGTCATTTTTTCATTACGTTGGAACGCAAATCGAAAACAGGTTGTGAAAAATACATTGCAAAGGTCAGTAAATCTAAATTGAGTTTACTTTCGCAATCCTGACAATGATATTATGATGTGAATATCAAGTCGTCAAATCGTAGTTGATGACATGGTTGAATATCACGAATTTTACGGTTTAGTGTCACCGGATAAATGCCTTACGCGGGGAGCATATCGGGGGTGGGAAAAACGTCCCGGCTTTTTGCGTGGTAGCGCTTCCAAATAGAAGAATGCATAACCGGAGAGTGGGACCCGATGGATGCCGCCTCGTCGCTGACTTCCTTATTTAGCGCCTCAAATCGCCTCTACACCCTTGAAGGTCCCGACTCGCTCGCGTCGTTACAGATCGAGCGCTGGAGCGGCAGTGAAATGCTTTCAGGGATTTACCGCTGGGACGTCTATGCGCTGGGCGCTAGTCCCGCGTTGGATCTCGATGCGATGCTCGGCCAGCCTGTCACCATCAAGACGGCGTTGTCGGATGGTTCCAGCGCCTCGCGCAGCGGTCTTGTCGCTCAAGCCGGATGTGTCGGCTACGACGGCAGTATCGCTCGCTATCATCTGCAACTGGTGCCCTGGCTGGAGGCGCTCGCGCACGGCCGTGATCAACGCACCTTCGTGAACCGGACGGTGGCGCAGGTGCTCGACACGGTATTTGCCGACTACCGCGAGACAGCCCGCTGGCGCCTCACGCCCGACGCCAATCAACGCGTCGAAGCGCTCGGTCCCTGCGAATATCGCGTGCAATATCGAACGCACACGCATCTGGACTTCGTCCGTCATGTGCTGGCTGAAGCCGGCCTGGGTTTCTGTTTTGTCGAAGACGCTGACGCGCCCGCTGGTCATACGCTGCTCGTTTTCGACGACAGCGCGCAACTCGAGGAGGACGACACTTCGGCGCGTCTTGGCGGCCTGCCGTTACGGCTGAACGGCACGGCAGGCGCGCAGAGTGACGTAATCCTCGGCATGGGACAGCTCGTTTCGTTGATGGCCGACCGGATCACGCTGATCAGCAGCGACTATCGCAGCCACCAGTCGACAACGGCTTCGGCGAGCCTCGGAAGCGCTGCCGGTTCCCTCGAACTCTACGACGATGTCGGTCCCGAGGCGTTCGGCACGTTTCGTGCCGCCGAAGAGACGGCGCGCCGTCAGGCGGACGCGATGGTGTCGAGCGCGCATCGCTGGATTGGCAGCAGCACGTTGCATACGGCGAGGGTCGGGCGGGCACTGCGGATTGCCAACGCACCGTGGCGCGCGATGAGCGGCGCGCAGCGGGCGCCCGACAGCTTCCTCGTGACGGAACTCACGCATATCGGCATTAACAATCTGCCCAGCACGGTCATGCAGGCGCTGGAGCAAACACTCGGCATGCCGCCGACGGTGGCGCTGGACCCACGCGTGCTGAGAGAGGCGAAGTCGGGCGGTTACGCGAACAGTTTCAAGGCCGTGCCGCGCGAACAGGTATGGCGCCCCACGCTGGACGACGGTACAGGGCAGCGTCTGAATCCCGTGCCGACGGTGCCCGGCGCGCAGACTGCCATCGTGGTCGGGGCGCAGGGAAAATCGCAAGCCGACGCACAAGGACCCGTTCACACCGACGCACTGGGGCGGTTGAGATTGCGCTATCACTGGCAGGCGGAAAGCGATACGGGCACCTTTGCGACGCGTGCCATGCAGCGCCTCGCCAGCGATGGTCATGGCATGCAGCAGACGCAGCGCATCGGACAGGAAGTGCTGGTGCAGTTCATGAACGGACTGGTCCATCGGCCGGTCATCCTCGGCGGCCTCTTCAACGGTCGCGGCGAGGGGGGCGAGTCACCTACGCCGGGTGGCGAGGCGGGTCGACAAATCGACGAATCGGTCTATGCGCAAGCTGCCGATCATGCGGCGAGCGCCCAAGGCAATCAGGCCGGCGGTTACAGCCCGATGTGGCATGGCGCTGGCTCGGGTGGACAACGGCACAACCATGCCGGCGCACTGTCCGGCTTCAAGAGCCAGGGTTTCGAAGGCGACGGGTACAACCAGCTGGTCATGGATGACAGCGACGGCATGGGCCGCTTGCAGATGGCGACCACGCATGCTGCCACCCAGCTCAATCTCGGTCATCTACGGCATCAAGCGGACAACTATCTCGGTAGTTTTCGTGGTCAAGGTGTCGAGATGCGATCGGATGCATATGGAGCCGTGCGCGCGAGCCGCGGCGTGCTCATATCGAGCTATGCGCCAGTGCAAGGGCAAGCCGTCGGCGATGTCTCCGCGCTGAAATCGTTGCTCGCGCAACAGGTCATGCTGGCGCGCACATTCGATCAGGCCGCCGCCACACACCAAACCTTGCCGCTGGCTGCGCAACGCGGTGTGCGCAATGCGGCCCAGTCGGCGCTCGACAGCAAGGCCGCGCCGCTCGCCTCGCTGTCGCAGAGTCTCGCGACCACGGTGAGTGCCGAGGGATTCGATCAGGCCGCCGCAGACGCATCGGCCCGCGCAACCGACAAGGCGTTGCCGCATACCGGCGACGCCCTGCTTGGGATCGCCGCGCAAGGCGGCCAGGGCCTGCTGGCGGGACAGGCGCTGCAATGGGCCGCAGGCGAGACTTTGACCGTCGGCAGCGGCGCCGATACGAATCTCGCGGTCAGCCAGACGTTGCGCGTGCATAGCGGTCAGGGCATCAGTTGGCTGGCGGGCGCGATCGGCACTGGCGGCGCGAGTTCAGCGGGAGCTGGCCTTAGCCTGATCGCCGGCAAGGACAACCTCGATCTGCAGGCGCAACACGGCACGCTGGCCTTGCGCGCCAAGGATGACCTGTCGGTGGCGTCGCTCAAAAGCGATCTGGAAATTGGCGCGGGAAAGGGTTTGCGTCTCGCGGTGAGCGGCGGCGCGGCACTGCTGATCGAAGACGGCAATGTGACGTTCGAATGCCCGGGCAATCTCACGGTCCACGCAGCCGCGCATCAATTCGAGGGACCAACGGATCTCGACAAGGCGCGTGGCGCGTGGGGTGATCAGGGCTTATACAACGAATATTACTGGCTGCGCGATACGCAGACAGGCAGCGCCGTGAAGAATCTGCCTTATCGTCTGGTCGGCGAGAGTGGTGACAAGATCGAAGCGCTTACAAGTGCCGCGGACGGCCGCACGGCGACTTATTCGACCAAGGCCGCGACCAAGCCGATTCGGGTGGAATACGCCGGCAACGAGGATATCGATCATGGCTGGAGCTGAAGTCATCTCCGCCCCGAAGCTGCTGGCCCAGACCGACAGCACGCCGATGGCGCAACAGGATGGGCACGCGATCACTGTTCCCATGGTCAAGCTGGCTCGCTACACGGTCAATATCCGTTCGTTTCATCCGAACAAGCACTTCGAGCCGCTCGGGTTCCGGTTCCACGGTGATACGCGCGGCTTTTCTCTCGGGGAGAGTTTCCATCCGAGCTATCCGTCGCAGCCGACTGGCAGCGTCACGTCGCGCGTGTGGCAGCTCTACAAGTGTGATCTCGCGGCCGCCAGCCGTCAGAAGTTTCAGGACAAACTCGACGAGTTGCAATACGCAGCCTCCAATACCTCATCGGGACCCTGGTGGGCTTCCGATGGCCCGGAACCTTATACGCAGAAAAAATATCAGCCCGCTTCGACGGTCGAAGCGAACGATTTCGCGAGCGAACATGCGGGTGAGCAGATCGCCGAAGTGACCTCATGGTATGGCGGCAAGAATTTCGCCTTCCTGGGTTCGAGGCTGGACTGGAACACGCTTCACACCACGGTGGTGCCTACGCTCGATACGCGCGGTCATCTGTGGATCAAGGTCGAGCGGGTGCGTCGCTGGATGGACATCTGCATGTTGGTCTATGGCGACGGCTTCCCGAACTGCGAGGCGTTCATCGAGGATCCGGGCGGGAACAAGATATTTCTCGGCACACACGTGCGTATCGGCACGCCGGCGACCCACCTCGCGGGCGACAACAAGCGCATCATGTTCGCCAATGTACTGCGCGTGGAGCTGACGCGCGAAGGTCTATTCGGCTCGAAGCTGTGGATATTCACACAGGTTCTGGGTGGGACGCCCGACCGGCGCGACGACTATCCTGCGACTCGCGATATCGCATTGCCGGCGGGTTCGCCCACGCGCCGTATGAGCGATCAGGATGAGTCGGGCTGGTCTGGCGTGGCGGGAGATGGACCGCCCGTCATCCTGCCGGGCATGGACGTGGTGTCATGGCCCGCCGATTCGCTCAGCAGGATTGGCGACGGCGTGAGCGGCGCATTCGGCAAGCCATTGCATATTTCCGCCTACGAGGATGTGAGCGCCGTCTGGCAGCGGCTGCGGGGCAGTTTCAAACACCCGCCTGCGACGCGCGACGCCACCGTGCAGGCGTGGAACGACTACCACCTGCATCGCAACCCTAACGAGGGGCGCGCGCCCGACAGCGAAGACCTGGACTCCAGCCTATGGAAGAAGTAGTTCCGCCTCAATCCGTGCAGCGCCGCGTCAAGCGGCGCCACCTTGTTTTGCTCGCCGTGCTGGCTTTCGCAGCAATGGCGTTTGCATTCGACCGGAGCCAACGCATGCCGCTGATTTATGTGATTCCCGAAAGCTACGTGGGGCCGGTCGTCGCGCTGTTCGATCAGCCGGACGGGGTTGAACCGCTCCATACGAAGGACGGGCTTGAAGTTCGCGTTCCCGCCAATGGCATTGTCAAGATCCGGGGCAATCCCACCTTGGGGCATTCGTCGGCTTTCCCTAAAAGCACCGTGGTGTTCGAACTGGAGAAAAGCGACGGAAGCCGCACGATTCTGCGGGAGGCCGTCAATCCGTGGCAGGACTACGACCAGAACGACAATCCGCACTGGAAAGTCGGCATTCGGGACGCGCAAGGAAATCTGCGCGTGATTGCGGTTTCCGGCAAAAAAGACGGTTTCGTGTTCGACGATTTTCCCGCCGAAGACAGAAAGCGGCCCATGATCTTCTGGCACGAATCCTGTCAGGATCGCGTATTCAGGCCGGACTGGAAGCTGTACACCTCCGGCGAGAAAACCGCCGAGGAACTGCACGTGCCGCCGTGCGGCGAATTTCACGTAGGAACCGTGGATCGCGTGCGCGAGTGGCCTGCATGGATGTTTCTGCGCGGCAAGGGCAAGCAGGTGACAGACGGCATCGTGAACCCGGTCTACACATCCATCCAACAGCTCGTGGATGAAGCTAATGCGCGAGTGACGCGCAAAAAGGCAGAAGGCATAGATTGATCGAAGCCGTATCGACGATCGGATATGCAACGCATTTCGCGTAACGCAAGAGGACGGAATGGATATCGCTGCTGCATTGAACGGCTATTCGCAGGCCACTCGCCAGATCCAGATGGATACGACGATGCCGGGAGCGTTCGTGGTCGAACGCTTCCATGGGCGCGAAGCGGTCGACGAATCCTTTCGCTTCGAAATCGACGTGTTGTCGAGTGCGCCGTTTCTCGATCTCAGTGCGCTGCCCGGCACGGCGATGCGCTTGCGTCTGGCGACTGGCGCGGGCGAGCGTTGCTGGAATGGCTACATCACATGTGCCGCGTATAGCGATAGCGACGGCGGCATCACGCGCTATCGGCTGACGATGGAATCCTGGCTTGCATTCCTGCACTTGCGGCGCAATTGCCTGTATTTCGTCGATCTGGACACCGCAGGCATCTGCGAACGCGTATTCGGCGACTATCTACAAGCGCGCCGACGCTACCAGATCACGGAGTCGCTGCACACGTTCGGTTTGCGCGGACAATACCGCGAGACCGATTTCGACTTCGTCATGCGCCAGTTGTCCGAGGCCGGACTTTCGTTTCGTATCGAACACGCGCAGGACG
This sequence comes from Paraburkholderia sp. Ac-20340, assembly GCF_017104965.1. GTDB lineage: Bacteria > Pseudomonadota > Gammaproteobacteria > Burkholderiales > Burkholderiaceae > Paraburkholderia. The sequence continues at coordinate 156,479 of NZ_JAAGPR010000010.1, forward strand.
CCGGCGAGACGCCGTCGGGCAATCACACGGTCATCGTGTTCGACCGCAAGGCGCAGCCAGGCACAGGCAGTACGGTACCGTTCAAACTCCAGGACGTCGGCGACCCGGATGGCGTGATGACCTCGTTCACGGCGCGCCATCAACTGGTTCCGGACCGCGTGAGCGCCGCGAGCTGGAAGGCAGACAACCTGCTCGCACTGGCGGGCCGCTCGCATGCGCAAGCCGACGAGGATGCTCCGGCGTTGCCCGCGCGCGAGGTGTTCGACGCGCAGCGCGCGGGCCGCTTCGACACTACCGACGAGGCGCAGCGTTACGCGGATCAACGGCTCGATGCGTTGCGTCTGGCCAAGGCGATGTACTACGGCGGCGGTTCGTCGCGTACGCTCGAAGTCGGCAAGATTCACACACTAAGTGGATATCTGGATCGGACGACAGACTTCGTGCCGCTGTCGCTTGAGCACGAAGCGGCCAACAATCTAGGCGCCGAGATCGCCCAGTTGCTCGCGCAAAGCGAGCTCGAAAACGGGCTTTATCGCAACCGCTTTGTCGCGGTACCACCGGGCGTGCCGATCGTGCCGCCTCATCGCGATCGGCCCGTCGTGCATGGCGTACAGACTGCGATCGTGGTTGGCGAGCCGTCCAGCCGGGTGAGCAGCACGCGGGACCATCAGGTGCGCGTGCAGTTTGCGTGGATGCGCGGCGAGGCGCCGCTGACTGGTGGACTGACCGACACGGCGAGCCGTTCGAATCCACAGGGGCACGCGCCGGGCAATCATAAGTCAGGCGTGCTGGCCCGCATCGCGGAGCAATCGGCGGGGCCCAACTTCGGTCATAGCTTTACGCCGCGCGTGGGTGCGGAAGTGGTGATCGGCTTCGATGCGGGCAATGTCGACATGCCGGTCGTGCTGGGCCAGGTCTATGGCGGCCGGGCACAGCCACCCTTTGCAGCTGGTGACGGTAGCGGAGCGAATCATTCGGGGGTGCTCACCGGCCTGCAAACCCAGACGCTCGACGGGCAGACCGGTAGCCGTTGGTTGATGGACGATTCCTCGAGCCAGTTGCGTCACGAACTCAGCAACAGCGTGGCGAACAGCCGCTTTGCGCAGGGTTATCTGATCGATCAGCAAGGTACCGTGCGTGGCGCGTATCGCGGCGAAGGGTTCGAGCTTGCGACTCAAGGCTGGGGCGTCGTGCGCGCAGGCGAGGGCGTGCTGGTGTCGGGCACCGCGCGCACGTCGGCGGTCTCGACGCAAATGGATCTGGGCGAGAGCGTCGCACAGCTCAAGCAGGCGGTGAAAACCGCTCAGGGCCTGGATCGGGCGGCGCTTGGCGCGAGCGCCGGCGGACTGGCGGGCAACGATGCGCAGGCTGCCTTCCTGAAAGCAATCGATCCCACTCAGGATGGCCGGTACAGCGGCTCGGTCAACGGCCAGAGCGCGACCAAACCGGTTTCCGGCGATCCTGTCGAGCGCTTTGCTGCGCCCGCGGTTGTGTTGGAATCGCCGGAAAACGTCGTGCTGAGTACATCCAATAGCGCGGTTGCCTATGCAGAACAGCACGTGCACGTGACCGCGCAAAGCGATGCGCATCTCGCTGCCGGCGCGACCGTGGCGGGCATGTCAGGCGACGCGACGAGTCTCTATGCCGCTGCTGGCGGCATCAAGGCCATCGCGAATCAGGGCCCGGTGAGCGTCGAAGCGCATGGCTCGTCGATGCAGATTATTGCGGATCAATCGGTGCGGATCGCTTCGACTGACGAACGTGTCGAGGTGCTGGCAAACGACGCCATCGTGCTCCAGCAGGGGCCGAGCCGCATCACGCTCAAGGGCGGCGACATATTGATCGAGACGACGGGGCAGTTCGCGGTCAAGGCGGGCTCGCACGCTTTCGTCGGGCCAGGCTCGCAGTCGCCGCTGCTGCCTGCGTTGCCCGTGGCCGTACCGCTCGCGCTCTACGACGAGCAATTGCATTTCGTCAACGCGCAAGGCGCGCCGCTCTCCGGCGTGTCGTATCAACTGAAGCTGGCCGATGGCACGGCGGCTTCCGGCGTGACCGACGATGAAGGCAAGACCGAACGCGTCGCGACCCAAACGCCGGTGGCAATCGAATCAGCCGTGTTGACGCCGCCGCAGATGGCGGCCTGCTGCACGCGGATGGCGAATGCTTCGCCGGAGCAGGTGGAAGTCAAGACCGATGGTGTCCAGACGAACGATGTGAACGTAGGGAGTTCAGTGAAAACGGTGACGATCAAGGGACACGAGCGCCCATTGACGGCTGGCGAGATCGAAATGGCGAGAACGGTCTTCCAGGACAGTATCGACTACGACAAGGTGCGGGTGCATAAAGGCAGTTTTATCTGGTTCGACCTGCAAAGCAAACGTACCGCCATTACGCCCAACGGTCATATGTATTTCCGTGAGGAAGACTTTGAGGAAGATTTTTCGGCGAAGTCTGTGAAGGCGTTCAACCGGGGGTGGTTCATGCACGAGATGACACATGTCTGGCAGTATCAGCTGGGCTATACCGTGTTACTGCATGGCTTGTTTGTCTCCATTCGCGGAAAGAGCGCATACCGATATTCGATCGATATCGACAACGTATTCCACGACTACAACATGGAGCAGCAGGGCGATATCCTGTCCGACTATTATGCGATCCACGTCGCAAAGAACTATCAGATCATTTACCACGATGGTCCGGTCGGGACGCCTGGCCAACTGAAGTGGGTAATGGAGCCATTTCTACGGAATCCTAAGAATGCAGACAATCTGCCGAAATAGTCTGATCGCAGTGCTGTTGTGCTGGTTTTGCGCGTCCTGCGTGAGTGCGATGTCGCAAGGATCTATTGATCTGGATATCAGGCAGGTTGACGGAAAGCCAGCCTTCTGCCTGCCCGCAAGCGACGACACCGGTTCCAATCCGATCCAGATCAGGCGTGTTGGCGTGAGCAGGTCGACTGGCGTCACGACTCCAGCGGTGACTTACTGGAACGCGACCTTACCTGACAGTGCGCCGCCTGTTTATCTGAAGCGTGGTGAATGTCTCGTCTACGGCCAGACCGTATCGGGCGCAATTGTCGACACGCCCGCAAAGCCCTTGAATGCGAACAACTACTACGACGTCACGATCATGCATGCAGGCGAGACCGGTGCTGTTTATAGCTCGATATTCTGCGTGCTCCGCCAGGCCGACGGCTCCATCCGCATTGCCGTGCCTGGAAAGCAACACAATCCGTGCGCCTCGCTGGGCGATTGACCGCGCCGCTTTCCTGAACGAAAGCCTAAGGATTAAAACAAATGCAGACAATCTGCCGAAATAGCCTGATCGGCTTGACGTTGTGCTGGTTCTGCGCGTCTTGCGCGACTGCCATGTCGCATGGGCCCATCGATCTCGACGTCAAGGAAATCGACGGAAAGCCTGCTGTCTGCCTGCCGGCAAGCGACGATACCGGTTCCGATCCGATCCGGATCAGCCGGGTGGGCGTGAGCCGGGAAACAGGCGTTGCTTCGCCCGCGGTCGACTACTGGGACGAGGTCGTCCCTGCCAGCGCACCGGCCGTGTATCTGAAGCGTGGCGAATGTCTGGTCTACGGCCAAACCGTGCCGGGCGCAATCATCAATACGCCCGCCAAACCTCTGGACGCGAACAATTACTACACCGCAGCGATCGTTCCTGTTGGCGAGTCGGGACCCGTTTATGGCGCCATATTTTGCGTGCTGCGGCAGGCCAATGGTGCCAACCGCATTGCCGTGCCTGGAAAACAACACAATCCGTGCGCCTCGCTGGGCGATTGACCGCGCCGCTTATCAGTTCGGACGAAATCATGGCTGCCACTTTCGACACCCTCCAGAAGTTGATGCAGGGATGGTCGCAGAACAACCGCTTCCTGTGGGTGACGACACCGCTCGGCGCCAATGTCTTGGTCGCCGAAAGTTTCCACGGCTGGGAGGCAATCGATCACGGAGGCTACCGTTTCGAGCTGACGGCCTTGTCGGATAACCCGGCACTGTCGCTCGATCGTCTGGTCGGCGCAACGATTCTGGTCGAATGGCTCGCCCAGGAAGGCAGCGATATACGTCGTCCGGTTCACGGTCACATTACCGCGGCGGAGCTTGCCGGATACAACGGCGGGCTGGCGCGCTACCGTCTGCAAGTCGAGCCGTGGCTCGCGCTATTGCGTCAGCGCGTCGATCACTACAGCTTCCAGAACGCGAGCGTGATCGATATCAGCGAGCAGATTTTCGGCTATTACGCTGCCGGCGCAGTGACTCCCGCCTGGCGATGGACGCTGGATCAGGCATCGCAATACCGCAAACGCAGTTTGACGACGCAAGCGGGAGAGTCCGACTTCGACTTCCTGCATCGCCTGTGGGCCGAAGAAGGTCTGTTCTACTGGTTCGAGCATACCGGCGATACGAACGCGTCGAGCCTTGGCGCACATACGCTGGTATTGGCCGATTCGAATCGGCGCTTTACGCCAGATGAGCCGGAAATCATCGGCTATCACCAGGATAGCGACGGCGATCCCACCGGCAATATCCAGAATTTCATGACGGCGCGGCGCTGGCGTATCGGCCAGGTATCGCGCGCGTGTTGGGACCATCGCACGCTGTCTACCCGGCCGGTGCAGGTGCGCACCGACGAAGTCGCGATGGCGGGCGAGGATCGCGACGTCGCGGGGCCGTACGCGTTTCATACTTCGGCGCTCGGCGAGCGCCGCGCGTGGCAGCAACTCGACGCCCAGCGCGTTGCCGTGCAGCGCAGCGAGGGGCGGAGTACGCGTCTGACGCTGCGTGCGGGCCTGCGTTTCGCCATGCGCGATCATCCTGTGCTGAAGGTGTCGGAAGCATTTGTCTGTCTGCGCGTGCAGCATGACGTGCGCGCCAACGTGGACGCCGACGTGCAGGCCGCGATCTTGCAGACCGTCGGCCCGATCCCGCAGCCGACCGACCTCGAAACAAACGAATATGGTTTCGCCAACGCCCTGCATGCCGCGCCGGGCAGCGCAGCTCAGCATACGGCGCCGGTTGCCGGCAACGACGCCGTGTATCGCAATGCGTTTCTAGCGCTGCCGGTCGATCAGAACTACCGGCCGTTGCTCGAGAACGGCCATGGCGCCCGCTCGCATGCGACGGCTGCGGTTCAGGGGGCGCAGAGCACGATTGTCGTCGGCGCGGGGGATCCGCTTCATACCGACCGCGATCATCGTGTGCGCATCCAGCACCATGCGCAGCGTGGGCAGAACGCCGCAAGCCGCGAGGAGCATCCCCACGCAGCCAACGCGCCAGCCGACAGCAACGCGGGCACGTGGACGCGCGTCATGACTCCGGTAGGCGGCGATAATTGGGGCGGTGTGAGTCCGCCGCGCGTCGGTCAGGAGGTCTGGACCGAATGGCTGGAAGGCCAGCCGGACCGTCCGGTCGTGGTGGGTTCGCTCTACAACGGTCAGGGCAATGCCGATGCCCAGCACAATGCCCAGACCGGCGGCCCAGCTAACAGCACGGGCAATGCGATCGCCTGGTTTGAGGGCAACGACCACGCTGCTGCGCTCACCGGCATCAAGACGCAGGACCTGGGCCTGAGCCAACAGGGCACCGGCGGCTATCGGCAGTTGCTCGTCGACGATAGCGCGGGCGAGGCCAGCGCGCGTCTTTATACGACCGATCACAGCAGCGGGCTGACGCTTGGTCATATCAAGCAGATCGAGGACAACGTACGTCAGGCCGACCGGGGCTACGGCGTGGAGCTGGCGACCAACGCGTCGGCTGCGCTGCGCGGCGGCTCAGGCATGCTGATCAGTGCGGCGCACGGCGTGAGCCAGATGGATGCGAGTGCCGCAAACCAGGTGCTGACACAGAACCGTCAGCTACTCGACGGTCTCGCGGACGCGGCGCGCAAGCAGGGAGCGGAGCCTGTAGCGGCTGCAGCAAGCTCGGGCACGGACGCGGATGGGGCGGGCGGCGCTTCATCGGCACAACTGGCCGCGATCGTCGGTTTGCAGAAGAGCGAAACGGACTTGAGCGCGCAACGTGACGGCCGTGCGTCTGCGGAGAGCGGCGGCGGTGGTAGTGCGACCGCGTGGACCCGTCCGCACGTCGTTGCGCACGGGGCGGACGGCATCGCGGCGGTGACGCCAAAGAGCCAGGTCTGGGTGTCGGGCAAAGAGACCGTGTTGAGCGCGGGCCTCGATCTCCAGTGGACCGTCAAAGGCAAGACGAGCATGACGTCGGCGCATGGCATTGCGCTTTATACGCAGGGCGCGGCAGCGAGCGAGCGTCCCGTCTCCGGGCAAGGCATTGCGCTACACGCCGCAACCGGTCCGGTGAGCTTGCAGGCGCAGAACGCCGGCGCGCTCGGTGTCGCCGCGCAACGCACGCTTACGCTGTCGAGCAGCCAGAGCGCCGCGAATCTGCAAGCGCCGAAGCGCGTGCTACTGAATGCCGCGAAGGCCTATCTGAAGATGGAGGGCGGCAATATCGAAGTCGGTGCGCCGGGAAAAGTGGAGTTCAAATCGGCGCGGCGCGAATTGACCGGACCACAAGGCGCGAGCATCCAGTCTTCGCTGGCAGGCAACAGTGCGAAGGATTGCCAACTGAAATTGTCGGCGGCTAGCGCGAGCCATGACAGTATCGTCATGCTGCCGGTGGTCTGACGATGGAGCGCATCGACATCGCCGCGCTCGAGCTCGATACACGCCATTTCCTGCTGCTCGATCCATTGCAGATCGACAGCGAGGCAGCGCTATCCTGGCAAAACCTACCATTGCGCGCGTTGGCTCCGCCCGGCTTCGAGGCACAAGCGCAACAACTACCGTGGCTGCTCGCCTGGCAGGATCTGGACGCAGAACAACGCGCGTTGGCGATGTGTCTGCTGACTGACCCAGACGAGATCAGCGCCGCGCCCATGTGCGTTGCCTTGTTGCGGGCAAGCGGCGAGGCCGCGTTTGTGCGTCGCCATTTGCGCCAATTGCTGGTGCCGCATTTCCCGGGCGGCGGCCGCGGTGTCTTTCGCTTCTACGATCCGGTTGTGTTCGTGCATCTGGGCTGGATGCTTGACGACAACGAACGCACGGTGCTCTTCGGTCCGATTTCCAGCTGGAGTTTCCCGTGGCATGGCGAGTGGTTCGAGCAGACCACGCCGTCGCCCGGATCCCGCCATGTGCTGTTCGCACCCGGCGCAGCGGCGTGGCAGCGGATCGGACGCATCGGCGCGCTTTATGCCGTGCTCGAAACCGATTCTTCATGGCGCGCAGAACCCATGCGCTATGGCCCACAGGTCGAAGCGTGGCTGATCAAGGCGCAAACGCACGGTCTCGACGAGCGCGACGATGTCGTCGCGTTTGCCCGGCACGGGCTGCTGAAACACGCTCGCTTCGATACACATCCGAAGGTGATGGACACACTGCAGCAATGCGCGGGGCACCCCACGCGTTATCGGCGTCTCACGTCGCTCTGGAGCGATGCTGACTGGCAGACCATCGCGCAGGAACTCAACCGATCCATGGACGCACAGCAGGCATCGCCCGGCAACACCGACTATTGGAAGCAAGGAGCCAACTGATGGCGACCCCGTGTCCCTTCTGCGAGAAAAAAGGCTTGCCGATCCTACCGATACGTTACGGCATCGCTCCGACAAAGACGTTTGGGGACTATCAGGTCACGCATGAGCCGCCCGACGCGACCCGGTTGCTGGGCGCGGCCGAAGTGCCGTTGAATGTCCCCGACACGGTTTACACCGGGCGGGTTCTGCGCGCCGGATACCTGTATGTGTTTTACGAGAGCCATCAACATTGGGAGGCCTACGCGGTCGACGCCACGGGCTGCCTGTCGATTTTGCCGCTCGTCGACGACACGCCGCCGGGCGGCAACCGTTTTCATGAAGACTGCAAGCGTAACGCCAGCAAACTCGCGAATGCGTCGGTCGTCACCATCCAGGATCCGGCGACGGCGGGCAAGGTCTGGTTCGGCTTCTCCGATGCGTGGTGGACCAAGGCCATTCGCGACCGCAATGCAGGATTGTCCGCGAAGGAGCGGGCGAAATTCATGCGCGTGATCGATATCGAGGCCTGGTACAGCCAGGGAAAGCCGGGCGCGCCGATGCCTGAGCACGCATTCCAGATCTATCAGGTGGACATGATCGTCGCGGAATACGCGATGTCGCTGGTGGACGAGGTTAGCGCACTGGGCTGGAGTCCCTTCTTTTTCAAGGACATCATCTCGGCGGCAAATCTGAAAACGCAGTGCGACGCGCTGGCGCCTGCGAAAGGACTGGTGCTGGCCTTGCAGGATCCAGCGGGTCTCGCGCAGGAAATACCGCCGTATATAAATGCGCGCTGGGCGGACTTCTCGAAGCCGTGGCAGAGGCAAATCGATCTGGACAGCAATCTGACCAACTTGCAGATCGCCGTAGAGCGCCAGGCCGAGACGAATCTGTATGACGATCGGGCAAAGCAATCGCGCGATAACTACCGGCAACTGCTCAATAGCGGCGGCTCCGCATACATGCTTGAAAGCTACCGGAAGCAGATGCAGCCGCTGCTCGACAATGCGCAACGCGTCACGCTTACCGCCGAAGAGCTCGAACATGCGCGAAACGATGCCTGGGGCAAATACGACAAATTGATCGACCCAGGCAAGCGCAACGGATATTTAACTGGCTATACGAGGGAGGCCGACGCCTATGACAAGAAGTTCATGCGTCCCCTGGCGGAGGCTCACGCCGGCTGGATGCAAAGCGCTGGCTTGAGCAACGTATTCGAGTATCACTTCGATGCCAACGACATTAATACGGGAGTCGGATTTACCGCTTTGTTCGGTGCGTGCGTGTTGGGGACGGGCAGTTACGCGCCGTGTCTGACGCTTTACGACAGGTGGCTGCGCGACGGCATTTCGGCACATAACCTCCTATGGAGATCGAGTTTCTTCAATTCCCCCGACCTGAAATCTCTCGCAGCGCAAGTGAGCGGCGGCTCAACAAAGAGCGAGGGAAAAGACGATGGCCCAGCAAACGATCTGCCGAATCCGGGCAAGTGGGCAAAGCTGTTTTCGCTCTACAAGAGCGTGATCAGCAAACTCAAGCTTGCCGGCGAAAATGCCTTCAAAACGATCGACAGCAAAAGCGCAATGCCGGAAATTCTCATGGAGTTGGGGCCGAGCATGGTGCGCGTGATCCGGGATCGCGGGCAGGCCGGCGACGATCTGCAGGTTTTGCTGGGCATGCATGCAGGTATGCCGGTGCAGCGCTTGCAGGTAGTCGGGACACGGTATGACGTGTATCGCGCGATGTATGACGCTTTGGAATCGCTCCAGCCAGCTGCGGGCGGACTGGACAAGGCCGACCGAGCTGTCGCGGCACAGGCGCGTATGGCCATTCTCGAAGCCGAGGCAAAGAAGGCGGGAATCAGTCTGGATGAGAAGGTGCGATCATGGAGTCTGCTGCTGGATTCCAGTAAAGCGGATCCTGATGCGCTATATCGCCTGAGCTCCGATACGCAAGGCGGGATTGCCGCGAGCCGGATATTGTCATTGGGGAAAACAACAGGACCGCAAGTCGTCACCACGATTCCGGTGGAGAGCTATATGGGACGCGTGATGCAATATGCGCGATCGCCCGGCATGCTTTCATCGGTGTCGCTGGTGTTTTCGACGCTGGGTTGGGCGAACGCGCAGGATGCGGAAATCAAGGCGCTTAAAAGCGAGGCGGGCCGGGTGGCCTGGGCGTTTCGCGCCGCGACGACCGGGTTGATTGGCGCGGCGCTGGATCTGGCCAGTACAGGCATCAAATCGGCTGGCGTCAGAAAGTTGCCGTTGCTCGGGCCAATCGCCAAGGCGCTGGGCGGCGCTTCTCTGCGTTATATAAAGCTCGGCGGTGCGGGCGCAGGTGCGGTGGGGATGTGGATCGCGGTGGGCGCGGATGTGGTGAATGTGACTGAAGCGTGGCATCAACGTGAAGGCGGAATGTTCCTGCTTTATTTTTCACGCATGTCGGGAGAAGCATATCTGGCTTTTGGCCTCACTCGCACACTGTTTATCGCGATTGTAAGCGGGGCGGAGGTCGAGGCATTGGGGCCACCCGCATGGATCGTTACAGCGATAGTTCTGATATTGAGTGTGGTGATCGATATTTTTAAAGATCCACCTACCTTGACATGGACCCGGAATTGTCTTTGGGGGCCTGACAATAGCTACCAGGACGGAAGTGAAGAACAGCGGGACTTTGAAAAAGCCATGCCGAGGTAACGAAGATGAGTGACGATTCGTCGATCAAGACATACTGGGGGCAGTTGTTCAACAAGCGCTATTGGCGCGAAGTGGAATTTGGTTTGCCGCCTAAGGATCCATGGACGCCGACTTCCGAAATGCTCGCGTATCAGTTCAATACTGAAATACCAGCGAAAATTGCCGGAGAACCATCGTCGCAAAACATGGCTGTATTGCAGAACGCGGCTTACCTGGAAGTGGCAGACGGTCGCTATGCACGTCGCGGATTTGGTGGAATGATGTTTTCGTTCCTCTTGATTCCGCTTTTATTTGCAGATGGGTTGGCATTGCTGGCTGTTTTGAGCAACAGATTTAATTCCGTAATTTTCTCGCTGTTTATGATCGTGTTTCTTGTCGTTATCAGCATTCCATTGCTGTTTATGATTGGCTATCAATGGAAACAGGAAATGTGGGGTTACACCTATAAGCCAATCAGACTGGTCAGATCCACACGCAAAGTTTATGTTTTCCAACACAACGGCCCAGGTGGCGTATGGTCGCTGGACTGGGACAAGCTGGTTTTCTGTGTGAAAAAAGGCGGCTTGTTATGGGGCATACTGGGTTATCTTCCTGACGCGAACGGACAGGTCACACACGCATTTTATCTAGGCGCACACCTACCAGCCGGGTCGAATGGCGTCGGACCGGATGAGCCTGTGCTCGCACATTGGGAATACTTCCGCCGATACATGGAAGAGGGATCAGCAAGCGTGCCGACACCGGAAATGCTTCTCCCGATCAATCATCGCCGGGAGCCATTCCTTTACGGGGTTCAGCGTTTGTGGGGGATGTTCGGGCCTTTGTCTGTCGTGTTTCTGCCGGTCACCACACTGGCGGGCGTGTTCCGCTGGATCGCAATGCGATTGAGCCGTCTGCCAAGCTGGCCCGCCGAAGTCGAAGCCGAATGCTGCGTAGCACCCGACGATGCCATGCCACAACCGGTTCCGACGCGAGCAGCAGCGACCAATGGTGCTTACGTCGGTATGTGCACCGTCCTGATACTGGCGCTGGACATAGTATTGCTGTGGTGGTTGCTTACGCGCGTGTTTGGCATCGAACGCCTATTCACGGGTGGTTAAACATTTGAGCGAGGCGATTGCCCACGATCGTGATGAGCGAAAACACGGGGCATTTACCATGCGATAACCCGCCTGCGCCCGCCATGCGACCGAACCTCCGGCATTGACTGAATCTGGGGAGCGCTAACGGTGTAGGTCGCGGCCACCCCGCCAATTATCGACATCAACTGGCCCATGCTGACGGCATCGGTAGAATTGACGCCGTCAGCTACGTTGGTAATGCGTCGCGTTTGAGACGCCGAGCCGACGGAAAACATAGACCGCTGGCCACCGTTGTTGCTGTTTGCGCCAATCGCAACGGACTTGATCCCGGGAACGCTCGCGCCTGTCCCAATCGCCAGACCGGAGCCTTGTGAGTTCGCACCCTGACCGATCGCGATGCCTGCGCCACCCGTGTAAGCGCCCTGGCCAATGATGGCGACGGTGCTTCGCCGACGTGCTCCTCAAGATGGATCTCCGAAGCCGTGGCCGCTATCCCCGAAAGCAGCTAACCCGTTGCGCAGTTGCATGGCGCCGACATTGATTCATGTCAGTTTCTTTCTGCCGCGACGAGTGTGTTTTAATCATCGGTGCTGCCACGTTCACTCACGGAGTACCTTTCTCTTGAGTTGCGCGATCGGGGTAACGCACTCATCGAGGAAACCCGAGGGCTGAACAATGTTTTCGCTGGTCATTCGATAAAAGCCGCGACCGCCATCCTCTGGTTCGATGTTTCGCTCCTGGATCTGAAGGAGCGCGTACTGAAGTGGACCGAGCAGGTCATGGTCCAAGTCCTCTACCGGGTGCGTCATCGCATCGCCAAAGATCCATTCCGGACGTACCTCGAACTTTCTAAAAGGCTCCTTGCGCCAATGGATCAGGGCGTCGCGCATGGGCTGACAGGCTGTATCAGCTTGCTTGGGACAGAGCAATTGACTGCATGGCCTATATGCTGATCAACGGTTGCGTTCTCCAACCGGGACAAGTTCGGCTACGCCATGGTTCCGACCCAACCCATAGATCCATCATTGAGTCCAAACCAACGGTTCCGCAGAACGCATTGCGATGACGCAGACGACGCGATTGCGATCGAGCAGGGGCTTCAGCTTATTCAGGAAGGCCTGCATGTGAGGGGCGGAGCATTCATTCAATCCGTCGCAAAGCAGCAATATCCTGTCCGGAGCGCTTCTGTGAAGTGGTAATTTTTAATTCTTCGAGTTGTTATGTTTCTTTATCATGCCTATTCTCGCTCAGCGAACAACTTGCCTTTGTCAATTCATCGGTCGTAACGCAAGGAACGGTCGTTAAGTTGGATTACGGGGAGCGTCATCCTCAGATTTCATTTGTGACGAAAGCGGGCGAGCGCGTGGCGTTTCCGGGGAGCTTTGTGTCGGCGAAAGTCGGGGACAATGTTCGCGTTCGCTATAACCAGAATAATCCGCTGGTGTCGGCAGAAATCGACTCTTTTTATATCTTGTGGATAGAAATTATTATTTCCGCTGTATTTGCAATCGCCTTTCTTTGCGCGGGACTGACGGGTCAAGAATTCCGATCGAGGTATGAATAAGCCATGATTTTTCTATCGCAAAACTCACTGTACCAAGTTAATCTCTGCTCCGTATGACGCAAAAAACTGATCCAACACACGCGCGACAGTTTCAGTGCGATATTGCGTAGCGCGCTTTCCTCGACGATTTGCAGAGTGCGCAGGGAACAATTGACATCTCATCTGGCTAATAATGTCAATGTGCCGGGTAGCGGCAATAGTGAAGACGGGCGTTGTCAATTGAAGCGTTACGCGAATACCATAATCGCGAATTCAAGCGCAGTGAGGACAACCTCGTGCGTGCTTCCAAACGGAAACTCCCCGAGGGGGCCGAACATCAACTCGGCAGACCGGCAACCCGAATGAAGACGAGTAGTGGAAAGAAGGGGTGATAAGGTGAATGAGGTCAGTGACGATGCAGCGGTGTCATTTATCGACGGGATTGTCATTGAGGAAGATTATCTGAAGCTGGTGTCCTGCCTCGACAGTGTTGATCCCTGGGAAGAAGAGTTTGCGCGTGTCTGCTATTACGACGGGCAGGACGCTGACCCGTGGCGCGCATACGATCTAGATTGGCACGTAACCAGTGCTTGCCTTTGGGTGGGTACTGAAACGCGTCCGCGCAGCTACGTCCTCCTCTCGGTCGAGGGGCAGGTTGAGATCCAGGAGGCCGGCGTCGATGGGTGCCGGAGCGAGGTCATTGGGGACGCTGGCTTGCATGTCGACTGGTCTGCCAACTTCGGATATGTCTTTGCAATCAGACAAGTTGGCGAGACGCTCTACGTTTGCGGCAGTAATCGCCAGGTTTACCGCCGGACCGCAGACGGAGTTTGGGCCCATGCCGATCAAGGTATTTTGCTGCCGGAGACTGATACCTCAATGCGATGTCTGATGGATATCGCTGGGTGCTCAGAAGACTCGATTTACGCTGTTGGCTACCAGGGGGAAATTTTTTATTTCGATGGAAATGTCTGGGCCAAAATAGATGTGCACCTTGATGAAGATTTATTCGCAATCAAGATCGTCTCGGAAAACGAAGTGTATATCGTGGGTGCAAACGGCACTCTATTGAAAGGATGTTATCGCAGCGGGTTCAAGAATCTCTCGACAATCGAGGGCAACCAGCGCTTCAGCAGCGTCGAGTTTGTCAATGGAACGCTGTTTCTGGCATCAAATCTCGGGATATTCGTGTACGACAGCGTTCAAAACAAAATCGTGCTTTACAAAACGAATCTCCCACGCGACCTTGTTGACTGTCACGTTCTAAGGGCACGCGACGGGGTTATGTGGTCAATTGGCTATAAGGATCTCGCGTGCTTCGACGGCAAGACCTGGAAACGCCTGGATCATCCCGACAACCCACCGGTGGGCCCTTGAGGACGAAGCGATGTCGCACAACGAGATTGCGGATCAGATCTTTGCGAGGATCGGATGTTGCGGCATGGCACGACTCCGCTTAGGCGAAGGCGTTGCCGGAATGACTGGGCGCGATATCTCTGCCGGGGAGCGCAGGCAAACGTGGATTCTTGATGATGGACGCGCGATAGAAGTCACGTGGAACGAAGGGTTTGGAGTGGCGGCTATCGGCGTGCGGGCCCCTGCTTACCGATGTCCGGCACCGGATACAGATCGGCGTCCGCTTAGTTGTTGAAAGTCGAATTGCCACTACGCATCGTAATCAGGAACATGATGTCGACGAAGAGCAGAAACACGGTGGTGACATGCAGGACAATTGCGGTCCAGGGGCGCTCCGCGCGGTAGGCTGCGCGCACGAAAAAGAAGTATGCGATCAGCCAAAATGGCGTGGCGACAAGTGTAAAGAAGAGCAAAAGGATGGCCATTAGGCGTATTCCTCATCCTCATCATCGATCGTCGTGAAGCATGGAATTCGTTTCTCCCAGGTTAGTGCAGAGTACGCCCGAAACCGGCTTGTTCGTCTCATTGTCGATTGCGGTGTAGTGCACACCAGTTTTTTCATTCCAGTCGCATACTCCTGGTGCTGGGCCGCCAATCTTGGCGTCGTGGATGGGATAGGCTCGCAGTGCGTACTCGGCGCTGCTGTTCGATACGCAGGCCGAGAGGGCGGTGCAGCTTGTGATCAATAGCGTGGCTCGAAGCAATCCGGTCTCCTTTGAAAAACACGAATCCTTTGAACAGTCGCGGTGATCGCGACGATCATTATAGTTTATAGAGACTTCGATTCTGTTTCGATAGACTCACCGCGGTGGCTGTCGAACGTTCGATGCGAGGCCCGATGAACAACGTCGCGATAGATGGAAATAGCGCCCCCTTGCGCGAGTTTCGATGCACGACCGAGGCTTAATCGAATTAAGGATTATCCTAATGGCCATTGTATTTTCTGATTTCTCGCGAAAACTCGACCGCCGCTCACGCAAGCAAAGATGTGTCTATGTTCCAAGTAAAATTTTGTCCAGCCCCGAGGGCTGCCATTTCCCGCGAAATTTTTCCGTCACTGTGAGAACGTTGACTGGAAATTCGCATAGCTTGCTCACATCACCATCAATCGGCTGTCTGCTTTGTTTCAACGCAATTTCAAGACGTGCAGTGCGACACAGCACTACTTGCATGGACGTTCGTCGATGAACACCATATCGCTTGCAAAAGAAAATCTCTCCAGCCTTTAACCCGCAGGCCTGAGCGGGAATTTTCGCGACCCAGCAAGACAGACACAAGTTGGCTTTGTGAACGACCGCGCACACAACTAAAGTTGTTACGTGCGACCTGAAAGTCGCGTGAGTTTATGTTTCACGCGAGAAGTGATGACTTGATGAAACCGGTTGTTCCATCAACCGTTCGCGAGCTTGCGCGTCAGGCTCCTGGAGGTTACAGGTCAGACGGTCAAGACAGCGTTTGCCAATCAGCGTTATACCGGCGAGGAGCCGGCGCAGGCCGCTCTCGATGAAGGAATCGGGCTTGAGGTAATCAAGCGGCCGGAAGTAAAAAAGTTTGTTCTGTTGCCACGTCGCTGGGTGGTCGAGCGCAGCTTCGGCTGGCTGAACCGTTTCCTCCGACTGGCCAAAGACTACGAGCGATTGCCCGAACCCCTGGCCGGCCTGCATTTCGTCGTAATCACCATACTTATGCTTGTGCACTTCGCAGCCCTCAACGAAAGTGCCTAACACGCTCTAACACTATTCACGATCGCTGATGGGATTGATCGGTTGGGCCGACCACTCCCGTCGGGGGACTGTGGGAGTATCTATGATCGAAAACCTCGTATCTCGCTGACGCGCGCGCTTGCAACGCACCATGCAGGAGTACCGCAATCGTCGAGGCGGGGACGCGATATCGGGCATCTATGATTGCCAGTCCGAGTGGCGTTTGCAACTGAATGCCATGTTTCGTGGGCAGAGGATGCCGGCCACATGCAATACCGGCACTAAGCGGCGGCCATGGTCATGTTTCCGCCCGGACGATATGACTTTCCGGGCGTGCGGCGCTCAATGACCGATAGCGGCCGAGTGAGACAAGAAGCATACTCGCCGTAATCAGCAACACTGGCGCGATTCGAAGCGGCAATTCGAAATTGCCGTAGGTGTCCACATAACGTCCCGCTGCAAGCGGCCCAAAAACGGCGCCAAATGCATAGCCGGCGAACGCAATGCCATAGTTTCGGCCAAACTTCTTCATCCCGAGATAGGCACGTACAAGGTACGAAAGCAGATCGCCCTCGGCACCGATGGCAAGGCCTGTGAGGCAGGATGCGACGAGTGCCGACTGAAGGGATGCGGCATTCAACAGGAGAAGCGTTCCGCAGGCGCCCGCAAGCAAAAATGTGGCGCCAACAAAGGGAGCATGAAAGCGGTCCATCAGAAAACCCGACAGGAGGCGACCGATCAGGAGGCCGATGCCAATAGACGATGCGCACTTCGCGGCAGCTGCACTTGACAAACCGCGATCCATCAGCAGCGCAGGCAGATGCGGATTCAGTGAGAGTGTTGCGCTCGAGGCAAGAAACGCGACCAGGAAGATCACGCCAAGCTTCATGGGAGAAAACGGCAGATCGACTGCGGGCATATCGCCATGTCGTGTAGCGTGTGTGCCCGTCAGCGACGAAGGCGCGCGCTCTTTGAGAAGCGACAGCGCGAGCATCGATCCCACAAACGACACGCCAGCCAGAACCTGATAGGCGTGCCTCCAGTGCAGCATCGAAATCAGCTGGTGAGCAGCGGCCGGCGCGGCGGCAGCGCCCGCACCGAGTCCGATCATCGCGAGGCCCGTCGCAAGGCCAAGCCGTTTGTCGAACCATTGCGGCAGGATCGCGAGATAACCGAGCACGGACGTCGCAGCGCCAAAAATGCCGATGATGACCGACAGCGCGATCCAGGTACTCCTGTCACCGGTCTGAAGCCCCATGCATACGAGTCCCAGACAATACACAATGGCCGAAACCAGAATGACGCGTCGTACTCCGAAGCGATCCATCAACACGCCGATCAGCGGACTGGCAATCGCCAGGCCAGCCATCGAAGCCGCGTATGACGCGGCCGCCTGCTCGTGCGTCCAGTGAAACTCCTGCAAAATCGCGGGTGCAAAGATCCCGGCGGTCGCATTGAATAACGGCGCATAGCCAAGCGCCATGCCGATAGCCGCGCCCATAACGATCGCGGCGAGCTGCCATTTTGAGGGCTTGTCCGCAGCCTCGCTGGCGTAGGGGTTGGGGGGGCTCGCAGTCACTGTTGTCTCCTCTCACATTTCGATCACAGCTTTGTGTTTTTTGCCTGCGGGTGCTGTGTTAGTTGAGTCCCGAGTTGTCGCCGAGATACGCACCCGCGCCCTTGAGCACCGGGCTAAGCCCAAGCAGCTTAAGCATTTGCCGCACGGTACATGCGGCGGTCGACGTAACGGGAATGCCGAGATCTCGTTGTGCCAATTGCAAAGCCGGCAGGGATGGCATTTGAACGCACGCGGAAAGCACTACGGTATCGACACCCCGTGTATTCAGGCGTTTCACATCGTCAAGCAGCCGAAGCGGATCGCGCGCGCCGACGTCCAGGTTGTCCTCGATTGAAAAGTTGATTGCATCCTGCACTTCAATGCCTTCGGCCTCGATGTAGTCGACTACGCGTCTCGTGAGTGCGTCGCTGTACGGAGCCATCAGTGAAATGCGTTTCGCACCGAAGCTCTTGAGTTCATCGACGAGTGCGCCCGCCGAGGTCATCACTTCCGGTTGCGCGGTGTTGACGTCGATTGCATCGCGCAGCGCCTGCGCGGCGGTACGATGATAGCCATGCCCCATGCACATGATCGCGACGAGGCATGCGGTGCTGAGAACGTCGACGCGGGCATCGGCGAGTTCGACGGCGCAGCGGCCCATATCGCGATTCATGCGTTCGAGTTCCTCGGCGACCACCTTATGCATGCGCACGCGGCTCGAATGAAACGTAAAGGCGTGTTCCGGGTGGTCGTTCATGTACGACGCAAACATCGCGGGAATTTCCTTTTCCATCGTGATGTTAGAGCTGGGCACGATCTGCCCGATGCGGTAATTCATGTCGTTTTTACCTTGTTGTGGCAACGCGGCCATGGCGCGCCAATGTCGCGCGCAGGGGCGCGGGAATGTCCGTGCTTTCACGCACGTCGGCGTGAACGCAGATGGGGGAGAAGCGGGCGCTGAAAACGGGCTCGCCGTTTGATCGTTTCCCCTCGCAGTGAAAGTCGAAGCTGCGTGTGCGGATCTCACCGACATAGCATTCGAGATCGACAACGTCGTTGGGCCAGAGCGTTCCCGAGAAGTCAAAGCTCATGCCGCGACAAGGAAAGCCCACGCCGTACGCTTGACCGAGAGAGTTCCCGGCACCGTCTGCGATGTGATCCTTGAAGAGCGAAAGAGCGCCAAGGAGATAGTCCGGAAAACGTCCCGTATAGACGACGCCTGCCGGGTCGCAATCGCCCCAACGCACAGTACGCCGCACGACGAATGGCGAGACGTTGAGCACGTACTCGTAGCTCTGTGTCATTGCAGCGCCTCGCCAGCCGGCAAAGCGCCAGCATTCGCGAGCTCCTGCATGAGCGCAGGATATTGCTCGCGCAGCCGCGCCGCGTCGACGCGGCCCGTGCGCGTCATGAAGTGGTACACGAACTCGTGCGGCGTGTAGGACTCCATCCATTCACGGATCTGCTCGTACCATTCATACGAGGCCTCGGACGCGCCGATCAGGCGATCCTTCGCTTCGCGCCGCGTCGCGACGTAGGCACGCAGCGCTGCCTGTGCGTCGTCGGTGTTCGCGGCGATCGATTGCGCGAGCGCGATCGAATCCTCCATCGCGATGCGAGTGCCCGAACCAATCGAGAAATGGGCACTGGCCAGTGCGTCGCCGATCAGCACGCGATTGCCGCTGTACCAGTTGTCATTGCGAATCACCGGAAACTGCCGCCAGTTCGAGTTGTTCGAGACGAGGCCGTGGCCATCCAGTTCGGGGGCAAAGACGCGCTCGAACAGCGTCCGGCGCTCGTCCGCGCAGGCGTTTTCGAGTCCGAAATGTTGCCACGTTCGATCGTCGCATTCGGCCACGAACGTACTCATTCCATCGGAATAAGGGTAGTAGTGTGCGACGAAATAGCCGCCTTCGTGGCGGCGAAACACCAGCGAAGGACATGGAAAAGCCTTCTGCACGCCGAACCACGCGAAGTGATTGCTCAGATCGCGTCGCGTCGTACCGAAACCGGCTTCGTCGCTCGTCCGCACGAGCGAATTAACCCCGTCCGCGCCCACGACGATGTCACCGGTGAGCGTTGCAATGTCGAGTACGCGCGATGACCACGTCACGCGGATGCCAAGGCGTGCAGCATGTTCTTGCAGAATGGACAGCAGACGCAGCCGTGCGATCGCTCCACCGCCCTGGCCCGGACGCTGCACCGTGAGCGCGGTCTCGCCACTGACGATAGTCTGCTGGGTGCTGAACTTCATCGCCTTGATCAGATCGGCGCACACGTCGGGCGCGGCGTCACTGAGCCGGGCAAGGCCCGTATCCGCGAGGACGACACCAAACCCGAAAGTTGCATCGGGCGCATTTTGTTCGAAGACTTCGATTTCGACGCCGGGCGCGTTCTTTGCGAGCAATATGGCGAGGAAGAGGCCCGACGGACCACCGCCAACGATATCGACTTTCATGATTGCACCACAGGGCTGATCACGAGGCTGTCAGTGTCGAACTGCTCGATGTGACCAGCCAGACCGCCCGTGAGCGCACCGTACCAGACCGCGGGCTTGAAGCCGAGCGCCTTGCGCTTAAACGTGATGCCGGGATTGCCGTCGATGCGGATGTAGCCGTTGTCAATGGCTGTTGTGGCGTAAGCGCCGGACTCTCGCGCGGAATCAATGAGCGGACGGAATTCGGGTACGTCGAGAACAAACACCGAAGCGACACTCGTATCAGCCGAAGCCTGCATACGGCTCGCCTTGCGCTGCCACACGGGATCGATCGAGGCGAACGGTTCGCCACGCTCGCCGCGCTGTTCCATCTCGATGGCGGCTTCGATCGTGCGCGTTGCGTCCGCAGCGTCCATCGCGTCGAACGGGCGCGTCTGGTAGGTGATTTCGATCGGATAGCCGTTCGGGTCGTTGAAGTAAATCGATTCGATGACTTCGTGGCGCACCTGATAGCGCAGATCGATGCCAGCCTGTTCGACGCGCGTACGCCATGCAGCCAGTTCGACCGCATCGTTGACCTGCCACGCGGTATGCGTCGCGCGCACCTGATAGTGATCGCTCGGCGCAAGCTGCTCGGGGCGAACCGTGCCGATGTAGTAGAAGAACGCGATGGTGCTGCCGTTACCGCTGTCGAAGAAGAAGTGCAGAAAATCGGCGTGATCGGCCGGCCCCCAACCGCGCGCCGAGATGGCATGCACGAGTGGCAGGCCAAGCAGATCCCGATAAAAGTGCACGGTCTCTTCGAGCTTCCACGTAGGACGGGCCGTATGATGCACACCACGCAATACGGGGCGCGTGAGCAGCGACGAATGGATGGGCTGATTCATGTCTTATCCTCGATTGGCGGCGTGGGCCGCGCCTTCGTTCTGGAGGCGCTCGATGAGTTGCTGGCGCAGCAGGACCTTGCTGCGCTTACCGGATGCGGTGACGGGGAATTCGTCGATCAATTCGAGCCGTTCGGGCCACTTGAACTTCGCAAGACCTTCGGACTCCAGAAAGCTCGTGAGCTTCGCGAGGGTGAGTGGCGTATCGTCCGGACTGGGAACGACGAACGCGCAGACCCGTTCGCCATAAACCGGATCGGGCATACCGATGACCGCCGACGCATGCACGCTCGGACAACGGTTGATGACGTTCTCGAGCTCTTCTGCGTTGATCTTTTCGCCGCCGCGGTCGACCACGTCCTTCGTACGGCCGCGGAAGAAAAAGTAGCGCTTGCCGTCGATGACCTCGGCCATCATGAGGTCGCCCGAACGGTAAAAGCCGTCGGCGGTGAAGCGATGCACATCTTCTTTTTCAGACTTGTAGTAACCACGGATCGTGTAGGGGCCGCGGAAGATGGCTTCACCGGTCTCGCCGTCGGGCACTTCCGTTTCCCCGCCAATCTCGACGATCCTGACTTCGTCCCACGTCGAAACCGGGCGGCCCACAGATTCATCGAGCGCGTATTGCGGATCGCCTTCCTGTGCGAACATGATCACGCCTTCCGTCATGCCGAAGATGTGATAGCAGGGCGATCCGAGCATCTCGCGCAGCCGGGGGGCATTCTTGGGCCCGATCATCTTGCGCTTCGCCTTCGTGGCGGGCGTCGCGCGCTTCATCTGCTCCGCCACGCGTGAAAGGATCGGGCCGGCGAGGCCGTACCACGTCGGCTCATAGCGCTCGATCGTGCTGGAGAGCGTTTCCGTCGAGATGTCGGGGCACACCGTTACGCGCCCGCCTGAGAGCAGAATCGGCCCAAAGAAGCAGACCATGTTCATGTTGTGCATGAACGGCGTTGGCATGAAGAGCACGTCGTCGCTTGTGTAACGATTCCACGCTGCGACGGCCTGCATGTTATAGAGGTATTCGTTGTGAAAGCGCGGGATGATCTTCGGCACGCCCGTCGTGCCGCCGGAGAGCTGGAAGACGACTGCCTGGAAGGGATCGTCTTCGACGCGGGCGAGCAGTTCGAGCGCATCGCTTGTGGGCATACCGTCGATCAGGGACCACAAAGTGGCGGCCTCGCCGCGTTGCGTGCCGCGCGCCTGGACCGTGATCTTCAGCGACGCAACCTGTGCGCGCATCTCCGCGGCAAAGGCGACGTCGTCGAATTTCGCATCATCGCCTTGAACCAGATGCACCGCTGCTTCGCAGAGATTCCCGAGATAGCCGATCTCGTGCTTGCGGAAGGCCTGAAGCGCGCAAAGCGGAATCAACGACGCCTTCAGGCAGCCAATAAAGGCAATCAGCAATTCGTTGCAGTTGCCGCATTGCAGGATCACGCGATCGAGAGGTTGTGCGCCGAGACGAAGCAGCGCCGCCCCGAAACGATCGGTGAGATCGTCGAGCTGTGCGTAAGTGTATTCGCCTTCGGCACCGACGAGTGCAGGCTTCGCGGCGTGTTTCGCGAACGCTTCCCGAAACGCTGACGTCAGCGATTGGGTGCCGAGCACGCCGGCTTCCAGATACGTGCGCAGTCTCGCTTCGTCGCGATATCGAACGCCCGGCAGTGCAACTCGGGGCTGGGTTGGTTGTGCTTGCAACGTTGTCTCCATCATTGTGTGTAAGCCGGCATTCAGTTGGCCGGGAATCGTGCGTTCAGCCAGTCGACGATATGGCGCCCCGCGACCTCGCGCCCGGACGGTTCATCGCGCTGAAGGGCCATACCGTGGTGGTTGCCGCGCACGCGCACACGCGTTTTGTCGCGTGCACCTAGACCGTTGAAGATTGCCTCAAGATCTCTGGGAAAGGCACACTGGTCGCCCGTGTATTCGAGCAGGAGCGTTGGCGCGACGATCGATTCGGCACATTTTTCGAAGGATGCGCGCGTCGAGAGCCCCGACCACGTAGAAAGCCACGACTCCGGCGTGACGATGCGACCGAAGGCGACGCTGCCCCAGTTCGATACGAACGGATCATTGCCCCATAGTGACCCCGCCTTGCGGTCTGACGGATCGATGGAGATGTCCCATGCGCGCAGGTCGGCGTCGGTGCGCCAGATCTGGAAGATCGGCGCATGGGCGGCGACGCGGCGATCGGCGAAAGAGGGCGCGTCGCCTTTCAGGCGGCGCCGTGCCTCCAGCTTCTGCTGGATCAGGCTGCGAGCCTTCTCGTCCAGTCGCTGCGCACGCAGCCGCTGCGCGACGCGATAACGTTCGGCAAATCCAGGCGTGTAACGTGCGGTGCGGGTAACGGGGTCGTAGCCGTTGTCGGGAGAAAACGGATCGAGCGACGCGTCAACCGCCATCGGATCGTTTTCATCAACAACACTCGGGTCGAGGCTATTCAGCAGAATTGCGCCTTGTCCCGGATGCGGCGAGACGAGAATGAAGCCGTCCGCGCAGGGCATGGCGGCTTCGGCCAGTCCGGTCGGCCTGCCTGCTGGCGTCTGCGTCAGTCGCTCGGCAGGCGCCATGCGCGATTGCTGGTTGTAGAACGCGTACAGCGCGCCACCCCCAGAATTGCCGAGCAAAACGATATCGCGGTAACCGAGTTCGCGCAGATGCTGCATGCCGGCCGCAACGTCGAGCAGCGCCAGCTCGTGCTCGAGCCGCAGGTCGTTGCCGATCGAGCGCGGCCCCTGCACCCAGCATGCACAGCCCGCGTCGAGCACGGCAGGCACGAGATAGTGCGTCACCGACATCTCGCGCGGATGCATGATCGACACGACCGTCTTTTCGTTGCCTGATGCCGTGAAAAGAAAGCCGAGGGTCTTCTGACCGTCTGCGGTCTGCAACGACCAGGGTACGACCTTGTAAGGGCGGCGCATCAACGCGGGATCCCAGTTTGCGCCGCGCAGTCCCGCTGTTACGGTCGCTTTCTCTACCTGTTCCACGACGTCTCCTTCAACAGTAATTGAATCTGATGGAAAACAGGTTATGGATTAATTGACATATCGTCAATTAATATTTGACGGTAGACTGTCGGTACTTTCCCGACCGACGCCGCTGATCGATGACTGCACGCCCCCCCAAAAAGCCCGAACCTCCTGCGCAAGCCGCACCGCGCCGACGCGGTCGGCCACCGAAAGCCGCGGCGGCAATTGGTGCGGAAGCCTTGTTATCGCGCAACGTGATCATTGAGCGGGCCAGTGAAATGGCGAAGACGGTGGCGCTCGATCAGGTGTCGATCGCCCAGCTTGCAAAGGATTTTGGCGTTGCGCCCGGTTTGATTCATTACTACCTCGGCAACCGCGACGACCTCATCTCCGGCGTGCTCAATCGCTATTACCGGCGCCGTCTCGAAGCGCTACCCGCATTGACCGGGGATTGGCGCTCGGACGTGGAGATCATTTCGCGTTCATCCTTCGAACTCGCGTGCGAGATTCCGGGTGTCAGCATGTATGTGGCGTCGCACAACCGCTTTCGTCTGTTCCAGTCCGTGGCGCCGGGCGAGATCGACTACGGGATGGCGCTGTTCAACCATATAACTTCCGCGTTTCTACAGGGCGGCTTCTCGCCGGACCAATCGGCGCTTGCTTATCACCTGCTTGCGCAATACCTGCTTTCGTCCAGTATTTCGGCGGCAGGGCGGCAGTCGCCAGCAGAGCATTCGAGTTATCTGCGCGGCAAGTTCGATTCAATTTCCGACACTCGCTATCCGGCGGCAAAGATCGTCGGTGCAGCGTTTTCGGGGCTCGGTGCTGAATACGCGTTCGACGCGGGGCTCAAGTTGTTGCTCGATGGATTTGCCAACTGGCAATCGAACGAGGTGGCGGAAGTTGGGAAATCTCAAGCGTCGCGCGCGCCCCGCAAGCCAAGGGGCGCACGCGCGACCTGACGGCTCAGAATTTGTGTCGAATGCCGATGCGAACGCCAATCTGCTTGTCGGTGGTGGAGGGGCTAAAGCCCGCGATCGAGGCAACGGCTGGGTGTGCCAGCGAGTCGGTTCCCATCGCGCGCTGCAAGACCGTCAACAGATAGAGGTCAGTGCGTTTGGAAAGAAAGTAATCGGCCGCTAGATCGAGTTGTAGATACTTCGCGCCGTCATCGCCTTTGACTGAGTTCCGGTGTGTGTAGTCGATACCGCTGCCCAGTTGAAGAAACGGCGTAACGTTGTAGCGCACGTTCAAATCGATGCTGGTGAACACGGCATTGCCGCTGTAACCGAGCGGATTCGGGCCCGACGATGAGCCAAGGTGATCGAAGCGCGTGTTGGTGGCGGCAAGAGAAAAGACCGCGCCGCTGAGTGTGTATGAAGTTCCCGCGCCGAGGATTTCAAGTGTCCTGGCGGAGGCATAGCCCGCATACACGGGATACGACTGCGGGCTCGTGGCGCTGCCCCCCGAGCCGATATTGTTGGTCGTAGCGGTTCCCTTGTTGGGCGTGTTGCCGTAAAAGGAGACGTTCGGGTCGCGCGCGTTCAGGTAGCCCGCTCCGAATGCGAAGCTTCCGCCGGTATAGCCTGCGCCGAGCGACCATATCTGGTTCTGCGTGGCGTTGCCTGCAATGCCGCCGAGACTGTACAGCGCGCCGGCACTGAAGCCGCCGAATTTTGCCGTGGTGATCTTGACGGCGTTGTTAATCCGGTTGGTATTGGTCAGGTTGTCGAGATCGTCGGGGTGCGCCCCCATATAGCCAGCCCACGAGCCGGAAGCCGCGAACGACTGCACGAAGTCGATGAGCGGGTCGTACTGCCGGCCTGCTGTGATGCGACCCAGCGGACTGGAAAGGCCAACGTAGGCCTGCCGACCGAACTCCGCGCCTCCTTGCGCCAGCGCGCCGCTGTTAGCCAGGAAGCCATTCTCCAGCACAAAGATCGCGCTCAGTCCCGCACCTAGGTCCTCCGTTCCCCGCAGCCCCCAGCGGCTCCCGCTGAGACCCGTCGCATGCGCGTCGGTCAAAGCAAATTGCGGTCCCCCGACCGCTGTTTTGTTCACCACGCCAGTCTGCGCATTGTTCGCGTAGCTCACGCCAATATCGATAATCCCGTAGAGCGTGACCGAACTTTGCGCGTGCGCGGGTATAGCCAGTACAAGGGAAAACGCGCTGAGTGCTGCGTGCCTCCGAAGCATGTTATGTCTCCAAATATGGTGTTTTATTGATCAAGAGCCGGATTCGTCGTTCCGGATTCGCTGCGTTGTTGCACTTATTGATGTGCAATCAATTTAGCGAAGAATCGACGATAATTGGCGCTAAGTCAATAAATTTGACCACCATTCGCGTAGGAGTTAACCCGTTGCGGGCGCAACGTCTTGTGCGTGGGACGCGGAAATCGGGGGACAGGGGCGCGTGTTTATCGCTTCGCCAACCGAGGAAAGAGTGCTTCGGCATTCGTGCGATAAATCGCTTCGCGTTGGGCATCGCTCAGCGGATAGGCCTCAAGCTGTCTCGTGAAATTGACCGAGCGTTCCTTGTTTGCATAGGGCCAATCGCTGCCAAAGGTAATGTGGCTCGGATCGGCGAAAGCGAGCAGAGCGGGGAGCGCGTAGGGGCTGCTGGAGAGCGCAGTGTCGAAATAGAACTGCTTCAAGCGCGCCAGGCCGCCTGCATTCTTGCCGTCCGGAGACACGATCCGCGCGATGCGTTCTGCTGCATACGGCACGAATCCACCCGCATGTGACAGGATGATCTTGACGTTCGGGAATCGCTCCAGCCAGCCGGACCTGGCGATATTGATGGCCGCGCGGGTGGTGTCGAGCAGGAAGTCGGCCGCGAACGGCGGGATGCCGGGCACAGGCTCGCAGGGCAGGTCGCCGGGATGGACAAACACAACCGCGTGCCGATCGTTCAGCTCCTCGAAGAGCGGCGCCCACGCTTCGTCGCCCAGATAGGTTCCACGAACGCTGCTGATCAAGACAATGCCATCGGCGTTAAGAGTATCGAGCGCATACCGGGCTTCGTCGATGGCGCCTGCGACGTCCGGAAGCGTCAACGTGGCGAAAAAGCCGAAGCGCTCTGGATATTGGCGGACGACGCCAGCGGCAAACTCATTGACTTCGCGTGCCTTTTCTCGGGCTTCAACGTCGTCGCCCAGATGGACGCCCGGCGTCGACACGGAGAAAATCCCCGTCGCCGTGCCTTCGGCATCCAGAAGATCCAGCGCGCCTTCGGTACTCCAATGCGGGATTGCGAGCCCACCCGCAGTAATGCCGCGCTGCTCGAGCCAGGTGGCATAGGCGGGAGGAACAATGTGGTGATGGGTATCGATCTTCGTGGTCATGTCTACACTATCCTGATAGCTGGGTCGCTCCTCGTCCGACAAACCTGTTGGTTGTATGCGCAACCTTATTTGCGCATGGCGACAGGAGCCGGAGGTTGGCTCCGTCGTCGGGGTTGTCGATGGGAGGATTACAGCGACTAAGTGCCGGAGGGTTTCTTCGGATTGGAGAATCCATCGGCGACAGATGCATTTTGCGGCTGCGAATTTAATAGGTAAAATGAATAATTAGCGTATTAAATATTCATATGTAGAATATTTAGCGAGCGCGTAAGCAGATCAATGCTTGCAGGGGCGCCGGCAAGGAGCGTTTGAGTGAATTTTTCCGCGGTGGAAGCTTTTCTCGCGATCGTGCGCAGCAATGGCGTCAGTAAGGCCGCGGAAGTGCTATGCCTCACGCAGCCGACAGTGAGCAAGCGCCTGAGCCTTCTGGAGGCAGAGTTGGGCGTTGTTTTGATCGAGCGTGGGCGGGGCATCCGGGACGTTCGGCTGACCGACGCTGGCGAGGCGTTTCTCGATGTCGCCGAGCGATGGATGACGCTGCACCGCGAAACGCTGGCGATATCCAGCCACGCAGAACGTTCGTCTTTGCGTATCGGTAGCGTGGCGGCGATTAATTTCGAGCTTCTTGACGATGTGTACGAACGACTCTCGCAGTTGGATCTGCCACTTCTCATTTCGATTCAGTCAGGACGGTCGCGAGAACTCTTTGACAAGGTTGCCCGCAGTGAGCTTGACGTGGCCTTCACGCGGCAGACATTCGCACACGATCAAGTCATCACCCGCAAGCTCTATAGCCAACCTGTCGTTGGGCTTTGCCTGCCGGCGTCTCCACTTGCCGGTAGGCGCGACGTCGATGCTGGCGAGCTACGCGGCGAACATGAGATATTCGCGAGTTCCGACGAAGAGTTCCTGGCGTGGCACGCTACGCGCTGGACTTCACGTGTGCAAGGCAGGCTCACTGTCGATACGATTCATTTGACGCTTTCTCTTCTCCGCAGCCCTGAGCAGTGGAGCCTGGTACCGGCAAGGGTGGCCCAGGTCGCCTGTCTGCGACGTGGGTTTAGCTCTTTCTCCTTGTGGGGACCCACGCCGCAACGATCGTGTTTCATGATCACGCACGCGCGAAAGCGTCGTGCCGCGACGGAAGCAATGAGGGCGCTCAACACCCTGATCGATCGCGCGCTCAGCAACGATCCACAGTGATGGTGCAGCGTCTAGTGGTGTATCAGCGGGATTGTGGCTTGCGATCGCGCAGCCGTCGCTCGACAGATATCTCATGCACCGGGATCTATCGGTCACGCCCTCGCACTGGCAGCCTGCCACACCGCTTGTCGCGAGACCGGAGGACCTCTGCGAGCCAATGGCGGCAGACCAGCTTTTCCTGGGCGCTCGCCCTTGCCGCTCACATGCAGCCAGTGGTCACCGCGATCGTCTGTTTCAATGTTCCCTAACGTCGCGCCGACCAGCTCTGCCGCCCGTAGACCGGTCGCATTTGTATCGCCCACCAGAAGCCTTAACCGCTGTGCTGCCGGTTCGCTCCAGCCGTATGACCATGCGAGTCCATCCGCAACAGTTCGAAGATGCCGCCCGTCGCTCTCGGTGAAGCTACGGCTCACATCGATCCCGGCTCGCGCCTGCCCACGCACCGTTATGCCAGCGAGTGGATTGGCGAAAACGTATCGTTGCTCGACCAGCCATCGATACATCGTGGACAGGACGGTCAGTGCATGCGCGGTTGATCTTGAGGAGGGGGCGCCTGCGAAGAAGCGCCATTCGATGCTGTTGCGTCGACGCGGTGGGCCTGTCCAGCGGTGCGCGGGCACCGGTCGCCGCAGAAACCAGCGGCCAGATCCAAGCGATGGCGGCTTTTCGCGAAAGCAGTCAACTTCAGGCGGATGCGCGCACGCGTCTGGCGGGCGGAGCGATCGGGCGTCTGGCGGTGCCCGAGCTAGCGCTCGATTGCCTCGCGTGCGTTCACACCGGCATACCAGCTGCGCAGCGCGGCCAGTTCCGCGTCGTCTGGAAACGCACCGGCGTACGAGGGAACGGCTTCAGACTGATGCGTTTTCATGACCGCCAAACGGGGATGCCGACGTTGCCAGACTGACAATGGCAGTTATCGCAATGGCGCGGTCGTGATGCGGGTCTTCGATGGACACTTGATCGCTCGCACTACGGAGGTCATGTCGATCGGCCTCGGTAGCTTTGGACCTAAAGTCTTTAACGCCCCAGCTGAACAGCGCTACTCTGACTGTCGAGAAATTTGCACTAATACGTTCAACGACAGGGTACACCAGGACCGATTCCACGCGAATAAAATAGGTCAAAGCTCCGTGTCGTTTGAACGGGTCAGACGCATTGAAATGGAAAATCGCTCGGCCGGATGGACGGTCACGGTCACCTCAAACGATTTTCCCGATGCGTCGAAATACTGGCGCACCACGCGCAACGCGGCCGTGCCCGCATCGACAGCCAGGCGCATGGCCATATCCGGCGCGAGAATCAGCGCGCTCACATCCTGGCGAATCTCCGCCACGCGCCGTCCGTAGCGCGTCTCGATCAGCGAACTGATCAGCGTGTCCGGTTCGGTGCGCGCGTGGTCGGCTACTTCCCGGTAGGCGGGGTCGATGTAGACGTCGGTCCAGCCGACCGGCACGGCGGGCACGCCCCGCGCGGATGCCCGCGCTGGCTGCGCATTGCGTTCCACGCGCAGGCTCGAAATACGCAGCCAGCGCTCCCCCTCGTCGCATTGCAGTACGTCCGCAAGCGCGGTGTCGGCGACCACTTCCTCCACCGACTGCACCTCGCGCAGATTCTCGCTGCCGAACTGCACCAGATCGTCCACTGAAGCGAGCGTCGGTCGGAAGCCGTTGCGCGGCTGCGCTGACTCGACGCGCGTGCCCGCATTCTTGCGGCGCGAGACGAAACCAAGCTGCTGAAGCTCGTGGAGCGCCGCACGGATTGTGTGGCGGCTCGTCTGGTACTGGTCGCGCAACTCCAGTTCGGTCGGCAAATAGCTGCCGACCGGAAAACGGCCAGAGGCAATGCCCTCGGTCAGTTCGCGGGCGATTTCGGCAAAGCGGGGTCTGTTCATGTAGGGAGTTTAAGGCGCGCACGTCGAGCATAGGGGTATATCACCACTTGCTCAATATGTTCGAACATATTAATCTAAATATGTCCGGACATATTTCGCGTTGCGACGACAGTCCGTCCCCTGAATTTCTAGCCAGATACCGAACCATGATCCGCAGCCAGATGCCCGCTTCCAGCACCGTCGTCGATTCCATCCTGTTTCGCGACGCCTTCGGCACCGCCAAAATGCGCGCCGTTTTCTCTGATACCGCGCTGATCCAGCGCTACATCGACGTCGAAGTCGCGCTGGCCAAGGCCGAGGCTCGCTGCGGCGTGATTCCGCTTGATGCGGCCGACGTGATCGCCCGCGAGTCGCAGATCGAGCGGATCGATTTCGACCATATGCGCGACGAAACCGACATCGTCGGCTATCCGATCCTGCCGCTCGTGCACCAGCTCGTCGGCATGTGTGGCGAAGCGGGGCGCTACGTGCACTGGGGCGCCACCACGCAGGACATCATGGATACGGCAGTGGCGCTGCAGGTGCGCGACGCGCTCGATTCGGTCGACGCCGATATCCGCGAACTGCGCGGCATTCTGGGCGACCTAGCGAAGAAGCATCGCGACACGCCGATGGCGGGACGCACGCACCTGCAGCAGGCGCTGCCCGTGACGTTCGGCTACAAGGCCGCGATCTGGCTGGCGATGTTCGACCGCCATCAGCAGCGCATTGCGCAACTGCGTCCGCGCGTGGCAGTGGTGGAGTTTGCGGGCGCGGCAGGCACGCTCGCGTCGATTGGCGACAAGGGCTTCGAAGTGCAAAAGGCGCTCGCGCAGGAGCTGGGTCTGGGCGTGCCGGCCACGACGTGGCACGTCGCTCGCGACGGTTTTGCCGAAGCCGTGAACCTGCTTGCGCTTGTGACCGGATCGCTCGGCAAGATCGCCACCGACATCATGATCATGGCGTCCAACGAATTCGCCGAAGTCTACGAGCCATTCGTGAAGGGCCGCGGCGCGAGCAGCACGATGCCGCAAAAGCGCAATCCGATTTCGAGCGAACTGATGCTCGCGGCGGCCAAGGCCGTGCGCCAGCACGCGGGCCTGATGGTCGACGCGATGATCCAGGACTTCGAGCGCGCGACCGGCCCGTGGCACGCCGAATGGATCGCGATTCCGGAGAGCTTCATCCTCGCTTCGGGGGCGCTGCATCAGGCGAAGTTCGCGCTGGGCGGTCTGATCGTCGATACAGCGCGCATGAAGCACAACCTTGGCATCAGCAAGGGCTTGATCGTCGCCGAGGCCGCGATGATGCAGATGGCGCCGTTCACGGGCCGTCAGCAGGCACACGATCTGGTCTATGACGCGTGCCGCACGGTGAACGAGCAGGGCGGCACGCTGGCCGACGCGCTCGCCGCGCTGCCCGCCGTCACGCAACACTTCGATCGCGCCGCCATCGACCGCATGACCGATCCGGCCAACTATCTGGGCCTCGCGCCGCAGATGGTCGACCGCGCGCTCGCCGCTTCGAGCGAGATCTGATCGTACGCAACTGGAGGAGACGCATCATGAACGAGAAGATCCTCGAAGACGGGGCACACCGAGTCCACGAGGCGCACGACGCACTCGATCCGCTCGCGCCGCGCGCACGGCAACCGTGGTATCGGCGGTTGGGCATGCAGGTGATGATCGCGCTGGTGCTGGGCATTGCCGTGGGCCTGGTGTTTCCGGGCTTTGCCTCGCAGCTGAAAGTGTTAGGTGATATCTTCCTCGCGCTGATCAAGGCGGGCGTTGCGCCGCTCGTGTTTCTCACGATCGTGCACGGGATCGCGTCGGCGGGCGATGCGCGCAGCGCGGGCCGGGTGGGCTGGCGCTCGCTCGTCTATTTCGAGGGCGTTTCGACGATTGCGCTCGCCGTGGGACTACTCGCAGGCAACCTGTTTCAGACCGGCAAGGGCATGACCGCCATTGCGCCGCACGCGGCAGCCAATGCAGCGGCCGTCGCCAAGGCGCCGCCGCCGCAAACCTTCAGCGCGTTCGTGATGCATCTCGTGCCCGATAACTTCATCGGCGCGTTCGCGAAGGGCGAGTTGTTGCAGGTGGTCGTACTCGCGGTGATGGTCGGCATCGGCATTCTCGCGATTCCCGAGTCTCGACGCGTGCGTATCAGCGAGGGGCTCGATCTCGTTTCACAGGTGCTGTTCGCGTTCATTAACGTGGTGATGAAGCTTGCGCCGCTGGGAACATTCGGTGCGGTGGCATTCGCGGTGGGCAGCAACGGCACGGCTGTGCTGATCGCGCTCGCGCAACTCGTGCTGAGTTTCTATGCAGTGATCGCGCTGTTCGTGTTCGTCGTGATGGGGGCGATCGCGAAGCTAGCGGGCTTCAGCATGTGGCGGTTTCTCCGCTATATCAAGGACGAAATCCTGATCGTACTGGGTACGGCTTCGTCGGAAAGCGCGTTGCCGCGGCTGCTCGTCAAGCTCGAACGGCTGGGCTGCGCGAAGCAGACGGTTGGCCTCGTGCTGCCGACCGGTTATGCGTTCAATCTGGACGGCACCTCGATTTTCATGTCGATGGGCGTGCTCTTCATCGCGCACTCGTACAACGTGCCGCTGACGTTCGAACATCAACTTGGCATTCTGCTGCTGATGCTGCTCACGTCGAAGGGCGCGGCGACGGTGTCGGGCGGCTCGTTCGTGGTGTTCGCGGCGACTGTCGCTTCGACGGGCGTGCTGCCGGTCGAGGGCGTGGCGATCATCTTCGGCGTCTATCGCTTCATGTCGATGGCGATTGCCACCTGCAACACCATCGGCAATGCACTGGCGACCGTGGTGGTCGCGAAGTGGTCGGGCACATTCGATCAGAGTGTCGCCGATGCCTGGCTGAGCGCGCGTCCGGAAACAAACGGAAACGTTGTTCAAGTCCGTAAATCCGGCGGGCCAACGCATTGCGATTAGGATCAAGGAGCGTATCTTTTAGCCAATCGCGCAGTTGGTTGCAATAGCAACTTTTTGTTCAGCGCGGATACGTGATTTTCTCAAGCAAGCGGTAAAGCCCGCACAATCGCTGTCTCCAGGCTGGGTGGGGCAGTGCCCACCCAGGTTTCCGAAAAGCTACGCGAGTGCTCGCGGAACTCCGAGCACAGCGCGTCCGTATCAGGGTATTTCGCCCCCCAATGCTGGTTCCAGTCTCAACCTGCGACGGATTCATTCACGATGCGGCACTCGTCGACGACAGGGTTTAAAACGAGAGGTGCCAGGGATTCTCCAAAGGCAATCAAAACATTTGGAATCCTATGTAATATGGCGGCGAAATTATCCCTGGCTTCCGAGCCGGAGCCCGAATCAGGGACGATACAAGCCAGGAGGTCGTTTGATACTCGCGCAAAGCGAGCGACATCGACAAGCGACCGATGTCCCAGATGAAACCTGAAGACCAGCGCAACGGCGTGGCCGTATGAACCTGAGCGGGCAGTTGCGCAGCCCATAAACGAAGGGCCGAGATTTGCGTTGGTTGGGGGAGTGCGTGGGACCGGTGCTGGGGGACTGCGACGTGTATTTCCGCGACTCCGAGGCCAACCAGATTGGCGTCTGTCTTCACGAGGTAGCGCCTGAGTAGCGCTATCGGCGCGGACGGCGTTTCAGAACCGATGGCGCATGCCGATGGTGGCAATGGTTTGCGTATTCGTCGACGATGCCCTCCAGCCCGCGATGTTCGCGACCGCAGGCAAGCCGCGTGAATCGGTGCCGGTCGCGTGCTGGTAAAAGCCCATCGCATACAGGTCGGTTCTTTTGGACAGCAAGTAGTAAAACGCGATATCAACTTGCTGATAGATCGCGTGCGTCGCCCCGCTGCTACGCGTGTACGACCACGCGGTACCCAACATCCATGCCGGTGTGAACCGGTATTTGAAGTTGATCTCGCCGACATTGAACGCCTCCGTGCCGCGGAAGGCTCGCTCCTTCGCGCTCAGGCCACTCACGGCCACGGTGCCCAAGTCGGTGAAGCGGCTGTTGCTGTAGTTGAGCCCGATCGTCGCCTCGCCAACGGCGTAAGTCCCCGCGAACGAGAAGATATTCTGCGCCCCAGCCGATGCGAAGCCGTAATCGACATACGAGGTCATATTAATGCCGGTCGCGCTGTCATTGGCCTTGTTGCCGAACAGCGAGAAGTTCGGCCGGTTCGCGGACTGGTATCCAATGCCAAGGGTCAGTGGGCCGTTCGTGTAGCCAGCGCCGACAGCCTTGACGCTGTTCGTGTTGAACGAGCCGGCTTTGCCGCCGAAGCCGTACATCGCCTGCATCGAAAATCCGGCGAAGTTCGGTGACGCATACTTGATCGCGTTGTTCACGCGGTTGAATGTGTCGAGGTTGTCGACATCGCCCGGATGTGCGCCGAAGCCTGCGCCGGCCGCCGCCCAACTGCCGCCAGCGGTCAGATACCCGGTGTACCAATAGGCGCTCGAATACTGGCGACCGACTGTCATCGCGCCGGGCGCCCCCGATAGCCCGACCCAGGCGGTCCGCCCGAAGAATGTGCCGTTTTGCGACACTGCGCCCGTCGCGATGTTGTAGCCGTTCTCCACGTTGAAGATCGCAGCATTGCCGCCTCCGAGATCTTCGGAACCCTTCAGGCCGAAAGCGCTTGAACTGGCTACGCCGCTCGTCAGCGTGTACGCCTTTGACCCCAGGTAGTTCGGCGTATAGACCATCCCGGCGTCCGCGACGCCATACAACGTAACGTTCGATTGGGCATGAACGGCGCTGTAGGCCACCATCCCGAATGCGACAACCGCCAGTTTGCGCTTCTGCATTGCTGATCTCCAAGGAACGTTGTCTATCGATAAACGGAATATCGCGCACGGCCTGCGCGAGCGAGGTCACGCGCCTGTGCACGAAGCACAGGCGCGGGAGACTCTTGTCTTGCGGGGGATGTCCGGTTGGCCCGGTCAGGTCAGATCAACTGTGCAGATACGACTGCACGAGCGATATCCAACAGGCCGCACCGATTGGAATTAGCGCGTCGTTGAAGTCGTAGCCGTCGTTGTGCAACGAACAGCCGTGCCATTCGCCCTGGCCGTTGCCGAGCGAAAAGTAGCAGCCGGGCACCTGTTCGAGCATCCACGCGAAGTCTTCACTGCCCAGATGCGTACCGGGCGCAACGCTGATGACTTGCGCTTCGCCGAGGATGCCGGCCACAGCGGCACGGGCGACGGCCGCTTCGTCAGCCGTGTTGTGGATCGCGGGCACGAGCCGGTCGTAGGCGATATCCACCTCGACGCCACATGCCGCTGCCTGGCTCGCGATCACGGTCCTGATGCGCGTCTCAAGCAGGTCGCGTACGGCGGCCGTGGCTGCGCGTACGGTCAGCTTAAGTGTGGCGGTCTCGGGAATGATGTTGTACGTGCTGCCCGACGAGATCTCGCCGACGCTGATCACGCCTGCATCGGCCGGTGCGAGATTGCGCGACACGATGCCTTGCAGTGCAACTACCGAGATACACAGCGCCAGCGTCGGGTCGGTGGCGCGATGCGGCATTGCGCCGTGTCCGCCCTTGCCACGAAACGTCACCGTCACGCGGTCGGACGAGCCGCCGAGCGGACCGGCCTGCACCACGGCCTTGCCCAGCAGCAGACCCGGCGCGTTATGGAAGGCGAAAATCGCGTCACAGGGAAAGCGGGTGAACAGGCCGTCGCGCATCATCTCCGCAGCGCCGCTCAAACCTTCCTCGTCGGGCTGGAAAATCAGGTTCAGCGTGCCGTCGAAGTCGCGCGTGGCCGCGAGGTGCTCGGCAGCGGCGAGCAGCGTGACGGTATGCCCGTCGTGACCGCAGGCGTGCATGCGGCCGGCAATCGTGCTTTGCCACGGCAGGCCGGTACGCTCCTGCATCGGCAGGGCGTCCATGTCGGCGCGCAGCCCGAGGCGACGCGTACCATTGCCGATCTTGAGTTGTGCGACGATGCCGTCGCCACCGATGCCGGTGTGCACGTCGTAGCCCCATTCGCGCAACAGGCCGGCTACCAGCGCGGCGGTGTCGGGTACCTGGGCGCCGATTTCCGGGTGCGCGTGCAAGCGACGCCGCAGGGCGGCAAAGCGCTCTGCCGACGCGAGCAACGGTGCTGGCAGGGCCTGGGCAAGCGTGTCAGGGAGTGTCAATGCCATCGGGTCGTGTGCCTTGGGTGGTTCGTCGTAATTCGTGTCGCTCAGTCGCGGCCCGGATGGCTGGGATACAGCAGCATGGCGATGAAACTGATGATCATGGCGCTGTACGTGTAGCCCAGGGGCGCCATGCGGCTGCCGGTCTCGTTGATGAGCCACGTCACGACCAGCGGGGCGAAGCCACCGAACAGGGTCACGCCGACGCTGTACATGATCGACATGCCGGTGGCGCGGTGCTCGCGCGGCAGCGCCTCCATCATCATCGCGGTGCCGGCGCCCGTGCCGAGCGCGCTGAGCGTGCCGGAGATGGCCACGCACATCGCCACCAGCGGCAGGCCGGGCCCCGACGATAGCAGCGTGAAGTTCGGAATCGCGATCAGCATCGAAAGCACGCTGTTGCAGATCAGCAGCGGCTTGCGGCGCTTGAGACGGTCGGCAAAGCGGCCGAACAGCGGGGCCAGCGCGAGCAGCGTCAGCCCGGAGACGCAAGTCGCCGCGTAGGCTGTGACCGCCGGCATGTGCAAGGTACGCACGAGGTAGGTCGGCATGTAGAACACAGTCACGTACATCGATGCCGTGCTGCTCGCCATCAGAAACACGCCGAGGATCAGCGTGCGGGCGTTCTCGCTGAACACCTCGCGAAGGCCGGTGAGAGCCGTCTTGCGGTTGCCTTCGAAGGTTTCCTTCAAATTGCGGCGCATGTACAGCCCGATCGGCGCAATCAGCAGGCCGAGCAGGAACGGCAGACGCCAGCCCCACGCGTGCAGGTCTTCCGGCGACAGACCGGCGGAGAGGGTCATGCCTGAGAGTGCGTCGAGCAGGGCCGCGCCGCCTTGGGTGGCGGCCTGCCAGCTCACGAGAAAGCAGCGGCGCTCCTTACCGCCGGACTCCAGCAGCAGCGCCGACGCCGCGCCGATCTCGCCTCCTGCCGATAGCCCTTGCAGTAAGCGGCCGATCACGACGAGCACGCTAGCCGTGATACCGATAGTGCCGTACGACGGCGTAAGCGCGATCAGCGCCGTGCCGATCGACATCAGGGCGATGGTCAGCGTGAGGGCCGCCTTGCGCCCACGCTGATCGGCAATGTTGCCGATCAGCAGCGCGCCGAGCGGACGCATCACGAAGCCCGCGCCGAACACCCCGAACGACAGCAGTAGCGACGTAAGGGCGTTACTGCTCGGAAAGAACAGGTTGCCGATCGTGGCGGCGAAAAAGCTGTAGAGCGTGAAGTCGTACATTTCCAGACCGTTGCCGATCGCGGCAGCCACGATGGCGCGACGGCCCGGCCTGAATCGTGCGGC
Source organism: Paraburkholderia sp. Ac-20340 (assembly GCF_017104965.1). Taxonomy (GTDB): domain Bacteria; phylum Pseudomonadota; class Gammaproteobacteria; order Burkholderiales; family Burkholderiaceae; genus Paraburkholderia. The sequence continues at coordinate 194,190 of NZ_JAAGPR010000010.1, forward strand.
AGAGGCCGACGCGGTGATTGCGACGTCTGGCCCGAAATCGCTGATCGGGCGATGCAGTTCGTTCATTGCTGTCCTCTCTCTTGTTCTCGTCTGCCCAGTGTCCTGGCTGGACGGCTGGCGCAACGTCAAGGTCTTGCTCGGCCGCGTAGTCGATTTGAATATTGCGAGGCCAGTGTCGGAAGCCAAAAAGAGTGCGACAAGCGAGGAAATTTCAAGCAGTTGCCGTTTGGTGATAACAACCGCCAGAACGAAACGTAGCAAGGACTTGCGCGTAGGGAAGTCGGGCGTTACCGCCCGGTGCGAATCAAGGGCATAGACTTGCGGAGTACCGCGACGTTCGTGATCGAACTCGATCCGTTTACGCTTTGCGATGGAGAACCGATGCTCACTTGCCGCAATGGCGAGGCGCATCGCTCGATTGTGTTGGTTCGGTATTTCGGAATGCGTCGCAGGAACTCGCCGATCCAGTTCGTCTTGTGCCCCGTTGGAGGCGGATTCATCAACAGCGGCGCGTCCTGGCGGAGCATCCTGCGAAGACCTTTGAAAACCGTCGCGCGGCTGTTCCCGATTTCGGCATTCCTGGCGGACAACTGGCCGCCATTGGCGAACGAAGGTTCTATCGCCGCCTGGCGATGACGCTCGATGACAGTCCAGTGCGAACGATCTCTCCCAGCAGCGTTGCGAAACGCGACAAGGTTAGCGTTTCGTCAAAAATGCAGCGAGCAGTATTTAATATCGAACTCGAATCGACCGGGTATTGGCTCGTGCATGTGCCGCGGGAATTTGCAGCACCGTGCGGCGGCGCGGGTACACTTATGCGCGCATTCACAACGTCGTCAAAGCCGGTCAGCAATGAAACTCAATCAATTGAGAGCACTCGTCTCCGTCGCCGAAACAGGCAGCATCCTGGAGGCATCGCGCAAGCTGCATGTCACGCAGTCCGCGCTTAGCAAGACGCTCAAGGAACTCGAGACAAACGTCGGTGCAACGCTCTTCGTGCGTTCCAGTAAAGGGGTTCAGCTGACGGCATATGGACAGCGTCTCGTTGCACACGCACGTTTGATCGGTGAAAACGTGCGTCGCGCTCGTGACGACATCGAAGAGATGAAGGGCAACGTCGTCAGCGAAATCAGCATCGGCGTAACGCCGGTGACCGCGTTGTTGCGTCCGCTTGCCGAAATCCTGTCGCGATTCCGCAAGGATTTTCCGCGCGTACGCCTGCGTGTGCAGGAGCTGCGGCCGAATCAGTTGCTGGAGCAGGTTCGCGAAGGTACGATCGATTTTGGCATCACCTCACAGCAGATGCCGCCGGATGGTGCCCTCGATTGCACGTCGGCGCTGCGGATGGCGACGCTCGTTGCTGCGCGAAAGGGTCACCCGCTGCGCGCCGAACGCTCACTGCAGGCGCTGCATGAAGCGGACTGGCTGGTACTCGATCCTCTCAGCGATCCGAATACGCCGTTCGTGCAACTGTTCGCGAGGCACGGCATCGAGCAGCCGTCACACGTGATCGAGTGTTCGTCGATGTCGCTCGCGCTCGCGATGTGTTCGCAACTCGACACGCTGATCCTCTTGTCCGCCGAGTCGACCAGCAGCCGTTTCATGCGCGACACAATGGATTTTCTCGAACTCGATGAGTCGATGCCAGAGCGCGTCATTTCCCTTGTCACCCGCGATCGGCATACCTTGCCCGAGTCGGCGGCGCGTCTATATGTGTCCATCGTCGACGCGCTACGCGATTACGACCCCCTTAATCTTCCCGCGCTGAAGCCTTGATGGCAGGCGAGTCCACTCCTGTTAGCCGCTCCGTTCGACGGGTGACAGCCTTCTGAAGGCTCGCCATGGCGAGGCTGCCGCAGACGAGCGGGCTTTTTTCTTGGTTCGGAAATTAAGAGAATATAATTAGAAAACAGAATCAATTATCATGAACTGAATCAGCGAATTTCTTTCGCCCTTGTTTGTGACTTGCCATTTTGGCTCTAGAAATCATGAGCAAATCAAGGGGGAGGGGTTCGTCACATGGACGCGGTTTTAGGCGGCGGGATCGAAGGACTGTCTTAATATTTGTATTCCAGATCGATTGGTCGCAGACGGATCGGCAAGATTGGGGAATTGCGCAGCGTGCGCATTTGCTTGTCCCGCTCTTGAATACCTAAGCACGCTGATGGTCGCTTAACTCCCACGGAAGGCCCCAGTGATGGCAGATGGCACTATCATGTTTTCGGTCGCCTCGGGTCAACGCAGTAAGAAGGTTGTTCTATATAACCTTAAGTTTGTGATTTGCAGACATTGTTTTAACTAAAATCAGGCTCGGACGCGCGACTTCTGCGGGTCATAAAACACCGGTGCGGCCACGCGTGCGTCGATGCGCTTTTGCTGGCCATCGAGCTTGCTGATCTGTACCCGCGTGCCGGGCTCACGATAACGCGCGTCCATGCGGCATAGCGCGATCATGCGCCCGAGCAGCGGCGAGCGCGCCGCGCTCGTCACTACGCCCACCTGTGCGCGCCCGACATGCACGCAGTCGCCGTGATGCACCGGCTCGTTGCCGTCGATCTTCAGCCCCACCAGCGCATGGCGCGGATGGGCGCTGCGCTCCAGCAGCGCCTCGCGGCCGATAAAATCGTCGGCCTTGCTCTTGAGCGGCACCGTAAAGCCGATGCCGGCCTCGAACGGATCGGTTTCGTCGGAGAACTCGTGCCCTGCGAACACGAGCCCCGCCTCGATACGCAGCATGTCGAGCGCGTCCAGCCCAAGCGGCGAGATACCGTGTCGCTGCCCGGCCTGCCACACGCGATCCCAGACCGCGCACGCATCGCGAGGATGGCACCAGAGTTCGTAGCCCAGTTCGCCCGTGTAGCCGGTGCGCGTCACCATCAGCGGTGGCCCGTCGTGCGCGCCAAGCCGCCCGGTCAGCAGCCGGAACCAGCCTAACTCCGCGAGCGCGGGCTGCGTGGGCGGCGACCAGACGATCTCGCGCAGTAGCTCGCGGCTCGCCGGCCCCTGCACGGCGACATTGTGGATATGCTCGCTCGCCGACTTGATCCACACTTTCATGCCGAGCGCGGCGGCCTGCTCGCGCAGCCAGATGCCCGCGTAGTCCTCGCCGCAAATCCAGCGGAACGCATCGGGGCCGAGGCGCAGCAGCGTGCCGTCGTCGAGCATGCCGCCGTGCGGGTAGCACATCGCCGAATACACCACCTGGCCCACCGCAAGCTTGCGCACGTCGCGCGTGAGGCAATGCTGGAGCAGCGCTTCGGCGTCCGGGCCCAGTACTTCGAATTTACGCAGCGCGCTCAGGTCGATCATCGCCACGCGTTCGCGGCACGCGTGGTATTCGTCGATGGCGCCGTGGTTGTCGTAGGCGCTCGCGAGCCACCAGCCGCGGTATTCGGTAAAGCGGCGCGTGAGTGCCGAAGTCCGCGGATGGAAGCCGCTTTCGCGGGTGAGGACGGGATCGGCGTCCGGGGTGCTGCGCGTGGCCATGGACACGGAAATGCGCTCCTTGTCCGCGTAGGTGCGGATCTGGATATCGGTGGGCTGCCAGCCGTTGGCCGGGTCTATGTCGTCGGGGCAGGACGTGCTCACGCACACGAGATCGGTGAGCGCGCGCAGCAGCACGTAATCGCCGGGGCGCGACCACGGTTCGTCCACGGCGATCTGCTGTTGCGCGCCAATCGACGTGTTGAAGAAGAAGTTGATCGCGGGCCAGCCGGGGCGCGCCTGGACGCCGTAGGGCGCGAGCGCCGCGCTCATGTTGTCGCTGCAATTCGCGTGGCCGAAATAGCCCTGCGATTCGTAGTAGCGCGCCGTGCAGGCGAGCGCGAAGGTGTCGTGGCGGCCCACGGTGTCGCGCACGACTTCGAGCATCGGCTGCATGTTGCGGTCGAAAAACTTCGCGTAGAGGCCGGGCAGCGGGTAGGCGTTGCCGTTGAGCGTGCGCGTGACGGTGGGGTCGAGGTCGAGCGTCAAGCCGCGCTCCAGCGAGGCTCGCTCGAAGGCCACGAAATCGGAGCACTGGCGGCCGGCGACGTCGAGCACCTGGATGTATTCGCCCGCGCGCAAGGTGTAGGCGCGAGCGGTGCCGGGAGGGATCGTGAAGTCCGCAAGCGGATCGGCGAGCGGGTCGGGCAGCGGCGGCGCGCTCACGAGCGCCGGATTGGCGCGTCCGATCGTCAGGCGCAGATCGGTGGGCGCGTGCTGCGTATCCACCGACGCCTCCAGCGCTGGCGCGGCTACGACAACCACGAGCGCCTGTTGCGCGACGAGGCGGCGCGTGTGGCCCGGCGGCGTGTCGTGCGCCCAGAGGGGCGCCGCCGCGTTTGGCGCGCACGCATCGACACCGCGCCGTGCGAGCGCGCGGCGGGTTCGTGTCGCATCGGGCGTCGCACCGCTCAACAGTTCGGCGATAAAGCGTGCGTGCGGCGCTGCCTGCAAGCCGAGCGCGCCCGGCAGGGCGTTGCCGTGGGTGGCGTCGAAGGCGGCCAGTTCGGCAGCTTGCAGGCCTTCGACATCGACGATATCGAGCGTGTCGCCCGCATGCAGCGCGACGACGGTGCAGCCGCCGCCCGCGACACGATAACGCTCGTGCGCGGGTGCGCGGGCAAACAGCGCGGGTTCATGGGGCCGCGTGACGACGGGTGGGCGGATCAGCATGCGGGTGGCCTCCGGTTCTTGCGGCTCAGGCGGGTTGCTTCGCGGTGGGGGCGGTAGCACACGCAGAAGGCTCGCCAAGATACGCCGCCATCGAATCGTCGAGCGCCTTGATCCACGGCGTGTGATGCGGCGGCGACTGCGTGCCGGTCATCAGCGAGCGATAGGACTTGTTGCGATAGCCCATGATGTCCTCGTGCTTGTCGTGCTTCCACGCGAGGAAGGTGCGGTTCACGCCAGCGATATCGAAGCTCGGATAGTCGGTCGCGTCCACCAGTTGCTCGATATAGCTGCCCTGGAATTCGAACATTTCCTGATTGGTCGCGAGCGTTTCTTCGCGCGCGCGCCAGGCGAGACTGTGCGCTGTCATCGCATCGCGCGAGGGCAACGCGATGCGCCCGAGTATCGCGTCGCGTGCGTACCAAGCCTGGGCGTCGAACATGTTGAACGAGTACCAGAGATCCTGCATGCCCAGATAGATGAGGCGCGGGTTCTCTTCCCAGAAAATGCCTTGATACAGGCCGAGCGGCCAGAGACGGTTATTCGTCTTCAGACGCAATGCATCGGGCAGAAAGGGGAAATGATGCTTGTAGCCCGTGCAGAGAATGATGGCGTCGATATGCTTGACGCTGCTGTCCGCGAAATGCGCGACGTTGCCGGCCATGCGCTGAAGCAGCGGCTTTTCTTCCCACGTGGCGGGCCAGTGATAACCCATCGGCGCACTGCGGTAGCAGCTCGTGATGCTGCGTGCGCCATATTTATAGCATTGCGAACCAATATCTTCCGCGGAATAGCTGCTGCCGATCAGCAACACATCCTTGTTCTTGAATTCAAGCGCATCGCGGAAGTCGTGCGCGTGGAGAATACGCCCGCCGAAGCTTTCGAAGCCCGCGAAAGTGGGCGCATGCGGCGTCGAAAAATGTCCACATGCGTTCACGACGTAATCGAACTCTTCCGTGCGCGCGACATCGTGGGCGAGGTCCTGGCTCGTGAGCGAAAACTTGCCGCTGGCCTCGTCGTAGCGCACGTCGCGCACAACGGTATTGAAGCGGATGTAATCGCGCACTCCCGCCTTTTCCACGCGGCCCTTGATGTAATCCCACAGCACTTCGCGCGGCGGATACGAAGCGATCGGCTTGCCGAAGTGCTCCTCGAAGGTGTAATCGGCGAATTCCAGACATTCCTTCGGGCCGTTCGACCAGAGATAGCGATACATGCTGCCGTGCACTGGCTCGCCGTTTTCATCGGTGCCGGTGCGCCAGGTGTAATTCCACATGCCGCCCCAGTCAGCCTGTTTCTCGAAGCAGACCAGTTCGGGAATCTCCACGCCCTGGTCGCGCGCCGATTGAAAGGCGCGCAGTTGCGCCATGCCGGAAGGGCCGGCGCCAATGATGGCTACACGTTGCGTCATGGTGGTTTACCTCGCGAGAGTGAGCGGAGTGGGGAGAGAAGCCGCCAGATGGCGCGCGGCCTGCACGGTGTTACGCATGAGACAGGCGATCGTCATGGGGCCGACGCCGCCGGGCACGGGCGTGAGGGCAGCAGCGACTTGCGCGACGCTTGCGTGATCGACATCGCCTGCGAGACGCGTCTGTCCCGTGACATCGGCGACGCGGTTGATCCCTACGTCGATCACGACCGCGCCGGGTTTGATCCACGAGCCGTCCACGCAGCCCGCACGGCCGACGGCCACCACGACGATATCGGCGCTGCGGCATAGCGCGCGCGCGTTCGTGCTGCGCGAATGCAGCACGCTCACCGAGCAATGCGCGTTGAGCAGCAGCGCGGCCATGGGTTTGCCGACGATGTTCGAGCGGCCCACCACGACGGCGTGGTTCCCGGTGAGATCGCCCAGCGTTTGTTGCAGCAGGAACAGGCAGCCTTGCGGCGTGCATGGCACCAGCGATGGTTCGCCGAGCGTCAGCCGTCCCACGTTCTCGCGATGAAAGCCGTCCACGTCCTTGTGCGGATCGATAGCCGCGAGCACGGCGGCGGCGTCGATCTGGGCGGGCAGCGGCAGTTGCACGAGAATGCCGTGCACCTGCGGGTCGGCGTTCAGGCGGGCGATGAGAGCGAGCAGCGCCGCTTTGCTCGTTTCCGCGTGGAGCCGCTCTTCGATCGAGCGAATACCGACCTCTCGTGTGCGGCGCACCTTGTTGCGCACGTACACGTCGCTGGCGGGATCGTCGCCGACCAACACCACAGCCAGGCAAGGTTCTATGCCCGTCTCGCGCAGCGCGGCGACTTCGTCGGCCACATCGTCGAGCAGCGCTTGTGCCGCCGCGCGCCCGTCGATCACGCGCGCCGCGCTCATCGGAACACCACCGTGCGGTTCTGGTTCAGAAACACGCGATATTCGGTGTGATAGCGCACGGCGCGCGCGAGCGCGACAGTCTCGGTATCGCGACCGATGGCGACGAGGTCGTCGGAGCGCAACGCATGATCGACGCGCTGCACTTCCTGCTCGATGATCGGGCCTTCGTCGAGATCGGAGGTCACATAATGCGCGGTCGCGCCAATCAGCTTCACGCCGCGCTCGAACGCCTGGTGATAGGGTTTCGCGCCCTTGAAGCCGGGCAGGAACGAGTGGTGAATATTGATCGCGCGGCCCGCCAACTGCTGGCAGAGATCGTTCGAGAGGATCTGCATATAGCGCGCGAGCACCACGAGATCCGTACCGGTTTCGTCGACGAGGCGCAGCAGCTCCGCTTCCTGTTGCGCTTTGGTGTCGGCGGTGACGGGCAGATAGATGAAACGGATGCCTTCGCGTTCGGCCATCGGGCGCAGGTCGAGATGGTTCGACACGATCGCCGTGATGCGCATGCGCAGTTCGCCCTTGTGATAGCGATAGAGCAGGTCGGTCAGGCAATGGTCGAATTTGCTCACCATCAGCAGGACTTTCATGGGCTCGCCCGCGCTCGCGAGCTTCCATTGCATGTGGTAGTCCTTGGCGACGCTCGCGAAGTCGCGGCGCAGTTTTTCGATATCGCCACGTGCGGCGTCGTTGAAGCGGAATACCGCGCGCATGAAGAAGGTGCCGCTGGCTTCGTCGTCGAATTGCGCAAGCTCGCTGATATAGCAACCCGATGTGGCGAGATACGACGTCACGGCCGAGACGATGCCGGACGTGGCCGGGCAACTGATGGCCAGAATGAATTGCTGGGTCACGATCTGGACTCCGTATTGATTTAACTGGTTGAAGCAGCCGGATTTACCTGGCGGACCGGCATCGCCGGTTAGCCAACGGCGAGGCGCTTGCTCTTTTGCGGATCGTCGAAAGGCAGCAGCGCGGCGCGCGCGGTAGTTTCCATGCTGCCGCGCACTTCCAGCGCGAAGCCCGGTTGCGCAGCCTGTACGTCCAGACGCGCGATCGCGAGCGAGCGTCGCGTCAGGCGCGAGTACATCCCGCAGGTCACGATGCCCACCTGCTGGCCCGCGTGCCACAGTGTGTCACCCGCCTGCGCCGCCTTGCCCGCATCGAATTCCACGCCGTAGATCCGGAAACGCTCCTTGCCTGCAAGACGCGCGTGCTCACCCGCGCCGCAAAATGCGGTCTTGCCCGGCGACACCGTGAAATCGAGGCCCAATTCCCAGAGCGTGTCGCCGGCTTTCTCGTCGGCGAAGGGGTACATGTCCGAGTTGTCGTAGGGGAAGAACAGCAGATAGCTTTCGACGCGCAGCCAGTCGAGCGCCGTGAACGCGCAAGGGACGATGCCGAACGGCGCGCCTTTGGCGAGAATCGTGTCCCAGATCAGTGGCGCGTCGGCGGCTTTGCAGAAGATTTCGTAGCCGCGCTCGCCCGTGTAACCCGTGCGCGAGATCATCACGGGACGGCCGAACAGGCGCGTCTGCATATGGTGGAAATAGGGCAGATCGCGAATGCCTGGCACATGCTCGGCGAGAAAATCCACGGCGGCGGGGCCTTGCAGCGAGAGGTCGTGCAGATCGTCGTCGAACAGCACAGCCACCTGCTTGCCTTGCGCCGACGCCACCAGCCGTTCATAGCCGTTGCCCGCGCCGTGCACGACCATGAAAGCATTCGGCCCGGTGCGATAGACGATGCAATCGTCGATGAACTTGCCGTCCTCGTTGAGCATGGTCGCGTAGACGGACTTGCCCGGATAGAGTTTGCCGATATCGCGCGTGGTGGCCCAGTCGAGCAGGCTTTCCGCATGCGGGCCCACGTAGTGGACTTTCTTCAGGCCCGACACATCCATGAGCCCGGCCTTCGTGCGAATGGCTTCGTGGTGATCGGCGAGATCGCTTGCATAGGTCCAGGCCGTGCCCATGCCGTTCCAGTCTTCGAGCTTCGAACCGAGTGCGCGATGGCGCTCGGCAAGCGCGGAAATACGCCATGAATTTGCCATGATTTTTGCTCCGATAAAGATGTTATGGAATGCCAATATTTATGGTGGTCAACGATCGAACTGGCTCAACCATTCGACAAGTGCCGCGCGGTAACGCGTCATGCCCTTGTAGTCGGCAATTGGCTCGGGCAGATCGCGCAGCACGCGATGCAGGCGCTGCGCCCATGCCGGATTGGTACAGAGATCGGCAAAGCTGCACAGATAGGTCCGGATGCTGAACATCAGCGCGTTGCTGCGCGGCAGCCGCACCATCAGTTGCAGTTCCACACGCAGATGCATGAGTTCGCCCGCGTTGGCCGCCGTGATGGTGCCGCGGTCGCTGCCCCATGTGTGATACGTCTCCGGCGAGGTATCCAGACGCGGATTCACCGTGAGCGTCCAGTTCAGCCGCCGCACAGGCGCGCCCGCCTGGACGCCGAGCAGGTACTTGAGCGCGCGGTCGAACACGCCCATCTGATGCGCGAGCGGAACCGGCGCGTGCCATTGCTTGAAGCTCATGCCCGCGTCGAACGCCAGCGACCAGTCGGCGGGGCCGGTGATGACGCCTGCGTCCATATATAGATCGCCGTCGCGCTGGTCGAGCAGCGCAAAGTCGCCTTGGGTCTGCCGCACGATGTATTCGAGCGGTGCATAAGGCAGCGTGCTGTCGTTGCCGAACTCGAAGCTTTGCTCGATCCCCAACGCCCGGTTGGTCCACTGCCAGCGCATGCCGTCGCGTTGGAGCGCGAACCAGTCCGGGTAATCGGCGGCGAGGTTTTCCATGATCAATTCGAGCGCGTCCCACGAGGCCGTTTGCATATGCGGCATCTGGATCGAGCGGCGAGGATCGCTTTCGAGCACGAGCGCGCGTTCGGCGATTTCGGAGCGGTAGTGTTCGTCGATGTCGAACCAGTGCTCGAATACCGACCCCGTTTCGCGCGGCGTGGCGGGTTCGATGTTCACCGAGTACTGATAGCAGTCCTCGGGAAACGGAAACGGGAAGCGCGCGATGGCTTTCGCACTGTTGTCGAAGCTGAAATCGCCGCGATAGGTTTGGGCCGGTTTGATCAGGACGCTCATGGAATCGGGCTCACAGGTCGAGGGAAAGCGTGGCGCCGCAGGCACGCGAGACGCAGGGCATCAGATGCGTTGCGCGTTCGCCAGCGTCGAGGAAGTGATCGCGATGCTCGACATCGCCTTGCAGATGGCGCGTCGCGCACTGGCCGCAGACGCCGCCGCGGCACAGATTGGGCACCGCTACGCCCGAGGCTTCGAGCGCTTCGAGCAGGCTGCGATCGGCGGCCACTTCGATGCGTCGGCCGCTGCGCGCGAGCATGGCGGTGAAAGGCGTGCCGGGCGCGGGCGCGGCGAAGGCTTCGGCATGCACGCGTCGCGTGTGCCAGCCGAGCGCGCGGGCGCTCTCGTGCACTGCGTCGATCAGCGATTGCGGGCCGCATACATAGACGTGCGCGCCGAGCGGCTGCGTGGCGAGCACGCGCTGCACGTCGAGCCGTTGCGCCGCGACTGCGCTGCTGTCGTAGGCGTGAAAGCGCTGGCCCAGACGCGCGCGCAACTCGTGCGCATAGGCGTCGGATAGGCCGCCGCGCAGCGCATAGTGCAGTTCGAAATCGGCGTGACGACGCTCCAGTTCCGCGACGTGCGCAATAAACGGCGTGATGCCGATGCCGCCCGCGATCAGCACATGCCGTTGCGCCGTGGCATGCAGCGCGAACAGATTCGCGGGGCGTGTGACGCGCAGCGTCATGCCGGGTTCGATGTCAGCATGTACGTAGGCGGAGCCGCCGCGCGAAACATCGGCTTTACGCACGGCGATACGCCATGCGTGCGCGTCGGCGGGGTCGCTCGCGAGCGAGTAGGCGTTGCGCATTTCGCGCTCGCGTCCCTGCATGACCAACTGGATGTGACTGCCCGACGAAAATGGCGGCAGTCGACCCGACACGGCGCGCAGCGTGAGTTCGCGCACGATCGGCGTGAGCAGGCGCGCGGCGCTGACCTGGACTTCGAGCGTGCTCATGCGTGGGCCTCCGCATAGGGGCGGTCGGCATCGGCGCAGACACCGAGCCACGCGCCCATGCGCTCCGAAAAATGATCGCGCACCGACAAACGCACCTTGCAGCGCGCACAGGTCACTTCGTCGCTGGCGCTGTAGACGTGCGTGTTTGCGCAGTGCACGCAGTACACCGCGCGTTGCGTGCCGATTGGCGTCGCCGCGATTTCCTCGCGTTCGAGTCCCGCTTCGCGTGCGAGGCGATGCATGCGCCAGAGGAATGCTTCGTCGCCGGCGAGATAGAGACGTGTGCCGGGTGTGCACTGCGCGAGCGTGCGCGAGAGTTCGGCGGCCAGATCGTCTTCGTTCGGGCAGAAGGTCGTGTCGATGGCCAGCGGCGTGGCGCGCCCCGTGCAGAACAGGCGCGAGGGCGCGGCCAGTTGCGCGAGGCGCATGACGAAAGAATCGAGCGTTTCTAGCGCGGCAGCTTGCGCGACGAGCAGATGAAGATGCGCCTCCAGGCAAGGCTCGAGCGCTGCGTAGCGCGGCGCGCTGGTCGCGTGTTGAGTGGGTGGAGAAGCGGGTTGAGTAGCAGGCTGTGAAGCAGGCTGTGAAGCAGGCTGTGAAGCAGTCATGTGCAGTACCTGGGTCATGGGCGGCTCGGCTCAAAACAGTGCATAGGGGCGGCTTCGGTGCGGCTCGCATGCGTCATCGCGGGGCATTGGCACTGGCCGCCAGGCGAAGGCATTGCGTTTCTTTCTGTGCAACATCGTTTCCTGCCAGTAATCGGCACTCAATCCTGAAGAGGAGGTACGCCTTTTGAGGTAAGGAGCGCGAAAACCTGTGACGGCATGGAGCTTGCTTGATGGGGTGCATTTATTCCGGACAGGGCTCATGTCGGCGAGACGCGATTTCGGGCAGCTAGAGACGGCTGGCGCGTACGGCGCTGTGCGCGTGCGCGAAGCGCTGCTCGATTGCGCCGCCGCGCTGCTGGGCGGCGCGACCTGGCATGAGGCGACCCAGAGCTTGCTCGCGCGCATCGAAGCCGATATGCCCGGCGAGCGTGCCAGGCTGCACGACGATGCGCTGGGCAGCGCCGCGCAACTGCTCGAAGCCCTGCGCGACTTCGTCCCGGCCGGGCACAAGGAGGAGCGCGACGCCGCTCGCGCCCTCACGCGCGAACTGCACGATTCGGTTGCGCAGCAGCTAGGCGTGATCTCGTTCGTCGTCAGCCAGATCCAGCAGCAGATGCGCCGCTCGGAGGTTTCCGAGGCGCTGGTCGGCGAATTGCGCGCGCTCGTCACGCGTTTGCAGCGCCAGGTGCGTGAGCTCATCACTTCGGCGCGCCTCACACACGATGGCCGCTCGCTGCGCGAAGCGCTGGCCGGTTCGGTCGAGGAATTCGCGCGGCGCTCGAATGTCGTGTTCGAAATCGATAACCGCGTGCCGACGCTTGTGCTCGCGCCCGAGGTTGAGTTGCACGTGTTGCAGATCGTGCGCGAGGCGCTGTCGAACGTGGTGCGCCATTCGCATGCGCGCCACGCATGGATCGAACTGGCCGCGCAGACGCGCGGCACGTTGCGCGTCGCAGTCACCGACGATGGCGTGGGCCTGGCCGCAGCCGGCACGGTGGACGCGAGCCATCACGGCCTGAATATCCTGCGCGAGCGCGCGCAGGCGATCGGCGCGCATATCGACATCGAAACCGCTGGGGAGACGGGCGGCACGCGCATCTGTCTGAGCGTCCCCGGCCTCAAACTCGACGAGGAGCCACCGGGTGAGCCCGACCACGCTGCTGCTGATTGACGACCACCCTCTGTTTCGCCGCGGTCTCGCCGATTACTTCAACGCCAGCGGCGAGTTCGTCGTGGTCGGCGAAGCGTCGAGCGGGCGCCAGGGCATCACGCTCGCGGGCGAATTGCAGCCTTCGATGGTGCTGATCGACCTGCATATGCCGGGGCTCGGCGGCCTTGCCGTGCTCGACGAACTACGCCAGCTCGGCATGGCGTGCCGCAAGGTGGTGTTGACCGCGTCGATGGATCGCGCGGAGCTGCTCGCCGCGCTGCGGCTTGGTGCGGACGGCTACATGCTCAAGGAGACCGAGCCGGACGTGCTGCTCGGCTATGTGCGCAACTGCGCGAACGGCATGGTGGCGCTCGATGAAAGCGTGCGCGATCTGCTCGCGGATACCGGCGATGACGAAGAAGATGCGCGTCACGACGCCGCGTCTACCCAGGCGCAAGCGGTGGCGTTGGCACCCTCGCGGCGCGACCGGCTGACCGGACGCGAGGCACAGACGCTCGCGCTGATCGCGCAGGGCATGAGCAACAAGCTGATCGCGCGGCAACTGGGTATCAGCGAAGGGACTGTGAAGGTGTACGTGAAGAATCTGCTGCGCAAACTCGACGTGCGCTCGCGGCTGGAACTGGCGGCGAGCGTGCATCGCGACGCGCTTGCGCGGCACTAGAAGAGATCAGGAAGCACTATGGCATCGCTGGCAGGCGGTTTCGACGATATCGGCGCGATGGTTGGACTCGACGCGTTTCCCGTGCCGCTCCTCACGCTCGATCCGGGAGGCGTCGTGCTGTGCGCGAACGCGGCCTGGACGCGCGCCATGACGTTGCGGCCCGGCGCGCCGTTCGCGCGCGCCGTGCATCCCGAGGATCGCGCGCGCTGGCAGACGCTGCTGCAACGCGCGCGTGCGCATGAAGAGAGCGATGAGGGCGGCGAGGGCGGCGCTGTGCGCGCGCGTCTGCGTCTGCTGCATCCTTCGGGCGATCTGCGCTGGTTCGATTGCACGGTGGCGCGCGCGGGCGCGTCGTATGGCGTGGCGCTTGTGGACGCGACCCAGTCGCAGCGGCGCGAGGCTGCGCTGGAGGCGCGCCTGCGCGGCGTGCTCGGCCTGCTCGACGGCATGCCGGGCCTGCTTTATCGAGGCCGCAACAATCGCTCGTGGACCATGGAGATCGTCAGCGCGGGCTGCGAGGCGCTCACGGGTTATCCGCGCGAATGGTTCGTCGATAGCCACGAGCACAGCTTCAGCCAGTTGATCCTGCCGGAGTACGCCGATTACGTCTGGTACGGCGTGCAGGAGGCGCTGGCCGCGCGCGACGCGTTCGAATTGCGCTACCGGATTCGCGGCGCGGACGGGCGCGTCAAGGCGGTGCTCGAAAAAGGCGCGGGGATCTATTCGGAAGGCGGGGAGGTGCTGGGAATCGAAGGGGCGATTTTCGAGGTGGCGCAGGTGGCTTGAGTTGCTTGCCGGGTCGTAAAAGATAAAGGGCGCGCGAAACCTCCGCGCGCCCTCTGAAGATGTGAAGGCCGCCTGCGTTACGGCGCGATCCAGTGCATCGCGCAGACCACCACGACGCCCAGCACGATCGCGCCATACGGCAGCCAGCCGGCGCGCCGTTCGGGCGCCTTGAGCGTCGGCGAGGCGAGGTCCATTTCGTTGAGCATCGCATCGGGAAAGCGGCCCTTGTCGGTCACGTAGTGACGCCACAGGAACACCGGTACGATCAGCGCGGCGAACACCACGCCCGAGATCAGCGTGCCCTTGCCCCAGACATCGGCGCCCAGACCCATCAGCGCGAGATTCACGAACGACAGCAGCGTGCCGAGCGCAAGCACCCATTTCGGCGCACGGAACGGCCGTACCCAGTTGCTGCGGTCGAGCCGGTGAATCCAGGCGGCGTTGAGATTGAGAAAGTTGAAGATGATGTAGCCGACGTTGGACATCGCGAGCACGACCACGTAATCGGACATCAGCAGCAGGAACAGATTGAAGACGAGGTCGGTCCACATCGCGCGCGTGGGCGCGCCGTTGGCGTTGACGTGCGAGAGATACTTCGGCAGCCAGCCATCGACGGAAGCCTGATAGAGCGTGCGCGACGAACCGGCCATCGACGTCATGATCGCGAGCACCAGTGCGAATGCGAGCATCGGCTTGAGCAGGAACGCGCCCCACGTGCCCGCGTGGACGATCTGCGCCATCGCTTCGGCGACGCCCATGCCGCTGTAGATGCCCGGCGAAAGGATGCCGTCGTAGACGGCGGCCTGCGTGACGTTGCCCGCCGCATCCTTCACTTCGGGCGTGACGAGCTGGCCGAGACCGAGCGCGCCCTGGAACGCGAGCGGCACCATCGTGAAGAACACGAGGCATAGCAGACCGGAGTAGAGAATCGCTTTCACCGTGTCGCGGCGCGGGTCGCGGAATTCGCGCGTGTAGCAGACGGCGGTTTCGAAACCGTACGTCGACCACGCGGCGATGAAGAGGCCGCCCGCCATCAGCTGAATACCGCTCAGGTCCCACGCGCCGTCGATCACATGACCGGCCGCATCCTTCGCGAGCGGATAGAGCGGCAGCAGATGCGCGCGCGGCAGATCGCCCGTGAGGATTGGGTACAGGCCCACGAGCAGCAGCGGCAGCAGCGCGGACACCGCGAGAATCATCTGCAAGCGCGCGGCCTGAAGAATGCCGCGATGCTGGACCGCGAAGGTGGCGAGGAGAATGATCGCGCCGATGATAAACGTGGCGTTGATGCGCAGCGTGAGACCGCTCGCGAGCCAGCCCAGATCGACAAGCGTGAGTTGCCAGGTGTTGATCGCGGCACTGGCGGGAAACAGCATGCTGAGCACGTAGCCCGCGCCCAGGCCCGAGCCGATCGCCAGCACCGGCGACCACGCGAACCAGTTGCACCAGACCGACAGCGGTGCGAGCAGCTTGCTGTAGCGCACCCATGCGATGGCGCCGTAGACCGACGCGCCGCCCGACTTGTGCGGGAAGAGACCGGCGATTTCGGCATAAGAAAACGACTGGATCAGGCCAAAGCAGATCGACACGGCCCAGATAATCCACGACGGCTTGCCGACTGTCGCGGCAATCGAGCCGATCGAAAACAGCACCAGCGCGGGCACGCCGCTCGCGACCCAGAACGCCCCGGCCCAGCCGATCTTGCGCTGTAGCCCGGCGGCTTCGTGGGCTGAAGGCGCGAACAGATCCGCATTCCCTTCGTTGATTGAACTCATCGTCTTCTCCGTGAATGCGGGCTTTTGTCCACTACGAGACGATGGCTATCCAATAAACCTGCATCAACCGCCTTGAAGAGGTACCCCCACAATTGGCCATGGGTGCGGGATCGTGCTGGCGAGGCAATGGTACGAGGATGACTTGGAACCGTCGTTGTCCTTCTGTCACTTCGTGAGGCGCATATGGCCGGTGAAGCGCGGTTCTGCCGTGAAGTGATAAGGGAGAAGCAAACGACCGTTTTTGCTCTCTGAGTGCACTAGAAGCGTCACGTTGCTAAAGATCAAAATTTTTAGTTCTTTCGGCTTGCTCAAATAACAACTACCGAAATTAAATTTTGATAAATTATATTATGTTAACTAATATCTGGCCTCACTGCACACCTGGATACGAGAACTGGCGCCATTCGACCTTCCGCATCCGCTGCAGGATGCTACGCCAGGATCACTGCTAAGCTGCTGAATCGGACCACGATCCCAAAACATCTCTCACAGGTGGATTCAATGCGGGTGCTCCTATTCGAAGATGATCCGATGATCGGTGAGGCGATTGTCGATGCTCTACGCGATGCGTCCTACGCCGCCGACTGGGTCAAGAACGGGCCAAGCGGACTCACTGCCCTGAGTTGCCACACCTATGATGTCGTGCTGCTCGACCTCGGTTTGCCTGGCAAGGACGGACACGACGTTCTGACCCAGATCCGCACCGCGAACAATCCCGTGCCTGTCGTCATCATCACGGCGCGGGATGGGCTCAATGATCGATTGCGTGGGCTCGACGGTGGCGCAGACGACTATGTCCTCAAGCCGTTCGAGATGGCAGAACTGCTCGCGCGAATACGCGCGGTAGTGCGCCGCAAATCCGGCAACGCGACGCCCATGCTTGGCAACGGCATCGTTTCACTCGATCCTGTCACTCGTGAAGCCTCTGCGCATGGCGGGCCAGCCGTTTTATTGACCGGTCGCGAGTTCGCACTGCTGCAGGCGCTCCTCGTACGCCCAGGAGCGATCCTCTCCCGCTCGGATCTCGAGGACCGAATCTATGGCTGGGGCGAAGAGGTGGAAAGTAATGTCGTTGAATATCTGATTCACGCCCTTCGGCGCAAGCTCGGCAGCGACGTCATCAAAAACGTTCGAGGTAGCGGATGGATGGTCTCAAAAGGATCTTAGGGGAATCGCTACAGGTCAAACTGTCGTCTTATCTGCTTCTGGCGATCCTGCTTGTCGCCGGCATCGCGGGCACATTCTCGTTCATGACGGCCCTCGACGAGGCCCACGAGCTACAGGATGACGTTCTTCGCCAGGTCGCATCATTGGCTGAGGCTGACCCGCTCACGCAGCGTGGCATGCATGGCCTGCAAGGCGGCGAAGACGCGCCCCGGATATTTGTCCAGTCTCCAATAGACAAAGGGTCGCTGCCGATTCCCGTCATGATCGACAACGGCCTTCATACGCTCCAGATGAACGCTAAATCCTATCGTGTGCTAGTCCGCACGATGAGAGACGGATCGCGCGTCGCGGTGGCTCAAGATGCAGCCTTCCGCGACGAAATTGCGAGAGACGCGGCACTACGAACCATCCTGCCATTGCTTATTCTCGTGCCCATATTGGTATTCACCGTAGTGGTCCTCGTGCGTCGCATGTTTGCGCCAATCACTGCACTCGCCTCTGAAATCGACCTCAGAGCCGAA
Organism: Paraburkholderia sp. Ac-20340; assembly: GCF_017104965.1. Lineage (GTDB taxonomy): Bacteria > Pseudomonadota > Gammaproteobacteria > Burkholderiales > Burkholderiaceae > Paraburkholderia. The sequence goes on from NZ_JAAGPR010000010.1 coordinate 211,913, forward strand.
GAAGAATTGCACGCCATAGAAGCCCAACCACTGCCGCGCGAAGTTCGGCCATTCGCCCTCGCCATCAATCGCTTGCTAGAGCGTGTCGACCACGCCATGGCAACCCAGCGTCGATTTATTGCCGATGCCGCCCATGAGCTTCGCTCGCCACTCACGGCCTTGTCGCTCCAGGCTGAACGATTGGCCAACGCAGATATGCCAGCCACGGCTCGCGAGCGACTGGGCACATTGCGACGCGGTATTGAACGGACGCGCAACCTCCTCGAGCAATTGCTAACGCTTGCGCGGGCTCAGGCGTCTTCCGATACGGACGCCACCCAGGTTTCCGTACAACACGTATTCCGTAGCGTCCTCGAAGATCTCATGCCGCTTGCGGAGGTACGACGTATCGACCTTGGCATCGATGGCGTTCAGGATGCCACGATCGCTGCACGGGAGCATGACTTGTTCGTCATACTCAAGAATCTCGTCGACAATGCCATTCGCTATTCAGATGCCGGCGGCCTGGTCGACTTGTCGGTCCAGAAGACACCTCATTATGTCGAGGTCCGCGTCGTCGACAATGGCCCGGGCATTCCTGAAGCCGAACGGGAACGTGTATTCGCCCCCTTTTATCGCGCGTTAGGCAACGAAGTACCCGGCTCCGGGCTTGGACTATCGATTGTGCAAACGTTGGTGAAACGGATGAACGCGCAGATCTTTCTGACGCACAGCGACGAAGTCAAGCAGCGAGGCCTCTGCGTCTCTATCCGTTTTCCCGCTCCGGACACATTACAAACGTTGAAGCTGGACGGCAGCTAGCCGATCAACTCAGACCGAAGTTCGCGCCCTAAATAGCCAATACGTTGGCGAAGTTTCCACACGCTGAATAAAGGGACGCAGCAGCCATAGATGGCGCGGAAATCGCATCAAAGATGATGGGCCTAAGTGCCCTAAGTTTCAGATAAGTCTCACGCGGCATTCTGACGGTACTGGAGTTGCATATTCCAGCAATCGTTAAACACTGACTCGCAGAGGCATTCATCATGAAATCGATCTTCAAGACACTGGCCATTACCCTTGCATTGCTGAGCCCGGCACTTGCGTTCGCACAGTCGACAAATGGACCGGTCACCCGTGCGCAGGTCCGGCATGAACTGGTTCAACTGGAACAGGTTGGCTACAAGCCGTCGGCTAACAGCCTGAATTATCCCGATGACATTCAGGCCGCAGAGGCAAAGGTTGCTGCACAACCCTCGATGACCAAAGCCGTTGATACGGGATACGGTGGCACGTCCATCGGCGCCCAGCAATCCGGCAGCCCGATGACGGGTCACTTTCAGAACACGTTGTACGAACACCATTGATGCCATGTGTGCCGGCATGGTTCATGAGCGCACCAGCGACGGCGCTGCGCCGTCGCTCGCTGTTTCGCTTAGATCCGTGCTAAAGCGAATTCACGGATCGCTTCGCAAAGGGACGCAACGGCCTGCTCCGTAACCGCGTTATACAGCGACGCGCGAACGCCCCCTAGTGAGCGATGACCTTCAAGGCCGGTCATTTGCCGCTCGCCAGTAAATTCGATGAAGGCGCGATCGAGCCGCTCGTCGCCGAACGAAAACGCCACATTCATCCGCGAACGCCACGGCGCTTTTGCGTGAATACGCACGGCATCGCCCAGGCTTTCAAGCGCGCCGTAAATTGCGGCCGATTTCCGCTCGTTAATCGCGCACATCGATTGCAGACCGCCGATCTCGTCGCGTAACCATCGCGAAACCAGCGTCAGCACGTAGATGGCGAATACGGGCGGCGTGTTGTAGTTCGAGCGATGTTCGATATGCGTGCGATAGTCGAGAATCGCTGGAAGACCGTCTGGAACGCGTTCAAGCAATGAGCGCTTGACCAGCGCAACCGTGACGCCCGAAGGACCGAGATTCTTCTGTGCGTGCGCATAGATCATTGAATATCGATCGGTATCGATGGGCGCGGAAAGAAAGTCCGAAGACATATCCGCAATCAGCGGCACATTCGAGGGGCCTTCCTGTGCGCCAAATTGCAGCCCTTCCACCGTCTCGTTCGAAACGTAATGCAAATACGCTGCACGAGGATCGATATCCAGTTTCGTGAGATCCGGCAATTCGCTATAGCGCGAATGCACACCGTCCCATGCCACGGCGCATCGATAGACGCGTTGCGCTTCCGCCGTCGCGCGGCGGCTCCAATAGCCTGAACTGACGTATTGCGGCGGTGCCCATGCCTGTCCCGCGAAATTCATCGGGATCGTCGCGAACTGAAGACTGCTACCGCCCTGCATGAAAGCGATTTCGTATTCATCGGAAAGGCCCAGCAAAGCACGCAGATTCTGCGACGCTTCCTCAACCAGCGAAACGAACCACTCCGACCTATGGCTCATGCCCAGGACTGAAATCCCCGTTTCCGGCAACGTCTCGATTGCGCGCTGCGTCTGAAGCAAGACCGATGCGGGTAACGCGCCCGGTCCACCCGAAAAATTAAACTCGTTCCTGCGTGTCGTCATCGTGCTCTCGATTCATTTTTGCCTTGCGCTCGACCATCGCGCAGAACGCGTCGAAAAAGCGCTTCATTCGGGCAGGCTTATAGGGAAACGCCGTTGGGTCGTCCATATCGTGCACCACCATCGCTGTGGCGATTTCGAAGATCACGAGGCGACCGTCCGGCGTCTCCGCGCAATCGAGTCCGACATAATCCAGCCCGGTCGACTTCGCGACGGTCGCCAGTGCGTTGCGATGACGGTGCGCGAAATCCGCATCGAAGGTCGCCATAAAGCGCGCCTCTTCTTCGCGACGCTGCGCATGCGCGAGCATCTCTTCATAGGGGTAATGCACCATCCAGTGCACGGAAATACCCATGTGCGAGACGTAGGGCACACCGTCGATCAACGCAATGCGGTACTTTCTGAACAGGCCGTCCGCGCTGCGATAATCGATATACGAGGCCACATAAAATTCGTCGCGATCCGACTCGCGCAGGTATTGCGCCAGTTCGTCCATCGTCTGGACGCGCGCGAGGCCTTGCCCAGCGTGAGACCCTACCGGACGAATGATCATTGGAAAGTGCACGCCGGCGACGTCGTTGACACCCTCGGGCTCGTTAATACGCGCAACGAGCACCGCACGCTCGACGCGCACCGTGTTCGCCATGTGAATGCCCGCTTCGGCACCCAGCAGGTTCCAGGCAGCGTCACGGGTGGTGCATGGAATCCGATCCGGGCGATTGATGACCGGCGCGTCGGTCTTCTTCAACAACTCCGCGATGCGCGCCAAGGCCGCACGGTTTCCATCGAGCGCACAGGGGCCGACCAGAATGACATCGTGCTCGGGCAAACGGCAATCCGCATCGAGCGCCTCGTCCACAAACAGCACGTCGATCTGAAATCCCGTGTATGCCACGAGGCATTCGAAGGGCGTGTTTGTCATGAGATCGCCGGCTGCCTTGAAAACCAGCAGCTTCACTGGGTCGTGCGAAACAGCCTGGTGAATGCGATATTGGCGCTGCATGCTGATCGCCAGTTTCTGAACAGCCAGCGCCGAAGCACGCTCGAACTTCAATTCGAGCACCCACGCCAATTCCAGCAGTGCCTGCGGGTCATCGTGCGTGCGGCTATATTCGATTAAGGTGGCGCCCAGTTGGGTGAGATCGCCGCCATTCGATGCCAGCCGCAACAATGCCGAAAGACCCAGCGGCTGATAGGACGTTTCCTGAACTGTTTGAGCGTCACCCATTTCAGCGGGTCTCATCTTTCAACACTCGGGCAAGCATGGGAGCATCGCCGATGTAACCCACTTCCTCCTCAAAAGCCGGAATTTCAAATGGGCGTGGCGATTCGCCTTGTCGATCTTGCGCGACGGCTTTCCGTTTGAATTGATTGCAGTCGATCAGCACGAATGGATTCGCCTTGCGTGGCAGCTTGTTCAATGTGCGTCCTTCGGTTTGCGGTGCGAATTCGCACCGGTTCATCTGACATGAACCGAACGGAACAAAATGCCGAACGGAACGGCACGCAGACTAAGACAAGCCCGCTTATGAAATCCTTAACTTGTAGAAATACATTGCAACATCTTGGGAGTAATATCCGGTAATGAAATTCTCTCGCCAAAGATCATTGTGATAAGTGAAAAATAATTTCCCCATGAACAGATTTTCATGAAATTCGTGTGGCGACAGAATGCCGTCATGTCATGATGTTGCGAGCGAAATTTGATACGTCATCTAATATTCGCTTAAGGTAAGTTGGTACAAAATCGCGCGCGTGACTTTCGCGCGTAAGTTTCCTTATTCGCCAGACATCAGTTCTGCGCCTGCGCAGCAAAGCGCAATTGAACCTTGCAACCCGGCTCGTTATCGAGAATCTCCACGCTCGCGTCATGAACGCGCGCAATCGCTGCAACCAGACTCAAGCCCAATCCGTGTCCCGACGTCGAGTTTTCGAACGCGCGCCCGCGATAGAACAGCCGCAGTACCGCACTGCGCTCTTCCGGCTCGATGCCGGGGCCGTCGTCGGCAACGGTCAGCAACGGTTGCGCGCCGTCGAGCCGCACGCTCAAGGCAACCGCACCACCTTCGGGCGTGAACTTCAGCGCGTTGTCGACGAGGTTGTCGATCGCACCGAACAGCAAATCGAAATCGCCATTCACCTGCACGGGCGTCGCCGCGTCCACGCTGAACGCCACGCGGCGATGCTCCGCGAGCGGCTCATAAAGATCAGCGACATCGCGCATTACGGCATCGAGCGCAATCGCACGAAAGCTCGCACGGCGGCTGCCCGATTCGATTTCAGCGATTCTGAGCAGCGCGGAAAAGCGGTTGAGCACTACGTCCGCCTGACCGATCGCCACGTCGATCGCCTGCTCGAATGCCGGCGGTGTTTCAGCGCGCCGTCGCGCGCGTTCCAGCCCGGCGCGCAGCGACGTCATCGGCGTGCGCAAATCGTGCGCCACGCCCGCGCACACGCTGCGAACCTCGCCCATCAATCGCTCGATCTCGTCGAGCATGGCGTTGACGATGCTCGTGAGCCGGTCGAGATCGTCGTGACTGCCGCGCAGCGGCAAGCGCCGGCTTAGTTTGCCCGCCATGATCTCGCGTGCCGATTCGCCAATTGCAGCGATGCGCCGGTTCGCGTATCGATTGAGTACAACGCCGCACGCAAGCGCCAGCAAACTCGTCAGCGCAATACCCGCGAATAGCGTGTCGAGCAGCGTGCGATCGAAGTGGCGCACTTCGTCGATCGAATGCCCCACCACGATTCGCAGGCCGCTCGTGGTCGGAATGATGATGCCGCGATAATGCGCGAGCCTGCTGCGGCCGCCTTCGCTCAGCGTTTCCGTGTAATCGAACGGCTCGCGGTCTTCCTTGTCTGGAAGCGTCGAGACGTTGCCCGCGAGGCGCACGCCATGCGCGTCGAACACGCCATAGGGCCGCGAGGACGCAATATCCCGGCGGCTCAGTGCCGCGATCGTTTCGATGGCCTGCGTTAGGCCGATGGCGTGAAATTCAGCGAATTCGCCGCGCAAACGCTCATCGACTTCATGCAGCAGATAAGCGCTCGTGAGCCCGTAAAGCAGCGCGAACAATGCAATGGCCGCGCTCAGAAACCCCATCAGCAGCCAGCCCACGCCGCCTGATCTTCCGAGGCGCGCACGCAGCCTGCCGCTAGACCGAAACATGAATGATGTATCCAGAGTTACGCACCGTCACGATCATCGCCGAAAGCCGCCCGTTCAGACTGAGCTTGCGGCGCAGATTGCTGATGTGCATGTCGATCACGTTGGTTTGCGTGTTGAAGTGATAATTCCAGACCGATTCCAGCAGCATCGTGCGCGTGACCACTTCGCCCGCATGACACATCAGGAATTCGAGCAGGCTGTATTCACGCGGCTTGAGCTCGATGAGTTCGCCCGCACGCCGCACGGTGCGCGTCGCGCGTTCGAGCGTGAGCTCACCTACGCAGAGTGTCTGCGCGTCGCTCACCCCGTTGGCCGCGGCCTGGCGACGGCGCAGCAGCGCATTCAGACGCGCCGTGAGTTCGAGCCCGTCGAACGGCTTGACGAGATAATCGTCGCCGCCCGCGCGCAGACCTCGCACACGCTCGTCCACGGCGTCGAGCGCGCTGAGGATCAGCACCGGCGTCTGCTTGCCGATATTGCGCAACGTCGCGAGGATCGAAAGGCCGTCCAGATCCGGCAGCATGCGATCGAGCACGACGGCGTCGAACTCTGCATGCATCGCGCGCAGCAAGCCCTGCAAACCGTTAGGCACGCATTCGACGTCGAAGCCGTAGTCTTCGAGCGCCGAAGCAACTTCGAGCGCGGCGCCCGGATCGTCTTCGACGACCAGGACGCGCGGGTGGCTTGTGCGCGCGGTGTTCATCGCTTGCTCACGGGTTCGGGACGTTGCGGCTTGCGCTCGCGCCGGTCCACGCTGAATCGGGCAGCACCGCCGTGCCTTCCTGCGCCACCGCCTGCAACGCGCGCGGCGCCAGACCCAACGCGGCGAGCATCGTCGGCGCGACCTGCGTGGTCGAAACCGGCCACGTAACGCGCTGGCCCGCCGCCGCGAGATGCGGATTCGACACCAGCAGCGCCACGCGCGTGTCGTCGTCGTGAAACCCGCCATGCTCGGCGAGCTTGCCGTCGTGCGCATCTGCGAAGATCACGCCGTCGCGCGACACGACGACTATATCGGGCGTGCGGTTGTCGTCGCGCGGATTGGGAAAGCGCAGCGCGAGACGCTCGCCGCTGATGACGTCGGCAATCCCGAGCGCCTTTGCGTGAGCGCGTAGCGCGGCGGTCACAGCAGCCGTCGTCTTGGCGTCGCGCAGCCACACCAGCGCGCCGTGATCGACAGTCAACTGCCCGAGCGCGCCAGGCGCAGCGGCCTCGATCGCCTGTTGAAGTTTCGACGCGTCGATCTTCCTGAGGCGTGCGGGATCGACCGGCCCATTGCCGTGTTTCGCGCTGATCACAACGAGCGTGTCGTCGCGCAGATGATTGCGTTCGAGCGCATCCGCGAACGTGTGCAGCAAGCCGTCGACGTGCGCGAGCGCGTCCTCGACGTCGGGCGTGAGCGCGCCATCGGCATCGCGATAGCCATAGAGTTTCTGCGCGACGTTCAGCGACTGCAGATTCAGGCCGAACAGGTTCGGAACGGGCGCGGCGGCACTGCCGTCGTGATTGCGGCCGTCGATCTCGTTGACGAGCGCGCGCGCCTTCATGGCGTCGTAGGCTTCGGTGCGCGCGAGCGAACCCGTGATCTTCTGCACGCGCGCGGCACTGGCGGGATCGTCGAGATGCTCGTAGTTCGCGCCGATCTCCGGCAGGAACAGATCGTCGACGCCCTGTCCCGATGGCCCCTCGACCAGTTCGTAAGTCGGATGCTTGTCGATCCACGCGGTGTAGCCGCCCGCCTCGCGCACGGCCTCGAACACCGTGTTCACCCGCAGATACGCATGGGGATAAACCGGCGCGCATGCCTGCTGCGGATCGCGCGGCAGCTTCGCCGGATCGATTTCGTCGTGGCCGTGACCGTCATCCTTGTCGAGCGATTCATCGTAGCGCACGCGTGTGCCGGTCGCGCGGCAAGCGCCGCCCGGAGCCGCGAGCGAGCGGTCGTAGGTGTCGTCGTAGTACACGCCGGTCGCCGCGGGCGTGCCGCCCGTGACGAGTGCGAGCAGCCCGGGGAACGAGTCGGCGGGCGTGACGGTGCGGGCGTTGGTGTAGTCGACGCCTTGCGCGGCGAATCGCGCCAGCGTGCTCTGCGGATGCGCGGCGACGAAGCGCGCGAGATCGCTCGCATGCAGGCCATCGACGCTCACCAGCAGCACATGATGCACCGGCGCGTGCGCGGGCAAGGACGGCGCGGCATTGGCGGCGCACGCAGTGTTCGTCATCAGCGCCACGGCGGCGCTCAACGCGCCGGTCAGCGCGGTCAGAATTCGGTTCATTCTTGTTCGTCGAGATTAAAGTTGACCCAGAGTTGTTCGGTCAGGGCTTTGCCGGCGAAGGCAGGCTCGGGTTTCGGATAGTCCGCGTCGCGCACGGCGGCGAGCGCAGCGCGGTCCAGCAGCGCGACGCCGCTCGACACCACGACACGCGCCTCGGACACCACCCCATCGCGATACGTGAACGCGACGCGCGTGCGCCCCGCAACACCCGACATGCGCGCCGACTCCGGGTAATGGAGCGCGGCCTGGATCGCGGCGCGCAACTTGCCCGTGAAGTTCGGGCCGGGCCCGGCTGGCCCGGCTGGCGCGGCGGCCGTGGCGGGCTGTACGGGTGCGTGCGTGACGGGCGCGGGTTCGGCGGCTGTGGGCGCGGGCGCTGGAGCCGGTGCTGGTGCTGGTGCTGGTGCGGCCACTGGCGTCTTCTCGGGCGGCGGCGTCGCATGCACTACGCGATGCACCGGCTCTACGGGCTTCGGCTTTACCAAAGGTTTCACTGCGGGCTTCACCACGGGCTTCGGCTCGGGCTTCGTCACCGCAGGAGGAGAAGGCGTAGGCGCTGGCGCAGCCACGCTCGCAAGCGAGAGCATCGTCGGCTTGCGTTCGGGCGGCAGCGGCGGCGCGCTGCGATGCGCGAGCACAGCCCACACGCCGGCCATCAACGCGGCCTCCATGCACAGCGCCATCGCAGCGGCGCCCGCCAGGCGCACACGCCCGGACGACACGCGCGGCATCGGAATCATCGGCACGGTCGCCATGTCACTTCGCCACCGGCTGCGCCGCGAGCGCGACCTGCGTGACGCCCGCCGCGCGGCAAGCATCCATCGCTGCCACCAGGTATTGCAGGCGCGCCCCGCTCGCGCCCGCGATCGTCACGGCCATGTGTGCGGCATCCGGCTGTGCGGCCAGTTGCGCCGTGAGTTGCGCAGGCGTTAGCGTGTGGCCGTCGACGGACAGCGCGCCGTCGTCGGTGAGCGTGACGGTGAGCTTCGGCGGCGGCAACGACTGCGCGGTCGAGCTCGACGGCAGCTTCGTGGCGAGTCCGGCATTCGGAATCATGTGCAGCGTGATCATGATGAAAAACACCAGCAGGAAGAACATGATGTCGATCATCGGAATGATCTCGATACGCGCCTTGCGCGCTTCGAAGTACTTCATGTCACGCTCCTTGCGTCGCGAGCGATGCAAGGCCGCTCGCATGCTCGCGCGGCTCGGACAGCGGCTCCATCGCGCAACCGCACAAGCGATTCACGAGTGAAATCTTGAGCGTGTCGAGCTGATGCGCCGCGAGACGCACGCGGTTATGCAGGCCGTTGAAGAACAGCAGGCCGATCATCGCGACGAACAGGCCCGACGCCGTAGCCACCAGCGCCTCAGCGACGCCCGCCGTCACCTGTGTCGGCGCATTGCCCGGATTCGACAGCACCTGAAACGCGTGGAACATGCCGACGATCGTGCCGAACAGACCCAGCAACGGCGCGAGCGTGACGATGGTGTCGAGCACCCACAGGAAGCGGTCGAGGCGCGGCGCTTCGCGCATGACCGTTTCCTCCAGCATGGCTTCGACCTTCTCGCGGCTGCGCTCGCCGCTCATGCGCGCGGCCAGCGACAGCACGCGACCGGCCGGCAGATCGCGATGACGCAAAGCCAGCGTGGCGAGCGCGCTCGCATCGACGTGATCGAGCCGGTCGAGTTGCGCCTGCGCGACGTGGCCGCTCGCGTGAAGCCGGCTGAGAAACCAGCCGCGTTCGAGGATGACCGTCAAGGCGACGAACAACATGATGGCGATGACGTACAGAACGCCACCCGAATCGCTCGCGTAATGCATCAGGGTATCGACAGACATGGAAAGAAGCTCCGGTAAAAATCAGAAGTCAGTGGAAACGGTCGCGAACACCGCGCGCCCGGGAATCGTCCAGTAGAGCGGCGTGTTGTCCTGCGCGGTGTAGCCCGCGAGGCCGTCGATGCTCGTCCGGTTGAAGAGGTTGTCGATTTCGAGGCCGATGCGCGTATTGCGCATCCACGTCGTCGGCGATTTGATCGTGTAGGCGGCGGCCAGATTGGTGACCATGAAGCCGCCGATCGGCTGCTGATTGCCCGTGTCGCCGTATTGATGACCGACGAACTTCGAAATGAGCGAGCCGTGCACCGGGCCGCGGTCGTAGATCACGCCAAGCGCGGCGGTCTGGCTTGGCGCATTGGGCATCCAGTCGCCGGTGCTCTTCTGCTTCGCGGAATTGAACGTGAGGTTGCCGTAGAGGCTGAAGCCGTAGCCCGCGTAGAACGTGGCCTCGGTTTCGAAGCCCTTGTACACGGCGCCGCCCGCGTTCGAGAAGACGGTGTTGCCGCCCACCGTCGTACTCGTGACCGCGTTGCGGAAGTTGATGTAGTAGAGGTCGGCGGAGACGGTGAGACGGTCGGTTTTGTAGGTCGTACCGAGCTGGTAGTTGTCCGTCTGTTCCGGCGACGGCTGGCCCGACACCGAAGCGTTCGGCACGTAGAACACGTTCAGGTTCGGGGCGAGAAAGCCCTGCGCGTATTGCAGGTAGGCGCTCCAGTGCGGATCGATCTGCTCGTGCAGCGTGAGCGACGGCAGTACCTTCGTCCACGTATGGCTGAAATCAGCGGCCTCGCCGGACTTCTGATTCAGCGGCGAATTCAGGCTGCGACTGAACGACACGAACTTTACGCCCGGCGTGAGCGTGAGTCCGTACGGCAACTTCCACGCATACTGCACATAGGGCTCGAACGTGAGGAACGTATCGTTCATCGTGTAATTCATCTGCTGGAGCGCGAAATTGAGCGTGTCGTCCACGTTCATGTTGTCGCGGAAATTCGACTGGTGCGTGATCCAGCCGCCCAGTTTCAACGTGCCCGGGCCGAGTTCCTTCTCCGCGCTGAATACGTCGCCGAAGGCGCGATAGTTATTCGCCATCTGCGTACCCGGCACGTTGTCGGCGCCGAAGCTCGTGCCGTTCGGCGTCTCGCCGTTCGGGTCCATGCCGTTGAAGCCGTCGTGGTAATAGCCGTAGGTGTAAAGCTTGTTATCGAGCTTCCAGCCGCCCAGCACGGTCTGCAAGCCGATGTACTCGAAGTCCGTGTTGATACGGTCGAAGTTGTATCCCGAGTAGGCCTGGCTCGTGGGATCGCCATTGAGTGCGAACGAAGACCCGTACCGGCGGATCTGCGCCGCCGTCGCACCAACCGAGGTGTTCTGGAAAATCTTGTTGTAGTCGGCGTACAGCGTCAGCAACGTATCGTTGCCAAGCGGCTTTTCGAGCTTGAAGAAGACGTTGTCGCGACGCTGACCCACATTATCGAGCGCGCCATCGCTGCTCGAATGCGTGTAGCCGACCACGGCGCGCGCGTCGCCCCACTTTTCCAGGTCGCCCGTGTTGAGCGTTGCGCCCGTCACCCACGTATTCCAGCTGCCGTACGAGCCGAGCACCGAAAACGCAGGCGTGAGCGACGGCTCGATCGACGACACAGCCACCGTGCCGCCGAAGGTCGCGAAGCCAATTTGCGAGGCGTCGCCGGAACCGCGATCGACCGCAATACCGCCGATATTCTGAGCGGTAAAGAAGGAGGTGGAATGGTGCGTGAAATCATTCGAATCGCCGAACGGAATGCCATCGAATGTCACGTTGTACTGGCCGTCCTGGAAGCCTCGAATCGAGAGGCTTTGCGTCTCCATCAGACCAGGCCCGTTCGGATTGACGCTCGAAACGCTCGGCGCAATCTGCAGGATGTCGCTGTAATTCGATGTCGGCGCCGTGCTGTTCTGAATGTAATTCTTGTTGATAATCGATTTCGGCTCTGATGCCGTGAGCGATCCTTGCGTGGGCGCCTGCGCGGGCGCGGTTTGCGCTTTCGTCGACGTGGCGGCCCCGGTCGAGTCCGAGGTGGCCGTGCTTTGCACGGCGCCGAGATCGCCGCTCGACTGCGCAAAGGCTGCAGGCGCAGCCGCTGTGAACATTGACGCCAACATGAGTTGGGCGATCGGCCTTCTGCGAAGCCGCATCTGAACCTGCTTCATCCTTAGGTATCCTTTGCTTTTGATTGACGATCTGCGTGGGCAACGCCGCCATACTAGGGGCAAGGGATTAATTGGCCGTGGTGCGAAACTTACGAAGTTAAGCGGCGCGTCCTGATTCAAAACCGGCGGACGCGAGTGTGGACGCAGAACAACGTGAAATGAGGGGTTGCCGCGGAATCGCGTGAGAAACGAGGCGAAGGAAAATGGACATTCACGCGCCGGACACACCCATTTTCGGGTGCATCAGGCGCGTGATGATGGTGCGAACATGCGCAGACGGGGCGAACCGTTGCGCAATACGCTTACTGGCTCAGCGGCTTACCGCTCGCATCCTTGATTTTCAGCTTCCATTGCTGCTCGATTTCGCTCACAACCGATTGCGGCAGCGAGATGTAATCGAGGCTGTCAGCAGCCGGCGTGCCGTTCTTGAAGGCCCAGTCGAAGAACTTGAGCGTTTCCTTGCCTTGATCCGGCTTGTCCTGTGCCGTGTGCAGCAGCACGAACGTGGCGCCAACGACCGGCCATGCTTCCTTGCCCGGCTCGTTCGTCAGGATCTGGTAGAACGACTTCTTCCAGTCCGCGCCAGCAGCCGCTG